>NZ_JBBBBQ010000001.1:0-1390069 GCF_037120455.1 Allobosea sp. CCNWLY174 | reverse complement strand
TCGGCGGCGGCGGGCGAGCAGGCCAACGGCATCGAGGAGATGAGCCAGGCGGTCGCCCATCTCGACGAGATGACGCAAGCCAATGCGGCGCTGGCCGAACAGAGCGCCGCCTCGGCGGGGGCGCTGTCGGGCCGGATCGGCGAGCTCAATACGCTGGTGGCGAGCTTCCGCACCGGGAACGCCGCCCACGGCACCATGGCGCCTGCACCGGCCTTCGCCGGCCCGGGAACGCGTCCGGCTGCCCGGCCGGCGATGCGCGCGCACGCACGCCCTGCCGGCGCCACGCCGCATGCCGCCGGCCCGGCGGATCGGGGGAGCGGCCTGGCGCCCGAGCCGGAGCGTTTGCGCCAGCTCGCCGAAGCCGCCTTCGCCCAGAGCAAGGCCGCTGCGCCCCAGCCCCGGAAGGCCGCGAACGGACGCGCCAGCGATGCGGGATGGGAGGAATTCTGAGGGGCTTAAGCCGAGCGCAGGCTCGGTGTGGCGGCCGAAAGCATGGTCTTGGCCATCAGATCGTAGAGCTCGGTCCAGGCTGCCCGGGTCTGGGGTGTAAAGTCGGGCCCGAGTGAGGTCTCTAGGGTCCAAAGCAGCGCTCTGCCGACGGCGTCATAATGCTCGGGCTGAACGCCGTAGCCTTGATGACGCTCGCCGAGACGGTTGAGCAGGACCTTGAGACCGCCGGGATCGTTCAGCGTGGCGAGCGCGACCATCAGCGTCTCCATCAGCTTGGCCGCCTGGGTCTCGATATCGGTCTTGAAGAGGGCACGTGCGCCGGGCGTCGTGGTGAACAGCCGCTCATAGAACAGGCACGCTGTCTCGATCTTGCGCCGATGCAGCTGCGCAAAGCTCGACCGGATCAGCGCGATATCCTGCGGCGTCACGACTCGTCCCTTTTCAGCGCGGCGGCACGAGGGATCGTCGCAGGAAGTGTCCGCCAAGATGCGCGAAAATGCAACCTGGAGTTAACGGATCGCTACGCTGCAGTCGCAGCGTCGCTACGAGGCGGGCAGACCGGCCGACCTGGTCAGGCCGAGCCGCTCGCGGGCGAACCAGCGGGCCAGCATCAAGGCGGCGACAATCGCGAGGCCGGTCGCGAGCCCGATCCAGATGCCGACGCCGGCGAGCGGTGTCAGGAAGCCGAGCGCCGCCGAGAGCGGCAGGCCGATGCCCCAATAGCCGAGGCCGGCGAACAGCATCGGCACGCGCGTGTCGCGCAAGCCGCGCAGGATCGAGACCCCGACCACCTGGATGCCGTCGACGATCTGGAAGATCGCCGCATAGAACAGGAACACGATAGCGAGCTCTGCCACTTCGGCGGCGCGCGGCTTGCCGGCGTCGAGGAACGGAACGACGAGCCAGTGCGGGATCAGCAACATCAGCAGGGCGGTGAAGCACATGAAGGCGGTCGCGAGCGCGAGCGCCGTCGCGCCGGCCCGGGCGACGCCCTCTCCATCGCCGGCGCCGAAGGCGCGCCCCACTCTGACGGTTCCGGCCTGGCCGATGCCCATCGGCACCATGAAGCAGAGCGAGGCGATCTGGATCGCGATCGCATGGGCGGCGAGCGAGGTCGGGCCGAGCAGGCCCATCAGGAAGGCGGCACCGTTGAAGATCCAGACCTCGAAGCCGACGGTGGTGCCGATCGGCAGGCCCATCCGCCAGAAGGCGCGATAACGGCTCCAGTCCGCCCGCCAGAACCGGCCGAACAGATGATAGCGCCGGAAGCGTCGGTCGAGCGAGACCACCAGCGCGAGGCCGGCGAACATCAGGGTCGAGGCCAGCGCCGTCGCCATCCCGGAGCCGGGCAGGCCGAGCGCCGGGAAGCCGAGCCGCCCGAACATCAGCACCCAGTTGGCGAAGGCGTTGAAGCCGACCGCAAAGAGCACAGTCACGAAGACCCAGAACGGCCGCTGCAGCGCTGCGAGGAAACCGCGCAAGGTGAGATAGAGGTAGAAGGGCAGGAGCCCCCACTGCAGCGTGTGCAGGTAGGAAGCGGCAGCTTTCGCCAGCGCCGGATTCTGGCCCATCGCCGTCAGGATCGCCTCGGCTTGCCAGAGGCAGAGCCACATCGGGCCGGCCATCGTCGCCGCTACCCAGAAGCCCTGTCGCACCGTGCGGCGCACGTCGCGGACCGAATGCCGATTCCGCCCGAGCTCGATCGCGACCATCGGTGCGACGGCGGCCATCACACCGATGCCGAAGATCAGGAAGGCCATGTAGAGGTTGGAGGCGAGCGCGCCGGCAGCCAGCGAGTCGGGGCCCAGATGGCCCATCATGATCACGTCGGTCGCCGTCATCGCCGTCTGGGCGACATTGGTCAGCACCATCGGCCAGCTCAGCGCCAGCATGGCTTTGACCTCGGTGAGCCAGGGGCTCCCCGAGCGATAGGGCAGGGCGATCTGCGACATGATGACTGCCTTTTATCTGGGCAGATTGCTCCTTCAAAGTCCTCGCCGCGCCGGGGCGGGCCGCGCCCTGCGCGTGGCGCGCTGCCGGCACGCGTCGTGTCACCCAATCTGCCTCTTGCGCGCGGGCGCCCGTTCCGGCCTGCTGGGCAAAGACCAGAGCGCCTATGGAGAGCCGACGCGATGAGCACCAATCTGCGGATCGATGGGGAGCGCCTGCTCTCGCGGCTTGCAGCCCTGTCGAGGATCGGGGCGACGCCGGAAGGCGGCTGCCGGCGCCTTGCGTTGACGGATGAAGACAAGCAGGGGCGGGATTGGCTGGTCGGCGAACTGAAGGCGCTCGGCCTCGATGTCCGCGTCGATGCGATCGGCAACATCGTCGGCATTCTCAAGGGGCAGGAGGACGGGCCGGCAGTGATCATGGGCTCGCATATCGATACGGTCGGCACCGGCGGGCGCTTCGACGGCGCGCTCGGCGTGATCGGCGGCGTCGAGGTGCTGGCGGCCTTGCGCGATGCCGGTGTGACGCCGAAGCGCGACATGGCCGTGATCGCCTTCACCAATGAGGAGGGCGCTCGCTTCCATCCCGACATGCTCGGCTCCTATGTCTGGGCCGGCGGGATGAGCGTCGAGGCTGCCCATGCCGAGAAGGATTCCGACGGCGCCGGGCTCGGCAGCGAGTTGAAGCGCATCGGCTATCACGGTGCCGAGCAGCCCGGCTTCCTGCCGGCGCATGCCTATCTCGAGCTGCATATCGAGCAGGGGCCGGTGCTCGAGAGCGAGGGCGGCGGCCTCGGCGCCGTCACCGGCATCCAGGCGATCTGCTGGCTCGAACTGATGCTTACTGGCCGACCGAGCCATGCCGGCACCACGCCGATGCGCTACCGCAAGGATCCCGGCCTCGCCGCTGCCCGCATCAACATCTTCGCCAACGAACTGACCAAGACGATTCCAGGCCAGCTCGCCAATTCGGGCGTGATCCGCACCTGGCCCGGCAACGTCAACGTCGTGCCCGAGACCGTCGTGATGACGCTCGATTTGCGCAATCCGCTCGATGCGCCGCTGGCAGAGGCCGAGGCCGCCGTCCGCAAGTTCTGCGCCGAATTGTCGGCGCGCGACGATATTTCGATCAGCTTCCGCGATCTCGCCCGCTTCCCGGCGACGCCCTTTGCCGAGGAGCTGATCGCCAGTGTCGAGGCGAGCGCCGCCGAGTTCGGCTTACCCATCCGCCGGATGATCTCGGGGGCCGGTCATGATGCGCAGATGATGTCGCGGCTCTGCCCGACCGCGATGGTCTTCATCCCCTCGATCGGCGGACTCTCGCACAACCCGGCGGAGCTCAGCAGCGACGACGACATGGTTGCCGGCGCCAATGTCCTGCTCAGCGCCGCCTGGCGCGCCGCCAACGCCTGAGGGGGATTTTCCTATGACCACCATCGCTTTGCTGTCCGCCGCCGAGCTCGGCGATCTCTACGCCGCGCGCGAACTCTCGCCGGTCGAGGTCGCCAGGGACGCGCTCGCCCGCATCGAGCGCTTCGAGCCGGAGGTGAACGCCTTCGTCGTCCGCGACGAGCCCGTGACGCTCGCCATGGCGCAGGCTGCGGAGAGCCGCTGGCTGAAGGGCGAGGCGCTTGGCCCGCTCGACGGCGTGCCGGTGACGATCAAGGACAATCTCGGCGTCGCCGGCTGGCCGATGCGGCGTGGTTCGGCGCTGGCTTCCGATGCGCCGTTCCAGGAGGACGCGCCGGCGACGGCCCGGCTGCGCGAAGCCGGCTGCGTCTTCCTCGGCAAGACCACCATGCCGGAGTATGGCTGGAAGGGCGTCGGCGATTCGCCTTTCTCCGGCATCACCCGCAATCCCTGGGATGTCTCGACCGGTCCGGGAGGCTCCTCATCGGGTGCAGCCGTGGCCGCAGCGCTCAATCTCGGCTGCATCCATCTCGGAACCGACGGCGCCGGCTCGGTGCGCATCCCTGCCGCCTTTTGTGGCGTCTTCGGTCTCAAGCCGACCTATGGCCGCGTGCCGGCCTGGCCCGCCTCGGTCATGGGCTTCCTCGCCCATCTCGGGCCGCTGACCCGCACCGTGCGCGACTCGGCCCTTGCGATGAACGCGATCGGCCAGCCCGATGCGCGCGACATGACCGCTTTCAAACATCCCCCGCCCGATTTCACGGCCGGGCTCGATCGCGGCGTGCGCGGCCTGCGCATCGCCTGGTCACCACGGCTTGGCGGCGATGCGCTGGTCGACCCCGAGATCGCGGCTCTGACGCATGCGGCGGCGCTGACCTTCCGCGAACTGGGGGCGACCGTCGAGGAGGTCGATCCCGGCTTCGACGATCCGATCGAAACGCTGATGACGCTTTGGTCGGCCGGCGCCGCGCTGGCCCTGCGCAGCACCGATGCGGCGGGGCGCGCGCAGATGGATCCCGGCCTCGTAGCCGTCGCCGAGATGGGCGAGCGGATTGAGGGCGCTGCTTACGTCGATGCCCTGCTCTATCAGCGCAATACGCTTGCCTATCAGATGGCGCAGTTCCATGAGCGCTTCGATCTCCTGCTGACGCCGACGCTGCCGCTGCCGGCCTTCGCAGTCGGCAGGAACACGCCCGAGCATGGCAGCTATGGCGAGGACTGGACACGCTGGACGCCGCTGACCTACCCCTTCAACATCACCCAGCAGCCGGCCGCCGCAGTGCCCTGTGGGCTGACCTCGGCCGGATTGCCGGCGAGTCTGCAGATCGTGGGGGCATTCGGCAATGATGCGCTCGTCATGCAGGCGGCTGCATCGTTTGAATCCGCGCGTCCGTTCGCGCGCATCGATGCGCCGATCAAATCGATTTAGGCTGGTCGGCGCAATTTTCTGCGCCTGTCCCCCGGCTTCGCGTGTCGTTTGCTTGCAAACGATGTCGTGAGCCGCAAACCGGTTCCGTCTGGCACGAACCGTGCAGGGCCAATTCTTGTCGTAGCGACCCGTCAAGCGTGTTGTCAGGCGCAGATTTTTCTGCCCACACTCTAGGCAAGGTCGCCCGATCAGAGGCCGCCGCCGCTTCAGGGGAGAGTACAAGATGGACCGCAGGAATTTTCTGAAGACCGCCGCCGGCACCGGCGTTCTGGCAGCAACCGGCGGCATCGCCATGCCAGCGCTCTCGCAAGGCGCGGCGGCCAAGACGCTGCGCTTCGTGCCGCAGGCCAACCTCGCCAATTTCGACCCGATCTGGGGGACGCAATACGTCGTCCGCAATGCCGCAGCCCTGGTCTGGGACACGCTCTACGGCATCGATTCGAAGTTCCAGCCGCAGCGCCAGATGGTCGAGGGCGAGGAGGTCTCCTCCGACGGCCTGACCTGGACCTTCAAGCTGCGTTCCGGCCTCAAATTCCATGACGGCACGCCGGTGCTCGCCAAGGACGTGGTGCAGAGCCTGAAGCGCTGGCAGGCCCGCGACCCGATGGGCCTGATGATCAAGGCGATCGAGAACGAGCTCGCCGCCGTCGACGACCGAACCTGGACCTGGAAGCTCAAGCAGCCCTTCCCGAAGATGCTGCTGGCGCTCGCCAAGAACAACGCGCCGTGCTCCTTCATCATGCCCGAGCGCATCGCCAAGACCGATCCGTTCACGCAGATCACCGAGTATGTCGGCTCCGGGCCGATGAAGTTCGCCCGCAGTGAATGGGTGCCGGGCGCCAAGGCGGTCTTCGAGAAGTTCGCCGACTATGTGCCGCGCTCCGAGAAGGCAGATTGGCTCGCCGGCGGCAAGAACATGCTGGTCGACCGGATCGAGTGGGTGATCATCCCCGATGCCGCGACCGCGGCAGCCGCGCTGCAGAGCGGCGAGGTCGACTGGTGGGAGACCCCGCTCTCCGACCTCGTGCCGGTGCTCAAGGCTCACAAGGACATCAGCGTCGATATCGGCGATCCGCTCGGCAATATCGGCGCCTTCCGCATGAACCACCTGCATCCGCCCTTCAACAATCTGAAGGTGCGCCAAGCGGTGCTGACGGCGATGAACCAGGAAGACTTCATGCGCTCGATCGTCGGCGACGACGACAAGCTCTGGAAGCCGCTGCCCGGCTTCTTCACGCCGGGCACCCCGCTTTATACCGAGGCGGGCGGCGACATGCTGAAGATGAAGAACGTCGCGGCCGCCAAGAAGCTCATCGCCGAGTCCGGCTACAATGGCGAGCCGGTGATCTGCGTCGTGGCGCAGGACATGTCGGCGACCAAGGCGATGGGCGACGTCACGGCCGAGCTGCTCAAGAGCATCGGCCTGAAGGTCGATTTCGTCGCCACCGACTGGGGCACGGTCGGCGCACGGCGCGCCCAGAAGACCCCGCCGAGCCAGGGCGGCTGGAGCATGTTCCACACCTGGCATGCCGGCGCCGACTGCATCAACCCGTCCTCCTACACGGCGATCCGGGCGAATGGCGACAAGGCCTGGTTCGGCTGGCCGGACGTGCCGGCGGTCGAGACCGAGGTCACCAATTGGTTCAACGCCAAGGATCAGGCTGAGGAGAAGGCGGCGATGGACCGCCTCAACAAGGCCGCCGTCGAGAACGTCGTCTATGCGCCGACCGGCTTCTATCTCGGCTACCAGGCCTGGCGGAAGAACGTCACCGGCGTGACCAGCGGCCCGCTCCCCTTCTTCTGGGGCGTGTCGAAGGCCTGAGACCGAGCAAGCCTGCGGCCTGGTTGATCCCGGGCGGCAGGCTCCAATCAAGCCGCCGGATTTGTCGGGGTCGCCATTCCGACAACTCCGGCGCCAGCAGCGGCAACTCAGGGGTTCGATGCTCGCTTTCATCGTCAGACGCATTATCTCGACGATTCCCGTCATGGCTTTCGTGGCGCTGTTCGTCTTCTCGCTTCTCTACATCGCGCCGGGCGATCCGGCGGCCGTGATCGCCGGCGACCAAGCTTCACCCGCAGACGTCGAGCGCATCCGCGCCAGCCTGGGCCTCGACCGGCCCTATCTGGTCCGCTTCGGCGAATGGTTCTTCCGGGTGCTGCAGGGCGATCTCGGCACCTCGATCTTCACCTCGCTGCCGGTGACGCAGCTGATCGCCCAGCGCATCGAGCCGACCTTGTCGCTGATGGTGCTGACGCTGATCCTGGCGGTTTCGATCGCCGTGCCGCTTGGCGTCATCGCCGCCTGGAAGGCCGGCACCTGGGTCGACCGCGCCGTGGTCGGCTTTGCGGTCTTCGGCTTCTCCGTGCCGGTCTTCGTGATCGGCTACCTGCTCGCCTATGTCTTCGCGCTCAAGCTCGACTGGGTGCCGGTGCAGGGCTACACGCCGATCTCGCAGGGTATCTGGCCTTGGTTCAAGAACCTGATCCTGCCCTCGATCACGCTGGGCACGGTGTATATTGCGCTGATCGCGCGCATCACCCGCGCGACCATGCTCGAGGTGCTGCAGCAGGACTATGTCCGCACCGCTCAGGCCAAGGGCGTCGGCAACCGTGACGTGCTCTTCCTGCATTCGCTGAAGAACGCGGCGGTGCCGGTCGTCACGATCATCGGCATCGGCGTCGCGCTGCTGATCGGCGGCGCCGTCGTCACCGAGAGCGTCTTCGCCATTCCTGGCCTCGGCCGGCTGACGCTCGATGCGATCCTGCGGCGCGACTATCCGGTCATCCAGGGCGTCGTGCTGATCTTCTCGTTCGTCTACGTGCTGGTGAACCTGGCCGTCGACCTGATCTACACCCTCGTCGATCCGAGGATACGCTATTGACCGCTCCAGCTGCCCCACTGCCTCTGGCGGATGAAATCGGCGCGGGCGTCAAGCCGCCCAAGCGCTCTTATCTGCGCAAGCACCCTTCGGTCGCGATCGGCGGCTTCCTGCTGCTGGCGATGATCTTCATCGCGGTCTTCGCGCCACTGCTCTTTACGGTCGATCCGACGGCGATCTCGACGGCGCGGCGTACGCGCGTGCCGTCCGAGCTCTACTGGTTCGGCACCGACATGCTCGGGCGCGACATCTATTCGCGCGTCGTCTACGGCGCCCGCGTCTCGCTGATCGTCGGCTTCTCGGTCGCGATCCTGGCCTCGATCGCCGGTCTGGCGATCGGGCTGTTCTCCGGCTTCGTGCGCTGGGCCGACGGCATCGTCATGCGCGTCATCGACGGCATGATGTCGATCCCGCCGATCCTGCTCGCCATCGCTCTGATGGCGCTGACGCGCGGTTCGGTCGGCAACGTCATTCTCGCCATCACCATCGCCGAGATTCCGCGCGTCGCCCGTCTTGTTCGAAGCGTCGTGCTCTCCCTGCGCGAACAGCCCTATGTCGAGGCGGCGATTTCGAACGGCGCACGCGTGCCGCGCATCATCGTCAAGCACATCCTGCCCAACACGATCGCGCCGATGACGGTGCAGGCAACGTATATCTGCGCCAGTGCCATGATCATCGAGGCGATCCTGTCCTTCATCGGCGCGGGCGTGCCGCCGGCGACCCCGTCCTGGGGCAACATCATGGCCGAGGGCAGGGCGCTCTGGCAGGTCAGGCCGCACATCGTCTTCTTCCCGGCGCTGTTCCTCTCGATCACCGTGCTGGCCGTCAACCTGCTTGGCGACGGATTGCGCGACTCGCTCGACCCGCGCCTGGCCAAGAGCATCTGAAGGCGGTTCGACGTCATGTCCTGCGCTGTCGTCGGGCCTGGTCGAAGCCCGACCCGCTTAGCGAATTGGCCCGCCTATGGGCCCATTCATTTTCCTGGCGATGCCGTCGCTCTCGGTGATGGCATCGTCGAGCGCGCGTCAGGCGCGCAGGTCCAGGACGACTTCCCCGGACACCGCGTCGGTGACGCCGAGGCCATTGCCGAGGTCCTCGAGCGTGTCGCGGAAGCTGCCGAGCGTCGCGATCATCTGATCGCGGGCGCCCTTCAAGGCGGCGAGGTCCTCCCATTCGCCGATCAGGCAATAGGCGTGGTCGCCGGTCTTGATGATGTGGCCTCGCGCAAGGCCGGGCCAATTGGCTTTGCCTTGGCGGTGGGCGTCGAGGAATTCGGCCTCACGTCCGGGCTTGATGCGGAAGCGGACGACATTGAACGTGGCCATGACTTTGATCCGCAGCTCGATGCTGCCCCGGCAGCCGCGGCCGGCGCTTCCGGACCGAGCCCAGAGGGAACGCTCGACGCTATTGCCGTAACGGCAACTGCGCAATGGCGCATATGGATAGCGGCGTCCGCCTCGCGCAGCATCCTCGAGCAACGACCAAGCACAGCAGGAGCCTTCCGATGCCTCGTATCCTGACCGTCGGCGCAGCCCAGCTCGGGCCGATCCAGCGCGAGGAGAGCCGCAGCTCTGCCGTCGCCCGCATGATCGAGCTGATGCGCCAGGCAAAGGCGAATGGCTGCGACCTCGTCGTCTATCCCGAGGCGGCGCTGACCGCCTTCTTCCCGCATTGGTGGATCGATGACGAGGCCGAGATCGACTCCTATTTCGAGAGCGCCATGCCATCGAACCAGACGGCGCCGCTCTTCGCCGAAGCCGAGCGGCTCGGCATCGGCTTCCATCTCGGCTATCCGGAACTGGCTTTCGAGGACGGCCGCAAGCGCCGCTTCAATACCGCGATCATGGTCGACAAATCGGGCCGGATCGTCGGAAAATACCGCAAGATCCATCTGCCGGGGCACCCCGAGCATCGGCCGGACGCCGTCTTCCAGAATCTCGAGAAGCGCTATTTCGAGACCGGCAATCTCGGCTGGCCGGTCTGGGAAACAATGGGTGGCCGGCTCGGCATGATGATCTGCAACGACCGGCGCTGGCCCGAGAGCTATCGCGTCATGGGGCTGCAGGGCGTCGAGATGATTGTGCTCGGCTACAACACGCCCAAGCACAACCCGCCGGCGCCCGATCACGACCGGCTCGGCAATTTCCACAACCAGCTGGTGATGCAGGCCGGCGCCTATCAGAACGCGACCTGGGTGGTCGGCGTCGCCAAGGCGGGATTGGAGGCCGGCGTCGACCAGATCGGCGGCTCCTGCATCATCGCCCCGACAGGCGAGGTGGTGGCGCAGGCGGTGACCGAGGATGACGAACTCGTCGTCGCCCGCTGCGATCTCGACCTCGGCAACAGCTACAAGAACTCGACGTTCAATTTCGCCAAGCATCGCGAGCCGCAAACCTACGGCATGATCGTCGAGCGCAAGGGCGCGGTGATCGCTTAAGTTTACCGTCATTCAGAAGTTCGATACGGCCAGCTTCGCCTGAACGCGAAGCGTCCGTCCGCCTGGTTTCCCCAAGGAGCAGTCATGACCCACGATCTCATCCTCAAGGGCGGACGGGTGATCGACCCGTCGCAGAAGCATGACGGCGTCCTCGACGTCGCCTTCACCGGCGGGAAGGTCTCGGGTTTCGGCAAGGACCTGAAGGGAGCCAAGGAAGTCCGCGACGTCTCGGGCTACATCGTCACGCCGGGCCTGATCGACCTGCACACTCATGTCTACTGGGGCGGCACTTCGCTCGGCATCGACGCCGACGAGTTCTGCCGCGCCTCCGGCGTCACCACCTCGGTCGATACCGGCTCGGCCGGGCCCGGCAACTGGCCGGGCTTCCGCAAGCATGTGATCGAGAAGAGCCAGGCGCGCATCCTCGCTTATCTCCACGTCTCGCATGCCGGCATCTATGGCTTCGACCACCGCGTCATGGTCGGCGAGAGCGGCGATCTTCGCCTGATGAATCCGATCGATTGCGTCGAGGTCGCCGACAAGAATCGCGACCTAATCGTCGGCATCAAGGTCCGCGTCGGCCTACACGCCTCCGGCACGTCCGGCACGGTGCCGCTCAACATCGCGCTGCAGGTCGCCAACGAGGTCGGCATGCCGCTGATGTGCCATATCGACCATCCGCCGCCGTCCTATGAGGAGGTGCTCGCCATGCTGCGCCCCGGCGACGTGCTGACCCACGCCTTCCGCCCCTTCCCGAATGCGCCTGCGACGGCACAGGGCACGGTGAAGCCCGAGGTGGTCGCCGCCCGCAAGCGCGGCGTCATCTTCGACATCGGCCACGGCAAGGGCTCGTTCTCGTTCAAGACGACGCGCGCCATGCTCGCCAACGGCTTCGAGCCGGACGTGATCTCCTCAGACGTGCACAAGCTCTGCATCGACGGCCCGGCCTATGACCAGGTCACGACCATGTCGAAGTTCCTGTGCATGGGCATGAGCCTGAACAATGTGATCGCCGCCTCGACCGTGAATGCGGCGATGGCGCTGAAGCGGACGGAATACGGCTCGCTCAAGGTCGGCTCGCTCGGCGATGCGACCGTGCTCACCGTCAAGGAAGGCAAGTTCGACTATGTCGACGTCGTCGGCGAGCACCTGATCGGCGACCGCAAGATCGTCTCCGAGGGCGTGGTGCTGAAGGGCGCCTGGTGGCACCCCAAGCGCAGCAACAAGTTCAGGAAGGTCGAGGCGGCGTAGCGGTTCTGTAAACCGCATACCCAAACGCAAGTCATCCCGGACAAGCCACGACGTGGCGCAGATCCGGGATCCATTCCGGAGCCTTTCCGACAAGGCTTCAGGCATGGGTCCCGGGTCTCCCTGCGGTCGCCCGGGACGACGCGGTTGGGATGCTGCGCGAAAGTCATGCCCGAGAAGAGCTCACCCTCCTGGCGCCCCATGGCAGCCGCCGACCTGCCGGCCATCATGGCGGTCGCGGGACAGGTGCATCCGGACTATCCGGAAGGCGAGGCCGTCTTCGCCGAGCGGCTCGCGCTTCATCCGGCCGGCTGCCTCGTGCTGGCGGGCGGGGAAGCGCTCGGCGGCTATGTGCTGAGCCATCCCTGGCGGCTCGGCCAGGTGCCGGCGCTCGACAGCCTGCTCGGCGCTTTGCCGGGCGATGCCGATGCCTATTACATCCATGACCTCGCTTTGCTGCCCTGCGCACGGGGCGGTGGCGCCGCCTCGGCATGCGTCGATCGGCTGGCAGCGCATGCCCGCGCTTCAGGCTTTGTCCGCATGGCCCTGATCGCGGTCGGCAACTCGGCCGGCTTCTGGCGTCGCCAGGGCTTTCGCGAGGCGCATGACGAAGCCCTTGCCCGCAAGCTTGCGAGCTATGACGATGCGGCCCGCTATCTGGTCCGCGATTTGAAAGACGATTGGAGAAACGCATGAGTGCCGATGACAAGCTCAGGGAATTGGGCCTGACCCTGCCCGACGTCCCGACTCCGGTCGCGACCTATGTCAGCTTCAAGCGCGTCGGCGACTTCATCTACCTCTCCGGGCAGGGCCCCAAGCGCGCCGACGGCACCTATCCGACCGGCAAGGTCGGCGCCGATGTCTCGATCGAGGACGCCTATGAGCACGCCAAGCAGACCGGCCTCGGCCTGCTCGCGGCGATGAAGAAGGCCGCCGGCTCGCTCGACAAGATCGAGGTGGTGAAGCTGCTCGGCATGGTCAATGCCGCGCCCGATTTCGCCCAGCATCCCAAGGTCATCAATGGCTGTTCGGATCTGTTCGTCGCCGTGCTCGGCGAGAACGGCCGCCATGCCCGCTCCGCCGTCGGCATGGGCTCGCTGCCCAACAACATGACCGTCGAGATCGAAGTCATCGTCCGGGTGCTGCCGTGACCGCGCTCGCAGAGGAGATCGCCCGCGTCTATGGCACGCCGGCGGTGGTCATCGACCTCGACAAGGTCGAGGCCAATATCGCCCGGCTCCAGGCCGCCTGCGACGCTGCCGGCGTCGCCAACCGCCCGCATATCAAGACGCATAAGTCGCCTGAGCTGGCCCGGCTCCAGGTCGCCGCCGGCGCGCGCGGCATCACCTGCCAGAAGCTCGGCGAGGCGGAGGTCATGGCCGATGGCGGCATCGACGACATCCTGATCAGCTACAACATTCTGGGTGAGGAAAAGCTGGGGCGTCTCGGTGCCTTGCAACGCCGCGTCCGCATGATCGTCGCGGCCGATAATCCCGTCACCATCGCCGGCCTGCCGAAGGCCGCAGAGATCGCCGGGCGCAATCTCGAGGTCGTGGTCGAGTGCGATACCGGCCGCAAGCGCGCCGGCGTCGAGACGCCGGGCGAGGCGGTCGAACTCGCCAAGCAGATCGCGGCCTCGAAGGGCCTGACCTTCGCCGGCTTCCTGATGTATCCGCCCGAGACGGGCTGGCCGGCGACGCAGGATTTCCTCGACACCGCCAATGCCGGCCTGCGCGAGGCGGGACTGGAGGCAGGCATCGTCTCGACCGGAGGCTCACCCAATATCCCGAATATCGGTAAGCTCAAGGGCTCGACCGAGCATCGCTCGGGCACCTCGATCTTCAACGATCGCATGCAGATCGCGGCGGGGGTGGCGGCGCTTGAGGACTGCGCACTGACCGTCTACGCGACCGTGGTCAGCCGGGCCGGACCGGAGCGCGGCATCCTCGATTCCGGCTCGAAGACGCTGACCAGCGACAAGGGCGGGCTCGACGGCCACGGCTACATCCTCGAATACCCGCTGGCCAGGATCGCCCAATTCGCCGAGGAGCACGGCTTCCTCGACCTCTCCGGCAGCAATGAGCGGCCCAATGTCGGCGAGGTCGTGCGCGTGGTGCCGAACCATGTCTGCGTCGTCGTCAACATGGTGGACCGGCTGGTGACAGTGCGCGGCGACAAGCTCATCGGCGAACTGCCGGTAGCGGCGAGGGGGAAGCTGACCTGAGGATTACGTGGCGAGACGGCTCTGAAGGGCGCGGGGAACCCTTCCCCCGTGTGGGAGAAGGGCAGGGATGAGGGCCTGCCCTATCCGGAGAGGTCGCAGCGGCGCCGTTGCGTTTGAGTGGTCAGCGGCGGGCCCTCACCCCTACCCCTCTTCCATCCGGGAGAGGGGATCCCGCGCCTCACGTTTGCGACGCGATCCTTGCTACCCCTTCCCGCGCTCCTCCAGGAAGGCGACCAGGTCTCGCCGCACCAGCTCGATATGGTCGACGAGGAGGCGGCACGCCTCCTTCATCGCTCCGGCACGGCTGAGTCGGATCAGCTCGTTGTGCTCGGTCCGCGCCCGCTCGATCGATGACCTGTGCTGCAATTGCAACCGCGTATAGCGATCGCTGGTCTGCAATAGCCCCGCGACGATCGCGAGCGTGCGCGGCTGCGTCGCGCGGGCATAGAGCGCCATGTGGAAATCGGCGTTGAGCAGCCCCCAGCGGCTGATGTCGCGCGCCGTCATCGCCTCCTCGAAGGCGGCTTCCATTCCGGCTACGGCGGCGAAGTCTTCAGCCGTCAGCACCGGCACCGAGCTCGCCAGCAGCCGCGGCTCCAGGAGCTTTCGCAGCTCGAAGACGTCGTTGATCTCGTCCAGCGACAGCCCTGAGACAATTGCGCCCTTGTGCGGGACGATCCTGACGAAACCCTCCGCCTCGAGCTGGAACAGCGCCTCGCGCACGGGGATGCGGCTGACCTCATAGGCCTGCGCCAGCGCGTCCTGCCGCAATTGCGAGCCGGCCGGATAGCTGCCGGCGAGGATCTCCTGTCGCAGGCGATCGACGATCGCCGAGGCAAGGGTGCGGTGTTTCAGGGGAGGTGACATCGACTGCACCGTAGTGGATCGCCGCACGAAAAACCATTGACACGTAGATTTTATACAATCTACAAAGTGGCAAGGGGAAGGCAAGTATGAACAACGAAGCTGTCGTGGCGAAACGCCGCTCCATGGCCGTGCCGGAGGCGATCGTCGCCGTGTCCGGAGGCCTGCTCAGGGTCGAGCATCGCGCTATCCAGGCGCTGATGTTCCTGCTCTCGGCGCTGATCCTGCTCAACGTCGTCACGCGCTACACGGGCTACCCGATCTACTGGATCGACGAATCCGCGGTTTACAGCGTCGTCTGGCTGACCTTCATCGGCGCTTCCGCCATGACGCGCATGCGGCTCGATTTCGCAGTGACCATGCTGACCGAGCGCTTCTCGGCGCGTGGCGCCGCGATCTTCCGGGTGATCGCAACGCTCGGCGTGGTCCTGTTCGGCGTCGCCCTGGGGGTGATGTGCTGGCTCTGGCTCGATCCGGTCGGCATCGCCCAGGCCGGCTTCGACGCCAGGGACTATGCCGGCCAGTCGTTCAACTTCATCTACACCGAGCGGACCCAGACGCTGAACTGGCCGACCTGGGTGATCTACCTGATCATGCCGCTCTTCGCCTTCACCATGACGCTGCATGCGCTGGCGAACCTGTTCGAGGATCTCGGCCTGGTCGCGAAGCAGGAGCTGCCCGGCTTCGCTGCCGCCAATGCCGACGGGGTGGTGAACTGATGGCACTCACGGTTGGAGCCTTCTTCGGCATCATGCTGGCCGGCGTGCCGATCGCGCTATGCCTGTGCCTGGGCGCCCTCATCTACATGGCGGCGGCCGGCAATATGCAGTTGCTGCCGAACTATCCGCTGCAGATGTTCGGTGGTGTCGACAGCTACGGGCTGATCGCGATCCCGCTTTTCATCCTGATCGGCGAGATCATGAATGGCGGTGGCATCACCCGCCGCATCGTCGACCTCGCCATGGCCTTCGTCGGCTCGCTCAAGGGCGGGCTGGCCTATGTCAACATCCTCGCCAACATGTTCGTCTCCTCGATCCTCGGCTCGGCGACGGCCCAGGTCGCGATCATGGCGCAGGTCATGGTCCCCGAGATGGAGCGCAAGGGCTACGACAAGGATTTCGCCGCCGGCCTCACCGCCTATGGCGGCATGCTGGGCCCGATCATCCCGCCTTCTGTCATGTTCGTCGTCTATGCCGTGCTGGCGCAGGTCTCGGTCAGCGACATGCTGATGTCCGGCATCGTGCCGGGCGTGCTGCTGACGCTGCTGTTCTTCCTCGTCATCGCCGGCATGGGCTTCGTCTACAACTATCCGGCCGGCGACAAGCTCTCCCTGCGCGAGCGGGTCAAGATCGTGCTGGGCGCCGCGCCGACGCTGCTGATCCCGATCGTGATCGTCGGCTCGATCCTCGGCGGCTTCGCCAATGCGACGGAAGCGGCCGCGGTCGGCTCGGTCGCGGCGGCGCTGATCGGTTGCTACTGGACCAAGGAACTCAAATTCAAGCAGATGCCGCAGATGATGCTGCGCGCCGGCGTCTACTCGGCGATCGTGCTCTTCCTCGTCGCCGCTGCCGCCGTGTTCTCCTGGGTGCTGGTCTACGGCAAGGTCCCGCAGGCTGTCGCCGCCTCGATCCAGGCGATCGCCAAGGATCCGGTGACATTCATGCTGCTGGTCAACGTCATCCTGTTGGTCATCGGCACGGTGATCGACGGCATTCCCGGTCTGATCATGACGGTGCCGATCCTGCTGCCGATCGCGACCGAGGTCTACAACATCGACCCCCGCCATTTCGGCGTGGTCGTGGTGATCAACCTCGTGCTCGGCCTGCTCTCGCCGCCGGTGGGCCTGTGCTTCTTCGTCGCCGCCGCGGTGACGGGGGCCAAGCCCGGCAGGATGTTCATGGTGACGCTGCCCTTCTTCATCATCTCCTGCGTCCTCCTGGTCCTGCTTTCGATCTACCCATGGCTCTCGCTGGCCCTGGTGAAGTGAACCTGCCTGCCAACCAATAAGGGGAGTTCCGTCATGACCATTTCACGCCGTCATCTCATCGCAGCCGCTGCGACCCTGCCGATCGCCAAGCCGGCGCTGCTGCTCGCCCAGAGCAAGGAGCTGCGCCTCGGCATCCTCACCCCGAACGGCCATCCCTGGAACGTCGCGGCCGTCAAGGTCGGCGAGCGCCTGAAGGCCGAGACCAATGGCCGGCTGAACCTGACGGTCTTCCATTCCGGCCAGCTCGGCAACGAAGCGGCGATGCTGCAGCAGATGCAGTCCGGCGCGCTCGACCTCGGCTGGATCATGGCCGCAGAGCTTGGTTCGCGCGTTCCGGCGATCGGCGCGATCACCGCGCCCTATATCGTCGACTCCACTGCCAAGATCGCCAAGCTGGTGCGCGATCCCGTCGCGATGAAGCTGTTCGATGTCCTGCCGCGCGAGACCGGTTGCGTCGGCATGGCCTGGGGCATCACCGGCATGCGCGCCGTCTTCTCCGCCAAGGAGATCGACGGTGTCGCCGGGATCAAGGGCATGAAGCTGCGCATCAACCCGACCCCGGTCTATCGCGACTTCTACCAGCTGCTCGGCGCCGCCCCGACCCCGATTCCGACGCCGCAGGTCTTCGACGCGATGACCAACGGCCAGGTCGACGGGCTCGAGGCGGATCTGGAGTTCTCCTGGAACCAGCGCTTCGACAAGGTCTCGAAGACCATCCTGCAGATGAACGCGATCTTCATGCCGGTGATCGCGCTCGCCTCGGGCCGTGTCTGGCAAGGCATGCCGGCGGCCGACCGCGAGCTGATCCAGAAGACGGTCCGTGCCGCGCTCGACGAGCAGATCGACGCACTCGCGGTCAACGAGCCCAAGCTGGTCGAGCAGTTCAAGGCGGCCGGCGCCAACTTCAAGCTCGCCAATCCGAAGGATGCCGAGGCCGTCGTCGCCGAGTTCGACAAGATCTGGCTGCCCAAGGCGCCGGTGCTCGCCGACCTGCGCAAGGCCGGCAAGGCGATCACGGCCTGATTTTTTCAGCTATCATCCCGGTTGCGGGCGCTCCGCCCGCAGCCGCATTTCCTCCCGCGAGCGGATACCTGCCATGACCAAGAACATCTTCAGCGGTACGATTCCCGCCCTGATGAGCCCCTGCACCGCCGCGGGCGACGTCGACTACGCCGAGCTGGTGCGCACCGGCCGCCATCTGATCGACGCCGGCATGTCGGCGGTCGTCTATTGCGGCTCGATGGGCGACTGGCCGCTGCTCACCGACGAGCAGCGCATGGAGGGCGTCGAAGCCCTGGTGAAGGGCGGCATCCCACTGATCGTCGGCACCGGCGCGCAGAACCCCAAGCGCGCCGCAGCGCTCGCGGCCCATGCCAAGAAAGCGGGGGCGCAGGGCCTGATGGTGATTCCGCGCGTGCTTTCGCGCGGCTCTTCGCTCCAGGCGCAGCGCGCTCATTTCGAAGGCATCCTGGAAGCCGCGGTCGACCTGCCCTCGGTGATCTACAACAGCCCCTATTACGGCTACGAGACCAAGGCCGACCTGTTCTTCGCGCTCAATCAGCGCTTCCCGCATCTCGTCGGCTTCAAGGAGTTCGGCGGCGGCGCGGCGCTGACCTATGCGGCCGAGCATATCACCAACCGTGATCCCAAGCTGACCCTGATGGTCGGCGTCGACACGCAGGTGACGCACGGCTTCATCCGCTGCGGCGCCAGGGGCGCGATCACCGGCATCGGCAATGCCCTGCCCAAGGAGGTGCTGCACCTCGTCGCGCTCTCGCAGAAGGCCGCCGCCGGCGACCCGCAGGCCGAGCGTGATGCGCTCGAACTGGAGCGGGCGCTGTATGTGCTGTCGTCCTTCGACGAGGGCGTCGACCTCGTACTCTACTACAAGCACCTGATGGTGCTGGAAGGCCACAAGGCCTATGAGCGCCATTTCAACGACGCTGACAGGCTTTCCGACGCCCAGCGCAATTATGTCGAGACCGAATGGCGCCGCTTCAAGAGCTGGTACGCCAAATGGGCGGCCGAAGGGCGCGCTGCCAAGGCGGCTTGAGCAAGGTCGTCATTCTCGGGCGGCGCGCAGCGCCGACCCGAGAATCTCATGACGAGAGAACACTGGTTTCCGAGATGCTCGGGTCAAGCCCGAGCATGACGATCGACTGCCGCGATCGTTATTCCGGATGCCGCGCGTTCCACGCCTCGGCATATTCCGCACACAGCCGGTCGAGCTCGGCCCGGTCGGTGACGCCGGCCGGCCGCGCCCGCGAAGGCGAGGCCTGCTGGAACGGCACGGAGCGCTGATGCGCCACCCGCCAGATCCGGCGCAATTCGGTGAGCGGCTCGGCATGGTCGTCGACCCGAATGTCGAAGCTCGGCACCGGCTCGCCTGCCCAGATCCTGATCGCGCAGGATTGCCGGCCGCGCTTGTCGCCGCCGGCCTTCTCGCCGGCTTCGAGCGCGACCAGCAGCCGCTCGTCGAAGTCGAGCCCCGAATTCTCGACATAGGCCTTCAGCGTCTCCTGGACGACCTCCGGCCCCGCCAGCATGTTGCCGGCGACCGAGACCTGCGGCCCGTTCACCGCCCCGCACCAGTCGATGCAGGCATTGCCGGTATAGGACGCCGTGCGGCCGTCACGGTCGATCAGATGGAATTGCCGGTGCGCGCGGCCTTCATCGGCCGCGGTCAGGTTGGCGATGATCTCGACCGAGGATCGCCCCTCCTGAAGCAATCTCAGGCCGTCCACGCCGTAGAGCGGGTTGACGAAGGCCTGGGTCGCGATCGCGCCGACCCGGCCGCAGCCATAGGGTACGCGCGCGCCGACGGCGAAGGCGCAAGTGGAGACGGCGACGCCATAGGCGCCGGTCGCGGCGTCGCGAGCGACGATGGACCATGTCATGGAAGAAGGCCTCCTACCGCCCGGCGGCGTAGGCCTGCATCAGACGCGGCGTCGCGGCGGCGCGCAAGAGCCCGTCGGCGCTCTTCTCGGCTGCGGTCAGCCGCCCCACCGTCCAGGCCGGCGCCTTCTCCAGCCTGTGGCCGCGCCGGGTGAGCTCGGCCAATGTCGCCTCGCCGACGCTCTCCTCGACAGTGAGATGGCCCGGCCGCGCCTCGCGCGGATAGAAGGTCGAAGGGAAGTGCTGGGTGTGGAACAGCGGCAGGTCGATCGCCTCCTGCAGATTGAGGCCGTGATGCACCCGGCGCAGGAACATGCCGAGCTGCCACTGCTCCTGCTGGTCGCCGCCCGGCGTGCCGAAGGCGAGGCGCGGCTGTCCGTTCTCGAAGGCGATGGTCGGGGTCAGCGTCGTGCGCGGGCGCTTGCCGGGCGCCAGCGAGGACGGCAGGCCCTCTTCGAGGAAGAAGGCCTGGGCACGCGAGTTCAGCGGGAAGCCGAGCTCCGGGATCACCGGCGAGGATTGCAGCCAGCCGCCCGAGGGCGTCGCCGCGACCATGTTGCCCCAGCGGTCGATGACGTCGATATGCACGGTGTCGCCGCGCCGCGACGAGGCGACCATCGAGGCCAATGTCGGCTCGCCGACGGTCGCGCCGCCCTTGGCACCATGCTGGCCGGCGATCCGGATATTGGCGAGAGCCTGCGCGACCTGCGCCTCGAAGCCGGCGACTGCGCCTGGACGGATTTCGAGCGAGGCCTCGTTGCCGATCAGCTCGCGCCGGCCGCGGGCATAGTCGTCCGACAGCAGCGTCGCCAGCGGCACCTTCACGAAACCGGGATCGCCGTAATAGGCCTCGCGATCGGCGAAGGCGAGCTTCATCGCTTCCGCGACGTGATGGATGAACTCCGGGCTCGCCGGACCCATGGCGGAAAGATCGAAGCCTTCGAGGATCTTCAGCGTCTGCAGGAACACCGGACCCTGGCCCCAGGGGCCGATCTTGAAGACCTCCCAATCATGGTAGGTCACGCTCGCCGGCGCCTCGTAGTGCGGCGTCCAGCCGGCCAGGTCCTGCGCGGTGAGCAGGCCCTTGTGCCGGCGGCCGGTCGAATCCATCGGCGCTTCCGTGCGGCAGAAGGCGTCCATCGCTTCGGCGACGAAGCCCTTGTACCAGCCATCGTAGGCGGCCTGGATCTGCTTCTGCCGGTCGCCGCCGACGGCCTCCGCCTCGGCGAGAATGCGCTTGTAGGTGTTGGCGGCGGCCGGATTGCGGAAGAGCTCGCGGCCCTTCGGGACATTGCCGCCGGGCAGGTAGACTGCGCCCGAGGTCGGCCATTCCTTGGTGAAGAGGTCGCTCAGGCCCGCGATCGTGTCGGAGACGCGCGGCAGCATCGGATGGCCGTTCTCGAAATAGCCGATCGCCGGCTCCAGCACCTCGCGCAGCGGCAGGCGGCCATGGTCGCGCAGCATCGTCATCCAGCCGCCGAAGGCCCCGGGGATCACGGTCGAGAGCAGGCCGTCGCCGGGGATGATGTCGATGCCGAGGTCCTTGTAGGCCTTGATCGTCGCCGCTGCCGGCGCGGGCCCCTGGGCGCAGAGCACTTCGACCTTTTTCGTCTCAGCCGAATAGAACACCGCCGGCATGTCTCCCGCCGGGCCGACGAGGTGCGGCTCGACCACCTGCAGCACGAAGGCGGCGGCGGCGCAGGCATCGAAGGCGTTGCCGCCCTTCTCCAGCATCGCCATGCCCGAAGCGGTCGCGAGCCAATGCGTCGAGGTGACGACGCCGAAGGTGCCGAGGATCTCGGGGCGGGTGGTGAACATGGTCGGTTCCTTAGGCGGTGAGGTCAGGATTCTTTGGGATCGAGCGCGTCGCGCAGGCCGTCGCCGAGCAGATTGAAGCCCAGGACCGCCAGGAAGATGGCGACGCCGGGCGCCACCGACATCCACGGCGCCTGCTCCATGAAATTCTTGGCGACGTTGAGCATCTGACCCCAGGACGGGGAGGGCGGCTGCTGGCCGAGGCCGAGGAAGGAGAGAGCGGCCTCCAGCACGATCGCCTGCGCCATGAACAGCGTGGACTGCACGATGATCGGCGAAAGTGTGTTCGGCGCGACATGGCGGAACAGGATGTAGAGCTTGCCGCCGCCGATGGCGCGGGCGCCGTCGACGAACTCCTCGTTCTTGATCGCCAGCACCTGGCCGCGCACCAGCCGGATCAGGATCGGCGCGAAGGAGAGACCGATCGCGATCATCGCATTGGTCAGCGACGGGCCGAGCACGGCCGCGAGCGCGATCGCCAGGATCAGGAACGGGCAGGCGAGTAGGGCCTCGGTGACCCGCGAAATAACCGCATCGATCCAGCCGCCATACCAGCCGGCGATAAGGCCGATCGGGACGCCGACCGCGAGCGCGATCGCGACCGAGACGATGCCGGCGAGCAGCGAGGCCTGCGCTCCGAAGATCAGCCGCGAGACCTGGTCGCGGCCGAGCTCGTCGGTACCGAACCAGTAGAGCTCGGAGGGCGGCTTGCGGATGGCGAGGAAATTCGATTTCAGCGGGTCGGCGAGCGGCAGCAGCGGCGCCAGCAGCGCCATCGCGACGAAGATGAGCACGATCAGGCCGCCGATCCGGGCCGAGCGGCTGCGCATCAGCTTGCGGAGGGAGCCGCGGCCCTGAAAGGTCGCGCCGGTGGCACGGACGGTCATGGCGCCCATCAGCCGTCCCTCAGGCGCGGATTGACGAGGATGTAGAGGACATCGGCGAGGAGGTTCATGATGATGAAGCCGATCGCGGTACAGAGCACGACACCCTGGACGACGCCGTAATCGCGGTTGAAGACGGCATCGACGATCAGCTTGCCGAAGCCGGGGATGGTGAAGACCTGCTCGGTCAGCACTGCGCCGGCGAGCAGTTCGCCGAACAGGATCGTCGACAGGGTGATGATCGGCACCAGCGCGTTGCGCAGCGCGTGCCGGTTGATCACGGCGTCCTCGGCCAATCCCTTCGCGCGCGCAGTCCGGACGTAGTCCGATTGCAGCACTTCGAGCATGGCCGAGCGGGTATGACGCATCAGCGATGCGGCGAGCCCGCCGCCGAGCACGAAGGCCGGCATGATCAACCGCTCGATCGCGGCGCGCGGATCGCTGAAGATCGATTCGAAGCCCGAGGCCGGCAGCCAGCGCAATTCGACCGAGACCAAAAGGATCAGCATGATCCCGAGCCAGAAATGCGGGACCGAGAGGCCGAACAGCGCCACCGCGCTGGCGGAATAGTCGGCGATGGTATCCTTGCGCCTGGCAGCGATGATGCCGGCGGGGATGCCGATGCCCACCGCGACCAGCATCGAGGCGACGGCGAGCTGGAAGGTGACGCCGAGCTTCTGGATGATGAGCCCCAGCACAGGCTCGCCGGTCCGCAGCGAGCGGCCGAAATCGCCCTGGATCACCTGGCCGAGCCAGGCGAAGAACTGCACCACGATCGGATCGTCCATCCGGTAGATCTGGCGCAGGCGCGCGATCACCTCGGGGTCGCGCTCCTCGCCGGCGATGACCAGGAACGGGTCGCCCGGCAGCGCCCGTTGCAGGGCGAAGACGAACAGCGACACCAGGAACAGCGTCGGGATCGCGATCAGGAGGCGCCGGCCGATCAGGGCGAGCATGGCTGCCGGTCGCCGTTGCAGGCCGGGGAGGGAGCGCGGCTGCGCTCCCTCGTCTCGGATGAACGTGTCACGACCGCTTCAGCCCCGAAAGCCGGATCATCCCGTCGGGATTGATGACGAAGCCCTGGATGTTCGAACGCAGCGCGAAGAAGACGGTCTGGTTGTAGAGATAGACGATCGGCAGTTCGTCCTGCAGGATCTTCTGTGCCGCGTCGTAGCGCTTCTTGCGCTCGGCGACGTCGTAGATGGTGCGGGCTTCGTCGAGCAGCCTGTCGACCTCGGCGTTGGAATACTTGCCGTCGTTCTGGTTGCCCTTGGTGGTGACGAACTGGTGGATGTTGCCATCCGGGTCGATGCGGCCGGACCAGCCGATGCGGCTCATCTGGAACTTGCCCTGCTGCTGGTCGCGCAATTGGCTGGCGAACTCGCTGGAGCGGATCTGGATGTCGATGCCGGCCTCCTGCGCCATCGCCTGGATCACCTGGCCGAGCTGGGCGTCGACGGGGTTGTTGGTGACGAAGAGTTCGACCGATACCTTGCTCTGGCCGGCTTCCTTCAGCAGCGCCTTGGCCTTGGCGACATCGCGCTCCGGCACGGGCAGGGCGGCGGAAAGGTATTGGTTGCCCGGATTGAAGGGCTGGTTCATCGGCGCATAGAGCCCCTCGAACACCACCTGGCTCAGCACCTTCCGGTCGATCGACAGCGACAGCGCCTGCCGGACGCGCTTGTCCTTGCCCATCGGCTGGTTGGCAGCGTCGCCATGATTGGTGTTGATGGTGATGCCCTGATAGCCGAGGTTCGCCGTGCTCTGGACCTTCAGGCTTTTGTCGCCCTGGGCCGATTTCACATCGGTCGGGGCCAGCCGTTCAAGCATGTCGAGTTCGCCGGCGCGCAGGTTAGCGAGGCGGACGGTGGTATCGGGGATGGCGCGGTAGACGATCCGGTCGAACTGGTACTTGTCGGCCTCCCAGTGCCCCTTGAACTTCTCCAGCACGATCCGGTCGTTCTGGACGCGCTCGACGAACTGGTAGGGGCCGGAGCAGATCGGCTTGGCGGTGATGTCGGGGCCGAGGCTCTTCGGCGACAGCATCATCCCGGCGCGGTCGGTGAGCTGGGCGAGCAGTGTCGCATCGGGGCGCTTCAGCTTGAGGACCAGCGTCGCCGGATCGGGCGCGCTGACGCTCTCGACCGAGGCGAGCTCGGACTTGCGCAGCGAATCCGGCAGCGTCATCGCCCGTTCGAGATTGGCCTTGGCCGCCTCTGCGTTGAACGTTTCGCCGTCATGGAACTTGGCGTCGGTGCGCAGCTTCATCGTCAGTGTCAGGCCATCGCCTGAGAAAGACCATTCGGTCGCCAGCCGCGGGATGATCTTCAGCTCGGGATCGATATCGACGAGCCTGTCGCACAGCCCCATGAAGACGATGCGGCCGACGAAGGTGCGGGCCTTGTGCGGGTCGAGCATGTCGGGGTCCTCCTGGAGCCCGATCCGCAAGGTCGATGGCGATTGGGCTTGGGCTGGACATGCGGCGAGGCCCAGCAAGGCCGCCGACGCCAGCAGAACGATACGCTTCATGGCTGTTCCCCTGATTGTTTTGTGTTGATCCTGGCCCGCTGAATGGCGCTCCCTCGCTCTTCGGCGCTTGCGGGAGTTCCACGGGTCATTCTGAGTTGGTCCCATTCGGTACCAAGCTGGCGCATTTTTCGGTGATCGTCGATAGGCTCGGCTTGCTCCGGCCGGGCGTTGCCGCGAACATTCCACGCCACCGCGATTGGTGCAATGGATACAGTGTGACGATCGGCTACCGCCGGTGCCCGCATGACGGCAGGGCGACCAAGGTCTGTCGCCGCTCGCACGAATTCTGGTATGCAAGATTCCGCCAATGATGCGCGAATTCGAGGCGCGGGGCACAGGAAAGGTCTAGTGATGCTGCTGGGTGTGATTGCCGACGACATGACGGGCGCGACCGACGTCGCCCTGATGCTGAACCGCGCCGGGATGCGTACGGTCCAGGTCATCGGTGCTCCCGCAGCCGGCGCCAAGCTGCCTGAAGCGGATGCCGTCGTCGTCGCGATGAAGTCGCGCACCAATCCCGTCGCCGAGGCCGTCGCGGATTCGCTCGCTGCCTGCGAGGCGCTGCTCGCGGCCGGCGCACGGCAGATCCTGTTCAAATACTGCTCGACCTTCGACTCGACCGCGCAAGGGAATATCGGCCCGGTCGCCGACGCGCTGATGCAGCGTCTCAATGCCCATCAGGCGATCGTCTGCCCGGCCTTCCCGGCTAATGGCCGCTCGATCTTCCAGGGCTACCTCTTCGTCGGCGAGGTGCCGCTGCACGAGAGCTCGATGAAGGATCATCCGCTGACGCCGATGCGGGACTCGAACCTGATGCGGCTGATGGGCGCGCAGACCGCGCACAAGGTCGGGCTCGCCTCCTATGCCGCGGTCAACCAGGGCGCCGCCGCCGTGCGCAAGCGCCTGGCCGAGCTGGCGGCCGATGGCGTGCGCTATGTCGTCACCGATGCGCTCGACAATGGCCATCTGATGGTGCTCGGCGAGGCCATTTCCGATCATGTCCTGCTTACTGGCGGCTCCGGCATCGCGATGGGCCTGCCCGAGAATTTTCGCAAGGCGGGCCACTTGCCCTGGCGCGAGACCGCGACGCATCTCGCCGCGCCGGCTGGCCGCGCCGGCATCATTTCCGGCAGCTGCTCGACCGCGACGCGTGGCCAGATCAAGGCGGCGCTCGCGGCTGGCATTCCCGCGCTGAAGGTCGATCCGCTGGCGTTGGCCAGCGGCAAGCAGACGGCGAAGGAACTGGCGGACTGGGCTCTGGCTCAGCCCGTCGACAGGCCCTTCCTCGTCTATTCCAGCGACGATCCGGCCGAGGTCGCGTCGGTGCAGGACAAGCTCGGCCGCGACAGGGCCGGCGAGATCGTCGAGCATGCTTTCGCCGAGGTCGCGCGGCTGCTGAACGCTGGTGGTGTGACCCGCCTGCTCGTCGCCGGCGGCGAGACTTCCGGCGCGGTCGTGCAGGGGCTTGCCATCCGCACCCTGGAGATCGGCCCGGAGATCGATCCGGGCGTGCCCTGGGCCCGCGTCGTCGACGGGCCGGAGATGGTGGTCGCACTGAAGTCGGGGAATTTCGGTGCGCCTGATTTTTTCCTCAAGGCGTGGGACTTGCTCCGATAGGACCATTTGCCGAGGCCGGGAGGCAGATCCGATGGTCAACATATCGCATGAGACACCCGAGGCGACCGAGCGCCGACTGCTGCAGGTAACGACGCAGGCACGGCTTCAGGTCTATAGCGACACGTACGCATTCCTGGAGTTTCCGCTGTCGGCCTTTCCGGGCGCGGTGCGGCCCGACGCGCTGGCTCTGGTCCGCGATGATCAAGTCTGGAGCCAACTCGTCCCCTGCGACGATGCGAACGAGGAATTGTTCGGCCTGTTTCGGTTTCACTTCCCGGCCGGCGCCGACAACAGCGGCTTTGTCGGCTGGCTGGCCAGCCGCTTCAAGCAGCGCTTCGGCACAGGGGTCTTTGTCACCTGCGGACAGAATCGCCTTGACGGGGGCATTTTCGACTATTGGGGTGTGCCAGTCGCCCTCGCTGCCACGGTCATCGCCGAGGTCAACGCATTGGTGGAAGGAACCGCCGGCTGATATTCGCCGCAGGGCCGTACGTTTGCGCTGCAGCGAACTCATATAGGATAGGCGGAGCAAGCGAGGCATTCGGAGGTGCAAATGGCGTTTCTTGGCGATCTCCTGACCAGCGTCGCCGATCGCGGCCGGGCGCTGATCAATTTCGAGCGCTTCGCCTCGAACCGCCGCCGGCCGCTCGACAAGCTCTGCGAGGACCTGCTCTCGGGCCGCGGCGAGGCCACGGGCATGGCGCTGGCCCAGGCCGTGCTGGAGGATTGGCAGCAGCTCGACGAGGCTGGCCGGCTCGCCTTCTTCCGCCTGCTTCAGGAGCGCTTCGGCCCCGATCGCGAACGGCTTGACACCGCGCTGCAGCATTATCGCGACAATCCCGACGCCGAGGCGATCGGGCAGCTCCATCTCGCCTCCGAACCCCGTCGGCAGGAGCTGTTCCGCCGGCTCAACCTCGCTCCCGGCGGTACGCATGTGCTGGTGCGCATGCGCGAGAGCCTGTTCGAGGCGATGAAGCAGGAGCCGGAGCTCAAGGCGGTCGATGCCGATTTCCGGCATCTGTTCGGCTCCTGGTTCAACCGCGGCTTCCTGGTGCTGCGCCGGATCGACTGGACCACGCCGGCCAATGTGCTGGAGAAGATCATCCGCTACGAAGCGGTCCACGCCATTAAGGACTGGGACGATCTGCGCCGCCGGCTCGAGCCGGCCGACCGGCGCTGCTTCGCCTTCTTCCATCCGCAGCTGATCGACGAGCCGCTGATCTTCGTCGAGGTGGCGCTGACCCGCGAGAGCCCAAGCCGCATCGTCGACGTTCTGAGCGAGGATCGCGAGGTCCTGTCGGCCTCCTCGGCCACCACAGCGGTGTTCTACTCGATCTCGAACTGCCAGGAGGGCCTGCGCGGCATCTCCTTCGGCAACTTCCTGATCAAGCAGGTCGCCGAGGACCTGAAGCGGGAACTACCGGGGCTAGACGTCTTCGTCACGCTCTCGCCGGTGCCGGGCTTCGCCCGCTGGCTGGGTCAGGCGCTGGCCGAGCCGGCAGAACTTGGCCTGACCAATGAGGAGGCGGCGCTGCTGATGCAGGCGCCGGCCGAGATCGCGGCGCAGGACGAGGTCACCCGCGCCCGTCGCGACAAGCTGCTCGGCCAGATGATGGCGCAGTACATGCTGCGGGCGAGGACATCGTCAGGGCGCGTGATCGATCCGGTCGCCCGTTTCCATCTCGGCAATGGCGCGCGGCTGGAGCGCATCAATGTCGGCGGCAATCTCTCCGACCGGGGCCTGCGCGAGTCGCATGGCGTGATGGTCAACTACCGCTATGAGCTCGACGACATTGAGGCCAATCACGAGGCCTTCGCCAGCCGTAACACCGTGGTCGCCTCCTCCTCGGTGAAGAAGCAGCTTCGGCCCGCGACCAAGTGAACATAGACAACGGAAACGCCTGAAAGGACCCGAAATCATGGGCAATCATCTGTTCGACCTGATCAAGGCCCGCATGCCGGCGCCGACCGCGCCCTTCGCGTTTCTGGATGACGGCCGGACTTATTCCTACGCCGACATGGTCGCGGTCTCCGCCCGCTTCGCCAACGCGCTGATGGCGCTCGGCGTGAAGCCGGGCGACCGGGTCGCCGTCCAGGTCGAGAAGAGCATCGAGGCACTGATGCTCTATCTCGGCACGGTTCGTGCCGGCGCGATCTTCCTGCCGCTTAACACCGCCTATACCCCGGCCGAGATCGAATACTTCCTCGGCGATGCCGAGCCGGCCGTCTTCGTTTGCGATCCCGCCAAGGCGGAGGCGCTGAAGCCCTTCGCCGACACGGCCGGGGCCAAGCTGGAGACGCTCGGCGTCGGCACGGGCAGCCTGCTCGAAAAGGCCAATGCCGCCTCGGCCGAGTTCGCCGATGTCGCGCGTGGCGCCGATGATCTTGCCGCCATCCTCTACACCTCCGGCACGACCGGGCGCTCCAAGGGCGCCATGCTCAGCCATGACAACCTTGCCTCGAATGCGCTGGCGCTGGTCGACTACTGGCGCTTCACCAAGGCCGACGTGCTGCTGCACGCCTTGCCGATCTTCCACACTCACGGCCTCTTCGTCGCGACCAACGTGATCCTGTTCGCCGGTGCCGCAATGATCCTGCTGCCGAAGTTCGATCCGGAGCAGGTCTTCAAATACCTGCCCAAGGCCACCAGCATGATGGGCGTGCCGACCTTCTACGTCCGGCTCCTGCAGGATCAGAGGCTAAGCAAGGAGACGACGAAGCACATGCGCCTCTTCGTCTCCGGCTCGGCGCCGCTGCTGGCCGAGACGCATCGCGAATGGCGCGAGCGCACCGGCCACGCCATCCTCGAGCGCTACGGCATGACCGAGACCAACATGAACACCTCGAATCCCTATGACGGGGAAAGGGTGGCCGGCACGGTCGGCTTCCCGCTGCCCGGCGTACTCGCGCGCGTCACCGATCCGGAAAGCGGCAAGGAGCTCGCCCGTGACGAGATCGGCATGATCGAGGTCAAGGGCCCCAACGTATTCAAGGGCTATTGGCGCAATCCCGAGAAGACCAAGGCCGAGTTCCGGGCCGATGGCTTCTTCATCACCGGCGATCTCGGCAAGATCGATCCGGCCGGCTATGTCCACATCGTCGGGCGCGGCAAGGACCTGATCATCACCGGCGGCTACAACGTTTACCCCAAGGAGGTCGAGGCCGAGATCGACGAGATGCCGGGCGTGATCGAGAGCGCCGTGATCGGCTGCCCGCATCCGGATTTCGGCGAGGGAGTCACCGCGGTGGTGGTAGCCAAGCCCGGGGCCGATATCAGCGCCGCCGGCATCGCCAAGGCCCTGGAGCAGCGCCTCGCCAAGTTCAAGCAGCCTAAGCAGGTCTTCGTCGTTGCCGACTTGCCGCGCAACACCATGGGCAAGGTCCAGAAGAACCTGCTGCGCGAGCAGTACAAGGACATCTATGCCAAGCAGCTCAAGGCGGGGGAGTAGGAGCTATCCTTCGAATGGAGGACGCGATCAGGCGTTTCCGGAGCAAGGATCGGTGCAGCGATATCCGCACCGTCCTTCGGAGATTATCATGCGACGCATCCTCCTGCCGCTCCTTGCAGCCCTCTTCTGTTCGGCAGGGATCGCCTCGGCCGCTACTGATTGCCGCAGTGCGCTGACCGGGCGCTGGGCCACCAAGGGCGACGTCGCCATGGGGCCGATGAAGGTCAAGGTCGACAATCTCGACGCCTACAACGCCGACGGCTCGTTCAGGGCCGTCCGCCGCTTCGTCAATCAGGAAGGGAAGTGGGAGGAGCAGGTCACCTCCGGCCAATGGACCACCAAACCCGGCGCGGGTGCCGGAGAGTGCGTGCTGGAGATGTCCAGCAAGAGCGAGTTCGGCAATTCCAGCTCGTCGACGACCGTAACCGTCGTCGACCGCAATACATTCCGCTCCTTTGGTGTCGACGCCAAGCGCGTCAGGTAAGCACCGCTCAGGCGCCCATCGGCGCCTTCAAGTCGATCGTCTCGCCATCCGCGGGGATCAGCAGACGCTCGCGGCCGATACCGCGGGCTTCGGCCGCATCGCGCAACGCCTGCCGGCTGACCGTTGCGTGATCGAGCGCTTCCATGTGGACGGCGACGATCACCGCCTGCGGCGCCTGCTCGGCAAGGTCGAGCGTCTGCTGCGCATCCATGACGATCAGCGTGCCGTCCCAGAGGGCGCCGCAGGAATGGGTGATGATCACGTCGGGCTCGGCCTTGGTGACGGCCTCCTGCAGCGGCGGATAGAGCACGCTGTCGCCGCACCAGTAGACTGAAGGTTCGCCCGGCGCTTCCAGGGTGAGGCCCATCACCTTTCCCATCACCTCGACGACCGGCCCGGTGCCATGCTGGGCCGGCTGCGACTTGACCACGATCGGCCCTATCCTGACGAAGCATGCGAGCGGTTCGACATTGCTGAAGCCGGCCGCGCGGATCGCCTCTTCATTGCCGGGCTGGCAGATCAGCGGAATATCCTTGGGGATCCGCGCCTTGGCGACCTCGTCGAAATGGTCGGCGTGCAGATGAGAGACGATGACGTGATCGACACCGGCGAGGATCTCCTCGATCGGTTCGGGCAGGTCGACCATCGGGTTCTGCGACTTGCCGGCGATCGAGCGGCGGCTGAGCTTCTCGCCGAAATCGGGATCGATCAGCAGGGTCTTGCCGGCATAGCTCAGCTTGAGCAGGGCGTTGCGCAGGAGTTTGAGCTGCATGGCGGCTCCGCAGTGCGAGGGATCGGTTTGCCCGATCCTTCGCCGGATGCCGCGGCCACGACCAGTTCCAATTTGTGAAGCAAACTGCATCGCGGCGTTGGATGCCTGCATTGTCAGGGAGATTTTCCACGCGCGGTCATCGGGACGTGGAATTTGCCTCCTACGACCCGCCGGCGCGAGAAGATCTCTGCGAGCGAGCTACCGATATTGTGTTCCGCCGGATGCTGCTCAGGCTGCGAACTGGCCGTAAGGCACGGTGTTGCGGGCCGTCCTGAGCGCGCTCGCCCACCAATGGAGCTGTCCGAGCATGGTCGCCATCGCCCGCTCGGCACGGTCGGCGTCCCGCAGGCGACCAGTCTCGTCGAACTGGTCCCAGGCATTGGCGAAGCAGACGCCGTCGCGGATCGTCGCGGCATGCAGTTCGGCAAAAACAAGCCGCAGTTGCTCGACGGCGCGCAAGCCGCCGGAGACCCCGCCATAGGAGACGAAGCCGACCGGCTTGCCGCGCCATTGTGCGCCGGTCTCGTCGATCAGCGCCTTCAGCGGGGCCGGGAAGCTGCGATTGTATTCGGGCGTGACCACGATGAAGGCGTCGGCGCGGCCGAGCCGCTCTGTCTGCTCGGCGAGGTCGTGCGCGCCGGGGTCGACGCTCTCGACGCAGAACGGGCCGTCGCCCTCGATCTGCGCGATCGTCCAGCCGGCGACCTTGGTGCACAGGCGCCCCTGGCGCGTGCTGCCATAGATCACGGCGACCTTGATCTGGGGGATGAGCGGGCGATGCATGGGAGGGCTCCGGAGGGCTGGCGGTGCAGCGGAGCGATCTCTATAAGACCTCAAGTAAGGTTAAGGTCAAGCGCCATGAAGCACCCAGCCCGCAATCCCTTTGCCGACGATCTCAGCGTCGGCCAGGTCGCGAGCCGCAGCGGCATCGCGGTCTCGGCGCTGCACTTCTACGAGGCCGAAGGGCTGATCCGCAGCCGCCGCAATGCCGGCAACCAGCGCCGCTATCCGCGCGAGGTGCTGCGCCGTGTCGCCATCATCAAGGTGGCGCAGCGCACCGGCATCCCGCTCAAGACCATCCGCGAGGCCTTCAAGGCGCTGCCGCAGGAGCGCACGCCGACGGCGGAGGACTGGAGCCGGCTCTCGGCCGCCTGGAAGGAGGAACTGGAGCACCGCATCGACCGGCTGACGCGCCTGCGCGACCACCTCAACGACTGCATCGGCTGCGGCTGCCTCTCGGTGAAGAGCTGCCCGCTGCACAATCCCTGGGACGAGCTCGGCAAGCAGGGGGCGGGGCCGAGGCTGCTCGATCCGGATTGATGCGCTCACCCCGCCTTGTGCAGCTTCGCCAGCGGAAACCGCGCCACATCCGCCAGCAGTTCGATGAAGCCTCTGGCCTGAAGCTCGGCCGTCGCCTTGCCCTTCTCTGCGGTGGCGAGGCTGGCATCGCCCGCCGCGCCGGAGGGGTGAACGTCCTGCGCCATCCAGGCAAAGGGATGCGCGCCGGTCGGCCGCAGCCACCTATAGCTCTCATCCGCCATCTCGACCGTGCGCGGCACGAAGCGGCCGGCCTGGCTCATGTCGACGAGGTCGGGCCGGAAATGCAGCATCAGCGAGGTCTCGATATCGCCGGCATGGATGCCGTGCCTGGCGTCCATCTCGCCATAGAGCTCCGGCGGCAGGCCGAAATTGCTCCAGGAGGTCGAGACCGCGAACATGCCCTGGCTGACGCGCAATTCGCGCGCCACCACCTTCATCGGGTCGACATTGCCGCCATGGGAGGTGACGAGCACGAGCTTGCGCAGGCCGGCGCGCTTCACGCTCTCGCCGATCTCGATCCAGCTGCGGATCGCGCTCTCCCACGAGATCGTCAATGTGCCCGGCGAATGCAGGTGCTCGTTCGACTTGCAGATCGCCTGCGTCGGCAGCACCAACGCGTCGAGCCCGGCAGGAACCTGCGGCATGGCGAGCGCCAGCATCGCGTTCATCACGGTGGTGTCGACCGACAAAGGCAGGTGCGGGCCGTGCTGCTCGATCGCGGCGAGCGGCAGCACCGCGATGGTCGCCTCGGGCGAGAGGCCGGCGAAGTCGGTGGTCTTCAGGTCGCCCCAGAAGCGTGCGGTCATGTCTCGATGTCTCGTCGATCAAGCTGCGGGCAGGCCCCGCGATTCGCGCCTGCTGCCTCAGGGCGACAGGACTGCCCAGCATAGTGGCCGCGAATGACGAGGGAAGGGCTGGTGGCATGCGCATGCCATGCGGGCCGGAGCCTCGCCGGCAAAGCCTGTCTGTGCGAAAGCCGGCGACGGCGCATTTCCAGCGGCCCACAGGCCGTGGCATACAGGCTATCTGCTGGATGCAAGGGTTGTGCGGTCCGGCGACAGGTTCGCGACATGATGGAGGGGGTTAGGCCATGACGATGAAATATCGCCTCGACCGGCGCGCTGCGCTTGGCTTGCTCGGCGGCTCGGCCGCCTCGGTGCTGATCCCGGTGCCGGGCGCGCGTGTCAATGCGCAGACCCTCGACAAGGTCAGCTACCAGACCAACTGGCGCGCCCAGACCGAGCATGGCGGCTTCTATCTCGCCGCCGCCAACGGCATCTACAAGAAGTACGGGCTCGACGTCGACATCCGCCCCGGTGGCCCGCAGCAGAACCCGACCCAGCTTCTGCTCGGCGGCCGCGTCGACATGATCATGGGCAATTCGCTGGAGGCGCTCAGCTTCGCGCAGGAGAACCTGCCCTTCCTCGTCATCGCCTCGATCTTCCAGAAGGACCCGCAGGTCCTGATCTCGCATCCCGGCCAGGGCAACGACACGCTTGCCGCCCTCAAGGACAAGCCGATCCTGATCGCCGCGCAGGCCCGCGTCGGCTTCTGGCCGTTTCTGAAGCTGAAATTCGGTTATCGCGACGAGCAGATCCGGCCCTACACCTTCAACATGGCGCCGTTCCTGGCCGACAAGAAGCTGACCCAGCAGGGCTTCCTCTCCTCCGAGCCCTTCGTCATCCGCAAGGCTGGCGTCGAGCCCGTCGTCCACCTCCTCGCCGATGCCGGCTTCGAGAACTACAACACGACGATCACGATCTCCCGCAAGATGGTGCAGGAGAAGAAGGAGATCGTGCAGCGCTTCGTCGACGCGACGGCCGAGGGCTGGGCCGAATACATGAAGGGTGGCCCGAACATCGCCGCCGCCAATGCCCGGATCCTGAAGGACAATCCCGACATGGATCAGGAGAAGATCGACTACGCCCTCAAGGTGATGAACGACAACGGCATCGTCGCCTCGGGGGATGCGAAGACGCTCGGCATCGGCGCCATGACCGACGCGCGCTGGGAAAGCTTCGCCAAGACCATGACCGAGGCCGGCGTCATCCCCGCGGGCGTCGACGTGAAGAAGGCCTACAGCCTGGAGTTCATCAACAAGGGCGTCGGCAAGCCCTGAAATGCGTCATGCTCGGGCTTGTCCCGAGCATCTCTTGCCGGAGATTCTCGGGTCAGCGCTCCGCTCCGCCCGAGAATGACGGCCTTTCACACAACGGATCGTCAGGCCTTTGGACACAGCCTATCTGAGCACACATCCGGCGGGGGGGCAGGCGAGCGGGGCTCCGCTCGTCTCGATCCGGCGGGTCTCCAAGCAGTTCGCCAATGGCACCATCGCCGTGCGCGATGTCGATCTCGATCTCGGCACCGGCGAGTTCGTCAGCCTGCTCGGCCCCTCCGGCTGCGGCAAGTCGACCCTGCTGCGCATGATCGCCGGGCTGGGCAGCCCCTCCACCGGCACGATCGACTGGCCCGGCTCGAGTGAGGACAAGGCAGGGCGCGACCTCGGCTTCGTCTTCCAGGACCCGACGCTGATGCCCTGGGCCAATGCGCTGTCCAACGTCATGCTGCCTCTGACGCTGAAGCATGTGCCGAAGCGCGAAGCCGAATCGCGCGCCGCCGAGATGCTGGCGCTGGTTGGTCTCAAGGGTTTCGAAAAGTCGTATCCGCGCGAGCTCTCCGGCGGCATGAAGATGCGGGTCTCGATTGCCCGCGCGCTGGTGATGCGGCCGAAGATCCTCCTGATGGACGAGCCTTTCGCCGCGCTCGACGAGATCACCCGCCATCGCCTCAACGACGACCTCCTGAACCTGTGGTGGCGCGAGCGCTTCACCGCAGTCTTCGTCACCCATTCTGTGTTCGAGTCGGTCTATCTCTCGCAGCGCATCGTGGTGATGGCAGCCCGCCCCGGCCGCGTCATGGCCGATCTCGACGTCTCCGCGCCCTATCCGCGCGACGAGCTGTTCCGGACCTCGGCCGAATACGCCCATCTCTGCCGACTGGCCTCCGGCAAGCTCAAGGAGGCGATCGGCGCATGAGCTCTCCGTCCTCCGCGGCTGCCGTGCCGCATGACGGCACCGATGCCGAAGCCCGTCCGCTCGCGCTTGCCGAGCCCAGCATCCTCGGCCTGCCGGTCAGCTTCTGGCCGCGCATCCTCGCCCCGATCTTCGTCGGCATCCTGGTGCTCGGGCTCTGGGAGTTCGCCGTGCGCTGGAACGAGGTGCCGTCCTATGTGCTGCCCGGGCCGCTTCTGGTCGGCCAGACCCTGATCGCCGATTGGGGCACGCTCTCGGCCTCGCTCTGGATCACCTTGCGCATCACCTTCATGGCGCTGGCGGCGGCGGTGATCGTCGGCGTCGCGCTCGCTGTGCTCTTCACTCAGTCGAAATGGCTTGAGATGGCGCTGCTGCCCTATGCGGTGATCCTGCAGGTGACGCCGATCGTCGCGATCGCGCCGCTGATCATCATCTGGGCCGGCGACATCAACCTGTCGCTCTTGATCTGCGCCTGGATCGTCGCCTTCTTCCCGATCCTGTCAAACACCATCCTCGGGCTGAACTCGGCCGATCACAACCTGATCAATTTCTTTCAGCTGCATGGCGCGACGCGCTGGCAGACGCTGCGCTATCTCAAGCTGCCGGCGGCGCTGCCCTATTTCCTCGCAGGTCTCAAGATCTCGGGCGGGCTCGCGCTGATCGGCGCCGTCGTCGCCGAGTTCGTGGCGGGGACGGGCGGTTCGGAATCGGGGCTGGCATACCGCATCCTCGAGGCCGGCTATCAGCTCAAGATCCCGCGCGTCTTTGCGGCGCTGCTGATGATCTCGCTCTCGGGCATCGCCATCTTCCTCGCGACCAGCCTGATCTCGCATCTCCTGCTGCGGCGCTGGCATGAGAGCGCGCTGAGGCGCGAGAACTGAGGCGGGACGAATTCAGCCGAAGAAATGCAGTCGGTCCTCGACCGGCAGCGAGGCGATCGCCCGCAGGTCGGCCTCGGAATAGCTGAGCTCGAGCCGCGCCGAACTGGCCGTGTCCGGCAGCAGGATCGATTCTGGCGGTGCACCGACATCGGCGAAGGCGATATCGTCCTCGGCCACCTGGGTGCTGCTGCGCCGGCGATAGGGCTGCGTCTGCTGGTGCAGCCCGGTCTCGTTCAGCGGCACGCGCTGCTTCGTTCCGGCATCGACCACATCGATGTCACCGAGATCGGTCATCGGGTCGATGATGGCCGGTTGCGCTGGCGCGGGAGGCACGGCCGGCTGGGATTCCTCGGCCGCGACCTCGGCTGCGGCCCGCAAGCTCGCATCGAGCATGGCGACTGTGTCCGAGACCTTCTCGATCTGGTTGGCGCCGGCCTCGATCACGGTGGTCGCGCCATAGATCTCGCTCGCGCGCCGGTCGAGCCGATCGCATAGCTCGGGCTCCACGCCGCTCTCGCGCAGGGTCCAGGCGATCTCCTGGATGGATTCTGCCGCCTCGATGATGCCGGCGGTGGTCTCCTGGATGCGGGCCGACAGGCGGGCCGAGGCGCCGCCCCGGTCGAGATCGTCGCGCAGTTCGGCGATGGTGCGGGCGGTTTCCGAGAATTCCGGCCCCAGCTCCGGCAGCGCAACCGGCACCGTGCAGAGCCGTTCGAGGCGCGCGATCGCCGACAGCACCATCTCGGTGTCGGTCTGCCGGTTGCGCCTGGCATATTCAGACAGGAACCAGCGGCCGCGCGCCGTTTCCATCACGGCGGCGGCAATCGCGTCATAGTCGGCCGCGCTCAGCGGAGATAGCGAACGCGCGTCGCTCATGGCCAGGCTGCACTCCATGGGCTGGTCGAATCGTGTTTCGCCGACCGAAGATGCCCATCGGCAAAATTGCTGCTGATTCTTTAAGAAATCGCTGCCAAAGGCATGTCACCGCCGCTCCGGACCGGATTCTCGCGCGTGTTGGCTCTGCGCCTCTCGCTCATGCACGCGCTGAACTTCCTCGGCGTGGGCTTCTATCTGCCATTCTTTCCAGTCTGGCTCGCCTCCACGGGACTGGGCGATGTCGACATCGGCTATGTGCTGGCGATACCGATCCTGGTGCGCGTCTTCGTGGCATCGTCGGTGACGGGGCTCGGTGACCGCCTGCGCCCGAATATCCTGCTGGCGCTGCTCAATGCGTTGGCAGCACTTGCTTATTTCGCCCTGGCGCAGCAGGCGGACCTCCTGCCGATCGCCGTCCTGACGGCGCTCAGCGCCATCGCCCTGTCGGGTGTGGTGCCGCTTGCCGATGTCCTGACCACCGCGCAGGTCAAGGCCGGGGCACTGAAGGATTATGGCCGGGTCAGACTCTGGGGCTCGGTGACCTTCGTGCTCTCCAATCTCGCGGGCGGCTACCTGATCGCGCAGCACGGCGCCTGGCTGATCCCCTTCGTCCTCGCCGGCAGCAGTGCGCTCGCTGCGCTTGCCGCGCTGCAGGCCCCGTCGCCGCCAGGGGGGATTTCGCCGGCCGCTCCGCGAGGAGCGTCAGCGGCTGGCTTCGGGGTGTCGTTCTGGCTCGCAGTCGGGGCGGCTGCTTGCGTCAACGCCACGCATGCAGCGGTCTATGCCTTCAGCTCCCTGCACTGGCGCAGCATCGGCTTCAGCGGCGAGGCGGTTGGCTGGCTCTGGGCGGTTGCAGTCCTTGCCGAGATCGCCGTCTTCCTCGTCGGGGGCAGCATTGCCGCGAGCGGTCTCATCGGCCTGCGCTGGATCGCGATCGCGGCGGTCGCCGCCGTGCTGCGCTTCGCGGCGATGAGCGCCGATCCCGGCCTTGCCGTCACCGCCGTCCTGCAGCTGCTGCACGGCATCACCTTCGGCTGCATGCATCTGGGCACGCTTGCGGCGCTGTCGGCGCTGTCCCCAGAGGCGCGCCGCGCGGCAGCGCAGGGGCGCCTCGTTGCGGTGAGTGCGCTGGTGATGGGGCTTGCCACCGTGCTGTCCGGCTATCTCTATCGCCTGTTCGGGCCGGGCGTGTTCCTCGCCATGGTGCCGGTCGCGCTGCTAGGGCTGGTCTTGGCGGCCCTTGCCTTCCTCAACTCCCGCGGCAATACAGGTCTCGGGGGCCGAATCTAAGCGCGGGAGCAGGCGAGCCGGCATGGCTGTCGTCGACGACGTTGAGCCGCAGGCGGTCTATCGCGACGATGGCGGCGTCCTCGTCGTATCTCTGGCCGGTCGCTGGAGCGTTGGGCGTGCGCCGCGCCTGGAAGCCCTGACCAGCGAATTGTCCGAGCGCGTCGGCGGCGTCCGCCAGGCGCGCCTTGACCTGTCGGCGATCGAGCGCCTCGACACGCTCGGCGCCTATCTGCTCGACCAGGTGAAGCAGGCAGGCGAGGCGAAGGGCGTAGCCATCGAGCTGGTGAGCCGCCGTCCGGAGCATGCGGTGCTCCTGCGCGAGGTCGAGCGCAATGTCACCGACTACGAGCCGCCGATCCGACCGATCGGGCTCGTCACGATCCTCGTCGACATCGGCCAGGCCGTCATCCGCTTCGGCCGTGACCTTGCCGGTGGCGCCGTCTTCCTCGGCGAGGTGATGGCGGGCTGCGTCAGCGCGCTCTTCGGACCGCGGCGCTTCCGCGGGCCTTCGCTGGTCAACCAGGTCGAGCTGATCGCCTTCAACGGCGCGCCGATCATCATCCTGATCTCGTTTCTCGTCGGCTGCATCGTCGCGCAGCAGGGCATCTTCCAGCTCCAGCGCTTCGGCGCCACAGCCTTCGTCGTCAACCTGACCGGTATCCTCGTCTTGCGCGAGCTCTCGGTGCTGCTGACCTCGATCATGGTCGCCGGCCGCTCCGGCTCCGCCTTCACGGCCGAGATCGGCTCGATGAAGATGCGCGAGGAGATCGACGCGCTGAGGGTGATGGGGCTCGACCCGATCGAGGTGCTGGTGGTGCCGCGCATCCTGGCGCTGATCATCTCGCTGCCGATCCTGACCTTCATCTCGGCGATGTCCGGGCTTATCGGCGCTGGCCTGGTGAGCTGGCTCTATGGCGGCATCGGCCTCGACACCTATCTCGAACGCCTGAAATCCGTGATCACCTGGCAGCATTTCGCTGTCGGCCTCATCAAAGCCCCGTTCATGGCATTCGTGATCGGATTGATCGCCTCGATCGAGGGATTGGCGGTCAAGGGCTCGGCCGAATCGCTCGGCCATCAGGTGACGGCCTCGGTGGTGAAGGCGATCTTCATGGTGATCGTGGTCGACGGGCTGTTCGCGATGTTCTTCGCCTCGATCAGGATGTGAGGGGAGCTGAACGTGCTCGACAGACCCTCTCAGGCCGGCCCGCGCGAACCACAAGCGTCGGGCGGTGAGGAACCCGAGGCGGTGATTCGCGTTCGTGATCTGAAGGTCGCCTTCGGCGACAAGGTGATCATGGACGGGCTCGATCTCGATGTGATGCGTGGTGAAATTCTCGGCTTCGTCGGAGGATCCGGCCAGGGCAAGTCGGTGCTGACCCGCACCATCCTCGGTCTCGTGCGCAAGCAGCGTGGCTCGATCGAGGTCTTCGGCGAGAACGTCGACAAGCTCGATCCGCGCGGCAGGCGGCGGCTCGAGCGTCGCTTCGGCGTGATGTTCCAGCAGGGCGCGCTGTTCTCGGCGCTGACCGTCAAGCAGAACATCCAGGTGCCGATGCGCGAATATCTCCAACTCTCGCCGGGCCTGCTGGAAGAGCTCGCCATGCTCAAGATCGAGATGGTCGGCTTGAAGCCCGATGCGGCCGACAAGACGCCCTCCGAATTGTCAGGTGGTATGATCAAGCGTGCGGCGCTCGCCCGGGCGCTGGCGCTCGATCCCGAGATCGTCTTCCTGGACGAGCCGACCTCCGGCCTCGATCCGATCGGTGCCGCCGAGTTCGATGAGCTGATTATGACGCTCAAGCAGACTTTGGGCCTGACAGTGTTCATGGTAACCCATGATCTCGATAGTCTTTACGTAGCTTGCGACAGGATAGCCGCCTTGGCGGACAAGCGTGTCATCGCGGTCGGTCCGCTCGCCACCATGCTGGCTTCCGATCATCCCTGGCTCAAGGCGTATTTCGGCGGCGAGCGGGCACGCGCCCGGTTGCCCGCGGATCAAACGAGGACCTGACCGCTCGCGATGGAATCCCGTGCCAACTACGCCCTAGTCGGCCTCTTCACCCTTGCGGTGATCGCGGCGATGTTCGGCTTCGTCTACTGGTTCGGCAGCGGCGGCGGCGGCCGCAAGCAGGACGTTCGCGTGATCTTCACCGGGACGGTCACAGGCCTGGGACGCGGCTCCAGCGTGCTCTTCAACGGCCTGCGGGTCGGCGAGGTCAAGCAGATCGGCCTGCAGCCCGACGATCCGCGCCGCATTTTCGGTGTGATCGAGGTCGACAACACCACGCCGCTGCGTGTCGACACGCGCGCCCGCATCGAGGCGCAGGGGCTTGCCGGCGTGGTCGCGCTGCAGCTGATCGGCGGCGAGCCGGATGCCCCGGTGCTGCAGGCCAAGCCCGGCGAGACGCTGCCGACTATCGTCGCGGAGCGCTCCGAGCTGCAGGACATCATCGAATCGGTCCGCAATGTTTCCAAAAAGGCCGACGAGGTGCTCGGCAATCTCGACGGGCTGATCAAGACAAACGCCGGCTCGATCACCAACACCGTCCGCAATGTCGAGAAATTCTCGCAGGCGCTCGGCGACAATTCCGGCAACATCGACAGGCTGATGTCGAGCTTCGGCCAGATCGCCGATACGATCGCACCGCTATCGCAGAAGCTGGGAACGTTGAGCGAGGAACTGACCTCGGTGGTCCGCTCGATCGATCGCGCGAAGATCACCGGTATCATCGAGAACGTCGACAAATTCACCGCTGCGCTCGGCGGATCGAGCGCGGATGTGTCGAAGGCGGTCAGCGACGTCGCTTCGATCACCGACAAACTCAACCGCGCCGCCGATCAGGTCGAGGGCGTGCTCAAGGCGGCGCAGGCCTTCCTGAACACGCAGGACGGGCAGGGTGCCTTTGCCGAGGTCGCCAATGCCGCGAAATCGATTCGGGTGCTGGCCGATAATCTCGACAAGCGCACTGCGGAGATCACCGTCGGCATCAACCGCTTCACCGGCCCCGGCCTGCGCGATCTCGAAACGCTGGCGTCCGACGGCAAGCGTACGCTCGGGGATCTCAACCGTGTTCTGCGCAATGTCGAGCGCAATCCCCAGCAGTTCATCTTCGGCGGCCGTCCGCCGCTTCCCCAATACAGCGGATCGCGCTAGCCGATATGATTATGCCGAGTCTGCCCTCGCTGCTTCGTCGTCGTCTGCGCGCCCTGTCTCTGGCGGCGGCAGGCTCTTTGCTGCTGGCCGGCTGCGGCGGCGGATCGGCGCCGACGACCTATGACCTCTCGGCACCACGCGATTTCGGCCGCATCGGCGGCGGTGGCGGCGTGTTGATCGTCGCCCAGCCGACGGCTGTGCAGGCGCTCGATTCCGACCGGCTGATCGTCAAGGATTCGAGCGGCGCGCTCTCTTTCCTCGGTGGGGCGCAATGGGCCGACCGGGTGCCCAATCTGGTGCAGACCCGCCTGATTCAGACCTTCGAGAACGGCAGCCGCATTGCTGCCGTTGGACGGCCGGGCGAACGCATCGTGCCCGATTTCCAGCTCAACACTGATATCCGCGCCTTTAACATCGACGCCGCCAGCGGCCAGGCCGTGGTCGAGATCACCGCCAAGCTGATCGGCGACCGCACCGGCAAGGTCCAGCGCGCCAGGCTGTTCTCGGCCCGCGTGCCGGCTGGCGCCGAGGGGGCAGGGGCGGCACAGGCCCTCGACCAGGCGCTGTCGCAGGTGCTGATCCAGATCGCCCGCTGGGCGCGCTGAAGGCCTGCGCCTACGGCATCGTGGCGCAGCGCGTCCGCAGACCTCGCCCACCCGATCCCTGCTGGACATCAATCTTCAGGCTCAGCAACTGACGATGGCGCGATGGCGCGATGGCGCGATGGCGCGATGGGGCGCTGCTGTCTCCTCGATGGCATCTCGCCCGGAAGCCCCCATCCAGAGGAGCCGCGTCGGCGGCGTCCCGAAGGATGGCCCATGAGGCTCCGGGACCTGCTGTGAAGCATTCTTCGAGACGCCATGTCCGGCGAAATGGCTCCTCAGGATGAGCGCTCACACGATCAGACATTACCTCGCATCGGAGCGGGGGCACGCAGAAGCAAACGAGGCCGCCTCCCGGGCGGCCTCTTCTGGTTTGCGCGCAAGGGCTGTTCTTACTCGAAGCGACCGCTGGCATGGGCCAGCATGGTGTAGACCTTGCCGGTTTCCGAGGTCAGGTAGGTCTTCGCCACCATCGAGTCGCGGTCGTCCTTGGCCGCTTCGCCGAGCAGGCGCTCGAACTCCTCGATATAGCGGTCGACCGTCTCCTTGAACTCGGTGTCGCGGCGATACTTGCGCCGGATCTCGTCGAAGGTCTGCTGGCCCTGCAGCGTATAGAGCCGGCGGGTGAAGACGTTGCGCTCGCCGCGCTTGTAGCGCTCCCAGAGCTCGACGGCCGCGTCATGGTCGATCATCCGGGCGATGTCGACCGAGAGCGAATCGAGCTTCTCGATGCTATGCGCCGTCGGCTTGGCCGCTTCCGGCGCCCGGTCGTCGCGCGAGGCGCGGCTGAGCAGGTCCGAGAGCCAACCCGACTTGGCGGGGGCAGGCTGCTCGACGGCGGCGCGGCGAGCCGGCTCGGCACGCTGAACCTCAGGCCGTACCGGCTCGGGGGCAGGGGCCGGGCGCACCGGCGCCGCCTGCGTCTCGGCCCGGGCCGGCTCCGGCGTCGGATCGATCGAGGCGCGCAGCGGCTCGGTCAGCACCGGCGCGCTCTGCACCGCGATCGAGGACGCGGCGCTGACGACCGGGACCGGCTGCTGATAGCTCGTCGTCGGCCGCCGCTCGCCCTGTGGGCGCGCGACATCGCTGCTGCGGCCCGAGCGCGAGACGATCTCGGTCAGCTCGTTGAGCGCCTTGATCTGGTCGGCGACGACGCGGCGCATGGCGGCGGTCGATTCCTGCGTCTCGCGCGGCAGCTCGAGCACGCCCTTCTTGAGCTCGGTCCGGGTGGACTCGAGCTCGCGATGGATCTCCGCAGACATGGCCCGCATGTCCTCGGCGGCGCTCTGGAAGCGCTCGGTGACCTTGGCGAACTCGCCGGAGATCTCGTTGACCACCTCCTCATAGGCGGCGCGCAGGGCCAGCGCCGTCGCTTCGCGCTCGCGGCCGCTGGCGGCGCGGATCGAGTCGAATTGCTGGGCGATGGCGCTGCTGGTGGACTCGGCTGCGTCGCCGAGCACGGTGCTGAGCTGGCGGGTGCGCGTCTCGGCGTTGCTGAGCGAATCGTCGAGCGCCGACGAGAAGGAGCGAGTGATCTGCTCGATATCGTCGGTGCGCGTCGAGATCAGCTCGTGCAGGTGCTCCAGCGCCTCCTTGCGGTCGGCCAGGACGTTGCCGACGCGGGCCTCGACCTGCTCCAGCCGCTGCGCGACGGCGTTGAGCGCCGCGGCGTTGGCCTGCGTCGTCTCGGTCATCGACGAGCCCTGCGCGTCGATCCGGGAGATCAGTGCTGCGGTGTCGCGCAGCGTTCCTTCCGAATAGCCCTTCAGCGTCGCGATCTGGCTCGCGACCTGCTCGGAGGTCCGGTTGGTCTCCTGCACCACCGTCGAGAGCACGTTCTGCAACTCCTCGACCCGGCCCGACAGGCTGCCTTCGACCGCCGCGAGATTCTTGTTCGCGCCGGTGACGATCTGCTGCATCAGCTTGTTGGCCTCGCCGAGGCGGCCCAGCATGCTGCCGAGCTCGCTGCGCAGCTGCTCGTTGGTCTTGAGCAGCGCTTCGACGGAGTGGTTGGTGCCGCTCTCGATCGTCTCGCGCAGCGCGCCCGAAGCAAGCTCGAGCGCCTGGCTGATCTCGGCGCTGCGCTCCTGCAGGCCGGCGACCATGCTGTTGCCGCGCGTCTCGATATTGTTGACCAGGGCCTCGCCGAGGTTGGCGAACTGGTTGGCGAGCGTCACGCCCTTGCGGCCGATCGCATCGACCACACCGTTGCCGCGCTCGTCGAACAGGGCGCGGAGTTCCTCGGTGCGCGTGATGAGCGCCGAGCTCATCCCGTCCGACTGCTCCGCCAGGGTCCGGGTCAGGTTGCGGCTGTGCTGGTCGAGCGTGTTCAGCATGTCGCCGCCACGCTCGTCGAACACGGCGCGCAATTCCTCGGTGCGGCCGGAGAGGGCGGTGGCGATGCCCTCCGAGCGCTCCTGCAGGATCTGGGCGATCTGGCTGCCGCGATGGCCGAGCGCATTGAGGATACCGCCGCCGCGCTCGTCGAACACGGCGCGCAGCTCGTTCGAACGGTCGGAGAGCGCGGCCGCGATGCCGTCCGACTTCTCCTGCAGCGTCTGCGCGATCTGGTTGCCGTGCTGGTCGAGCAGGGTGACCAGGCCGGTGCCCTTGTCGTCGAACAGGGCACGAAGCTCGTCGGTGCGCGCACTGAACGAGTCCGCGACCGAGGCCGCGGCGCCGTCCAGGGTCTGGACGATCTTGTTGCCCTGCTGATCGAGCAGGGTGATCAGGCCGGTGCCCTTGCCCTCGAACAGGGCACGCAGCTCGTCGGTGCGGGCACTGAGCGAGCCGGTGACCGCATCCGCGGTGCCTTGCAGCGTCTGGACGATCTGGTTGCCGCGCTCGTCGAGCAGGGTGATCAGGCCGGTGCCCTTGCCGTCGAACAGGGCGCGCAGTTCCTCGGTGCGGTCGCCGAGCGAGCCGGCGATCGAATCTGCGGTGCCCTGCAGGGTCTGCGCGATCTGGCTGCCGCGCGCGTCGAGCGTGCCGGAGACCGTGTCGAGCCGGTTGACGACGCGCTCCTCGAACCGCGCCACGCTCTGGTCGAGCGTATCGGCGATCTGCAAAGCGCGCCCGCCCAGCGTGGCGTTGATGCTGTCGGCCTTCTCGGCGAGCGTCTGCGTGAGCGCCTCGCTCTTCGTGGTGACGATCTCGCCGATCTCGTCGGCCTTGGCGGTGAGGGCACGGGTGACCTCGCGCCCACCCTCGGCCATGACCCTGGCGATGTCGACCGTGCGCTCGACCAACGCCTCGTTGAGCGCGCTGGCGCGCGAACCGAGATTGCCGTCGATGCGGGCGATGAGCCCGTCGAGCGAAGTCGCGATCTCGGCGCTCTTGGCGCTGGAACGCTCCTCGAAGATCTTGATCTGCGTCTCCATGGCGGCGGCCGCTTCCTGCGTGCGCGCCATCATGGTCTCGGCGGCGTGCTGCGAGCGCTCGCCGATCCGCTCGGCCAGCGCCTGGCCTTCCTCGCCGAGCAGCTTCTCGACCTGGCCGAGGCGCAGCGTCACCTGGTCGGTGAAGGAGCGGGCGTCGTGGCCGAGCTTGGCGGCCAGCGTGCCGCCGCGGGTGACGATGATTTCCTCGAAGGCGCCGAGGCGAGCGCCGATCGTCGCCTCGATCTCGCGACCCTGGACGTCGAAGAGGCGGTTCAGCGCGTCATGCTTGGTGGCGAGCGACTCGTTGAGCGCCTGCGAGCGGGCATCGACCGAGCGCAGCAGCGATTCGGCATTGGCGGCGAGCGCCTGGTTGACCCGGCCGCCCTGCTGGGTGAGGGCGATGACCACGTCCTTGCCGGTCGCGGCGAGCAGGCTGCTGGCACGCTCGGCCTCGGTCGTGAAGGTACCGCGCAGGGCTGTCGCCGCGTCGGTGACGCGGTCGGCGATCTCGCGCCCGTCGACATTGATCGCGTCGGCGAGGGATTTGGTCGCTTCGTCGAGACGGCTGGCCAGGCTCTGGCTCTGCTCGCCGATGAGGCTATGGACCTCGCGGCCGGTGGCGGTGAGGCCGGCGATGATCGCATCGCGCTGCGTGCCGAGCAGGGCGCCGACCTCGTCCCCGGCCTGGCCGAGGCGGGCAATGAAGCCGCTGTGCTGGTCGTCGATGACCGATTTCGCCGTCTCGCTGGCGGCGAGGATCTTGGCGGCGAGCGCTTCGCCGGTCTCGTCGAGCTGGCGATGCGCGGTCCCGCTCGCTTCGGCCAGCCGGTCGATCAGGGCGTTGCCGCGCTCCGCCAGCAGGCCATGCACCGAGCGGCCGACATCGGCGACGCGGGTGACGAGGGCCTGGCTCTGGCCGGAGAGCAGCTCCTGCATGTCCTGGCCGGTCGCGATGACGCGGCCGCTGAGCGCTTCGCCCTCGGCGATCAGAATGTTGCGCACGCTGGCGCCGGCATCGGTGAGCTGGGTCACCAGTGTCTCGCGCTGGCTGCCGATCGCGGTGTGGACCTCGGTGCCGACATCCGACAGGCGGGCGACGAGGCTGTCGCCGCGCTCGCCGATCGTGGCATGGACCTCGCGCGCGACCTCGGACAGGCGGGCGATCAGCCCGTCGCCACGCTCGCCGATCGCCGATTCGACGTCGCGGCCGGCATGGGCGACGCGGGCGACGATGCCCTCGGCGCGGTCGCCGAGCGTCCGGTGAATCTCCTCGGTGGTCTCCGACAGCTTGGCGACGAGGCCGTCGCCACGCTCGCCGATCACGCTCTCGATGCCGCGGCTGGCATCGGCGATGCGCGCGACGATGCCGTCGGCGCGGCCGCCAAGCGTCTGCTCGATCTCATAGGTGGTCTCGGACAGCCGGGAGACGAGACCGTCGCCGCGCTCGCCGATCATGGCCTCGACGCTGCGGCCGGCATCGGCCACGCGATTGACGATGCTGTCGGCACGCTCGCCGATCGCATGCTCGACTCCCTGGCCGATCTCGGCCATGCGCAGCACCAGCCCGTCGCCGCGCTCGCTGATCGCTTCCTGCAGGCGCTGGCCGGTCTCGGCCAGACGGCCGACCAGATGGTCGCCCTGCTCGCCGATCGTGCTGCGGACCTCATGGCCGACGTCGGAGAGGCGGGTGACGAGGCTGCTCGCCTCTTCCGAGAACAGGCTGTGCACGGTCGCGCCGACGGCGGAGATACGGGCGGTCAGTTCCTCGCCGCGCTCGCCGATCAGGTTGTGCAGACCCTTGCCGGCCTCGTCGAAGCGCAGGGTGATCGAATCGGTCTTCTCGCGCAGCAGGTTGTCGACGGTCTGGACGGTGCCTTCGAGCTTTTCGACCAGCGTCTCGCCCTGGCTGGCGATCAGGCCGTGAACGGTGTCGCCGGCCTCCTGGATGCGGCTGACGACGAGCTCGTTCTGCTTGCCGAGCAGCATGTGCACGCCGCGGCCGACCTCGGCCAAGCGCGTGGTGACGCTCTCGCCCTCGCTGCTGATCGACGTACGCAGGCTCTCGCCGGTCTCGGTCAGGCGCTGGGTCAGGCTGGTGCTCTGCGTGTCGAACAGGTCGACCAGCGTGCGCCCGCTTTGCTCGAAGCGCTCGGCGACGGTCGCGCCGCGCTGGCTGATCTCCTCGGCGAGGGTGTCGCCGGTCGAGCGCAGCGTCTCGTTGACGGCCTCGGCGCGACTCGCCAGCGACTCGACGACCTGCGCGCCGGTCTCGCTGATGGCGCGGGTGACGTCGCGGGCGCCGGCGGTCAGGCCCTCCGTGAGGACGGCGCCGGTGCGCTCCAGCGAACCGGCGATCTCCTGGGCGCGGTTGTCGAGCACGGCGGTGACCGACTGGCTGGCGGCGGTCATGCGCTCGCTGACGTCGTGCGACGTCGACTGCAGGCGCTCGACCAAGTCGTTGCCGCGGCCGCTGATCTCGTCGACCATGCGCTCGCCGGCATGGCCCAGGGCCAGCGTGATCTGGTCGCCCTTGTCGGTCAGGCGCGAGGTGACGCGCTCGCCCGCCTCGGCAACAGCCTCGGCGATCGAGCGGCTGGCGGTTTCCAGGTCCTTGGTGATGCTCTCATGCGCGCCTGAGATCGCAAACTTCACCCGCTCGGCATTGCCGACGACGGATTCGCGCTGGGTCACCAGCTCATCGATGAGGGAGCGCAGCCGGATCTCGTTGTCGGCATAGGCGCGTTCCAGCGTCGCGATCTCGCCGCGAACGATGGTCTCGAGCTCGCCGGCGCGGGCAACCGCGCGCTCGATGCCGTCGCCCATGGCGGCGACCTCGCGGCGGATAGTCTGGCTCAGCGACAGGACGGAATCCGTCGCGACGACTTCCGGCTCGGCCAGGCGCAGCGCGACCTCGGTCATTGCGCGCGAGACCAGCCGCATCTCCTGCGTGCGGCGATAGAGCGCCGCCAGCACGAAGAAGAAGACCACCGGCGTGCCGGCGCCGAAGGCGAGCAGGGCCCACTGCCCGGGTCCCCAGGCGGCCATGCCGGCCGGCAGGCCCTCGGTGAACGAGCCGTATCGGCTGACGAGCGTGAAGCCGATACCGCCGAGCCAGACGAAAGCTGCCAGGACGGCCAGCCAATAGGGCCTGCCGGAGGGGCGGACGGCGAAGGCCTGGACGAGTGAAGAGGAGTCGCGGCGGTCGTCATTGGCGACGCGGCTGGTGTCCGGCGCGATGGCCGGGCGGGAGGGCGCGGGAAGCGGTTCGGATACGGCGTCGGCACTGGCCGGAGCGCTTTCGACCCGAGGCAGCTCGATCTTGAGCTCGTTCTCCCCGGTCGAGGGCAGCCTCGGTTCGGCCGAAGACTGGCCCTCGGTCTTCGACGGATCGAGCCTCAGCGCCTCCTCGATCGCCGACATTGCCGCTTCGGTCGGATCCTGGAGCTTGTTCTGCCGGGTCATGAATGCCGCCTCGCTACGCCACTTGCGATGGGCGCCACTGTCCGCCGCAGAGCAGGAACCGGCAGCCTCCAGCCGGATCCTACTAGCGACACGACGCCCATCGTTTACTGTCTCGAAGGGTAGTTGAGGCAAGCAGGGATTGAAACCCGTTTGACCGTCTGATTCACAAACGTCGTTAACGCCTCATTCACCATAACGGCGCTTCATGAGGGGTCAGAAGGCTGCGCGAGTTCCGCGGCTTAGACAAGAACCGAGTTCCCCATGCCCCAGACTGCCATCGATCTCGTGCATCTCGCCCGCCAGAGCGGCGGCGATGCCGAGCTGGAGCGCGAGCTGCTGACGCTGTTCGCCCAGCAATGCGCTCGCCAGCTGCGCGCCATCCATGCCGGAGACGCCAGTGTCGGCCGCGATGCCGCCCATACCTTGAAGGGAGCTGCCCGCGCCATCGGCGCCTGGCAGGTGGCCGAGGCCGCCGACCTGATCGAGCAGCAGCTGACAAAGGCCGATGCCGCGCCGCGCGAGGATGCGCTGGACGCGCTGACGCTCGCCGCGGCCGAGGCGCGCGCCGTGATCTCCCGGCTCGACTGCGCGGCCTGACGCCGCAGGACGGCAGGGGCGGCACGGCGGAGATCGCCGTTTCGCGCGCTTTCGAAATCTTCTAGAGATGCGATGTCGGTGGGCTCCCCGCTCGCGGACGATGTCCCTTTCGCGAACCTGCCCGTGGCCCGCCAGGAAGCCCGGCCGGTTCCTCCCGACCGCGCCAGCCGCGCAGCCGTCGCCAGGCGGCCGGAGTTCACGATGCCGAAGATCACTTACATCGACGCCCAGGGCACCAGCCGCACGGTCGAGGGCGAGACGGGGTCGACCGTGATGGAGGTCGCAGTCCGCAACGGCGTGCCGGGCATCGAGGCCGAATGCGGCGGCGCCTGCGCCTGTGCCACCTGTCATGTCTATGTCGACGAGGCCTGGGCCGAGAAGGCCGGCCACGCCGAGCCGATGGAGGAGGACATGCTCGACTTCGCCTTCGACGTGCGCCCGACGTCGCGCCTGTCCTGCCAGATCAGGGTGCGGGACGATCTCGACGGCCTCGTGGTGCGCACACCGGCGCGTCAGGGCTGAATTTTCACGAAGCACGCCGTCTTTCCTGACCATCGCAGCGATGGACAAGGAATCGCGACGGGCTCTCGCCCGGAACGGGGAGAGACATGGAGAGGGGCCTTACGCCCCATCTGACCAGCCTGAGCGCTGCCCCTCGCAGATCCTTCCCCGTTCCCGGAGAGGGCTCGCGCGCTCTTCGGCCCATTTGATCGACCGCAAGGACGGCCGCGTTCGCTCCGGTCATGATCGCGCTGTCGGACGCCGGAGCCCATCGCGACGACGCGACGCTCTTCCCTTGCGGGATCGTGCTCCGACATAGTGTGCAGGCGTCGGTTCCGATCGTTCGACCATCAGGCCGGGCGGGCCACGCCGGAGGAGGATGCGATGTACAAATCGATTCTGGTCCCGGTCGATCTCGCCGAGGCCGAGCTGGCAGGACCGGCCATCGCCGCGGCCGAGGGGTTCGCCACCCAGTCCGAAGGCTCGATCAGGCTGATCTATGTCCGCTCGCTTGTTCCGATCACCTACATGGAATTCGTGCCGGCCGATTTCGACGCCGGCCAGCAATCCGAGTCCGAGGCCAAGCTCGCCGAGATCGCCGCCAAGGTGAACCTGCCGGCCGAGCGCGTCTCGGCCAAGGTCCTGGTTGGCTCGGTCCATGGCGAGGTGCTGGCCGAGGCAGATGCCAGCGGTGCCGACCTGATCGTCATCGGCTCGCACGAGCCCGGCATGCTCGCCTATGTGATCGGCTCGAATGCCTCGACCATTGTGCGCCGGGCGAAGTGCTCCGTGCTGGTGGTCAGGTAGGGAGCTTCAGGCCGCAAGGCGGCCCGGGACGAGATCGTCGGGGACCTCGCCGCTCGCGAGGTCTCTCGGCTGGTTGAGCCGGATCATCGGCCAGACCTGCCAGAACGAGGCCGCCGCGAGCACGAGCCCGAGCCCCGCTGCGGCGGTCGCGCCCTGCTGCAAGGCACGCAGGCTGAAGAAGGTCAGCATCAGCATGGCGCCGCCGCCGGCGATAACCAGTGCCAGCCAGAGCAGATAGGGCTTGCCGGCGAGGAAGCGCGCCTTGGGATTCGCACGCACGATCGCGGTCGACAGCGCCGTGACGAAGGCATGATAGCGCGCATCGTCGCGGTCGATGTCGGTGAGTGAGCGCCAGGACAGGTTGCCGAAGCTGATCGTCCGGCCATCGCTCAGACGCAACTGGGTCCGGAAGCCTTTCGACGAGACGTTGCTGGGCGCATAGATGAAGCGCACCTGCTCGACGGCCGAGAGCCTGACCTGGTCGACCTTGCGGGTCGAATCGATCTCCAGCATGTCGCCCTTGAGCCGATAGGCGATCTCGAAGCCGATCGGCTTCGGTCGCTGGCGCCAGAAGGGCAGGGTGGTGTCGTCGTCGGCGAGGCTCATGGCGGCAAGCTCTAGCCGTCATTCTCAGGCGGAGCAAAGCGCAGCCTCGAGAATCTCCTGAAAAACATGCTCGGGTCGAGCCAGAGCATGACGAGCCATGCGTCTAGCGCGTCAGCGCCTTCATCGCCCCATCGAGGCCGTCGAGCGTCAGCGGGAACATTCGGCCGCCCATCAACCCGCCGATCTGACGGATCGACTGGGTGTAGCCCCAGAGGTTCTGCTGCACCGGATTGAGCCAGACCGATTTCGGGAAGCGCTCGGTCAGCCGCCGCATCCAGACCTCGCCGGCCTCCTCGTTCCAATGCTCGACCGAGCCGCCCGGCATGGCGATCTCATAGGGGCTCATCGAGGCATCGCCGACGAAGACGAGGCGATAATCGGCCGGGTAGGTGCGCAGCACGTCAAAGGTCGGGATCACCTGGTCGTGCCGGCGCCGGTTCTCCTTCCAGACCCGCTCATAGGGGCAATTGTGGAAGTAGAAATGCTCGAAATGCTTGAATTCGGCCCGCGCTGCCGAGAACAGCTCTTCGGCCAGCTCGATATGCCAGTCCATCGAGCCGCCGACATCGAGGAAGAGCAGGACCTTGACCGCATTGTGCCGCTCGGGCCGAAGCTTGACGTCGAGATAGCCGTGCTTGGCGGTTTCGGTGATGGTCTGGTCGAGGTCGAGCTCCTCGGCCGCGCCGGTGCGGGCGAATTTGCGCAGGCGGCGCAGCGCGATCCGCAAATTGCGCACGCCGAGCTCGCGCGTGTCGTCGAAATCCTTGAACTCGCGCTTGTCCCAGACCTTCACCGCCCGGAAATTGCGGTTCTTGTCCTGGCCGATGCGCACGCCTTCCGGGTTGTAGCCATAGGCGCCATAAGGCGAGGTACCGGCCGTGCCGATCCATTTCGAGCCGCCCTGATGCCGGCCCTTCTGCTCGGCGAGGCGTGCCTTGAGAGTCTCCAGCAGCTTCTCCCAGCCGAGGGCCTCGATCTGGGCCTTCTCCTCGTCGGTGAGGAATTTCTCGGCGAGCTTGCGCAGCCACTCTTCAGGAATGCCGACCTGCTCGAAGGCCTCGCCCAGGGTCTCGACGCCCTTGAAGACCTCGGCGAAGACGCGGTCGAAACGGTCGAGATGGCGCTCGTCCTTCACCAGGCAGGCACGGGCGAGATAGTAGAACTCGTCGACGCGATACTCGGCGAGTTCGGCCTCGACGCCCTCCAGCAGCGCAAGATACTCGCGCAAGGTGACCGGGACCTTGGCGGCGCGCAGATCGGTGAAGAGGCGGAGGAACATCGCGCTACTGTGGCTAGCAGCGTCTCAAGGTCAAGCTGCGGCGGCTCGTAAGGCCGTTTAACCGATCAGCTTGCGGCGCAGGCTGATCGGTCAAGCGGCCTCCACACGCGGTGTGGGAGCCGCCGCTGTCTAGCAAGGCTCAGGCGACGGCGTCGGCCAGATCCTTGGTGACCTTGAACTTCACGACCGTCTTGGCCGGAACCTTGATGGTCGCGCCGGTCGACGGGTTGCGGGCCTCCCGGGCCTCACGCTTGGCGGCCGCCAGCTTGCCGATGCCGCCGAGCGTGACGTCGCCGCCCGACTTCAGCGTCTTGGCGACCACGCCAGCGAGCGAGCCGAGAATGGCCGAGACATCGGCCTTGGTCTTGCCCGTCTCGTCCGCGATCGCGGCGATCAGTTCGTTCTTGGTCATGAAAACCTCCTGAGACCAATGTTGTTAAAATTGACGCTGCGCCGAATCCCAACGGGTACGGGCGCAACGCGGCGAATCGACGCGCTCTCGCGCACGAACCCGCCATTTGGCATGCTTGCCGGCGAAACACGACGGCATCGGCCGTACATACGCACAGCAATCGGCTTCGTTCCTGTCAAAAGCCGCGAAATTGGGGCGGTTTTCACCAGCTTTGTGGAGCGATTGACAAATCGCCTCGGGTTATTTGAAGCTTGAAATAATTCGGGGGAGCGGAACGCGGCATGAAGGCCATCATCATCGGCGGCGGCATCGGGGGGCTGTCCCTGGCCCTGATGCTGCACACGCGCGGCATCGCCGCGACAGTCTACGAGCAGGCGAGCGAGATCCGCGAGGTCGGCGTCGGAATCAACACGCTGCCGCACGCGATTCGAGAGCTGGCCGAGCTCGGCCTGCTCCCGGCCCTCGATGCCGTGGCGATCCGGACGCGCGAACTGGTCTACATGAACCGCTTCGGCCAGACCGTCTGGCGCGAGCTCCGCGGCCTGCACGCGGGCGCTCCGGTGCCGCAGTTCTCGATCCATCGCGGCCGGCTTCAGGGCGTGATCCGGGACGCCGTGGTCGAGCGTCTGGGGCCGGATGCGATCCGTACCGGCCGCCGTCTGCAGGGCTTCCTGCAGGACGAGGGCGGGGTGACCGCGCATTTCGCCGACGCCAGGCTGGGCGAGGGCGGCGAGACGGCGCGCGCCGATATCCTGATCGGCGCCGACGGCATCCATTCGACAGTGCGCGCGCACTACTTCCCGAACCAGGGCGGGCCGCGCTGGAACGGCGTCCAGATGTGGCGCGGCGCCTGCGACTGGCCTGCCTTCCTCGATGGCGAGAGCATGATCATCGCCGGCGGCATGGCCGGCAAGCTGGTGCTCTATCCGATTGCCGAGGGCAAGAACCCGGGGACGCGCCTGACCAACTGGGTCGTCAACATCCGTACCGGTGATCCTGCCAAGCCGCCGCCGAAGGATGCCTGGTCCAAGGCTGGGCGGCTCGAGGACGTGCTGCCTTTCGCCCGGCGTTTCACCGTGCCCGGCGTCGACATCCTCGCCTTGATCCAGGCGAGCGGCACCTTCTGGGAATACCCGATGTGCGACCGCGATCCGCTGCCGCGCTGGAGCCATGGCCGGGTGACGCTGCTCGGCGACGCCGCCCATCCGATGTACCCGGTCGGTTCGAACGGCGCTTCGCAGGCGATCCTCGATGCGCGCTGCCTCGCCGACCTGCTGGTCAAGGCCGAGCATCCGCGCCATGCGCTCGCCGCCTATGAGGCTCTGCGCCTGCCGGCGACGGCGGAGATCGTCGCGATGAACCGCGGCGGTGGTCCCGAGCGCGTCATCGATGCGGTTGAGGCGCTCGCGCCCAACGGCTTCGACGATGTCGAGCGCGTCCTGCCCTATGGCAAGCGCGAGCAGATCGTGAAGGCCTATGCCGGCAAGACCGTGCTCCCGGTCGCGCAGCCGGCGAAGGGCTGAGGAAACTCAGGCGCCTTCCGTCAACTCGACGATGCGTGCCTTCAGCGCCGTGTTTTCCTGCTCTAGCTGGCGCAGGCGCCGCATCAGGTCGAGCGGTACCGGCGCATCGTCCTGCTTCGCGGCAGCGGCGAAGGAGACGCCGATGCGCTCGGCGTCGCGCCAGCGGCTGCGCACCATCCGGCTTTCCCGCTTCACCGGCAAATAGAGCTCGAACAGCTCCGGCAGGGCGATGCTGTCCGGGAACACCAGGAGAGCGCCGTCTTCCGACAGGTTGCGGATCGTGCAGTCCAGCGTCGACTGGCGCTGGTTGAAGATGACCTTGCCGCCGATCAGAGTCCGGTTGCGGACCGAGCGGCGGCGTTCGGAGAACGGCGTTGCAGCGGACATTGGCCCTGGCCCTGGTTCAAGCTCAGGTTGAGACCATGCCCGCTAATGCTCATGGTTGCAGCAGCAAGTATTTTTTAACCTTAACTGCGCGGCTGGTCGTTCAGGCGCCGTCGGGCGGAGGCGGCAGGAAGTCGATCTCGTAACGCGCCGACAGGGCGACGACCTCCGCCGGGTTCTGCTCCTTCATCGAATGGATCGCCCAGAACAGGTCGTAGAGGCGCCCCGTGGGTGCGACCCAGAACAGGCATTTCACCGGCGCATCGCTCTTGTTGAACAGCCCGTGCGGGACGTTGCGCGGCAGCTTGATCAGGTCGCCGGGCAGGGCATGCGATTCCTGGCCGTCGAGCACGAGGTCGAGCCTTCCCTCGAGCATGTAGATGAACTCGTCCTGGGTCGGATGGATGTGCGGCGGCACGAAGGTGCCGGGCGGGAAGGTGGCGTGCCAGGAGAAGCTGTCCTCGCTCAGCATCTTCGGCACATAAGTCTGGCCGAGGATGTTCCAGGAGATCGCGTCGATCCCCTCATTGGCCCTGGTCACGCCGGCTGTGAGCGGTTTCATCGTCTGCTCTCCTTCAAAGATGCAGGAAGCGGTCCTTGACCGCGCTGTCGCTGCGCAGGTCGTCGCTGCTGCCGCGCCAGGCGACGCGGCCCTTTTCCAGCACGACATGCCGGTCGGCAATCTTCGCCAGCGCGTCGACATTCTTGTCGATCACGAGGATCGACTCGCCCTCGGCCTTCAGCGCGGCGAGGCAGGACCAGATCTCCTGCCGGATGATCGGCGCCAGACCTTCGGTCGCCTCGTCGAGGATGACGAGCTTGGGATTGGTCATCAGCGCGCGACCGATCGCCAGCATCTGCTGCTCGCCGCCGGAGAGCTGGTTGCCGCGATTGGCCTTGCGCTCTTTGAGCCGCGGCAGGAAGGCGTAGACGCGCTCAAGCGTCCAGCGGGCCGGGCCGAAGCGGCTGGCGGCGGTGGCGATCAGGTTTTCCTCGACCGAGAGCGTCGGGAAGATCTGGCGGCCTTCGGGGACGAGGCCGATTCCGGCCTGCGCCAGGCGAAAGGGGGCACTGCCGGTGAGGTCGATCCCGCCGAAGCTGACGCGCCCCGCGCGCGGCCGGATCAGCCCCATGATGGCGCGCACCGTCGTGGTCTTGCCCATGCCGTTGCGGCCGAGCAGGGTCACGACCTCGCCGGCCCCGACCGCAAGGTCGACGCCGAACAGGATCTGCGCCTCGCCATAGCCGGCATCGAGGTTTTCGACGGTGAGCACGGACTAGCCCTCCTCGCCGAGATAGGCTTCGCGCACCGCCGGATCGGCCCTGACGGTCACAGGGTCGCCCGAGGCGATGACGCGGCCATAGACCAGGACGGTGACAGTATCGGCGAGCGCGAACACCGCCTCCATGTCGTGCTCGACCAGCAGCATGGCGTAGCGGCCCTTCAGGCTCCTGAGCAGCGCGATCAGGCGCTCGCCTTCCTCCTTGCCGACGCCGGCGAGCGGCTCGTCGAGCAGGATCGCAGCCGGCTCCAGCGCCAACGCCATGGCGATCTCCAGCGCCCGCTTCTCGCCATGCGACAGGCTGCCGGCCGGGACATGGGCGCGCTCGGAGAGGCCGACCGCATCCAGCGCGGCGCGGGCAGGGCGGTTCAGGCGCTCGTCGCTCGCCGCGTTGCGGAAGAAGGAGAGCGGGTGGCTCGCCTTGGCCTGCACGCCCAGCGCGACATTCTCCAGCGCCGAGAGCGAGGCGATGGTCGAGGTGATCTGGAAGGTCCGCGCCAGGCCGTGGCGAGCCCGTTTCTCGGCGTTGAACGAGGTGACGTCCTCGCCGCGGAAGCGGATCGTGCCGTCGTCCGGCGTCAGCATGCCGGAGATCTGGTGGACGAGCGTCGTCTTGCCCGCGCCGTTCGGGCCGATCAGCGCGTGCAACTCGCCAGGCGCCACGGCGAGGCTGACGCCATCGGTGACCTTCAGCGCGCCGAAGGATTTGCTCAACGCCTCGAGGACGAGGACCGGTTCAGCCATGGCGCCCACCCAGCTTGCGCAGCATCCCGACGATGCCGCCGCGGGTGAACAGCACGAAGAGGATGATCATCGGCCCGAAGATGGCGCGCCAATGCTCGGTCACATGCGACAGCGCATCCTCGGCGATCAGATAGGCGATCGCGCCGATGATCGCGCCGTGCAGCGAGCCGACGCCGCCGAGCACCGCCATGAAGATCAGTTCGCCCGAACGCTGCCAGGACATGAAGGCCGGGCTGACGAACTCGGTGTGGTTGGCGAGGAAGAAGCCGGCGAGTCCGGCAAGCATGCCGCTGATCACATAGGCGACGAGGCGCACCTTGTTGACATCGAAGCCGGTGACGCTGACGCGCGTCGGGTTCTCGCGCGCTGCCCGCAGCACCCTGCCGAAGCGCGAGGCCACGAGGCCGCGCACCAGCAGATAGGCGCCGGCGAGCGCGATCAGCACGCTGTAGTAGAACGAGATCCGGCTCGCGAACGGGTTGAAGCCGAGGAACGTGCTCTTTTCGTAGAGCGTCAGCCCGTCATCGCCGCCATAGGCCGAGAGCGCCTGCGCCAGGAAATAGACCATCTGGCCGAAGGCGAGGGTGATCATGATGAAGGCGACGCCGCGCGTGCGCAGGCAGATCGCGCCGGTGATCGCGCCGAACAGGGCGCAGACGGCGAGGATCACCGGCAGGATCACGAGTGCCTCGCTCCTGCCCTCGGTGATCATGATGCCGGTGACATAGGCGCCGATGCCAAGGAAGGCGGCATGGCCGAAGGAGACGAGGCCGCCGACACCGAGGATGAGGTCGAGCGAGAGCGCGGCGATGGCGAAGATCAGCGCCCGCGTCAGCAAAGCGAGCCAGCCGGCCGGCATGCCGAGCGAGACGGCGAGCGGCGCCAGCGCCAGCAGCAGGAACAATATGGCAGGCAGCAGCACCTTGCGCGCTCGCGCGGCGGCGCGACGCTGGTGACCTCGGCTGTCGTCGTCGCCGAGCTCATGTCCGGCCTCGCGCCGGCAGCAGGCCTTCCGGCCGCACGAACAGCACCACCGCCATCAGGAGGTAGATCAGCATCGAGGACAGCGCCGCGCCAGTCGCCCGCGCCGATGGGGCGCTCATGAACAGGCGGAGCAGGTCATTCATGAAGGAACGGCCGAGCGTGTCGACGAGGCCGACGATCAGCGCGGCTACAAAGGCGCCGCGGATCGAGCCGATGCCGCCGATGACGATGACGACGAAGGCAAGGATCAGCACAGTGTCGCCCATGCCGGGCTCGACCGAGAGGATCGGCGCCGCCATCGCCCCGGCGAAGCCCGCCAGCATGGTGCCGAAGGCGAAGACGATCATGAACAGCTTGCGGATGTCGACGCCGAGCGCCGAGACCATCGGGGCGTTCGAGGCGCCGGCGCGCAGAAGCATGCCGGTGCGCGTCTTCTCGACGATGAACCAGAGCAGGGCGCCGACCGCGAGACCGGATCCGATCAGGGCGAAGCGGTAGGTCGGGTAAAGGATGCCGTCCATCAGCGCGACATTGCCGGTCAGGAAGGCCGGCAGCGGCACGGAGAGGGGGGCGGCGCCCCAGATCATCTTGACGCCCTGGTTGAGCAGGAGGATCAGGCCGAAGGTCGCCAGCACCTGGTCGAGATGGTCGCGCTCGTAGAGATGGCGGAAGACCAGGAATTCGAGCGCGAGGCCGAAGACCAGCGCCGCCGCCAGCGCCAGCACGAGGCCGAGCACGAAGGAGCCCGTCAGCGCGACGAAGGTCACGGCGAGATAGGCGCCGAGCATGTACTGCACGCCATGCGCCAGGTTGATGAAGTCCATCACGCCGAAGACCAGCGTCAGCCCTGCGGCCACCAGAAACAACAGGATGCCGAACTGCAGCCCGTTCAGGATCTGGACGATGAGGAGGCCGGTGGTCATGGCAAAGCTATCCCGTCATGCTCGGGCTTGACCCGAGCATCTCGTGGAAGGAGATCCTCGGGGCGAAGCTGTGCTTCGCCCGAGGATGACGCTTCGCGTCACTTCAGCGCGCAATCCTTCGCGTGCGGGTCGGCATAGTCCTCGAACACCTTCTGGGCGATCTCGGTCTGGAACTTGCCGTCCGCCCGCTTGGCAACCTTGACCAGATAGAAGTCCTGGATCGGGTAGCCGTTGGTGTTGAACTTGAACTTGCCGCGCAGCGAGGTGAAGTCGGCCTTCTTGATCGCGGCGCGCAGCTTGTCCTTGTCGCCTGTGCCGCCGGCGGCCTTGACCGCCGAATCGATCAATTGCGCCGCGTCATAGGACTGCTGGGCATAGGAGCCGGGCACGATCTTGTACGCGGCTTCATAGGCCGAGACGAACTTCTTCGTCTGCGGGTTGTCCATGTTCGGAGCCCAGGTCATTCCGCCGAACATGCCGACCGCCGCATCCTGCTGCGCCGGCAGGGTCGACTCGTCGACCGTGAAGGCGGAGAGGAAGGGCACCTTGCCGGTGAGGCCGGCCTGCGACCACTGCTTGACGAAATTGACGCCGAGGCCGCCGGGCAGGAAGGCGAAGACCACGTCGGGCTTGGCCGAGGCGATCTTGGCGAGCTCGGCCGAGAAGTCGAGCGCGGTCAGCGGCACATAGACCTCGTCGAGGACCTCGCCCTTGAAGTAGCGCTTGAAGCCGGCGAGCGAGTCCTTACCGGCCTGGTAGTTCGGCGCGATGATGTAGGCCTTCTTGTAATTCTGGTCCTGCGCGTATTTGCCCAGCACCTCGTGGACCTGGTCGTTCTGGTACGAGGTCACGAAGAAGTTCTGGTGGCAGGCCTTGCCGGCCATGGTCGAGGGGCCGGCATTCGGGCTGATCAGGATCGCGCCGGAATCCAGCACCGGCTTGGCGATCGCGCCGAGGATGTTCGAGAACACCGGGCCGACGACGAAGTCGACCTTGCCGCCTTCGACGAAGCTGCGGACCTTGCCGACCGCGACGTCGGGCTTGAGCTCGTCGTCGATCACGGTGATCTGCACCGGCACGCCGCCGAGCTTGCCGCCGTTCTGGTCGACGGCGAGCTGGAAGCCGTCGCGGACCTGCTGGCCGAGCGCGGCCGCCGGGCCGGTCAGCACGCTGACCACGCCGATCTTCAAGGGCTCCTGCGCCTGGGCGGTAGCGAGCCCGAGTGCGAGCACGCCGGCGCTAAGCGACAGAGTGAATTTGAGCGTCATGTCCGATGTCCTCCCGGGACGTGGCAGATGCGACCGCCGGCGGGGTTCCCCATCCCTGTCCGGTGGTGTCGGCAGCCATATTGTTTCAAGCTTAAAATATCTGCAAGGGGGGTCCTGCGGGTAATTTTTGTTCGCAGCTGGAGAGCGTCATTCTCGGGCGGAGCGAAGCTCAGACCCGAGAATCTCAGGACGAGGAGGCGCTGAGAGGAGCCTCCTCCTGCAAGAGATGCTCGGGTCAAGCCCGAGCATGACGCGTCCTTCGCTTACGCCTGCACGCCGTCGACGTACCAGTCCATCTTCGAGAGGATCTCGTCGCTGGCGGTCTCGCCGGCCTTGAGCCGCAGCGTGCCCTTCTGGTCCTTGAGCTCGCCGGTGAAGGGATGGAGCGTGCCGGCGACGATGCCCTTCTGGACCTCGTCCGCAGCGGCGCGCGCCGCCGGCGTGACGGCGTCGTTATAGGGCGCGAGCTTGACCATGCCGTCCTTGATGCCGCCCCAGACGTCGCCGCTCTTCCAGGTCCCGTCCATCGCCTCCTTGACGCGCTTGACGTAGTAGCCCGACCAGTCGTCGACGATCGCCGAGAGATGGGCCTTGGGAGCGAAGGCCTTCATGTCCGAGGCCTGGCCGAAGGCGAAGACGCCGCGTTGCTCGGCCGCCTGCAGCGCCGCCGCAGAATCGGTGTGCTGGGTGATCACGTCGCAGCCCTGGTCGATCAGCGCCTTGGCGGCATCGGCTTCCTTGGCCGGGTCGTACCAGGTCGAGGCCCAGATCACCTTGGTCTTGAAGTTCGGGTTCACCTTCTTGGCGGCGAGATGGAAGGCGTTGATGCCCATCACCACCTCGGGAATCGGGAAGGAGGCGATGTAGCCGGCCTGTCCGGACTTCGACATATGCCCGGCGATGGTGCCGATCACGGCGCGGCCCTCGTAGAAGCGGGCATTGTAGGTCGCGACGTTCTCGGCGCGCTGATAGCCGGTGGCGTGCTCGAACTTGATTTTCGGGAACTGCTTGGCGACCTGGATGGTCGGGTTCATGAAACCGAAGGAGGTCGTGAAGATCAGCTGGTCGCCGGCCTGGGCGAGCTGGCGGATGGCGCGCGCCGCATCCGGGCCTTCGGCGACGTTCTCGATGAAGCTGGTCTTGACCTTGTTGCCATAGGCGGCCTCGACCGCCTTGCGGCCTTGGTCATGGGTCCAGGTCCAGCCATGATCGCCGACCGGGCCGACATAGACGAAGCCGACGCCGAACGGCGCCTGGGCGCGCGCACCGGCCAGCGGCAGGGTCGCGCTGGCGGCCGCGCCGGCGAGAAGGGTGCGGCGGGTGATGATGGTCGACATGATGGTGCTCCCCGTTGTCGGTTGCGGCGCGATCAGGGCGCCGGGAAAGGCTTGCCGAGGCAGGCGGGCGCGTCGCGCCCGCCGGTTCTCCGTCCTAGCGACATCATGGTCAGAACCACAATCGTCGCAAGGTAGGGGGTCATCGCCAGCACCTCGGGCGCGATGAAGCTGAGGCCGGCCGCCTTGGCCTGCAATTCGAAGGTCGCGACCGCGCCGAAAAGATAGGCGCCGATCAGCAGCCGGCCCGGCTTCCAGGCGGCGAAGACGACAAGGGCGAGCGCGATCCAGCCACGGCCGGCGGTCAGGCGGTCGGCCCACATCGGCGTCAGCGCCAGTGAAAAATAGGCGCCGCCGAGCCCGGCCAGCCCCCCGCCGAAGGCGGTCGCGGCGGTGCGGATCGCCAGCACGCGATAGCCGATCGCATGGGCGGAATCGGCATTCTCGCCGACGGCCCGCAGGATCAGCCCGGCCTTGGTCCGGCGCAGGAACAGGCTGACGGCGAGGACGAGCGCGAGCGAGAGGTAGACGATAGCGTCATGGCCGAAGACGAGCCGCAGCCAGGGATGGGCGGCGTAGTCGGCCGGGAAGAGCGGGCCGAGCCGCGTGATCGTGCGGCCGACGAAGCCGGCCCCGATCAGCGAGGAGGCGCCGATGCCGAAGATCGTCAGCGCGAGGCCGGTCGCGACCTGGTTCGAGCCGAGCCCCAGCGTCAGCAGCGCGAAGATCATCGCCGCGGCGACGCCCGCCAGCGTCGCCGCCAGCAAGCCGAGCGGGACGCTGCCGGTGGAATAGGCCACCGCAAAGCCCGCGACGGCTCCGCACAGCATCATGCCCTCGACGCCGAGATTGAGCACGCCGGCCTTCTCGGTGACGATCTCGCCCAAGGCCGCGAGCAGGATCGGCGTCGCCGCGGCGGCGAGCGTCATGAAGATCGAGACGAGGATGGCGGCGGTCATGGCGCGCTCCTCGCCGGGCGCGCCTTCCAGGCGAGCCGGTAGCGCACCAGCACATCGGTCGCGAGCAGGAAAAACAGCAGCAACGCCTGGAACATCCCGGTGGCGGCCGAGGGCAGGCGCACCGTGCTCTGGGCGATCTCGCCACCGACATAGGTCACCGCCAGCACCAGCGCGCCGAAGACGATGCCAATGGGCGAGAGACGGCCCAGGAAGGCGACGATGATCGCGGTGAAGCCGTAGCCGACCGGGAATTGCGGCGTGAGCTGGCCGAACGGACCGGCGGCCTCGAACAAGCCCGCCAAACCTGCGAGGCCTCCGCCGGCCAGCAGCGCCGCCCAGGTGACGCGGTCCGCATCGAAGCCGCCATGGCGGGCGGCCGCCGGCGCACGGCCGACGACGCGCACGGCATAGCCGGCGACGGTCTTAGCCATCACGAACCAGGCGACCAGCGCCAGCAGGATCGCGAGCGGCACGCCGAAATGGACGAGCGAGCCTTCCGCGACCGCCGGCAGCGTCTGGCTGGCGCTGAACATCTTGGTCTGCGGGAAATTGAAGCCGTCCGGGTCCTTCCACGGGCCGCGCACGAGGTAATAGAGGAGCTGCACCGCGACATAGGTCAGCATCAGGCTGGTCAGGATTTCGCTGACCTGGAGGCGCACCTTGAGCAAGGCGGGGAGCGCCGCATAGGCCGCGCCGCCCAGGATGCCGGCGAGCGCCATCGCCGGCAAAATCCACCAGCCAGTCATGTCATGGGTCAGGAGCGCAACGCCGGTGCCGGCGATCGCACCCATGACATACTGCCCCTCGGCGCCGATGTTCCAGACATTGGCGCGAAAGCCGATGGCGAGGCCGAGCGCGATCATGATGAGCGGCGCCGCCTTGACGCCGAGATCGGCCCAGCGCTGCGGCTCGATCAGCGGCGTGATGAAGATCGCCGTGACCGCGCGCAGGCCGTCATAGCCGATCGCGCCGAAGACCAGCATGCCGGTCAGCATGGTGAGCCCGATCGCGATCAGCGGGCTGAGATACAGCATCGCCTTGCTGGGCTCGCGCCGGCGCCGCCATTCAAGCATGCGCCGGCTCCACCTGATGGCTTTCGCCATGGACGCCGCCCATCAGCAGGCCGATCTCTTCGAGCTTCAGGCCCGCGACCGGCCGCGCCTGCGACAGTCGCCCTTCGTTGATCACACAGAGCCGGTCGGAGAGCTCGAGCAACTCGTCCAGATCCTGCGAGATCACCACGATGGCCGAGCCCTGCGCGGCGAGGTCGACCAGTGCCTGCCGGATTGCGGCGGCAGCGCCGGCATCGACGCCCCAGGTCGGCTGCGCGACCACCAGCACGTCGGGGCGCTGCCCGATTTCGCGGCCCATGATGAATTTCTGCAGGTTGCCGCCGGAGAGCGAGCCAGCGAGCGCCGCCGCGCCGGTTGTCCGGACATCGAAGCGGGCGATGACATCCTTCGCATAAGCCTCGACCGGCCCTTGCCGGATCACGCCCGATGGCGCGAGGGGCAGGCGATGGCGCGCAGTCAGCACGACGTTCTCCGCAAGCGAGAACTCGGGCACGGCGGCGTGGCCGTTGCGCTCTTCGGGCACGCAGGCGAGGCCGGCGGCGCGGCGGGCGCCGGCATCGGCCAGGCCGATCGGCTGGCCGTCGAGCCGGATCGCCTCATTGCGGGAGGCGAGATGCTCGCCCGAAAGCGCCATCAGCAATTCGGCCTGGCCATTGCCGGCGACGCCGGCGATGCCGAGGATCTCGCCGGCCTGGGCGGAGAAGGAGATGGCCTTCAGGCTTGTGCCGAAAGGCGGCTCGCCCGGCATGTCGAGCTTCTCGACCGAAAGCCGGGCCGCACCGGCCTTACCGTCACCAGCCGGCCGCTCGATGCTCTTCAGCTCCGCGCCGATCATCAGTTCGGCCATGCGTCGCGTCGTTTCGACACGCGGATCGCAGGTCGCGACGACCTTGCCGCCGCGCAGGATGGTGGCGGCCTCGCACAGCGCTTTGATCTCGTGCAGCTTGTGGCTGATGTAGAGGATCGAGCAGCCCTCGCTGGCGATCTGGCGCAGCGTCTCGAACAGGCGCTCGACCTCCTGCGGCGTCAGCACCGAGGTCGGCTCGTCCATGATCAAAAGCTTCGGCTTCTGCAGCAGGCAGCGCACGATCTCGATGCGCTGGCGCTCGCCGACCGAGAGCGTATGCACCTCGCGGTCCGGGTCGAGCGGCAAAGAATAGCTGTCGAGGATCGCCTTGATCCGCGCCTTCAGCTCCTCGGCCGGGACGGTCTCGTCGAGGCCGAGCGCGATGTTCTCCAGCACGGTCATGCCGTCGAACAGCGAGAAATGCTGGAAGACCATGCCGATGCCGAACTTGCGCGCCGCCTTGGGCGAGGCGATCTCGACCGGGCGGCCGTCGAAGCTGATCTGCCCCTCGTCGGCGCGCTGCACGCCATAGATGATCTTGACCAGGGTCGATTTGCCGGCGCCGTTCTCGCCGAGCAGGGCATGGATCTCGCCGGGGCGGACCGAAAGGCTGATGTCCTGATTGGCCTTCACGCCCGGAAAGCTCTTCGAGACATGGGCGAGCGCCAGGCGCGAAGGTGCCGTCTGGTCAGGCGGCTGCGTCATGGCGGTTCCGTGGCCTCGCTCGTTTCATGGCTGTGTCGCCAAGCAAGCAACGCACCAGCTCGGCACTCGTCAAGGCGGCGATCACCTCCGGACGCTTGTCATGCACATCCGATCCGCCGATCGGGCAGGTGAGCCTACCCAGTGCCTTGCTGCCGGGATGGCGGCGGCGAAAGCTGGCCTCGAAGCGGGCGCGCTTCGTGCCCGAGCCGATCATGCCGACATAGGCCGCGTCGCCGCGCAGCAGCGCCGCCTCGGCCAGTCTATAATCGAGCGCATGGCTATGCGTCAGGACGACGAAGGCAGAGCCCGGCCGCGCAGCGGCCAGCGCGGTCTCGGGATCGTCGAGTTGCAGGCAGGCCACGGTCTCGGGCACCTCGCCGAACTGGCCGGGCCGATCGTCGATCAGGGTCGCCGCGACCGGGAGTAAAGCGAGGCTGCGGGCCAGCGCCTTGCCGGTGTGGCCGGCGCCGAAGATCAGCACCTGCGGTCGCTCGGCCGCTGCTTTCGCCTCGGCCTGCCTCAGCGCTTCCAGATGGGCGGCGGCCGCCGGCTCCATCGCCACCCGCACGCGCCCGCCGCAGCACTGGCCCATTTGCGGGCCGAGTGGGATATCGATCAACTGCTGCGGGCCGCCGCTGTCGAGCATGATGCGGGCGAGGTCGATGCAGTGGAATTCGAGCTGGCCGCCGCCGATGGTGCCGGCGCTGCTGCGGGCGCTGACGATCATCGTCGCGCCGGCCTCGCGCGGGGTCGAGCCCTGGGCCTCCGTGATGCGGACGATGACGGCGCCTTCGGTGAGGCTAGCGGCGAGGAAGTTGGCGGGGGTCATCGTACCGCCTCCGCCTGCGCCCTTACCCTGTCGACCGCGTCGAGCACGCGCTCCGGCGTGGCTGGCGCGTCGAGCTGCGGGCAGACCCGATGGTCGCCGACGCTCGCCACCGCATCGGAGAGCGCGTGCAGCACGCTGATCGCCAGCATCAGCGGCGGCTCGCCCACCGCCTTGGAACGATGGATGGTGTGCTCGCGATTGGGCGCCTTCTCCAAGAGCGCGACGTTGAAGATCCGCGGACGATCGGAGGCGACCGGGATCTTGTAGGTCGAAGGCGCGTGCGTCCTGAGCCGCCCCTTCTCGTCCCAGACCAGCTCCTCGGTGGTCAGCCAGCCCATGCCCTGGACGAAGCCGCCCTCGATCTGGCCCTTGTCGATCGCCGGGTTCAGCGAATTGCCGCAGTCGTGCAGGATGTCGACGCGTTCGACCTTGTACTCGCCCGTCAGGGTGTCGATCGCGACTTCGGCCGCGGCCGCGCCATAGGCGAAGTAGTAGAACGGGTGGCCGCGACCGGCCTTGCGGTCCCAATGGATTTTTGGCGTCGCATAGAAGCCGGTGGCCGAGAGCTGGACGCGCGCCATATAGGCCGCCTTGACCAGCTCGACGAACGCGATCTCGCGCGCACCGACCTGCACTCTGCCGGGCAGGAAGGCGATCGCCTCCGGCTTTTCCTGCCAGTGCTCACAGGCGAAGGCGATGAGCCGCTGCTTGATCGTCTCGCAGGCGTCGAGCGCCGCCATGCCGTTGAGGTCCGAGCCTGAGGAGGCGGCCGTTGCCGAGGTGTTCGGAACCTTGCCGGTGGTCGTCGCGGTGATCTTGATCTGCTCCAGCCCGATGCCGAAGGCCTGCGCCACCACTTGCGCCACCTTCTGGTAGAGCCCCTGGCCCATTTCGGTGCCGCCATGGTTCAGCGCCACCGTGCCGTCGGTGTAGACGTGGACCAGCGCGCCGGCCTGATTGTACCAGGTCGCGGTGAAGGAGATTCCGAACTTGACCGGGGTCAGCGCGATGCCGCGCTTGATCACCGGGCTCGTCCGGTTGAAGGCGCGGATTGCGTCCTGGCGGGCGCGGTAGTCGCAGGAATGTTCGAGGTCTTCGATCACCTCGGCGGCGATCATGTCCTCGACCTGCTGGTGATAGGGCGTGATCTCGCGGCCTTCGCCGCCATAGAGGTTGCGCTTCCTCACCTCCAGCGGATCGAGCCCGGTGGCATAGGCGACTTCCTCGATGAAGCGCTCGGCCCCGACCATGCCCTGCGGCCCGCCGAAGCCGCGGAAGGCGGTGTTCGAAACCGTGTTCGTGCGCAGGGGCTCGGAAAGGGCCCGCACCGCCGGATAGAAAGAGCAGTTGTCCATGTGGAACAGCGCGCGGTCCGTGACCGGGCCGGAGAGATCGGCGTTCCAGCCGCAGCGCGCGGCATAGACCGCATCGACCGCATGGATGCGGCCGTCATCGTCGAAGCCGACCTCGTAATCGACGACGAAGTCGTGGCGCTTGCCGGTGATGACCATGTCGTCGTCGCGGTCTGGCCTGAGCTTCACCGGCCGCTTCAGCTTGCGGGCGGCGAGCGCCGCGACGCAGGCGAAGAGATTGGCCTGCGTCTCCTTGCCGCCGAAGCCGCCGCCCATGCGCCTGACCTCGATGGTGACCGCATGCGCGCCCACGCCAAGGACGTTGGCGACCATGTGCTGGACTTCGCTCGGATGCTGGGTCGAGCACAGTACCAGCATGTCCTCGTCCTCGCCGGGGATGGCGAGGGAGATCTGGCTTTCCAGGTAGAAATGGTCCTGCCCGCCGATCGCCATCGAGCCCTTCAGCCGGCGCGGGCTGGCGGCGAGGGCGGAGGCGACATCGCCGCGTTCGAGCTTGAGCGGCTCGGTGACGAGTTCGGAGCCGGCAGCGCGGGCGGCGGCGACGTCGAGCAGGGGAGGCGCCTCATCGTAGGACGCCTTGGCCAGCAGCGCGGCATGGCGGGCCTGCTGGCGCGTCTCGGCAATGACCGCAAAGAGCGGCTGGCCGTGATGCAGGATGTCGCTCGTCGCGAACACCGGCTCGTCGTGCTTGTGCGTCGAGGAGATGTCGTTCGCGCCGGGGATGTCGTTGGCGGTGAGCACCGCGAGCACACCGGGCGCCGCCGCGACAACCGACAGGTCGAGCGCGACCAGCTTGCCATGGGCAATGGTCGAGAGGCCGAGGCAGGCATGGGCGAGGCCGGCGGGCTCGGCGATGTCGTCTATATAGAGCGCTTCGCCGGCGACATGCTTCTCGGCTGAATCATGCTTCAGCGGCGAGCCGACGATCGACCGTGTCGCCATGGCGTCGAGCCGCTTGCGCGCGTCAGCCATGGGCAGCCTCCGCCAGCAGGCCGGCGACGCGGGTCGATGTCTCGGGCGCCGTCGTCTCGATCAGGAAGCGTCGCAGCAGGTTGCCGGCGACCTTGAGCCGGTAAGCGGCCGAAGCCCGCATGTCGGTCAGCGGCGTGAAATCCTCAGCCAGCGCGGCGATTGCGGCGGTGACTGCGGTCTCGTCCCAGGAACGGCCGAGCAGCGCGGCCTCAGCGATTTTCGCTCGCTTCGGGATGCCGGCCATGCCGCCATAGGCGAGGCGCGCGTCGCTGACGCGCCCGGCTTCCAGCGTCATATAGAAGGCGCCGCACACCGCAGAAATGTCCTCGTCGAAGCGCTTCGAGATCTTCGAGATATGGAAAAGTGCTCCCACAGGCAGTTTCGGTACCAGCACGGCCTCGACGAATTCGCCCGGCTGCCGGTCCTGCTTGCGATAGTGGAGGAAGAAGGCTTCGAGGGGTAGCTCGCGGCGCTCGCTGTCCTTGCGCAGCACCAAGGTCGCGCCGAGGGCGATCAGGGCCGGCGGCAGGTCGCCGATCGGCGAGCCGTTGGCGATGTTGCCGCCGATCGTGCCGGCATTGCGCACCTGCTCGCCGCCGAAGCGGCGCAGCATCTCGTCGAGCTGCGGCGAGATGCCGGCGAGCGCCTCGCGCACCGTGACCTGGTTCGCCATCGCGCCGAAGCGAAGATGATCGCCTTCGTCCGAGATCGCGCGCAATTCGTCGATGCGGCCAAGGTAGATCACCGGATCGAGCCGGCGCATGCCCTTGGTGACCCACAGGCCGACATCGGTCGCTCCGGCGACGAGTGTCGCCTGCGGATGGGCGCTGACGAGTTCGGCCAGTGCCGCGACATTGGCGGGGGCGTAGAAATGGCGTTCACCATCGCCGATCGAGATCGTTTCGTCATCCGCGAGCGCCTTCAGCCGGGCGATGACAGCGGGCATCCCAGCGACGAAACGATCCTGCTCGCGCTCGGCACTATCCATGCGCTGCGCGGCAGCGATGATCGGCTCGTAGCCGGTGCAGCGGCATAGGTTTCCTGCGAGCGCATCCTCGATCCGCTGCACCGACGGTGACCGCTCGTTCAGCCAGAGCGCCAGCAGCGACATCACGAAGCCCGGCGTACAGAAGCCGCATTGCGAGCCATGGCAGTCGACCATCGCCTGCTGCACCGGGTGAAGGGCCCCGTCCGAACCTTTGAGGTGCTCGACGGTCAGGACATGGCATCCATCGAGGGTCGGCAGGAAGCGGATGCAGGCGTTGATCGCCTCGTAGCGCAGACGGTCGCCATCGAGCCGGCCGACCACGATGGTGCAGGCGCCGCAATCGCCCTCGGCACAGCCTTCCTTGGTGCCGGTGCGGCGGCGGTCGAGTCTCAGCCAGTCGAGCACGGTGCGGGTCGGATCGCAGGAGGCGATCTCGACCGGCTCGTCGCCGAGCAGGAAACGCACGGTCTCACGCATGGCGGTTCGGTGCATGGCGGTCCGGCCGCTGGCAAATCGGGTTCATGCCCCAAGATTAGGCACGTTCGCGGCTTGGCCGGAAGCTTTGATTTGGTGCAGATATGATCGCGATTTGAGCCGGAGCGGCGAGCCTTGAGCAAAGACGGTGCGATCTCGGCCCTGCGCGGCCGGCTTCTCTGGTTCGTCGACGATCCGCATGCGATCGGCGAGGCCGCGCATCGCTATGTCGAGGACGGCCTGCTCGTCATCGAAGGCGGCCTGATCAAGGCTGCTGGCGAGGCGAGCGAGATGCTGCCGACGCTGCCGGCCGGCGCTCCCATCACCGATCATCGTCCGCATCTGATCATGCCGGGCTTCATCGATGCCCATATCCACATGCCGCAAACGCAGGTGATCGCCTCCTATGGCGCGCAACTCATGGAGTGGCTGAACAAATACACCTTCGTCGAGGAGCAGAAGCTGGCCCAGCAGGGCCATGCCGAGAAGCTCTCTGGCTTCCTGCTCGACGAATTGCTGGCCAGCGGCACCACCACAGCTGCGATCTACTGCTCGGTGCACAAGCAATCGGCCGACGCCTTCTTCGCCGAATCGCATCGGCGCAACACCCGCATGATCGCCGGCAAGGTGATGATGGACCGCAACGCGCCGCCGGCGCTGACCGACACGGCCGAGAGCGGCTATGCCGACAGCAAGGAACTGATAGCGCGCTGGCATGGCAAGGGCCGCCAGCTCTATGCGATCACCCCGCGTTTCGCCGTGACCTCGACGCCGGAGCAGATGGCGGCCTCTCAGAAGCTGGTCGCGGAGCATCCGGACTGCTTCGTCCAGACCCATATCAACGAGAACCGGGCCGAGATCGCCTTCGCCAGGGAGCTCTATCCCGATGCCGCCGACTATGCCGGCATCTACGAGGACTACGGCCTCTTGGGGAAGAAGAGCCTGCTCGGCCACTGCATCCATATGACCAAACGCGAATGGCGGGCTTTCGCCCAGCATGGCGCGATCGCCGTCTTCTGCCCGACCTCAAATCTCTTTCTCGGCTCCGGCCTGTTCGATTGGCAAAGAGCGCGGCATGAGGGCGTCAAGGTCGCGGTCGCCACGGATATCGGCGGCGGCACCTCCTATTCGATGCTCCGGACCATGGCCGAGGCCTACAAGATACTGCAGCTGCAGGGGCAGTCGCTCTCGGCCTTCGAGGCGCTGCATGCGATCACGCTGGGCAATGCCGCGACGCTGGGCCTGGATCATCTGATCGGCTCGTTCGAGCCGGGCCACGAGGCGGATGTCGTCGTGCTCGATCCCGCCGCGACGCGGGTGATGGCCCATCGGCTGGAGACGGTGCGCGATCTAGGCGAGGAGCTCTTCGTGCTGGTCACGCTCGGCGACGAGCGGAATGTAGTGTCGACCTATGTCGCGGGGGAGCGGTTGTCCCATTGTTCAACGAATTGAAATTTCGTTGAACACGAGGTATTGTTCAACGAAAATCTATTTCGTTGAACACGGATGACGCCTGTAGCCTATCACTCTCCGCTGGTCCATGCGGCCTATCACGATCTGATGCGCTCGCTGCTCGACGAGGCGGTGTCGGCAGTTCGTGGGACGCCGACGCGTGTGGAGCGGAACGGAAGGGTCTACTGGTACGACAGTTATCGCGTCGGCTCCGAGGTGAAGAAATCCTATATCGGTGAAGACAGTGAGGGGCTTCGGCTACGCCTCGCGCAGGTTCCAGCGCTTCGCGAGCAGATTGCTGCTGCGCAGGCCAATCGGACCCGGCTGATCAGGATTCTGCGCGCCGAGGGGTTTCTTGGTGTCGACGCCGGGACAGGCAGTCTGCTTGCGGCAATGGCGAAGACCGGTGTCTTCCGCCTGGGTGGCACGTTGGTCGGGACGGTTGCCTTTCGGCTCTATGAAGGCGAACTCGGCGTCCGTTTCGGCCTCGAACAGGCGGCGCAGACCAATGACATCGACATAGCCAGCTTCGAGCGCCTGTCGCTGGCACTCGATGACGCAGTCGAGGAGGCGCTTCCGCGCCTGCTGGCGGGGTTTTCGTTCGCACCTGCGCCGGTGCTCGACGAGCGTCGTGCCTGGCGCTGGAGGCAGAGCCGTAGCGAAACGCTGGTCGAGTTTCTCACGCCCGCTTTCACCGAGCGCGAGGAGCCGCGGCAACTGCCGGCTCTCGGCGTCCACGCACAGTCCCTGCACTACCTCAATTATCTGATCGCCGAGCCGATCAAGGCCGCCGTCACCTATCGTGGCGGCGTTCTGGTCCAGATTCCGCGCCCCGAGCGCTTCGCCATTCACAAGCTGATCGTCTCGGACCGCCGGCAGGGCGGCCCGGACAGCCTCAAGGCGGTGAAGGATCGGCGCCAGGCCGCCATGCTGATCGACATTCTCGCCCGCGATCGGCCTGACGAATTGCGGGAGGCTTACACCGATGCGTTGGCGCGCGGACCACGCTGGCGCGAGCGCCTCGCTTCTGCCATGGCGCGCATCGACGGTCTGGAGCAGCAACTGGCGACGCTGTGAGCGCCGCCATTACGACCTTTCAGCCCAGCACGCCGCCCTTGCGCGCGTGGTCGAGATAGATCTCGCGCAGGCGGATCGTCGCGGGCCCCGGCGCGCCGTTGTGGATGCTGTGGCCGTCGATCGTCGTCACCGGCATGACCAGGCTGGTCGCCGAGGTGATGAAGGCCTCCTCGGCGTCGAGCGCTTCCTCCAGCGTGAATTCGCGCTCCTCGAAGGTGAAGCCGCTCTCGGCCAGAAAGGCGAGCACGGCCGTGCGGGTGATGCCCGGCAGCACCTTGTGCGAGAGCGGGCGCGAGATCAGCGTCTTGCCCTTGACGATCCAGGCGGTCGACGAGGCGCCTTCGGTGACGACGCCATCCTCGATCATCCAGGCCTCCTGCGCGCCGTTTTCGGCCGCGAACTGCTTGGCCAGCACCGGCGCGAGCAAATTGACGCTCTTGATGTCGCGGCGAGCCCAGCGCAGGTCCGGCGTGCTGACGACCTTGATGCCGGTCTTCGCCAGCGGCGTATTGGCGAACTGGCGCGCCTGCGTGAACAGGACCAGGGACGCCTTGACGCCCTTGGGGAAGGGAAAGTCGCGATCGGCGGCGCCGCGCGAGACCTGCAGATAGATGCTGCCTTCGTCCAGGCTGTTGCGGGCGATGAGCTCCCGATGGATGGCAATGAGCTCGGCTCGCGAGCAGGGCAGGTCGAGCCCGATCTCGCCGGCCGAGCGTTCGAGCCGCGCCAGATGCGCCTCGCAATCGACCAGCTTGCCGCCGAGCACGGCCGAGACCTCGTAGATGCCGTCGCCGAAGATGAAGCCGCGGTCGAAGATCGAGATCGTCGCCTCTTCCTCGGGAAGATAGGCGCCATTGACGTAGACGGTGCGGCTCATGGGGATGGTCTCATGCGGGAAGGACGGACCTTCCTAGCCGAGCCCGGCGCGCGAGGCGAGATATCATGCCGGCTTGCCGACCGGCGCCTGATGCAGGGCGGCGCTAGCCAGCCGTCTTCGCCTCGAAATGGCGCTGGCGGAAGGCGCGGACCTTGGCGCGGTTGCCGCAGACCGACATCTCGCACCAGCGCCGCAGCCGGTTCTTGGTGGTGTCGAAGAACAGCCAGCCGCAATGGTCGCCCTCGCATTGCTTGATGCGGGCGAGGTTCTGCTGGGTCAGCACGGTCAGAGCCGACAGTGCGATCGGCCCGCGGATGGCCTCGCTCAGGGTCTGGCTGGCGTCCCAGCGCCAGACGAAGCCGTCGCCGAACGGAGACAGCCTGGCGCTGGCGAGGCAATGCGCGTGGATGGCTGCGAGTTGCATACGGTCTTCCTCCGCCGGCGGCTGGCGGCGGCTGATCGCGGCGCCGATCCGATAGATCGTGTCGCGCAGATCCAGTGCCTCGGCGAGCAGGCGCGCCGCCAGATCGGCGTCCGCCTCGACCGCGGCCAGTGACGCATCGCGGTCGCTGTCGCTGATCACCTTGGCATGCCGCGCCCAGAGCACGACGTCGCGCCCCTCGCGCAGATGCTCGAGCTGGCTGGGCCCGCCGCGATCCGAGGTGGTGTTGGTGAAGTCGAAGGCGAGCTCGCTTGCGACGAGCGGCAAGGAGCTGGCGCGGCTGGGGCCGCCGGTACGATCAGTCGTCATGTAACCAGCTATCTCAGATTTACAGGTTAATGCAAGCGACGTAGCGTCCGGCCACGGCTCGGACCGTGGAGGAGAACGGATATGAGGACCAATCTGATCGCGATGCTCGCCGCAGGCGCATTCGCGATGTCGCATGGCGCAGCGCTGGCGCAGATCAAGCTCGGCGTCGCCGGTCCGATGACCGGCGCCAGCGCCGCCTTCGGTGCGCAATTGAAGAACGGGGCCGAGCAGGCCGTGGCCGACATCAATGCGGCCGGCGGCATCCTTGGCCAGCAGATCGTGATTTCGAGCGGGGATGACGTCGGCGATCCCAAGCAGGGCGTCTCGGTGGCCAACAAGTTCGTCGGCGACGGCGTCAAATGGGTTGTCGGCCACTTCAACTCCGGCGTGACGATGCCGGCATCCGAGGTCTACGCCGAGAACGGCATGCTGATGATCAGCCCGTCGGCCACCAATCCGAAGATCACCGAGCGCGGCCTGTGGAACGTGTTCCGCACCTGCGGCCGCGACGACCAGCAGGGCGTCGTCGCCTCCGGCCATATCGCCAAGACCTTCAAGGGCAAGGTCATCGTCGTCGTCCATGACAAGACGACCTATGGTCAGGGACTCGCCGAAGAGACCCGCAAGGGTCTGCACGCCGCCGGCATCAAGGAAGTGCTCTACGAAGGCGTCAACACCGGCGAGAAGGACTTCTCGGCGCTGGTCTCGAAGATCAAATCGGCCAAGGCAGACCTGCTCTATTGGGGCGGACTACACACCGAGCTCGGCCTGATCGTCCGCCAGATGCGCGACCAGGGCCTGACGACGGTGGCTATGGGCGCCGACGGCATCACGTCCGACGAATACGCCGTGATCGGTGGCCCGGGCACCGAAGGCACGCTGATGACCTTCCCGCCCGATCCGCGCAAGCGGCCCGTGGCGGCCGAGGTCGTCAAGCGCTTCGAGGCCAAGGGCATCAACCCGGAGGCCTACACGCTCTACTCCTACGCCGCGGTCCAGATCATGAAGCAGGCGGCCGAGCAGGCGAAATCGCTCGATCCGAAGAAGGTTGCCGCCGCGATGCATTCGGGCATGACGTTCAAGACCGTGCTCGGCGACATGTCCTATGACAAGAAGGGCGACCGCACCAATCTCGACTACACCGTCTACACCTGGAAGAAGGGTGCGGACGGCAAGATCAGCTATGTCGAGAACTGATAGCCAGAGCATATTCGAGCGAAGCGGGTACCGGTTCGCGTGACGAAAATGCGATGAGGATACTCCTCTAGCCGGTGTCGGTGGCCTCCCCTGGCCGGACATCGATAGGGCGCCGCTTCGCTCCAGCGAGGCGGCGTTTTTCGTGTCAGTGCTTCAGCGCGGCGGCGATGAGGCGTCGGGTATAGTCCTGCTGCGGCGCCTCGAAGATCGCCTCCGTCGGCCCGCGCTCGACCACCCTGCCATCCTTCATGACCATGATCTCGTCGGCCATGGCACGGACGACCGCGAGGTCGTGGCTGATGAAGAGATAGGACAGATCGTGCGCCGCTTGGAGCTCCTTGAGCAGGGCGACGATGCTCTGCTGCACCGTGCGGTCGAGCGCCGAGGTCGGCTCGTCCAGCACCACCAGCGCCGGGTGCAGGATCATGGCGCGGGCGATGGCGATGCGCTGGCGCTGGCCGCCGGAGAATTCGTGCGGATAGCGATTGCGCAGGGCAGGGTCGAGACAGACCTCTGTGAGCGCCGCCGCGGCCCGCCGCTCGCGCTCGGCGCGCGACAGAGCGGGCTCGTGCGCCAGCAAACCTTCGGTGATGATCTCGCCGACGGTGAGGCGCGGCGACAGCGAGCCGAACGGGTCCTGGAAGACGACCTGCAGGCCGCGGCGCAGCGGCCGCATCGCGGCGCGGTCGAGCGAGGTCAGCGCCCGATCCTCGAAGCGGACCATCCCGGAGGAGGGCAGCAGCTTGAGCAAGGCGCGGCCGAGCGTCGACTTGCCCGAGCCGGATTCGCCGACGATACCGATCGTCTGGCCGCGCCGCAGCGTCAGGTCGACGCCGTCGACGGCATGCAGCGTCGCCTTCTCGCGCTTCAGGAAGCCGCGCGAGAGGTCGAAAGACACGCGCACGTCGCGGGCTTCGAGCAGGATCGGCGCATCCTGCGGCGGAGGTGCCTTGCGCCCATGCGGTTCGGCCGCGAGCAGCGCCTTGGTGTAGGGGTGCCGCGGCGTATCGAAAATCGCCTTTACCGGGCCGCTCTCGACGACTTCGCCGGCCTTCATCACATAGACGCGCTCGGCATAGTTCCGGACGAGGCCGAGATCGTGGCTGATCAGGATCACCGCCATGCGCAGCCGCTGCCGGAGCTCGGCGATCAGCGCGAGGATCTCGGCCTCGATGGTGACGTCGAGCGCCGTCGTCGGCTCGTCGGCGATCAGGATGTCGGGATCGTTGGCGAGCGCCATCGCGATCATCACGCGCTGGCGTTGCCCGCCCGAGAGTTCGTGCGGATAGGAATCGAGTCGGCGCTCCGGGTGCGGGATGCGCACCAGCTTCAGCAGTTCGAGGGCCCGCGCCCGCGCCGCCTTGCGCGACAGGCCCTGATGCTTGCGCAGAGGCGCCGTCATCTGCGCTCCGATCCGGAACAGCGGATCGAGCGAGGTCATCGGCTCCTGAAAGATCATCGCGAGCTTGCGGCCGCGATAGCTGTTCAGGACCGACGGCGGCAGCGTGAGAAGATCGACCTCGCGATAGCGGATCGCGCCGGAGACCTCGCCGTTGCTGGCGAGGAGGCCCATCGCCGCCATCACGCTCTGGCTCTTGCCGGAGCCGGATTCGCCGACGACCGCGACGAACTCGCCCGGGCCGACATCGAGGTCGATGCCGCGCACGGCCTCGCACGGGCCGTCATTGGTGCGGAAGCGGACCTTGAGGTCGCGGATGGACAGGATGGGTTCGTCGGCCATCTCAGCGATCCCGCGGGTCGAGCGCGTCGCGCAGGCCGTCGCCGAGGAAGTTGAGCGCAAACAGCGTCGTCACCAGGAAGGCGGCAGGGAAGATCAGCATCCACGGCGTCGCCTGGATGGCGCGCGCGCCATCCGAGATCAGCACGCCCCAACTCGTCATCGGCTCCTGCACGCCAAGGCCGAGGAAGGACAGGAAGCTCTCCAGCAGGATGACCTTCGGCACCAGCAGGGTGACATAGACGATGACCGGCCCGAGCGTATTGGGGATGACGTGGCGCCTGAGGATGCCGCCGGTCGAGACGCCGAGCGCCTCGGCCGCCAGCACATAGTCCTGCCGCCGGATCGAGAGCGCCTGGCCCCGGACGATGCGCGCCATGTCGAGCCATTCGATCGCGCCCACGGCTAGGAACATCAGGATGAAGTTCCGGCCGAAGAAGACGACGAGGAGGATGACGAAGAAGATGAACGGCAGCGAATAGAGCACGTCGACGATGCGCATCATCACCATGTCGATGCGCCCGCCGAGATAGCCTGCGGTCGCGCCATAGGCGACGCCGATGATCAATGCGACGCCGGTGGCGAGCAGGCCGATCGCGAGCGAGACCCGGCCGGCGATCAGCGTGCGGGTCAGCAGGTCGCGGCCATTGGAGTCGGTACCGAACAGGAAGTATTGCCGCTCGATCGGGACTTCGAGGCTGAGCCGGCGGCCTTCCTGCTCATTGGCGGTGATGACCGGCGTGCCGAACTGGTCGGAGCGGTCGAAATAGACCAGCAGGCGCTGGTCGATCGGCCGCTGCGCGGTCAGTACCAGCCTGACGCGATCACCCTGCGCGACGATCTCGCTCGGCGTCGCCCTGATCCGCGTGGCGATGCGCTGGACAGCGCCGGGCAAGGCCTCCGCCTTGGGATAGGCAGAGAGGCTGCCGGGGACACGGACATAGTCCTGGTAGACCCGGTCGTAAGGGTGGCCGGTCAGCAGCGGTCCGACGAGGCAGGCCAGCATCATCAGCGCCAGTGCGACGAGGCTCGCCACCGCAGCGCGATTGCGCAACAGGCGGATGCGGGCGTCCTGCCAGAGCGAGCGGCCGGCGGGCGGCGGGGCACAGGTGGTCGTGTCGCTCATCGCTCACTCCAGCCTGACGCGCGGGTCGAGCAGCGCATAGAGCACGTCGACCACGAGGTTGAAGAGCAGCACGAAGATCGCGACCACGACGACCGTGCCCATCACCAGCGTGTAGTCGCGATTGAGCGCACCCTCGACGAAATAGCGCCCGATCCCGGGGATGCCGAAGATCGTCTCGACCACGACCGAGCCGGTGAGCAGGCTCGCCGCGGCCGGCCCGAGATAGGAGACGACCGGCAGCGCCGCGCCGCGCGCCGCATGCAGCGCGATGGTCGTGGTCGAGAGGCCCTGGGCCCGAAGCGTACGGATATGGTTGGCGCGCAAAGTCTCGATCATCGCCGCGCGCGTCATCCGGGCGATGACGGCGATCTGGGGGAGGGCGAGCGTCACGATCGGCAGCACGGTGTTGCGGAAGGCGCCGCCGTTCCAGCCGCCGACCGGCAGCCAGGCGAGGCTCAGCCCGAAGACGATCTGCAGGATGGGCGCGACGACGAAATTGGGGATGGTGATGCCGGCGGTGGCGAAGCCGATCACCGCATGGTCGGCCGCGCCATTCTGGCGAAAGGCCGCGAGCGCGCCCAGCGGGCCGCCGATCGCCAGCGCGAGCAGCAGCGCACAGGCTCCGAGCCGCATCGAGACCGGCAGCCCCTGCGCGAACAGTTCGGCGATCGAGAAGTCGCGGAAATAGAAGGACGGGCCGAAATCGCCGCGCAGCAGGGCGGCCAAATAGGTCAGGTATTGCTGGAACAGCGGCTGGTCGAGCTTGTAGATGCGCCGCAGGTTCTCCATCACCTTGGCTTCGAGCGGCTGCTCGAGATCGAACGGCCCGCCCGGCGCGACGCGCATCAGGAAGAACGACAGCGTCACGATCACGAACAGGGTCGGGATCGCGGCGGCAAGGCGGCGCAGGATGTAGGTGAGCACAGGGCTGGTCCCTACGTCATGCTCGGGCTCGACCCGAACATCTCATTATCGCTGGCGGTCACCCGCTTCGGCCTGAGATGGCCGGGGCAAGCCCGGCCATGACGCGTTTGGAATCACGGCTTCAGGCTCATGAACCGCGTCGGCAGCGCGCCGCGCAGATTCTGCTGGAAGCCCTGCACCTTCGGCGAGACCAGGTTCTTCGAGGAATAGTAGAGCACCGGAATCCACGGCACGTCGGCCGCGAGGATCGCGTCCGCCTCGCGCAGGATCGCGGCGCGCTTGGCGATGTCGACCTCTTCGGCGCCCTGTTTCATCAGCGCGTCGAATGTCGGGTTGTTGTACTTCCCGGAATTGAAGCCGGTATTGTCGCTCTGGAACAGGAACAGGAAGTTCTGCGGATCGGAATAATCGCCGATCCAGCCATAGCGGGCGATGTCGAAGTCGCCGCCGTCGCGAAGCAGGGCGAAGTGGGTCTTGCCGTCGGTGTTGATGAAGCTGGTCTCGACGCCGATCGCCTTCCACTGCTCGGCGATGGCGATGACGGTGCGGCGGTTGTTGTCGGTGGTATTGTAGCGCAGCTGGACCTTGAGCGGCACGCCGGGCCCGAAGCCGGCAGCGGCAAGCAGCTTCTTCGCCTCGTCCTCTCGGTCGAGCGGGGAGGCGCCCTTGAAGTCGGCTTCGGCGCGCTCGCCGTAATTGCCGATGTTCGGCGGGATCACGCCATAGGCCGGCAGCATGGTGCCGCCCCAGATCTCCTCGGCGATGAATTCGCGATCGATCACCAGCGACAGCGCGCGCCGCACCCGGATGTCGTCGAACGGCTTCTTGGCGGTGTTGATGATCAGGAAATAGGTGCCGAGATAGGGCGAAATCCGGACCTGCTCCTTGCCGAGCTTCTCGCGAAGCTGCTGGACCTGATCGGCCGGAATGTCGGATGTCATCTGCAATTCGCCGGCCTGGAAGCGGCGGGCGGCGGCGGAGAAGTCGGGCGTCGGATAGTAGATCACCGTGTCGATCTTCACGTTCGCCGCGTCGTGGAAGGCCTTGTTCTTCTCCAGCCGGATATGCGAGTTCGGCACGAATTCCTTCAGCGTGTAGGCGCCGTTCGAGACCCAGTTCTCCGGCTTGACGAAGTCCTTGCCGAATTTCTGGACGGACGGCACATGGACCGGCAGGCCGGTCTGGTGCGTCAGCAATTCCAGGAAATAGGGGGTGGGCCGCTCCAGCGAAATCTCGAGCGTGCGCTCGTCGACCGCCTTGACGCCGAGATCCTCGAGCTTGGCGCCTTCGCTTGCCTTGTTGATCTTCTCGGCGTTGAGGATCGGGTAGAGGATATTGGCGTATTTCGCGCCGGTCTCCGGATTGACCATGCGCCGGAACGAGAAGACGAAATCATTCGCCGTGACCGGGTCGCCATTCGACCATTTGGCGTTGGCGCGCAGCTTGAAGCTGTAGCTCTTGCCGTCCGGCGCCATCGTCCAGCTCTCGGCGACGCCAGGAACGACCTCGCCGTTGATGTGGTGGATCACCAGGCCTTCGGAGAGATCGCGCAGGAGATGGGCTTCGCTGACCGTCGAGGTCTTGTGCGAATCGAGCGTCTCGGGATCGCCGTCATTGCCGCGATGGAACACGACCTGCGCCATGGCGGCGCCGGCAAAGCCTGCGAGCGCAAGAAAAAGGCCGCTCGCCAGCGCGAGCGGCCGGATGGCGCGCCTGAAACCGGACTGACGGTGGATCTCACACATGAGCGCTCTCCGAACGATTCGGACGGGCCCCTTTCCCGCTCCTGAATCGAAGTATGAGCCTATCGCGCGCCGCCCGCCAAGAGCGAAAAGCCGGTATCAACCGTTCGGCTTAAGTCTCTGAGCCGCTTTCGAAAGCTGGCTCAGAAACAGCTTCAACGGGAACTGGCGCAAGGTTAGCCTGCGGCGGCCCGTCCTTGCGCCTCGGCGACGGCGACGGCGGTCATGTTGACGACGCCGCGTGCCGTGACCGAGCCGGTGAGGATGTGCACCGGCTTGGCGGCGCCGATCAGGATGGGGCCGACAGGCAGCGCATCGGCCAGCACCTTGGCGAACTGGTAGGCGATGTTGGCTGCATCGAGATTGGGGAAGATCAGGACGTTGGCGACGCCCTTCAGCTTCGAGGACGGCAGCACCCGGTCGCGGATCGCGGCGAGAAGCGCGGTGTCGGCCTCCATCTCGCCGTCGCATTCCAGCTCCGGCGCCCGCTCCTGGATCAGCTTCACCGCCTTGCGCATCTTGATCGAGGACGGCGTGTCGGCCGCGCCGAAGTCGGAATGCGAGAGCAGGGCGATCTTCGGGGTGATGCCGAAGCGCTCGACATGGCCAGCCGCGAGGATCGTCATGTCGGCGATCTCTTCCGCAGTGGGGTCGTGCTTCACATGGGTGTCGGCGAGGAAGAACGCGCCCTTGCTGGTGATGATCAGCGTCATCGCCGCGATGTCGCAGACGCCTGGCTCGAGCCCGATGATGTCGCGGATATGGCGCAGCCGCGACAGGAAGCGCCCCTCCAGCCCGGTGATCATCGCATCGGCCTCGCCCCGCGCCACAGCGAGCGCCGCGATCACGGTGTTGTTGGTACGCACCAGCGCGCGGGCCGCCTCTGGTGTGATGCCGCGCCGGCCGGCGATGTCGAGATAGGTCTGGACGTAGTCGCGATAGCGCGGGTCGTCCTCGGGGTTGACCAGCTCGCAATCGATGCCCGGCCGGATCGTCAGGCCGAAGCGCTTGACGCGGGTCTCGATCACCGAGGGGCGGCCGATCAGGATCGGGATCGCCATGCCTTCCTCGATCGCGATCTGGGCGGCGCGCAGCACGCGCTCGTCCTCGCCCTCGGCATAGATCACGCGCTTGGGGTCGGCCTTCGCCTTGGCAAAGAGCGGCTTCATCAGGAAGCCGGAGCGGAAGACGAAGCGGGAGAGATCTTCGCGATAGGCTTCCAGGTCGATCAGCGGCTTCTTGGCGACGCCGGTCGCCATCGCCGCCTCGGCCACCGCCGGCGCGATGCGCAGGATCAGGCGCGGATCGAACGGGTTGGGGATCAGCGAGTTCGCGCCGAAGGTCGAGGCCTCACCGCCATAAGCGCGTGCCGCCACGTCCGAGGTCGCCTCGCGGGCGAGTGCAGCGATGGCACGCACCGCCGCGAGCTTCATCGGCTCGTTGATCGTCGTCGCCTGCACGTCGAGTGCGCCGCGGAAGATGTAGGGGAAGCACAGGACGTTGTTGACCTGGTTCGGATAATCCGAGCGGCCGGTACAGATCATCGCGTCCGGCCGGACGGCCAGCGCCTCCTCCGGCATGATCTCCGGATAGGGGTTGGCGAGCGCCAGGATCAGCGGCTTTTGCGCCATCTCCTTGGCCATCTCCGGCTTCAGCACGCCGGCGGCGGACAGACCGAGGAAGATGTCGGCACCGGGGATGACTTCGGCGAGCGTACGCGCCTGCGTCTCCTGCGCGTAGACCTCCTTCCAGCGGTCCATCAGGGTATTGCGGCCCTTGTAGACCACGCCGTCGAGGTCGGTGACCCAGATGTTCTGGGTGCGGGCGCCGAGCGAGACGAGCAGGTTGAGGCAGGCCAGCGCGGCCGCGCCGGCGCCGGACACGACGATCTTGACGTCGCCGATCTTCTTGCCGGCTAGGTCGAGCCCGTTCAGGACGGCGGCGCTGACGATGATCGCGGTGCCATGCTGGTCGTCATGGAAGACCGGAATGTTCATCCGGGCCTTGAGCTGCTCCTCGATCTCGAAGCATTCGGGGCCCTTGATGTCCTCGAGATTGATACCGCCGAAGGTCGGCTCAAGCGCGGCGACGACCTCGACGAATTTCTCGATGTTCTTCTGCTCGACCTCGATGTCGAAGCAGTCGATCCCGGCGAATTTCTTGAAGAGGACGGCCTTGCCCTCCATCACGGGCTTCGAGGCGAGCGGCCCGATGTCGCCGAGGCCGAGCACGGCAGTGCCGTTGGTGATGACGGCGACGAGGTTCTGGCGCGAGGTGAGTTCGGCAGCCTCAGCCGGATCCTCGACGATCGCCTCGCAGGCGGCGGCGACGCCGGGCGAATAGGCCAGCGCCAGGTCGCGCTGGTTGCCCAGCGGCTTGGTCGCCTGGATCTCCAGCTTACCCGGCTTGGGAAGGCGGTGGTAGACGAGCGCGCCCGAACGAAGGTCCGCCGACAAGGTGCTCTTAGCCATCCCACGCTTCCTCTGCGCTACCGTTGCGAGTTGAGGAGGTCGCGCGGAAACGGGTGGGCGTCAAGCCGGAGCGGGTGGCGAAAGACTTGTGCCGTCGGGAAAACAGGGCCGCGCCTCGCCGGCAAGTGCGGCAGGAGCGCCAGAATCGTGGAACCTAGTGGGCCGTGAAACAAAACTAAACATTACGAAGAAATAATGATTTCAACGGCCTCGGCTGTTGCAGACTACCTCTCGCCGGACCCGTGGATCTGATCCTTACGGGGCGCTTTTGGGAGGGGTTGATGGAAGCGACGCGTTCCGCCTTCGAGGAAGTCGTCTCGCTGCGACAGGCCAAGCAGCTGATCCAGTGCATGGCGCATGAGCAGAGCTTCCTGCTGCTCTCGCCGCCCGGACTCGGCAAGTCGGAGCTGGTCTATGAAGCCGCGCGTGAGGCGGGACTGCCCTGTCGCTCGCTGCTCGGCACCCAGATCGCTCCCGAGGACGTCAGCGGCATTCCGCGCATCGTCGGCGAGCGCTCGGTCTTCTGCCCGCCGCGCGTATTGCTGCCGGAGAAGCCGGAGCCGTTCTGCCTGTTCCTTGACGAGTTGCCGGCCTGCTCGCCCGATGTCCAGAAGGCATTCTATTCGCTGCTGCTGGAGCGGCGGCTCGGTGAGCATGCCCTGCCGAAGGGCACATGGGTCGTCGCCGCCGGCAACCGGCTGCAGGACCGCGCATTGGTGCGGGCGATGAGCTCGGCACTGGTCAACCGTGTCACCATCCTGCAATTGCGCGTCGATACCGCAGATTGGCTCGCCTGGGCCCAGCGTGCCGGCGTGCGGAGCGAGATTCGCAGCTTCATCGGGACGATCCCCGATGCACTGATGCGGCCGGTGCCGGCCGAGCCTGTGCCGTTCTCGACACCGCGCGCCTGGACATTGCTGTCACGAGCGCTCGACATGGCCGAGAAGGCCGGCTTCCTCAGCAATGACTTGCGGCGCGCGCTCGCCTTCGGCCGGCTCTCGCCGGAAGACGCCGTGGTATTCTGCGCGCTCGCCGAGGATTCGATCGGTGCAGTGCGCCCGCTCGAGGATTATCTGCGCAAGCCCGAGCTGCTGCCCAAGGGGGATTCCGCCCGCTGGTTCATCCTCGATTGCATCCGCCAGTTCGTCAGGGACGGGCGCGCGGAAGGCATGAAGTCGGTGGTGATCAACCGCTTCCTGCGCAGCCTGTCGCAGGAGCATCAGCTGCTCGTGCTCAACGACATGGTGGAGGTCTGGGGGGCGCTCGGCGCGGACCGGGCCATGTACGACCTCCTGCGGAAGGTTGCGGCATGAGCACGGCGCCCGATCTTTCGGTTGCCAACCGCGCCACCCATGCGCGGATCATGCGGGGCCTGCGGCTGGTGACGGTGCCGTTCCCCCATCTGGCCGGGCTTGCCGCCGCCGTGCGCGTCGAGATCGACGAGCGCGTGCCGACCATGGGGGTCTTCGCCTCCGGCCGGCTGCTGGCGAACCCGTCCTTCACCGCCAGGCTCTCCGGCGACGATCTCGTCTTCGTGCTCGCCCACGAACTCCTGCACCTGGCGCTGCGGACCCATGACAGGGCCCGCGGCAGCGCCACGCTCGAGTTCAATTATGCCCACGACTACATCATCAACGACATGCTGCGGCATGCGCTCGGCACCACCAAGATCCCGGCTGGCGGGCTCGATATGCAGGGCGCACGTGAGCGCTCGGCCGAGGACATCGTGCTGGAGATGCGCCGCACCGGCAGCTACATGTCCTCGCGGACTCAAGTCTGGGAGGGGCAGGCCGTCACCGTCGAGCAAGTGCTCGGCGCGGCGCGTCAGGCGCCTCCCGGGGCGATGGGCGATGCGCTCGACGCCCGGCGCGAGCGCGAGCTTTTCCCCGAGGACAGCGCCGACCAGGCCGAGCGGGCGCGGGCGGTCCGCGATCTTGCGGCCCGCGGCATGGTGCTGGCAAAGGCGATGGGGGCCCTGCGCGGCAGGGGCGACAGCCCGGGCGGCCAGCAGCAAAGCGTGCTGGCGCAGCGCGGTTTCTTCCACACGCCCTGGCATATCGCGCTGCAGGCCTGGCTCGAAGGCGCGGCGCCCGGCGAGCGCACCTTCAATCGTGCGTCCCGCCGCGGCAACGACTACGGCGACGTCGTGATGCCCGGCCGTAAACGCCATTCCTGGATGCTGAACGTCATCCTCGACACTAGCGCCTCGATGAGCGACGACATTCCGAAGGCACTGGGCGCCATCGCCGATTTCTGCGATGCGGCCGGGGTCGACGAGATCCGCGTCGTTCAGTGCGACACCGTCGTCACCTCCGACGAAGTGCTCTCGCCGGCGGCGCTCGCCGACTACCAGATCAGTGGCTATGGCGGCAGCGACCTGACGCCGGCGCTCGACGCCTTGGCGGACGATCCACGCGTGACCTCGGCTATCGTCATCACCGACGGCGACATCACCTACCCCAACGAGGCTGTCCCTTACGCGGTGCTGTGGGCCTTGCCGAAAGCTTCATCCTCGTTTCAGCCCGCCTATGGGCGGGTCGTCGTCATGCAAGCGGGAGGCGCATCGTGAAGGTGGTTCAGGATCTCGTCGCCTATTTCGACAAGCGCGGAAAGCTGTCGCGCCGGCAGCTCAAGACGCTGCTGGAGCAGAACTCCATCGCCTCGGATGCGCCGACCAACATGCACGGGCTCTGCGAGAAGGTCGGCGCCGTCTACTATTTCCGCGTCACGGGCGTTCTGGAAGGCCAGCTCTGGGGCACCGATGTCTACAGCGGCGATTCGACGATCGGCGCGGCCGCCGTCCATATGGGCCTGCTGAAGCCGGGCAAGACAGGCGTCTTCAGGGTGACGGTGGTGACGCCGCCGGAGGAGTTCCCCGGCACGCAGCGCAACGGCGTCACCAGCACCCAATACGGGCGCTATCAGTATGCCTGGCAGCTCTCACCACTCTAAAGGGAGCCCTCAGGCCGCCAGCGCGCCGACGCCGCCATCGTGCAGATGGCAGGCGGCGACATGGCCCGTCGCGATCTCCTTCAGTGCCGGGCGCTCGGCCCTGCAGCGCGGCCCCGCCTGCGGGCAGCGCGGGTGGAAATGGCAGCCGGAGGGCGGATGCAGCGGCGAGGGGATCTCGCCCTTCAGCGGAGCGAAGCGCTTCTTGCGGGCGCTGATCGTCGGGACGTTGGCGAGGAGCGCCTGCGCGTAAGGGTGCTGCGGGCCCTTGAACAATTCGCTTGCCGGCGCCGCCTCGACGACGCGGCCGAGATACATGATTACGACGCGGTCGGAGAGGTGGCGGACCACCGAGAGATCATGGCTAATGAAAAGATAAGTCAGGTTAAGTTCGTCGCGCAGCTTCATGAAAAGATTCAGGACCTGGGCCTGAATCGATACATCCAGTGCGGCGACGCTCTCGTCGCAGACGAGGAACTGCGGCTTGACCGCAAGCGCCCTGGCAATGCCGATGCGGGCGCGCTGTCCGCCTGAGAACTGGTGCGGGTAGCGGCGGCGATAGGTCGAGTCGAGGCCGACCCGGTCGAGCATCTCGGCGACATAGGCGTCCTGCTGCGCCTTCGGCACCAGCCTGTGCACGACGGGCGCCTCGCCGACGATGTCGGTGACGCGCAGGCGCGGGTTGAGCGAGGACATCGGGTCCTGGAAGATCATCTGGATCGCGAGCGTCGCCGCCTTGCGCTCCTCCGACGACATCTTGTCGGTATAGCGGCCGCGCCAGGAGACGCGGCCGGAGCTGGCATGATGAACGCCGGCGACGACGCGCCCGAGGGTCGACTTGCCGCAACCGGACTCGCCGACGAGCCCGACGACCTCGCCCTGGCGGATCGAGAGGTCGACGCTGTCGACGGCGTGGACGGTCTGCTCGCTGTAGTTGGCGCCGAGCAGGTTGGCGAATTTCGAGGCGGCGTCGAGTGGCTTGGTGAAGCGCTTCGAGACGCCTTCGAGGGTGAGGATCGGCGTGCTCATGCCGCGACTCCGGCGAGGTTCAGCGGATGGTGGCAGCGCACCCCGCGCTCGCCCGCGAACGGGGTGACGTCGGGCGCGCTGGCGTGGCAGTCGGCCTGCGCGTAATCACAGCGGGCTGCGAAGGCACAGCCTTGCGGCAGGCGCGCCAGCGACGGCGTCGAGCCTCTGATCTGGCGCAAGGGCGCGCCGGGCTCGCCCTCGGCCGGCAGCGAACCGAGCAGACCGTTGGTATAGGGGTGGAGGGGTGTGTCGAGCACCGGATCGACAGCGCCGGTCTCGACGATGCGGCCAGCATACATCACCGCGATCCGGTCGGCGAGGCCGGCGACGACGCCGAGATCATGGGTGATCCAGACCAAAGCCGTGCCGGTATCGGCGCAGAGCGACTGCATCTCCGCCAGGATCTGGCTCTGGATGGTGACGTCGAGCGCGGTGGTCGGCTCGTCGCAGATGATCAGGGGCGGGCGGTGCAGCAGGGCGATCGCGATCGCGACACGCTGGCGCATGCCGCCGGAGAATTGGTGGGGATAGGCGTTGAGCCGCTCCTCGGGTGAGGGGATGCCGACCTTGGCGAGCGCGTCGCGGGCGCGCTCGCGCGCCGCCTTGTGCGAAACCTTGTCATGGGCGGTGACGGCCTCGATCATCTGCGTATCGACGCGCAGGACCGGGTTCAGCGTCATCATCGGGTCCTGGAAGATCATCGCGACCTCGCGGCCGCGGACCTTGCGGAAGCCCTCCTCGTCGAGCCCGACCAGCTCCTTGCCGTTGAGCCTGATCGAGCCCTCGACGATCTTGCCGGGGGGGTCGATCAGGCCCATCACCGAAAAGCCGGTGACCGATTTGCCCGAGCCGGATTCGCCGACGAGGCCGAGCACCTCGCCGCGGTCGACATGGAAGGAGACGCCGTCGACCGATTTCACCGTGCCGGCGCGGGTGAAGAAATGGGTCTTGAGGTTGGTGACTTCGAGAACTGGCGCCATGCTCACTTCTCCAGTCGCGGGTTGAGCACGTCGCGCAGGCGGTCGCCGACCAGGTTGATCGAGACGATCGTCATCAGCAGCGCAAAGCCGGGGAAGACCGAGATCCAGTAGCTGCCCGAGAGCATGTACTGGAAGCCGTTGGCGATCAGCACGCCGAGCGAGGGCTCGGTCTGCGGCAGGCCGACGCCGAGGAAGGACAGCGTCGCCTCCAGCGAGATCGCATGGGCCGTTTGCACGGTGACGATGACGATCACGGGCGCCAGGCAGTTGGGCAGGATGTGGCGGAAGACGGTGCGGGCATGCGACAAGCCCAGCGACTGCGCCGCCTCGACATACTCCTTGCGCCGCTCGACCAGGGCCGAGCCGCGCACGGTGCGGGCGTAGTAGGCCCACTGCACCATCACCAGCGCGATGATGATCTTGTCGACGCCCTTGCCGAGGCCCGCGACCAGGATCAGTGCGACCAGCACCGAGGGCAGGGAAAGCTGAAGGTCGACCAGGCGCATGATCGCGTTCTCGGTGCGCCCGCCGGCATAGGCGGCGATCAGGCCGATCGCCGCGCCGAGGCTCGCCGCCAGGATGCCGGAGAAGGCGCCGACCATCAGCGAAATGCGCAGGCCGTAGAGGATGCCCGAGAGCAGGTCGCGACCGACGCCGTCCGAGCCGAGCCACATGGTGAAGCCCTCGCCCGAGACCGAGCCTGGCGGCTGGCGCGAATCCATCACGTCGACGCTGGCGAGGTCATAGGGGTTCTGCGGCGCGATCAGCGGGGCGGCGAGGGCGAGCAGCACGATCAGGATGAAGAGGGCGAGCCCGAACAGCGCAAGCCGGTCCTCGATGAAGGAGCGGACGAAGCGCCGGAACGGCGTCTCCTCCTTGGCCTCGACGGGCGGTGCGGCAGTGGGCAAAGCGGCGTCGCTCATGATGTCGCCTCCGTCAGGCGTACGCGTGGGTCGAGCGCCGAATAGACCAGGTCGACCAGGAGGTTGATGGTGACGAACAGCACGACGACGACCATGACATAGGCGACGATCACCGGCCGATCGAGCCGGGTGATCGCCTCCAGCAGCAGGCGGCCCATGCCCGGCCAGGCGAAGATCGTCTCGGTCACCACCGAGAAGGCGACGAGCGAGCCGAACTCCAGACCGAGCACGGTGACGATCGGGATCATGATGTTCTTGAGGATGTGGACGCCGATGATCCGGCTCTGCGACAGGCCCTTGGCCCGGGCGAACTTGACGTAGTCCATCAACGCCGCCTCGCGTGCGCCGGCCCGCGCCAGGCGGATGACCAGCGAGATCTTGAGCAGCGCCAGGTTGAACGCCGGCAGGGCGACATGCTTCCAGCCCTGGAGCGACAGCAGCGAGGTCTCGAAGCCGAGGATCGAGACCGTCGGCCCGCGCCCGGTCGCCGGAAGCCAGCCGAGGCCGACCGCGAAGGTCAGGATCAGCATCAGGCCGACCCAGAAGGTCGGCAGCGAGAAGCCGAGGATCGAGACCGCCATGATGAAGCGCGACAGCCGGCTCTCCGGCTTCAGGCCGGCATAGAGGCCGAGCGGCAGGCCGATCACGACCGCCATCGCCAGCGCGACGAAGGCGAGCTCCAGCGTCGCCGGCATGCGGCTGAGGATCAGCTTGATCGCGGATTCGCCATGGACGAAGGAGCGGCCGAGATCGCCCTGGGCGGCGTTCTTCAGGAAGACCAGGAACTGTTCCCAGATCGGCCGGTCGAGCCCGAGCGCGCGCGCCGTCTCGGCGATCTGCTGCTGGTCCATCTCGGGCGAGATCAGCATGTAGATGGGATCGCCGACGACATTCACGCCGAAGAAGACGATCACGAGCATCGCCGCGATGACGAAGAGAGCTTGCGCCAGGCGGCGCAGGACGAATGCCAGCATGGTCCGGTGCCTTCCGGAGCGGAGTGCGGAACATCACCCCATTCGGCGGGGCCGACGGGGTGACGTCTTCGCATTTCAACAAGAAAAGAGTGTCGCGCGGTCCGGATCGGGCTTCAAGCCGGTCCGGACCGGATCGACGGGCCCGGTCAGTCCTTACGAATGCCGGTCGCGAGCGTGTACTCGTCGGTGCGGGCCTGCACCTTGACGCCCTTGCGCGAGGCCCAGGTGTTCAGCTGGTAATGCGTCGGGATCAGGCCGACATCGTTCATGCTGATCTCCATCGCCTCCGCCAGAGCGGCGTCGCGCTTGGCGTCGTCGACGGTGCGCAGGGCCTCGTCCAGCTTGGCGTCGAAGGCCGGGTTGGAGTAGCGGCCGCGATTGGTCGCGCCCATGCCCTTCTTCGGATCGAAGGTGGCGAGCAGCGCCTTCAGCGAATCCGAGGATTCACCGGTGCCGGCGCCCCAGCCGACCAGGATGAAGGAGAACTCCGGCACATTGCCCTGGCCGCCCTGCGAGGCGCGGGTGAAGAAGTTCGCCGACGGCAGCGTCTCGACCTCGGTCTCGATGCCGAGGCGCGAGAACATCTGCGCGACGGCTTCGATGATCTTGGTGTCGTTGAGATAGCGGTTGGTCGGCCCGTGCAGCTTCATCTTGAAGCCGTTCGGGTAACCGGCCTCCGCGAGCAGCTTCTTGGCGCCATTGAGGTCGAAGGCGACCGGCTTCAGCTTCTTGGAGGTGCCGAAGAAGCCGTCGGGCAGGAGCTGGCCGGCGGGGATCGCCTCCTTCTCCATGATGCGCTCGACGATGCCCGGGCGGTTGATAGCCATCGACAGCGCCTGGCGGACCTTGAGGTTGCGCAGCGGGTTCTTGATCTCCGAGCCGTCCTTGCCCTTGATGAAGGGCGAGACCTCGCGGAAGTGATCCATGTGGAAATAGATCACCCGGTTCGAGACCGTGCTCGAGACGTTGAGCTTGGCATCGCCCTTGAGGCGGGCGACGTCCGAGGTCGGCACGTTCTCGATCACGTCGAGATCGCCGGCGAGCAGCGCCGCGACGCGGGTCGGCGCCGAGGTGATCATCCTGAAGGTGACCTTCGACCACGGCTCCTTGCCGCCCCAGTAGGTCTCGTTAGGGGTCAGCACGACGCGGTCGCCCGCGACATACTCGGCCTGCTTGTACGGGCCGGTGCCGCCGGCGGCGCATTTGCCGAGGTTGAAGTCCTCGGTGGTCGTGTCCTTGCACTTGGCCGAGATGACGCCGAAGGTCGAGAGGTCGGTCGGGACCAGCGGAGCCGGCTCCGTGGTCTTGATCCGGATGGTGTGGTCGTCGACCTTGGTGAATTCCTTGCCGCGGACATAGGCGTTGAAGCTCGACGGGCTCTTCGGCACGTTCGGGGCACGCTGCATGGTGGCGATCACGTCGTCCGCCGTGAACGGCGAGCCGTCATGGAACGTGACGTTCTTGCGCAGCTTGAATTCCCAGGTCGTGTCGTCGATCGCCTTCCAGCTCTCGGCGAGCCCCGGCTTCAGCTGCTGCTTCTCGTCCTGCCCGACCAGCGGCTCGTAGATGTGCCGCGCCAGCATGTTGTTGGGGGTGAGGTTATGGTAGTGCGGGTCGAGCGAGCTGAGCTCGGCCGACAGGCCGATCTTCAGCTCCTGAGCCGATGCGATGCCGGCGATGCCGATGACCGGAGCTGCCACAATGGCGAGCTTGAGAGCTTTCAGCCCCTTGGCGCTGAACGTTTTCATTCCGAACCTCCCGATGGCTGTGGGGCGCCATCTTTAACAACTGAGCCGCGGGTGGCGAGTCGCCGGATTGGCCGGTCTGCCCCTCTTCTCGCCCGGCCGGGTTTGTAGAACGATTTCTTATACCTGTAAATTATACGGCTTGTGGAAATATATAATCTGACTGCATAGATGGATGCGAGGCGCGGATAGGGTGGGCAGGACCATGGCGAGCACGGCAAGATCCGCCCGCCCGCCGGCATCGACCAGCGGGCGCCGTCCTCCGAGCCTGCGCGAACTCGAAGTGCTGCAGGCGATGATCGCCACCCGCAAGACGGTGGCGGCAGCGCAGATGCTCGGGATTTCGCAGCCTGCCGTGTCGCGGGCGCTCGCCGCGCTGGAAGCCCATGTCGGCCGCCCGCTGTTCGCGCGCGAAGGCGGCAGGCTTGTGCCCACTGCAGATGCCTTTGCGCTCGACGCAGAGGCGCAGCCGATCTTCGCGGCGCTCGAAAGGCTGAACAGCTGGCCCGGGCAAGCCGTCCAGGCCAGCGTGTTGCGCATCGCGACCCCGCCGACCCTGGCTCAGTTCGTCCTGCCGCCGGTTCTGGCGGAATTCCGCCGGCAGGAGCCCGATGTCGTGGCGAATGTCGAGATCGACACCAGCTCGACAGTGATCTCCCAAGTTGCCGACAGGGCGGTCGACCTGGGATTGGTCGACATGTCGGCCTCGCATATCGGCATCCACGGCGAAGCGATCCGCGAGGCCGTCGCGCATGTCCTGATGCCGGAGGAGCACCCGCTCGCGGATCGCGAGGTGCTGAGCCCGCAAGACCTTGCCGACGAGCCGATCATCGCCCTGGCGCGGCGCTTTCCCGAGCGCATCAAGGTGGAGCAGGCTTTTGCCGATGCCGGCGTGGCGCTCCGTTTGGTCGGAGAGGGGACGGCGGCTGTTTTCGTCGCGGAGATGGTCAGGCAGCGCGTCGGCCTTGCCTTGCTGAACCCGTTTCCACTGACGCTCGGCGGCCTGCGCGGGCTGGTCGCCCGCCGCTTCGCGCCGGCCATCGCCTATCGCACGATGCTGCTGTTTCCATCCGCCGGCTCGGTCGCGCCGGCAGCGCGCCGCTTTGCCGATCTACTGATTGCGATGCAGCCGGAGGACGGCCTGACCATGCCGATCAGGTAGCGCTCAGAACGCCTTGAAGGTGATGATCGTGTGGGTGTCGGCGATCTCGGGGATCGACTGGACCTTCTGGGCAACGAAATGGCCGATATCGACATCGGCCGCGACATGGAACTTGGCGAGGATGTCGTAATTGCCGGCGGTCGAGTAGATCTCCGAAGCGATCTCGCGGTCGGCGAGTTCGCTGGCGACCTCATAGGTCTTGCCGAGCTTGCATTTGATCTCGACGAAGAAGGTCTGCATCGCTTGGCTCCGGAATCCTGTCGCCTCTGGATAGTGCCTGCTGCGATCGGGTCAAGCGCCTGCGAGTTCGGCGATGCGGCGCGTCATGGCGCTGTCAGGATCGGCGAGGCCGGCAATCACCGTGAAATGGTTGGCGCCGTCGAACTCCTCATAGCGCGTGCGCACGCCTTCCAGGCCCCAGATATCGGTCAACCTGCGGCTCTGCCTGAGGTATTCGGCGCTCTCGGTCCCGCCGACGACCGCGTCCATGACGAGCCCGGACGGCGCCGGCCAGAACAGCGGGCTTTCGCGCTCGGCGCCCTCCAGCGTCAGCCCGAGCGCCTTGTTGATGCTGGTCTCCGTCAGCGGCTTCAGATTGTAGAGGCCGGAGATGCCGTAGGCAGCCGGCACGATCTGCTCGGGAAGCATCGGATCGACATTCTTCCAGCCCGTCGCCAGCAGGCAGGCGGAAAGCTGGCCACCGGCCGAATGCCCCACCGCGACCACCGGCAGATTGTAGCGCAGCCAGATCGTCGCGGCAGCCTGCTGCAGCTCCCAGACGATATGGCCGACCTCGACCTGCGGGCAGAGGTCGTAGCCAACGACGGCGACGGGGACACCGCGCAGGTTCAATCCGCGCGCCATGTGCGAGAAGTGGCTCGGATCGAGCGCCTGCCAGTAGCCGCCATGGATGAAGAGCACGATCGCCTGGCTCTTCACGTCTTCCGGCTTGAACAGATCGTATGTCTGGCGCGGGCCCTCGCCATAGCGGACGCCGCGCTCGCTGACTGCGACCTCGCGATAGGCGGCGGCGTCGCGGGCCCAGCCGGCGATGATGCCGGGGTGCTCGGGAACACGGGCGCGGTTGTTGTATTCGGTCTCGTAATCGACTGACATCATGTCCTGATCTTGCTGTGCCGCGGCCGGAGCTGGCGGCTCGGTTTGGAACCAGTTTGCGCCATGCGCACCCGGCCGGTCGAGGTCTTTTGACAGGGGCTGCGACAAACGCGACAAGACGCAGCCTCGATCGCGCCGGAGCCCACCATGGACAATCCCGTTCTCGCCGAAGTCACCCGTGGCAGCACGGTCGAATCGCGCCACCGCGGCGCGGCGATCGTCGTCGATGCCGACGGGGCGGTGGTCTTCTCGCTGGGCGACGTCGAGCATCCCGTCTTTCCGCGCTCGGCGGTCAAGGCGCTGCAGGCCCTGCCGCTGCTCGAGAGCGGCGCCGCCGACCGTTACGGCCTGACCCCGGCCGAGATCGCCCTCGCGGTGTCTTCGCATTCCGGCGAGGAGCGCCATGCCGAAACCTCGTTGGCGATGCTGAAGAAGGCCGGCCGCGACGCGGGCTGCCTGGAATGCGGTGCGCATTGGCCGATGGGCGAGGCGGCTGCGCGAGCGCTCGCCCAGGCGGGGCGCGAGCCGAGCGCGCTCAACAACAACTGCTCCGGCAAGCATGCCGGCTTCATCTGCCTGTCCTGCGGCCTCGACGAGGACCCGGCCGGCTATGTGAAGGGCACGCATCCAGTCCAGCAGGCGGTTCGCGCCGCGCTGGAGGAGGTGACCGGCGCCGCGCACAAGGCCGAACTCTCCGGCACAGACGGCTGCTCGATCCCGACCTATGCCGTGCCGCTGAAGGCGCTGGCGCTCGGCTTCGCCCGCTTCGGCACCGGCAATGGCTTCGGCCCCAGGCGGGCAGAGGCGGCGCGGCGCATCCGCGAGGCGGTCGCCGCCAACCCGTTCATGGTCGCCGGCACCGGACGCTTCGACACCCGCTTCATGGAAGTCTTCGGCGCCCGCGCCTTCATCAAGACCGGGGCCGAAGGCGTCTATTGCGGCACGCTGCCCGAGCTCGGCTACGGCATCGCGCTGAAATGCGATGACGGCGCCGGCCGCGCCACCGAGATCGCGATGGCCGCGCTGGTCGAGCGCTTCCTGCCGCGGCAGGGCGGCGATGAAGCGGCTTTCGCGCCCTTCCGCGAGACGATCATGAAGAACTGGAACGGCATCGAGGTGGGTCGTGTCCGTGCTGCGGAGGCGCTGCGGTCGCGTGCTTGACGGCGAAGGCGTGCCGGCGCGAGGGTCGCCGCCCGCTTCCGGTCCCGCGCGATGCCGCCTGCTCCAACACCAGATGAGAATGCTTCTGCGCCCGGCCGCGCCGGCGCCTTCGGCCGCGACCTGCTTGCCGGGCTGACGCTGGCGGCGATCACCATCCCCGAGCAGATGGCGACGGCGCGGCTCGGCGGTTTCGAGCCGCAGGTCGGCTTCTATGCCTTCGTCGCAGCGACGCTCGGCTTCGTCGTGTTCGGCGCAAGCCGCCTGCTGACGGCCGGCGCCGATTCGACGATCACTCCGATCTTCGTCAGCGGGCTCGCGGCATTGGCGGCGGGCGGAGCTATCCCGGCGGGTTCTGCGACCCTGCTCGCCCTGCTGGTCGGTTCGACACTCATCGTCGCCGGCCTGCTCCGGCTCGGCTGGATCGCGGATCTGTTGTCCGTGCCGGTGCTGACCGGCTTCCTCGCCGGCATCGCCGTCCACATCGCCGTATCCCAGCTCCCCGGCCTGCTCGGCATTCCCGGCGGCGGCCATCACATCGCCGACCAGTTCGCAGCGCTTTGGCGCGGACTTGGCGGAATCAACCCGATCTCGCCGGCGATCGGTGTCGCGACATTCGCAATGGTAGATCTGTGCGAGCGCCACGCGCCACGCGTGCCAGGGGCGCTGTTGGGGCTGGCGGGAGCAACGGCGGCGGTTGTACTCTTTCGGCTGGAGACGCACGGCGTCGCGGTGCTCGGCGCCTTGCCCACGGGCTGGCCGAGCTTGGCGCCACCCGAACTCGACTGGGCCGATATCCGCAGCCTCGTTCCACTCGCCCTGGTCATCGCGCTGGTGGTGATGATGCAGACGGCCACCGTCAGCCGCTCCTTTCGCGATCCGGATGGTGCCGAGCCGAAGGTCGACCGGGATTTCATCGGCCTTGGCGCCGCGAACCTCTTCGCCGGGCTGGCCAGCACCTTTCCGGTCAATGCGAGCCCGCCAAGGACGGCGGTGGTGGCCGAAAGCGGCGGGCGCTCGCAGCTCGCCGCGGCGACGGCGGCGCTGATCGTGCTGGCGCTTGCGGTCGCGGGCGGTTCGCTTCTGGCACAGGTGCCGGTGGCGGCGCTGGCCGGCGTGCTGCTCTTCGTGGCGCAGCGCATCGTCCGGGTGGAGGTCATCCGGCGGATCGCCGGTCAGTCCCGCTCCGAATTTGCGCTCGTCGTGCTCACGGCCATTGCGATCGTCTGGCTGCCTGTGGAGACGGGCGTCGCCGTCGGGATCGGCCTGTCGCTGCTGCACGGGGTCTGGATGACGACGCGCAGCGAGCCGATCGAGCAGTTGCGCATCCCCGGCACGACGATCTGGTGGCCGCCTGAGCCCGGCCACCAGGTCGAGCAGGTCGATGGTGTGCTCGTGATCGCCTTCCCGGCGCCGCTGCTCTTTGCCAATGCCGAGATCTTCCGGCGCGGCGTGCTGGCGCTACTGGCCGAGCGCAGGCCGACCTTGCTCGTCCTTGATGCCGGCGGCATCCCGGCCATCGATTATACGGCGGCGCAAGGCTTGTTGGCCGTGGCGGCGGCCTGCCGGACGCAGGGCGGAACCTTCGCCATCGCCCGGGCCGAGTCGGTGCGCGCGCTCCAGGCCTTGCGGGATTTCGGCGTGACCGCCGAGATCGGGGCGGAGCACGTGTTCCACAGCGTGGAGGAGGCGGTGATGGCACTGGGGCCAATGAGGGCCGCGAGCGTCAGCTGACCGAATTGCCCTCGACCCGGATGCCGGCGGCGCGCTTGTCCTCGCCCTTGGTCAGGTCGCCCGTCACCGCCTTGCCGAATTCGGTGCCGACGACCGCGCCGAGCTTCGCCTCGCTGATCACATTGTTGGCGATCAGCGCATTGCGCTCTTTGGGAACGAGCGAAACCGTGATGCCGATGCCGGTTCGCCTGATGACGTTGCCGGTGGCGACGAGGTTGCGCATCGCCCAGGACCAGCCGAGCGTGATGCCGACATCGCTGGCGTTCTCGATGACGTTGCCGGTGACGGCCGCCTCCGCCTCGACATGCAGGCCCGAGCCGCCGACAGGCTCCTTGCCCTTCGGCGCCAGCCCCTTCTGGGCGTTCCGGATGATGTTGTTGGCGACGACCGCGAGCCGTCCGCCATGATCGAGATTGGTGACGCTGGCGCCCTGTGCGCAGTCCTCGATCAGGTTGTTGGCGATGATCGCGCCCTCGAAGGCGAATTCCGAGTAGAGCGCCGTCTCGCCGCAGCGCCGGCCCTGATTGCCGAGGATCTGCACGTTCGAGCCGGAATTGTTGCGGATGAAGGTCAGCGCACAGTCGCGCAGCGTGTTGCCTTCGATCACGACGCCGCCGGCGCGGAAGAGGCTGATGCCGTTGCCGTTCGGACCGTCGCCGCCGGCATCGCTGCGGATGCGGTTGAGCCGGTTGCCGCGAATGAGGCTCTGATCGTCACCGGCCTGGCTGCGCCAGAGCTGGATGCCGTTGTTGCCGCAATCCTCGACCGTGTTGGCCTCGATCGAGAGCCCACGCGAATCGAGCGAGAACAGCGCCGAATCCCGCATCGAACGGAAGCGGTTGCGCTCGATGCGCGCGGCCGTGCGGTTGAGCGTCAGCCCGACCGAGCCGGCATTGGCGAACTCGCAGTCGGACAGCGCGAGATCGAGCACCTCCTCGGCATTGAGCAGGCCGATCCGCTGGCCAAGCTTGATGTCGAGCCCGTCCAGCATGATTCCGGCGATGGCGGCCCGCTTGATCCGCCGCGCCACCAGCATCGGCCCGGCCTGCGCCGCGATAAATTGCGTCGCGCCGGGAACGCCGATCACCCGGGCGTTCTCCGGCAGCACGACATTGGCGATGCGATAGCGGCCGGGCGCGACGATCAGCGGCGCATCGCGCTTCACCGCCTCGACCAGCGCGGCCTGGAGAGCACGCGACTGATCCTCGGCGGAGCCGGGGCGCAAGCCGAACTGTGCCGCCTCGAGCCCGAGCATGCCGAGCGGAGCTGGCGTGCTCGGGCGCGGCGCCTGTGCCATCACGGGACCCGCGGAGGCTCCGAGCGTGCCGAAAAGGGCCGTCCGCAGCCAGGCGCGGCGCGAAAGCGTCATCGAAGCCTCCATCATGCCGCAGAGCCTTCAAGAGACATGCCGCGACCTCTGGCACGACTGCCGATTACAAGCCGAGCGCTCCGGCGATCTCGGCGGCGGCGGCGGTCGGCGCCATCTCGCCGGCGGCGACGGCCGCTTCCAGCTTTGGCGTGCGCGCCTTCAGCGCCGGATCGTGCCGGAGCTTGGCTTGCAGCCGGTCCTGCACCATCGCCCACATCCATTTGACGTCCTGCCGCCGGCGCTTCTCCGCGATCAGCCCCTTGGCCTCGAAACGGGCGCGGTGCTCCTCGATCTTGGCCCAGAGTGCATCGAGCCCGGCGCCGGTCAGGCCGGAGATCGTCACCACCGGCGTCGACCAGAGTGGCGAGGCCGGCGCGAGGATGTGCAGCGCCGCCTTGTATTGCGCGGCTGCGGCGCGCGCGCCGGTCGCGCCCTCGCCATCGGCCTTGTTGACCGCCAGCATGTCGGCGAGCTCGATGATGCCCTTCTTGATGCCCTGCAATTCGTCGCCGGCATTGGGCAGCATCAGCACCAGGAAGAAATCGGTGAGGTCGGCCACCGCCGTCTCCGACTGGCCGACGCCGACCGTCTCGACCAGGATGACGTCGAAGCCGGCGGCTTCGCAGAGCAGCATGGTCTCGCGCGTCTTGGCTGCGACGCCGCCCAGCGTCCCGGAGGAGGGCGAGGGGCGGATATAGGCGTTCGGGTCGATGGCGAGCTGGGCCATCCGGGTCTTGTCGCCGAGGATCGAGCCGCCGCTGCGTGTCGATGACGGATCGACCGCGAGCACAGCGACCTTGTGGCCCTGGCCGGTCAGATAGCTGCCGAGCGCGTCGATCGTCGTCGACTTGCCGACGCCAGGAACGCCGGTGATGCCGACCCGGATCGCTTTGCCAGTATGTGGCAGCAGTCGCGAGAGCAGGGCCTGCGCCTGTTCGCGATGGTCGGCGCGCCGGCTTTCCGCGAGCGTGATCGCCCGTGCCAGCGCGGCGCGCTCGCCCTTGAGAATCGCATCGCCGAGCGCCGTGAGATCGACCATGCCCGCTGGTAGCAAGCGAGCGCCCGCAACGGAAGCGAGGCTTTCGGCGGCCCAGGCCGTCATCCCCACTCTTGCCAAGCGGCGAGGAGGGTGAGACGAGTCCCGCGGGGTGCGGAGAGCCTGTCGCGTGTCCGGCTTGCGGTTTGTCGTTCTCGTCTCACTGTTTTCGCTCGTGCTCGCCGCCTGCGGTGGCCCGCCGCGTGTTCTGGTGGTTTCGGCGGCGAAGCCCGAGGACACCGTCGGTACGGTCCGCATCTTCGTCGCGACCTCGCGCGCCACGACCGGGCAGCCCGAATATTTCAGCGGGGAGCGCAGCCCTTCGGTCGGCTTCGCCCGGCTCGATATCAGCGTTCCGCGCGCCCATCAGGTCGGCCAGGTCGAGTTGCCGGGCAGCGTCACCAGCGCCGGCGATCCGGCAAGCCATTTCACCGTCAGCGCCGTCGAGCGGCTGACCGAGCCGGAAATCCTGAAGCAGGTGCGGGCGGAGGTCGCCCGGCGCCCGCCAAGCGAGCGCGAGGTGCTGGTCTTCGTCCACGGCTTCAACACCAATTTCGCCGACGCCGCATTTCGCTTCGCCCAGATCGTCACCGATTCCGGCTTCAAGGGCGTACCTGTGCTGTTTACCTGGCCTTCGCGTGCCCGGGTGCTCGCCTATCCCTATGATCGCGACAGCGCCGACTTCTCGCGCGATGCGCTCGAGACCGGCCTGCGCGTGATCGCTCGTGACCTCGGCGCCAATCGTTTCGACATCCTCGCGCATTCGATGGGGACGCTGCTGACGGCCGAGACCCTGCGCCAGGCGGCGATCCGCGGCGACGGCAGCTTCGGCGGCAAGCTGCGCAACGTCATGCTTGCGGCGCCCGACATCGATCTCGACGTGTTCAAGACCCAACTCGCCACGATCAGGCGGCCGGTGACCGTCTTCGTCTCCTCGGACGATCGCGCACTCGACTTCTCGCGCCAGTTCGCCGGGGACAAGGCCAGGCTCGGGGCGATCTCGGAGAAGGATACCGACGTCGTCGCCGATCTGCGCAAGGCCGGGGCGACGATCATCGATCTCTCGAAAGACCGCAGCAGCGACGACTACAATCACGGCAAGTTCGCGACGACACCGCGCATCGTTCAAATGATCGGCAAGCGGCTCGGCGACGATGGTCTCGATGGCAGCATGAGCGGCAGCATGCTTGGGCTCGACTCAAAGGCCTCGCCATCCTTCGCCGCGCGCGACAAATGACTGCCCAATTCTGGCCGCGTTGATCAGGCCTTAAGGGTTGGCGGCCAGAAGGTCCGCACGCCCCCAATCCTGGACCTCGCCAGTGACCTCGCCTTCGCGATACGCCGTTTCACGCCGCTCCTTCGTCGCCCTGCTCGGGGCGGGACTGGCCGGTTGCGCGCAGAGCGAAGCCTCCGTCTCGCCTTTCGTCGGGCCGGCGGATTCGTCCAGCTTCGGCAAGGAGCCGCAGCTTCTGGTTGCGACCACCCGCAAGCCGATGGGCGATCGCGCACCCTATTTCGGCTCGGAGCGCGGCACCGGGCTGACCTTCGCCGAGGTCAGGCTGTCGGCGCCAGGCCGCGGCGTCGCTGCGCAGGTGAGCTCCGTCGTCAGCGGTGACTGGGCCGTGCTCGGCGTGACCCGGCGCAGTGCGAGCGATGCCGCCCGCGCCTTCTCGGACGCTGCGACCGGCCGCGACGTGCTGCTCTACGTCCACGGCTTCAACGAGACCTTCGAATCGGCCGCACGCAGCGCCGGCCAGCTTTCGCATGCGCTCGCCTTCGAGGGGCGCACGGCGCTGTTCACCTGGCCGTCCGGCGGCGGCCTGCTCGCCTATGCCTATGATCGCGAAAGTGCGCTCTGGTCGCGTGACGGCTTCGTCCAGACGCTGAAGGCGCTGGTCGCCAACCCGACGATCGGGCGGATCAACATCGTCGCGCATTCGATGGGCAGCTTCCTGACCATGGAAGGTCTGCGCGAGCTCCGTGATTTCGAGGGGCTGTCCGACCGGATCGGGGCCGTCGTGCTGGCCTCGCCCGATGTCGACATCGACGCTTTCGAGCAAACTGTGCCGCGGCTCGGGCCGATCGCCCAGCGCATGACCGTGATCATCGATCCCGGCGACAAGGCGCTGGCGATCTCCTCGCGCATCGCCGGCGGCGTCGCCCGCGCCGGCGCCGCCGATCGCGAGCGGCTGGAGCAGCTCGGCGTGCGCGTCGCCGACACGGCCGGCCGCGGCTGGAGCCTGCTGCGCCACGACCTCTTCCTGTCGAACAGCGAAGTGACGCAGGTCGTACGCCGCGCCATCGACCGGGCGCGCTCCTGAGAACGGAGGCGGGAGCCTCCGTCCCTGGGTCTTGCCGCGTCAGCCGGCCGGCTTGAGCGCGATGACCGAGCGCGCCGCCTTTTCGATCGCCTCGCGCGAATAGAGCAGCGGCGCATAATCGCCGGCAGCCCAGAGCGGGGCGAGATCGCGATAATGCGGGCTGTAGGCGTCGCCCGACTGGCCCGGCGTATTGATGAAGCGGCTGTCGTCCCAGTTGCCGACATCCAGCACCATGCGGAACGAGGCGCCTGCGATCACCCTGAAGTCGGAGATGCGGTAGGAGGCCGCGCGCGGGCTGAAGGCCGAGCCGCCCATGGCGAGCCGGCCGACATTGAGCTGTGCCCGATCCGGGCCGCCGGCGAGCGGCGACAGGGCATGATCGAACTGGGCGTAGTGAATCTTGCCCCAGTTCCATGTCGCCGTGTCCGGGCCGAGCGTCTGCCGCAACTCCTCCATCGCCGCTTTCAGCGTCTCGAGCAGCAAGGCATTGCGCGCTGCCTTCGGGTCGGTGCCGAGCGCGTTGTCGGGCGCTTCGAGATAAGCGACCACCGCCGCGACATCGAGCGGGCCAATGACGATGCGCGCCTTCTCAGGTACTGCCTTGGCCGTCAGGGCGCGCCCGAGATGCTTGCTCATCCAGACCTCGGACAAAGCAGCAGCAGCGCTGTCGACCGCGATCTCCTGGTTCCAGCCCTTGATCAGCTTCAGGCCTTCGGCCGTGACCGGATCGTCCGACGACAGCGGTGCCAGCAGTGCGGCGAGCTTGCGGGCATTCTCGGAATTGTCGTCGTTCTGCAGGGCCATCGCGTCGGCGAGCGTCACCTTGTTCTCGGTGCCGAGCACGGCCTTGATCCGGTTGATCCGCGAGGGATCGGACCATTCGTAGCCGATGCGCTTGGCCAGCAGCGGATTGTCCTTCGGGATGTTCATCTCGTTGGCGGTGGCGAAGAAGCCCTCGGTCGGGTTGTAGACCTCGGGCAATTCGCCGGCCTTGAGGAAGCCGGTCCACTCATAGCGGCCATCGCCAGGCACCGGCATCAGGCCGTCATGGTTCGGCCGCTGCGGCGCGCGCCCGCCGACGATCCAGCCGATATTGCCCTTGTTGTCGGCATAGACCTGGTTCTCGGAGGGCGCGCCCCATTCGGCCATCGCCTTCTTGAAGCCAGGCCAGTCCTTCGCCGTCATGTATTCGGCCGAGTTGAAATAGGCCGAGGTTCCCGGCTCGAACCAGACCGTGCGGATGGCGAAGGCGCGCTTCTCTTCGGGCTCGGCCTTCATGACCGGGCCGTGGCGGGTGAATTTGAGCTCGATCTGGCGCGGCGCCTCGCCCTTGACCTCGATCGTCTCGCTGACGGTCCTCATCTCCTCCCAGCCGCTGCCATAGCGATACTGGTTCGGATTGGCCGGGTTGGTCTCGTAGACGTAGAGGTCCTCCTGGTCGATCGCGAAGATCGTCAGGCCGAAGGCGATCTCGCCGTTGTGGCCGATCGAGATGCCGGGCAGGGCCGGCTCGCCGGCGCCGATCACCGAAAGACCCGGCGCGTTGAGATGCACGACATAGCGCAGCGACGGCACGCCATGGGCGCGGTGCGGATCGTTGGCCAGGATCGGCCGGCCGGTCGCGGTGCGGCTGGCGGCGATCGTCCAGTTGTTCGAGCCTATGGTCGAGACGCTGTCGCCGGCCGCGGCGAAGATGGCGTCGCGGTCGAGCGCAGCGCGCTTCTCGCCGGGCGCGGCGAAGGTGACGTCGCGGGTCGCCAGATTGTAGTCGTCGAGGATATCAGGCTTGATCGCGCAGGGATCGAGCCCATCGGGCACCGTGGTCTTCACGCTCGGTTCCAGCACGCGCCGGAAGCGGTCGGCCTCGATGCCGGCGGCGCAGGCGACGCGAGCCCGCACCACCTCGGATAGCACATTGCGGGTCAGGCCGTGGCTGCGGATGCGCACCACATCCTCGGCGCTCCAGCGATCCGGCAAGGTGCCGGAGACGCGGAAATCGAGCGGCAGCGGCTGCTTGCCGGCCCGCACCTCGTCGACGCGGGCATTGATGCCGGCGACGAAGGCGTCGGTATAGGCCTTGGCGTTAGGGCCATAGGCGGCCCATTCCTTGTCCATCTTGCCGCGATAGAGGAAGAGCCGGGCGGCGCGGTCCTGCGCGACATAGGACGGGCCGAAATCCTTGGCCAGCAGCCCGAGCCCGCGCTTGCGCCAGAGATCGATCTGCCAGAGCCGGTCGCGCGCCGCATTGTAGCCTTGCAGGAAGAGGGCATCGCGGGACGAGGCGGCATAGATGTGCGCCACGCCCCATTGATCGAGGATCAGCTCGGCCGGCCCCTGCAGCCCGGCGACCGTCTGTTCGGAGCGCTTCACGGCGCTGGACAGCTCGGCCTTCGCGGGCAGGCATCCGGCGATGGTGACGGCGGCAATGGCAAACAGCGACGCTGCGCCGTGGGCGCGATCTGCTCTGCTCATGGTGTTCCTCCGTGCGGCCCGTCTTTGGCGACGGGCCTTGCCGGGGGAGCTTAGGGGGAGAGTGGAGGCCGGCCACCGCTCCTGGCCACATGGCGGCCCTGCCGCGTCGGCATGTGATCTGGATCGTTCCTTGCGCGTGCCCGGCTACAGCGGCGGCAGGCCGACGCGCTTCTTGATCGTGGCCAGGGCGAAGTTGGATTCGACCGACTGGACGCATTTCAGCCGTGTCATCTTCTGCTTGAGGAAGCGCTCATAGCCCTCGATGCCGTCGGTCAGCACGCGCAGCAGATAGTCCTGGCTGCCGGTCATCAGATAGCACTCCGCGACCTCGGGCCAGGTCTCGACCGCCTTCTCGAACTCGGCGATCTGCTCCGTGTTCTGCTGGCTGAGCCGGACCGAGACGAAGACGCTGAAGGGCAGGCCATAGGCCTTGGGGTCGACGATCGCCGAATAGCCCCTGATGACGCCGGTCTCTTCCAGTCGCTTCAGCCGGCGCAGGCAGGGCGTCGGCGACAGGCCGACCTTCTCGGAGAGGTCCTGATTGGTGATGCGGCCATCCTCCTGCAGCAGGGTGAGCATGCGGCGGTCGATCGTATCGAGCATGATCTGCTCCTTCGCGCTGATCTTCGAGCAGGAAGCTGCAAAATCTTGCTCTAGAGCACGGGTGATCGTTCATGCAATGGCCTTAGGATCGTCCTAGGCTCGCGTCACCAGGCCGTATCGGCCGGCGAGGAGGCAGTCATGAGCGACGACAATTACCACAAGGACCGGATCGCCAACCGCCGGCTCCACCCCGAGACGCTGATGATGGGCTATGGCTATTCGCCGGCCATGTCGGAAGGCGCGCTCAAGCCGCCGGTCTTCCTGACCTCGACCTTCGTCTTCGAGAACGCTCAGCAGGGCAAGGACTTCTTCGACCTGACCTCCGGCCGCCGCCAGCTCAAGCCGGGCGAGAAGTCGGGCCTGGTCTATTCGCGCTTTAACCATCCCAACATGGAGATCCTAGAGGATCGCCTGGCGATCTGGGACGAGGCGGAAGCCTGCGCCGTCTTCGCCAGCGGTATGGCGGCGATCGCGACGACCTGCTTCGCGTTCCTGCGACCGGGCGACACCATCGTCCACAGCCGACCGCTCTATGGCGGCACCGAGACGCTGCTGAAGAACCAGATGGGTGCCTTCGGCGTCACGCCCTTCGGCTTCACCGACGGCGTCGATGTCGCCCAGATGCGCAAGGTCGCGCAGGACGCCGCTGCCAAGGGCCGGGTCGCGATGATCCTTGTCGAGACCCCGGCCAACCCAACCAACGGCCTCGTCGATCTCTCGGCTTGCAAGGCGATCGCCGACGAGCTGGAGACGTCGCAGGGGCATCGTCCGCCGGTCGTGGTCGATAACACCATGCTTGGCCCGATCTTCCAGAAGCCGCTGAAGCACGGTGCCGACCTGACCCTGCTGTCGCTGACCAAATATGTCGGCGGCCACAGCGATCTCGTCGGCGGCTCGATCAGCGGCTCGAAGGCGCTGGTGCGGCAGGTGAAGAGCTGGCGCGGCTCGCTCGGCACGCAGCTCGATCCGAACTCCTGCTGGATGCTGATGCGCTCGCTCGAGACGCTCGACATCCGCATGCATCGCGCCAACGAGAATGGCCGCAAGGTCGCCGACTATCTGCGCAAGCATCCGAAGATCGCTAAGGTCCATTATCTCGGCGATCTCGCGGAGGGCGACCCGCGCAAGGCCGTGTTCGACCGGCAATGCACCCAGCCCGGCTCGACGTTCGCCTTCGACGTCAAGGGTGGCGAGAAGGAAGCCTTCGCCGTGCTCGATAACCTGCAGATCATGAAGCTCGCGGTCAGCTTAGGGGGCACCGAGACGCTGGTCTCGCATCCCGCCGCGATGACCCATTCCGGCGTCGCCCGGGAACTGCGTGAGGAGATCGGCCTCACCGACGCACTGATCCGCATCTCGGTCGGCATCGAGAATATCGAGGACCTGATCTCGGATCTCGCCCAGGCGCTCGACGCCGCGTGAGGGCAGGGCGGCGCCGCATCCTCGTCGCGGCGCTCGCCGCCACGCTGCTCGGCGGCCCGGCTTTGGCCGAGCCGCAGACCGAGAGTGTGGCCCAGACCATCTGCCGCCTGATCGAAGGCGCCGCGAAGACGCATGGCCTGCCGGTCGCCTTCTTCACGCGCCTGATCTGGCGCGAGAGCAGTTTCCGGCCGAACGTCGTCAGCCCGGCCGGGGCGCAGGGCATCGCCCAGTTCATGCCGGGCACGGCGAATGAGCGCGGCCTTGCCGACCCGTTCGATCCGGAGGCGGCGATCCCGCATTCGGCCGCCTTCCTCGCGGCGCTGAAGAACCAGTTCGGCAATCTCGGCCTTGCCGCTGCCGCCTACAACGGCGGGCCGAACCGTGTCGCGCGCTGGGTCGAGCGTGGCGGCATGCTGCCCTATGAGACGCAGGCCTATGTCCGTTTCATCACCGGCCGCCCCGTCGAGGAATGGCGATTGGGCGCAGGCGAAACGCCGCCGCCGGCGACGCGCGAGGAGACCGATTGCCTCACCACGGTGGCTTCGATCCGCATCACGACGCCGGCCGTGCTGGTCGAGGGCGCCTATGGGCCGTTCGGCGTGCAGCTCGCCGGCAACACCTCGAAGGCGCGGGCCATCGCCTCCTATCAGCGTGTCGCCGCGCGCTTCGCTTCGCTGCTGTCAGGCAAGCCCACCATGATCCTGGGCTCGGCCGTGCCGGGACGGGGCAGGGGCCGCTTCTACCGGGTCAGGCTTCCGGCGCAGAGCCTGCGCGAGGCGACATTGACCTGCAATCGGTTGCGGCAGGCCGGTGGGGCGTGTCTGGTGTTGCGGAATTGACCGTCAGGCCGAGAATCCCACCCGACCCCAGCCAGGCAGCTTGAGCGCCGGCCGCTGCAGGTCGAAGCCCGCCACCAGCCCGAGCAGGTTGATCTCGACGCCCTCGACCCAGCCGAAGGTGACCCCCGCGAGCCCGTAGAGCGAGGCTTGCAGCCCGGTGCGACTTGGCGTGAGGCCGGCATAGAGGCCGCCTTCGCGCCAGTCCTTGCCGATCGCGGTCGGCGGCAGGGCACGGCCAAGCTCCGGCACTTGGGAAAGGATGTGCTGGACGAAGCTGTTCGAGTTCGGCCCAGGCCAGGCGGCATAGGAACCATACTCGCTGTAGCTATAGCTCTTCACGGCGTCGCGGATGCGCGGGATCAGCGCCTCGGCTGCCTGCCCTTTGATCTCGCCGACCAGCTCCGGGACATTGCCGTACCAGCGTCCATCGGCGACGCGAACGTTGACGCGCACGGGGTTGCCCCAGCCGACGACGTCGAAGCGGGTATAGGCGGGGGCGTTCTTTTCCTTGACCACGACCCAGGAGTGATGGGCGAAGACGCCGCGCCAACGTCCGACGCGGGCAGCGAAGATGTGGATCGTCGCCTCCGGCTCGATAGCGGGCGCCGGCAGCAGCGCGGCGCTCGACCAGTCGGCGCGGGCCCAGTCGGGCGCGCGCGACTGCCATTGCCACCAGGCGGCATGCGTGCCGAGCGGCAGGAGGAAGAAGACCGCGAAAAAGAGGAAAAAGCGCCGGATCATTCTTCTGCTGAAAATAGGGGGCGAGGCGGGGCGGCAACAAGGCGCGACGGCGCGTCACCGATCACGAAATCGAGGTTGAGGCTTCGTCGCAAGCTGCTAGCGTGCAGCCGCGAAATCAAAGGAGGGGCAGATTGCGCACGTTGACGTCGGTTATGCATAGAGTGGCCGCTGCGGTGGCTTTCGGGCTCGTTCTGGCGGCCAGCCCGGCTAGGGCGCAGGACAAGGAACTGCGCATCTTCAACTGGTCGGACTACGTCAATCCGGAGGTGCTCGACGCCTTCAAGAAAGAGACCGGCATCACCGTCGTCTACGACACCTTCGACCAGATGGAGACGGTCGAGACCAAGCTGCTTGCCGGCAAGACCGGCTACGACCTCGTCGTCGTCACCGCTTCCTTCCTGCCACGCCATATTCCGATCGGACTCTATACGCCGATCGACACCGCCAAGGTGCCGAACCTCAAGCACGCCTGGCCGGAGATCAAGCAGCGTCTGGCCAAATACGATCCCGGCAACAAGTTCGCCGTGAACTACATGTGGGGCACCACCGGGATCGGCTACAACGTCGCCAAGGTGAAGGAACGGCTCGGCAACGATGCCGTGATCGACAGCTGGAGCATCGTCTTCGATCCGGAGAAGCTGAAGAAGCTCTCCAATTGCGGGGTGCATGTGCTCGACGCGGTCGAGGAGATGTTCCCGGCGGCCCTGCGCTATCTCGGGCTCGATCCCGATTCGAAGAAGGAGGCCGATCTCGAAAAAGCCGGCGAGTTGCTGCGCAAGATCCGCCCGCACATCCAGAAGTTCCATTCGTCGGAGTACATCAACGCGCTCGCCAACGGCGATATCTGCCTGGCGGTCGGCTATTCCGGTGACGTGCTGCAGGCGAAGAAGCGCGCGGTCGAGGCCAAGAACAAGGTCGAGATCAATTATGTGATCCCGAAGGAAGGCGCGCTGATGTGGTTCGATTCCTTCGTGATCCCGAAGGATGCCGGCAACCAGGATGCGGCGCTGCAGTTCATCGACTTCGTCAACCGGCCGGAGATGGCGGCGAAGAACTCGGACTTCATCCAGTACGCCAACGGCAATCTCGCGGCCAAGCCGCTGCTCTCGGCCGAGGTTCGCGACAATCCTGGCATCTATCCGACTGACGCGGTGATGAGCCGCCTCTACACGATCACGCCCTACGACCAGAAGACGCAGCGGGTGGTCAACCGGCTGTGGACCCGCGTCAAGAGCGGCAGGTGAGCAGGCCGGAGGCGGGTGGAAGGCGCGCCTCGCCGGGCAGCGTCCGGCGCGACTTCCAGCCCTGGAACGACCCGGCGGCGAAACCGCTGGTCGAGTTCAGGAACGTCACCAAGCGCTTCGGCACGGTGACCGCGGTCGACCGGCTCTCGCTTGCGATCCACCAGCGCGAGTTCTTCGCGCTGCTGGGGCCGTCTGGCTGCGGCAAGACCACGCTGATGCGCATGCTCGCCGGCTTCGAGCAGCCCGACGCGGGCGAGATCCTGCTTGATGGCGTCGACATCACCGCGGTGCCGCCGCACCAGCGGCCGGTCAACATGATGTTCCAGTCCTATGCGCTGTTCCCGCATCTCAGTGTCGGCGACAACATCGCCTATGGGCTGAAGCGCGAAGGCCTGCCCAAGGCCGAGATCGCCCAGCGCGTCGAGACCATGCTGGGCCGCGTCCGCTTGAAAGGCATGGAGAATCGCCGGCCGGACCAGCTCTCCGGCGGCCAGCGCCAGCGCGTCGCGCTCGCCCGCGCTTTGGTCAAGCAGCCCAAGCTGCTGCTGCTCGACGAGCCGCTCGGCGCACTCGACAAGAAGCTGCGCGAAGAGACGCAATACGAGCTGATGGACCTGCAGGCCGATCTCGGCCTGACCTTCATGGTCGTGACGCACGACCAGGACGAGGCCATGACCATGGCCGACCGCATGGCGGTGATGGACCATGGCCGGCTGCTGCAGATCGCGCCGCCGGACCTGATCTACGAGGCGCCTTCCAGCCGCTTCGTCGCCGAGTTCGTCGGCGACATCAATCTGATCGAGGGCAAGGTCGCGGCTGTCGAAGGCGATCTCGTCACGCTGGAGAGCGGTCCTGCCGGGGTGATCGAGCTCGACGAGGATGCGCCGAGCTGCCGGCCTGGCGATGCGCTCACCGTCGGCCTGCGCCCCGAGAAGATCGCGCTCAGCCACGACGAGCCCGCGCAGGGCGTCAACAAGGTCGCCGGCGAGATCTGGGATATCGGCTATCTCGGCGACATGACCATGGTCCAGGTCATGGTCGGTGGCGACGAGGGCAAGCTCTTCAAGGTCTCGCTCACCAACCGCACGCGGCGGATCGAGCGGCCCTTCGCCTGGGAAGACAAGGTCTGGCTCTCCTGGGACGTCGAGGCCGGCATGGTGCTGGTGTCGTGAGCACGCCGGTCCCCCGAGCCAGCGGAACGGGGCGCGGCCTGCTGGTCGCGGCCATCCCCTATCTCTGGCTCATCGCCTTCTTCCTGGCGCCTTTCGTCATCGTGCTCCGGATCGCGTTGTCCGACGCCGCGACCGACCAGCCCCCCTATGCGCCGCATTTCCCCGGCATCGGCCAGCTCGGCGAGTTCCTTGGCGCGCTCGATCTCGAGAACTTCCGCCTGCTTGGCGACGACCCGCTCTACTGGCAGAGCTATCTGTCTTCGCTGCGCATCGCGGCGCTGACGACGCTGATCGCGCTCGCGATCGGCTACCCGCTCGCCTATGCGATGGCGCTTGCTCCCAAGCGTTGGCAGGGCATGCTGCTCGTCCTCGTCATCCTGCCGTTCTGGACCTCGTTCCTGATCCGCGTCTATGCGTGGATCGGCATCCTCAGGCCTGACGGCCTGCTCGACATGGCGCTGATGGGGATCGGGCTGACGGCTGAACCCCTGCGCCTGCTCAACACCGACGCCGCGGTGCTGATCGGCATGGTCTATTCCTACCTGCCCTTCATGGTGCTGCCGCTGTTCTCTACCTTGCAGAAGCTCGACGGCACCTTGCTGGAAGCGGCCTCCGATCTCGGCGCGAAGCCGCTGACCACTTTCCTGACCGTGACACTGCCGCTCTCGATCCCCGGCATCCTTGCCGGCTCGGCCCTGGTCTTCATCCCGGCGATCGGCGAGTTCGTCATCCCCGATCTGCTCGGGGGCTCCGACACACTGATGGTCGGCAAGGTGCTCTGGAACGAGTTCTTCTCCAACCGCGACTGGCCGCTGGCTTCGGCGGTGGCGATCGTGTTGCTCGTCGTCCTCGTCCTGCCGCTGATGCTGCTGCAGCGGGCGCGCGGAGCGACCCAATGAGGCGCTTTGGAGCCTTCCATCTGGCCGCGCTCCTCGCCGGCTTCGCCTTTCTCTATCTGCCGATCGTCGCGCTGATCGCCTATTCCTTCAACGCCTCGCGGCTGGTGACGGTCTGGGGCGGCTTCTCGACGCATTGGTATGGCGCGCTGCTGCGCAACGAACCCTTGCTCGACGCGGCCTGGCTGACGATCCGCGTCGCGCTGGTCTCGGCGACTCTGGCGACAGTCCTCGGGACGCTGGCGGCGCTGGCGCTGGCGCGCTACCGGGTCTTCGCGGGGCGCATGCTCTTCTCCGGCATGGTGATGGCGCCATTGGTCATGCCCGAAGTGATCACCGGCCTGTCGCTGCTGTTGCTCTTCGTCGCCGGCGATGTCGAGCGCGGTTACTGGACCGTCGTCATCGCTCACGCGACCTTCAGCCTGGGCTTCGCCTGCATCGTCGTGCAGGCGCGGCTTGCCGGCTTCGACCGCTCTTTGGAAGAAGCTGCGCGTGATCTCGGTGCGACGCCGACGGAAACGTTCCGGACCGTGACGCTGCCGCTGATCTGGCCGGCCGTCGCCGCTGCCTGGATGCTTGCCTTCACGCTCTCGCTCGACGATCTCGTCATCGCGAGCTTCACTACCGGGCCGGGCGCGACGACGCTGCCGATGCGGCTCTATTCGGCGATCCGCCTCGGAGTGACGCCCGAGATCAACGCCGCCTGCACGATCATGATCGCGGCGGTGGCGGTCGCGGTGATCGGCGCCTCCTTGCTGATCAAGCGGGACGCACTGGCCGGGCGGTGAGCGCTATTCCGATGAGGTACCGCTCGCAGCAAGGAACGCATCCAAAGCCTGTTCCAGCACATCGAGATCGGTGGTGGTGGCGTTGAGCAGAGTATCCACGTCGATGCCATCATAAGCGTGACGCAAGATATTGCCGATGCCTGCGATCTGCCTCCAGGGGATATGCGGGTGGGCGACGCGCCATTCAGCCGGAACATGGCGGCTCGCTTCACTGATGATCTCAAAGAAGCGTTCAAGGGCCGCACGTAGGATGGGGTCGCGCTTGATCTGCTCATCGCCGTTCGTCTGGCGCATGGCACGGATATTTGCGATTGCATCCTTGATGTGGCTGATCCGGTCGCCGACGGTTGACGCCACTAGAACAGCTCTATCCGCTCATCGCGCGTCGCCCTTGCCAGTCGTTCCGATAAGCTTCGTCGTAATGTGATCTGGACTGGCAGGCCTATATGCTCCGACAAATCCTGTTCGACACCCACAAGATCGATGATCGAAAAACGGGGATCATCGACATCGATCATCAGGTCGACATCGCTGTCGGGCCTGGCATCGCCTCGGGCGCGCGAGCCGAAGAGCGCGATATGGCTGACACCGCGGGCCTGCAGTTCCGACTGCATCGCCAGAATTCGCCGTTTGATCTCGTCCTGACTCATCATCGCGTTGCTGCCGATACCGGTTGCTCGCTCGCTCCCAAGTTTAAATGGTTTCGGTCATTCGCGGAACCGCTGAGCTAAACGCCCGCTGAACGTCCCGCTCAAAGCCGGTTCAGCCCGAGAGCACGATAGTGCCTGCCAGAGCGGGAAGCCTTTCCGCTCGGGCACAAGGAGACATCACGATGTTTCGCACTCTCGCTTCTGCCGGCCTCATCGCTGCCGCCGCGCTCGGGATCAGCGCGGCATCGCCCAGCAAGGCCGAGGCCGGCGTCCTGATCCAGCAGGCCTATTATGACGGCCCCGGCTATGGCTGGCGTGCGCCGCCGGCCTATGGCTACTGGGGCGTGCCGCGCTGGCGGCGCTATTACGAGGGCCCGCGCTTCTACGGCCCGCCGCCCCCGCCGCGCCACTATTACCGCTGGCGCGGTGGCTGGTGACCTTTGAAACCCAGCGGAGCGCGGCGCGTCACTCCGCCGCGCTCTTCTGCGTGTAGCCGAGGCGCTGGTTGAGCTCTTCCAGCAGCTTCTCGGCCGCATCGGCGATGACGGTGCCCGGCGGGAAGATCGCGCTGGCGCCGGCCGCGATCAGGGCGTCGAAATCCTGCGGCGGGATCACGCCGCCGACGACGATCATGATATCGGGCCGGCCGGCCTTGGCGAGCGCAGCCTTGAGTTCGGGCACCAGAGTCAGATGCCCGGCTGCCAGCGAGGATACGCCGACGATGTGGACGTCGTTCTCGACTGCCTGACGTGCCGCCTCCTCCGGAGTGGCGAAGAGCGGGCCGATATCGACGTCGAAGCCGAGATCGGCGAAGGCCGAGGCGATCACCTTCTGGCCGCGATCGTGCCCGTCCTGGCCCATCTTGGCGACGAGGATGCGCGGGCGGCGCCCGTCCGCTTCCTCGAAGGCCTCGCACATCAGCTGCACGCGCGTCACGGCAGGGTTCATCTCGCCGACCTCCCGCTTGTAGACGCCCGAGATTGCCTTGATCTCGGCGCGATGGCGCCCGAAGACCTTCTCCATCGCCAGCGAGATTTCTCCCACTGTGGCCTTGGCCCGTGCCGCCTTGACGGCGAGGTCGAGGAGGTTGCCGTCGCCCTGCGCGCCATTGGTCAGCGCGGTGAGGGCGGCTTGCGTCTCGGCCTCGTTGCGCTCCGCCATAAGCCGCCGGAGCTTGTCGAGTTGCTGGGCGCGGACCGAGGCATTGTCGACCTTGAGGACGTCAATCGCCGCCTCGTTCTCGGGCTTGAAGATATTGACGCCGATGATCGATTGCTGGCGGCCGTCGATGCGCGCCTGCGTCTTGGCGGCGGCCTCTTCGATCCTGAGCTTGGGGATGCCGGCCTCGATCGCCTTGGCCATGCCGCCCAGCTTCTCGACTTCCTGGATATGGCCCCAGGCCTTGGCGGCGAGCTCGGCGGTCAATCGTTCGACATAATAGGAGCCGCCCCAGGGATCGATGATCCGGTTGGTGCCGCTCTCCTGCTGCAGCACGATCTGGGTGTTGCGGGCGATGCGGGCGGAGAAGTCGGTCGGCAGCGCCAGGGCCTCGTCGAGCGCGTTGGTGTGCAGCGACTGGGTATGGCCCTGCGTCGCCGCCATCGCCTCGATCATCGTGCGCGGCACATTGTTGAACACGTCCTGCGCGGTCAGCGACCAGCCCGAGGTCTGGCAATGGGTGCGCAAGGGGAGGGATTTCTCGTTCTGCGCCCCGAAATCCTTGACCAGCTTGGCCCAGATCAGCCTGGCGGCCCGCAGCTTCGCCACCTCCATGAAGAAGTTCATGCCGATGGCCCAGAAGAAGGAGAGCCGCGGCGCGAAGACGTCGACGCCTAACCCTGCCCGTTGCCCGGCGCGGATATATTCGACCCCGTCGGCGAGGGTGTAACCGAGCTCGAGGTCCTGCGTCGCTCCGGCCTCCTGCATGTGGTAGCCGGAGATCGAGATCGAGTTGAACTTCGGCATGTTCGCCGAGGTGTAGGCGAAGATGTCGCCGATGATCCGCATCGAGGGCGAAGGCGGGTAGATATAGGTGTTGCGGACCATGAACTCCTTGAGGATGTCGTTCTGGATAGTCCCCGAGAGCTTGGCCGCCGGCACGCCCTGTTCCTCGGCCGCGACAATGTAGAGCGCCAGCACCGGCAGCACCGCGCCGTTCATCGTCATCGACACGCTCATCTGGTCGAGCGGGATGCCGGAGAACAGCGTGCGCATGTCGTAGATCGAGTCGATCGCAACGCCGGCCATGCCGACATCGCCGCCGACGCGCGGATGGTCGCTGTCATAGCCGCGATGGGTGGCGAGATCGAAAGCGACCGAAAGGCCCTTCTGGCCGGCGGCGAGATTTCGCCGATAGAAGGCATTCGAATCCTCGGCCGTGGAGAAGCCGGCATATTGCCGGATCGTCCAGGGCTGATTGACATACATGGTCGGGTAGGGACCGCGCAGATAGGGCGCGATGCCCGGCAGCGTGTTGACAAAGGGCAGGCCGTCGCGGTCGGCGGCGGTGTAGAGCGGCTTGACCGGAATGTCTTCCGGGGTTTGCCAGAGTTCGCCTGCGGCCTGGGGGGCGGTCGCGCCGGCCGCACCGTCGGCGAAGGCGAGCTTCGTGAAATCCGGGATCGCGGTCATGGCTTGCTCCCGTCTGGTCTGTCCCACCAATGGTGGAAATGATGCACCGGTCCGTGGCCGCGGCCAACCTTGACCGCGTCCGAGGCCGCGATCGCGGCCGAGATGTAGCGTTTCGCCAGCGCCACCGCCTCGTTGAGGGCGATGCCATGGGCGAGGCCCGAGGCGATCGCCGACGACAGCGTACAGCCGGTACCATGCGTGTTCTTTGTGGCGATGCGCGGCGCGACCAGTCGCTCGCGCCGGCCATCCTTGCCGATCAGGATGTCGACGCTATCGTCGCCGCTGCCGTGGCCGCCCTTGACCAGCACATTGGCCGGGCCGAGCGCCAGCAGTGCCTCGGCCTGCTCAGCCGCGGCGTCCTCGGTCTCAGCCATGGCAGTATCGAGCAGTGCCGCCGCCTCGGGCAGGTTCGGCGTGACGATCGTGCAGAGCGGCAGCAGGCGGCGCTTCAGCGCCTCGATCGCGTCTTCGCGCAGCAGGCGTCCGCCGGAGGCTGCGATCATCACCGGGTCGAGCACGATGTTCTTCGCGTTATGGCGCTCCAGTCCATCGGCGACGGTCTCGATCAGTTCGGCAGTCGCGAGCATGCCGATCTTGACCGCATCGACCGAAAGGTCGTCGAAGACGGCGTCGACCTGCGCGGCGACGAAATCGGCCGGTACCGGATGGATCGCGGTCACGGCGGTGGTGTTCTGCGCGGTCAGCGCGACGATAACGCTGGCGCCATAGACCTGGTGCGCGGCGAAGGTCTTGAGGTCGGCCTGGATGCCGGCGCCGCCGCTGGAGTCGGAGCCGGCGATGGTGAGGGCGATCGGCATGCCTATCCCTTGCTCGTGCTGACTGGGGATATGGCGATCGCCAGCGCATCCTGCAGCACGGCGATGGCGTCGCAGCCGGCGAAGATGAAGTTCGTCACCCCGGCCTCGCGCAGCGCCGTTTCCTGCTCACCCGGGCGGCCGGCAAGCCAGGCCGTGGCGCCTGCAGCCGTCAGTGCCATGGCGGCGGGGATAGCCTCGGCGGCATAGGTCTCATCGGAGCCACACAGGCAGGCGAGCTTCGCCCCGGACGCACGAAAGGCCGCGACGAGTGCGTCGAGATCGGTCGTGCCGGTCTTGGCGAAGCCGTCGCCGGAAGGCGCTGCGATGCCGCCAGCCTCTAACAGGTTGCGGGCGAAGCCGGCGCGGGCGGTGAACCCTGCGATCGGGCCCAGCGTCGCGAGGAACGCCTTCGGCCGCTCGCCGGCGGCTTCCGCGATGTCGGCGCTGGCGCGCAGCGCCTCGAACGGCTCGGCCAGGCGGATGCTCGGCAGGGCCTCGACGATGATCGCATCACCGCTCGCGTCTTTGCTGGGGGCGGCAGCCGGCGGCGGCGCCAGTACCGCGACCGGGGCTTCCGACAGGTTCGGGAACTCGCTCGTGCCGGTGATCGGCTCGCGCCGCGTCGCAATCGCCTTTGCCCGGGCGTCGCGCTCGCGCGCCAGCCCTTTCTGGATATGGCCGTTGGCGAGTGCGCCGACGATGCCAGTCAGACCCTCGGTGCTTTCCGCTTCGAGGTCCTGGAATTTGCGCCAGCCCTGCTCGCAGAGCGCCTGCGTCAGCGCCTCGAAGCCGCCGGCGCCGGCCGCCGGATCGGCGACACGCCAGAGATTGGCTTCTTCGAGCAGAATCAGCTGGGTGTTGCGGGCGATGCGGCGGGCGAAACCGTCGGGCAGGCCGAGCGCGGCGGTGAAGGGCTGGACGCCGATCGAATCGGCGCCGCCGACGCCCGCCGAGAAGCCGGCGATCGTGCCACGCAGCAGATTCACCCATGGATCGCGCCGGGTCAGCGAGCGCCAGGCCGTCTCGGCATGAATGAAGACGGGTTTGGGTTCAAGTCCGCAGGCGCGCTGCACCCGGTCCCAGAGCAGGCGCGCGGCCCGCAGCTTGGCGACTGTGACGAACTCGTCGGCATCAGCAACAAGGGTGAAGGAGATGGCGTCGCGCGCCTCGGCGAGCGGTATGCCCTGCGCTTCCAGCAGGCGCAGATAGGTCACGGCTGTCGCCAGGACGGCGCCGAGTTCCTGCGCTTCGGTCGCGCCGGCCTCGTGCCAGGTGCGGCCGTCGGCGGCGAGGAAGGGGCCGGTGAAACCGCGCGCCTTCAGATTGCCGATCGTCTCCGTGATGCGCTTGCCGAGCTCAGACAATGGCACCGCGAGTGAACCGGAGCTGGCGAGCACGCCGATCGGCTCCATGCCGAAATCGATCTGGAGCGAGGAGGGTGCGTGGCCACGCTTGTCGACAAGATCAGCCAGCAGCAACGCATGCTTGCGGCCACCGGGAGCCGGGTCGAGGCGCAAGCGGACGAGATCGAGCATGACACCGTCGAGGGTGGCGTCGAGAGCATCTACAGAGGTCGCGTTGAGCCCGAAGCCGCGCGCCGCGGGGGCACCGGCGAAACTCAGGCTGAGGGAATCGGCGCCACCTTCCAGCTCGGCGAGGGCGAGCCTTGCTGCTTCAGCCGTATCAGGGTGATCGATGCGGGCCGCGACGCGCCAGCGCCCAGCCTCGGCGCGTAAGGGGCGTGCGCCTCCCTCTGCCGCGGCTTCGTAAAGCGGTTCGATCCGGACACCATCCGCCGTCCGCCCGACCAGCTTCTTCTCGAAATCGGCGCCCTTCAGTACCTTGTCGACAGCGGCGCGCCACTGCGCTTCGCCCGGGGTGGCGAATGCGTCCATGAAGGGCAGATCGGCGAGGACTGTCGAGGTCATCAGCAGCGAACTCCTTGCACGCGTTCCTCCCGCCATTCCTGTCGGGCGATGAAGCACACGCCAGTTGGCGGCCCATTGTGCAACCGCGAAGTCCTGATTGCCATGGCTCGGCGCGAACGCAAATGCCCCCTTGGTCGGAAAGCCGTGCCGAAATGCGCAACCCCGCGACAGCGAACTCCTATGCCCGCAAACGAAAACGCCACCCGGTAGGGCGGCGTTCCGGAAATTCGTGAGGGTCGGGTCGGCTCAGACGAACTGGCCGAGGCCCGGGATGGCGCCGACGATCGCGCCCATGGTGTCCTCGCCTGCCTTCTCGCGACCGACCGCGAACATCTCCTTCGAGACGCTCTGGATCTGGCCCATCGACAGGCCGGCCCCCATCAGCTGGCCGCCGAGCGCCATCACGCCGCCGCCACCGCCCATCAGGCCGCCGATCGCGCCCATCAGGCCGCCCTTGGCGCCGCCTTCGGCCTCGGCCAGCTCCTGCGCACCCGGCAGCGCCGCCATTAGCTGGCCGATCTCGGCCGCGGGACCTTCCTTCTGCAGGAACGCGAGGATGATGCCGATCGCCTTCTTCGCCAGCGACTCGTCGAGGCCGGAAGCGGCCATGATGCGGGAGATCAGTTCTTCCATCGTGCGGTCCTCTTATGACGAGCTTGCTGGTGCTCTCAAGATAGTTTACACATAAACTATCTCGGATGGAAGCGATCTTCATGCTTCCGCCCAACGTTTCGGTTCGCTACACCCTGTCTACGACCTTATGGCAACGGAACAGGCGCGACCATGGCGGATGACGGCACGATCCTGATCGGCAAGAGCGAGAAGCCGGAGGTGCTGCTGCTCAAGCTCGCCAACCGCCACGGGCTGGTGACCGGCGCGACCGGCACCGGCAAGACCGTGACATTGCAGGTTCTGGCGGAAGGTTTTGCCAGGCACGGGGTGCCGGTCTTCGCCGCGGACATCAAGGGTGACCTGTCCGGCATCGCCGCGCCCGGCAATTCTAAGCCGCCCTTCGTCAAGCGCGCCGAGGAGCTCGGGCTGAAATACGAGCCCGATCAGTTTACCACCGTGTTCTGGGACGTATTCGGCGAGCAGGGCCACCCGGTCCGTGCCACGATCTCCGAGATGGGCCCGCTGCTGCTGGCGCGCCTGCTCGACCTCAACGACACCCAGGAAGGCGTGCTTAACATCGCCTTCCGCATTGCCGACGAACAGAAGCTGCTGCTGCTCGACCTCAAGGACCTGCGCGCGATCCTCGCCTTCATCGCCGAGAACGCCCAGGAGCTGACGACCAAATACGGCAACGTCACCTCCGCCTCGGTCGGCACGATCCAGCGCGCTCTGCTCGTGCTGGAGAACCAGAAGGGCGACCTGTTCTTCGGCGAGCCGGCGCTCGACATCAACGACCTGATGAAGACCGACCGCGACGGCCGCGGCATCGTCAACATCATGGCCGCCGACAAGCTGATGGCCAATCCCAGGCTCTACGCCACCTTCCTGCTCTGGCTGCTCTCTGAACTGTTCGAGCAGCTGCCAGAAGTCGGCGACCTCGACAAGCCCAAGCTCGTCTTCTTCTTCGACGAGGCGCATCTGCTCTTCAACGGCGCGCCCAAGGCACTGCTGACCGCGGTCGAGCAGGTCGTGCGCCTGATCCGCTCCAAGGGCGTCGGCGTCTACTTCGTCACCCAGAACCCGCTCGACATCCCCGACACTGTGCTGGCCCAGCTCGGCAACCGCGTCCAGCACGCGCTGCGCGCCTTCACCCCGCGCGACCAGAAGGCGGTTCGGGCTGCCGCCGAGACCTTCCGGCAGAACCCCAAGATCAACACCGAGCAGGCGATCACCCAGCTCGCCGTCGGCGAGGCCCTGGTCTCGACGCTGGAGGGCAAGGGCTCGCCGACCATGGTCGAGCGCTGCCTGATCGCCCCGCCGATGGCGCAGGTCGGTCCGATCACGCCGCAGGAGCGGGCGCAATGCATGCGCGACTCCGGCTTCACCGGCAAATACGACACCATGGTCGACCGGGAGTCGGCCTATGAGGCGCTGATGAAGCGCAAGGGGATGAATGCCGAGGGCTCGCCGGTCGAGGCCTCCACGGACGGTGGCGGCGGCATCCTCGACACGATCGGCGGCTGGCTCGGCGGCCCGAAGGAGCGCCCGAAGACCGGCCCGGGCAGCCGCGGCGGGCCGCTGCCGCAGAGCATGGCCGAGAAGATCATAACCTCGGCGGCGCGCTCGGCCGCGACCTCGATCGGCCGCCAGGTCGGCAACGCGATCCTGCGCGGCGTGCTCGGGAGCCTCACCGGCGGGCGGCGGTAGCGAGCACAATTGCCGCATCTGGTAATTGTCATTCAGGTGCATTACATTTTGCTCCTGAAGGGAGTTTTAGCATGGCCTCGAATGCCTTGGTGCAGGCGCGTATCGACGCCGACGTGAAGGACCGCGCGACGGCGGTCCTTGAAGGGATGGGGCTCACCGTCTCGGATGCTGTGCGCATTCTGCTGACCCGCACGGCGAACGAGGGCGCATTGCCGCTCGAGCTCGTCAGCACCAGCGATGCACATGATGCCTGGTTCCGCGCGAAGGTGCTGCAGGCCCTGGCGGATGAACGCTCCGACATCGATGACGCCGAGGCCGAAGCCCGCTTCGCAGAGCGGCGCGCGGCCGCCTATCGCAAAGCTGGTGGCAAGGCGTGAGCAGGCTGGTCTGGGCGCCATTCGCCCTGGCCGATCGTGACGAGATCTTCAGCTATATCGAAGCCGATAGTCCGAAGGCAGCTGCGGAGGTCGATGAACGGATTGCCTCTGCGGCGCGTCGGCTGCTTCGGTTTCCAGAAAGTGGCAGGCCGGGCAGGGTCGCCGGCACCCGCGAACTGATTGTTCCGCGCACGCCCTATATCGCGGTCTATGCGGTGACTGCCGACAAGATCCGCATTCTTCGCGTCCTGCACGGTGCCCGGATGTGGCCTGATGACATGGATGAGGCGTAGGACGCCTTCACGATGCACGCCGCCATGCGCACGGACGGCTGGCATCCGGCGCGCGACTGGGCATGATGGCGCCACCGGAATCAGCCTCCAGTGAGCGCCATGTCCCAGCTTCCCGCAGTCCTCTCCCGCCTCGATGCCGATCTCGACGCTTCGCTGGTCCGCTTGTCGTCCTGGCTCGAAATCCCGTCGATCGGGACCGATCCGGCCTTCAATGCGCAGACGCGCCAGGCAGCCGAATGGCTGCGCCTTGATCTGGAAGGCCTCGGCTTCAAGGCCGAGCTGCGCGAGACTGGCGGCCATCCCGTCGTGCTGGCGCATCGCCCGAAGCCCGGCGCGCCGCATGCGCTGTTCTACGGCCATTACGACGTCCAGCCGGTCGATCCGCTGGAGCTGTGGGACAACGATCCGTTCAAGCCGGTCGTCAAGGAGATCGAGCCGGGGCGCAAAGCGATCCTCGCGCGCGGCGCCTGCGACGACAAGGGGCAGGTGATGACCTTCATCGAGGCGATCCGGGCCACGCTCGCCGAGACCGGCGACCTGCCGATCGGTCTCACCATCCTGGTCGAGGGCGAGGAGGAATCCGGCTCGGTCAACCTGCCGGGCTTCATCAAGGCCAATGCCGCCGAGCTGAAGGCCGATTTCGCGCTGGTCTGCGACACCGGCATGTGGGACCGCGTCACGCCGCTGATCACCTCGACCCTGCGCGGCATGGTCTATCAGGAGGTGCGCCTGAGCGCCGCCGACCGCGACCTTCATTCAGGCCTGTTCGGCGGTGCCGCCGCCAACCCGATCCATGTGCTGACCAAGATCGTCGCCGAGATCCATGACGAGACCGGCCGGATCACCATCCCTGGCTTCTATGACGGCGTGCACGAGCCGACCAATGCGCAGAAGGCCGAATGGGCCGATCTCAACCTGACCGAGAAGGAATTCCTCGGCCAGATCGGGCTGAAGCATTCGGTCGGCGAGAAGGGCCGCATGCTGATCGAGCAGATCCAGTCGCGCCCGACCTGCGACGTCAACGGCATCTGGGGCGGCTATACCGGCGAGGGCTCGAAGACCGTCATCCCGGCCAAGGCCTCGGCCAAGGTTTCCTTCCGCCTCGTCGGCGACCAGGACCCGGAGAAGATCGCGGCGGCCTTCCACCAGTTCGTGCGTGAGCGCCTGCCGGAGGATGTGTCCGCCGAGTTCATCAGCCATTCCGGCTCGCCGGCGCTGGCCGTGCCGGTCGATTCACCCGTCCTGCAGAAGGCGCGCAAGGCGCTGGCCGAGGAATGGGGCGGCCGCGTCGTCTCGATCGGCAGCGGCGGCTCGATCCCCGTCGGTGGCGACTTCAAGCGCACGCTCGGGCTCGATACGCTGTTCGTCGGCTTCGGCCTGGACGACGACCGCGTCCATTCGCCGAACGAGAAATACGACCTCTCCTCCTTCCATAAGGGCCAGCGCTCCTGGGCCCGCATCTTGCAAGAACTCGCCTCATGAAATCGGTCTGTGTCTTCTGCGGCTCGAGCCCGGGCCATGATCCCGTCCATGCCGAGGGCGCCCGCGCCATGGGCACGGCCATCGCCCGGCGCGGCCTGACGCTGGTCTATGGCGGTGGCGCCGTCGGCCTGATGGGCATCGTCGCTAATGCCGCGCTCGAAGCCGGCGGCGAGGTCCATGGCGTGATTCCCCGCGCCCTGCGCGAGAAGGAGGTCGGCCACAACAAGCTGACCCGGCTCGAGGTGGTCGAGACCATGCACATCCGCAAGGCTCGCATGGCCGAGCTTTCCGACGGTTTCATCGCCATGTCCGGCGGCATCGGTACCTTCGAGGAGATTTTCGAGATCTGGACCTGGAGCCAGCTCGGCATCCACGGCAAGCCGCTCGGCTTCCTCAACATCGACGGCTTTTACGACGCGCTCGGCGTCTTCCTCGACAACACCACCAAGGCCGGCTTCATGTGGCAGGCCCATCGCGACATGGCGATGATGGAGACCGATCCGGCCGCCCTGCTCGACAAGATGGAGGCCTACAAGCCGCAGACCCAGATCAAATGGGTGGAGAAGACGGAGGTCTGATTGCATTCCGTAGGATAGGAATTTTGTCCTTGACATTGTGACGCTGATCGGGTAGAGATCAGGAACGCTCACGAAGTGTGCCTGAGACGAACGAAGCCGCCGCGCTCCCAGCCGGCGGCTTTTACATGTCCGGGCCGAGCCGAGGGTTCCGATGACCGACGAGAGTGACGAGACCGCCCCGGTTCGGCCGGCGGCGAAGCGCAAGCCTGCACCGCGTGGCCGCAAGGCCGTGATCGGCAAGCTCTGGAAGGCGGCGCAGACGCAGCTCGAAGCGCATGAGGCGCATCTGGCCGAACTGCCGGCCGGCGCCGCCGCGAGCGAGGCGGACGCCAAGACGCTGGCGACCCTGGCTCGCACCGTGCGCGAGCTGGTCGCGTTGGATTCTGCCGCAGCGGGGGAGGAAGGAAAGTCCGAGGATGAGCCCAGTCCCGCCGAAGGATTGCGCAGGGTCGAAGAACTCAGAAGCGAGCTTGCTCGACGCTTGGTTGGCCTTGCCGCTGAGCATCCGGATATGGGCCGGGCAGCGGGGGCTGCAGACGTTCGGAGCGGAGCTGCTGAAGATCTATGAGTGGGACTGGGCTCGCTGGGCGCGCCCGGATCAACTTCCGCCGCAAGGCGATTGGTTCAGTTGGCTGGTCATGGGTGGCCGCGGTGCCGGCAAGACACGAACCGGTGCCGAGTGGGTGCGCGGCATGGCTCTGGGGCGATCGCCTTTCGCCATAGAGCCCGTCGGCCGCATCGCCCTCGTCGGCGAGACACAAGCTCAAGTCCGCGACGTGATGATCGAGGGCGTCTCCGGGTTGCTGGCGATCCATCACCGCTGGGAGAAGCCGGTCTGGTCGCCATCGCGGCGCCGGCTCGAATGGGGCAATGGCGCGATCGCGCAGGTCTTCACCGCCGAGGATCCGGAAGGACTGCGCGGGCCGCAATTCGGCGCCGCCTGGTCCGACGAACTGGCGAAATGGCCGAACCTTCAGGAGACCTGGGACATGCTGCAACTCGGCCTGAGGCTCGGGAGCCAGCCGCGTCAGGTGGTGACGACGACGCCGCGGCCGCTGCCGCTGATCAAGCGCCTGCTCGATGATCCCAGAGTCGCCATCAGCCGGGCGGCGACCCGGGCCAACCGCTTCAACCTGGCGCAGAGCTTCCTCGATAGCGTGCATCAGGCCTATGGCGGCACGCGGCTCGGCCGGCAGGAATTGGAAGGCGAGATCGTCGAGGAAAGCGCCGATGCGCTCTGGAGCCGGGCGCTGATCGAGGAATGCCGCGAGCGCGAGGAGCCGCCGCTGGCGCGGATCGTCGTGGCGATCGATCCGCCGGCCTCCTCGTCGAAGCGGGCCGATAGCTGTGGGCTCGTCGCGGCCGGCATCGATCGCGACGGCCTCGGCCATGTACTGGCGGATGCAACGCTCGCCGGCGCCAGGCCGCATGAATGGGCGCAAGCCGCCGTCGCGCTCTATCGCCGGCTGGAGGCCGACGCGCTGGTCGTCGAGGTCAACCAGGGCGGCGAGATGGCGACAAGCGTCATCCGGGAGGTCGATCCCGGCGTCCCGGTGACGCCGGTTAGGGCCTCGCGCGGAAAATTCCTGCGCGCCGAGCCGGTGGCCGCGCTCTATGCGCAGGGCCGAGTACGGCACGCTGGCGCCTTTCCGGCGCTGGAAGACGAAATGTGCGATTTCGGCCCGACCGGGCTGAGCTCCGGTCGCTCGCCCGATCGGCTCGACGCGCTGGTCTGGGCGCTGACGCATCTGATGCTCGGGCCGAAGGGCCGGCCGCGGGTGAGGGGGCTCTAGCACCCCACCGTCGCAACCAAAGCGAGAAACCCATGCTCAATTTCCTTCGCAACCTGCGCGGCCTCGCCGCGCCGGAACAGAAGCGCTCGCGTGTCGGGCCGCTGATCGCCCTGCACGAGGCCGGCCGCCCGGTCTGGACGCCGCGCGACTATGGCGCCCTCGCGCGCGAGGGCTATCAGCGCAATCCGGTGGTGCATCGCTGCGTCCGATTGATCGCCGAGGCGGCGGCGCAGACCCAGCTCATCGCCAAAGTCGATGGGCGCGAGATGCCGGAGCACCCGGCGCTGGCGCTGATCGAGCGGCCCAATCCGCGCCAGGGCGGCATCGCCTTCCGCGAGATGCTCTACGGCCATCTGCTCGTCGCCGGGAATGCCTATGTCGAGGCGGCGAGCATCGGCCGCGAGCCGCGCGAGCTCTATGCGCTCCGGCCCGACCGGATGCGGGTGGTGCCCGGCCGTGACGGCTGGCCCGAGGCCTATGACTATACGGTTGGCGCGCAGACCATCCGTTTCCGCCAGGACGAGGGCGCGCTGCCCCCGATCCTGCATCTGTCGCTGTTCCATCCGGTCGACGACCATTACGGCCTCTCGCCGATCGAGGCAGCCGCCTGCTCGCTCGACGTCCACAACGCCGCCGGCGCCTGGCACAAGGCGCTGCTCGACAACGCGGCAAGGCCGTCCGGCGCCCTGGTCTATGACGGGCCGGAAGGCGGCACGCTGACCGAGGCGCAGTTCGAGCGGCTGAAGCAGGAGCTGGAAGACGGTTTCCAGGGAGCGCGCAATGCCGGGCGCCCGCTGCTCCTCGAAGGCGGGCTCGACTGGAAGCCGCTGTCGCTGTCGCCGGCCGAGCTCGACTTCGTCGCCGCCAAGGGCGTCGCTGCGCGCGAGATCGCGCTCGCCTTCGGGGTGCCGCCCTTGCTGCTCGGCCTGCCTGGCGACAACACCCATGCCAATTTCGCCGAGGCCAACCGCGCCTTCTGGCGCCAGACGCTGATCCCGCTGGTCAGGCGCACGGCGCAGTCGCTGGCGCAATGGCTTGGCCCCGCCTTCGGCGATGCGCTCGTGCTCGAGCCCGATCTCGATGCGGTCGAGGCGCTGGCGGACGAGCGGGAATCGCTCTGGCGGCGGGTCTCCGCTGCCGGCTTCCTCAGCGAGGACGAGCAGCGCGAGGCAGTCGGCTATGGCCGCCGGGAGGTGCCGTCGTGAACGCGTTCGACGCAGCCGCGGCAGGGATCGTCGCACGCGGCGATCTTGGCCATCTCGCCCTGCTGCTCTGGGCCTTCTGCGCCTCGGGGCTCGCGCTGTTTTCCCTGCGCGAGCTGATCGCCGCCAACCGGCGCTTCGACGAGTTCGTCCGCGAACTCGCCCGGTTCAACGCCCGCTATGAAGGAGGGGATTCATGAGCAAGACCGGTGGCAAAGCGCCGCCCAGGCCAGCTCCGGCAACCGTGAGATCGGGCGCGGCCGCGCCGCGCCCCGGCCGCCAGCCGCGCGAGGTATTCGGCCGCTTCTTCGAGACGCTGGGACAGCTCGATACGAATGGTCGCGGCGGGCGGGGAGGGGTGCGATGACAGCCGTTACGCCCCGCTATCCCGCACTGGCGCGCGAAGCCAAGTTTCTGGCGCAGCCGCTGGCCCGGATCGAGCCGGACGGTGCTTTCGAGGGCTATGCCAGCCTGTTCCGCATCGCCGATCTCGGCAAGGACGTGGTCGAGCCCGGCGCCTTCCGCGACAGCTTGGCCCGCCGCGGCGCCGGCGGCATCCGGATGCTCTGGCAGCATGATCCGACACAGCCGATCGGCCGCTGGCTCGAGCTGCGCGAGGATTCGCGCGGCCTTTATGTCCGCGGCCGCCTTTCGCTCGCCGTGGCGCGGGCCCGCGAGCTGCATGCGCTGATGCGCGACGGCGCCGTCGACGGGCTCTCGATCGGCTTCCGCTCGCAGCGCGCTCGCAACGAGCCGCGCAGCGGCTTGCGCCGGCTGGAGAGGGTCGATCTCTGGGAGATCTCGCTCGTCACCTTCCCGATGCTGCCGCAGGCAAGGGTCAGCGCCGTCAAGGCGTTGCGCACCCCCTGCCGTGCCGCCTTTCCCTGAAGATTAACCTGAAGCCGCTTGAACCACAGGAGATTCCATGACTGCGCTGAACAAGGCTCCCGAGACCAAGGCGACCGGCGAGACCGCCGCCATCTATGACGATCTGCGCTATACGCTGGAGGCCTACCGCGCCACCAATGACGAGCGCCTGGCCGAGCTCGAAACCCGCATGGGCGGCGACGTGCTGACGGGCGAGAAGCTCGCTCGCCTCGATGATGCGCTCGACGAGACCCGCCGCCGGCTCGACCGGCTGAGCCTTGACAGCCGCCGCCCGGCCTTGGGTGCGAGCGAGGAGCGCGATCCGGCCGTCGCCGAGCACAAGGCCGCCTTCGCGGCTTACGTCCGCCATGGTGAGGCCACGGGGCTGAAGCGGCTGGAGGCGAAGGCGCTCTCGGCCGGTTCCGGCCCGGATGGCGGCTATCTCGCGCCGTCCACGGTCGAGGGCGAGATCCTGCGCCGCCTGGCCACCGTCTCGCCGATCCGTTCGATCGCCACGGTGCGCACCATCTCCTCCGGCACCTACAAGAAGGCGTTCTCGACCACCGGCCCGGCTTCCGGCTGGGTGGCGGAGACGCCGGCGCGTCCGCAGACCGGCACGCCGACCCTGGCCGAGTTGTCCTTCCCGGCGATGGAGCTCTACGCCATGCCGGCGGCGACGCAGACCCTGCTCGACGACGCCATCGTCGACATCGACCAGTGGATCGCCGAGGAGGTCGAGAGCGCCTTCGCCGAACAGGAAGGCGCCGCCTTCGTCACCGGCGACGGCGTCGACAAGCCCAAGGGCTTCCTCGCCTATCCGACGGTTGCGGATACAAGCTGGAGCTGGGGCAATATCGGCACGCTCAAAACCGGTGTCGCCGGGGCATTCGCTGCCTCCAACCCGTCCGACATCCTGGTCGATCTCGTCTATGCGCTGAAGGCGGGCTATCGCCAGAACGCCAGCTTCGTGATGAACCGCAAGACGCAGGCCGCGGTGCGCAAGTTCAAGGACTCGACCGGCCAGTATCTCTGGCAGCCGCCGGCCGCGGCGGGCGCCCAGGCGACGTTGCTCGGCTTCCCGGTCGTGGAGGCCGAGGACATGCCGAACGTCGCGACGGACTCGGTCTCGATCGCGTTCGGCGACTTCCGCCGCGGTTATCTCGTCGTCGACCGGGCGGGCGTGCGCATCCTGCGCGATCCCTATTCCGCCAAGCCGCATGTGCTGTTCTACACGACCAAGCGCGTCGGCGGCGGCGTGCAGGACTTCGCTGCGATCAAGGGGCTGAAGTTCTCGGCCTGAGCGCCCGTTTCGGCTGCGTCAGCGGCCGAACCACCAGCTGTAGCTCGCGCTCGGGCGTGCGTTCTCGCCCGCCTGGCGCGGCTCGTCGCCGTAGTTGAGGAGGCGTTCGCTCGCCTCGGCGATCCAGGCGCGATGATCGTTGATCGGGGTGATCGCGGTGAAGCCGCCGCAGATCATCTTGACGCGGGAGCTCAGCGGCCCGCTCGACCAGGAAACGATGCCGACGAGATCGCGCGATCCGGGCGGGCCACGCAAGACCGGCCCGCCGGAATCGCCGCGGCAGGCGCCGGCACCGAGGATCTCGCCACGGTTCTCGGTATCGACCGCGACCTTGACCGTGTTGGCGGTAGTGTAGTTGCCGGCGTTGACCAGGGTGACTTCGCGCAGCGTGCGCGCGGACTTCTTGTTCGTCTCCGAGGCGAGGCCGAAGCCGGCCATGGTCACGGTCTCGCCCTGCCACAGGCCGCTGCCGAGCGTCAGCGGCTGGATGTCGGCCGGCAGCGGCGTGGCGAGGCGCAGCAGCGCGAGGTCCGCACCCGGCTGGGTGCGTGGCGTCGTGCCGGGCACGAAGGTCGGGTGCGGCAGTACGGCCGCGACGGCATGCGTGCGGTTGCGGAAGCGCTTGTCGAGGCTGATCACGCGGACCGATCCGCCGGTCATCAGACAATGCGCCGCGGTGAGCACGAGTTCGGAGGAGATCGCAGCGCCCGAGCAGAGCTCGCCGCGGCTGGTCTCGACCCGCAAGGTCGAGGCGCGCACGCCGTCGACGGCCCGCGACTGTACGCCGCCGATCACCGCTTGGGCCGGCGCAGTCATCTGCAGGCCCGCGCAAAAAGCGATTGCGACAGTCGCGGCGCGCTTCGAAGAGGTCATGGTCGAGGCCATCATTGCCATGGTGCCAGTCTAGGGTTTGCTGCGGCGCAGTCCAGTGCTCTTCGCAGCGCCGCCTATCAAGGTGTGCGGGTCCAGTCGGCGCTCTCGCCCCAGCCGGCCAGCGTCCGGTCGATCCAGCCGCGTTGCGGAGCGACCAGCACGCCCTGGCTGAGCAGGCCGCATTGCTTGCCGGACGGGCCGGTCGACCAGCTGGAGACGGCGACGACGCCGTCCGAGCCTGCGACGATCGGTCCACCTGAATCGCCCTGGCAGGCGCCGGCGCCCGGCCGCTTGCCGCCGGTCGCAGGGTCTGACGCCCACAGCAGGATCTTGCCGGGGCCGTAGGGCTCAACGGTGGCGAGTGCGGCCGAGCGATAAGTGCCGGTCGTCTTCGCATCGCCCTCGCGGGCGACGCCATAGCCTGACAACGTCACCGGCGAGCCGGCGCGCGGTAGGCCGCCATCGACGAGCGTCGCGGACGAGAAGCGCGCCGGCAAAGGCGCGCCGAGCCTGACCAGGGCAAGGTCGATCGAGCGCTGCCGGTTCGTGACGGATTTGGCGTTGAACTCGGGGTGCAGCGCGATCGCCGCCGGCTCGACCAGCATCGGCTCGCCGCCTTCGCGCCAGTGGACGCGCAGATCGACGCGGGAGTCGGCGCAATGGGCGGCGGTAAGGATGGCGCGGCGTGACAGCACGATGCCGGTGCAGACGCCGCCGCGCGCATTGAGAACCATCACGGTCGCGCCGGCGACAGGCCCGCCCTCGCGCCCACCGACCACGGCCGAGGCCGGCCGGGTCGCGGCAAATGCCGCCGTCAGGGCCATCAGTCCAATCGCCGTTCTGACACGCATCGAGCCGTCTCCGCTGTCGGGCCGGGCTCGATAGCGCATCGGCGGCGCCGATCAAACCGGAAAAGAGGAGAGGCCATGACGCCGATTGCCCTGACGCCGCCGGCCATCGAGCCGGTCTCGCTGTCGGAAGCCAAGGATTTCCTGCGCATCCTCACCGCTGACGAGGACGAACTGCTCGGCACTTTGATCACGGCGGCCAGACTCATGGTCGAGGCGGCGTCCGGCCGTCTGCTGATCGAGCAGGTCTGGCGCATCGCCCTCGACGCCTGGCCGCAGGGTGGCGATATCCGCTTACCGCTCTCGCCGGTGCGCAGCCTCACGGTGGCACGCGTCTATCCCGCGAGTGGTCCTTCAGAAGCTGTTGTATCGTCTTCGCTGACGCTGGCCGAAGGCTCCGACCCGCCGCTGATCAGGATTGCAGGTCCGGTCCCGGCACCCGGCCGTGCCCATGCTGCGATCGAGATCGATCTCGTCGCCGGCTTCGGCCCGACGCGTGACACGGTGCCGGCGCCGCTGCGACAGGCGGTGCTTCGGTTGGCCTGCCGCTGGTTCGAGCATCGCGGCGACGTGGTCAGCCGCGATGCGATGCGGCTGCCGGCCGAGATCGCTGCGCTGGTCGCCCCGTTCCGCCGCGTGAGGCTGTGATGACCAGGGAGATCGGCAAAGGCCGCTCTGTCGGTGCCTTGCGCCGTCGCCTGCTGCTGGAGGCGCCTGTCGAGACGCCGGACGGCGCAGGCGGGCGGCTCATCGCCTTCGAAACCGTCGCTGCGGTCTGGGCCCAGGTCGAATGGCTTTCGGGGAATGAACGCTGGCGCGGCGAGCGGCCCGAGCAGGCGGTAAGCCACCGCATCACCCTGCGCTGGCGTGTCGGCGTCGATGCCGGCCAGCGCCTGCGGGATGGCGGCCAGGTCTTCGACATCCGCGCGGTCGGCGATCCCGATGGCGGCCGCCGGCGCCTGATCTGCCTGGTCGAGGAGGTCCGCGGATGAGCGACGCCATCCTGCCGCTGCGGCGCGCCATCCATGCGCATCTCTCCGTTGACGCCGAGCTGACGGCGCTGATCGGGGCCGGCCGCATCCATGACGAGCCGCCGCGCGCCGCGAGCGGGCTCTACGTCGTCCATGGCGAGGTCACGGCCGAGGATTGGTCGACCGGGAGCGATCGTGGCTGCGAGCAGAAGCTTTCGCTCGTCGTCTGGGCCGGGGAGAGCGCCTCCTCGCGCAAAGCGCTCGAGGCAGCGGCACGCATAGTCGCGAGCCTCGAAGGCGCAGTGCTCGTGCCGGAGGGCCACCGGCTGGCCAACCTGACCTGGCTGTCCTCCAAGCTCGCCCGCGATCCCAAGACCCATCTGCCGACGGTGACGCTGACCTTCCGGGCCGTCACCGAAGCGCTCTGACCTCCAAGAAAGGACCGCCCATGCCTGCCCAGAAAGGCAAGGACCTCTTGCTCAAGGCCGCCGATGCCGGCGGCAGCTTCGTCACCGTGGCGGGCCTCCGCGCCCGCCAGATCGCCTTCAACGCCGAGGCGGTCGACGTCACCCATGCCGAGTCGGCCGGGCGCTGGCGCGAATTGCTGGCCGGGGCCGGCATGCGCCGCGCCAGCATCAGCGGCGCCGGCATCTTCAAGGACGAGGCCTCGGATGCGCTGGTGCGCCAGATCTTCTTCGACGGCGCCATCCGCGAATGGCAGGTGATCGTGCCGGATTTCGGCGTGATCACCGGGCCGTTCCAGCTCTCGACGCTCGAATATCGGGGCGACCATGCCGCCGAGGTCACCTTCGAGCTGTCGCTGGAATCGGCGGGGCAGCTCTCCTTCACGCTCGCCTGAGGAGAGGGCGCATGGTCAATCGCTACAGGGGCGAGGTCGCCCTGATGGTCGAGGGGCGGGCGCTGCCGATGCGGCTCACCCTCGGCGCGCTCGCCGAGCTCGAGGATGCGTTCTCGGTCGAGAACCTGCCGGCATTGGGTGAGCGCTTTGCGGCTGGCCGGCTCTCGGCCCGCGACATCACGCGCATTCTTGCTGCGGGCTTGCGCGGCGCCGGCGGCACGCTGGCCACGGACGAGGTCGCGGCGCTCCCCTTCGACGGCGGGCTCAACGGCGCCATCGCCGCCGCGATCGCCCTGCTCGACGTCACCTTCGCGCCAGCAGCTGAAGGGGCCGAGGTCCGCCCTCCGTCGCCGCCGGTGGCTTGAGGGCTCCGGCGGCTCCCTTCCCCTGGCGCGAGGTGATGGCCTTCGGTCTCGGGCGCCTGTGCTGGACACCGGATGCCTTCTGGGCGGCGAGCCCGCGCGAGATTCTTGCCGCGGTCGAGGCCCATCGGCCTGCCGAGGCAGGCGAGCCGCCGTCACGTACCACGCTGGATGCCCTGATGCGGGCTCATCCAGACCCCGCTTCCCGCAACGACGAGTGAAGGTGCTCAGATGGCTGACGAAGACGATTCTTCCTCTTATCCCTCCTCCCTCGACGTCGGTGGCCTGCGCTCCCTCAACACGCTGACCCAGAGCCTGAGCAAGTCGGCGCAGGCCTTCGGCAAGTCGATCACCAATGCGTTCGCCAGCGGGATCATCGAGGGCAAGCGCTTCGAGGACGTGCTGCGCAGCATCGGCACCTCGCTGAGCCAGAGCCTACTGAAATCGGCGCTGAAGCCGCTGCAGAACACGATCTCGAGCTGGCTCGGTTCCGGCGTCAACAGCCTGGCAGGGCTCTTCACCGGCGGTGCGGGCGGCGGTGGCGGCAGTGCGCCGGTCTCCTTCTTTGCCGATGGCGGCGTTGTCGCGTCACCCTCCTACTTTGCGATGGGGCGCGGGCTCGGGCTGATGGGAGAACGCGGGGCCGAGGCGATCATGCCGCTGTCGCGCGGCCCCGATGGCAAGCTCGGCGTGCGGGCCGGCGGTGGCGGCGATCGGCGCCCAGTCAGCGTCACCGTCCAGGTCTCGACGCCCGATGCCGACAGCTTCCGCCGTTCCGAGGCGCAGGTCTCGGCGGCGATCGCGCGGGCCGTGGCGCGCGGCAACCGCGCGCTCTGACACCCGCAGCATGACAGGACAGGGAGAGGCGTCATGAGCGGCTTCCATGAGGTGCGCTTTCCTACGGGGATCGCGCGCGGCGCACGCGGCGGGCCGGAGCGGCTGACCCAGGTGGTGACGCTGGCTTCGGGCCGCGAGGTCCGCAACAGCCGCTGGGCCCATTCCCGACGGCGCTACGATGCCGGCTTCGGCATCCGCACGCTCGATGCCCTGGCCGAGGTCGTCGCCTTCTTCGAGGAGCGGCGCGGGCGGCTCTATGGGTTCCGCTGGCGCGACCGGCTCGACTGGAAGAGTTGCGCCCCGTCGGCGAGCCCTGCGGCGAGCGACCAGCAGATCGGCATCGGCGACGGCGCCACACGGGTCTTCCAGCTCTGCAAGCTCTATGGCGGCTTGCACGCGCCCTATGTCCGCCGCATCACCAAGCCGGTCGCGGGGACGGTGCTGATCGCCGTAGACGGCGTTGCGAAGCCGCAGCCGGCGGTCGTCTCCTGCGACCACGCGAGCGGGCTGATCACTTTCGCCGTCGGCCATGCTCCGCCGGCTGGCTCTGTCGTGAGTGCCGGCTTTGCCTTCGACACTCCCGTTCGCTTCGACACCGATGCGATCGAGGTCGACCTGTCGGCTTTCGAGGCCGGCGACATCCCCAGAATCCCGATCGTCGAGATCGCCGACTGAAGGCTTCGCCATGCGGACATTATCCCCCGGGCTCGCCGCGCATGTCGCCGGCGAGGCGACCACGCTGTGCCGGTGCTGGAGCCTGACGCGCCGCGACGGCGCAGTGCTTGGCTTCACCGATCACGATCGCGATCTCTCCTTCGACAGCATCCTGTTTCGAGCGAACGCCGGCCTGGAAGCCGCAGAAGCCAGCTCGGAACTCGGCTTTGCGACCGGTGGCGGCGAGGTGATCGGAGCCCTGGCGGCGAGCGGCCTCAGCGAGGAGGACCTGTCGCGCGGCCTCTATGACGATGCCCGCGTCGCGCTCTGGCTGGTGAATTGGGCCGATCCGAGCCAGCGTACCTTGCTGGAGACCGGTTTCGTCGGTGAGGTGAAACGCAGCGACAGCAATTTCACCGCGGAGGTCCGAGGTCTCGGCAAGGCTTTCGACGAGGAGCGCGGCCGGCTCTACACCGCAGGCTGCTCCGCCGATCTCGGCGATGCCCGCTGCGGCGTCCTTGCGCTTCCGGGGCTTGGAACGGTCTCGGTGACCGATGGTCGGCTCACGATCACGGCGCCAGTTCTGGGCGGTTTTCAGGATGGGCGCTTCAGCGGGGGGCGGCTGGTTTTCGAAGCGGGTCAGAACGCAGGCTTTTCCACGGAGATCCGCAGCCATCGCAATGCCGACGGCGCCGTCATCCTGCAACTCTGGCAGGCGGCGCCGCGCCCGATCGCTGTCGGTGATCTCTTCACGGCACTCCCCGGCTGCGACAAGCGTTTCGCCACCTGCCGTGACAAATTCGGCAACGGCGTCAATTTCCGCGGTTTCCCGCATCTGCCGGGCAACGATTTCATCATCGGCGGCACGGGGGCAGGCGACCCCGGCGCGGGGCCGTTCGATGGCGGGAGCCTGTTCCGATGACCGGCGCGGATGCAACGCGGGCGCGTGTCATCGCAACGGCGCGTGGCTGGCTCGGCACGCCCTACCACCATCAGGCCTCGCTCCGCGGAGTCGGCTGCGATTGCCTCGGCCTGGTGCGTGGCGTCTGGCGCGATCTCTACGGCAGCGAGCCGGAGCCGACGCCGCCTTATTCGCCTTATTGGGCACAGCAGGGCTCGGGCGAGACGCTGGCAGAGGCTGCGGAGCGTCATCTGATCCCGGTCAAGCCGGAGGAGGCCCGTCCCGGCGACGTGCTGCTCTTCCGCTGGCGGGCGCATCTGCCGGCGGCGCATTGCGCCGTCCTGACCGAGCCGGACCGCATCCTGCACGCCCATGACGGCGCCGCAGTCGGCGAGACCGCCTTCACCGGCTGGTGGCGGCGCCATCTCAGCCATGCCTTCGCCTTTCCGGAGCTCGACGTCTGATGGCCACGCTTGTTCTGCAGGTCGCCGGCTCGGTACTGGGCGCCGCCGTCGGCGGCCCGTTCGGTGCCATGATCGGCCGTTCGCTCGGCGCGATCGCCGGTGCGAGCCTCGACCAGAGCCTCTTTGGCGGGGGCGGCGGCACGCGCATCGTCGAAGGCCCGCGCCTCAAGGAGATCGACGGCCTCGCTTCGAACGAGGGCGCGCCGATCCCGCGCATCTATGGTCGGGCCAGGCTGGGCGGTCAGCTGATCTGGGCGACGCGCTTCGAGGAGGAGGTGACGACCACTGTCACCCGCACCAAGGCCGGAGGCAAGGGCGGGCAGAAGGCGCAGAAGACCTATGAGACCACTTACAGCTACTACGGCAATCTGGCCGTCGATCATGGGCGAGACCTTGACCACACTGAGGCCCGGTCCCCTCTGGCGGACCGATCGGCATGCCTTCGTCGATGTCCGCCTGCGGGGCGGTGGTCTTGCCTCGGTCGCAGCGGAAGAGGCGCTCGCCGGCGCCAACGCGCTCGCCTTCATCGATCCTGCCGGGCAGGTCGAGATCGTGACGGCGGCGCGGGTCGAACTGATCGGCGCACGGACATTCCGGCTGTCGCAGATGGTGCGTGGGCTCGGCGGTTCGGAGGTAGCGGCGGCACGGACATTGGCGGCTGGAGCGCGCGTGGTTGTCCTCGACGGCGCGGCGGTCGCACTGACCACGAGCCTCGACGATGTCGGCCGGCATCTGCGCTACCGGATCGGGCCGCCCAATGCCGATGTCGCGTCGGCCTCGATGCGCGAGCTCTCCGCTACTGTCGGAACAGCAGCGCTGCGGCCACTTGCCCCGGTGCGCCCGCGCGCCAGGCGCCTGCCGTCCGGCGTCGCCTTGAGCTGGGTTCGGCGCAGCCGCGTCGGCGGCGATTCCTGGGAAGCGGTCGAGGTCCCGCTGGGCGAGGAGATCGAGCGCTATCGCGTCACGATACGCGCCGGCGACGAGGTCATCAGGATCATCGATGTCGGCGCACCGACGATGCTCTATGAAACCGCCCAGGAACTCGCCGATTTCGGCAGCGTCCAGGCTGTGCTGGACGTCGAATTGGTGCAACTCAGCATTGTTGCGGGTGTCGGCCTTTCCCGGCGTGGACACATCGCCGTGCGCTGAGCTAGCCTCACGCCGATGTTCATGGCGCATTCACGCATGCCGGGCTAGCCCAATGGCGATGATGCTGCTCGACCCCAACGTCGCGATTCTCGCGCTTGTGACCGCGACTGCCTCGCCGGTGGAACCGGTCGATGCGGCGCCGCCAATCGCGTGCCTGTCAGCTCAGGAAACGCGCGAGGCGGTGTCGGACGGCAAGGTCATGCAGCCGGCGGTGGCCTCCCGCCATGCCCGCGAGGCGGCGCCTGGCGAAGTCCTGCGGATCAGGCTCTGCCGCCAGGGCGACGAGTTCGTCTATGTGGTGACGACGATGAAGCGCGACGGCCGCGTCGCCCGGGTCACGCTCGACGGCGCCTCCGGCAAGGTGGCGGATATCCGCTAGTTCCGCTATTTCCCGTTCCTGATCCGCCAATCGGAGAAAAGCCGCCGTGCGATTGCTCGTCGTCGAGGACGACAAGGACCTCAACCGCCAGATCGTCAATGCGCTGGAGAATGCCGGCTATGCCGTCGACAAGGCGCTCGACGGTGAGGAAGGCCTCTATCTCGGCGAGACCGAGCCTTATGACGCGGTGATCCTCGATCTCGGCTTGCCCAAGGTCGACGGCGTCGCCGTGCTGCAGGGGTGGCGCCGGGCGGGCAAAACCATGCCGGTGCTGATCCTGACGGCGCGCGACCGCTGGAGCGACAAGGTCTCCGGTTTCGACGCCGGCGCCGACGACTATGTCGTTAAGCCCTTCCACATCGAGGAACTGCTGGCTCGCGTTCGCGCGCTGCTGCGCCGTGCGGCCGGTCATGCCACGGCCGAGCTGATCTGTGGCCCTGTTCGCCTCGACACCCGCGCCAGCCGCGTCGTCGTCGACGGCAACCCGGTCAAGCTCACCTCGCACGAGTACCGGTTGCTTGCCTATCTGATGCATCATCAGGGCCGCGTGGTCTCGCGCACCGAGCTGGTAGAGCATCTCTACGACCAGGATTTCGACCGCGATTCCAACACGATCGAGGTCTTTGTCGGCCGCCTGCGCAAGAAGCTCGGCGTCGACGTCATCGAGACCGTACGCGGCCTCGGCTATATCGCTGCCGCGAAAGCCTGAGGGCGCCATGCCGGTCACGCGGCAGCGCTTCTCGCTCGGCGCGCGGCTCTTCATTTCGGCTGCGATCTGTTGCGCGCTGGTGCTGATCCTCGCCGGCTTCGGCCTTACGACCTTCTATCGGCGGACGGCCGAGCGCGGCTTCGACGAGCGCCTCAGCGTCTACATCAAGGAACTGGTCGCCGACCTCGCCGCGCCACCCGAGGCCGAGCGCCAGGCGATCGGCGATCTCGGCGAGCCGCGGTTCGACCTGCCGCTTTCCGGCTGGTACTGGCAGATCATCCGGCTCGACGGCGAGCGTCCGAGCGTGCGCACCTCGCGCTCGCTGGTCGGCGGGCAATTGCCGAAGCTGCTCGATCAGAACCTGCAGCCCAATGCGCGCGGCCTGCGCGAGAGCTATATCTCGGGGCCGGACGAGCGGCGTCTGCGCGTGCTCGAACGGGAGATCGATGTCGGCGAGGATGGCCGCTTCACCGTAGGGGTCGCCGCGCCCGCCGACGAGATCGAGGGCGATATCCGCGATTTCCGCTTCGCCCTGACGCTGACCTTCCTCTTCCTCGGGCTCGCCCTTGTCGCCTCGACGATCGCCCAAGTGCGCTTCGGCCTGCGTCCACTGGCGCGTCTGCGCTCGGCCGTCGGCACAGTGCGCACCGGCGAGAGCACCCGTATCGCCGGACGCTATCCGCCTGATCTCGCGCCGCTTGCGGGTGAGCTCAACCAGCTCATCGATGCCAATCGCGAGATCCTGGAGCGCGCCCGCACCCAGGTCGGCAATCTCGCCCACGCCCTCAAGACGCCGCTCAGCGTGATGCAGAACGAGGCCGAAGCCAGCCAGGGCGTGCTTGCCCAGACAGTCCGCCATCAGACCGCGATCATGCGCGACCAGGTCCAGTACTATCTCGACCGGGCCCGGGCCGCGGCCTTGTCGGGCGCGCTCGGCGGTATCTGCGAGATTTCTCCCTCGCTCGACGCGCTGATCCGTACTTTCGAGAAGATTGCGCAGGGCAGGGCGATCGAGGGCAGCCACACCGTGCCCGCCAGCGTCCGCTTTCGCGGCGAAAAGCAGGATTTCGAGGAGATGCTCGGCAATCTCCTCGACAACGCCTTCAAATGGGCGCGTACCGAAGTCCAGGTCAGCCTGGTACCGGAAGCGCAGGCACCGGAAGGGCGCCTCGTGCTGCTGATCGACGATGACGGGCCCGGCCTGCCCGACGAGGCGATGGCCGAGGTCCTCAAGCGCGGCCGAAGGCTCGACGAGACGACGCCGGGCTCGGGACTTGGCCTTTCGATCGTGGTCGATCTCGCCAAGCTTTATGGCGGCGGTCTCTCGCTGGAGCGTTCGCCGCTCGGTGGCCTCCGCGCCCGTCTCGTCCTGCCGGCGGTCTGACGTCGCATTGCCCGCGTGACCCTTTGTCGCCATCTTCGGACATGAACAGGCACCTTCGAACGGTTATGAACGGCGAATGCTGATCTGGATCATCTTCGCGGCCATGACGGGGGCTGCGGTCATGGCGGTGCTCTGGCCGCTCGGCCGCCGGGCGCCGGCACTCTCCGCCGACACGGCCGGAGCGACCGCGCTTTACCGGGCCCAACTCGCCGAGATCGATCGCGATCTTGGCCGGAAGCTGATCGGTGCCGCCGAGGCCGAGGCGGCCAAGGCCGAAGCCGCGCGCAGGCTTCTGCGCGAGACGGCATCGGAGACCGTTCCCGCAGGAGAGAGCGAGCCGGCGCTGCGTCGGCGCCGCGCAGCGTCCGCCATCGCGCTGTCCTGCGTACCCCTGCTGGCCCTGCTGGTCTATGGCGCCTATGGCTCGCCGACGCTTCCCGATCAGCCGCTCGCGGCGCGCATGCAGGGCAATCCGGCACAGGATTTCGAGCTGGCGCTGGCACGGATCGAGGCGCATCTCGCCGCCAACCCCACCGACGGCAAGGGCTGGAACGTGCTCGCCCCGGTCTACCTTCGCCAGGGCCGCTTCGAGGATGCCGCGAAGGCCTTCGCCAATGCTGTCCGCTACGACGGTGCGACGACCGAGCGGCTTGGCGGCCAGGCCGAGGCGCAGATTCTCGCTGCCGGCGGCGTCGTCACGGCGGCTGCACGTGAAAGCCTCGCCGAGGCGTTGAAGCTCGATCCGGCCAATCCGCGCGCCCGCTTCTTCTTGGCGATCGCGCAGGAGCAGGATGGGCAGGTGCCGGCCGCGATCGCGTCGCTCAAGGCTCTGCTCGCCGACGCGCCGGCCGATGCCCCCTGGACGGCGACCGTCCGGGCTCGCCTCGAAGGACTGGAACGTTCCTCCCCACCGTCCGACGCGATCGCCAGCCTGCCTGAAGCCGAGCGTATGGGTGCGATCCGCGGAATGGTCGACGGCCTCGCCGCGCGGCTCGCCGAAGGCGGCGGCAGCCTCGCCGACTGGTCTCGGCTGATCCGCTCGCAGGCCGTCCTGGGAGATCGCGCGGCGGCGCAGAGATCGCTCTCTACAGCGCGCCAGCGCCTGAGTTCCGATCAGTCGGCGGCGTCCGCCCTTGACGGCCTGCGCAGCGAACTCGGCCTGCAGGAGGCGTCGCGATGACCGTCCAGGCCGGTATCCCCGCCACGCCGTCCCGCAAGCGCCTGACCCGCAAGCAGCGTCGCCTCGTGGTGATCGCCTCGGCCGGCGTCGTTCTTGGTCTTGCGGCCGGCCTCGTCGCCTATGCGCTGCGGGATTCGATCGTCTTCTTCTATGGCCCGACCGAGATCGTCGAGAAGGGCCTCACGCCCGGCACACGCCTGCGCCTCGGCGGCCTGGTCGAGACCGGCTCGGTCGAGCGTGGTGCCAACCAGCGCGTCAGCTTCGCCGTGACAGATGGCAAGACCCGGACAATGGTCAGCTATACCGGCCTGCTGCCCGATCTCTTCCGCGAAGGGCAGGGCGTTGTCACCGAAGGCGTGCTCGAAGGGGCGGGCCGGTTCCGCGCCGATTCCGTGCTCGCCAAGCATGACGAGACCTATATGCCGCGCGAGGTCGCCGACGCGCTGAAGAAGCAGGGCCATTGGCAGCCCGGCGAAACCAAGCCCGGCGCGCCCGCAGCGCCGGCCACGAAATAGGGCTGCGCCTGTGTTCGTCGAGATCGGTCATTTCGCCCTGGCATTGGCGCTCGGCGTCGCGGTCGTCCAGACGATCGTGCCGCTCTGGGGCGTGGCCCGGAACGATCCGGCCCTGGCATCGGTCGGTCCCGCGGCCGCGATCGCCAGTTTCCTGTTGGTCGCGGTTTCCTTCGGCTGCCTGATGGCGTCCTATGTGACGTCCGACTTTTCGGTCGAGAACGTCGCTGCCAACTCGCACTCGACGCAGCCGCTGATCTACAAGCTGACTTCCGTCTGGGGGAACCATGAGGGCTCGATGCTGCTCTGGGTCCTCATCCTCGTGCTGTTCGGCGCGCTGGTCGCGCTGTCGCGCCGTTCGCTGCCGCCGAAGCTGCGGGCCGGCACGCTCGCGGCGCAAGGCAGCGTCAGCGTCGCCTTCCTCGCCTTCACGCTGCTGACCTCGAACCCGTTCCGCCGGCTGGTCCCGGCGCCGGGAGAGGGTCAGGACCTCAACCCGATCCTGCAGGACCTCGGCCTCGCGATCCATCCGCCGCTGCTCTATGTCGGCTATGTCGGCTTCTCGATCACCTATGCTTTCGCCGTCGCGGCGCTGATCGAGGGCAAGATTGACGCGGTCTGGGCCCGCGCCGTCCGGCCCTGGACCCTTTTGGCCTGGACATTCCTGACGCTCGGCATCGCCATGGGCTCCTACTGGGCCTATTACGAGCTCGGCTGGGGTGGCTGGTGGTTCTGGGACCCGGTCGAGAACGCCTCGCTGATGCCCTGGCTTGCCGGCACGGCGCTGATCCATTCGACCGTGGTGATGGAGAAGCGCGACGCGCTCAAGGTCTGGACGATCCTGCTCGCGATCCTGACCTTCTCGCTCTCGCTGCTCGGCACCTTCATCGTCCGCTCGGGCGTGCTGACCTCGGTGCACTCCTTCGCGAGCGACCCGCAGCGCGGCCTGTTCATCCTCGGCATCCTGATCGCCTTCATCGGCGGCTCGCTGGCGCTTTTTGCCTGGCGCGCGCCGCTCCTGAAGCAGGGCGGCCTGTTCGCGCCGGTCTCGCGGGAGAGCGCCCTCGTCGTCAACAACCTCTTCCTGGCGACAGCCTGCGCCACCGTTTTCATCGGCACGCTCTACCCGCTCGTGCTGGAGATGGTCACCGGCGACAAGATCTCGGTCGGCCCGCCCTTCTTCAACGCTACCTTCGTGCCGCTGCTGGTGCCGCTCCTGCTGCTGCTGCCGATCGGCCAGACCCTGGCCTGGAAGCGCGGCGATCTGCTCGGCGCCGCCCAGCGCGCCCAGGTGGCCTTCGGCCTCGGCGTCGTCACCACGCTGGCGATCTTCGCCTTCGTGCGAGGCGGTCCCGTACTTGCGCCGCTCGGCATCGGGCTCGGCGTCTTCCTGGTCGTCGGAGCGTTCTGGGAGGTCGGCGAACGCGTCGTCGGCCGCGCCAGCGGCGCATCGGCAATTCTGTCGCGCGCGAAGGGCCTGCCGCGTTCGGCCTGGGGCACGGCCCTCGGCCATGCCGGCGTCGGCATCAGCGTGATCGGCATCGCCGCCGTGGCCTGGGGCACCGAGGCGATCGGCATGCTGAAGGTCGGCGAAAGCCTGACCAGCGGCCGCTACACCGTGACGCTGGAGGCGGTGACGCCACGCACCGGCCCGAATTATCGCGAGGATGCGGCCCGCTTCCGCATCGTCGCCGACGGCCGCGAGCTGAAGCCGGTCGAGGCGATGAAGCGCATCTATACGGCGCGCGCCATGCCGACGACCGAGGCCGGCATCCGCACCGTGGGACTCGGGCAGGCCTATATCAGCCTGGGCGAGCCCGACGCCAGCGGCGCCATTGCGGTCAAACTGCATGACAAGCCGCTGATCCTCCTGATCTGGATCGGCGCGCTGGTGATGGCGGCGGGCGGCGCGCTTTCGCTGACCGACCGGCGCTTCCGGCTGGCCGCGCCGCGGCGCGTGCCGGCACCGTCCGCGCTTCCGCAGCCGGCCGAGTGAGCCCGATGCGCGCGCTTCCGCTCCTCCTCGTCGGATCGCTGGCCCTTGCAGCGCCGGCCATCGCCGTGCAGCCTGACGAGGTCCTGAAGAACCCGGCGCTGGAGCAGCGCGCGCGGCAGATTTCCTCCGGCCTGCGCTGCCTGGTCTGCCAGAACCAGTCGATCGACGATTCCGACGCGCCGCTCGCCAAGGATCTGCGTGTCCTGGTGCGCGAGCGGCTCACCGCCGGCGACAGCGACGGCGCGGTGATGGATTTCGTCGTGGCGCGCTATGGCGATTTCGTTCTGCTGCGCCCGCCGATGAACGCGCGCACGATCGCGCTGTGGGCCGCGCCCTTTGTGATCGTTTTGTTCGGCGCTATCTTCCTCTGGCGTCGTCGCAATCTCGCTGCGGCACCGGCTGGTGTGACGCTGACGGCCGAGGAACAGCGCCGGCTCGACGATCTCCTGCGCGACGACCGCGGCTGACGGCGCGCCAACCTTACGAAACTGTCATCGTCGGGCGAAATCCAGGTAAGGCGCCGCCCGTCATGGTCCATCTCACGAAGCAGGGAAGGCCCTGCCTCCCGCATCGAGGTGAGACCCATGACCGCCCAAGAGAACAACACCCCCGACACCACGACCCGCTCGCCGGCCACCGCCCGCTCGATCCTGAAGCGCGGCGCGATCGTTGCCGGCGCCGCGACGCTGAGCATCGGCCTGATGGCCGGCCTCGCCGACAATTTCCTCAATACCCACGGCGCCGCCAATGCGCAGCCGGTCCAGCTCTCTGGCCTACAGCAGACGCAGCTCCCGTCGTTCGCCGACGTCGTCGACCGGGTCAAGCCCGCCGTCGTCTCCGTCCGCGTCAAGGCCAAGGTCGTCGCCAGCGCCAACGATGAAGACGGCCCGGCCGGCGTCGAAGGCCTGCCTCCCGGTCATCCGCTCGAGCGCTTCTTCCGTCGCTTCGGCGAGGAGGGCATGGGCCCGCGTGGGCCGCAGCAGCAACAGCCGCGCGTGCAGCTCTCGCAGGGCTCGGGCTTCTTCATCAGCCAGGACGGCTATGTCGTGACCAACAACCATGTCGTCGCCAACGCGGCCGAGGTCCAGCTCGTCACCGATGCCGGCAAGACGCTCTCGGCCAAGGTGATCGGCACCGATCCGCGCACCGATCTCGCTTTGCTCAAGGTCAACGAGTCCGGCAACTATCCGTTCGTCCAGCTCGCCAGCGGCAAGCCGCGCATCGGCGAGTGGGTGCTGGCGGTCGGCAATCCATTCGGCCTCGGCGGCACCGTGACCGCGGGCATCGTCTCGGCCCAGGGGCGCGATATCGGCTCCGGTCCCTATGACGACTTCCTGCAGATCGATGCGGCGGTGAATCGCGGCAATTCCGGCGGCCCGACCTTCAACCAGAAGGGTGAGGTCATCGGCGTCAACACCGCGATCTACTCGCCCTCCGGCGGCAATGTCGGCATCGCCTTCGCGATCCCTGCCGCCACGGTCCAGAGTGTCGTCGAGCAGCTCAAGGAGCATGGCTCGGTCGCCCGCGGCTTCATCGGCGTGCAGATCCAGCCGGTCACCGCCGAAGTCGCCGACGCGATCGGCCTGAAGGATGCCAAGGGCGCCCTGATCGCCGAGGCGCAGCCCAATGGCCCCGCTGCCAAGGCCGGCCTCAAGCGCGGCGATACCATCCTCGCGGTCAACGGCGAGAAGATCGCCGATGCGCGCGAGCTGTCGAAGAAAATCGCCACCTTCGCACCGGGCGCCAAGACCAGCCTGACCATCTGGCGCGACGGCAAGGAGCGCGAGGTCTCGTTCGAGGTCGGCCGCCAGCCGGCGGCCTGACCGGGGACTATCCAAATCGGGGCATGCTCGGGCGCGTAGCGTCAGTCCACCTTGCAAGAGCATGTTCCGGGCGGATGGTTTCTCCCGGTTGTCACGTCGCCCCCTGCCGGGAATGCCAGCCGTCACGGCGGCAGGTCGGATCGTCACCTCCGGCCTGCCGCTTTTCCTTGTGTTGAGGTAGCGTGTCGCCATGCGACTCCTGATCGTTGAAGACGACGCCGAAGCGGCAGCCTATCTGGTCAAGGCCTTTCGCGAGGCCGGCCATGTCGCCGACCATGCCCCCGATGGTCTCGAGGGCTATGCCATGGCGCAGGGCGGCGGCTATGACGTGCTCGTGGTCGACCGCATGCTGCCGCGCATGGACGGGCTCTCGGTGATCCGCTCCCTGCGCGAGCAGGGCGAGACCACGCCGGTGCTGATCCTGTCCGCACTCGCCCAGGTCGACGACCGGGTGAAAGGCCTGCGCGCCGGCGGCGACGATTATCTTCCCAAGCCCTATGCTTTTTCCGAGCTGCTCGCCCGGGTCGAGGTGCTCTCGCGCCGTCGTGGCGCGCCGGCCTCCGAGCCGACCACCTATCGCGTCGGCGATCTGCTGCTCGACCGGCTGGCGCACCGCGTCACCCGCGCCGGCGAGGAGATCGCGCTGCAGCCGCGTGAGTTCCGCCTGCTCGAATATCTGATGAAGCATGCCGGCCAGGTGGTGACCCGTACCATGCTGCTCGAGAACGTCTGGGACTATCACTTCGATCCGCAGACCAATGTCATCGACGTTCATGTCTCGCGCCTGCGCGCCAAGGTCGACAAGGGCTTCGAGCACCCGATGATCCACACCATCCGCGGTGCGGGATACATGGTCCGTGACACAGCTCGCTGATGGCCAGGCGGCCGAAGGGCAGCAGCCGGCCGGTCGCCTGCGCTTCCTGCCGCATCTTGTCCGCACGACGGCCTTCAAGCTGACGGCGATCTATCTCGTCGTCTTCGCGATCTTCGCCACCTTCGTGCTGGGCTATGTCGCCTGGAACGCCAAGAATCTGCTCGACGACCAGATCCGCTCGACCATCGATGCCGAGATCCAGGGGCTGGCCGAGCAGCAGCGCCTCGGCGGCATCAGGCGGCTCGTCCAGGTCATCGAGCGGCGCTCGCGCGGGCCCGGCGCCTCGCTCTATCTCGTCACTACGCCGCTGGGCGAGCGCATCGCTGGCAATATCGAGGCCTTGCCGCCGGGCACGCTCGACCGCCAGGGCGAGAGCGAGATCGAATACGCGCGCTCCTCGGAAACGCTGGACCAGACCAATCACGCCATCGTCCGCGTCTTCATGCTGCCGGCCGGCTTTCGCCTGCTGGTCGGGCGCGATGTCGAGGAGCGCGAACGCCTGCGCGTCGTGATCAAGCGCGCCGCAGCCTGGTCGGTCCTGCTCGTCGTCGTGCTCGGTTGCTTCGCCGGCTGGTTCGTGGCGCGGCGGGTGCTGAAGCGCATCGACGGCATGAACGACACTGCCCGCTCGATCATGGCCGGCGATCTCAAGGGCCGGCTTGCCATCGCCGGCACCGGCGACGAGCTCGACCGGCTGGCCGGGAACCTCAATGCCATGCTCGACCGCATCGGCGAGCTGATGAGCGGGATGCAGCAGGTCTCGGACAACATCGCCCACGACCTCAAGACGCCGCTGACCCGCCTGCGCAACCGTGCCGAGGAGGCGCTGCGCACGGCGCAGTCGCCCGAGCAGCTGCGCAGCGCGCTCGACGGCGCGATCGAGGAAGCCGATGGGCTGATCCGCGTCTTCAACGCCTTGCTGATGATCGCTCGGCTCGAGACCCGCCAGATCAGCGACAGCATGGCCCCGCTCGATCTTGCCGAGATCGTCGACGGGCTCTCCGAACTCTACGAGCCGCTGGCGGAGGAGGCGGGCCTTACTTTGTCGGCTTCCGTCGAGCCCGGGCTGTCGCTCACCGGCAATCGCGAGCTGATCGGCCAGACGTTGGCCAATCTGATCGACAACGCGCTGAAATACGGCAAGCCGGAGGGCGATGCGCCGGCGACGGTCGTGGTGACGGCGCGGCGTGTCGGCGACATGGTCGAGCTCGGTGTCGCCGATCACGGTGCCGGCATCCCCGAGGCTGATCGCGGCCGTGTACTGGAGCGCTTCGTCCGGCTCGATCAGAGCCGCAGCAAGCCGGGCTTCGGACTTGGGCTCGCCTTGGCCTCTGCCGTCGCGCGTCTGCATGGCGGTGCAATCCGCCTGTCGGACAATGCGCCAGGGCTCGATGTCGTGATGTCGCTGCCGGCCAGTCCTCCTCCTGTGGACAGCTCTGCCGCGGAGGTGCCTCAAGGCTCGACATCGCAGTCTGACGGGGCAGGGTTCCAGTCGGCATGACGAAGGGCTAAGGCTCGCTCAGCCGGTCGACGCGGAGGTCAGTGTGGGCGAGCCCTTATGCCAACGCCTGAAGGCGGCGCCCGTCCTGCCGGCGCGCGGCAAGATCGAGGCGCTCTGGCGCGAGGAGCTGATCGAGCGCCTGTTCGATGCCGAGGCTGGTAAACGACTCGCCGCCCATCTGACGGGTCATGACGACTCGGCCGCGCTCGTTGCCGGTATTCTCGCGCACTCGCCTTTCCTGACCCAGATCATGCGGCGCGATCCGGAGGGGCTCCTCGCCTCGCTGACGACCGATCCTGGCGAGCGCCGCGACGCGCTGCTCGCCGATATCGCCGCCTTCGCCACGCCGGAAACCGCGACCGCCGACCTGATGCGCGAGTTGCGCCGCTTTCGTCAGGCGATGGCGCTCCTGCTGGCGCTCGCCGATATCGGCGGCATCTGGCCGGTCGAGACGGTCACCGCCGCGCTCAGTGCCACCGCCGACATGGCGGTGAAGCTTGCCAGCGAGCACGCGCTGCATCAGGCCGGCGGTCTCGGCCGGATCGAGCTTCCCGACACCAATGAGCCCGGCAAGGGCTCCGGGCTTGTCGTGCTGGCGCTCGGCAAGCATGGCGCCGGCGAGCTGAACTACTCCTCCGACATCGATATCGTCGTCTTCTTCGATCCGGAGATGGCCGAGGCCGCCGGCGTCGGCGAGCCCACGAGCTTCTTCGTCAAGCTGACGCAGCAGATCGCCCGCATCATCCAGGAGCGCACGCCGGACGGCTATGTCTTCCGCGTCGATCTGCGCCTGCGGCCTGATCCCGGCTCGACCCATGTCGCCGTCGCGCTGCCGACGGCTTACGCTTACTACGAGACGGTCGGCCAGAATTGGGAACGCGCCGCGATGATCAAGGCGAGGCCGGTCGCCGGCGATATCGAGCTCGGCCGCCGCTTCATCGCCGATCTCGCTCCATTCATCTGGCGCAAATATTTCGACTTCGCCGCCATCGCCGACATCCATGCGATGAAGCGCCAGATCCAGTCGGTGAAGGGCTTCGAGACGCTCAGCCTGCCAGGCCACAACGTCAAGCTCGGCCGCGGCGGCATCCGCGAGATCGAGTTCTTCGTCCAGACCCAGCAGCTCGTCTTCGGCGGCAGGCGCCCGGCGCTGCGCGGGCCGCGCACGCTCGACATGCTCGGCGAGTTGACGAAGGAGAACTGGATCAGCCCACAGGCCCGCGACGAGCTGACGGAATCCTATTGCTGGCTGCGCACCGTCGAGCACCGGCTTCAGATGCGCCATGACGAGCAGACCCAGACCCTGCCGACGGACGCCGCCGATCTCGACGCCTTCGCCCGCTTCTGCGGCTATCCCTCGGCCAAGGCCCTCGGCAAGGATCTGGAGGCGCATGCGAGGCGCGTCGAGGGCCATTATGCCCTGCTGTTCGAGGACGCGCCCAGCCTCGCCAGTGAAGCCGGCTCTCTCTCCTTCACCGGTACCGAGAACGATCCGGAGACGCTGGCGACATTGGGCAAGCTCGGCTTTCGCCAGCCTGCGGCCGCAGCCGAGACGGTGCGCGGCTGGCATTTCGGCCGCCGCGCCGCCGTCACCAGCGCCCGCGCCCGCGAGGTGCTGACCGAGCTGACGCCGGCGCTGCTCGTCGCGCTCGGCCGCACCACCGACCCGGATGGCGCGCTCGCCCATCTCGACAACGCCTTCGTGCGCATGCCGGCTGCGGTCGAGCTTTTGACGCTGCTGCGCTCGCATGAAGCCCTGCTGCAGCTCTTCGCGGAGATTCTCGGCAGCGCGCCGCGTCTCGCCAAGGTCGCGGCGCTCTATCCGCATGTGCTCGATGCGGTGATCGACCCCGCCTTCAGCGCCCCGCGCCACGATGCCGAGCGTGTGGCGCAGCGCGTACGTGCCATGGTCGGCACGCCGCCGCCCAGCGTCGAGGACGGGCTCGATCGCATGCGCGACGCCGTCCGGCAGGAGAATTTTCTGGTCGGAGCCCGGCTGCTCTCCGGCGTGATCAATGCCGAACAGGCGGCGCAGGGCTATGCCGCGGCGGCTGCTGCCAGTATCCGCGTCGCTTTCGACGATACCCGCGCCGCCTTCGCCGCCGATCATGGTCTCGTCGAAGGCGCGGAGGCGGTCGTGCTCGGCATGGGGCGATTGGGAGCCGGCGAGCTCACCCCGTCATCCGATCTCGACCTGATGCTGCTCTACGACCGTCCGGAGGACGCCGAGGCCAGTGACGGCAAGCGCCCGCTCGATCCAGTGACGTGGCATGTCCGCTTCACCCAGAGACTTGTCGCGGCGCTGACCGTGCCGACGCGGCGCGGCACGCTCTACCAGGTCGACATGCGCTTGCGGCCCGCCGGCAACAAGAGCCCTGCGGCAACGCAGTTCGGCGGCTTTACCGCCTATCATCAGGGCGAAGCCGAAATCTGGGAGGAGATGGCGCTGACCCGCGCCCGCGTCGTCGCCGGCGATGCCGGCTTGCGGGACAAGGTCGAAGCCGCGATCCGCGAGATCCTGCTGCGCAAGCGCCAGCCGGCCAAGGTCGCCGCCGCCGTTACCGAGATGCGGGCGCTCATCGCCAAGGAGAAGGGCGAGAACGACGCTTGGGATCTGAAGCTCGCCGCCGGCGGGCTGACCGATCTCGACTTCCTGGCCCAGTTCCTGGTGCTCGCTCATGGCCACGACCATCCGCAGCTCCTCGCCCGCACGACCTCGGGGGTCTTCGCGGCGGCGCGCGACACCGGCGTCATCGCCGCCGGGGAGGCCGAGCGGCTCGCGGCTGCGGCACGCTTCATCGGCGACGTCCAGCTCTGGCAGCGTTTCGCGATGGAAGAGGATTTCGATGCCAAGGCGGTGCCGGAGCGCGTCCTGCGCCGGATCGCGACGGCGGTCGGCCTGCCGGATGCCAAGGTGCTGAAAGCGGAGCTCGACGAGCGCCGGGCGATGGTCCGTGGCCTGTTCAAGCAGATATTGGGCGCCGCGCAGAAGGCCTGAGCGCAGGGCGCTCTCCTCAGGCCGCCTGTTCGAGCTCCGCGTTCGCCGGGCCCTTCAACGGCAGGTGGACCATCACGATCGTGCCTGAACCCATGATCGAGCGGACACGCAGCGAGCCACCATGCAGCTCGGCGAGCGAGCGGGCTATGGCGAGGCCGAGGCCCGAGCCGCCATGGCTGCGGATGAGATCGCCCTCGACCTGCTCGAACGGGCGCCCGATCCGGCCGATCTTCTCGCGCGGAATGCCGATGCCGCTGTCCTCGACATAGAGGTTGAGCGCATTGGGTGCCGGCTTGACCCGGACCGCGATCCGGCCGCCCTCGGGCGTGAACTTGATGGCGTTGTCGACGAGGTTGCCGACGATCTGGAAGAGGGCGTGCGCATCGGCCTCGAGGCGCATCTCGCTGCCGAGATCGCTGGTGAGGGAGAGCCGCTTGCGCGTGATCTCCTCGCGGTGGCAGCTGATCGCCTCGCCGACCACGAGGTCGAGTGCAACGTCGGTCTTTTCGAGCTCGATCTTGCCGGCCTCGATCCGCGCCATGTTCAGAATGTCGTTGATCACAGCGAGCAGATAGCCGCCGCTGGAGCGGATGTCGCGGACATATTCGACATAGCGCTCGGAGCCGAGCGGGCCGAACAGCCCGTCATCCATGATCTCGGAGAAGCCGAGGATGGCATTGAGCGGCGTGCGCAGCTCATGGCTCATATTGGCGAGGAATTCCGACTTGGCGCGGTTGGCGCTTTCGGCGGCGGCCTTCTGCTCGAGATAGAGCTCGGCCAGCTCGGCGAGCTGCTGCGCCTGCGCTTCGAGCTTCTGGCGCGAGGCCTTGACGTCGGTGACGGTCTTGAGCAGTTCGTGCTCGGAGCGGGTCAGGCGCTCCTCCTGCTGTTTCAGCATGGTGATGTCGGTGCCGACCGACACCGAGCCGCCATCCTTGGTGCGGCGGCCGTTGATCTGCAGCCAGCGCCCGTCCGACAGCTTCGCCTCGTAGGAATGGCTGCCGGAGCCGGCGCGCACGCTGCGGACCGGCTCGCGATCGATGCTCGGCTGGGCGCTGTGGCTCATGATCTGTTCGTAGGTCGTGCCGGCGCGCACCAGCTCCGGCGACAGCATGTGCAGCTGCTGGTACTTGGCATTGCAGAGCACGAGCTTCTGTTCGGCGTCCCAGAGCACGAAGGCTTCCGAGATCGCTTCGACCGCGTCGCGCAGGCGGGCATCGGCGGTGGCGGTGCGGGCGGCCATGCGGCGCTGCTCGGAGATGTCGACGACGATGCCGACGAGGTGTTGGGCATGGGTTCGGCGATCGGTGACGAGCTCGGCCCTTGCCTTCAGCCAGACCCATTCCCCCGAGGCGTTGCGGACGCGGAATTCCTGGTCGAGATGGTCGGTCTCGCCGCGGCTGACCGCATCGGCCAGGCCATAGAGGTCGGCATCCTCGGGGTGGATGAAAGCATTGACCTCGCCGAAGGACATGAACTCGCCGGCGCGATCGTAGCCAAGCATGGCGTACATCGAATCCGACCAGTACATCCGGCCCTTGGCGAGGTCCCAGTCCCACAGGCCGCAATGGCCACGGCTCAGTGCTGTGTCGATGCGGTCGCGCACGCAGTCGCAATCCTCGTCGGCGGCGCGGGCCCGGCGCGATTGCAGCACGAAGGCGGCGGTGATGCCCGCGAGCACGATCGCCGCCGAGCCGAACAGGACGAGGATGGAGCGCCGGCGCTCGTCCCAGGTCGAGAGCGCGCGCTTCACCGGATGCAGCACCGCGACCTGGCCGAGCGGGGCGGCGAGGTTGCGAACGGTGGCGAGCGCCTCGACGCCGCCGGGCAGCGTGATCGGCATCACGCCGGCGCGATCGGCGAAGACGGTCAAGGCCTGCCCCGGGCCGAGCACGTCGACCAGGCTGCGCTCGCTGGCGCCGATCGCTGGCTCACCGGCGACCAGTCGCCCGCCAGCGTCGCTGACATAGACGATGCGGCCGCGGCCGGCGATATGCTTGGTCGACAGGGGAGCGAGGACGCCGTCAGGGCGCTTGTCGTCTTTCGAGGCTAGATCGAGTTCGCGCACAAGCAACGCGGCGAGTGCTTCCAGGTCGGTCGCGGCATCGTCGATGGCATCATCGCGCAGGGCCGAGGTCTGGACGTAGGCGCCCAGGGCAAGGAGCAGGACGAAGCCCGCGACGAGCGCCGGAATGACTTTCCGGAACGTCGGCTCCAGCTGCTCGAAGCGCTTATAGAGCGGATGTGTCAGGGATCGTGCTACGCCCAGAACTGAATTTGCGCGCACGTGTGCGCAAGCCGCGTCTGCACGCGTCATGCCCGTCCCCCTTCGGAAAGCGATGTACCGACAGTAAGATCGAGAGACGTGCCGCATCCCCGAATCACAGTCAGTTGAATCCGCGGGACTCGCTTTGTCTAGCGGAAACTACGCCCTGCCCGTTGTTTTGCGCGCGCTGGTTGTAGCGGCGAATCGGTTGAATCCTGCGCGCGCAGGACTTCGTTAACCTTTGGCTGAGCAGGCGGTTAACGGGCGATTCTGGCGAGGGTGTAGAGGCCTCGAAGGGGGCACAGAAGCTCTCCGAGGCACCCCATTCAACCCAGCGAGCGAGCGGCTATGTCGGCGACGTCGCGCGACAGGTTGGGCGTCGTCTGCACCATGCGCAAAGCCGCCTCCGCCTTGGCCCGGCGCCCCGCCTCCAGCATGCGCCAGCTCTTGAACGAGCCGAGCAGGCGCGAGGCGACCTGCGGGTTGGTTCGGTCGAGCGCGATGACGATGTCGGCGATGAAGGCGTAGCCCTCGCCATCGGCGCGGTTGAACTGGGTCAGGTTCGCCGCGAAGCCGCCGATCAGGCCACGCACCCGGTTCGGATTGCCGAGCGAGAAGGCGGAGTGGTTCATCAGCCCCTTCACGCGGGCGAGCGTACCGTCTTCGGCGATCAGCGCCTGAGCCATCAGCCATTTGTCCAGCACCAGCGGCTCGCGGGCATAGAGTTCGCCGAAGCGCGTGATCAGCTCCTCGCGTTCGGTGCCGGGGATCAGCGTCATCGCGGCGAGGGCTGCGAGCCGGTCGGTCAGGTTGTCGGCTTCGGCGAATTGGGCCAGCGAAAGCCGCGCGCCCTCGGCGGGAGCGCCCAGAGCGATCAGGCCGAGCGCTTCGTTGCGGAGGGCGCGCCGCCCCGCCGGAGCCGCCGCCGGCGAATAGGGGCCGCGCTCCGCGAGGCTGCCGCGCAGGGCCGCAAGCTCGCTTGCGAGTGCGGCACCGATCGCGGCGGAAAGCCGGCGATGGGCGCCATGCACGAAATCCGGATCGACATCACGGCCGATCTCGCGGGCGATGTCGGCCGGGGCAGGCAAGCGCAGCACCTGCGCAGCGAAGGCTGGGTCGGCCAGTGCCGGGCCGGCGAGGAATTCGGAGAGCGCCTTGGCGAGGTCGGTCGCGGTCGTATCCAGCGCGGAGCCGTCGCCCTTGCCGGCGCGCACCAGCGCCCGTGTCGCGACCGTCTGCAGCGCCTGCCAGCGATTGAAGGAATCGCTGTCGGCGCTGAACAGTCGCAGCAGCTCGCTGTCGCCGAGGTCGAGCTCGAGCCGGACAGGGGCCGAGAAGCCGCGCAGCAGCGACGGCGTCGGCGCCTCCGGCAGGTCGGTGAAGGTCACGGACAGCGAGGGCTGGTCGAGCACCACCACGCCGCCGGCCTTCAGCGCCGGCGAGGTGCTGGCGAGCGGCAGGTCGCCGCCCTTGCCGACGAGGCCGAGCGCGACGGGGATGACCACCGGCCTCTTCTCGGACTGGCCGGGAGTCGCCGGCGTCGATTGCGCCAGCTGCAGCGTGTAGCTCTTCGCCTGCGCATCGTATCTGCCGGAGGCGACCACGGTCGGCGTGCCCGCCTGCTCGTACCACCCGGCGAAATGGGCGAGATCCTGGCCGGAGGCCTCGACGAAGCAGTCGAGGAATTCCTCGATCGTCGCGGCCGTGCCGTCGCAGCGCTCGAAATAGAGGTCCATGCCGCGCGCGAAGGCGTCCTCGCCGATCAGCACCTTGAGCATGCGGATCAGCTCGGCGCCCTTCTCGTAGACCGTCGGCGTGTAGAAGTTGTTGATCTCCTTGTAGGCGCGCGGCCGGACCGGATGGGCGAGCGGGCCGGCGTCCTCGGAGAACTGCGTCGAGCGCAGCGTGCGCACATCGGCGATGCGCTTCACCGGGCGCGAGCGCTCGTCGGAGGAGAATTCCTGGTCGCGGAAGACGGTGAGCCCTTCCTTCAGGCAGAGCTGGAACCAGTCGCGGCAGGTGATGCGGTTGCCAGTCCAGTTGTGGAAGTACTCGTGCGCGATGATCGCCTCGATCGAGGCATAGTCGCCATCGCTCGCCGTCAGCGGGTCGGCGAGGACATACTTGTCGTTGAAGATGTTGAGGCCCTTGTTCTCCATCGCGCCCATGTTGAAGTCGGACACGGCGACGACGTTGAACACGTCGAGATCGTAGTTGCGGCCGAAGACGCGCTCGTCCCAGCGCATGCAGCGCACGAGGCTGTCCAGCGCCCAGCCGGCGCGCCCGGCCTTGCCCGGCTCGACATAGACCGCAAGCTCGACCTTGCGGCCATCGGCCGTGACGTAAGGCTGCCGGACATGGTCGAGCTTGCCGCCGACCAGCGCGAAGAGATAGGCCGGCTTCGGATGCGGATCATGCCAGACGGCGAAATGCCGCTCGCCGCCGGGCAGCTCGGCCGCGGCGACGAGGTTGCCGTTGGAGAGCAGCACCGGCGCCTCGGCTTTCCTCGCCTCGAGCCGGACCGTGTAGACGCTCATCACGTCGGGACGATCGAGGAAATAGGTGATGCGGCGGAAGCCGTCCGCCTCGCATTGCGTGCAGTAGACGCCGCTCGAGCGGTAGAGCCCCATCAGCTTGGTGTTGGCGCCGGGGTCGAGCGTCGTCTCGACCCTGAGCGAAAACGCCCGCGTCGGCGGCGCGTGGATCGTCAGCCCCTGCGGCGAGAGGGAATACAGGGCCGGATCGAGCGGGACCTCGTCGAGCAGGATCGAATCCGGTGCCAGCTCGTCGCCGTCGAGCACCAGCGGCGCGCCCGCATGGCCGGCCGGGTTCGGCCGCAGCTGCAGCTGGGAGCGCACTTTGGTCCGCGTCGGATCGAGGACGATGTCGAGATCGACGGTGTCGATCAGCCAGTCGGAGGGGCGGTAGTCCTCGAGGCGGATCAGCGGGGCGTCTTCGGCGCGCATGGCAGGTTCGCTTCCTTCAGTCGCTCTTGTCTACGGGGCCCGGGACCGCGGCGGAAGCCGTCAGGACAGGGCGAGTGGCTTGTCTGACGTGATGGCCGGCTCGGCATGGCTGACCAAACGGCAGACATCCGGCCGGGCCTCGCGAACCTTGCGCTCGATCTTGTCGACGGCGCGATGCACGGCGGCGACGTCGAGCGCGCCATCGGCCCGGCAATGGTAGTTCACCACCAGACCGTTGCGGGTCTCGCGCACGCGGACGCTGTGGATGTCGCGGACCGGGCCGCCGGCCTCGGCCGCCTCCTGCGCGATCGCCTTGCCGATCGCCTCGACCACCTCCCAGGGCGCGTTATGTCCGGAAGGCTGGCCGGTCTCCATCGGCTCGATATGGGTGTCGACCTCGGTCTCGCCGCCGAATTCGGCGCGGATCGCGTTCTCCAGCCGCGTGGCGACCTCGTGGGCTTCGCCGAGAGGGAGAAGCGCGTCGACCTCCATGTCGAGCGAGACGGCGAGCCGCCCGCCGATCGTGTGGACGCTGACATGGTGCACTGGCACCTTCATCTTCAGCGCGATCAGGAGCACGCGCTCCAGCGCCGTCTCGTCGTCGACCTGGACAGGGTTGGCGGTGACGGTCAGCGCGGAATCCGGCTCGACCGCGACGAGGGCCCGCAGCAGGTCATCCTTGATCGCCGTCACACGGTCGAGTGGCAGGGTCCGCGAGACCTGGATGCCGATCTCGCCCTGCACCACGCCGCCGGCCGGCCGCAGCCGCAGCCATTCGACATTGACGACGCCGGCAACGCCCTGTGCCGCGTCGCGCAGGCGCTCGGCGACACCCTTCGGCGCCGCGTCGATCAGCGTGTCGACCGTGCGCCGCCCGAGCTTCACGGCCGTGGCGATCATGAAGACGGCGAGAGCGAGAGCGGTCGCGCTGTCGGCCATCGGCACGCCCATCCGCGTCAGGATCAGGCCGAGCAGGACGAGCGCCGTGCCGACGAAATCGGTGGCGAAGTGCAGCGCCTCGGCCGCGAGCGCCTCGCTGCGGGTCTCCTTGGCGACCATGGTCAGCGTACGCCAGCGCGTCGCGTCGACCATCAGCGAGAACAGCAGCACGCCGATGACCAGCGGCGTCACCGCGACATGCGGTTCGCTGCCGCTCCACAGCCGGTTGGCCGCCTCCCACAGGATCGCCCCCGAGAGCCCGAACAGGATCGCGGTCTCCAGCAGCGCCGCCAGCGCCTCGAACTTGCCGTGGCCGTAATGGTGCTCGTCATCGGCCGGCTTGTCGGCGGCGCGCACCGCGAACCAGGTGAACATGGTCGAGCCGATGTCGATCAGCCCCTGCAGCGCGTCGGTCATCAGGGCGAGCGAGCCTGAGAGGATCGCCGCACCGAACTTGGCGAGCGTCAGCACGACGCTGGCGATCACCGACAGCGTCGCGGCCTTCTGCTTGACCCGGGAGACCTCGGTGGGCGACACCGAGCCGGCCGGGTTCGGCGTGCGATCCTGCGTTTCGCTCATGATAGGTCCGCGCGAGCCCCAGGCGTCATGTCAGCCCGATTGTGATCAACCGGGCTGACATGACGCAAATTATGAGTTGAGCATGTTCTTGTCGCAAAAGTGGCTGACACTTTTGCGGGACATGCTTGGAATGGCGCCGGTTTGGCCCGATCCATCAACCAGATCAACCCCGGGAGACAAACGATGCGCTATCTCCACACCATGGTCCGCGTCACCGACCTCGATGCCGCCCTCGATTTCTACGTGACCAAGTTCGGCCTCATCGAAACCCGCCGGATCGAGAACGAGAAGGGCCGCTTCACTTTGGTCTTCCTCGCCGCGCCCGACGATGCGGCCACTGTCAAGGAGCAGGGCAGCCGCGGCCGCCCGACGCTGGAGCTGACCTATAACTGGGATCCTGAGGTCTACACCGGCGGGCGCAATTTCGGCCATCTCGCCTATGAGGTCGACGACATCTACGCGACCTGCGACAAGCTGATGAAGGCCGGCATCACCATCAACCGGCCGCCGCGCGACGGCAACATGGCCTTCGTCCGCTCGCCCGACAACATCTCGATCGAGATCCTGCAGAAGGGCGAGCCGAAGGCGCCTGCCGAGCCCTGGGCGAGCATGCCGAACACCGGGGTGTGGTGAACGCGCTGATTGCGAGCTGATATGCTCCCTGATATCATCTGGTGATATCAGGGAGGCTCGCATGGGCATTCTGGTGCGCGACGAGAAGATCGACCGGCAGGTAAGAGAGTTGGCCCGTCAGGACGGGATTTCGCTTCAGGCGGCGATCGGCCTGGCGGTGGACAACGAGCTGAAGCAGCGTGCGGAACGGCGCGAGAGGATCGAGGCGGCCACGCGCCGAGCGCAGGAAAGGCTAGCGCAATATCCGACGATCGACGACGGCCTGACGCACAAAGAATTCTGGGATCGCGAATACGGCGACGCCTGATGTTCCTCGACGCTTCGGTTATCGTCGTCAATCTTCTAGAAGAGCGCGAGGCAATCGCCTTCAGGTCGGCCCTGGCGCAGGCCTCCGAAAACGTGACCTCTCCGTTGGCGATATTCGAGGCTTCGACCAGGATTGCGGCGGTCAAGCGGGTCTCGATCGACAAGGCCTATGAGATCGTTCGCGACTTCATTGAAGAGACGGCAATTCGGGTTGTCGCGATCGATGCAGCGGTCGGCGCGGCTGCCCACCTCTGTGCGGCCCATTACCACTATCTCGCCGGCCATCCCGCTCGTCTTAATATGGGCGATTGTTTCGCCTATGCGGCGGCGCGCGCATCGGGCGTGCCACTCGCCTATAAGGGCAATGATTTCGTCCACACCGACATCGACGGCATCCGCTTCGGAGCCTGACATCCTGCTTCGGAGTGCTCTGCCTTGACCAAGACGTTGTTTGGCCATCTCGACGACGGCACGCCGATCCACGAGGCCGTGCTGCGCTCTCCAGCTGGCGCCGAGGCACGGGTGATGGAATGGGGGGCGGTGCTGCGCGATCTCGTCGTGCCGCTGCCGAATGGCGGGCGCCAGCGCGTCGTGCTCGGCTTTGCCGATTTCGCCGACTATCCCAGGCACTCGCCGCATATGGGCGCGATCGCCGGCCGGTTCGCCAACCGCATTGGCGGCGGCCGTTTCGTGCTCGATGGCGTCGAGTACCAGACGCCGCTGAACGAAAACGGCCGCAACTCGCTGCATGGCGGCGGCGAGGGCTTCGGCAAGCGGCCCTGGACGCTGGTGCATAAGGACGAGGCGAGCGCGACCTTGGCGCTGGTCTCAGCCGATGGGGATGCCGGCTATCCCGGCACGCTCGACGTCTTCTGCCGCTACAGCCTCATAGGCGCGGCGACCCTGCGGATCGAGCTATCAGCCACGACTGACGCGCCGACGATCGTCAATCTGGCACATCACTCTTACTTTCGTCTCGACGACGCCCCGGACATCCTCGATCACGAGTTCGAGGTCCGCGCCAATCTGATCACGCCGGTCGATGCCGACCTGATCCCCGACGGCTCAGTCGCCTCGGTGGCCGGGACAGCCTTCGATTTCCGCAAAGCCCGGCCGATCCGCTTCGCCAATCCGGATGGTTCGCGCTTCTGGTACGACCATAACTATCTGCTTCGGCGCGACCGCCGCGAGCCGGCCGCGGCGACGGGCCTCGAACTTGCCCATGCTGCGACCTTACGCTCGCGCCGCTCGGGCCTTGCCATGGAGGTCTGGACGACCGAGCCGGCGCTACAGGTCTATGACGGCTTCAAGCTGGATACGCCGGTCGCGGGGCTGGACGGCGTCCGCTATGGCGCCTGCGCCGGGATCGCGCTCGAGCCGCAGCATGTGCCCGATTCGCCCAATCTCCCGCATTTCCCGTCGACGGTGCTGCGCCCCGGCGAAGTCTATCGCCAGATCAGCGAATTCAGGTTCGGAGCGTAAGAGCTCCTAACAGAATCTGAGGGGGCCTCGATGGGCTTTGGAGGAGACGGATGCTAGGAGAAGCGCGCAGCCGATACCCATTGGTATCGGCAAGTCGGTTCGACGCCGCAGGCGGCCCTCCAAAGTCCACCTTCGGCGCCGGGAATTCGCCCGCCCGCGGCGTCGCAACGCTTGCCGATACCAACGGTATCGGCTTCTCGCTGCTCCTGGCGGAGCAGACGAATTGCCGGCGTCGAGACCCCCTCAGATTCTGTTAGGAGCTCTTAGCGGCATGGCCGGTGTCTTCTGTCTCGGTATCGCGACGCTCGACTATGTCTACAGCGTCGAGCGCGTGCCCAATCCCGGCGAGAAGGACCGGGCCCGCGATCTCGTCGTCACCGGCGGCGGCTGCGCCGGCAGCGGGTCGGCCGCGATCGGCCGGCTCGGCGGCAGGGCCTGGCTGGCGACGCGCCTCGGTGATGACGCTGTCGGCGATACCATCGTTGCGCAGTTGCAGCAGGACGGTGTCGACACTTCGCTCTCGCCGCGTTTCCCGGGCCTGCGCTCGCCGGTCTCCTCGATCCTGATCGATGCCCAGGGCGAGCGCATGGTCGTCTCCTATACCGACCCGAAGACCCCGCTCTCGCCCGACTGGCTGCCGGAGGTGCTGCCGGCCGGCTGTGACGGTGTGCTGGTCGACACGCGCTGGGGCGAGGGCTCGCTCGCCGCGCTGAAGCTGGCCCGCAAGGCCGGCGTGCCCGGCGTGATCGACGGCGACCGTCAGCCGACGCATTCGGAGATGGTCACGACCGCCAGCCATGTCGCCTTCAGCGAGAAGGCTCTGAGCGAGATCTCGGGCGGACAGGAGCCGAGGGCCGCGCTGGAAGCCTTGGCGCGCGATGCGCAGAACTGGCTCGCGGTGACGCTCGGCCCGCGCGGCGTGCTCTTCATGGAAAATGGCGGGATCGAGCACTTGCCGGCCTTCCCGATCGAGGCGGTCGACACGCTTGGCGCCGGCGACGTCTGGCATGGCGCCTTCGCGCTGGCTCTGGCCGAGGGGCAGGGGGAGCGTCAGGCGGTGCGCTTCGCCTCGGCGGTGGCGGCGATCAAGTGCACCCGCTTCGGCGGCCGGGCGGGCACGCCGACGCGCGAGGAAGTCGAGCGCTTCCTGGCGGCGCATCCCTGAAGGGGCCGCAATTCAATCGCCGGTGTCGTCGATGCGTCAGTGCCGCGTCGCGCCCTCGTCACGCTGTTCGGGCATCAGATTGGCGGTGCGCTCCCGCGCACCTGGTCAATCTGAGGAGAGCGTCATGCTGGCGATCCAGGGACTGAAATGCGTCTATGATACCGGCTCCCGCGGCTGGGCGATCGAGCTCGCGCTGAAGGGCGAGGGCGAGGAAGCCGTCCGCCGCTTCGATGTCGACGGCCCCGAGGATGCCGAGATGCTGATCGAGGCCTTCGACGAGTCGACCGCGAGCAGCTTCGACCCGGCGACGGGCGAGATCGTCTTCGCCTACGAATACGCCACCCTCGACGACGAGGATGAGGACGAGAACGACGACGAGGCGGAGGAGGACGACGCCGAAGTCGCCGAGGACGATGAAGACGAAGTCGCCGAAGACGAAGGCGAGAAGGTCAAGGCCTGAGGCCGCGGCCGCGTGAGCACGTCGAGCGCGGCGCTACCCCAATTGTCCCGAAGCCGCCGCGCCAGTCCGCGACCTCATGGCCGCGCGCGCGGCGGCAAAGCTCGCCCCTAACGCGAATTCGCGGTAAGCCCGGAACGACGCATTTGCGACGCGATCCTGTTACAGCGTAACGATGCGGTGCTGCTGGTCCTCATCTTCCGCAGGTGCCGGCCGCCGCCCGAGTCGAACAATCCCCAGGCCAGGCCGCGATGCAAGACGACGTTGTGTTCCCGACTCTTCCCACGCACGAGACCGGCAAGCTCAAGCGTGGCGTCTGCGCCATCAGCGGCGTCGAGCTCAGCCGCAAGAACCTGGTCGCGCTCGGGACGCTGCGCCCCTCGCTGGTCGAGCATATCCGGCGCGACTTTCCTGATCTCGACGACAACAGCCTGATCAGCCTCAAGGAGCTGGCGCGCTATCGCACCCGCTATGTCGAGGAGATCCTGCGCGAGGAGCACGGCGAATACACCGATCTCGACCGCGAGGTTGCCGAGAGCATTGCCCGGCAGGATACGATCGCCGAGAATATCGAGGACGATTTCGAGGAGCATCGCACCCTCGGCGAGCGCCTTTCGGACGGGCTCGCCAGCTTCGGCGGCTCATGGGCCTTCCTGATCAGCTTCGGCGTCGTGCTGGCGGTCTGGATGGTGGTCAATGTCGTGGCCGGTACGGGCGCTTTCGACCCTTACCCGTTCATCCTGCTCAATCTCGTGCTGTCCTGCATCGCCGCGATCCAGGCGCCGATCATCATGATGAGCCAGAAGCGGCAGGAGGCGAAGGACCGGTTGCGCTCCTTCAATGACTACCAGGTCAACCTCAAGGCCGAGCTCGAGGTTAGGCACCTGCATGAGAAGATCGACCATCTGATCACGCGGCAATGGCAACGCCTTGCCGAGATCCAGCAGGTCCAGCTCGAACTGCTGCAGGAGGCGCAAGTGCCGAGACGCAAGCCGAAGCGGCGCAAGAAGCCGGCGACGAAGAAGAAGGTGGTGGCAGCAGTTCCTGCGGAGTTGCCGGAGCCAGACTCCACAGCCTGACGCCTGCTCGAACCTGATCAGGCAGCAGAGGGCGGTTGACAGGTCGATGCGCGCTCTTTCTGGTGTCGGCTAACAAAATTCGCCGCCCAGGGAGGTTGCCTTGTTCCGTCTGTCTCGCGCCGTTGTGCTCGCCGGCACCGCTTTTGCTGCCCTTGCAACGCCTGCCGCCGCCCAGGGGCAGGTTACCGTCTACTGCTCGATCCTCGAGGAGCAGTGCCGCGAGGGCGCCTCGATCTTCGAGAAGGCAACCGGCATCAAGGTCCAGATGGTCCGCAAGTCGACCGGGGAGGTCTATGCCCAGGTCAAGGCCGAGGCGACCAATCCGCGCGGCGACGTCTGGTGGGGTGGGCCGGGGGAACCGCATCTGCAGGCGGCCGATGAGGGTCTGCTCGACGAGTACAAGTCGCCGAAACTGGCCGAGCTGCACGACTGGGCCAGGCGCCATGCCGAGCAGTCGAAGTTCCGCACCTCAGGGATTTATCTCGGTGCGCTCGGGATCGGCTATAATCTCGAGACCCTGAAGGGCAAGAAGCTGGCCGAGCCGAAATGCTGGGCCGACCTGCTCGATCCGAAGTTCAAGGACGAGGTGCAGGTCGCCGATCCCAGCTCCTCCGGCACGGCCTATGTCTTCCTGGCGACGACCGTCCAGCGCCTCGGCGAGGAGAAGGGCTTCGAGTTCCTGAAGAGCCTGCACAAGAACATCAGCCAGTACACCAAGTCGGGCATCGCGCCGGTCAAGGCGACGGCGCTCGGCGAGACGGCGGTCGGCATCGCTTTCATGCACGACATGCTGACGCAGAAGCTGCAGGGCGCCCCGATCGGCATCGTCGCGCCCTGTGAGGGCACCGGCTACGAGACGGGCTCGGTCTCGGTGATCAAGGGCGGCAAGAACCCGGAGGCCGCGCGCAAGTTCGTCGATTTCACGCTCTCGCCGGAGGCGCAGGACATCAACGCGAAGCTCAAGATCAACTCGATCCCGTCGAACAAGAACGCCAAGCTCTCGCCCGATGCGCCGAAATTCGAGGAGATCAAGCTGATCGACTACGACACCCCGCGCTGGGGCAGCCCGGCCGAACGCTCGCGCCTGCTGAAGAAGTTCGACGACGAGGTGAAGGCGCTGCCGCGCTGAGGCGGCTGCGTTTGGTAGCACTGGCCGGAGCCAGTGCTACCAAACGCTTCAAGCGATAGAGGTCGTCACCGCACCGGCGGCGCGTATTGCAGGCCGCCCTGCGTCCACAGCCTGTTCATCCCGCGCGGCAGGTTGAGCGGCGACTTGGCGCCGAGATGCCGGTCGAAGCTCTCGCCGTAATTGCCGACTGCCTTGACGATGCGCACCACCCAGTCGTTGGTGAGGCCAAGGCTCTCGCCGAACTTGCCTTCGCTGCCGAGCAGGCGCTTGATCTCGGGATTGGCCGATTTCACCATTTCGTCGACATTGGCCTGGGTAATCCCGAACTCCTCGGCGTTCAGCAGGGCGTAGACGGTCCAGCGCACGATATCGAACCAGGCGTCGTCGCCTTGGCGGACCCAGGGGCCGAGCGGCTCCTTTGAGATCATCTCGGGCAGGAGATCGTGCTCGGCCGGGGCCTTGAGTTTCATCCGGTTCGCCGCCAGCTGCGACAGGTCGGTGGTGTAGGCGTCACAGCGCCCGGCCTCATAGGCCTGGATGGTCTCATCGAGGCCGGCATAGGCGATGACCTCGTACTTCATGCCGTGATTGCGGAAATAGTCGGCGAGGTTGAGCTCGGTCGTGGTGCCCTGCGCGACGCAGATCGAGGCGCCGTTCAGCGCCTTGAGGTCCTTCACGCCGGTGCTTTTGCGCACCAGGAAGCCCTGGCCGTCGAAATAGTTGATCGCGGTGAAGTTGAGGCCGAAGCCGGCGTCGCGGCCGAGCGTCCAGGTCGTGGTGCGCGACAGCACGTCGATCTCGCCGCTCTGCAGCACGGTCAGCCGGTCCTTCGAGGCGAGCGAGATGTATTTCGCCTTCTCCTGATCGTTGAAGATCGCTGCGGCCAGCGCCCGGCAAAGATCGGTGTCGAAGCCGCGCCACTGCCCCTGCGCGTCGGGCAGCGAGAAGCCGGCGACGCCCTGACTGGTGCCGCAGATCAGATGGCCGCGTTGCTTGATCCGCTCCAGCGTCGTCTGCGCCTGGGCAGCCAGCGGAAGTGCAGCCGCGAGGCAAAGGCCCGCCAAGGCGCTGCCGAAATTACGGGCGCGGCGTGCTGAAATTCTGAGCATGAGATTCCCCTGATTATAGGCGCAGCGATCTAACCGCGCTGCCATCGCGCGAGCCAGAGTTATTTATGCGGCTAATTGAGCGGGAGCCTGCATCCAGGCGCCGTTCTCCGCCGTATCTGGCGCTTGCGTACAGTGGAGACCCGTCCTGCATGTCCGATCCCGTCCTCGTCATCGCCCGCGCCAGGGTTCTTCCGGCCGAGCGCGAACGCTTCATCGCGGCGGCGCACGACTGCATTGCGGCCACACGCCGCGAGCAGGGCTGCCTTGGCTACGACATTTGTGAAAACCTCGCCGACCCCGGCCATTTCATCAGTGTCGAAAGCTGGGAAAAGCGCGCCGATGTCGACCGGCATATGCAGCAGGCCCATCTCCAGGCCTTCCTCGCCATCGCAGGGACTTGCGTCAGCGCTGCTCCGGTGATCGAAGTGGTGGAACCGCGATCGGTCGATCGCCTCTGATCCATCACGCCACGGGTTTCTCCATGCAGCGCGCCATCTCCGTCGTCCGCAAGGCCGCGGTCAAGCAGGACCGGGTCGTCGAGACCCTCACCCTCGACCATCATGGCCGCAATGCTCGCCATGCCGCGCACAAGGGCGATGGCGGGCGGGAGATCCTGCTCGATCTCGACAAGCCGACCGCGCTGAATGACGGCGATGCCGTCAAGTTGGAAGACGGCTCGCTGGTCTTGATCAGGGCGGCGGCGGAAAAGCTGATCGCGATCACCGCCGAGAATCCGCTACGATTGACGCGTCTCGCCTGGCATCTCGGCGGGCATCATGTTTCGGCCGAAGTCACCGCCGACGCGATCTATGTGGAGCGCGATGCGGCGCTCGCCGAGCTGGTTCGCGGCCAGGGCTGCGCGATGAGCGAAATCGAGCGGCCGTTCCAGCCCGAGCCCGAAGTCCATCATCACGAGCATGGCGACGCCTGCGGCCATGATCATGGCCATCATCATCACGGCCATGACCATGGCCATGCCCATGCTGGCCACGACCACGACCATGGCCACGAGCACCATCATGCGCACGAGCATGGCGCGTCCTGCGGCTGCGGCCATGATCACCACCATCATGACGACCACGGCCACAAGCATGACCATGGCCATCACGGCCACGAGCACGGCCACAAAGGTCACAAGCACGACCACTGAGTCCTGCAGCGCGCGCGGACAGACATCATGGCGCTCCAAGGTCTCGACGGCCGTGCCTTCGGGTTGGAACTCGCCCTGCGGCTGGTCCGCTCGTGATCTTGGCCATCGCCACCGCGCTGACACTGCTCTTGGCCGCGATAGCCGGCCTGCATGCCTACTGGGGGCGGGGCGGTCTCTGGCCTGCGGCGAGCGAGGATGAATTGGTCGCGACCGTCATCGGCAATGCGAGCGCGCGGCGCATGCCGTCCCCGGGCCTGTGCCTGGCGGTCGCGCTGGCCATTGCCGTAACGGCGATCTGGCCGCTGCTGCTGGCGCAGGGACCGAGCGCAGGCACCCAGCGTCTGCTCATATTCCTCGCTGGCTGCGCCATCACGGCCGTCTTCCTGCTCCGTGGTATCGCTGGCTTCCTGCCGGCCTGGCGGCGGCTGCATCCGCGCGAGCCCTTCGCCAGCAATGACCGCCGCTACTATTCACCGCTCTGCCTGCTGATCGCCGCAGGCTATGCGATACTGCTTTTGCAAGGCTCCTGAGCGATGAGCTTCTCCCTCTTGATCCGCTGCTGCGGGCATCGGCAGCCGCCCGGCTCCGGCAAGACGGCGCTATATCGGCGCGGATCTTGCTACGATGGACGGAAAGTCGACGACCATGCACAGCAAGCGTTCCTGTGCCTTCCGCAATGTGCGGCAGGGGAACGCCTCGGCCCGGTTGTCGACTTCATCGAGACCGCCGGCGGTCTGAAGGCGTCGGCCGTGAGCTGAGGATGGCATTGATGATGATACTGCGAGCGATCGGATCTGTTGCCATGCTGCTGGCTCTCGCCTCGACCCCGGCCTTCGCCCATACCGGTGCCGGGCCGGTCGATGGTTTGATGCATGGCCTGATGCACCCGCTGACCGGGCTCGACCATGTGCTGGCCATGGTCGCCGTCGGCCTCTGGGCCGGGCTGGTCGGCGGCAAGGCGCGCATCGCCTACCCAGCCGCCTTCGTCACCACGATGGCGCTGGCGGGCGCTTGGGGCATGGCAGGCGGCGCACTCCCGGGCGTCGAGATCGGCATCGCCTTCTCGGTGGTCATCCTCGGCGCCGCGGTCGCACTGAAGGCGTCGCCGCCGCTCGCAGCCGGCACGCTCGCCTGCGGCATCCTCGCCATCTTCCATGGTTTCGCCCATGGCGCCGAGCTGCCGGAGAACGCCAGCGGTCTCGCCTATGCGCTGGGCTTCATCCTCGCGACGGCGGTGCTCCATCTCGTCGGCATCATGCTGGCTGGCGTGATCGCTACCCGTGCGCCGCTCATTGCGCGGATCGCCGGTGGCGGGCTCGTGCTTGCGGGTGTCGCTCTCCTCGCCGGTTGAGACGGGCGTCATCGCTTCCGGAAAGCGCGCCGACCTCATCCTCGTCGCGCCGGAGCCGCAGCCGGGCGTCGTCGCGACCATTGGCGGCGGGCGGCTGGTGCATCTGGCGGATCAGCGCCTCCTGGTTTGACCGAACTGCGATTGCCGATCGGCGTGCTGCAACCTAGGATTTAAGCTTGCAGCGACTGGGAGGGGATGATGGCGCGCTGGTCGGACGCGATGAAGCTCTCGGACTACAAGGAGTATGAAACCTACCTGCAAGTCCCCGGCGTCTACGAGATCGGCTACATTCAGCGCGAGACCTTCTACCCGAAATACATCGGCAAGGCGCCGGTGACGCTATACCAGCGCATCCGAACCTATGGGCGCGATCTTGGGCGCAGCTCCCATAACCGCTTCATCCGTGAGCTGGTCGAGGTCAACTATCACCGCCTCTGGTTTCACGTCATCCGCATCAGTCGTCCCGGCGGTGCGGCGCTGCGGGAGGCTTTGCTCATGAACCGGTTGAGCATCGGGGAGTGCGGCCTCTACGAATGGAACTGCCGCTACGAATATGCGCCGCTGACCGAGGCGGGCTATGTGCTGAGATAGCTGATGAGCTCACGAGCGAAACGCCGCTGCGATCGCGCTGAGCGTCGCCGCGGCCCGGCTCTGGCCGACGCTCGAATGCAGGATGATCGGCCGGGTCGGTACGGTGGGAAGATCGAGCTGCGTTCCGACCTCGCTCAGGCTCGCAGGCGCCGCCTGACGGGCGAGCAGGGCGACGCCGAGGCCTGCCATCGCGGCGGCGCCGACCGCCGCGGCGCCCTCGCCGGTGAAGGCCTCGCGCCACGCAATGCCGGCCGCCTCCAGCGCCTCCACCGCCGTCAGGCGCAGTTTGCAGGGTTCCGGCTGGGCCGCCAGAGGCAGCGGCTGGCCCCGGGAGATCGGGAGATCCGGCGCGCAGAACCAGCCGAACTGCGCCAGTGTCAGCACTTCGCCATCGCGGCGGCTTTCGTCATAGCGCAGCGCGACGACCGCATCGATCTCGCCAGCATCGTAGCGCTGGAGCAGGGTGCGCGTCGCACCGATCCGGAGGTTCAGGGTCACGCCGCCATCACGCTTGCTCGCGGCCTGAAGCAGGCGGGCTAGGTCCGGACCGACGAGATGATGCGTGATGCCGACGGAAAGACGAACGTTGTCGGATGACAGCGCGTCGGTCGCACGGCGATGTGCTGCCAGGAATTCCCGCGCCGGGACGAGAAAGCGTTCTCCGGCGGAGGTGAGGCTGACGCGCCTCGGCGTCCGTTCGAGCAGGCGCTGGCCCAGCCGCTCCTCAAGCCGGCGCAGGCGTAGCGAGGCGGCTGCCTGGGTGGTGTTCAGCAGCCCGGCGGCGCGCGTGAAGGAGCGATGCTCCGCTACGAGGACGAAGGTCTCGACGGCTTCCGGGTCGAGTATGGGACGCGTTTCCATAACAAGATGATATCATTGAAACACCAATGGCGACAGTTTCGATCGCTTCGTCGACAGTGTTCTGTGATAGCAGCGTTCCAGGAAAGCCCTGCTGCCCATGTCGACGACCAGCCCGAGCCCAGTTCCCGAGGAGGCTGCGAGCCGCGACGGGACCGATCCCTACATCTGGACCGTGCTGACCGTCGCGGTCGCGACGCAGACGGCGGGGTCCTTCGTTTCGCAGGGCGTCTATATCCTCGTTCCGTTCTGGCGGGATGCGTTCGGTATATCGCTGGCTTCTGCCGCGCTCGCCGTTACCGCCATGAACGGCACCCAGATCCTGACGATGGTTTCACTCGGCCGCGCGATCGATCGCCATGGCGAGCGGGTCGTGGTCGGCATCGCCATGGTCGGCATGGCCCTCGCGATGGTCGCGGCGGCCCTGGCCAGCGAATTGATCGGGCTCCTGCTCTGCATGAGCGTTCTGGGCGGCACCTATGCGGCGGTGCAGCCGGGTGGGACAAGGGCGATCATGCGCTGGTTTCCACCGCAGCATCGCGGTCTCGCGACCGGCTTCCGGCAGGCGGCGGTGCCCCTGGGCACGATGATTGCGGCCGCACTGCTGCCGCTGCTCGCCGTGCGCTTCGGCCTGGCTGCGGCCGCCTGGTCGAGCGCGGCTGTGTCGCTGCTCGGGGCGCTGCTGTTCCTGCTCTTGTACAAGGAAGGCGGCGCGGCGCAGGCCAAGCGCGAGACACCATTGGCCTTGCGCGAGCTGATCCGGACCGTCGGCGAAAATCCACGGTTCTGGCCGGTGTTGCGCCTCGGCATCGCGATGTCGGCCTTCCAGTTCACCTTCACCGCCCATGCGATCGGCTACATGGCCGACGCGCTCGCGCTCGGCATGCTCGGTGCGGCGAGCCTGTTCGCGTTGGCGCAATTGGCCGGCATTCCGGGCCGCGTGCTGCTGCCCTGGCTCAGTGACAGGCTGCGGCCCGGGCGGCGCTCCCAGTCCTTCGCCGTGACCGCGCTGCTCGGGGCCGCTGCCGCCGCGGCGCTCGCCGCGCTGCCGGCCGGCGTGCCCGCGCCTCTGGCGGCAGCCGTGCTCGTGCTCTTCGGCATCTTCGGAATCGGCTGGTTCCCGCTCTATCTGCTCGATATCGCCGAGATGGCCCCGCGTAGCTCGATCGCCTCGACGGTGAGCTTCGCTTCGACGCTGTGCCTGATCGTCATGGCGCTTGGGCCCTGGCTCTTCGGCCTGGCCGCCGACCGGTTCGGCTATGCCTGCGCCTGGGCGCTCCTGATCGTCCCGGTCGTCGTCACTGCGCTGCCGCTGCTGAGGAGCCGGACCCAGCTTGCCGGAACCTGAACGGGTGTCACCGCTTCAGGACAACACCTTCAGGCCGGCCGGTGTCTCGATCTGCGCGCGATAGCGCAGCTCGCTGCCATGCATGATCGCTGGGGGGCGATCGATATCGAGTTCTTCGTAGAGCTTGGCGACCGCGGCCGCGTCGGGGTGATTCAGGGAGAATGACAGGAGCCGGGCGCCGAGATCGGCCATCGTCGCCATCGAACGCGGTTTGCCGCGCCGGTCGATGATCGACGGAGCGGCGCCGCCTAGCGGAAGCGAGCCGTCCTCGGGGAGGGCGAAGTCGAACAACGGCTCCGCCCAGGGCAAGGCGACTGTTCTGCCGAAGACATGCTCGCGCCCGGCGATGATCGCGTCGATCGCGACGGTCCTCGCCACCCAGCCGCGCAGGCGCCTTCCGGCATCCCAATCCGCCCGGACCTGTCTCTGATCGCCCAGCCCGAACCAGCGCGGGCAGGGCGGCTCCTCACCCTGCGGGTCGAGGGCTACGATCTCCAGATAGGTCGCGTCACCGAGCTGGAGCAGGTGGTTGTGAGTGCCCATATAGGCGTGCCGCTGCCCGAACGGCACGTCGAGGTCGAGGCAGGCGCGCACGTGCGCGACGCCCTCGGTCAGGGTCGGCGCGATGACGGTCAGATGGTCGAGCGCGAGCATGGCTGCCGCGCCGCCGCCTCAGCTCGCATAACCCTTGACGCTCGACAGCGCCGTCATCACCCCGCGCAGCTCCGCCAGGCCGCGCAGCCGGCCGACCGCCGGATAGCCGGGGAACGAACCCTTCTTGGCGTCGTCGAGCAGTTCATGGCCGTGGTCGGGCCGCATCGGGATGCGCCAGTGTCGCCAGCCTGCGGCCTTGCGCCGGGTCTGCTCGGCCATCAGCGCGTCGACCAGGGCGACCATGTCGGTGTCGCCGCCGAGATGTTCGGCCTCCATGAAGGAGCCGTCCGGGTCCTTGGCGACGTTGCGCAGGTGCGCGAACCAGATCCGGTCGGCGAAGCGGCGGGCGATGGCCGGCACATCGTTCTTCGGATTGGCGCCGAGCGAGCCGGAGCAGAGGGTCAGCCCGTTCGAGGGGCTCTCGACCGCCCCGAGGATGAAGGCGATGTCGTCCTCGGTCGAGCAGATGCGCGGCAGGCCGAAGAGCGGCCGCGGCGGATCGTCCGGATGGATGCACATGCGGATTCCGACCTCTTCGGCGGTCGGGATCACCGCCTCGAGGAAGCGCTTGAGATTGGCGCGCAGCCCGTCATGGCTCATATCGGCATAGCGCGCGAGGATGCGCTTCAGCCCCGGCACATCGTAGCGGTCATAGGCGCCGGGCAGACCCGCCATGATGTTGGCCATCAGCCTGGTTCGGTCGGCCTCCGAGGAGCGCTCGAACCAGGCCCTGGCCCTGTCCATCACCTCGGCCGGATGGCCTTCGTCTGAGCCTGGCCGCTGCAGCATGAAATGGTCGACGACGACATATTCGTGCAGGTTGAAGCGCAGCGCCGTGCCGCCGCCGGGGAGGGGTTGGGCGAGGTCGGTTCGGGTCCAGTCCAGCACCGGCATGAAGTTGTAGCAGACCACCTCGATGCCGCAGGCGGCGAGGTTGCGCAGCGACTGGCGGTAATTGGCGAAGATCGTCTCGAGGTCGCCTTCGCCGATCTTGACGTCCTCGTGGATGGGCAGGCTCTCGACCACCGACCAGCGCAGGCCGAGGCTCTTGTCGGCCTCGATGATCGCTTTCCGCTTCTCGATCTCCTCGACGCTCCAGACCACGCCATAGGGGATCTGGTGCAGCGCGTTGACGATACCGCGCGCGCCCGCCTGACGGGCCTGGGCGAGCGTCACCACATCGTCCGGGCCGAACCAGCGCCAGGTCTGTTCCATCGTTGCTGTCCTTTTGGAGCGCCGTCTGTCGCGGCTTTTTAGGTGGGTTTGCTGAGGCCGCCGCTTGCCGCAAAGGCGTCGACATGGTCGCGCGCGATCGTCTCGATCGCGTCGAAGACGGTGCGCAGATGCGCCCGCATGGTGCGCTCGGCCCGGGCCTCGTCGCCGGCGCTGACGGCTTCTGCGATCTCGCGGTGCTCGCCCAGGATCATCTCCGACCAGCCGCCGGTATCGAGCGACAGGCAGCGGACCCGGTCGAGCTGCGCCTTGACGCTTTCGATCAGTCCCCAGACCGAAGAGTGGCCGGAAAGCCGCGCCAGTTCGGCATGGAACTCCTCGTCACCGCGGAAGAAGCCGACCCGGTCGCCATCGGCGAGCGCCTGCTCCTGCTGCGCGATGAGAGCGGCGAGGGCGGCCCGCCCGGCCCCGTCGATGTTTTTTGCCGCCAGAGCCACCGTGCGGCATTCCAGCGTCTCGCGCACGAACTGGCTGTCATAGACCGCAGCGAGGTCGATCGGCGCGACGAAGGTGCCGACTTGCGGGACGACGACAAGGAAGCCGTCCTCGACCAGCCGCTTGAAAGACTCGCGCACCGGCGTGCGGCTGACACCAAACTGCAGCGCCATGCGCGCTTCCGAGATCGCCTCGCCCGGGCGCAGGACCGCGTTCAGCACATCGCCGCGCAACGCCCGGTAGATCTGGTCGGTGCTCTGTCTCGCCGCGGCGATGCCCATTGCCAAGCTCTTGTTCACTAGTATACTAGGATACCGGCTCGAACGGAGGCGTCAACTCCGAAAGCCACGATTTCAGTAGAAGCCGGTGCTGAAAGTGCCGCAAGAGCCCGCTTTTCACGGGCTGGGGAAACAGCAGGCGGCAAGGCCGCCGGGAGGGGAGATCATGGTCCAGGATACGATCCATCGCCGTACATTCCTCGGCGGCGTCGCTGGCATGGCCGGTATCGCGGCCGCGCCCGGAGCCTTCGCTCAAACGCTCAAGCTGCCGGCGTCGCCGCTGACGATCAGCGTCATCGACGTTGGCGGGGCGCTCGCCCTGGTCCAGACGCCGCTTGAAAACTACCCCAAGGCCAACCCCAAGGCCGTCTCGCGGATGGTCTTCACCAAGGCGCCCGCGCCGGAGCTGCCCGCCAAGCTTAAGGCGCAGCAGGACGCCGGCCGCCTCGACATCGATTTCGTCATCGGCGGCCTCGACGTGCTCTCGGCCGGCATCGACCAGAAGCTCTGGGTCGAGCTGCTGCCGCGCTTCGCCTCTGAACTGCCGAAGCCTGAGGACATCTACCTGAAGCCTGCGCTCGCCATGCACAATCTCGGGCGCGGCCAGGCCATGGCGATGGTCTATTACCCGTCCGGCCCGCTACTCGAATACATGCCCGACAAGGTCAAGACCCCGCCGACCACGGCGCAGGAGCTGCTCGACTGGACGAAGCAGAACAAGAACCGCTTCCTCTATGCCCGCCCGGCCAATTCCGGCCCCGGCCGTACCTGGATCATGGGCCTGCCCTATATCCTCGGCGACAGCGATCCCAAGGATCCGGCCAAGGGCTGGGACAAGACCTGGGCCTATCTGAAGGCCCTGGGCGAGAATATCGAATACTACCCCGGCGGCACTGGCGCGACGATGAAGGAGCTCGGCGACGGCTCGCGCGACATCATCGTCTCGACCACCGGCTGGGACATCAACCCGCGTGTCCTCGGCGTCGTGCCGAAGGAGGCGAAGATCCAGGCGCTGAAGGGTTTCCACTGGGTCACCGACGCCCAGTACATGATGATCCCCAAGGGCGTCTCGGACGAGAAGCTCGCCGTGCTGCTCGACCTGATCCGTCACATGCTGACGCCGCAGCAGCAGGCCTACACCTATGACGAGGGCTATTTCTATCCGGGTCCGGCGGTGAAGGACGTGCCGCTCTCGATGGCGCCGGCCTCAAGCCAGAAGGCCATCGCCGAGTTCGGCCGGCCGGAATACGACAAGCTGATCGCCGAGAACCCGATGGAGACCCCGCTCGAGCCCGAGAAGATGGTCGTCGCCTTCCGCATCTGGGACGAGCAGGTCGGCGGCGCCAAGCGCAAGTGAGCCTGCGAGAATAACTCGCCCTTGTCGTCCCGGGCGAGCTTCGCTCGACCCGGGACCCATGCCTGAACCGTCTTCGGATAGGCTCGGGCCTGGATCCCGGATCTCCGCTTCGCTGCGTCCGGGATGACCAGCTTTTCCATGAAATCGGTTATCGGCCGCAGCCGGCCGCCCATCCGTTCGAACCCGATGGTCCTTCATGTCGATACATGCCGCGAATTTCCGCGAACTCAGGCTCGACCGGCTTTGCCGCGATTTTGGTACCCATAACGCCGTCAAGGACGTGTCGCTGACGATCAAGCAGGGCGAGTTCATCGCACTGCTCGGCCCCTCCGGCTGCGGCAAGTCGACGACGCTGAACCTGATCGCGGGTTTGCTGCCGGCAACCGGCGGCGGCATCTGGCTCGACGATAAGCGCATCGATCCACTGCGCCCTGAAGAGCGCGGCTTCGGGATGGTCTTCCAGAGCTATGCGCTCTTCCCGCATATGAGCGTGAAGAAGAACATCGGTTTCGGCCTGAAGATGCGCGGCATGGCCAAGGCGGAAAGCGACCGCCGCGTCGCTGAGGCGGTCGCGCTGGTGCGCCTGCAAGGCCAGGAGGAGAAGCTGCCCGGCCAGCTCTCCGGCGGCCAGCAGCAGCGCGTCGCCATCGCCCGCGCCATCGCGGTGCAGCCGCCCCTCGTGCTGATGGACGAGCCGCTCTCCAATCTCGACGCCAAGCTGCGCCTTGAGATGCGCGCCGAGATCAGGCGCATCCACAACACGCTCGGCGCCACCACGATCTACGTCACGCACGACCAGGAGGAGGCGCTCTCGCTCGCCGACCGCATCGTGGTGATGCGCGATGGCGAGATCCGCCAGGTCGGCGGTCCCGAGGACCTGTTCTCGCGGCCGGACCACCTCGACGTCGCCGAGTTCATGGGCTTCCGCAACAAGGTCGCCGGCCGCGTAGCCTCCGCCACCGCGGAGACGGCGACGGTCACGGTCGGTGAAGTCGGTGTCGTCGGCCGTGTTAGATCGCCGGTCGCGGCCGGGCAAGGCGCGCATATCTCGATCCGGCCGGAGGACCTCCATCCGGTGGCGGACGGCGCGCCGGGCCTCAAGGCCAAGGTGGTTTCGACCGAGTTCCACGGCCGCGAATTCGTCGGCTTCGCCCGCATGGCGGATGACACGCCGCTGACCTTCCTCGCCGATAGCCGCATCGCGCCCGGCACCGAGATCAGCCTCGCGGCGGCTCCGGATCGCGTCCTCGTCTTCGGAGAGGGCGCATGAGCACCCTGTCCGCAAACGCCGCCGAGATCCCGCTCAAGCAGCGCCTCGCCGCGCGCGGCCTCGACGGGCTGACCCTGCTCGTCCTGCCAGCGGTGTTCTTCCTGCTGGCGCTGTTCATCTACCCGTTCTTCTACGGGCTGTTCCTGTCCTTCAATCCCAAGGCCGGCGGCGCGCTGGCGAACTACCAGCGCTTCTTCTCGGATTCGTTCCTCTACGACACGATCGCGACCACGCTCTGGCTTGCCATGCCGGTGACGATCGTCACGCTGCTGCTGGCGATCCCGATCGCCTTCCGCGTCAGGTTGATGAAGAACCAGCGCCTGCTCACCACCATCCTGGTGATCCCGATCACGCTCGGCACCGTGCTTGTCGCGGAAGGCCTGCTGAACTATCTCGGCCCGCAAGGCTGGTTCAACCGGACGCTGATGACATTCGGCATCATCTCCTCGCCGGTGAAGCTGCTGCACAATTACTGGGGCGTCATGCTCTCGCTGGTCATCACCGGCTTCCCCTTCACCTTCCTTTTGACGCTGTCCTACCTCACCGGCGTCGATCCGGCGCTGGAGCAGGCCGGAGCGACCCTCGGCGCCGGGCCCTGGCAGCGCTTCAAGCACATCCTCTTCCCGCTGCTGCTGCCCGGTCTCGCCATCACTTTCTGCCTCAGCTTCGTTCAGGCCTTTTCGGTCTTCCCCTCGGCGGTGCTGCTCGGTGCGCCGGCAGGGCCGACGCGTGTGATCTCGATCGCCGCCTACCAGGCCGCCTTCGAGGAATACGACTACTCGATGGCCTCGGCGGTCGCGATGATCATGGGCATGGTCCAGCTCGCCATCGTCGTCGCGGTGCTGGGCCTGCGCGGCATGCTCTATCGCGGCCCGGCCGGTGGCGGGAAGGGCTGATCCGATGGTCAAGGACACCCGCCTCTCGACCAAGCTCTGGGCCGCGGCCAATTGGACGCTGATCGGCTTCTTTATCGTCAACCTGTTCGGCATGATCGCCGCGGTGGTGACGAGTTCGTTCTCGACGCGCTGGCTGCGCTCCTGGCTGCCCGATGGCTGGACGACGCGCTGGTACGGCGCCGCCTGGAGCGAGTTCCAGCTCGGCGACGTGCTGACGGTGACCTTCCAGATCGTCTTCCTCGTCGTCTTCCTCTCGGGGCTGATCGGCGTGCCCGCCGCCTATGCGCTGGCGCGGCGCGATTTTCCCGGCAAGAAGCTGGTGATGCTGCTCTTCCTGCTGCCGCTGCTGGTGCCGCCGATCACCTTCGGCATCCCGCTCGCGACGGTGCTCTACCGCACCGGCCTTGCGGGCTCGATGTCGGGCGTCGTGCTCGCCAACCTCGTGCCGACCGTGCCCTTCGTCATCCTGGTGATGATCCCCTTCATCGAGCAGATCGACACCAAGATCGAGGCGGCGGCCCGCGTCTTCGGCGCCAACACCTTCAAACTCTTCATCCATGTCCTGCTGCCGCTGCTGATGCCCGGCATCCTCGCCGCGCTGCTGCTCGTGCTGGTCCGCACCATCGCGATGTTCGAGCTGACCTTCCTCACCGCAGGTCCGACCAGCCAGACGCTGGTGGTCGCGCTCTACTACGCGGTCTTCGCCGCCGGCGTGCGCGCCGTGCAGTCGATCGACGCCATGGCGGTGATCTACATGGTGACGACGCTGGTCTGGCTCATCATCGCGCTGCGCTTCGTCAACCCGACCCAGATCGTGGCGCGGGCGAAACGCTGAGAGCATTGCCCTTTGCGCTTCCAAAGCGGGTCGTCCCGGACAAGCCGCGTCAGCGGCGCCGATCCGGGACCCATTCCTGAACCGTTCCGGAATGGGTCCCGGGTCTGCGCTCCGCTTCGCCCGGGACGACCGGAGTTCTTCAATCGAGCTATAGCGGGAACCTCCCGCCGTCTCCCGCATTCCTCCGCTGCTCGTCGCGTTGCGGAGAAGGGTCATGGTCGCCAAGCCCGAGAACAAGGCCAGGTCGTCCGGCCGACTGCGCCGCGCGACCGTCGACGATCTGACCATCCGTCGCGTCAGGGTCGGCCGCAATTTCGGCTATCGCGACGCCGACGGCGGCAGGATTACCGACGAGGAGACGCTCGCCCGCATCCGTTCGCTGGCGATTCCTCCGGCCTATCGGGACGTCCGCATCGCCGCCGATCCGCGCGCCCATCTTCAGGCAGCGGGGCGCGATGATGCCGGTCGTATCCAGCATCGCTACCATCCCGATTGGGAGAAGGTGCGCGAGCGCCGCAAGCTCAAGCGCCTCGGCCACGTGATCGCCGCCCTTCCGAAGCTGCGCGAGCGCATCGCCGCCGATCTCAAGGACCGGGACCTGTCGCGCCGCAAGGCGCTCGCCTGTGCCGCTGCGATCATCGATCGCTGCCATATCCGTGTCGGCAACGAGGTCTATGCCCGCACCAATGGCAGCCATGGCGCCTCGACCTTGCTGAAGCGCCATGTCGACATCACTGGGAGGCATGTCGCTCTCGCCTTCCGCGGCAAGGGCGGCAAGGATATCGTCTGCGGCCGCGACGACGCCCCGCTTGCGCGCGCTCTGCTGCGGCTGAAGACATTGCCCGGCAAACGCCTGTTCCAGTACCGGGCCGAGGACGGCGCGGTCGCTGCGATCAACGCCGCCGACATCAACGCCTATCTGAAGGAAGCGGCTGGCCTGTCCGTGTCGAGCAAGGATCTGCGCATGCTCGCCGCCAATGCGGCGGCAGCCGAGCTGCTGCTCTCGACCGACATCGCCGCCAGCGAGCGCGGCCGCAAGCGCCAGCTCGCCGACATCATGCGCGCCATTGCCGAGCGGCTGGTGAACACGCCGGCCGTGGTGCGCAAGAGTTATGTCCACGCCATCGTCGTCGACGCCTATGCCAGCGGCCGCCTCAGCCGCGCCTATCGCAAAGCGCGCGGGCGCGGCGGCTGCTCGCGGATCGAGCGGGCGCTGGGATTGCTGGCGGCGTGAGTGAGATGCATGGCCGCCTGCCGGTGCCGGGCGCCGGCAGGGGTTGAACCTGCGGGCGTGCTGGTGATGCTCGCAGCAAATCATCCGAGGAAGCGCCAGGCATGTTTCTCACCAATTCCGACATGGTCGAGCTGATCGAGCTGCGCCATGCCCTGCACCGTGCGCCGGAGATCTCGGGCGACGAGCGCGAGACGGCAAAAGCGATCGTCGCTTTCCTCGCGCCGAGTGCACCGGACCGCATCGTCGCCGAGCTCGGAGGCCACGGCGTCGCCGCGATCTATGACGGTGCCGAGCCCGGCCCAACCGTGCTGATCCGCTGCGAGCTCGATGCCTTGCCGATCGAGGACCTCTCCGGCGCACCACATGCCTCGCAGGTGGCGGGCAAGGGCCATCTTTGCGGCCATGACGGCCATATGGCGACCGTCGCGGCACTGTCGCGCGGCCTCGGCCGGCAGCGGCCGCGGCGCGGGCGCGCGATCCTGCTGTTCCAGCCGGCGGAGGAGACGGGGGCCGGCGCCGCCGCCGTGATCGCCGATCCGAAATTCAAGGAGATCGCGCCCGACTTCTCCTTCTCGCTGCACAACAAGCCCGGCCTGCCGCTTGGGTCCGTCCGGATATCGGAAGGGCCAGCCAACTGCGCCTCGCGCGGCCTCAAGATCGTGCTGACCGGCCACACCTCGCATGCGGCGACGCCGGAACACGCGGTCTCGCCGATGAAGGCGCTCGCCCGTCTGATGCCGGAGCTGACTGCGCTCGGCCCGGGCGGCGCGCTCGAGGGCAATTATAGCCTCGTAACCGTCACTCATGCCAGCATGGGTGAGCCGGCCTTCGGCATCACGCCCGGCCGCGCCGAGCTTTGGGCGACGTTGCGCACGCTAAGCGATTCTCTGATGGGCTCGCTCTGCGCCGAGGCCGAGGCGCTGGTACGCGAGGCCGCCTCGGCCGGCGGGCTCACCGTTTCGATGGACTACCAGGACGTCTTCCATCACTGCGAAAACCATCCCGAAGCGGTGGCGCATCTGCGCCGCGCCTGCGACGAGGAAGGCATCGCGCGCGGCGAGACGCCGCCGCAGCGCGGCTCCGAGGATTTCGGCCTGTTCGGTCGTTCCTCGAAATCGGCGATGTTCCTGCTCGGCTCCGGCGAGGACACGCCGCCGCTGCACAATCCCGATTACGACTTCCCCGATGACCTGATCGCGCCCGGCGCCCGCGTCTTCATGCGCACGATCCGCAATCTGCTGGGTTAGAAGGAGGCCGTCATTCTCGGGCGTAGCGAAGCGCAGACCCGAGAAGCTCCTGAAACAGATGCTCGGGTCGAGCCCGAGCATGACGCGCCCCTGTCGGATCGTGCTATGCGGCGCCTCGAACACAAAAGAGGTGCCCATGCGCAGGATCAGGATCATCGGCATCGGCGCCGGCAATCCCGAGCACGTCACGATCCAGGCGGTGCGGGCGCTGAACAGCGTCGATGTCGTCTTCGTGCCGGACAAGGGCGCCGAGAAATCGGCGTTGCGCGAGCTGCGCGAGGAGATCTGCCGGCGCTATATCGAGCATGGCAACTGGCGCACCGTACCGCTCAAGGTGCCCAAGCGCGCCGCTGCGGGCGATGACTATCGCGGCAGTGTCGACGACTGGCATGCAGCGCTCGCCGAAAGCTATGAGCGCCTGTTCCGCGACGAGCTCGGCGAGGATCAGACCGGCGCGCTGCTGGTCTGGGGGGATCCGTCGCTCTACGACAGCACCTTGCGCATCATCGAGGCCGTGCGCGCCCGCGGGCTCGTATTCGACTACGACGTCATCCCCGGCATCACCTCGGTCCAGGCACTGGCGGCGGCGCATCGGCTGGTGCTGAACCGGATCGGCGAGCCCGTCACCATCACCACCGGCCGCAAGCTCGCCGAAGGCGGCTTTCACGACGAGAACGGCAGCACAGTGGTCATGCTCGACGGCGAGCAGGCTTTCGCCAAGATCGATCCCGCCGGCCTCGACATCTGGTGGGGCGCCTATCTCGGCGCGCCGCAGGAGGTTCTGGATTCCGGCCCGCTCGCCGAAATCTCGGACGAGATCGTCCGTAGGCGCGAGGCGGCACGCGCACAGAATGGCTGGATCATGGACACTTACCTGCTGAGGCGACACGAGGGCTGACCGGCGACGTTTGCCGCTAGGCCACCATACCGGTATAATCTGCACGGGCTGGCCGAGGAGTTGCGCCCATGGACATCTCGCTCCGGCTTCGCGATCCGATCGCGCCGCAGCTCGTCGCGGCGCTGCGCCAGGCCATCATCGTCAGCGAGATCAGGCCCGGCGAGGCGCTGTCGGAGAAGGAGATCGCCGGGCGCTTCGGCGTCAGCCGCCAGCCTGTGCGCGAGGCATTCATCAAGCTGTCCGAGGCCGGGCTGGTGCAGATCCTGCCGAGCCGCGGCACCTTCGTCATGAAGATCTCGATGCGCGAGGTCGCCAATGCCCGCTTCGTGCGCGAGGCGGTGGAGTGCTCTCTGGCGCGGGCTGCGAGCAGGCTGATCGACCCTGACGGCGTCGCTCGCCTGCGCCGCCTCATCGCCGAGCAGGCTGCCGCCGCCGGACGCGGCGATTATTCCGGCTTCACCGTATTGGACGAGGCTTTCCATCAGGCGATCGCCGAGATCGTCGATTGCGACTATGCCGGCAAGGTGGTCGAGAGCGCCCGCGCCCAGACCGACCGGGTGCGCTATCTCTCGCTGCCCGGTACCTCGCCGATCCCGCTGCTGATCACCCAGCACAACGCCATTGTCGATGCGATCGAGACCGGTGACTCAGACATGGCCGCCACTGCGATGCGCATCCATCTGCGCGAGATCCTGAACGCGCTGCCCCGCATCGCCGCCGAACATCCGGACCTGTTCGCGGACGAGGAGCTGCCGGCCCATACCAGGGCGTTGCGTCAGCCCTGATCGCCCCGCTGCGCCGCCTTGATCAGCGCCTCGGCGACGCGATCATAGTCCTGCGTCAGGATCGCGGTCGCGACCCGGACATGCTCGGTCGGTCTCGCCGCGCATTTGCTGCCGGGCAGCACCGCGATGCCATGCGCCGCCAGCGTCACCAGCGCGAACTGCTCGTTCTCCACCGGCACCCAGATGCATAAGCCGTCGCTCTCCGGCATGGCGAGGCCCCGCTTTGCGAGGCAGGCGACCAGAGCTTGCCGTCGCTCGGCGTAGATGGCACGGGCCTGCGCCACCCTCTGGCCTGTCTCTGCATCGGTCAGCAACCAGGCGGTCGCCGCTTGGAGCAGCCGGCTGGTCCAGCCCGAGGAGAAGCTGCGATAGGACTGGATCTGCCGGATCACCATGGCCGGAGCCGACAGCACCGCGATCCGCAGGTCCGGCCCGAGCGATTTCGAGAAGGAGCGGATATGCACGACCCGCTCCGGCATCGTCCTGCCCAGGCTGATCGGCGGATGGATCGAGACGTCGCCAATGCCGTCATCCTCGATTACCAGCGTGTCGCTGCCGGCGAGCACCCGCCCGAGTTCGGCCAGCCGCGCCGGGCTCACGTTCTGGCCGGTCACCGAATGGGTGCGCGGCTGGAAGATGAAGGCCGATGGCCGCCGTTCCAGCGCGGCTGCGAGTTCTGAGGGCAGGGGGCCTTCCGCATCGCGGCCGACCGCAAGGATCTCGGCACCGAGGTCCTCGATGATGTCGAGCAGCCGCATCGCGGTCGGGTCCTCGATCGCGATGCAGGAGCCGCGCAGCACCGTCGCATGCAGCACCGAATAGACGGCGTTGTAGCCGCCATTGGTGGCGAGGAAGGCGGCGGGCGCATAGGGCCAATGCGGCGCGACGGCGTCGCGCAGCGCCGGCAGGATCGGCGTGCGCTCGTAACTGTTGAGGTTCTCCGCGCTCGCCGCCTGCGTCAAGGCTTCGGCCAGAGGCGGCATCAGCTTGGCGTCCGGGACTGCCAGCGAGAGATCGAGCGCGCCCGGGCCGAAATTCGCGACGCTGGCCATCCGCGTCGGCCGCGGCGTCGCATTGTCGCCGCTGACCCAGGCACCGCCGCGCCCACGGCCCGAGACGATCTTCTGCCGCTTCAATTCGCTCCAGGCCTCCGAGACCGTGCCGGGGCTGACGCCGAGCCGAAAAGCGAGGTCGCGCACGGTCGGCAGCTTCGTGCCGACCGGCAGGAGGCCTGAGCGGATCATCTGGCTGAGGTCGAGCGCAAGGCCGCGCGCGGTGCGCTGCGTCAGACGGCTGGCCAGCCAGGAGGCGTCGGGTTCGTCGTTCATCGACTCAAAAATGAATGTTCAGGAACGTAATAGCGATTGATCAGCTAGATTGAACATTTATCGTGGCCCTCGTCCAAGGTTTTCTGTCCAGTGTGAGACTGTCGTTTGAAACCTGTGATCCGGCTGGCCCTGCGCGACTGGGACTTCATCACGCCGCTGCTGCTCGGCGACCTCGCTTCCGACCGTTTCGAGCTGACGATCGAGCGCCTCGCTACACTCCCCGACGATTTCGCCAGTGACCCGCGTTTCGACGCCAGCGAGATCTCGTTCAGCCGCTACACCACCGGCCGCGCCCGCGGCGACACCGGCGTCGTCGGCATCCCGAACTTCATCATGCGTGGCTTCCGCCATCGCTGCGTCGTCACGGCTGCCGACAGCAAGCTGACCCGCTTCGACGAGCTACGCGGCAAGAGGATCGGCATCGCCGGCTGGCAGGATTCCGGCAACACTTGGACGCGCGCCGCCATGGCTGAATCCGGGCTCGGCATCGACGACGCCTACTGGGCGGTCAGCCGCCTCGCCGCCGACCATCCGATCATCGACCGCGTCGGGCGCTATGCCCGCCCTGGCCGGATCGAGGCGCTGCCCGGCCAGCCGCCTTTGCTCGATCTGCTCACAGCGGGCGCGATCGACGCCGTGCTGATGCCCTTCATGCCGAAGGGCTTCTTCTCCAAAGGCTCGCGCTTTAGGGCGCTGCTGCCGGATGTCCGCGCCGCCGAGCGCGACTACTTCGCCAAGGTCGGCTACGTCCCGGGCATGCACATCATCGGCCTCAAGCCAGAGCTCGCCGCCCGCGAGCCCTGGCTGGCGCAGGCGCTGAGCGATCTGCTCGACGAGAGCCAGCGCATCTGGCTGGAGAAGCGCCGCCGCTATGCCGACACCACGCCCTGGCTGATCGACGAGCTGGTGCGCAGCGGGCATGATCTGCCCGAGAGCTGGAACGAGAGTGGGCTGGCCGCAAACCGGACGATGATCGCCGCATTCATCGAGCAGCTGCGGATTCAAGAGCTCGCCGAGACCGATTTGACGCCGGAGACCCTGTTCTCCGCCGCATCCGCGCTGGAAGGAGCCCACTGATGAAAGCCGCGCTCGGACAATTCGCCGTCAGCCGCGAATGGCAGGAAAACCTTTCCACCTCCGTCCGCCTGATGGGCGAGGCCAAGGCCGCCGCCGCCGATCTTCTGCTGCTGCCGGAGGGCATCCTGGCCCGCGACATCACCGACCCCGACATCGTGCTGAAGACGGCGCAGCCGCTCGACGGTCCGTTCATGCAGGGCGTGCTTGAGGCGAGCAAGGGCTCAGCGCTGACCACCCTGTTCTGCATCCACGTGCCGAACGGCAAGGGCCGTGTCTTCAACGTCCATGTCGCGGTCCGTGATGGCGCGATCGTCGGCGCCTACCGCAAGCTCCATCTCTACGACGCCTTCTCGGCACTGGAATCGACCAATGTCGAGCCCGGCAGCGAGGTGCCGCCGCTGCTTGAGATCGCCGGCCTGAAATGCGGGCTGATGACCTGCTATGACGTGCGCTTCCCGGAATTGGCCCGGCGCCTCGCGCTCGACGGCGCCGATGTGCTGCTGCTGCCGGCCGCCTGGGTCCGCGGCCTCGGCAAGGAGGCGCATTGGGATGTGCTGGTCACCGCTCGCGCGCTGGAGAACACCTGTTACGTCGTCGCCACCGGCGAGTGCGGCCCGCGAAATATCGGCGCCAGCATGGTGGTCGACCCACTCGGCGTCGCCATCGCCCGCGCCGGCGAGGCGCCGGCGCTGATCTATGCTGACATCGATCCGGCCCGCATCGCCGCAGCGCGCGCCGCGCTGCCGGTCCTCGCCAATCGTCGCTTCGCCGGTCCGGAGCTCGCTGCCTGAGAGCGACTGGCCGATCTACTGACAACCATAAAAGGGGTACGTCGCCATGACCATGATCGTGAAATTCGCTGGAGCCGCCGCCCTGGCCGTAGCGCTCCTGCAGGCTCCGGCCTTCGCCCAGGACGCCAGCATCAAGATCCCCGAGCAGAAGGTCGACGAGGCGCTGCGCGCCAAGTTGCCGGAGGCGATCCGCACGGCCGGCAAGATGATCTCGGTCAACAACGGCTCCTTCCCGCCTTATGAGATCGTCACCGACGCCAAGACCATGACCGGCGCCGCTGCCGAGCTCTCCGACGCCATCGGCCAGCTCCTCGGCGTCAAGATCGAGCATGCGACGGTGAGCGGGCTCGCCGCGGCGCTGAGCGGTATCGCCGCAGGCCGCTACCAGTTCGCCATGGGCCCGATCGGCGACTTCAAGACACGCCAGGAAGCCAACGACTTCGTCGATTATGTCCGCGAATACGTGATCTTCGCCGTGCAGAAGGGCAATCCGAAGGCGATCGCCAGTCTCGACGACACCTGCGGCAAGAAGATCGCGGTGATGTCGGCAGGCTCGGCCGAGAAGGTGATCAAGGCACAGGCCGAGAAATGCGCGGCCGAGGGCAAGCCCGCGCTGGAGGTGATGTCCTTCACCGACCAGCCGACCTCGATCCTCTCGGTCCGTTCCAGGCGCTCCGACGGCTTCTTCTCCTCGCAGGCGCCGCTGACCTATTTCGTCCAGCAGGCCAAGGGCGATCTCGAACTCGCCGCGGTCGGCAAGGCCAACGGCTTCCAGGACCTGTTCCAGGGCGCGGTGGTGCCGAAGGGTTCGCCGCTCGGCGAAGTCCTTCTCGCCAGCATCAAGGCGCTGAAGGCGAACGGCACCTATGAGGCGATCTTCAAGAAATGGGGGCTCGAGAACAACATGATCGGCGAGCCCGGCATCAACCTCTCGAAGAACTGAGCGAGCGGGCCATGAGCAGCGCGGCTGAGCCGATGCAGGACCGACAGGCGGCGCTGCGCGACGTCGCCAACGCCCATCGACCGGTCGAATGGGGGCGCTGGCTGCTCTGGGCCTTCGTGCTCGCAGTCGCCGCCAATTTCGCCTGGATCGTCGCCTGGAACCCGAATTTCGGCTGGCCGGTCGTGGCGCAGTGGTTCACGGCGGAATCGATCCTGCGCGGGCTCTATGTCACGCTCGGGCTCACCGTCGTCGCGATGGTGATCGGCGTCATCATCGGCCTGCTGCTGGCGATCGCGCGGCTCTCGGACGACCGGCTGTTCAGCGGCTTCGCGGGCCTCTTCATCTGGTTCTTCCGCGGCACGCCGCTGCTGGTCCAGCTGATCTTCTGGTACAATCTCTCGACGCTCTTCCCCGAGATCTCGATATCGATCCCGTTCGGGCCGACGCTGGTCAGCTGGCACACCAACGACCTGATCACGCCGATGACGGCGGCGATCGCCGGCCTCTCGCTGAACGAAGCCGCCTATATGGCCGAGATCATCCGCGGCGGCCTGCTCTCGGTCGACAAGGGCCAGACCGAGGCGAGCGACGCCTTCGGAATGACGCGGGCGAGGGCGCTGTGGCGGGTGATCATCCCGCAGGCGATGCGCTCGATCGTGCCGCCGACCGGCAACCAGCTGATCAGCATGATCAAGGCGACCTCGCTGGTCAGCGTCATCGCCATGGCCGACCTGCTGTATTCGGTGCAGGCGGTCTACAACCGCACCTTCGAGGTCGTCCCGATGCTGATGGTCGCGGTCATCTGGTATCTCGTCATCACCACCGTCCTGAACATTGGCCAGGGCTTCATCGAGCGCTACTATGCCCGCGGCGAGCGCGGTGCGGTGGAGCGCATGCCGGTCATCGCGGAGGCAACCCCATGAGCCGGATCGCTAGAGAGGCCGCGCCGCTGGTCAGCGCCCGCAACGTTCACAAATCCTTCGGCCACAACGAGGTGCTGAAGGGCATCGATCTCGACGTCATGCCCGGCGAGGTCGTCGTCGTGCTCGGCCCGTCGGGCTCCGGCAAGTCGACCTTCCTGCGCTGCATCAACCATCTGGAGGCGATCGATCGCGGCTCGATCATGGTCGCCGGCGAGCAGATCGGCTACCGGCTCAGCGGCGGGCGGCTTATCAAGTTGTCGCCGCGCGCCATCGCGGTGCAACGCCGCCAGATCGGCATGGTCTTCCAGCAATTCAATCTTTTCCCGCACATGACGGCGCTGGAGAACATCATCGAGGCTCCGGTCGGCGTCCATGGCCACAGCCGCAAGGACGCGACCGACTACGCCATGGAGCTGCTCGGCCGCATCGGGCTGACCGAGAAGGCGAACGCCTATCCGCGCCAGCTCTCCGGCGGCCAGCAGCAGCGCGTCGCCATCGCCCGGGCGCTGGCGATCCGGCCGAAGCTGATGCTGTTCGACGAGCCGACCTCTGCGCTCGATCCCGAGCTCGTCGGCGAGGTGCTTACGACCATGCGCGATCTCGCCGGCCAGGGCCTGACCATGATCGTCGTCACCCATGAGATCGGTTTTGCCCGCGAGGCGGCCGACCGCGTCGTCTTCATGGATGGCGGCCTCGTCGTCGAGCAGGGGAGGCCGGAAGAGGTGCTCGCCAATCCGAGCCATCCGCGCACGCGCCTCTTCCTCAGCCGCTTCATCCGCGAAGCGGCCTGAGGGCAGCTCAGCGCCACATGCCGCGCATCTTGGCGCGCACGTCGATCTTCGGGCCGGCGGAAACCGGCCGCGAGCCGGCCTGTGCCGCCAGCGGCCAGGCGCGCCGCTGGAAATGCTTCAGCAGCGTGTTCGGGATGAAGCGCGTGCGCGCCGCATAGACGTGCCGGTCGCCGGTTGACGACTGGCCATGCGTGAAGAAGCGCTGCGGCACCATAAGATGCAGATCGTCCTTGGCGCGCGTCATCGCGACATACAGCAGCCGGCGCTCCTCCTCGATCTCGTCCTTGGCGCCGGTGCCGAGATCGATCGGGATGCAGCCGTCGACGACGTTCATCACGAAGACCGACTTCCATTCCTGCCCCTTGGCCGAATGGATGGTCGAGAGGATCAGATAGTCCTCGTCGAGATGCGGCACGCCGGCCTGATCGCTGGTCGCGTCCGGCGGGTCGAGCGTCAGCTCGGTCAGGAAGCGCTCGCGCGAGGGATAGCCACCGGCGATCTGCTCGAGCTGCAGCAGGTCGGCCTGCCGCGTCGTCGCGTCTTCATGGATGCGCTCCAGATGCGGCTCGTACCAGAGCCTTGCCCGCTCGATCTCGGCCGGCCAGCCCGACATGCCCGAGCGCAGCGCTTCGATCGCCTCGACGAAGGCGATCCAGTCCTCTCCCGCGCGCGCAGGCGCCGGAGCATGGCGAAGAGCTTCCGCCCCGTCCGGCGCCTGCGCCAGGTGCTCGATGACACGCTGGGCCGATGTCGGCCCGACGCCTGGCATGAGCTGCATCACGCGGAAGGCCGAGACCCGGTCGCGCGGGTTCTCGACGAAGCGCAGCAGCGCGAGCAGGTCCTTGACGTGGGCGGCGTCGAGGAATTTCAGCCCGCCGAATTTCACGAACGGGATGTTCCGGCGCGTCAGCTCGATCTCGAGCGGGCCGCTATGATGCGAGGCGCGGAAGAGCACCGCCTGCTGCTTCAGGGTCGTGCCGGCCTCGCGGTTCTCCAGGACCTGTTCGGCGATGAAGCGCGCCTGGTCGGCCTCGTCCCGGACATTGACCAGCTCGGGCGCGGCACCCGTCGCCCGGTCGGTCCAGAGGTTCTTGGTGAAGCGCTCGGCAGCCAGGTCGATCACCGCGTTGGCGGCGCCGAGGATCGCCTGCGTCGAGCGGTAGTTCTGGTCGAGCGTGATCACCTCAGCGGGTGGCGAGAAGGCGAGCGGGAAGTCGAGGATGTTGCGGACGGTCGCGGCGCGGAAGGAATAGATCGACTGCGCGTCGTCGCCGACCACGGTCAGCCCGCGGCCATCGGGCTTCAGCGCCAGCAGGATCGACGATTGCAGCCGGTTGGTGTCCTGGTATTCGTCGACCATGACGTGGTCGAAGCGTGCCCCGACATCGGCCGCGAGGTCGCCATCACACATTGCCTGCGCCCAGTAGAGCAGCAGGTCGTCGTAATCGAGCACGTTCTGCTGCTGCTTGGCCTCGACGTACGATCCGAAGAGCTGCTTCAGCTCCTCAGCCCAGGCGATGCACCACGGATAGGACAGGCGCAGCACATCCTCGATCGGCTGCTCGGCGTTGACGCAGCGCGAATAGATCGAGAGGCAGGTTCCCTTGGTCGGGAAGCGCGCCTCGGTCTTCGAGAAGCCGAGCTCGTGCCGGACCAGGTTCATCAGGTCGGCGGCGTCCTCCCGATCATGGATGGTGAAGGCGGGATCGAGCCCGATCTGCTCGGCGAGGTCGCGCAGCAGCCGCGCGCCGACGCCATGGAAGGTGCCGGCCCAGTTCAGCGCATCGACCGCGACCCCGGCGCCGTCGCCCATCACCTTGCGGGCGATGCGCTCGACGCGGCGGATCATCTCCGAGGCGGCGCGGCGCGAGAAGGTCATCAAGAGGATGCGCCGCGGATCGGCGCCGCAGACCAGCAGATGGGCGACGCGGTGCGCCAGCGTGTTGGTCTTGCCGGAGCCGGCGCCGGCGATGATCAGCACCGGCGGGGCAGGGGCCGCATCGCCGCCATGCGAGACCGCGCGCCGCTGCGCCGGATTGAGGCTGTCGAGATAGACGTGCGCGTTCATGCGTGATTCGACCTGTGCTCGCAAAGGGGAACATAACATGCACGGTCGGGGCAACGTCGAATGACGTCACCGGCCATGTCACGCGTCAGCAAGAAGCCAGGCCCGGCAAGGCCCGGACCGCCGGATCGTTCCTGTCATGCGATGACGAGCGCTGAGGTTTTCTGGCACCGGGATCGAGGGAGATGCGTATGACCAAGAATGCCATGCTCTGGACGGGCCGCGTCCTGACCGGGCTTTTCGCCCTCTTCATGCTGGGCGCGTCGGTGACGCCCAAGCTGCTGCGCATGCCGGTGGCCGAGGAGACGATGGCGCAGCTCGGCTGGCCGGCCGGCTATGCCTTCATGATCGGCCTGATCGAGCTGGCCTGCCTCGTCCTCTACCTCGTTCCGCGCACGGCACTGCTAGGTGCGATCCTGATGATGGGCCTGCTCGGCGGGGCGATGGCGACGCAGATCCGGGCCGGGAGCCCGCTCTTCAGCCATATTCTCTTCAGCCTCTATCTCGGGCTGTTCATGTGGGGCGGCCTGTGGCTCCGCGACGGGCGGCTGCGCGCCCTTTTTCCGGTCGTTCGAGCGTAGCGGCTGGCGGCGGGCCCGGCAGCGCCGGTCTAGTCGCCCTCCAGCTGCCTGGCGCGCTCCAGCGCGAGGGCGGTGCCCTTCTCAATGAAGTCTGCAATCAGCGCCAGTTCGTCGACGCTGTATTGCCGCATCAGCGCGGCTGAGCGCTCTGCCATCGGCGCGAACAGCTCTTGGAGCGGCCGGATCGCTTCCGGCACGATCCGGACCTGGATCGGGCTCGCAGGTCCTGCCGGCATGAATCTCGAGGTCGTCGCCAAGCTCAACGCCGCGCGGGCAAGGCGCTGGCAGATCCGAAGGCACAGGAGCAGCTCAAGACGCTCGGTGTCCTGCCGAATTTCTCGACTCCTGCCGAGTTAGCTGCGCGCATCGTCGCCGACCGCGCCGTCTATGCCGAGATCGTTGCGAAAGCGAACCTCACATTCCAGTAGAGCGCCGGCGCACTATATGGAGGGCGGGAAATCTGCTACGGCGCTGCGCTCGCCAGCAGGGTTCCGGCAACGCCAGACCGTAGATGATGACCGCAGCAGACCACCGTTTCTCCGTGGCCCCGATGATGGACTGGACCGATCGGCATTGCCGGATCGTCCATCGCCTGATGTCGCGCCGCGCTCGGCTCTATACCGAGATGGTAACGGCGCAGGCGGTGGTGCGCGGCGATCGGCAGCGGCTGATCGGCTTCGATGATGTCGAGCACCCGGTCGCGCTCCAGCTCGGCGGCAATGATCCGGCCTTGCTGGCAGAGGCCGCCAAGATCGGCGCCGATTTCGGCTATGACGAGATCAACCTGAACTGCGGCTGCCCCTCCGACCGCGTCCAGGGCGGGGCCTTCGGCGCCTGCCTGATGCGCGAGCCGACGCTGGTCGGCGATTGCGTGGCGGCGATGAAGGCGGCCGTTTCGATGCCCGTCACGGTCAAGTGCCGCATCGGCGTCGATGATCAGGACCCGGAGGCCGCGCTCGATGCGCTGACGGCTGCCGTGCGCGTGGCCGGCGTCGATGCGCTCGTGGTCCATGCCCGCAAGGCCTGGCTGCAGGGGCTCTCGCCCAAGGAGAACCGCGAGATCCCGCCGCTCGACTATGGGCGCGCCTACCGCCTCAAAGCGGCCAATCCCGATCTGATCGTCTCGCTCAATGGCGGCATCAGGCATCCCGACGAATGGCTGCCGCATCTCGCCCATCTCGATGGCGTCATGCTCGGCCGCGAGGCCTATCAGAACCCGGAAGTGCTGCTCGCGGTCGATCCGCTGCTCTTCGGCGAGGATGCCCCGGTCGCGGACGCCTTCGCGATGCTGGAGGCGCTCGAGCCTTACATCGCTGCTCATCTCGAACGGGGCGGGCGCCTGCATGCCTTCACCCGCCATCTTGTCGGGCTCTTCCCCGGCCGGCGCGGCTCGCGCCTGTTCCGTCGCCACCTGTCCGAGCATTGTGTCTTGGCGGGAGCGGGTCTCGCCGAACTGCGCGCTGCGATCGCGCATGTCGAGCGCGAAGCCCCGGCGGCGATCGCCGCGGAGTGAGCGCTGATGGCTGACCAGGCGACCGATCCTGCCATCGTCGCTCGCATCGAGGCGAGCTTCGCCAGGCAGGCGATGATGACGACGCTCGGCGCCCGGCTTGTGCGCGTCGCGCCGGGCGAGGTCGAGATCGCCATGCCGGCGTCACCGCATCTTTCCCAGCAGCACGGCTTCGTCCATGCCGGCGCGGTCGCGACCATCGCCGACAGCGCCGCCGGCTATGCCGGGCTCACGACCATGCCGGCCGGCAGCGGCATCCTCACCGCCGAGTTCAAGATCAATCTGCTGGCGCCCGCCACCGGCGACGAGCTGATCGCAAAGGGCCGGGTGGTCAAGGCCGGCCGTACCCTGACGCTCGCCATGGCCGAGGTCTTCGCGGTGACGGACGGCAAGCCCAAGCTCTGCGCCATGCTGACGGCGACCTTGATGACGATCGTCGCGCGCGAGGGCGTCAGCGACTAGCCGAGCGGGTCGCTTTCGGCAGGGTACTCCGTTCGGGCAGGCTCCTGCCCCTTTGCCCGTCTTCTGGACCTATCCGATCTGAGGTCAGCTCGATGCCGGCGAGGGTGTGGTCGACACTCCCGCAGGCGTCCTTCGCAGAGGCGCCGAGGTTCGCATCGGCCGGAATGAAGTCGCTCGTGCCCGGTTCGCCAGGTGCATGCCGCCGACCAAGAGGCGTCAGCCACATGCGCGACGCGATCGAAAGCGCATCAGGAGATGGGAAGGCTGTCGTCGCTAGGGACGAGGCGGGCCTGACGATCGATACCGCTCACTGGACGCTGACAAGTGCGCCACCCGCCGCGCCGGGCCAAAGCAACCGGCAGGACAGGTCGGGAAAATCCGATCGGCCAAGCCGAGCACCGCTACGGCGCCGTTTCACCCCTCTGGCGTGCGGGGTTGCGGCCGCGGTCCTGCTTCTCCTTGTCCCGCGCAACGCGGATCGACCGGAGCCCGGTCAGCTGAAGGAGCGCGCGCCACTCGTCCTGCCCGCCGGCGAGGCCTCCAGCATCGCTGCCATGTCGCGGGAGCTGGCCGAGGCCCGCGGCGCCATCGCGGCCCTGAAAGCGCAGTTGCAGGGTGACGCCAGCAGGAACGAACAATCATTGCGGCAGGAGCAGGACAAGGCATCTGCACTGGCGCAGGAAGCCATAGTTGCGCGGCAGGAATTGGTGGCAGCGGCAGCTCAGCATCGCCAGGCGCTCGATGGCGAGCGCGCGCAGCGTGCCGCACTGGCCGATCAGCTGTCAGCTTCGCAGCGCGAATTGCAGGCGCAGACGGCCCAGCTGCGAAGTGCAAGCGACGACCTCGAACAGCTCAAGCAACTCGCGACGGCAACGAGCTCCCAGTCGCTGGAGCAGGAGCGGCAGAAGGCGGCCGCTCTGGCACAGGAACTGTCGGCCGCGCAGCGTGACATGGCGACGCAGGCGGCGCAGTTGCGCAAGGTCGGCGAGGAGTCGGCCCAGCTCAGGCAGGTGGAGGCGGCGAAAGCCATGCAAGCGCTCGAGCAGGAGCGGCAAAAGACTGCCGCTCTCGCGCAGGAGCTTTCTGCCACGCAGCGCGAAGCGGCGGCACAACTGCGCAAGGTCGTAGAGGAAGCGGGGCAACTCCGGCAGGCTGACGCTGCGAGGGCCGTGCAATTCCAGGAGCAGGAGCGGCAGAAGGCAGCTGCCATCGCCCAGGCCGCAGCCGTGCGGCAGGCGTTGACCACGGCTGCGGCGCAGCATCGTCAAGCCCTCGACGAGGAGCGTGGGCAACGTTCAGCGCTGGTGGCCGAGCTGGCGGCAGTGCGGCGTGAGAGCGAGGCGCAGGCGGCACAATTGCGCAAGGCTGGCGAGGAGGCAGGCCAGCTCCGGCAGGCGGAAGCGGCGCGGGCGGCGCAAGGGCTCGAACTCGAGCGGCAGAAGGCGGCTGCCGTAGCGCAGCTTGCGGCGCTGCGACAGGAGCAGGCAGCCGGCATCGCCCAATATCGCCAGGCCATCGAGCAGGAGCGCGCGCAACGGGCGGCCCTGGCCGGTGAACTGGCCGCCGCGCAGCGGGAGGTCGAAACCCAGCTGGCGCAGCTGCAAAGTGCGCGCGGGGAAACGGAAAAGCTCAGGCAGGCGAGCGAGGGCACGATCGCGGAGCTGCGTCAGGCGCTCCAGCAGGAACGGGACCGTACCGCGACCGTATCGGAGGAAGTGGCGTCGCTGCGCGCTGCGGCGGTGCAGCCTGCGACCGTAGCCAGGGAGCCTCCCAGGCCCGCGCAAGCGATCACCGCCGGCGCGCCGTTGCCGCCGACGGCCGGAGAAGCTCGCAACAGCCCCGAGGCGATGCGGCTGATCGCCAGGGCGAGCGCGCTGCTCGCTCAAGGCGACATCGGCTCCGCCCGGGCCGTGCTCGAACGCGCAGCCGACATGGGCAGTGCCAGGGCGAGCTTCATGCTCGCGGAGACCTACGACCCCCGCATCCTGTCCGCCTGGGGCACCTATGGCACGCGCGGCGAGATCGCGAGGGCCCGCGAGCTTTATGCGCGGGCACAGGTCGGGGGCATTCAGGAGGCGAAGGATCGTGTCGACGCGTTGCCGCGCTAGCGCTCGCTGTCGGCCGCCGGACGACGGGTGGGTTCCAGAGGAGAGTGTGGGATGAAGATGCCTTCAAGACGGTCCCTGCTGCTTCTGGTCGGGCTGGCGGCGCTCGTGCCGATGCTCGCTTCGCCCGGCCTGGAGGCGCAGACCTTGCAGACGAGCTCTGGCCAGCCACGACGCATGGTCCGGCCGGCCGCGACGGAGCAGGACAAGGCCAACGCCTGGACGGTCGGTCTTGCAGCGGGCCTGCTGGAGGGCGCGCCGCTTCGCCTCGGAGCCGAGATGGCCCGCGTCGTCGACGACGGGAATAACCTGCACGTGCTGCCGATCGTCACCCGCGGCGCCACCGAAAACCTGAATTCGCTGCTCTATCTGCGCGGCATCGACACGGCGATCATCAATTCCGATGCGCTCGAGGAGTACAAGGCCCAGCTGCCGCAGATCCGGCGCAAGATCACCTATGTGCTCAATCTCTTCCCCTCGGAGCTCCATGTTTTTGTGCGGCCAGAGATCCAGAGCCTGCAGGATCTCGCCGGCAAGAAGGTGAACTTCAACACGCTCGGAACCGCTGCCGCCTATTCGGGGCCGCTGATCTTCAGCCGTCTTGGCGTCAATGCCGAGAACACCTTCATCCCGCATCAGCTCGCGCTCGAACAGATGCGCAAGGGCGAGATGGCGGGCGTGGTGTTCATCACCTCGAAGCCGGTCGATGCCTTCGTCCGCGGACGCTTCGAGCCCGGCTTCAAGTTCCTTCCGGTGGCTTATGACAGCAGGTTCGAGGACTATTACCTGCCGGCGGTGCTGGAGGCCGGCGAATATCCCGGCCTGATCAAGGCGGGCGAGCGGGTCTCGACGATCGCGGTGCCGACCGCGCTGGTCGCGTTCAACTGGGCGCCCCAGACCAACCGCTACGAGCGCGTCGCGCGCTTTGTCGACACCCTGTTCAGCCGCGTCGAGAAGCTGCAGGCACCGGGCTTCGACCCGAAATGGAAGTCGATCAATCTCGCCGCGACCGTGCCCGGCCTCGACCGCTTCCCGGCAGCGCAGGACTGGCTGGATCGCAAGGCGCAGACGCAACGTGCGAGCCAATGAAGCTGATCATGCTCTCCGTCGTCTTCGAGGTTGCGAGCCAGGTCGCCTTCGCACAGGGGGCGCCCGATCCGATGGCGCAGCTTCGCGCCTGCTCGCTGCTCGATCCGGCGGAGCGGCCTGCCTGCCTGAACAAGCTGCCGCAGCCTGTGACGGTGCCCAGGCGTCCCGCGGGAGACGCCGATGGCTGGATCGTCAGCGAGACCACGTCACCGATCGACTACACGCCGATCGTCACCGCCACCGCCTTCGCCGAAGGCGGTGCCAACGGCGCCCTGAAGCAGCTTTCCATTCACTGCCGCGGTGGCCGGACCGAGTTGGTCCTTGGCGGGCCGGCCGCATCCGAGAGCGGAGCCGACTCCTTACTGTCCTATCGCGTCGATGACAGCCAGCCCGTGCAACTCGCGGCGGGCCGGCCGTCTTACGGCACCGGGGTCGCCTTCAGGGGCGATGTGGTCGGCCTGCTGCTGTCGCTCCCCAATGAGGGGAGCATCGCGATCCGTCTCGGCACGCGCGCGGGCGCCGTCCATGACGCGCATTTCAGCCTCGTCGGCCTGAAGGCGGCGCGGGACAGGGTCGCCGCAGCCTGCAAATGGCCGCGCACCCTTGCCAGGCCACGTAGCGAATAGTCCTCGAACCATGGGTGGAATCCGATGACGATAAGGTTCAAAGATGCTTTTGGCGCGGCCCTGCTGGCCGGCCTCGCTGTCACCTTCGCCTCCTCGCCCGCGATGGCGCAGGCCACGAAGCAGAGCGCCGTGCAGGCACCGAAGCCGCCGGTGCCCGACAGGAAGCCGCACCGGCTCATCCTGCAGGTGAACACCAACGATCCCGCGATGATGAATCTCGCGCTCAACAACGCGACCAATGTGGCGCAGTACTATCAGGAGCTCGGCGAGAAGGTGGAGATCGAGGTCGTCACCTTCGGGCCCGGCCTGCACATGCTGCGCGACGACACCTCGCCGGTGAAGGCGCGGATCTCGACGATCGCCCTGAGCACGCCGGCCATTTCCTTCAAGGCCTGCGGCAACACCCAGGGCAATATGAGCAAGGCCGAGAACAAGGAGATCGCCTTGATCCCCGAGGCGACGGTGGTGAAGTCCGGCGTCGTCCGGGTCATGGAGCTGCAGGAGAAGGGCTGGACCTATGTCCGGCCGTGACCGGCATCCGTTTCGGGCGCGTCGGGACCGCGCCGCCGCGCAGTCTGCCGCGACGCTGTGCCGATGACGCGGTCGCCTCGGCGCATGCCTGCCTTGTCGCCTGAACCTTGCCCTTTCCGGACAAAGGCCTAAGAGCAGCCCGACCTGTCCTGGCTCGGGTGCATGATGATCGCCGGCATTCCCCTGAACGACCTGATCTTCCTCGCGGTGTCGCTGATCGCGGCGGGCGCCGTCACCGGCCTGCTCGCGGGCCTGTTCGGCGTCGGCGGCGGCGCCGTCATCGTGCCGGTGCTCTACGAGGTCTTCCGTGTGATCGGCGTGCCGGAGGAAGTCCGCATGCCGCTTGTCGTCGGCACGTCGCTGGCGGTGATCATCCCGACCTCGATCCGCTCCTACCGGGCCCATCTCGCCAAGGGCATGGTCGACACCTCGATCATCAAGATCTGGGCCGTTCCCGTCGTGCTTGGTGTGATCGGCGGCAGTGTGATCGCGCGCTATGCCCCGCCCGATGTGTTCAAGGCGGTCTTCGTCGCGGTCGCCTTCGCCAGCGCCATGCGCCTGCTCTTCGCCTCCGACCGCTGGAAGCTCGGCGACGATATGCCGGGTCCCCTCCTGATGCGGATCTATGGCGTGGTCATCGGCATCCTGTCGGCGCTGATGGGCATCGGCGGAGGCCAGCTCTCCAGCCTGTTCATGACCTTCTACGGCCGGCCGATCCACCAGGCGGTCGCGACCTCCTCGGGCCTCGGCGTACTGATTTCGATCCCCGGCGCGCTCGGCTACATTTATGCCGGCTGGCCGAAGATGGACATCCTGCCGCCGCTCTCGCTCGGCTATGTCTCGTTCATCGGCTTCCTGCTGTTTATTCCGACCTCGATCTGGACGGCGCCGATCGGCGCGCGCCTGGCGCACCGGCTGTCGAAGCGCCGGCTGGAGGTCGCCTTCGGCATCTTCCTGCTGGTGGTCTGCGCCCGCTTCTTCTGGTCGCTGATCGCCTGAGCGAGGCGGGCATGGTCGCCATACGTGCCTGCGAGGAGGCCGATCATCCCGGTCTGGCCGGCCTGATGGCTGAGATGCAGGCGCATTACCGTGTGCCCTGTCCGTCCGATGCCGAGATCCGCAGCGGGCTGGCGAACCGGCCGGCCGGGACCGAACTCCTCGTTGCCGAGCACCACAGCGCAATCGTCGGCTTCGCTGCCTTTTCGGCGATCTACCCCGGTCCGGGTCTCCGGCCCGGCTGCTTCCTCAAGGAAATCTATGTGGCGCAGGCCGCCCGCGGGCTCGGCGCCGGCAGGGCGCTGCTCGCCGAACTGGCGCGGCTCGCGCTCGCTCGCGGCCTTGGCCGGATCGACTGGACGGCGGCGCGTGATTATGAGCGCCTGCTGCGCTTCTACGAGAACCTCGGCGCCAAGCAGCACCCGGAGAAGGTCTTCTTCAGGCTGACCGGCGAGGAGCTTGCCCGTCTCGCGGAAGGCTGAGGCGCGCTTCCAGCATCGCCATGATGGCGAGCCGCTCCGCCTCCGAGAGCCGCGACCATTGCGCGATTTCCTGCAGGGTCCGCCCGCAGCCTTGGCAAAGCTTGCTCGCGGGATCGACCACGCAGATCTTGATGCAGGGGCTCGAGATCGCGCTCATCGCCCGCCCCAGCCGATGATGATGGCGAGACCGACATAGATCGCGATCTCGCCGAGCTGCTGCGCCGCGCCGAGGACGTCGCCGGTCTGACCGCCGATCAGACGGATGGCCGTGCGTGACAGCCAGAGAGTCGTCAGCGCCGAGAGAGCCAGGCCTATCAGGACGCCAGCAAAGGGGAGAGCGCCGGCTGCGACCAGCAGCAGGGCGAGCGCACCCGACAAGCCATAGGCGACCGGCAGTACCGATCGATCGGGTTGTCCGACCGAGGCGGAGGCGCCGTCGCGCCGGGTTGGCCGGGTCGTCGCGAGGATGCGCAGACCCTCGACGCGCGACCACGGCGCCGCGACGAGCACGGCCGCCGCGGCCGCCCAAGCGCCCGCGCCTTGCAGGATCGCCGCGAGCGCGCTCACCCGCAGCAGCAGCGACAGGCCGAGCGCCAGCGCCCCGAAGGTGCCGACGCAGCTGTCCTTCATGATCTCCAGCCGCCGCTCCGGCGTATGCCCGCCAAACAGCCCATCGGCCGAGTCGGCGAGCCCGTCCTCGTGGAAGGCGCCGGTCGTCACGACGAGGGCAGTCACAGCGAGGGCCGCTGTCAGCAGGGCATTGACGCCGGCAAGGCCCGCCAGCAGCGCGATCAGCGCCGCCGGCAGTGCTATTGCCAGCGCCGCGAAGGGCAGGGCGCGCGGCACCAGCCGGAAATCCGGCAGGGTGTGCGCGGTCTCGCCCGGCAGCGCCGGTACCGGCAGGCGCGAATAGAAGCGGATGCAGGTTGCGGTCGCGATCAGCCAGCCCGGCCAGGTGGGAGCCGTTGCCTGCGTCGCATCATCGCTGTCGGTCTGCGTCACGCTGCCCTCGGATTGTCTTCGTCCGCTCCAGCCTATAGCAGCAGCGGCTGCGCGGCGGCGATCTCGCGCTGCCCGATTCCTCAGGTTTTCAAGATCGGCTTCCTCAGATGTCTGCGATGCCCGCCTCCGGCCTGCCCTTCGACGATATCCGCAATCTCATCGCCAACATGCCCGGCCCCGACATGGCCGCGGCCAACACGGTGCGCGCCCGCGACAAGGAGCTGACCAAGCCCGCCGGCAGCCTCGGGCGGCTGGAGGAGATCGCCGAATGGCTCGCCGCTTGGCAGGGCAAGGCGCCGCCGCGGGTCGACCGGCCCCTGGTCTGCGTCTTCGCCGGCAATCACGGCGTTGTCGCCCAGGGCGTCTCGGCGTTTCCACAGAGCGTGACGCGGCAGATGCTGGAGAACTTCGCCGCCGGTGGCGCCGCGATCAACCAGATCTGCGCTGCCTATGATCTCGGCTTCAAGGTCTTCGACCTTGCGCTCGACTTGCCGACCGGCGATTTCACCGAAGGAGATGCGCTCGACGAGCGCGCCTGCGTCGCCACCATGGCCTTCGGCATGGAGGCGCTCGCCGGCGGCGCCGATCTGCTGGCGCTCGGTGAGATGGGCATCGGCAACACCACCTCGGCGGCCGCGATCTTCGCCGCGCTCTATGGCGGCGGCGCGGCCCAGTGGTGCGGCCGCGGCACCGGCGTCGACGAGGACGGGCTGAGGCGCAAGATCGCCGCGGTCGAGGCCGGGCTGAAGCTTCACGCCAGTCATTTGAACGATCCGCTCGAAGTGCTGCGCCGCTTCGGCGGCCGCGAGATGGCGGCGATCTGCGGCGCGATCCTCGCCGCCCGCCTGCAGCGCATCCCGGTGATCCTCGACGGCTATGTCGTGACCGCCGCCGCAGCGATCCTGCACGCGCTCGATCCCTCCGCGCTCGACCACTGCATCGCCGGCCATCTCTCGGCCGAGGGCGCCCATGCGCAGGTGCTGGTCAAGCTCGGCAAGCAGCCTTTGCTGGCGCTCGACATGCGGCTCGGCGAAGGGACGGGCGCCGCGCTCGCGGCCGGCTTGGTCAAGGCCGCGGCCGGCGTCCATTCCGGCATGGCGACCTTCGCGCAGGCACAGGTCTCGCAGAAGGGCGAGTAACAAAAAAGACGCGCCGGACACTCGGCCCGGCGCGTCTTTCGCGTGTCAGGCGCCGAAGCGCTCGATCACCTCGGCCAACGGCACATGACCCTTGAAGGCGCCGCCGCCGGCCGGTGTATCGCCGTTTTCCAGCGCGGTCGCGAAGACCACCGCCGGATCGGCCTCGACCCGCTGGCGCAGCGCCTGCAGCTTCGGCCAGCGCGAGAGATTGGCGACCTCATGGTACTCCAGCCAGCGCGCCACGCCTGCGAGCAGCCCGTCGGCGAGGCTGTGCTTGCCGCCGGCCAGCCAGTTCCCGCCATCGAGCATTTCTTCCAGCCTGTCATGGCGCTCGATCACGCGCTCGCGTCCGAAGCGGCGCAGTGCCGCCTCGAAATCCGGATCGGGCTCGGGCAGCTCCAGCGCGACCCACAACGGCGTGAAGGCGCCGGTAAAGCCGGTGTTGAGGAAGCCCATCAGCTGGTGCATGCGGTCGGCTTCGGGCGAGAGCGGATCGAAGCTGATCTTGCGCTCTGTGTCGCGCGCCTCGAGATAGGCGGCGATCGCCATGGTCTCGGTCAGCGGCCGGCCTTTATCCGTGATCAAGACCGGCGTTTCGACGCGCTGGTTGATCCGCTTGTAGGGCGGATCGCGCATCTCGCCGAGCATGTCGACGCGGCTGAGCTTGTAGGGCTGGCCAAGCCATTCGAGAGCCGCGACCAGGCCCATCGAGGTGCCGGCCGGGTAGCCATAAACGAGAATCGGTTCCATCTTGCGTTTTCCATTCTGGTTGGGAAACGCTGCGCAGCGGGTGGAACCTAGTCACTCGCCGCCCCATGTAAATTACGCACTTTTTTGTAACCACGCGCGGAACGGATCATGAAGGACGTCGTGTCCGACTGCTCGATCGAGAGCGTCATGCGGGTGCTGAGCGGCCGCTGGCCGACCTTGCTGCTCTATTATCTGAAGGACGGCACCAAGCGCTTCAGCGAACTCAGGCGCGACAATCCGACCGTCTCGCATCGCATGCTCGCGCTGGAACTGCGCAAGCTGGAAGCGGCCGGGGTCGTTCGGCGCATCGACCACGACGGCTATCCGCGCCGGGTCGATTACGCGCTGACCGCCGCTGGTCAGCGCCTCGTACCGCTGATCGACGCGCTTGGCGACTGGTGGGAGGAGGGCGAGGTCGAGCGGAAAGGCACGGCAGGCGTGCGTCGGGCGGCGTAGCGCCTCCGCGGCAGGAGCGCTTAGGCCGCCGAGCGCTCGTTCGGCTCCGGCAGGGCCGGCAGCGTGTCCATCACCCGCTCGGCGGGCAGCGTGATCGTGACTTCCGTGCCGGCGCGCGGGCTCGACTTGATGCGGAAGCCGCCGCCATGCAGGTCGATCAGCCCCTTGACGATCGGCAGGCCGAGGCCCGAGCCCTGCTCGGCGGTCTTGATCGCAAGGGAGCCACGCCCGAAGGTCTGCATCACCACCGGGATCTCGTCCTCGGGAATGCCAGGACCGGTATCGCTGATGCTGACATATTGCCCGCCGGTCGCGGTCCAGCCGACCTTGATCGAGATCTCGCCGCCCTGCGGGGTGAACTTGATCGCGTTCGCGATGATGTTGAGCACAGCCTGGCGGATCGCGCGCTCATCGGCCCAGATCCGCGGCAGATCGGGCTCGGTAGCCTGGCGGATTGTCTGGCTCTTGGCCTTGGCGCGCAGGTTGAGCATGTGGGCTGCATCGTCGGCGATCGCCGCGAGGCTGATCGCCTCCTCGCTGAGCTCGTATTTGCCGGCCTCGATGCGAGAGAGGTCGAGGATCTCGTTGATCAGCGTCAGCAGGTGTTGGCCCGAGGAATGGATGTCGCCGGAATACTCCTTGTAGGAGGCATTGGTATGTGGGCCGAACACCTCGTTTTTCATCACCTCGGAGAAGCCGAGGATGGCGTTGAGCGGGGTGCGCAGCTCGTGGCTCATCGTCGCCAGGAAGCGCGACTTGGCGAGGTTCGCCTCCTCCGCCTTGCGCCTGGCCTCGTCGGAATTGGCCTTGGCGGTTTCGAGCTCGGCGATCAGCGCATCCTTCTCGGCCCGGAACTCGATGGTCTCGACCGAGGTCGAATAGAGTCGGTTGGTCAGGAAGATGAAGAAGAGCTGTGCGCAGACCGCCATCAGCAGCATGGTGACGCTGTCGATGTCGGAGCGGCCGCTGAAGGATAGGATGATCACGCTGACGATCGGCGCGAGGCCGAAATAGACCGCGATCGGGATCGTCGCGGCGAGCGTCACCGTGAGCGCGCTGACGATCAGCAGCGCCGTCATCAGGAAGAAGCGGGCGCCGGGTGCCTCGATGCCGACGAAAAGGCCGGCCAGCAGGGCCCAGGACAGACCGTGCAGCAGTTCGGCCGTAGGTAGGAGCTTGCGCCAGAAGCTGACGCGGGCGGCTGCGGAAGGCTCGGCCAGGAAGCGCCGGCACAGCACGGCCGCGAAGGCTGAGGTCAGCACCACCAGGCAGAGCCAGCCCGAGACCGCATAGAACGGCACCCAGACGCAGGCGGCCGCCGCGACCAGCAAGGCGAGCAGCAGCGTGCCGGCCGAACCGTTCAGCCGATACTGCGCAAAGACGCGGATCAGTTCGTAGTCGAAGGCGCGCTGGAGACCGGTCGAAGAGGTCAATTTCTCCCTCGCCGACCGGACCTCGCGGTTGATCAGCTTGCGGCGCGCCAGCACGGTCGGATCGGGTCCGCGGCCGCGCTGCACCTGTTCGGCTGTCAGTTCCGGCATGATCCGAAGTCAAAGGCTCCCGTCCGGCAGCGCAACCTTCGCGCTCCGGCTCGCCATGATTGGCGAGAAATCGTTAAGCTTATGCTGATGGCACGCTTCGGATTCAGGACAGGCAGCTACGGACCGTTCGGCTGGCGGCGGGTCGGCCGATCCGTCGACTTTGTCGTAGCCCTTGGATTCCTTCTGCTTTTGGCGATCGCGGGAGCAGTCCTGCAGTATCGTCTCGGCTCGGGGCGCGATCTCGCCGGAGCGGCCGAGGCGATCGATGGCGATTCGATAAGGCTTCTTGGCGAAGAGTTGCGCCTGGACGGAATCGACGCGCCGGAATACCGGCAGACCTGCCGCGATCGTACCGGTGGCGAGGTTGCCTGCGGCCGGCAGGCCAGGCGTGCGCTGGCCGCGATGCTGGCGCTCGGCAACGTCAACTGCACGATCTCCCGCGCCGATCGCTATGGCCGCGGACTGGCGCGCTGCCGCCAGGGTGACGCCGAGATCAACGCGGCTCTGGTACGCCAGGGCCACGCGGTTTCCTATGGCGCCTATCAGGCCGAGGAGGCCGAGGCGAAGGCGGCCGGCCGCGGCATCTGGGCGACGAGCTTCGAGCGGCCGGAAGCGTGGCGCAGGAGCCATCCGCGTTGAAGCCTGGGCGGGCCATGCGGATTCCTCAATCCCGCTGACAGTTCAGGCGGTTTCGTCTCTGGTGAGGGCGACCTAAAGAAGAATCGTCTTCTTCCTGCTCCCGCGCCGGATTCGCTGCCGCATGACATTGCTGCCCACTTGGTTGCCCGCTTGTGAGTTCGGGGCATGATCGGCGCGATCCTGCTCGCTCTGGCGCCGATCGCCCTGCTGATCGCGCTCGGCCACGCCATGCGGCGCCTGCGCTTCCTGCCCGACGCGTTCTGGCCGCAGGCGGAGCGGCTGAGCTACTATGTGCTGCTGCCGGCCCTCTTCATCCACGCTCTGGCGATGGCTGATCTCAGGGGACTGCCCGTCGCCGAGCTGGCTTTGACGCTGATCGCCGCGATTGTCGCCGTCTCGGCGCTGCTGGTCCTGGCGAAGCCCTGGCTCGGCTATAGCGACGCCGCCTTCACCTCGGTTTTCCAGGGTGGCATCCGCTTCAACAACTATGTCGGCCTGAGCGCGGCCGGCAGCATGCTGGGCGCATCCGCATTGCCGCTGGCGGCTGTGGCCAACGCCGCGATCGTGCCGACCGTCAACGTGCTCTGCGTCCTCGTCTTCGCCCGCTGGGGCTCGGCCCAGCCGACCTTGGGCGGCATCCTGCGGGGCCTTGCGCTCAATCCGCTGCTGATGTCCTGCGTGCTCGGCATCGCCATCCAGCTCAGCGGCCTTGGCCTGCCGCCTGGCGTCGAGGGCTGCCTCAAGGCGCTCGGCCAGGCCTCGCTGCCGATCGGCCTGCTCTGCGTTGGCGCGGCGCTCGATTGGGGCGCGCTCGGCCGCGGGCTGAAGCCGGCGCTGGTCGCCTCCGCCGTCAAGTTCGTGCTGATGCCGCTCGCGACGTATGTGGCGCTGAAGGGCTTCGGCCTCGGCGGCCCGGCGGCGACCCTCGCCATCCTGTTTCAGGCGCTGCCGACCGCCTCGTCCTCCTATGTGATGGCGCGCCAGCTCGGCGGCGATGCCCCGCTGATGGCCGGCATCTGTGCGCTGCAGACGGTGGTGGCCGCGGTCGCGGTGCCGCTTGCGCTGATCCTGCTTGCGCCCGGGTGATCGCTCGGGAGCACGGTCACATGGGCTCGCGCGGATCGTCCCTGCTCGGCCCATCCAGCCGCGCGGTACCGGGCTGACGCGAGCGCGACCAGAAGGTTGCGAGCATCAGCCCCACCGGAATGGCGAGGACGACGATCCAGACGACGAAGCTCCAGTCCTGCGGCATTGCCTCTTCTCTTGCTGGCTGATCAATCGCCGCGCCCTGGCTTTGTTCCCGGGCTCGGCCGTTCTGTCGTCTTGCCGCCGTCTTTGCAGGCTGAACTCTTGACACGGTGGCGCCGGCACCGTGAAACCGCGATGTCCGAGACGGCGAAAGGCGAGGGGCATGAAGCTCTATGATGGCGGGCGCGCGCCCAATCCGCGGCGGGTCCGCATCTTCTTCGCCGAGAAGGGCGTGCCCTTGCCCGAGCTCATCCCGGTCGACATCGCCAGGAAGGAGCACCGGACACCGGAGTTCACCCGGATCAACCCGTCCCAGCGCCTGCCGGTGCTGCTGCTGGACGACGGCACGGCGCTGGCCGAGACCATCGCGATCTGTCGCTACATCGAGAGCTTGCACCCGGCGCCGGCCCTGTTCGGCGCCGCCCCGAAGGAGGCGGCGCTGATCGAGATGTGGAATCGCCGCATCGAGCTCGGCCTGTTCACAGCGGTCGCGGCCGTGTTCCGCCACAGCCATCCCGCCATGGCCGAGCTCGAGGACCAGGTGCCGGAATGGGCCGAGGCCAGCCGCGAGCAGATCGACGATCATCTCGTGCTGCTCGACCTGCAGCTCGGCGCCAATCGCTTCCTCTGCGGCGACGAGCTGACGGTCGCCGACATCACCGCCGGCATCGCCATCGACTTTATGAAGCCTTCCCGCATCCCGCTGCCGGAGGATTTCACCAACATCCGGCGCTGGCATGGCGAGCTCTCGGCCAGGCCGAGCTGGAAGGTCTGATCATGCGCCTGCCGCTGATCCTGCTTGCTCTGATGGTCCCGCTCGCCGCGACGGCGATGGAGAAGCTGACTGGCGAGCAGATCAACCGCGCCTTCACCGGTAATACGGTCAGTGGCCGCTACACCGGCGGCGGCTTCTTCACCGAGTTTCATGACCCGGACGGGCGGGCGCTCGGCAACAATGGCTGGCAGGAGAATCGCGACGCCTGCTGGATCACCAAGGGCGATGCCGTCTGCTATTATTATGGCCCGCCGGAGGAGCGGACGACGCACTGCTTCACGGTCGAGCTGACCGACCGGCTCTACATCCTGCGCAATCTCGATAATGGCCGGATCAACGCGGTGGCGACCATAGAGCTCGCCAATCCGCGCAACCACACCGATGGCGGCAAGCCCTGGTATTGCGACGGGCTGATCTCGCGCGGTCCGCAGGGGCCGCTGATGTCGCGACGCGTGGCGGCCAGGTGAAGTGGCCCGGCAGGATCGCGGCGCTGCTGGCGCTCTGCGTTTCGGCAACGAGCGCGTTCGCGGTCGAGCGTCTGACCGGCCAGGAGATCCGCAAGCTCTTCGAGGGCAACACGGTTGCCGGCCGCTACAATAACGGCTTGCCGTTCAGCGAGTATCATCACCAGGACGGCCGTGCGACCGGGCACAACCGGCATGTGCAGAACGTCGATGCCTGCTGGACCACGACCGATGAGGCCGTCTGCTACTATTATGGCCCGTTCGCATCCCGCCGGACCTATTGCTTCACCGTCGAGCGCAGCGGCTCGCTCTATGTGCTGCAGACCCATCGAACCGGCCGCATCAACGCTATCGCCACCATCCAACCGGGCGATCCCGAGAAGCACGCAGACAAGGCGCCGGCCTGGCATTGCGACGGCCTGATCTCGCAAGGTCCGCCGCCGTCGATGTCGTCGCGGCTCGCCTCGCAGTGAGGTGTGCGGCGCTGCTGCTGCTCGGGCTCTCGGTCGCGGGCAGCGAGGCATTCGCCGTCGAGCGGTTGACGGGGGAGCAGATGCGCCAGCTCGTCGAGGGCAATACCGCGACCGGGCGCTACAGCAGCGGCGAGACTTTCAGCGAGTTCCATCACGCCGATGGGCGGGTGAGCGGCTACAACCGCGATCGCTCCATGCCTAACCGGGATGCCTGCTGGATCACGACGGATGATGCGATCTGCTATTACTACGGCCCGATCGAGACCCGGCAGACCTACTGCTTCACCATCGAACGCAGCGGCACGCTCTATGTCCCGCGGAGCGTCGCTAGTGGGGACATCATAGGCGCATTCACCGTCCGGCCCGGCGATCCCGAGAAGCACGCCGACAAGGTGCCGGCCTGGTACTGCGACGGGTTGATCTCGCAGCGAAAGGGCCGGGCGCGGCTGGCCGGGCGATGAGCGGGCAGGGAGACAACGCCTTTGAAGCGCTCGGTGATGTCCTCGCCGACTTGCGCGCCTGCCGCATCTGCCGGGACGAGCCGGTCTATCTGCCGCGCCTGCCGCACGAGCCGCGTCCCGTCATCCAGGCGCAAGCGAGCGCGCGCCTCCTGATCGCGAGCCAGGCGCCCGGTACGCGCGTCCATGCCAGCGGCAGGCCTTTCACCGACCGCTCGGGCGACCGCCTGCGCGATTGGCTCGGCCTCGACCAGGCCCGCTTCTACGATGCTTCTCGCGTGGCGATCGTGCCGATGGGCCATTGCTTCCCCGGGCTCGACGGCAAGGGCGGCGACCTGCCGCCGCGCCGTGAATGCGCACCGGCCTGGCGAAGCCGCGTGCTCGCGGGCCTGCCGGAGATCGAGCTTATCCTGGTGATCGGCCGTTACGCGCAAGCCTGGCATCTCGGGCGCAAGGCAGCGGCCGACCTGTCGGCGACCGTCGCCGACTGGCGCAACATCTTCGCCGGGGAACGCCGGCCGCGCATCCTGCCGCTGCCGCACCCCTCCTGGCGCAACAATGGCTGGCTCCGGAAGAACCCCTGGTTCGAGGCCGAGCTGGTGCCGGTGCTGCGGGCGGAGGTGGCGCGGCTGGTCGGCTGAGCCTTACGGCTCCAGCCGCTTCAGCAGGCTCGACGTATCCCAGCGCCCGCCGCCAAGCTTCTGCACATCGGCATAGAACTGGTCGACCAGCGCGGTCACCGGCAGACGGGCGCCGTTGTTCCGGGCCTCGTCGAGCACGATGCCGAGGTCCTTGCGCATCCAGTCGACGGCGAAGCCGAAATCGAACTTGTCGGCATTCATCGTCTTGCCGCGGTTCTCCATCTGCCAGGAGCCCGCGGCGCCCTTCGAGATCACCTCCAGCATCGCCTCGACATCGAGGCCGGCGCGCTTGGCGAAGTGGACGCCTTCGGACAGGCCCTGGACCAGGCCGGCGATGCAGATCTGGTTGACCATCTTGGTGAGCTGGCCCGAGCCGGCCGGCCCCATCAGCCTGCACATCCGGGCGAAGCTGGCGATCACCGGCTCGACCTTGGCGTAGGTCGCCTGGTCGCCGCCGCACATCACGGTCAGCACCCCGTTCTCGGCGCCGGCCTGTCCGCCGGAGACCGGCGCGTCGACGAAGCCGAAGCCGGCCGCGGTTGCCGCTGCGGCGAGTTCGCGCGCGACATTGGCGGAAGCGGTGGTGTGGTCGACGAAGACGGTGCCCTTGCCCATCGCGGCGAAGGCACCGCCTTCGCCCGTCGTCACCGAGCGCAGATCGTCGTCATTGCCGACGCAACAGAAGACGATTTCCTGGCCCTCGGCCGCCTGGGCCGGCGTCGGTGCGTAGACGCCGCCATGCTGGGCTACCCATTTCTGCGCCTTCTCCGGCGAGCGGTTGTAGACGGTGACCTCATGGCCCTTGGCCTTGAGATGGCCGGCCATGGGATAGCCCATCACGCCGAGACCGAGGAAAGCGACTTTGGCCATGAGGTTGCTCCGCTGCAATCGTCTGAAAGGTCATTGCGGCTTTAGCGCGCCAGGGAAGGCGAGGGAAGCGATAGCAGCGATCGCGATTCTGCAGGGATCGCGCATGGGCAGTCTGCCGCGCCCTGCCTTGCCGGCCTCGCCGAAATCGGTCAGGAACCCGCCATGACCATCACCAATGACGAAGAGCTGCAGGCCCTACGCGAGATCGGCCGTATCGTCGCCGATACGCTGGCCGCGATGGGCAAGGCGCTCGAACCGGGAATCACCACGGCCGAGCTCGATGCGATCGGCCGCGACATGCTCGAAAGGCATGGTGCGCGCTCCGCTCCCGAGACCGTCTACGGCTTCCCGGGCGCCACCTGCATCAGCATCAACGAGGAGGTCGCCCACGGCATTCCCGGCGGGCGCCGGATCATGGCGGGCGACCTCGTGAACATCGACGTCTCTGCTGAGAAGGCGGGCTATTTCTCCGATACGGGCGCGTCCTTCACGGTGCCGCCGGTCGATCGCCGCATCGAGAAGCTGTGCCGCGACGGCAAGCGCGCGCTCTGGGCCGGGCTCGGCCAGGTCGGTGCCGGCAAGCCGGTCGCCGGGATCGGCGAGGCTGTCGGCCGCTTTGCCCAGAAGAACGGCTATACGCTGGTGCGAAACCTGGCCAGCCACGGCATCGGCCGCTCTCTGCACGAGGAGCCGAAGGAGATCGCCACCTGGCCCGAGCGCTCCGAGCGCCGCGTCATGCAGAAGGGGCTGGTCTTCACCGTCGAGCCGTTTCTGTCGCTCGGCGCCGACTGGGCCGAGCATGTCGAGGGCGATCGCTGGACGCTGTATTCCGAGCCGCGTGCGCCCACGGTCCAGTACGAGCACACCGTGGTCGCGACCGCGAACGGTCCGCTGGTGCTGACCCTGCCGGGCTGAACGGTCAGCCGTTCACCTCAGCGCCATATGCCGCGTCAGCCTGATCTCGATCCGGTCCCAGACGCGCCGGATGATCTCAGTCAGCGCGAGATAGATCAGCGCAGCATAGAGGTAGATCGACAGGTCGAAGGAGCGGGCGAAGGCGAGGCGCGTCGCGCCCATCAGGTCGAACAGCGTCACCAGCGAGGCGATGGCGCTCGCCTTGATCATCACGATCAGCTCGTTGCCGAGCGGACGCAGCGCCAGGATCATCGCCTGCGGCAGGATCACGCGGCGCAAGGTCGCCCAGCGATGCAGGCCGAGCGCCAGCGCCCCCTCGAACTGGCCGTGCGGGATCGATTGGATCGCGCCGCGCAGAATCTCGGCCTGATAGGCGGCGGTGTTGATGGTGAAGGTGAAAAGCGCGCAGTAGAACGGCTCGCGGAAGAACCACCACAGCCCGATATCCTGCCAGAACACCCGGAGCTGGCCGAAGCCGTAATAGACCAGGAAGAGCTGGCAGAGCAGCGGCGTGCCGCGGAAGAAGGTGGTGTAGCCGTTGATCGCGATCTGCGCCCAGCGCGGCCCGTAGAGCCTGGCGATGGCGAGGGCGAGCGCCAGCACGAAGCCTAACGCGACCGAGAGCACGACCAGCTGGAATGTGATGCCGAGGCCGCTGGCCATGCGGCAGCCATAGTTCTGCAGGACCTCGCTGCCGATCAGGTAGCCGGGATATTCGCACCAGGTCATCGCGTCGCTCCGCCGAAAGCGGCGAAGCCGCGATTGGTGCGTTGCTCGAGCTTGCCGATGCCCCAGGCCGAGACCAGCGAGAAGAAGAAATAGAGCATCATCGCTGTGCCGAAGAACAGGAACGGCTCCTTGGTGACGACATTGGCGCGCGTCGCGATGAACATGATGTCCTGCAGCGTGATCACCGAGATCAGCGAGGTCTCCTTCAGCAGCACCATCCAGTTGTTGCCGAGGCCGGGCAGGGCGACGCGGATCAGTTGCGGGAAGACGACGAGCCGGAAGGCCTGCGCCTTCGACAGGCCGAGCGCCGCCGCAGCCTCGCGCTGGCCCTTCTGGATCGAGTTCAGCGCGCCGACCCAGACCTCGCTGGAGAAGGCGGCGAGCACCATGCCGAGCGCGACCATGCCGGCGACGAAGGGCGGGATCGAGAAGCCGGTCCAGACCTTCTGCACCAGCACCTGGATGCCGAAATAGATGATGTAGAGCGTCAGTAGCTCGGGCACGCCGCGGAAGACGGTGGTGTAGATCGTCGCCAGCGAGCGCAGCAGCATGCTGTCGGAGCGCTTCCACAGCGCGATGATCAGGCCGAGCGCCAGGCCGAAGGGCAGGGTCGCGAGCGCGACCGAGATGGTGTTGGCCGCGCCTTGCAGCAGGGCCCAGCCCCAGCCGCCGGGGCCGAAACCGAGCAGTGCGAATTTGTCGAACATGGGAGAGCCGGCGCGCGAGAGGATAAAGCCCGCCGGCCTGGAGCGGCCGGCGAGCAGGCGTCAGCGGGTGTCAGATCACTCGTACTTGAACCACTTGTCCTCGAGCTTCTTCAGCGAGCCGTCGGCGACGGTCTCGGCGATCGCCTTGTTGAACAGGTCCTTCAGCGCGGTATCGGCCTTGCGCACCGCGCCGGCGACGCCAGCACCATGGATCGCGTCGTCGCGGGTCACCTCGGCGATCTTCTTGCAGCAATCCTTGCCCTGCCCCTTGAGGAAGTCGGCGAGGGCGAGCGCGTCGGCGACGATATAGTCGAGGCGGCCGTTGAGCAGGTCGAGATTAGCCTCTTCCTGGGTCGGGTAGAGGCGCGCGGTCGAGTCCTTGTAGAACTTCTCGACATAGTTGGCGTGGATGGTCGAGCCCTGCGCGCCGATCGACTTGCCCTTTAGGGTGGCCGCAGAGATGTCGCTGGAAGCGGTGCTCTTGGGGCCGATCATCCAGATCGGCGTCTTGCTGTAAGGCGTGGTGAAGTCGACCTGCTTCTTTCGTTCCTCGGTGGCGTTCATGCCGGCGAGGATGATGTCGTACTTGTTCGCCTGCAGCGCCGGGATGATGCCGTCCCAATCCTGCACGACCCAGGTGCACTTCACCTTCATCTTCTCGCAGAGAAGGTTGCCGTAATCGATCTCGAAGCCTTCCAGCTCCTTCTTGGCGTTGAGGTTGTTGTAGGGCGGATAGGCGCCCTCCGTGCCGATTCGGACTTCCTTCCATTCCTTCGCCTGGGCGAGCGCCCCTGTGGCGCCGGCAACGGTGAGCGCTGCGGCTGCGAAGAACTTTGCGAAACCTTTCATGGGACCTCCCCTTGGGTTTGGCCAACCGGGCGTTTCGAGTTCCCGCATCGGCTTGTGCGCGACAGCTTGTGCGATCATCGGGGCGGGCCGCAAGTAGGCTCTTGCAGCTTTTCCGAGCGTGCCTGCACAAGGATGGTGCAAGGCAAGGCGCTGTTCTTATTGGTGAAAACAGGTTGTGGCGACGGATTTACGCTGCAGGGAGCAAGGCGGCTGCACACGGATTTTGTCGCTCGGGTCAGCGCGCTCCTGACGTGGAGACGCTGTTGCAGCGTTTCGGCTGCCAATCCGGTGCGCCGTTCGGTGCACAGGCGTGCCCTTCGAACACGGTCGCGTTCATGGCGGTCCTCCCTCGTTCCTTCGAGGGTAGAGTTGCAAAAGCAGCCGAGGCAGGCCGCCCTTCTCGTGGGTGGCAGCCGAATCTGTCGCTAAGGCGACAGATTCGGGCCGGAGCTGGAGGCCGTCTCAGCGCCGGGCGATCGGAATGACGAGATAGACCATGCCGAGCACCATCGGCGGCACGGCCAGCGCCGTCACCGACCAGGTCGACCAGCCGAGCGTCAGCGGCGCCAGCAGGGCGAGTATGGCGTTGATCAGCAGATAGGCGCCCAGCATCAGCGTTCCCAGGAAGCGCAGGCGGGCGAGAATGGGGTTGCGGGTGAGGGTGGTCATGGTCATCTCCATAACGGAACGTTCCGTTTCGTTGCTATTGATAGATACGGCCCGTTTCGATATCAAGCCGTCTGCTGCAAGATCGTGCTTGCAGGGAACGTGCTTGCCGCGGGCGGGCCAAAAGCGCTGTCGCAGGACCGACGAAGAAGGGTCGCGATCATGAAGGCCGGAAAAGCCGCAACTCCGGTTCGCCGCGCTTCGATCGGCGCGCGGCGGAACCCGGCTTCGCAGGCGGCGATCCTCGCTGCCGCTCGCGCCGTGCTGGCGGAGGAGGGCTATGCCGGCTTCTCGATCGATGCGGTCTCGCGCCGCGCCGGCGCCGGCAAGCCGACGATCTATCGCTGGTGGAAGAACCGCGCCGATCTGCTGATGGAGGTCTATGCCGCCGAGAAGGCGGGCATCAGGGCCGTACCGAGCGGGGACCTGGCCCAGGACCTCATCGCTCATACGAGCGCGCTCTGGAGCTTCTGGTGCGGCACGCCGTCCGGGCGCACTTTCCGGGCGCTGCTGGCGGAGGCCCAGAGCGATCCCCATGCGCTCGCGGCCTTGCGCGAGAAATTCCTGCCGGAGCGGTTGCAGGACGTCCGCGGCCTCTTCACCGCGGCTGCGGCGCGCGGCGACATTCCGGCAGGAGAGGTCGAGGCCAGGCTCGCGCTCTATATCGGCTTCAACTGGTTCTACGTGCTAACCGACCAGCTCGAGGCCGGGCAGGCCTCGATTCCTGTCGCGATGCGCCTGATCGCGGCCCCGACGTCGCGTTGAGATCAGGCACCGACGATCACGGCATCTTGCCGTGCCCTCGCATCCCACGCCGTCACCAGCCAGATCGCGAAGCCCGCGAGCGCAAGGCCCGCGCCGACCCAGCCGGTCGAGGTCCAGCCATGGCCGGCGGCGATCGCCATGCCGCCGAGCCAGGGGCCGAGCGCATTGGCGGTGTTGAAGGCGCTGTGGTTCAGCGCCGCGGCAAGCGTCTGCGCGTCCTGCGCGACATCCATCAGCCGGGTCTGCAAGGGCGTGCCGAGCCCGCCGCCGCAGCCGATCATGAAGGCGACCATGCAGATCGCCCAGATATTGCCGGCGGCGAAGGGGAAGAGCGCCAGCGAGCCGGCGGTCCAGAGCAGGATGATCGCGATCGAGGCCATCGGCATCCGGTCCGCCAACCAGGCTGCAGCCAAAGTCCCGAAAGTCAGGCCGAGGCCGAAGATCGCCAGCACCACCGGTACCACCGTGGGCGAGACCTGGGTCACCTCGATCAGCGTCGAGGCGATGTAGGTGTAGACCGCGAACAGGCCGCCGAAGCCGACGGCACCGATCGCCAACGTCAGCCAGAGCTGGCGATGGCGCAGTGCCCCGAGCTCGCGCATGGCGCTGGCGCCGAACTGAGGCCGATCCTTCGGCGCAAACAGCGCGATCAGGACCGCTGTCGTCAGCGCCAGGGCAGTGACGACTCCAAAACCCCAGCGCCAGCCGAGCGCCTGGCCAAGCCAGTTCGCCAGGGGCACGCCGAGGATCGTCGCGATCGTCAGTCCGAGCATCACCCGCGCCACGGCGAGTGCGCGCCGGTTTGCCGGCACCAGCGAGGCCGCGACCAGCGCCGCGACGCCGAAATAGGCGCCGTGCGGCAGCCCGCTGAGGAAGCGGAACAGCAGCATCCAGCTATAGCTCGGCGCAAGGGCAGAGAGACCATTGCCGAGCGCGAAGGCCGCCATCAGCGCGATAAGCAAGGTGCGGCGGGAGAGCCTTGTCGCCAGCACCGCGATGATCGGCGCGCCGACCACCACGCCGGCGGCGTAGGCGCTGATCACATGCCCGCCCGTCGGCTCGTCGATCCCCAGCCCCACCGAGAAATAGGGCAGCAGGCTCATCACCGCGAACTCGGCCGTGCCGATGGCGAAGCCGCCCATCGCCAGGGCGAACAGGGTGAGGCCGATGCGTGGCGCGGCAGTGGAGCGGGCAGGGCGCGCGAACGCGTCTCCCGTGCTCGAGAGGCTCATGACGATATCCGGGTATGGATTATTGTGTTGCAGCACGGAAAGATCGTGCCGCGCTGCAACATAATGTGATCGTCATGCGCTGAGCGCAAGCGAAATGCGGCTCGATCGCGCTAGAGCAAAGGTGGCATGATCTCAGTTCATGACGATCAGCTCAGGCCGCCACAGCCGGCACTAGGGCTGCCATGATCTCCGCGATGCTGCGGACCCGCGAGACGCGCGGCAGCGTCGAGGCGATGGCGAAGGCGTGCAGCTCCGCGCCGACCGAGCTCGAGGCGTCCTCGGCGACGATTACGTCGTAGCCGTGCTGCCAGGCGTCGCGCGCCGTCGATTCGACGCCGAAATTGGTGGCGATGCCGCCGATCACCACGGTCTCGATCCGCCGCCGTCGCAATTGCAGGTCGAGTTCCGTGCCGTAGAAGGCGCTCCAGTGCCGCTTGGTGACGCGAACAGCCGCCGGCAGCGCGGCGATCTCGGGGGCGAGTTCCGACCAATCGGGCGGAAAGCCGCCCGGTGGCAGCATCATCGGCTGATCGATCGTTTGCGGCGGCAGGTCGGAGCGGTCGGGGGCGAACGCGACCCGAACTGTCACGATCAGGCCGCCGGCCTTGGCGAAGGCCTGCCCGAGCGCGGCCGTGTTGGCGATCAGGGTTGTCCGGTCATAGGGTGCGAGCGGGAAGGCGAGCGTTCCCTTCTGCATGTCGATGAGGACGACGGCGGTCTTGCGAGGGTCGAGCTGGAGCGTCATCGGAATCTCCGTCAGGGAGCACGGCCGAGAGGGCCTTTATATGAGGATTTCCTCATGTTTGTAGATTTATGAGTGTGTCCTCACAAAATTCAAGCCCCCCGGCGGAGAAGTACGCCAAGGCGCCGAGGCGCAGTCGTGGCCTGAAAAGGGTCTCGGCGCTGCTCGACGGCGCCAGTGCGCTCTTCGCCGAGGCCGGATACGAGGCGGCGACGATGACGCAGATCGCCGCGCGCGCCGGCGCCTCGATCGGCTCGCTCTACCAGTTCTTCCCGACCAAGGAGCATGTCGCGGCGGCGCTGCATGCCCGCCATCTCGATGCGCTCGCGGGCATGCTCGACTCGCTCGCGGGAGAGATTCGCGGCCAGCCGGTCGAGGCGGCAGTCGATGCGCTCTTCGCCCGCTTCGTCGCCTATCTTGAAGAGAACCCCGCCTTTCTTGCCGTCGGCGAGCGCCGCAGCCTCGATCCTGCCGTCAAGAAGGAGGCCCGCGCCCGTCTGCGCGGCCGCATCGCGGCGCTGCTCGTGGCGGTCGAGCCGCCGATAGCCGAGGCGCGCGTCGCTTCTCTCGCCGCGGTGACCCTGCATCTGATCCGGGTTGCGGCGCTGCTGCGCGCCGATGACGATGAGGGCGTCCGGGCGCCGGCCATCGCCGAATTGCGCACCATGCTGAAGCGCCATCTCGCCGGGCAGGGCGGCTGAAGGCAGGGGCGCCTGCTACTCCTCCAGCAGCGGATAGCCCTCGAAATCCTTCAGCGCCTTGAGCGCGAAGGTGGTCGCAATCCGGGCGATGCCGAGCTGGTTGTCGGCGAGCCAGGCGCCGGTCAGCTCTTCATAGGCGGCGAGCGAGCTTGCGACGATGCGGGCGAGATAGTCGGCTTCGCCGCTGATCACCAGGAGCTCGACCACGTCGGGACAGGCGCGCAGCACCTTCTCGACCCGCTCGCGCCGCCCGACCGAGTGGTCGCGCAGCGAGATCTGCGCGAAGGCGATGATGGCGTGGCCGGCGAGCTCGGGCGAGAGCCGCGCGCCATAGCCGGCGATCAGCCCCGAGGCCTCGAGCCGGCGCATCCGCTCCAGGCACGGCCGGGCCGAGAGCCCGACCCGTTCCGACAGGGCCTGGTTGGTGATCCGGCCCTCCGCTCGCAGGATCGCGATGATCTGTCGATCGATCGCGTCGAGCTGAGGCGTCTTTCGCTTCACGGCCTGCCCTTGCCGGCGGCCCTTGCCTCGGCGATCAGGCAGAGCTCGAGGAACAGCACCTGCGCCGCGCATTGCGCCGTGTTGCTGGTCGCATCGTATTGCGGGGCGACCTCGACCACGTCGGCGGCGACGATGTTGCGGCCCTTCAGCCCGCGCAGGATGGCGAGCGCCTCGCGCGGGGTGAGGCCGCCGACCTCGGGCGTGCCAGTGCCGGGCGCGAAGGCCGGATCGAGCGAATCGACGTCGAAGGAGACGTAGGTCGGCCCGTCGCCGATCACGGCGAGCGCCTTGGCGATAACGGCGTCGAGGCCCATGCGGTCGACCTCGTCGGCATGGATCACGGTCATGCCCGACTCGTAGGAGAACTCCCAGAGATATTCGGCGCCGCCACGGATGCCGATCTGGATGACGCGCTCGGGATCGAGCACGCCGTCGAGCACGGCCTGCCGGAACGGCCCGCCATGGTGGAATTTCGATCCTTCATAGGGCCCCGACGTGTCGCAATGCGCGTCGATATGGACCATGCCGACCGGGCGCTTCTCGCCGACTGCCTTCAGGATCGGATAGGTTATCGAATGGTCGCCGCCGACGCCGAGCGTCGAGACGCCGGCCTTCACGATCTGCTTGAAGGTCGCTTCGATGTCCTCATGGCAACTCTCCAGCGAATAGCGCGAGCGGAACGGCACGTCGCCGATATCGGCCGCCTTGATCAGGTTGAACGGAGCGGTGCCGTTGACATGGTCCATCGGTCCCATGCGCTCGACGGCGCGCACCGCGCGCGGGCCGAGCCGGGTGCCGGCCCGGTTGGTGACGCCGAGGTCCATCGGCAGGCCGATGATCGCGACGTCGAGCCCGCCCAGATCGGGCTGGCTCAGGGCCTCCGGCCGGTAAGGCGCATTGATGAAGGTCGCGACGTCGGAAAACGGCCATTTGCGCCGGTCGCCCTGAAACTGGCCGGCGGCGACCTTGGCGAAGCGGGGATCATGGATGTCAGCGCCGCTCGCCCCGGCATAGCGCGCCCTGAGTTTCGCGAGTTTATCCTGGTCCATCGCTTGGTTCCCGAGGTTTGAGCCAGCCGCGATAATGCGCCAGCAGGCCGAAGAAGGGCAAAGACAGCTTCACGTCGAACCGGAAGCGGCCATCGGCGTCAACCGTCTCGCGAGCCTCGGCCGAGGGCATGAGAAAGCGGGGCAAGCGCAGGCCGAAGACGCGCCAGGCCGCGATCGGCAGCGCCAGGCCCTCCCGGTTTGCCTCGGGGGCAAGCGTGAAGGAGAACGGGCCGAAGGCCTCGCGCAGCTCGCCATTGCTATCGACGCTCAGGCGCGACCGGAAGCGTTGGCCGGCGAAGTTGCGGGTCCAGATCTCGCAGCCCTCGTCGAACGAATCGCCACGCGCGACGCTGACTGTCACCGGCAGCCCGACCCCAGCCGTGGGAAGTCCGAAGAGCCGGCAGAACAGGTCGAGCACCGCCCCGTTTCCGCGCGTGACTTCGGCCCGACCCTGCCAGACCGGCTCGGCGTCATTGGCGTGGAAGGCCCGGATCGCCGCCGGAAGCATCGCGAAGGCCTGCGCCCCGAGCACGGTCTCGAACAGGGCAGGGCCGACGGCGCGCTCATCCTGGCCGGTGCTGATCGCATAGGGCGCCATCTCGGCCTCGATCGCGGCGAGGTCGAGCACCTCGGCGGCCGAGCGCGCGCACGGAGCGATCTCGTCAGCGAGGAGGGCGCGCACCGCGGCGGCGGCTGCCAGTGTCGGCACCTGTGGGCCATCGTCGTTCTCCGCCAGCAGCGACCAATAGGCCCGGCGCGGCCGCCCCTTGCCGTCGATGCCGGAGATCGCGACGCGCATGCCGCCGCGATCCGAGGTCCAGAGCCGGGTGATCCGACGCGCCTTGACGAGAAAGGGCACCAGCGGCGCGAGATCGGCGACCCAGCCACGGCGGCGAATCCAGGCGAGCCGCGCCAGCCCCCATTGCTCGATGCCGGCTTCCAGCCCCGCCGCGAAGCTGACGCGCGAGCGTACGGCGAAATCGGGACCGAGCGTCTCGGCATCGACCGTCTCGACCGGTGCGACCCGGCGCGGGCCGAGGCCCGGCATGTCGATGACCTCGCCGGTCTCCCAGCCGGACGTCGTCTGCAATTCGCCTTCGCGCCAGACCGGCACCGGCTGGCCGGCATAGCTCAGGACCGCAGCGATGACCGCCGGCCCGACCTCGCTGCGCCCGCCCGGCGTGATCGCGATGTCGATCGTGTCGAGCCGCTGCCAGCCTTCGCTCAATTCCCGCACCGCCGCAGCCGACAGCGCCGGCGTCGAGCTGGCGCCCGCGAGCGCGACGAGGCCGCGCTGCCTGGCGATCTCGTCCAGCTGCGGCCCGTATCCGGCGAGATAGCCGCGCGCATCGGCGAGGTCGACGATATGGGCGCCAAGCAGAAGCGCCGCTGTCGGCACCTCGTAGCCCTGTTGCTGGAATGGTCCGGAGGCGTCGATCACCAGCCAGGGCTGCAATACGGCGAGCGCGGCGACCAGATCCTTGTCGCGATCCAATCCCGTGCCGCTGACCGGCACGCTCGCCTCGGCCGTCAGCTCCTGTGCCAGCGTCTGCGCCTTGCCGGCGCTGCGCGAGGTCAACACCAGATCGAGGCCGTCCATGCGCGAGAGATGGCGCGCCAGCCGCCGGCCGAAGACGCCGGTCGCGCCGATCAGTACGACGCGCCTCATGGACTGTCCGGCAAGGTGAAGCGGTGGCGCGTCGCGGGATCCGGCATGTCGCACGACGTCTTCTGGCCGAAGAGCCGGTAGCGATTGCGTGCGAAGCGATCGTAAAGCCAGTCGCGCCAGCGCTTCGGCAGCGCGCGGCCGAGCAGCAGCAGGCGCACCGGCCCGTTCAGATGGCGAGCGAGCGCCAGAACGCCCTCGGACTTCGCCAGCGCCAGGCCGTTCTCGATGAAGAGGAAGCTGTCCGGCTCGTCAGGGTCGATGCCGTGCGCCTGCGCGAGCGCGCGCCCTTCCTGCGACTGGATCGCGACGAAGCGGATGTCGTGGTCGCGCTCGTGCCGCAGGGTGTAACGCACGCCGCCGGAGCAGAGAACGCAGACGCCGTCATAGAGCCAGATCGGGGCGGGGATGCTGGTCATCGGGCTTCTTTACGGGAGAGGTTGACCGTGCGGGAAAAAAGTTTCATGCGCTTCCTGCGCAGCCGTGCCATGCTCTGCGTGCAATTGTCGAGCGACCTTAGACAGTTGACGATCTTGCAACGATTGGGGGGAGTGCTGCGCAAATCTTGTGCAAGTATAGATTCGAGGTGAGCCGATTAACCGTGGGTCAACCCGGGCCGCCGCTTCCGATCACCGCTGCATAACACCAAGGTCGTCCTACAAATGTCGCTTGCGCTGGTGCTATTGCTGCCCAGGCGCGGCGATGAACGTCGAAACGAGGAGATGCCCCATATGAAGCGTCGTCAATTCCTGCAGGTCGCTGGTACCGGTGCGGCAGTGTCCGCTGTCGCCATGCCGGCGGTTGCGCAGTCGAATCCCGAGGTGAAGTGGCGCCTGGCGTCGAGCTTCCCGAAATCGCTCGACACCATCTATGGCGGCGCCGAAGTCATGGCGAAGATGGTTTCCGACCTGACCGACGGCAAGTTCCAGATCCAGGTCTTCGCCGCCGGCGAGATCGTGCCGGCCCTGCAGGCGGCCGACGCGGTCAGCAATAACACTGTCGAGATGTGCCACACCGTCTCGTACTACTATGTCGGCAAGGATCCGACCTTCGCGGTCGCCGCTTCGGTTCCGTTCGGCCTCAATGCCCGCCAGCAGAACGCCTGGCTGTTCCAGGGTGGCGGCAACGAGCTGTTCAACGAGTTCTACAAGAAGTTCAACATCTACGGCCTGCCTTGCGGCAACACCGGCGCCCAGATGGGCGGTTGGTTCCGCAAGGAGATCAAGAGCGTCGCCGACATCAACGGCCTGAAGATGCGCATCGGCGGTATCGCCGGCTCCGTCCTGCAGAAGCTCGGCCTCGTGCCGCAGCAGATCGGCGGCGGCGACATCTATCCGGCGCTGGAGAAGGGCACGATCGACGGTGCCGAGTGGGTCGGCCCCTATGACGACGAGAAGCTCGGCTTCTCGAAGGTCGCGCCCTACTACTACTATCCGGGCTTCTGGGAGGGCGGGCCTTGCGTCCACGCCTTCGTCAACCTGGAGAAGTGGAATGCGCTGCCCAAGGCCTACCAGGCCGCGCTGACCGCCGCCTGCACCTACGCCAACACCCAGATGGCGGCGAAATACGATGTGCAGAACCCGGCCGCTCTGAAGCGCCTCGTCGGCGCCGGAACGCAGCTGCGCCCGTTCCCGCAGGACGTGATGGAAGCCTCGCTCAAGGCCTCGAACGAACTCTATGCCGAGATTTCGGCCAAGAACGCCGACTTCAAGAAGGCAATCGATTCGATGGTTGCTTTCCGCGGCGACCAGTATCTCTGGTGGCAGGTGGCAGAGCTGACCTTCGACATCTTCCAGGTCCGCAACCGCGGCAAGTAATCGCCGTCGATCACGGCAGCGGAAACGAAGCCCGGCCTTGCGGCCGGGCTTTTTCGTTGGCGCGAGCGATTGCACTGTCGGTGCGCCGATGCCAAGTCGGGTTAGACAAAATACCTATGCGAAATTTGCATGGGGGCCATGTTGTATGCTTGCGCTCGCCGGGCAGATGCCCTTTCCTGAAGCTCTTGCGCGCGAACCGGAAAAACCGGCGCGCCTGAAAGCTCTGGGAGGAGCACACCGCATGAAGCGTCGTCAGTTTCTGAAGGTCGCCGGAGCCGGCGGCGCCGCCAGCGTCATTGCCGCTCCGGCCATCGCGCAATCCATGCCCGAGGTGAAATGGCGCGTCACCTCATCCTTCCCGAAATCGTTGGACACGATCTACGGCGCTTCGGAAGTGCTGGCGAAGGCCGTGTCGGAAGCGACCGACGGCAAGTTCCAGATCCAGGTCTTCGCGGCCGGCGAGATCGTGCCGGCGCTGCAGGCGGCCGACGCCGTGACCAACGGCACCGTCGAGATGTGCCACACCGCGTCCTATTACTATGTCGGCAAGGATCCGACCTTCGCCTTCGGAACCGCGGTGCCGTTCGGCCTCAACGCCCGCCAGCAGAACGCCTGGTTCTACCATGGCGGCGGCATGGACCTGCTCAACGAGTTCTACAAGAAATACAACATCTACGCGATTCCGGGTGGCAACACCGGCTGTCAGATGGGTGGCTGGTTCCGCAAGGAGATCAAGACGGTCGCCGATCTCCAGGGCCTGAAGATGCGCATCGGCGGCTTCGCCGGCCAGGTCGTCAGCAAGCTCGGCGTCGTGCCGCAGCAGATCGGCGGCGGCGATATCTATCCGGCGCTGGAAAAGGGCACGATCGACGCGGCCGAGTGGGTCGGTCCCGCCGATGACGAGAAGCTCGGCTTCAACAAGGTAGCGCCCTATTACTATTATCCCGGCTGGTGGGAGGGGGGCGCCTCGCTGCACTTCTTCATGAACACCGCGAAGTGGGAGGCCCTGCCCAAGATCTACAAGTCGATCCTGACCACTGCCGCCGGCCTTGCCAATATCGACATGCAGGCCAAGTACGATGCCCGCAACCCGGCGGCGCTGAAGCGCCTGGTCGGCGGCGGAGCGCAATTGCGGCCGTTCTCGCAGGAGATCATGGAGGCCTGCCTCAAGGCGTCCAAGGAGGTCTATGCCGAGACCAACGCCAAAAATCCCGACTTCAAGAAGATCTACGAGGCGATGTCGGCCTTCCGCGGCGACGAATATCTCTGGTTCCAGATCGCCGAATACACCTACGACAACTTCCTGATCCGCGCCCGCGCGGGCAACCTGCTCTGAGAAGAGGGCGGCTGGCCGGTTCTCCGGCCAACTCGGCACCACGCCAACCCCGGCCGCGAGGCCGGGGCTTTTCGTCTCGGTGGTCGTCGCCCTAGCCCGGCCCTGTTCGAAGCGCTATCCTGCCGCCGAACGCAAATCGAGGCACTCATGAAGCTGCCAATCGCAATAGTTCTCGCGACGCTCTGCCTGCCCACGCTCGCAGCCGCCCAGTCGATCGGCGAGCCGCTTCCCGGTCGTGGTCCGGCCAAGACCAAGCCGTTGGCTGCGCCCTCTGCATCGAGCCAGGCGGCCCGTCCGTGCCCGGAATACGGGCCGGGCTTCGTTCGCGTCGAAGGCTCCTCGGCCTGCGTCCGCCTCGGCGGCGGCGTCCGCGTCGAATTGGGCAAGACCTCCGGCAATCGCGGCTACGGTTCCGCCGCCGATGCGATGGTCTATGGCGAAGCGCGCAGCCAGACCTCCGTCGGCGAGTTTCGCACCGTCATCAGCGGCCGCGGCCGGATCGACAACAACCTGAACAATGGCTGGCAGCGCTGGTGAATTGAGCGTCGACGCTCGCATCTGAAAACGAAAGCCCCGGATCGTCGGTCCGGGGCTTCGTCGTTTCTGGCCTTAACGCCTCACTTGAGGTTCAGCGTCGGCGGAGCGTTGAGATCGAGCCCCGGCAATCCGCCGGAACCGCCGAGCCCCGGTATGCTGATGCTGTCGAGCTGCTTGTTGATCTGCTGCTGGTCGAGCTGAATGCCCGAACTCTTGTAGTGCATCACCATCTGCGGGAAGATCACCACGAGTGCGACCATGATGCACTGGATCACCACGAAGGGCACGGCGCCCCAGTAGATCTGTCCGGTCGTCACCGGCTCCATCATCTTGCCCGTCACCTTGTCGCGATAGGGGTTCTTCGGCGCGACCGAGCGCAGGAAGAAGAGGGCGAAGCCGAACGGCGGGTGCATGAACGAGGTCTGCATGTTCACGCCGAGGATGACGCCGAACCAGATCAGGTCGATGCCGAGCTTGTCCGCCGCAGGCCCGAGCAGCGGCACGATGATGAAGGCGAGCTCGAAGAAGTCGAGGAAGAAGGCGAGCAGGAACACCATCACGTTGACGACGATCAGGAAGCCCGTCGCGCCGCCGGGCAGCCCGACGAGCAGGTGCTCGACCCAGACATGGCCGTTGACGCCGTAGAAGGTCAGCGAGAACACGCGCGCGCCGACCAGGATGAACAGCACGAAGGCCGAGAGCTTCGCCGTCGACTCCGTCGCCTGCCGAAGCAGGCTGAAGGTCATGCGCCCCTTGCTCCACGCGAGCAGGATCGCGCCGGCCGCGCCCATCGCGCCGCCTTCGGTCGGCGTTGCGACGCCGATGAAGATCGTGCCGAGCACCAGGAAGATCAGCGCCAGCGGCGGCACCATCACGAAGACCACCTGCTCGGCCATGCGCGAGAGCAGGTTGAGCTTAAGGTACTTGTTGACCAGCGCGATCACGAAGGAGACCGCGACTGCGATCGACATCGTCAGGATGACGAAATCCGCGCCGCCACCGACCTTGGTGAAGTACTTCATGTAGCCAATGGCGACGGCGAAGGCGAGGATCGTCACCACCAGCAGCGAGCGCCGCCGCGTCACGCCGTCGGCATCGCGCAGCGTCTGCGCTTCCGGCGGCAGGCCGGGTGCCCGTTCCGGCTTCACCATCGTGATCAGGAAGACATAGCCGGCATAGAGCGCCGAGAGCACGAGGCCCGGGATGAAGGCGCCTTCGTACATGTCGCCGACCGAGCGGCCGAGCTGGTCGGCGAGCACGATCAGCACGAGCGAGGGCGGGATGATCTGCGCCAGCGTGCCGGACGCCGCGATCACGCCCGAGGCGAGACGCCGGTCATAGCCGTAGCGTAGCATGATCGGCAGCGAGATCAGGCCCATCGAGATGACGGACGCCGCGACGACGCCGGTGGTGGCGGCGAGCAGCGCGCCGACAAAGATGACGGCGTAGGCGAGGCCGCCACGGATCGGCCCGAAGAGCTGGCCGATCGTGTCGAGCAGGTCCTCCGCCATGCCCGAGCGTTCCAGCACCAGGCCCATGAAGGTGAAGAACGGGATCGCCAGCAGCACGTCGTTGTTCATCGTGCCGTAGATGCGTTCCGGCAGCGCCTGCAGGAAGTTCTCCTGGAACAGGCCGAGCTCGATGCCGACCAGGGCGAAGAACAGGCCGTTGGCGGCGAGCGCAAAGGCGACGGGATAGCCGAGCAGCAGGAAGAGCACGAGCGCGACGAACATCACCGGCGCCATGTTGACGCGCAGGAAGTCGCCGATGCCGGCAGCGTGGGCGTCGCCGGTGTGCAGGCTGAGGAAGGCGGCTGCGGTGAGCGCGAGCAGCAGCGCGGCGGAGCGGGCGAATGTCATGAAGCGGGTCCGGAAAGCTGCGTCTGGGCTCACGGGGCGAGGCCTTCGGCCCTGGCCTGCTCGAGCAGGCGCTGGGCCTCGGCCTCGGCGGCAGCGGCATGGCCGCGCAGCGTCTCGTCGTCGTCGAGCTTCCCGCGCATGATCGCGATCTGCTTGATCACTTCCGAGATGCCCTGCAGCAGCAGCAGCACGAAGCCGACGATGACCAGTCCCTTGGCCGGCCATTGCGGCAGGCCGCCGGCCGACAGCGACTGCTCGTTGACCTGGTAGGAGCGCATGAAGAACGGGCCGGAGTGGTAGATCATCAGCGCACAGAACGGCAGCAGGAACAGGAGATGGCCGATCAGGTCGATCCATTGCTGCACGCGCTTGGGCAGCAGGTTGTTCACGATGTCGATGCGGATGTGCTCCTTCACCTGCAGCGTCCAGGCGGCGCAGAGCAGGAACACCGCGCCGAACAGCACCCATTGAAGCTCGAGCCAGGAATTCGACGAAACGTTGAACAGCTTGCGGATGATCGCATTCACGGTCGAGACGATGACCGCGAGCAGGATCAGCCATGCGACCCATTGACCGATCTTGCGGTTGAGAGTGTCGATCGCGCGACTCAAAGCGAGGGGTGCGTCCACCTCAGTCCTCCCTGACCTCGTGGATTCCGGCTGCATCATGCAGATTGTGAAGGGCGGTTATACGATTGCTACATGCCGCACAACATTGCGCCGCGCAAGGCGCTGTGGATCAGTCCTTTCGCCTACGCGGTTCCTTGCGCAACGCAAGCAAAGCGACGACGAGCATCAGCCACATCATCGCCATCAGGGCCGGCGGCCAATGCGCCACCAGCGAGCTGATCGCCACGGTCGCGAGCGCGCCCGAGCCGAGCTGGATCGCGCCGGCGAGCCCCGCCGCCGATCCGGCGAGCTCGGGCCGCGCCGAAAGCGCCGCGGCGGTCGCTCCCGGCAAGGTCAATCCGTTGCCGATGGCGCTGATGGCGAGCGGCAGGAACAGCGTCAGCGGCGTCCACCATGGCGTCAGCGCGATCGCGAAGGCGACGGTGATCGCCACGAAGGAGATGATCAGGCCGATCCAGGCCATCGTCGCCGTGCCGTGCCGGAGCACCAATCGGGACATCGCGAAATTGCCCACCATGTAGCCGAAGGCGTTGATGATGAAATAGGCGCCGTAAGTGTCGGAGCCGCGCCCCATCGTCTCGACTACGATGAAGGGCGCCGCGGCGATGAAGGCGAAGAAGGCGGCCGAGGTCATCGCCAGCGCGACGACGTTCCTGATGAAGCTGCGGTCGCGCGCCAGCTCGGGAAAGGCCCGGAAGATGCCCGTCAGCGAGGTTCGCACCCCGACATTCGGTGCCGTCTCCGGCAGGCGTATCCCGACCAGGACCAGCACGATCGCGGCCGCCGCGGCCATCGACCAGAAGATCATGCGCCAGCCGAAATTGGTCTCGATATGGCCGCCGAGATAGGGCGTGATCATCGGCGCCACGACCATGACCATGGTCACGGTCGCGATCTGCCTAGCCGCCTGGTCGCGGCCCGCCGTGTCGCGGATGATGGCGCGTGCCAGGGCGAACGTCGTGCCGGAGCCGGCGCCTTCGAGCACGCGCGCGAACAGAAGGGTGCCCGCGCTGTCCGCCAGGGCTCCGAGCACGGAGCCAACTGCGAACACGGCTGTGCCGGCGATCACGCAGGGCCGGCGTCCGTAGCGGTCGGAAAGCGGCCCGACGATCAGCTGCGTCAGTGCGACCGCGACCAGGAACAGGGTCAGCGTCAGCTGGATCGTCGCATAGCTGGTGGCGAAGTTGCGGGCGAGCGCCGGGGTCGCCGGGGCCAGCATGTTGAGGGCGATCGGCTGCAGCGTCGAGATCGCGACGAGGACGGTGAGGGTAGGCTTCGCTGTCATAGCGGTTTGTCGCCCTCGGGTTTCAGCTGCGAATCGGGGCGGGCGCGCTGGCGGTGCAGGGTGTAGAGGCCGCTGCCGACGATCAGCGCGATCCCGGCGTATGAGATGGCGTCCGGGGTCTCGCCCCAAACGAGCCAGCCGATCAGCACCGCGATCGGGACGACGGAGTAGCGATAGCCCGCGACGACGCCGACATCGGTGTTGCGGAAGGCGGTGATGACGCTGAGGCCGCCGCCTGTGACCAGGACCGCAGCGGCTGCGATATAGGCGAGCTCGATTCGCCATGGTGATTGCCAGGTTTCCAGGGCGCCCATGCCCGATGCCAACAGTCCGACGGTCACCGTCGCGGTCAGGGAAACGACGGTCGATGGCACGTCGCTGCCGACGAAGCGGGTCGTCAGATCGCGGATGGCGACGAAGCCGGCGCCGGTAAGGGCGACCAGCGCGGCTGCGTTGAAGCCGTCCGCGCTCGGACGCATCACGATCAGCACGCCGATGAAGCCGACCGTCAGCGCCAGGGCCCGGCGCCAGCCGACGGATTCGATCCGCAGCAGCACCGCCAGCAGAACGATGAGCAAAGGCGAGGCCATCACGATCGCCGTGATGTTGGCGAGGGGTAGCAAGCCCAATGCCCAGATGAAGGTCAGCGCGCACAGCGCCTCGACGCAGGCGCGCGCCAGCACCAGCGGCCTCAGCCCGAGCGGGAGCTTGCGCCAGTCGCCCATGAATACGACCAGCGCCAAACTCGCCACGACGGCGAAGATGGTGCGCAGTGCCAGCGCCTGGCCGACCGGGAAGACTTCGCGCGCGAGCTTCATCAGGGCGTCGTTGCAGCAGAAGAGCGTCATCGCCGCCAGCATGGCGATGATTCCGCGGCGGTTCTGGGCGGCGGTGGCCAAGGCGGGTCCTGTCGGGCTTCGCGCATCGTCCGCTCGGCCGATCTCGGCCAAACGGCAAGGCGTCGCGGCGGATCGACGGTTCAGGCGTCGAAGCGGGAAAGGGAGAAGGGCGAGAGATCGAAGGCGGAGCGGCCGGTGGTGGCGAGATCCGCCAGGATCTCGCCGATCGCGCTGGCGAATTTGAAGCCGTGGCCGGAGCAGGCCGAGGCGAACACCGCCTGCGGCACGCCGGGCACGGCGTCGATGACGAAGTCCTCGTCGGGCGAGACCGTGTAGACGCAGCCCTTCACCGTCAGCGGGTCGCCATTGGCGTCGGGCAGGTAGCGCGCCAGGCATTCGCGGATCAGCCTGACCTGGTTGGGGCTCGGCGTCCGGTCCGGCTCGCGCGGATCCATCGGTTCGCGCGCGAAATGCGGGCCGCCGAGCTTGAAGCCGGGATGTTCGTAGAGCGGGAAGCCGTAGAAGGTGCCTTCCTCGGCGCTGAGGATGAACACGGGAAATGCGCCTTCGCGGAACAGCTCCGGGCGGCGCGTGGTGAACCAGCCGATCGCCTGGCGCACCGTCGTCATCGAGCGCGCGAGCTGGGGCACCGCGTCCGTGATCCAACCGCCGGAGGTGATCACCAGCCGCCCGGCCGAATAGGTCGTACGCTCGGTGCGGACGGTGACGCCGCCATCGGCGGTCGGCTGCCAGTCGAGCATCGGCTCGCCGGTGCGGATATCCGCGCCTTTCGACTGCGCCAGCCCGACATGGGCGTAGATCGCCTTTTCCGAGGCGACGAAGCCGCCGCCCGGCTGCCAGAGGCCGAGATAACCATCCGGCACATGGAAGGCGGGGAAGCGGCGCATGATCTCGTCGCGGCCGAGCATGTCGTGCTCGAGATCATGGTCGAGGCAGGATTGCAGCGAGGATTCGACCGGGCCGAGGCCTTCGGGTGCAAGATCGAGCGAACCGGTGACGTGCAGCAGCTTCAGCCCGGCGGCGTCGCCGGTCTCCTGCCAGAGCTGATGGGCGCGCTTGACGATCGGCACATAATGCGAGCCCTCGAAATAGGCGAGGCGGATGATCCGCGTCAGCCCGTGCGAAGAGCCCATGGCATGGCCGAGATCGAAGCGCTCGAGGCCGAGCACCCTGAGCCCGCGCTTGGCCAGGTGCCAGCAGGCGGCAGAGCCCATCGCACCGACGCCGGCGACGATCACGTCGTAATGCGATGAACTCATCGAACATCCCTGGAGAGCCCGGCTGTGTCGCCGGTTGAAAACTGCCCGCAATCTAGGCGGGCGGGCGATGGCGGTCCATCCTGCCCGGCAGATGAGCGCATCTGCGCCGGGGGCAGGGCGGTTGCAGCTGGAAAGTGTCGGGCAAGCGCGCCACGCGCCGGTTGTCGCAGGGGTTTGTTAACCCTGTTGCCGGATGCTCGGGCTTCCTGTCTCGCCCTCGGGAATGCCTATGCTTGCTCGTTCCGTCTGGCGCCTGTTGGGCCGTGCCGGCCCCGCTGCCGCGCCGGCTGCGTTGCAGGCCGCGGCCGAGACACCGCAGCAGCCTCCCGTTCCCGCCGAAACCTCGATCAGCGAGGCGATCAACGAGCTTGAGAGCGACGTCGTCGCGGCGATGCGTCGTCTGAATGATGGGCTCGACCAGGCTGAGAACTGTTCCGAGCGTTCGGAGATCCGTTCCCGCGAGATCCGCGGCGGCATGGCGGAACTCCGCGAGGCGGCTCTGCAGGCGAGCGACAACTCCGCGGCATTGGCGACGGCGACGCTGCAGGTGTCGGAGGCGGCCGAGCGCGTCGGAGCGGCGATGTCCGGCGCCCGCGACATGCTCGACAACGCCGCCGAACGTGCCGCGGAGGCGACGGCGATGATCAACGGGCTCGCGGCTGCGACCGGCGAGATTCGCTCGATCGTCGATGCCATCGCCGAGATCGCCCGCCAGACCAATCTGCTCGCCCTCAACGCCACCATCGAGGCGGCCCGCGCCGGCGAGGCCGGCAAGGGCTTCGGCGTCGTCGCGCAGGAGGTGAAGTCGCTCTCGCTCGGCGTGCGCGAAGCGGTCGACCATATCCGCAACCAGGTCGATCGGCTGAACCAGACGGCGCAGGGCTCGGCCGCAGTGGTCACCGACGCCTTCCGTCTCGTCGGCGAGGTCAATCCGGTCATGGCGACCGTCGGCGAGGCCTCGCACGAGCAGGCGGCGGCGGCGGCGGAATTGTCGCGCAGCGCCGAGGCGACCGCCCGCTTCATCGAGACGGTGCGCGACCGCGTCGGCGAGGTCGACCGCGTTGCCCTCGCGGCCGCGCAGGAGAACATCGATGCCAGGCGGGCGCTTGCCGAAGGCGCGCGCCAGGCGGAGGGGTTGCTGGAGCGCTTCGTACCGACGCTGCGTCACACCGTCTTCGCCGACCGGCGCCAGCACGACCGTTTCCCGGCCGAGTGTCCGGTCAGGCTCGAATTCGGCGGGCGCATCGTCGCCGGGCAGACGATCGATCTTGGCTTCGGCGGCGCCCTGCTGTCGGTTGCCGATTCCGAACTGAGGCCGCGGATGCGCGGCACGATCGCGATCGAGAACGTGCCGCCCTTGCCCTGCCGGGTGATGGCACGCAGCGATCTCGGCCTCCACGTCGCCTTCGAGCGTGGTGACGAGGCTGCTCACGCGGCGCTGCATCGACGCCTCGCCGAGATCGAGGAAGGCTATCGCCCGCTGATCGAGCAGGCGCAGGAATTCGCGCATCGCGTCGCCGCTCTGCTCGAATCGGCGCTGCGCACCAGCCGCCTCAGCGAGGAGGATTTGTTCGATACCGACTATCTGCCCGTTCCGGACTCCAATCCGCGCCAGTTCGTCAACCGGGCGCTGCCAGTGCTGCAGGCGATCCTGCCGCCGTTGATGGAGCAGGCCAAGGCGAGCGATCCGCGCCTCGTGTTCACCCTGCCGATCGACCGCAACGGCTATATCCCGGTGCATCATCCCGAATATTCGCGGCCGCAGCGGCCCGGCGACCCGGATTGGGATCCGGCCTACAGCCGCGACCGCCGCATCTTCGACGATCGCGCCGGCATCACCGCGGCGCGCTCAGCACGGCCCTTCATCATCCAGTCCTACCAGCGCGACATGGGCGGTGCCGGCATCCAGCTGATGCGCGAGGTGGACGCGCCGGTGCGCGTCGCCGGCCGCCATTGGGGCGGCGTGCGCATGGCCTATCGGATGGCGTGATCAGCCCGCCCGGCCGCCAGGATCGCGTCGATCCAGCGCTGCGAGGTCAGGGCTTCCTCTCCGGTCACGACAGGATCGCGCCCAGCCTCGATCGCGTCGAGGAAGTCGGCGATCACGGCGCGATGGGCGTCGTGCGGGAAGTCCATGATGTTGGCGCCGCTGCCGGTATTGCCCTCGGCTTCGACCACCTCCGAGCGGCCGTCGAGGAAGGAGAGCTGCAAACGCCCGCCGACCAGCGCTGCATGGCCCTTGCTGCCGATGATCTCGATGCGCTCGGGATGGCCGGGATGGGCGGCAGTGGTGGTCACCAGCGTCGCCGGTGCGCCGCTGCCGGTCTCCAAGAGCGCTCCGACATAGTCCTCGGTCTCCATCCGGTGCAGCGAGGTGGTACGCACCTGCGCGGCGACGACCTTGGACACCCCGACCAGCGAGCGGAACAGGTCGAAGGAGTGGATCGCCTGCGTCAGCAGCACGCCGCCGCCATCGCGGGCCACAGTGCCGCGGCCGGGCTCGTCGTAGTAGCTTTGCGGGCGCCACCACGGCACCTGCAGCAGGCCGGCCTCCACCGTGCCGAGCTCGCCGCCGTCCAGCGCCGCCTTGAGCCGCAGGCTCGCCGGCCGGAAGCGGTGCTGCAGCACGACGCCGAAGGCCTTGCCGGCTCGGCGCGCCGCGGCGACTAGCTCCTCGCCCCGTGCGACGGTGAGTTCCAGCGGTTTCTCGACCAGCACATGCTTGCCGGCCGCCAGGCAGCGTGCCCCGACGTCCCGGTGGCTCGCCGGCGGCGTCAGCACGATCACCGCCTCGACGGCCTCGTCAGCCAGGGCCGCGTCGATGTCGGTGGTGCCGGGGAAGGGGAACTGGGCGCGATAAGCGTCGAGCCGTTCCTGCGAGCGGCTGACGACATGCCGGACATCGACCCTATCGGCCAGATCGATCAGGCTGCGCGAATGGGGCAGGGCGGCCGGGCCCAGCCCGATGACGGCGATGCCGAGCTTGCGTGTCACTTTGCCTCGGTTCCTCTGACGGGCAGGCGCACCGCCCGGTCCTGCGCATGCAGGGCGAGCCGGCAGACCGTGAACATGTGCCGCTGTGTCGCCGCGGTCTCGCTGCGGTCCGCGATGTCGGCGATCAGGTTGCGGAAATAGGTCAATGGTTCGCGCGACGCGTCGATATGGCGGGTGCCGGCCTTGTCGACCAGGAAGACATGGTCGGTCCCGGGCCGGCCGGCGATGTCGACATATTTGCGCAGCTCGATCGTCCCTTCGGTGCCGAGGATGGTGAGCCGCCCGTCGCCCCAGGTCGGCAGGCCGTCAGCGGTGAACCAGTCGACGCGGATAAAGCCGTTCGCCCGGTCGCTGCGCAGCAGAATCTCGCCGAAATCCTCGAAATCGGGCAGGTCGGCCAGGCCGAAATGGCCGGTGCCGGAGGCCGCGATCTCGGCATCGGGCGAGCCGGTGAAATGCAGGAACTGGTCGATCTGGTGCGAGGCGATGTCGGTGAGGATGCCGCCGAAGCACCGCTTGTCGAAGAACCAGTCCGGCCGGATCGACCGGTTCAGCCGGTGCGGGCCGAGGCCGACCGTCTGCACCACGCGCCCGATCGCGCCATCCGCGATCAGCTTGCCGGCGACGATGGTGGCCGGGACGATGAAGCGCTCCGAGAAGCAGACCGAGAAGATCCGCCCCGTTTCCGCGACGACGCGCTCGACCTCGGCGAGTTGCTCGAAGGTCGTCACGCCCGGCTTGTCGACCATCACGTCCTTGCCGGCCTGCATCGCCCTGACGGCGAGGCCGGCTCGTTCCGACGGGATGCCGGCGCAGACGATGAGGTCGATCGTAGCGTCGTCGAGCAATGCCTCGGCCTGCGCCTCCCGCAGTTGCGGAAAGCGCTCGTGGAAGCCGGCGAGCACGCGCGGATCGCTGGTCGCAGGATCGAAGCCGGCGCAGTCCGCGCCGGCTTCCAGAAGGCCGCCGACCATATGGTAGATATGGCGGTGGTCGAGGCCGATGGCAGCAAAGCGCATCTTACTCGCGTATCCTATTTGGGCGCGTGGCCGACGCCGATCTCCTGGTCCCAGCGCCGGAAGGCGGCGACCAGGCGCGCGGGTGTCAGTGGCGGGCGGGTCGGCAGGCTTGAGATCAGCCCGTCATATTCGGGCCGGCCGAACTCCTTCAGCACGTCCTGGCTCTCCTTCGGCGCCATCGCCAGGGTCACGCCCTTGATCGCCGGGCCGGGATAGAAATAGCCCTTGTCATAGGTCGCAGCCTGCGACTCCGGCTTCAGCAGATGCGACATCAGCGCCAGGATAACCGGGATCTTCTCCGCCGCCACGCCCTTCGGGATGCACATGAACTGGGTGTCGGGGATCCAGTGCGTGTTGGCGATGGTGAAGACCTTCGCCTCTTTCGGCACGATGCCGAGCGCGCGCGGATTGATGTCCCAGCCCAGCGTCGAGACAATGCAGTCGCGCGTCCCGTCGCCGAGCTCCTTCATCGTCGCGGCGGTGCCGGTCGGATAATAGTCGATCGCCGTGCCGAGCTCCTTGAGATAGGCCCAGGTCTTGGCCCAGCCGTTCATCGGGTCGGTCGGATCGCTGTCGCCGAGGATGTAGGGCATGCCCTGCAGGAAGGTCCAGCCGGGGCCGGAGTTGAGCGGGCGGGCATAAGTGAAGCGGTTGGGGTTCGCCTTCACATAGGCGAGGAACTCCTCGGCCGTCTTCGGCACCGTCTTGACCTTGTCGGCCATGTATTCGAACAGCGGGCCGGACGGCGAATAAACGACGGCAACGCCTTCGTTCTGGCCGAAATTGCGCTGCATCATCAGCGCCTGCTCGTGATAGATGTCCTCGGCCTTGGGCAGGCTCGCCGTATGCGACTTCCAGACGTCGACCCACAGGCCCTGCTGGATGCCGTCCGACATCGCGCCCGGCCCGGTCAGCACCATGTCGATGTCGACGCGGTTGGCGTCCTGCTGCGCCTTGAGCTTGGCCGGCAGCTCCGGCGAGGGCGCCCGCGAGAAATTCAGGCGCGAGATCAGCTTCGGATTGTCCCTGGCGAACTTCTCGATCGAAGCTTGGGTAAGCTGCAGATTGCCGGCGACGTCGATGATGTTGAGCATCACCGGGTTTGCAGGCGCGCTCTGGGCGAAGGCTCCGCCGGCGGAGAGCGCCGCGAGGCTGGAAGCGCCGGCGATCACGCCGCGCCGTGTCGGATGGGTCATTGCTACCTCCCTGTGCCGGCCTGCTTTGCTGCGGCCTTGCCGGTATACTAGTACACAAGACGCCGCCGGCAAGAGGCGACGAAAGCAGGGGGAGGGTTGCGTCGGGCGCGAGCAGCGGCGGCGGGCCTGGCAGCGGCGGCTTTCGAATGTGCCCCAGACCCCTGCAATGTCGACAGCGTTCGCGATGAACGCTACGTCATCGTCAGGCTGGCAAACGGGTGGGGAATGCGCGACATCGGAGCTGGCCTAGGTGGCGCGCTCATCCTGTTCTTCGCCCGCTTCATCACGGCGGTGCGCGGGCGCTGGGACGGTGTCGCGCCGACCGATGAGCAGCGCATCTACTTCGCCAACCATGCCAGCCATGGCGACTTCGTCCTGATCTGGACGGTGTTGCCACGCCGCATGCGCTTTTCGACCCGGCCGGTCGCCGGCAGCGACTACTGGCTGAAGAGCGGCCTGCGGCGCTTCATCGGCCGCGATGTCTTCAACGCCGTCCTGATCGACCGCGATCCAGCGACGCGAACGGCAGACCCGATCGTCCAGATGAGCGACGCGCTCGATGCTGGCTCCTCTCTCATCGTCTTCCCGGAAGGCACGCGCAACACCACCGATGCGCCGCTGCTGCCGTTCAAGAGCGGGCTGTTCCATCTGGCGCAGGCGCGCCCGAACGTGGCGCTCGTGCCGGTCTGGATCGACAATCTCAACCGCGTCATGCCGAAGGGCGAGTTCGTGCCGGTGCCGCTGGTCTGCACGGTCACCTTCGGCGCGGCGCTAACTCTTGCCGAGGCCGAGACCAAGCAGGATTTCCTGGCGAGGGCTGAGAAAGCGCTGCTCGCCTTGTCACCGAAGGCCAGCGCGCCATGACGATGCCGCATCCCGATCTCGTTGCCGTGCTGGCCGGTCTGCTCGGCGTCCTGATCGTGGCCTCCGCGATCGGCTACCTGCTGCAGCGCCGGCTGTCGCCGGACGGCTCGAATGCCGTGGTCGAGAACCTGAACGATCGCATCCGCGCCTGGTGGATCATGATCGTGCTGATGGGCCTGGCGCTGATCGGCGGTAAGGCCGGCGTGACGCTGCTCTTCGGTTTCTGCTCGTTTGCGGCGCTACGCGAATTCATCACACTGACCGACACGCGCCGTGCCGATCATTGGGCGCTGGCGGCCGGCTTCTTCGTCGTGCTGCCGGTGCAGTATTATCTGATCTGGATCGACTGGTACGGCCTCTACTCGATCTTCATCCCGGTCTACGCTTTCCTGTTGATGCCGATCATCGCCTCGCTGCGCGGCGACACCGAGCATTTCCTCGTGCGTATTGCCGAGGTGCAATGGGCGCTGATGATCTGCGTCTTCTGCATCTCGCATGTGCCGGCGCTGCTCAGCCTCGACATACCCGGATATCAGGGCCGCAACGTCCTGTTGATCGCCTTCCTCGTCATCGTCGTGCAGATGAGCGATGTGCTCCAGTATGTCTGGGGCAAGCTGCTCGGCCGCACCAAGATCGCGCCCAGGTTGTCGCCGTCGAAGACGGTCGAGGGCTTCGTCGGTGGCGCGCTCAGCGCGACGGTGGTCGGGGCGGCCCTGTCCTGGATGACCCCGTTCACGCCGCTGCAGGCAGCGTTTCTGGCGCTGGTCATCGTGCTGATGGGCTTCTTCGGCGGGCTCGTGATGTCGGCGATCAAGCGCGATCGTGGCATCAAGGACTGGGGTCATCTGATCGCCGGCCATGGCGGCTTCCTCGACCGGCTCGATTCGGTGGTGTTCTCCGCACCGATCTTCTTCCACCTCGTCCGCTATGGCTGGTCGGCGACGTGAACTCGCCGCTCGCCCGTCTGATGCGGAGCAGCATCGTCCATGTCGGCTTCGCCTTCCTCGCCATGGGCAGCTGGGCCGCCTTCGCCAACCGCGCCCATCCGATGCCGGCGCCGCTCCTCGCCGGGCTGATCCAGGGGACGCTCTCGGCGATCATCACCCTGCTGCTGAAACGGGGCATCGAATATCTCGCCAGCCGCTTCACTGGCCTGGCCGCGCTGCTGGCGCCGCCCGTCATCGCGGGGCTCGTCTCCGCGAGCCTGCTGACGCTCATCCATACGATCGGCGGCACGCCCGAGATCGCCAGGACGATCGCAGTCCCGCTGACCGTCGCGACCAGCTATGCGGCACTCTACAATCTTTCCCTGTGGCGGAGCAGGAAGGCGACGGACCATGGCGCAGAGTGACGACCGGCGGCCGCTCTCGAGCCGCGACACCGGCTGGGCCCGGGCGATTGCGCGCCGGCTGAGCGACAGCGGCATCACGCCGAACCAGATCTCGATGGCGAGCATGGCGATGGCGGCCTGCGCCGGCGCCGCCTTCTGGCTAGCGGGCGGGGCACCTTCCGGGCCGCGCATCGCGCTGCTGCTAGCCGCGGCCCTGTTCTGCCAGCTCAGGCTGCTCTGCAATCTCTTCGACGGCATGGTCGCGATAGAAGGCGGCAAGCAGTCTGCCGACGGGCCGTTCTGGAACGAATTCCCCGACCGGATCGCCGATATCCTGATCCTCGCCGGCGTCGGCTACGGGATCGGTGCCCCGGCCCTGGGCTGGGCGGCCGCAGCCTTGGCCGTGCTGACGGCCTATACCCGCGAGCTCGGCCGCAATTGCGGGCTGCCGGCCGATTTCTCCGGCCCGATGGCCAAGCAGCACCGCATGGCGATGATCACAGCGGCGGCGCTGATCTCTCTGCTGGAGCCGTTCTGGCGAGGCCAGAACGAGGTGCTGACCGTCGCGCTCTGGCTGATCGCGGTAGGCGCTGCCGTGACCACTCTCAGGCGGGCAGCGACCATCGTGCGGGCATTGCGGGCCCGCTGAGCCGGGCCTGCCTCACTCTCAGCCTCCGGTCACGCTCATATGCCGGCCAACCGCGGCGCGCGGACGGCGCCGGTCGATGACGAAGTCGTGGCCCTTAGGCTTGCGCGAGATCGCCTCTTCCATCGCTCTGTAGAGCAAAGCGTCATCGCTGGAGGCGCGGATAGGGGCGCGCAGATCGGCCGCGTCTTCCTGGCCGAGGCACATGTAGAGCGTGCCGGTGCAGGTCAGCCGCACGCGGTTGCAGCTCTCGCAGAAATTATGGGTCATCGGTGTGATGAAGCCGACGAGACCGCCGGTCTCGCGCACCCGGACATAGCGCGCCGGGCCGCCGGTCCGGTACGGATCGTCGTCGAGCGTGTAGCGGTCCATCAGCTTGGCCCGCACCATCGAGAGCGGCAGGAACTGGTCGAGCCTCGCCGGCTCGATCTCACCGAGCGGCATCACCTCGATGAGCGTCAGGTCCATGCCGAGGCCATGGGCCCACTGCATCAGCCCCTCGATCTCGTCCTCGTTGACGCCCTTCAGCGCCACCGCATTGATCTTGACGCGCAGGCCGGCGGCACGCGCCGCCTCGATGCCGGCGAGCACCTTCGACAGGTCGCCCCAGCGCGTGATCCTGCGGAACTTCTCGGGATCGAGCGTGTCCATCGAGACGTTGATGCGGCGCACGCCGCAATCGGCCAGCTCCTGCGCATAGCGGGCGAGCTGCGAGCCATTGGTGGTCACAGTGAGCTCGTCGAGCGCGCCCGAGGCGAGATGGCGCGAGAGCGAGCGGAACAGGTTCATGATGTCGCGCCGCACCAGCGGCTCGCCGCCGGTGATGCGCAGTTTGCGCGTGCCGCGCGAGACGAAGGCGCTGGCGACGCGGTCGATCTCCTCCAGCGTCAGCAGATCGCGCTTCGGCAGGAAAGCCATGTCCTCGGACATGCAGTAGACGCAGCGGAAATCGCAGCGATCCGTCACCGAGATGCGCAGATAGGAGATGTCGCGGCCGAACGGGTCGGTCAGCGGCGCACGCATCAAGGGCTTGATGGGGTCCTGCAGCACGGCGGCTGAAATCCTTGGACGGTCGCGGTCTTGCGGCGCAGTGCGCCTGCCGTTGCTCTGATATAGGAAGCGAACATCGGCGGCGGCAAGCCCGCGGTCAAGCCGGCTGATGGTCGCAAGCTGTCGGCGCGCTTTCCGTTCGGCCGGGTTGGCCGAACGAAAAGAATTCGCGCCAAATCAAAAAGTTGAGCATGTTCTGATCGCAAAAGGGGCTCCCCCTTTTGCGGAACATGCTCGGAGAAACACGAAGATGTCAGACTGGCCGAGCGAGATCCGTCTCTCGAAGGACCGCCGCACGCTCCACATCACCTTCGAGAGTGGCGAAAGCCATGCGCTCCCGGCCGAACTGCTGCGGGTGGAGAGCCCCTCGGCCGAGGTGCAGGGCCATGGCCCGACGCAGAAGCAGACCGTGGCGGGTAAGCGCGAGGTCGAGATCCTGAAGGTGGAGCCGGTCGGCCACTACGCCGTTCGGCTGACCTTCGACGACATGCACGACACCGGCATTTATGGCTGGGACTATCTGCGCGAGCTCGGTCGCGACGGCGAGGCGAAATTCCAGGCGTATCTCGACGATCTGGCGGCGAAGGGCCTGTCGCGGGAGCGGGGCAAAAGAGTTTAGGGCGCGCCGCCTCAACCGAGCGAACCGAACCCGTGTCCCGGACGTAGATGCTCCTGAATGCGCCTCACGCGCACCAGGGAGGATGTTATGAACGCCAGGGTCATCGTCGCCGGCTTGGTTCTGGCGGTTTGTCTGTCCGGTTGCATGGCGATGGGCGGGCCGGCGAACAAGGCGCCGGAACCGTTGAAAAAGATCGACGTCGGCCGCTTCTACAGCGGTCTGTGGCACGAGATCGCCCGTCGTCCGATGGCGATCACCGATGGCTGCGTGGCCGGTGCGACGGAATACAAGCGCGACGCCGGTGGCGGCATCGACGTCCTCGACTCCTGTCGGATGGGTACGCCCGAGGGCGAGCCCAAGACGATCGGAGGGCCGGGCCGTATTCTCGATCCAGGCACGAACGCCAAGCTCAGGGTCGACTATCGCCTCTACGGATTCATTCCGGTCACGCGCGACTATTGGGTGCTCGATCGCGCGAACGACTACAGCTGGTTCATCTCGGCCGATCCCGAGTTCCGCGACCTCTATATCTTCTCCCGCGACCCGCAGATCAGCGAGGCGCAGCGGGCACGGCTTGTCGGGCGCGCCCGAGCGCTGGGCTATGACGTGACCAAGCTCGAATTTCCCGAGATGCCGCGGCGGTGAGCCTGCCTGCCTCATGGAGAAGGGCGGGCAAGATCGCCAAGGACTTGTAGCAGTCCTTGGTTCTCCTGCTCGCCGCGGTGGTGGCAGTCCGGATCTTTGTGACGGCCCCGGCCTGATCGGATGCAAAAAGAAAAAGGCCGGCACGAAGCCGGCCTTTCGCAATCCTGGACGCGTGGTGCCGCTCAGCGGGCGACGACGACGCGGGTGCCGACCTTGGCGCGCTCGTAGAGGTCGATCACGTCCTCGTTCAGCATGCGGATGCAGCCCGAGGAGACCGCCTGGCCGATCGTCTCCGGCTCGTTCGAGCCGTGGATGCGGTAGAGGGTCGAGCCGAGATACATGGCGCGGGCGCCGAGCGGGTTCTCCGGGCCGCCGGGCATGAAGCGCGGCAGGTCGGGACGGCGCTTCAGCATCTGCGCCGGCGGGGTCCAGCCGGGCCACTCGGCCTTGCGGGTGATGGTCTGCGAGCCGGCCCAGTCGAAGCCCGGGCGGCCGACGCCGACACCGTAGCGGACGGCCTTGCCGTCGGGCAGGACGAAATAGAGGCGGCGCTCGCTCGTGTTGATCACGATCGTGCCGGGGCGGTAGGTGCCGCCGAAGGAGACGACCTCGCGCGGGATCGCGGTCGCCTGCGCCTTGGCAGGGTCGACATAGGTGACGAGCGGCTGGCGGGTGAGCGGGTCGATTTCGGCGACGGCGGCGGTCGCCGTGGCCGCGACGGCCGTGCCGGCGATCAGGGCCAAACGGAAGGAGCGGAGCATTGCGGCCTCGGAAGGGGATTGCAGGATGATGGGCAGGGTGGCGAGCATGCGGAAAGGTGACGGAAAAACGTCAACAATTCCCCAAATCTCTGGCAGAGCGGCGGCTGCCGTTCAATCGATCGACGTTCACATCGACGCGACCTCTTAAGCTTTGAAGGCGCCCGTTGCGGGGCTGCAACAGGCGTAGGCGTCTACTTTGGCAGTTGCGTTGATTTGGACGATTTTCGGACAAAAGCGCGGCGCCGAGAAAAAGTTCCATCGGGCGAAATGCGGCCGGAATTGGATCGGGCACGGTGTGCGGGCGTGCGGAACCTCATCGCCAGGGTCGCGTTATGAGGGCGACGATATCGAGGCCTGCCGACCAATGATTCCCGAAGATCACGAGGAACAACGCATCATCCGGATCGCGCGCGCACTCTGTCGCTCGGCGCGCATAGACCCCGATGCAGCGATCGACGAGTGCACTCGCCCGCGACTTCCTGCGTGCAACGACGTCGGCACCGTGCCGTTGCCCGCTTGGGTGGCTTTCCGCGAGTCGGCCCGCGCCTTTGCCGCCCGTCATCCGCGCGAGATCGTGAGCAGCCTGTGATGGCTTGTCCGATTGCCGTTAACCGGTCGTTCGCCTAGTCTTCAGGTCGAGGGGCAACTTCCGATTGCAAAGCCGGGCCGGCTCTGGTCCGCTCTGCAAAATGACGGGAGGTTCGCCATGCCTGCCTGCCAATTCAATGCCGGGCCTGAAGAGCTCGCTGCCCTGGGAACAGCCTTTCACGAGGCCTGGCGGCATGTCGGCCCGATCTATGGACCCTTCGAGAATCCGCATCGCGAATGGCTGGCGCGCCTGATTCTCGGGCTGCGCCGCTCCGGCCATTCCGGCGACATCGCCCTGCTCGCGATCGAGCAGTTCATGGCGACCGCCCCGCTGGCTGAATGGGCGAACGATGCGCAGCCGCGCCCGGACCGAGCCACGAGAAACTGAGCGCTCGCTGCCCGGCCACTCCGTTCCGGCTGAGGCCCCTCCGAGCGAACGCGGCCGTGCCTCCACGGCCAGGCGGGCAACGTTGCCGTAATCTTCGCACGCAATCTGCGCCGTGCTGACCCGGTCCGATGCGCGGACATGGGGTCGCAAGCCTGATGCGTCGGCGGCGGCTCAAGGTCGCCGCAAGGAGTCTTTGATGAATCGTTTCGTCCCGTTGGCCGGCCTCGGCCTGTCGGCTCTGCTCGCGATCCCGGCCGTGGCGGCCGATCGTCCCGTGCGGGGGCAGGAATGGCCGGCCTATTCGGCGCCGCGGCCCTATAGCTGGAACGGCATCTATGTCGGCGCCCATACCGGCGGCGCCTTCGATCGCTTCCAGGGGGCCGGCAAGAAGAGCCGCAACGAGATCCTGCTCGGCGGCCAGCTCGGCTACAATCTTCAGATGGGCGGCTTCGTCACCGGTGTCGAGGCTGACATCTCGATGAACGGTCTCGGCAAGGGCGCCAAGCGCACCGGCGGCACCAGCGCCGACATGCGCTATGTCAGCACCCTCAAGGCCCGCGCCGGTATCGCCTTCGACCGCGTGCTGGTCTACGGCCTCGGCGGTGTCGCCTATGGCAGCCTGAAGGCCAGCGACGGGCTGGTCTCGAAGGAGAAGAGCAAGGTCGGCTATGTCGTCGGCGCCGGCGCCGAATACGGCATCACCGACAATCTCTCCGCCAAGCTCGAATACAACTACATCTCGCTCGGCAAGCAGAACTTCCAGTTCGCCAGCGGCCGCGCACGCGTCGGCGTCAACGAGCATCTCGTCAAGGCGGGCCTCAACCACCGCTTCTGACGTCGAAATCCCGGCCGGGAAACCGGTCCGGTCCACCCTGCGGCCCTGGAGCCCGTTTCGATCCGTTCGAGTTGCTGCAACCTGAACGGATCCGGCTCCAACGGCTGCGCCCTGGCATGGATGGAGCGTGATGCGTCTGGATATTTCGCCCCTATTCCGGCATCACGTTCCATCCGTGCACCCTGATCAGCTTTTTTCATGCGCGCCCTGATCGTCGAGGACGAGCCACAACTGATGGCCTTCCTGTCCTCGCTCCTCACCAATGCCGGACTGATCGCCGATCGCACGACGACGATCGATGCGGCGCTTGCCGCCTTGCGCTCGACCCCGTTCGATATCGTGATCGTCGACCGGCGCCTGCCTGACGGCGACGGCCTCTTGATCGTCAAGGCACTGAATTCCGCCGAGCCGCGACCCGCCTTCCTCGTCCTGACCGCCCGGGACGCAAAAGCCGACGTGATCGAAGGCTTGAACACCGGTGCGGACGACTATCTCGTCAAGCCCTTCGAGCCGGAGGAGCTGCTGGCGCGCCTGCGCGTCATCCTGCGCCGGCGCAATCCCAAGCGCTCGCTGGTGATCACCGCCGGCAATCTCTCGCTCGACCTCGAAGGACGCAGCGCCAGCGTCGGCTCGGAGATGCTCGATCTGCGCCGGCGTGAGGCGCTGATCCTGGAGGCGCTGGTCCAGCGTATCGGCCGTGTCGTCACCCGCGACGTCCTGATAGAGGCGGTCTACGGCTTCGACGACCTGATCGAATCCAACACCCTGGAGGCGCAGATTTCGCGGCTGCGGCGCAAGCTCAAGGAGGCCGGCGCCAGGGTCGAGATCACCTCGCTGCGTGGCATCGGCTACATGCTGCGCGTGTCGGAGCTGGCGCTGTAGCGCAGCCCTCAATCATCCTCCCGCGGCGGGAAGACGAGACGCACCAGAGTGCCGCCGCCCGGCCGCCCGAGGATGGTCAGCGTGCCGCCATGGGCGGCCATGATGTCGCGCACGATGGTCAGGCCGAGGCCGGCGCCGGTCGAGTTCGGCGACATCCGGTTGAACGGCTCGGTCACCTGCGGGCGATCGGACGGCTCGATGCCGATCCCGTCATCCGCGACCTCAAGCACCGCGCCGTCGATCACCCTGACCACGATCGTCGATTTCGCCCGTGCATGCCGCAACGCGTTGTCGACGAGATTGGCGATCGCCGCCCGCACAGTCGCTTCGTTGGCCTCGATCAGCGAGCGCCGTTCCCCTTCCTCTTCCAGTGCGACATCGGCGCCGTTGCTCAGGATCAGCGGTGCGAGATCGGCCAGCACAGCGCGGGCGATGCCGTTGAGCTGCATCGCCTCGAACGGCAATTCGGTGCTGTGCAGCCGGGCGAGCTGCAGCATCGACGAGACGATGGTGGTCAGCCGGCTGACGTCGGTGGTGAGCGCAAGCCGCATCTGGTCGTTCGGCAGCGCGTCGATCCGGCCGCGCATCACGGTCAGCGGCGTGCGCAGTTCATGCGCGACATTGTTCATGAAGCGCCGCTGCACCTCCATATTGCCGGCGATCTTGTCGAGCGCGGCATTGAGCGCCGTGGTCAGCGGCATCAGCTCGACCGGGGTCTGCTCGGTCGGCAGCAGGCCGCGCGGCGCCTTCGGGTCGATCCGTGCCGCGGCCTCGGCGGCGCTGCGCAGCCGCGCGCCGATATAGGACACCGACATCGCGATCGCGCCGGCGATCAGGAGGCCGAAGACCACCGAGATCGCCAGCGCCGAGCCTGCGATCGCCCGCAGATAGTAGCCGAGGATCAGATCCCAGCCCGGCTGGCCGCCGCGGGTGGCGACGATGATCCTGCTGCCGTCCTTCTCGATGACGTCGAAGGCGAGTGCGTTCTCGCCGCCGATCCGCATCTGCGCGGCGATGGTCGGCCCGTCGAGCCGGATGTCGATCGGCAGGGTCGGCCGCAACTCTGGCGCATACTCGACGAGGGAACGTCCATCGGAGACGAGATACCAGAGCGAGGGGCTGGCGCGCTCGATCCGGGACAATCCCGCAGTCTTTTCGACCTGCACGGCGCTGCCGGAGGGGGCACGCGCGCTTTGCTGGATCATTTGGGAGGTGACGTCGTTGCGCAGGACGCCGGGATCCTCGGTGATCAGGGCAAACGCGATGACGGCGCCGATGAAGGCGGTGAACAGGACGATGCCGAGCAGAGACAGGCGAATGGTGAGGGCGCGCGACAGGGAGGTCATGGCAAGGCCTTTCCGCCATGCCGCGCCTCGCGCTCTGCCAGCCGCAGGCGACTCGCCGGTCGCATTCGGGGCGGGATTGCGGCAGCGTTGCGAGTCGTCACGGAACCTCGATGCGGGTATGGCTTGCGGGACCGGGGGCTCGCCCCTTCCTGTCTCTGCATGGACCGTATCGCCATTGCCGTTCAACTCTCTTCCGGAGCTGCCGGCCTGATGCATGCGCTGAGCGTCATGTCGCGTTGGTCTGGCCCGCGTCTCGTGCTTGCCGTGCTGCTGGCCTTCGTGCCCGGCCTCGCGCTCGGGCAGGGGGCGGTGACGAAGGGCGAGGTCCGGGCCGGCCAGCTGCCGACGACCTCGCGGCAGGACATCACCAGGCTGGTCGAAAGCGTGTTCGACGCGGCGTCCAAGACGGTCAGTATCCCGATCGAGCGCTCGCTCGCGCTCTTCGGCGAGCCGAACGCCTACATCATCGGCGGCGAGCTCAGCGGCTCCTTCGTGCTCGGCGGGCGCCATGGCAGCGGCGAGTTGCGCTTTTCCGACGGGATCCCGACGCCGGTGACCTGGTCGGCCCTGTCGGTCGGCATCGGGCTCGGCGCCGATTACGGACGGGTGATCATGCTGGTCTACGGTCTGGACCGGCGCGAGGACGTCTTCGGCACCTATGCCAGCCTCGGCGGCAGCGCGCATTTCCTTGCCGGCGCCAACGCCACCATCCTCGCTTCGTCCCGGGCGCGGATCGTGCTGATCTCGTCCGGCCTCGGCTTGCGCTTCTCCGGGGATCTCAGCCGCATCGTCATCGAGCCGGCGGGCCCGCAGGAGCAGTTGCGCCCGCCTGGCCTGATCTGCGCCACGCCGGCCGAATGCGCTGCGCCCGGTCGTTGAAGTCCCGATAGGCAGGATCGTAGCCCTAGCGGCGCCGGTCGAGCAGGCGATGCGCCGTGGCATGGAGCTCGTCGAGCTGGGTCGAGATGTCCAGCGCGATCAGGCCCATCTCGCGCTCATCGGCGGCGCGGCGGACATAGAGCGGCTCCGACCAGAGCACGCAGCCGCGGCCGAAGGGCAGCGCGATGCTGGCCCTGTCCCAGTTGTCGAGATCGACCCGGGCGCTGGTCACCGCCGCGAAGAGGTAGATCGGCCGCCCGGTGGCCCGCGCGAGCTGGACGGCCCCCTTGCCGGCGACGCGCGCGAGCTTCGGTACGTCCGCCGTGAGCACGAGGCTGGTGCCTTCGCGGAGCGCCTCGCGCATCTCGGAGAAGGCGGGAATGGCGCGCTTGGTCTTGATCTTGCGGGGGCTCTGGGCGCCTGAGCCGCGAATGGCGCGGAAGCCCGCGCGCTCCACCACCGTGGCGACCACTGCCCCGTCGAAATGCAGCGAGGTCAGGATCGCGACTTCCGCCGCGCCGTCGAGCGCCGCCAGGCTCAGCATCTGCTGGCCGTGCCAGGTCAGGGCGATGAAGGGCTCGCGGCTGCGCTCCCACGGCCTGATGCCGGGGAGCGCCGGCTTGAAGCGCGTCGTCCGCTGCACGAAGGCGAGATAGGCGTACAGGGCGCGGCCGGCGACCGCCGCAGATTGCCCAGTGCCGAATCGCATGATCCGATCTCCACGGTGATTCCCGTGGAGGGATCGGCGCGTCGGCTTGCTCCAACATTGCGCGGCCCCGCGGCGGCAGCACGCGTTTCGTTCGATCGAGCGAAAAGAGCTCGCGCCAGTATCGAGACCTGTCAGCGCACCATGAACCTGACGATGCGGGCGACGAGCTCGTCGTCCTGCCCGGCGAAACCATGATGTGCGCTGAAGCGACAGGGATTGGCCTCGTCGGTCTGCCCGCCGCTCATCCATTCGACCTGGACACGCCCGCCCGCCCAGGCCTGGAACGGGGCGACGCCGGCTGGCAGCGTCAAGCGGCAGCGATCCTCTCGGTGGTGCAGGACGAGCGTGCGCGGCAGCCTGTTCGGCGTCCCCAGTATCGTCTGGACGGTGTCGTCCGAGCCCGACGCCTTGCTCAGGAGGCCCGAGGTCAGGACGAGCCTGTCCGGCATGGCGCCCGCCACGAGGCCCTGGGCTGCACGGTGCGTGCCCATGCTGGTGGCGACCACGATGACCGGACGCTTGATCGCGGCCATATGGTCGACCGCAGCAGGAAGGTTCGTCCCGAGCTCGGCAAGCAGCACATTGTAGCCCTGCGCGACGAAGGCATCCCGGTTGCGGATCAGGACGTTGTCGCCGGCCTTGCCGAGGCGCGCGCCGCTGCCGACCTCGAGACGGCCATCGCCGCCGGTCAGCAGGATCACGCTGCCTTTGGGATGCGGAGCGCGGATGAGGATGCTGCGGACACCGGCGATCGTGATGGTCTCGCCGCCCTTCACCGTGATCGGCGCCTCCGCCCGGCCGGGGGACGGGATTGCGAACGACCATAGGATCGCAAGCACGCCGAGGGCGCGCAGGACACGCTGCTGATATCCGATCATGTTGTTAGGTCACCCATTCACCTGAAAGCGACGCAGAACTGTGCGCGCCACCGTCACCGTGTCGCGCCTGCGCCTGCCGCAGGATTCGGTGGCTACATTGCACGAGATGTGCAGCCGGTTTCATGGCCATTCGTCAGGGAGCCAGGGGGCGGCTCGCGCGGCGGTAACCGGAAAGGCACGGCCGGCGCCCGCCTGTCGAGGTCGGGCTTCCTCGTATCAGCGAGGCTTGGGTCTCTTTAGCAGGCCAGCTTCGATCGCGAGCTCGATGTCGATTTCCAGGATCTCCTCGCTCGTCAGTTTGAGATCGCGTCTCAGCCTGCGTTGGATGTCGAGATCGATTGGGATTTCGGTCGATAGCGGCATCTCAGGAGCCGGCCGCTTCCGGCTTTTAGGCATAGGCATTTGTCATCTACGCGCGAGAGTATGGCGCGGATGCAGCAAACTGGGGCCACCATCCTCCGGCTCGCCGATATCTCCGGCGAGCGGGCGAGCTCGATCGCTCGCGCAACCTTTGCTCAGGGCGATGGCGCCTATGGGCTATTCGAACGTGGGGAAATGGTGGGCGGCACAGGGATCGAACCTGTGACCCCTCCCGTGTGAAGGGAGTGCTCTACCGCTGAGCTAGCCGCCCGGACCGCGCTGTTCCTAGTGGGGTGTGCCGCCGCCGTCAAGAATGAGTAGCGAGGGCCGGCTTGCGGTCGGTAAGTTGCCGCACTGCCTGCGGCAGTTCACTGAAGTGCTGGATCACCAGGTCGGGCGCGAGTGCCTCGACCGGCACGTCGGTGTAGCCGAATGGCACGCAGATCACAGGGATGCCGGCGGCGCGCGCCGTGTCAACGTCGGTGCGCGAATCGCCAACCATCACCGCGCGGGCCGGATCGGCGCCGGCCTGGGCGATCGTCTGCGTGAGATGGCGCGGGTCGGGCTTGAAGAAAGGGAAGCTGTCGCGCCCGGCTATCGCGGCAAAACGCTCGCTTAGCCCGAAATGATCGAGGAAGAGGCGGGTGTGCAGGATCGGCTTGTTGGTGCAGACCGCGAAGACGAAGCCATCGGCCGCGAGCTCGTCCAGCGCCGCGACGACCCCCTCATGGATGAAGCTGTTGCCGGCGACGCCGTCTGCGTAGATGCCGAGGAAGCCTTCGAACAGCTGCTCCAGCGTCTCGGGGTCGAGCGGCCGGCCGCTGACCTTGAAGCCACGCTCGATCAGCGCCCTTGCGCCGGCGCCGACCAGTTCCCGCGCCCGCTCGACAGGCAGGGCGGCCAGCCCTTCCTGCTCGAGGATGACGTTCAGCGTGCGCATGATGTCGGGAGCGGTCTCGGCGAGGGTGCCGTCGAGATCGAAGACGACGATCGGGGGGAGCGACATGATCCATCCTGTGACGTTGCCCTGCGCATAAAGGCCGGAGGATGCGGGTTGGCAAGGGCGCTGGCGCAACAGCGACGTCATCTCGTCGTGGCCTCGCTGCAATCGCGGTGATACGGGTTCGGCAGCATGGTAGGGTGCGGACGAATCGTCGAAGGGGGCGTAGCGGTGCCGAAACTGTCGAGCTGTTCCAGAAGCTCCATTGGCCGTCCCTGGGCCCGGGCGCTGGGCGCCGGCCTGTTCGTCTTGCCGGCTTTCGGCGCGGCGCTTGCCGCGCCCTATGAGTTCGCGCCTGCGCCGCAGACCGATCTCAACCGCGTCTATCGAATCGACAAGGCGACCGGGGAGGTCGGGGCTTGCCAGTTCCAGCTCAAGGAGGGCGGTGTCGGTGTCACCGTCTGCTTCCCGGCTGGGGAGGGGGCCGGTGCGCAGGCGCCGAGCGACTATGTCCTCGTTCCCTCGCGCCATGAGCGCGAAGGCGGCATCTTCCGCGCCAATGTCCGCACCGGCGAGCTGAGCGTCTGCTACGTCTTCGACGACAAGGTCGTCTGCACGCCGATGGTGAAGTAGCGTCGCCGCCGGGCTGGTGGCGAAACGGTAACTGCAATTTATTCACGACGGCGATGCGGCGTTTGCTATCGGCAAGCGCTTGCGCCGCATGCTAGAGCCCCGGCGACCCACCCACCACGCCGGAGGCTCGCATGCTGACGCTCAAGGATCCCTCGCTGCTGCGCACGCAGTGCCATGTCGACGGCGCCTGGATCGGCGAGGGCGTCGATGTGGTCGACAATCCGGCGACCGGCGAGATTCTGGCCAAGGTGCCGCGCTTCGGCGCCGACGAGACCACCGCTGCGGTCGAGGCCGCCTCACGCGCCTTCAAGCCCTGGGCGAAGAAGCCGGCCAAGGAGCGCTCGCTCATCCTGCGCAAATGGTTCGAGCTGATCATGGCGAACCAGGAGGATCTGGCGCAGATCATGACGGCCGAGCAGGGCAAACCGCTGGCCGAGGCTAGAGGCGAGGTCGCCTATGCCGCCTCCTTCGTCGAGTTCTACGCCGAGGAAGCCAAGCGCATCTATGGCGAGACCATTCCCTCGCCATTCCCGAATTCGCGCATCATCGTGGCGAAGCAGCCGGTCGGCGTCTGCGCTGCGATCACGCCCTGGAACTTCCCGGCGGCGATGATCACGCGCAAATGCGCTCCGGGACTGGCCGCGGGCTGCACCTTCGTGGTCAAGCCGGCGCCGGACACCCCGCTGACCGCGCTGGCGCTGATCGCGCTCGCCGAGCAGGCGGGCTTCCCCAAGGGCGTGCTCAACATCGTCACCGGCGATGCCCAGGCGATCGGCGGCGTGATGACCTCCCATCCGGCGGTGCGCTTCATCGGTTTCACCGGCTCGACTCCGGTCGGCAAGCTCCTGATGCAGCAGGCGGCTTCGACCGTGAAGAAGGTCGGGCTCGAGCTCGGCGGCAACGCGCCCTTCATCGTCTTCGACGATGCCGATCTCGACAAGGCGGTCGAGGGCGCGATCATCGCCAAGTTCCGCAACATGGGCCAGACCTGCGTCTGCACCAACCGGCTCTTCGTCCAGGACGGCATCCATGACGACTTCGTCGCCAAATTCGCCGGCGAGGTCGCGAAGATGAAGGTCGGCAACGGCGTCGAGGTCGGCGTCGTGCAGGGCCCGTTGATCAACGAGCGCGCGGTCGAGAAGGTCGAGCGCCATGTCGCCGACGCGGTCGCGGGCGGCGCCAAGGTGATGGTCGGCGGCCGCCGCCATGCGCTCGGCCGCACCTTCTACGAGCCGACGGTGCTCGCCGGCGTCACCACCAAGATGCTGGTCACCAATGAAGAGACCTTCGGGCCGATCGCGCCGATCTATCGCTTCACCAGCGAGGACGAGGTTGTCGCGATGGCGAACGACACGCCCTTCGGCCTCGCGGCGTATTTCTACACCAGGGATCTCGGCCGGGCCTTCCGCGTCGCCGAGGAGCTCGAATACGGCATGGTCGGCATCAACTCGGCCATCCTCGGCACCGAGGTTGCGCCTTTCGGCGGCGTCAAGGAATCGGGTCTCGGCCGCGAGGGCTCCCTCCACGGCATCGAGGAGTTCGTCGAGATCAAGTACATGCTGATGGGTGGGCTCGGCGCGTGAGCGAAGACCTGAAGAAGGCGGCAGCGCTGGCGGCTCTGGAACTGGTGCGCCCGCGCATGCGGCTCGGCCTCGGCACCGGCTCGACGGCCAAGCACTTCGTCGACGGCCTCGGCGCCAAGGTTGCGGCGGGGCTCGAGGTGATCTGCGTCGCAACCTCGGAGGCGACGCAGGCACAAGCGGAGAGCCTCTCGATCCCGATGTCGACGCTGGACGAGACGCCCGAGCTCGACCTCACCATCGACGGCGCCGATGAGATCGACAGCGCCTTGCGGCTGATCAAGGGCGGCGGCGCCGCGCTGCTGCGCGAGAAGATCGTCGCCGCCGCGTCGAAGCGCATGATCGTGATCGCCGACACCGGCAAGCAGGTCGAGACGCTCGGCCGCTTCCCGCTGCCGATCGAGGTCGTGCCTTTCGGGCTGGAGGCGACGCGCCGGGCCGTCGCAGCCGCGATCGCCTCGTCGGGGGCGAGTGGCGAGCTCAAGCTGCGCAAGCGCACGGATGGTGCGACGCTGCTGACCGATGGCGGCCATTACATCCTCGACGCGCATCTTGGCCGGATCGAGCTGCCGGACGTGCTGGCGCTGGCACTGAACCAGGTCCCCGGCGTCGTCGAGCATGGCCTCTTTCTCGGCCTGGCCAACGCAGCGTTCCTCGCTGGCAGTGATGGCGTGCGCGTCCTCGGCGATCCGGCTGCGGAACGTCGCTGAGCGCTTGTCGAGCGGCATGCTTTGGCCGCAAAAGTGGTTTCCACTTTGGCTGCACATGCTCTAAGAGCGGCCGGCGGCTGCTCCCGGTGAGGGGCGTTGCCGCACCGGAACACATGGACATCGCCGCATGGCCGGCGAGCGACGAAGGGGTAACCGCATGATCCGTCACAGCCTGGCAGGCGCGTTCCTGTCGCTGGCGTTGTTCGCCGTGCCCGCGCTGGCGCAGCAGGCGCTGACGCCGGAGCATCTCAAGGCTGCGCGCGAGGTCGTCATCTCCTCCGGCCTGTCGCAGTCGATCGAGTCGCTCTACAGCGAGTTCGTCGCGAATGTCCGCGAGAGCCTGGCGACCCGCCCCGAGCTGAAGAAGGACATGGAAGAGGTCCTGACTGCGCTCAAGGCCGAGGCCGATCTTCGCCGCGACGAAATGATCGATTCCTCCAGCAGGATCTTCGCCAGCAAGATGCCCGAAGCCGATCTCAAGGAGGTCATGGCCTTCTTCAGCTCGCCCGTCGGTCAGCGCTACAATGCGAACCGCGCACAGGCGCTGGAGGAGGTCTACACGCTGCTTCAGCCCTGGACCGTGGCGACCAGCAACCGACTTTTCGATCTGTTCAACGCCGAGATGCGCAAGCGCGGCCACAGGCTCTGAGCCGACAACCGTTGCACGTTGATTGAAAAGGGCCGCCGGTGCTACCGGCGGCCTTCTTCGTCCGATGTTCAATTGACCGGCCCGTGCCCGCCGAAGTCTTCCATCGTCGGATCGCTCGGCTGCACACCGGCGGCGCGGTTGACCATCACCGTTACCAGCCAGAGCACGACACCGACGCCGATCAGGATGCCGGCGATCTTGTATTGGACCGGGTCGCGGCCGGTCCAGGGGCCGGCAAAGAAGGCGCAGAAGAGCGCGCCGAGGACCGGCAGCAGCGTCGGAGTGCGAAAGTGGTCGTGCTCGACCGTGTCCTTGCGCAGCACCAGCACGGCGATGTTGACGACAGTGAAGACGCAGAGCAGCAGCAGCGCCGTCGTTCCGCCGAGCGCCGGCACTTCGCCGACAAAGGTGATCAGCGCGAAGGCGAGCAGTGTGGTGAAGCCGATCGCGATATAGGGCGTGCGCCTTGTCGCATGCACCTTGCCGAGGGCCGGCGGCAACACGCGCTCACGGCTCATGCCATAGACCAGCCGGCTCGCCATCAGCATGTTGATCAGGGCGCTGTTGGCGACCGCGAACATGGTGATGAAGCCGAAGATCCAGATCGGGAAGTTCGGCGCGCCGGCTGCGACGACCTTGAGCAATGGCGTCTCGCCCTCGCCAAGCTGCTCGGGTGCGACCAGTGTGATCGCCGAGATCGAGACCAGCACGTAGATCACGCCGGTGATGACGAGGCCGGCAAGCAGGATCTTCGGGAAGATCCGTGTCGGGTCCTTGGTCTCCTCGGCCATGTTCACCGAGTCCTCGAAGCCGACCATGGCGAAGAAGGCGAGGGTGGTCGCCGCGATCACCGGCCAGAACATGCCGCCGTCCCCTGCCGGCTTGAACTGCGTGATCCGCGAGACGTCGCCCTGGCCCGCAGCGATCGCCCACAGGCCGACGAAGATCACGATCAGCAGGCCGGTCAGCTCGACACAGGTCAGCACGACATTGGCCTTCACGCTCTCGCCGACGCCGCGGAAATTCACGGCTGCGACGATCGCCATGAAGGCCAGGCCGATGAGGGTGATGCCCATACCGCCAGTGAAGTTCAGCCCGAAAGCCTGGGACATATTGGCGGCGAAGGCGCGCGAGGCCGTCGAAGCCGAGGTTATCCCTGAGCACATCACAGCGAAGGCGACGATGAAGGTGATGAAATGGACGCCGAAGGCCTTGTGCGCATAAAGCGCGGCGCCGGCGGCGCGTGGATATTTGGTGACCAGTTCGAGATAGCTGAAGGCCGTGATCATCGCGACGACGAACGCGACGAGGAAGGGCAGCCAGACGACGCCCCCGACCTGCTTCGCCACCTGGCCGGTGAGTGCATAGATGCCGGTGCCGAGAATGTCGCCGACGATGAAGAGCAGCAGCAGCCAAGGCCCCATCACGCGATGGAGACTGGGCTCGGCGGCGTCGGCTTGCGGTAAGGCGGAAGAGGATAGCGTAGCGTCGCTCATAGGTCGTTCTCGCTCGACAGGCCGCAGGCCCGGTAACGAGAAGAACACAGTCGCGCCATATTTGTTCACGCGCAGCCGAGGCGTACGGCCCCGGCTGCGGCTGGCAGGTCAGTCCTCTGCCGCCTTGAACTTGTTCAGCCCGTTCATCACGAAGGGCGCGACGAGGGCGATGAAGGCGATGCCGAGCAGGGTGGCCGAGATCGGGTTCTCCAGCAGGATCATCGGATCGCCCAGGCTGATCTGCAGGGCGCGGCGCAATTGCTGTTCCGCCATCGGCCCGAGGATCAGCCCGACCACCATCGGCGCGACCGGATAGTCGTAGCGCCGCATCAGGTAGCCGAGATAACCGAAGGCGAAGAGCATCATGAGCTCGACCGGCGAGCCGTTGACCGCGAGCGTGCCCATGGTCGCGAAGACCAGGATGCCGGCATAGAGCCAGGGCTGCGGCACGGCGAGCAGCTTCACCCACAGCCCGATCAGCGGCAGGTTCAGGATCACCAGCAGGACGTTGGCGACGAAGAGCGAGGCGATCAGGCCCCAGACCAGGTCGGGCTTCTCGGCGAAGAGCAGCGGGCCGGGGTTGAGCCCGTATTGCTGGAAGCCGGCGAGCATGATCGCGGCGGTCGCCGAGGTCGGCAGGCCGAGGGTCAGGAGCGGCACCAGCGTGCCGGCGGCCGAGGCGTTGTTGGCGGCCTCGGGACCGGCGACGCCCTCGATCGCGCCCTTGCCGAACTCCTCCGGGTATTTGCACAGCCTCTTCTCGGTCGAATAGCTGAGGAAGGTCGGCACCTCGGCGCCGCCGGCCGGCAGCGCGCCGATCGGGAAGCCGAAGGCCGTGCCGCGCAGCCAGGGCGCCCAGGAGCGCTTCCAGTCCTCCTTGCTCATCCAGAGCGACCCTTTGATCGGGATGATCTCCTCAGGCTCGCGGAGGCGCTTGGAGGCGACGTAGAAGGCTTCGCCGACCGCGAACAGGCCGACGGCGAGCGTCGTCACCTCGATGCCGTTGAGCAGCTCCGGCACGCCGAAGGTCAGGCGCGCCTGGCCGGTCAGCTTGTCGATGCCGACCAGGCCGAGCGTGATGCCGAGGAACAGGCTGGTCAGGCCGCGCAGGGGCGAGTCGCCGAAGGTCGCCGATACCGTGACGAAGGCGACGATCATCAGCGCGAAATAGTCCCACGGCCCGAATTTGACCGCGACCTCGACCAGCCAGGGCGCCAGGAACGCGAGGCCGATCGTGGCGATCAGGCCGGCGACGAAGGAGCCGATCGCCGACGTTGCGAGCGCCGGACCGCCGCGGCCGGCCTTCGCCATCTTCGAGCCTTCGAGCGCGGTCGCGAGCGAGGCGCTCTCGCCCGGGGCGTTGAGCAGGATCGCCGTGGTCGAGCCGCCATACATGCCGCCATAATAGATGCCGGCGAACATGATCAGCGAGCCGGCGGGGTCGAGCTTGAAGGTGACCGGCAGCAGCAGCGCGACGGTCAGCGCCGGGCCGATGCCAGGCAATACGCCGACGGCGGTGCCGAGGAAGACGCCGACCAGGCAGAACAGCAGCTTCGAGGGCGCGAGAGCGACGGAAAAGCCGTTCAGCAGGGAGAGGAGAGTGTCCATGATTTACCCGCCTTCGGCGTCAGAGGAAGAGCTGCTCGAACGGCCCTGACGGCAGGATCAGCGTCAGGAGCTTGGCGAAGACCAGGAAAATGATGAGCCCGAGCACGAAGCCGATGGCCGCATCGACGAGGAAGGCGCGGCGGCCGAAGCCGCGGGCGGTGCAGGCGAAGATCAGCGTGGTCGCCAGCACGAAGCCGCCGCCGAGGCCGATCGAGGCGATCAGGCCGACAAGGCCCGCCGCGATCCAGAGTAGGGCGCTCTTGTCGGCGGCCTCAGGCTTGGGCAGGCCCTCCCGGAAGGCGACGAACAGATGCGCCAGACCGAGAAGCACGAGCCCTCCGCAGATCACATAGGGCATCGCCGTCGGCCCAAGGCCGTAATTCGAGGTGATCGTCTGGGTCGAGGCGTCATGGCCGACGATCGCCGCGACGGCGAGCAGCAGCACGCCGACCAGGAGGGCCGGTTTGTCCGGTCGGTGCGCGAGAGGCTCCTGGCTCATCGGATGATCCGTCGTTGCCCGGCATGTCCGGAGCCGGGGAGGGCGAGTGGTAACGAGAGGAAAAAAGGGGGCCGGTTTCCCGGCCCCGCACTCAGCTGTGCCTTGGCCGGCTCACTTGACCAGGCCGACCTCGGTCATGACCTTGGAGACGCGGGCGATCTCTTCCTTCAGGAAGCTGTCGAACGCCGGGCCGGCGAGATAGGCGTCGTCCCAGCCGCGGGCCTTGAGAATGTCCTGCCACTCCTTCGACTTGACCATCTTCTCGGTCGCGTCGATCAGCGCCTTGGTCTGGTCGGCCGACAGGCCCGGAGGGGCGACGACCGAGCGCCAGTTCAGCAGCTCGAGATCGATGCCCTGCTCCTTCAGGGTCGGCGCGTCCGGCGCATTGTCGAGGCGCTTGGCCGAGGAGACGGCGAGCACGCGCAGCTTGCCGGCCTTGATCTGGCCTTCGAACTCGCCATAGCCGGAGACGCCGGCGGTGACGCGCCCGCCGAGCATCGCGGCCAGCGCCTCGCCGCCGCCCGAGAACGGGATGTAGTTGATCTTCTTGGCGTCTGCGCCGACAGCCTGGGCGAACAGAGCCGCCAGGATGTGGTCGGTGCCGCCGGCCGAGCCGCCGGCCCAGGTCACCTTGGCCGGGTCGGCCTTGAGGCGCTCGGCGAGGTCCTTCGCGGACTTCAGCGGGGAATCGGTCGGAACGACGATGACCTCTGCTTCGGCGGTCAGGCGCGCGATCGGTGTCACCTGGGTCAGGTTCACCGGCGACTTGTTGAGCAGGATGGCGCCGACCATGACGAAGCCGTTGACCATCAGCTGGTGGCCGTCGCCCTTGGCGCCGATGAGCTGGGCGAGGCCGATCGTGCCGCCGGCGCCGGTGACGTTGTTGACCTGGACGCTCTTGGAGATGCCTGCAGCCATCAGCGCCTGCTGCATCGAGCGCGCCGTGCCGTCCCAGCCGCCGCCGGGCGCGGCCGGGGCCATGATCTTCAGTTCCATCTGCGCGAAGGCGGCCGTGGTGAGGCCGGCGAGGGCGACGGCGGCCACGGCCCCGCGCTTGAAGAAGGACGTGAGCATTGTTACCTCCCGAGTGGCGTGTTTGGCACGCCGATTGTCGACGCTCGCCCTGTGGCACCGCATCGGACCACGGATCAATTGCGCCTGATTGCATAATCACAAGTCAAGATGTTTCGCTTCCGGGGCGTGTGCACGCAGGAAAATTCGACGAGAGGCAGCTGGTGAGATCGCCTAAGGTCGTAGGTCCTGGTGGGGCTGGACCAGCTCGGGACGGGTTCGGACGATCTCGTTCGGAGCATGTCCGGCTGCCCTTCTGCCTCTAGGCGACACTTCCCGCATCGCGTAAGCCGCAGCGCATGAGTCAGATCTTTCCGTCAGCCAGCTCGACTGCCTCGAATGCTCTGCGCGATGCTCCGTCGGCACGGGCGAGCGAGCCCGCGGCGGTTCGGGCTCTTCGTATCGCCGGTGTGGTCTGCCTGGTCTTGCTGCCGCTCGCCATGTGGCTGGCGAACCGCTCGGCTCCGCTGATGCTGGGCCTTGCCGCCGCGGCTTTCCTGGGGGCGGGACTGCTGGCCGAGCCGGCCGCGGCAAGCATCGCCCGCCTGCGCGCCCTGTTGGCCACGCCTTTGGCACTGGCGATCGCCGCATTCCTTGCCTGGGCGCTGGTTTCGATCGGCTGGAGCAACAAGGCCTCCGTTTCCCTGCAGGCCTGGGCGGAATTGGTCCTGCCGATCGTGTTCGCGCTGGCGATCGCGACCTCCGGGCAATGGCGGCCGACGCCGCTGTTCCTGCGCGCGCTCGCCCTGATGATCCTCGCTGCGGCCATCCTTTCGATGATCGAGCTCGCCTCGGGCCTCTCGCAGCGTGCCGCGCTGGGCACCGGCAAGATGATGGCCTTCGTCTTCAATCGTCCGGCGATCACCTGCTTCCTCGTCGCAGTGCCGACGGTCTACGCGCTCTGGTCGCGACCGGGCGCTCATTGGGCTGACCGGCTGCTGGCCGTGCTGCTCATGCTTGTGGTCGCCATCTTCGCCGTTCGTTCAGAAAGCGCCTCGGTGCGGCTCGGCCTCGCGGTGCTGGTGCTGTGCTGGGCTTGCGCCGCGCTCGCCCCGCGCCTTGCGCTGACGGCGGCAGCGCTCGCCTTCGTCAGCACCATGGCGCTCGCTCCCGTGCTGGGCGTGACGGCGCAGCGCTGGCTGCCTTCCATGATCCTCGATCGCTTCAACAGCATGACCGGACAGGCGCGCATCGACATCTGGCAGAGCTTCGGCGAGGTCGTCTGGGTCCGCCCGGTTGCCGGCACCGGCTTCGGTACGTCCGCCGTCATGCGTGAGCACCCCGTCGCGGCTGAGGTTCCCGCCGCGGAGCGGGAGCTGCTGGGTGTCGGCCATCCGCACGACATGCCGCTGCAGGCCTGGGCCGAAACCGGCGTGATCGGGGCGGGGGTGTTGACGCTCGCCGGGCTGCTGCTGCTCGCGCGACTGCGGCGCCTGCCGCCGGCCGAGCTGGCGCCGCGCTTGGCCCTGTTCACGGCGGCTTTCTCGATCGCCGTTGTCGGGCATGGCGCCTGGCAGGGCTGGTGGATCGCGGCGCTCGGCGCTGCCATTCTCTGGTTTGGGACAGTTGCCGCCTCGCGGCGGGGGGATGATCATGGCTGAGTTCGACGTCGACCTCTTTGTCATCGGAGCCGGTTCGGGTGGCACGCGCGCCGCCCGCATCGCCGCAGGCCATGGTGCCCGCGTGATGATCGCCGAGGAGGACCGCATCGGCGGCACCTGCGTCATCCGCGGCTGCGTGCCCAAGAAGCTCTTCGTCTACGCCAGTCGCTTCGCCGACGAGTTCGAGGACGCCGCCGGCTTCGGCTGGAGCGTCGGCAAGCCTGAGTTCGACTGGCCGACCCTGCGCGATGCCGTCGCCGGAGAGGTGACGCGGCTCTCCGGCCTCTATCGCAAGGGCCTGGACGGCGCCGGCGTCGAAATCCGCGAGGAGCGTGCCGTCGTCACCGGGCCGCATGACGTCAAGCTGCAGAAGAGCGGTGAGACGATCCGGGCCCGCCACATCCTGGTCGCCACTGGCGGCCATCCGGCCTTCGACCCGCCGATCCCTGGCGGCGAGCTCGGCATCTCCTCGAACGAGATCTTCCATCTGCCGAGCCTGCCCGGGCGCATGCTGGTCATCGGCGGCGGCTATATCGCGCTCGAATTCGCCAGCGTCTTCGCCCGGCTCGGCGTCGCCGTCACGCTGCTGCATCGCGGCGACAATGTCCTGCGCGGCTTCGACGAGGATTTGCGCACCCGGCTGCGCGATGCGCTCGGCCATGCCGGCATCACCTTGCGCCTCGGCTGCACGGTCGATCGCATCGAATTGCTGCCGGACGGCACGCGCCGGGCCCATTGCGCCCATGGCGCACCGATCGATGCCGATGTCGTGCTGGTCGCGACCGGCCGCCGCCCGAACACGGCTGGGCTTGGCCTCGAAGCCGCCGGCGTCAAGCTCGGCCCGATCGGCCAGGTCCTGGTCGATGCCGGCTCGCTCTCCAATGTCCCGTCGATCGCGGCTGTGGGCGACGTCACCGATCGCGTCAACCTGACCCCGGTGGCGATCCGCGAGGGCCATGCCTTCGCTGACTCGACCTTCGGCGGCAAGCCGTGGACCGTCGATCACGCCCTCGTCGCCTCCGCCGTGTTCACGACGCCGGAGCTCGGCAGCGTCGGCCTCACCGAGCAGCAGGCGCTGGCGACAGGCCGCGAGCTGCGCATCTTCGAGACCGGCTTCCGGCCGATGAAGGCGACCATCTCCGGCCGCGACGAGCGCATCTACATGAAGCTGGTCGTCGACGCGGAGACCGACAAGGTGCTCGGCGTCCACATCCTCGGCCACGATGCCGGCGAGATCATCCAGTCGGTGGCGATCGCCGTCACCATGGGCGCGACCAAGGCCGATTTCGACCGCACCGTCGCGTTGCACCCGAGCGCGGCCGAAGAACTCGTCACCATGCGCACGCCGCGCAAGAGCGCTCTCTGACGAGCCTCAGCCGCCCCGATCGGAGCGGCGGCTGTCATAAATCAGGCTTGCGTCACTGAGCCCGATGTCGCGCGCCATATGGGTGCTGAGGCCCTCTTGGTCGAGGCGGTCGTCGAGTGCGACCACGCGATTGCACTGGAACTGGCGAATGCGCGCGAGAACCGCACGTAGCGCTGGCATAAGGCTGACATATCCATTATTTCTTCTGACTTCGGCCGACATGACGCGGCTCCCGAGGTGGATGTCGATTGCGCCAAGGGATGCTCTCGATCGGCCTAGCGGACAAACTGGATTCGACGCGACATACATAAGGCCAGCTGATGAATGATCTGGCGACGGGCCTGCCGCCGCTCAGCGCGATCCGCGCTTTCGAGGCGGCGGCGCGCCATGGCAGCTTCACCCGCGCCGCGGCCGAGCTCGGCATGACGCAGGCTGCGGTGAGCTATCAGATCAAGCTGCTGGAGGAGCGGCTCGGCCTGCCGCTGTTCCAGCGCCAGGCGCGACGCGTCGTCTTGACCGAGGCGGGCGAGCGCCTTGCGTCGTCGGTGATGGATTCCTTTGACGGCCTGCGCGCGGCCTTTGCCGCGGTCACGCAGACGGCGGAATGCGTGCTCTCGATCCAGGCGCTGCCGACCATCGCCTCGAATTGGCTGGTGCCGCGCCTCGGCCTGTTCCAATGCGCCAATCCCGGGCTGGCGGTGCGGATGACCACGAAGGTCGGACCCAGTGACCCGCAGGCCGACGACTGCGACGTGGCCATCCGGCGCGGCAGCGGCCAATGGCCGGGGCTGGAGGCGCACTGGCTGATGAAGAGCGAGTTCACGCCGCTGTGCGGGCCGAATCTGTTCCGCGATCTTGGCCGGCCTCCGCAACCCTCGGACCTCTTGCACGTGAAGCGCATCGGCAAGACCGAGGCCTGGGATCGCTGGTTCGCTGCCGCGGGGGTCAATTCCGAGGCGACCCCGGTGGAGGCGGGCTTCGACCTCGCCGTACAGCAGCTTGAAGTCACGGCTGCGCTCGCCGGCAATGGCGCGGCCATGTGCTCGCCGATCTTCTTCCGGCGCGAGCTTTGCGAAGGGCTGCTGGTCCAGCCCTTCGACCTGATGCTTCCCGGCGGCTACGACTACTGGCTGACCTACCCGGCAAGGCGCCGGACAGCGCGCAAGATCAGCCTGTTCCGCGACTGGCTGCTGGAGCAGGCGCGCGAGCCCGAGCCTATTTCGTCAGCCCCTTCTTCGCCAGCCAGTCCTGGATCAGCTGCGCGACAGCCAGATTATTCTTGTCCATCATGAGCATGTGCGAATTGCCGGTGATGCCGACGGCGGGCAGGTTGACGACATCGACCGAGCCACCGGCCGCGGTGATCTTGTCGCCGAAATCGGTCGCGGTCTTGCGGATGGTCGGCCAGCGCGCGTCCTGCTCGATGTAGTCGCCGAAGACCATCAGCACCGGGATGTCCTTCAGCGCCGCCGCCTTGGCCGGATCGCCGATGCCGGCAGGCTCGACCGCGATCAGCGCCTTGACCTTGTCGGGCCGCGCCTGCGCCACCTTGAAGCCGAACTGGCCGGACTGGCTGTGGAACGAGATCACGCAGGGGCAGACCTTGTCGACCTCGGCGATATAGGCGTCGATGATCATCTGGTCGGTCGAGGTCCAGCGCGGCACGATCTGCTTGACGAAATTGTCGTAGCCGTCGGCCGGGAACTGGCTGCCCGGCAGATATTTGCGCTTGGCTGGGTCGGCGTCGTAGCCGCCGCCCGCGCCGATGCGGAAGCGCTCGAACGGGTTCGCCGTGGTCAGGAACAGCGGCTCGCCGGGGATGACGTCGGGATACATCGCCCAGCTCGAGCGTCCGCGCTCGACCGCGTCGGAATTGTAGACCGACCAGCCTTTGCGCAGGAAGAATTCGAGCCAGCCCTGGCGGCCGTCCGGCGTCGATTCGTAGTTGACGCCGGTCATGCCGCCGCCATGCCAGAGCAGGAGCGGGACGGAGCCCTTCTCGTTCTGCGGCAGGAAGTATTGCACATACATCTGCCCGGTCTGGTAGGTGCCGTTGGGGTCGACGCGGGCGGGCGTGCCGCCGGGCGTGAACACCACGTCCTTGACCGGCCGGCCCGAGATCTCGACCAGCTTGCCGCCGACATGGAAGGAACCCATGCCGCGCAGCGTGATCGGCTCCTGCGCCTGCTGGGCCTGCGCTGCACCGAGGCCGCAGGCCAGGCCGAAAGCGGCCGCCAGAATGTGACGTCTCATGGTTCCTCCCATCGCCGCGACCGGCGTTGTTGATTGCACGGCCATCTTCGGACACGCCGCGCGAGGCAGACAATGGCCTTTGCCGCCAGGTGTGAAATGCAAATGCCGGGGAGATTGATGCGGTTAGCGGATCAAATAGAGCATGATTGCGACTTGCAGGGCAGAAGGGTGAATCCTAAATTCTAGAAAGCTTGGCTGCGGTTCTAGAATGAGGCGGGCTGTCAGCCCGGATGGGTATGGGGTTGAGCATCAAGAACGATGCCGTCGAGATGTTGGCGCGTGATCTCGCTCGGCGCCACGGCACGGGGGTGACCGAGATCATCCACCGGGCGCTGAAGGAGAAGGCCGAGCGGGACGCGGCGGGGCCGACGCTGTGGGAAAAGCTCCGGCCACTCCACGAGAAGTTGCGAGCCTTGCCGGACAGGGGGCCGGCGCCCGACAGGGATTTCTATGACGAGCTGAGCGGCGAACGGCGGTGATCGTCCTCGATGCGTCCGCGATCGTCTCCATCATGCTGGAGGAGGCCGACGCTTCGATGCTGTCGGAGCGGCTCGACACGTACGAGACGATGCGTTTCGCCTCGGCCGTGACGATCTGGGAAGCTGCTTGCGCGGTCGCACGGAGAAAGGCGGTGGCGCGAACGAGAGGCCTGGCTCTCGTTCAGGAGTTTGTGCAGTCGGCTGGCATCGAGCCCGTCGCGCCCGATATGGGGATCACCGCTCTCGCCATCGAGGCCGCCGACCGCTACGGTATCGGTCCTGGCTATCCCGGCATCCTCAATCTCGGCGACTGCTTCTCCTATGCGACGGCGAAGTATCTTCGTGCCGCTCTGCTGTTCAAGGGTGACGATTTCGGCCGGACCGACGTCACGCCGGCCTGAACGTAAAGCGTGGCCGCCGCTTCGCATGATTCAAAATCTGAGCCGGCTGAATCGCTAGAGCAAGGTCTTGAATCGGCGTCTTAACGCCTGGAATCCGTTTGACAGCCGACCACGCCAAGCGCTTGACGGGATTCGTGCTTTCGGGCCGCGGCCTCTCGTCCTTGCCGTAACGGTGGCCAGAGGCAGCTTGCGGGTGTATAGGCCGCCGTTCGCGCCAAGATGAGGTTAACGCAGGCGCGATGCGTGAAATCAGGAGCAAGACCCATGTCCGAGCGGTGGACGCCCGAGAGCTGGAGGGCAAAGCCCGTCCAGCAGATGCCGGAATATCCGGATCAGGCAGCCTTGAAGGCGGTCGAGCAGCAGCTCGCCGGCTTTCCGCCGTTGGTTTTTGCGGGCGAGGCGCGCAAGCTCAAGCGGGCGTTGAGCAAGGTCGCGGCCGGCGAGGCCTTCCTGCTTCAGGGCGGCGATTGCGCTGAGAGTTTCGCCGAGCATTCGGCCGACAACATCCGTGATTTCTTCCGGCTTTTCCTGCAGATGGCGGTGGTGCTGACCTTCGCCGGTGGCTCGCCGGTGGTGAAAGTCGGCCGCATCGCCGGCCAGTTCGCCAAGCCGCGCTCGGCCCCGAACGAGAAGATCGGCGATGTCGAACTGCCGAGCTACAAGGGCGACATCATCAACGACAACGAGTTCACGGCGGAGTCGCGGATTCCCGACCCGCGCCGGCAGATCGAGGCTTACCGGCAGTCTGCGGCGACGCTCAACCTGATCCGCGCCTTCGCCACCGGCGGCTACGCCAATCTCGACAACGCGCATCGCTGGATGCTCGGCTTCGTCAAGGACAGCCCTCAGTCGCATCGCTACCAGGAGCTGGGCGACCGTATCACCGAGTCGCTCGACTTCATGCGCGCCATCGGCGTCGATCCCGAGACGCATCCCGAGATGCGCACGACGGATTTCTACACCAGCCACGAGGCGCTGCTGCTCGGCTACGAGCAGGCGCTGACCCGCGTCGACTCGACCACCGGCGACTGGTACGCCACCTCCGGCCACATGGTCTGGATCGGTGACCGCACCCGCCAGCTCGACCACGCCCATGTCGAATACTTCCGCGGCATCAAGAACCCGATCGGCCTGAAATGCGGCCCGTCGCTCAAGCCGGACGAGCTGCTCAAGCTGATCGACGCGCTCGATCCGCAGAACCAGGCCGGCCGCCTCGTCCTGATCGGCCGCTTCGGCGCCGACAAGGTCTTCGACCACCTGCCGGCTCTGGTGCGCGCCACCAAGCGGGAAGGGCGCAATGTCGTCTGGTCCTGCGATCCGATGCACGGCAACACGGTCAAGGCGGCGAGCGGCTACAAGACCCGGCCGTTCGACCTGATCCTGACCGAGGTGAAGAACTTCTTCGCCGTCCATCAGGCTGAAGGCACGCATGCCGGCGGCCTGCATCTCGAGATGACCGGCAAGAACGTCACCGAGTGCACCGGCGGCGCCCGCGGCATGACCGACGCCGATCTCAACGACCGCTACCACACGGTCTGCGATCCGCGCCTCAATGCCGAGCAGGCGCTGGAGCTCGCCTTCCTCGTCGCCGAGCTGGTCAAGCGCGAGCGCGCCGGCCGGGCCCGGCCCGAGGTCGAAGCGGCCGAGTGATTCCGGCAGCACCGCCAAAGAAAGAGGGCCGCAGCAACGCTGCGGCCCTTGTCATGTGGAGGATGGCGGCCGTCAGAACTTGAGCGCGGCGGCGATGCGGCCGGTGTTGACCGTCGTCGTCGTGCCCTCGACCTCGGCGAAGCGGACGATCTGGTACTCGGCCCGCAGGAACAGATTGTCGGTCAGGGCCCAGTCGACGCCGACGCCGCCGGACAGGCCGAAGGCGTAGGTGTTCTTGCGGACGCTCCCGACGCGCAGCGGATAGCCGTCGCCGCGGTTGCGGGTTTCATTGGCTTGGTTGGCATTGTTGACGATCAGAATATCTGCGTCGATCGTCGAGGTCGTGTTGAAACGGCCGAGCGCCGCGCCGATCGTCGCGAAAGGCATGATCCGGCCATAGGCCCAGCCCATGCGCAGGCGCAGCGTGGCATAGTCGTTGAGCTTGGCCGCCTGGTCGGTCGCCATCGCCCAATCATAGACGCGGCCGCTCGACATGGTGCTGCGCCGGGAGATGTAGTCGGTCACCCGGTATTCGTGTCCCGAGCGGGTGTAGTCCGCCTCGAGGCCGAGGACGACATCGTCAAAGAGATAATTGTAGCCGGCGATGCCGAAGAACTGCGTGCCGCTGTCGCGCTTGTCCGGCAGGTCGTTGATGAACGAGCCCATGTCGCGTTCGGCGACGAGATCGGTGTTGCGGAAGGCGGAATTCGCCAGGGCGCGCAGGCCTTCGCCCGGCTTGAACTTGGTCTCGCTCACGCCCGCGCCACCGCCAAAATAGAAGCCGGACCAGTCGAAGCGGCCTCCACCGAACAGCGGCGGTGCTTCCACTGGCTGTTCGATCTGCGAGCCCCTGAGATAGTCGGCGCCCAGCGCCGCCTGCGGCAGCGCCAGCGTGCAGGCCATCGCGATGACGGGGGCGAGGGCGGCGATTGATGCAGCACGCATCGCGTGTCTCTCCGAGCAGCGGCCGAAGCAGCGGTTGCAACGGCCCGGAGACAATTCATGCGCGGTTAACCCTAATGTCGGGTTAATGCGATTGCCGATCCCGCCAGCTTCTGAAACCGATCGCCCGCGTCGAAGGCCGGGCAGGGCAGCCGGAGGAGCACGGATGATCCGGCATATCGTTTTCTTCACGGTCAAGCACGCCGAGGATCTCGACAGGACCAGGCGCCTGCTGAACCGGCTGGGCGAAATCCCGCATGCGCTCGCCTTCGAGGTCGCTGCCAACGCCATGATCGATCCGATCGGCGATGCCGCCGACATCGTCGTCTACGGCGAGTTCGCCGACGAGGCCGCGCTCGCGGCCTGGAGGGCGCATCCGACATAGGACGAGACGACGCGAGCCGTGCACCCCTTGCGCGAACGGCGCTGGTCCGCCGATTTCCGCTCGGCGCCGAGCTGACCCGTCCTTGCGAAAACGCAGGGGCGGGCAGGACGCCGGCCCGTTGCTGGCGCGCGGACCGCAAGCTACATCCAGAGCATGACCGCGACCTCTCTCCGCCTGGCGCTCGCCCAGCTCAACCCGATCGTCGGCGACGTCGCCGGCAATGCGCAGAAGGTGCGCGCCGCCCGCCGCGAGGCGGCTGCCGGCGGCGCCGAGCTCGTGATGTTCCCGGAGCTCTTCCTCTCGGCCTATCCGCCGGAGGACCTGGTGCTGAAGCCGGCCTTCCAGGACGCCTGCCGCAAGGCCTGCGAAGACCTCGCCCGCGAGACTGCCGATGGCGGCCCGGCCGTGCTCGTCGGACTGCCCTGGCTCGAGGACGGCAAGCTCTACAACGCCTATGCGCTGCTCGACGGCGGCCTGATCCAGTCGGTGCGCTTCAAGGTTGATCTGCCCAATTACGGCGTCTTCGACGAGAAGCGCGTGTTCGAGCCGGGGCCGCTGCCCGGCCCGGTCGTCTTCCGCAACCATGTCCGCCTGGGCATTCCGATCTGCGAGGACATCTGGGGCGAGGAGGTCGTCGAGTGCATCGCCGAGACCGGCGGCGAGATCCTGCTGGTCCCGAATGGCTCGCCCTTCCGTCGCGGCGTGATCGAGGAGCGGCTCAACGTCGCCGTCGCCCGCGTCGTCGAGAGCGGCCTGCCCATGGTCTATCTCAACCAGCTCGGCGGCCAGGACGAGCTCGTCTTCGAGGGCGCCTCCTTCGTCCTCAATGCCGACCGCAGCTTTGCCCACCAGCTTCCAGCCTTCCGCGAAGCCATCCGCATCACGGATTGGGAGCGCGGGCCCGATGGCTGGCGCTGCCTGCCGGGCGAGGTCGCCCCGGTCGAGGCCGGCGACGAGGCCGACTACGCCGCGTGCGTGCTGGGCCTGCGCGACTATGTCGAGAAGAACCGCTTTCCTGGCGTCGTGCTCGGCCTCTCCGGCGGCATCGACTCCGCGATCTGCGCCGCCATGGCGGTCGATGCGCTGGGCGCGGAGCGCGTGCGCTGCGTGATGATGCCCTATCGCTTCACCTCGCAGGAGAGCCTCGACGACGCCAAGACATGCGCCGACGCGCTTGGCGTACGCTATGAGATCGTGCCGATCGCCGATCCCGTTGAGGGTTTCGAGGCGGCGCTGGCCGAGCTCTTCGCCGGCACCAATCGCGGCATCACCGAGGAGAACCTGCAGAGCCGGGTGCGCGGCACGCTCCTGATGTCGATCTCAAACAAGTTCGGGCCGATGGTAGTGACGACCGGCAACAAGTCGGAGATGTCCTGCGGCTACGCCACGCTCTATGGCGACATGAACGGCGGCTACAACCCGATCAAGGACCTCTACAAGACCGAGGTCTTCAGGCTGAGCGCCTTGCGCAATCGCTGGAAGCCGGCGGGCGCGCTCGGGCCGGACGGCGAGGTGATTCCCGAGAACATCATCGTCAAGCCGCCCTCGGCGGAGCTGCGCGAGAACCAGAAAGATCAGGATTCGCTGCCGCCCTATGACGTGCTCGACGACATCCTCGCCGGCCTGATCGAGCACGAGATGCGCCTGTCCGACATCGTCGCCCGCGGCCACGACCTCGAGACGGTGCAGAAGGTCGAGCGGCTGCTCTATCTCGCCGAATACAAGCGCCGGCAGGCGGCGCCGGGCGTCAAGGTCACCCGCAAGAACTTCGGCCGCGATCGGCGCTATCCGATCGTCAACCGTTTCCGCGACCCGGGCGAGCCGGCGCATGAGCCGGACCGCTCGCTGGTCAAGGGCATCGGCAAGGCTGGGGCTGAGAGCTTTGATTTTTGAAAGTCTGCGCCTCTCCTCAGCCCTCATCCTGAGGAGCAAGCGCAGCTTGCGTCTCGAAGGATGCTCCAGATGGTTCGAGAGCCTCCTGGAGCATCCTTCGAGACGCGCTCCTGCGGAGCGCTCCTCAGGATGAGGGCTGTGGAGTGAAGGAGCGCTCGCCGCTACAGCCAGAATCCACCGATCTGGTTCGCTGCCGGATTGGCGATGCAGGCCGTCATCCGGTCGAGCCAGATGCGCTGGTATTTGGCATTGGCGCCATGCTGGGTGTCGACGTCGTAACGGCGCTGGATCAGCTTGACGCGGCGCTTGATGTGCAGGTCGACGAGGCTGTTGAGCTGCGTGATCAGCCCGCCGATCGTCGGAGCGCGCGCGATGGTGAGCTGGTGCGCCAGCGCGCGGCAGACGACGAAGCCGACATCGTAGTGGAACTGCTCATGAGCGAGCAGGCCCGGGTCCAGCGTCACGCCGATCCGGACCTGCGCATTCGGCCAGACTTCGATGTCATTGGGCACGCCGAAGGCAAAATCGGTCCCGACCATACGGGCGCCCTTGTCGAAAATCTCGTACTCGAAGGCGGTGTAGGCGTCCTGCACCGTCCCGTCGGCCGGGTCCATCACCACCGGCACCTGCAGGAAGTCGCCGGCCTTGAGCTTGATCGGCAGGCGCGAGGCACTGACCACCACGTCCGCCGGCGCCGGATTATTGGCCATGTGCAGGACAGTCTTGCCGCCCGGGTCGACGCGCGAATCCGGGCTCGTCATCTTGAGGAAGACCTGCTGGTAGCGCTTGATCGCGCCCCGGGTGAGCGGCCCGCATTTGCCGTCGACCTCAAGCAGATCGATGCCCAGCGCCTTGAAATGCGGGTTGATGCTCGCCTGGATCAGGCGCGTATCCGCAACGGTGTTCTTGCCTCCCAGACCGACTGAAGCCGTGATGCTCATCCTCGCCTCCCAGCGCAGAGATCGACATCCCCGTCGCCATCTAACCTTGCGTCAATCTGGGCGCTTGTCGATCTCCTTCAGCCCAGCTTCTGCGATGCCCTTGCCCTCGCGCCGTTCCCGCGCGACAAGCGGCCGGTCATGACCACTCCTTTCGTCCGCACCGCCCCGTCGCCGACCGGCTATCTCCACATCGGCAATGCCCGCTCGCTGATGTTCAACTGGCTGTTCGCCAAGCGGCATGTCGGGCGCTTCCTGCTGCGCTATGACGATACCGACCAGGCGCGCTCGAAGCCGGAGTTCGCTGACGCCATCGCCGAGGACCTAGCCTGGCTCGGCGTCGTTCCCGACGCCAGCGTCAAGCAGTCTGAACGGATCGCGCTCTACGATGGCGCGGCAGACAAGCTGCGCGCCGCCGGCCGCCTCTACCCCTGCTATGAGAGCGCCGACGAGCTCGATCGCAAGCGCAAGCGCCAGCTCGCCCGCGGTCTGCCCCCCGTCTACGACCGCGCCGGCCTGAAGCTGACGGCCGAGGAGCGCGCCAGGCTCGAAGCGGAAGGCCGCAAGCCGCATTGGCGCTTCCTGCTCGACTGGGAGGAGGTCGGCTGGGACGATCTCGTCCGCGGCCCCTCGCATGTCGATTGCGCCTCGCTCTCCGATCCCGTGCTCGTGCGCGAGGACGGCACCTATCCCTATACGCTGCCCTCGGTCGTCGACGATCTCGACATGGGCATCACCCATGTCATCCGCGGCGAGGACCACGTCACCAACACGGCCGTGCAGATCCAGATCATGCAGGCATTGGGCGGGGCGCTGCCGGCCTTCGGCCATCACAACCTGCTGACCACCGCGAGCGGCGAGGGGCTGTCGAAGCGCCTCGGCCATCTCTCGCTGCGGGGCCTGCGTGAATCCGGCATCGAATCGCTGGCGGTGGCGGCGCTCGCGGTGCTCACAGGCTCGTCGGAGGCGGTCCGGCCGGTGTCGAGCCTCGACGAACTCGCCGGGCTGGTGGATCTCGCCCATGTCTCGCGTGCGCCGGCCAAGTTCGATGAGCACGAGCTGGAGACGCTGTCCGCCCGCACCCTGCACCAGCTCGACTTCGCCGCGGTCGAGGAGCGGCTGAGAGAGCACGGCATTCCCGCCAGCGAGCCGTTCTGGCTCGCCGTGCGCGGCAATCTCGCCCGGCTGTCGGACGCCAGGGACTGGTGGACGATCATCGAGGGGCCGATCGAGACGCAGATTGCCGATCCGTCATTCGCTGCGGCTGCGGCTTCGCTGCTGCCGGCGGAACCGTTCGATCACACGACCTGGAAGAGCTGGACGCAGGCCGTGGCGGCTGAGACCGGCGCCAAGGGCAAGGCGCTGTTCATGCCGCTACGCCAGGCGCTGACCGGCCGCGATCATGGCCCGGAACTCGCGGCGCTGCTGCCGCTGATCGGGCGCGAAAAGGCGCTGAAGCGACTCGCAGGCGAAGCGGCGTAGGCTGTACCGCCATCGCGAAGGCTCGTGAGCCGAGCCCCTCACGCGTGCCGGTCCATCGCCGTCTCGTGTTTGGTGTCGCGCATGGTCGAATAGACCAGCAGCGAGATGAAGATCACGCCTGAGAGGTAGTAGTAGAACCACTGCTCGTGGCCCTGCTGCTTGAAGAACAGGGCGATTGCCGGCGCGGTGCCGCCGAAGATCGAGACGGTCAGGGCATAGGGCACGGCGACGCCGGTGGCGCGGATCGAGGTCGGGAACAGTTCCGCCTTCACCACCGCGTTGATCGAGGTGTAGCCGGCGACGAAGAGCCAGGCGCCGGAGATCAGCAGGAAGGCGACCCATGGCGACTTGGTCTGCGCCAGCGTCGTCAGGATCGGCACGGTGAGCAGGGTCCCGGCGAGGCCGAAGAAGATCAGCAGCGGCTTGCGGCCGATCCGGTCGGAGATCAGCCCGTAGATCGGCTGCAGGATCGAGGCGAAGATCAGCGAGCCCGCGATCACATAGGTGGTGGTGATGTCGGAAAGGCCGACGGTCTGCTTCACGAAGGTCTGCATATAGGTGGTGAAGGTGTAGAAGGCGGCTGTGCCGCCCGCCGTTAGCCCGACCACGATCGCGACCTCGCGCGGATATTTCAGCAGGCCGCGCAGCGAGCTTTCCTGTTTCTTGATCTTGTTGGCCTCGGCGAAGGCCTCCGTCTCGTGCATGTGCCGGCGCATGAACATGGCGGTGACGGCCAGCATCGCGCCGATCACGAAGGGGATGCGCCAGCCCCAGTCGACCAGCTGCTCATGCGTCAGGAAGACGTTCTGCAGGAGCAGTAGCACCAGAATGGCAGTGAGCTGCCCGCCGATCAGCGTCACATACTGGAAGCTCGAATAGAAGCCGCGATGATCGGGATGGGCGATCTCGGTGAGATAGGTCGCGCTCGCCCCGTATTCGCCGCCGAGGCTCAGCCCCTCGATGATCCGGGCCAGCGCCAGCAGCACCGGCGCGGCGAAGCCGATCGTCTCATAGGTCGGCGTCAGCGCGATGATCAGCGAGCCGAAGCACATCATCAGCACCGAGACGGTCAGTGACAGCCGCCGCCCGTAGCGGTCGGCGATATGGCCGAAGAGCCAGCCGCCGATCGGGCGGACGATGAAGCCGGCGGCGAACAGTGTCGCTGCGTTGAGCTGCACCACCACCGGGTCATGCGAGGGGAAGAACTTCGGCGCGAAATAGAGCGCGAAGGCGGTGTAGGCGTAGAAATCATACCATTCGACGAGGTTGCCGACCGAGCCGATGAAGATCGCCTTCAGGCGTCGCGCCGTATCGGCGACGTCGAGGCCCTGAGGGGCAGGCGTTGCGGTTGCTGGATTGGACATGGCTCGCTCCGCTTTCGAGGGCGGCGCGAGCAGCAGCGGGCGCCGGCAGCAGAACTCAGGTCTACGCCTTGCGTTCCTGGCCTGTCAGCGACGGAAGATTTGAGCAGGCTTGCTTCCAGCGCATGACGGCACTGTTCCGATGGCCAGTTCTGACAACCTCAGCCCTCATCCTGAGGAGCCGCCAAGCGGCGCCTCGAAGGATGCTTGAGGAGGTGCCGGAACAGGCTGGCGCATCCTTCGAGACGCAGGCTGTTGCCGGCTCCTCGGGGTGAGAGCCGAGGAACTTTCAGCTTGCCGCGCTACGGCCGTGCGGTTGCTCCGACGCCTAGATTGGGCGCGAGGTTCGGCGCGACGATCCGCACTGTGCGGCGCTCGCCGGTGACGCTCTTGCTCTCGCGCTTCAGGCCGTCGCCCTGCTGCAAGGTCTTCTCGCCGTCGATCCGCTGTGGGCCGACGCCGGCGGATTCGGTGCTGGCAGTCGGGACATTGGCATCCGGCGTCGGCTCGTCGCCGGGTGCGGCCTGAAGCGTGGTCGGCGCCGGGGTGGCCGGCTTGGCCTCAGTCGCAGGCGCATTGGCAGCACCCTTCTTGCCGCGCTGCGGCTGCTCGGGCTTGGGCCGCGACATCTCCTGCGAGCGCTGCTCGGTGACGATGATGTCGCCTTTGCGCTGCTCGAGCATCTGCTCGGCGTTCGCCAGCGCCTGGGCCCAGCTCTGGCCGGCGCCCCGGCAGGTGCAGGCGGCGTCGAAGCTGCGGGTGTACTTCAGCGCGTTCGGCAGAGAGGTATAGGGCTGCCCGGTCGAGCGTGCCACGGCGTTCTGGATGTCGCCGCCGCTGCTCATGCCATAGGCGCGCGTCTCGGTGCCGGGGCAGAGCGACTGGCACATCTCGTCCTGCCCTTCGCGTCCGCTCGGGCTGTTGGCGAGCGGGAAGAAGAAGCCGTCGCAGCTGCGTACGCAGACCGTATAGGGCCCGCCCTGGCGTCCACCGCCTTCCGTCGGCTCGGACGGTTGATCCGGGTCGAGCTCGGGCAAGGTGGAATCGATCTCGCCGCGGCGCGGCTCGATGCCGAAGATCGTCTCGAAGAAGCCGCGCTGCTGCGGCGCCCGGCAATTATTGTTGATCAGCGCGGCGAGCTGGGCACGGCGCTGCTCGATGCCGCCGCCCTGCGCCTGCTGCTGAAGCTGGGCATATTGCTGCTGGAGCGCGCCCAGCTGGGCGCGGATGCCGCCACATTGCGGCGGGGGGGCGTCGCCGAAGAAGAGGAAGCCGCCGCGATCGCAGCCCATCGCCCGATATTGGTTGGAGAGCTGCCCCAGCTGGCCGGCGACGCGCTGCGCCGCCTGGGCGGCGCGGGGATCGCCGCCGCGTTGGCCCTGCAGGCTGGAGAGCTCGGCGCGCCAGTTGTCGCAAGCCGGCGACTGCGCCACGGCTGCGCTCGTCAGCGCGGCGAAAGCCAGCGCCGGAGCGAGAACGCGTCGGAGCGAAGCGAAAATCATCGAAGGCAGAGTGCTATCCCTGTAACTCGTCCGGTGCAGGCCGTGATCGCCCGCACAGACAGAGCACATGCTAGAAACGCGACGGAACTAAGGAGGCGCGCGTCAGCCGGATCGAAACGGCGATTCGACGCACCGTCTATTCGCCTCAGCGCATCGCATATCGCGCCCCGGGCGGCAAATCAGCTCTCGATAACGCTTGCGCGATCAGGCTTCCTCTGTCTGGTACGCGCCGGCGAGATGGCGACCGCGCTCGGTCAGCACTGCCAGAACGCGCTCGAAGACGCGCAGCTCTTCCGGCGCGATCCCCTCGATCCAGCGTTCTTCGAAAGCGAGTGCCAGCGGCACGATCTGGGCGTAGAGGCGTTGGCCTGCGGCCGTCAGGGCGACGAAGGCCTCGCGCCGGTCGGCCCGATTCTCGGCTCGCGTCACCAGCCCGCGCTTGTCTAGCTCCGAGACAGCTCGCGAGACCTTGGTCTTGTGCATCTGCGAGAGCTCGCCGATGTCGCGCGAGGTCAATTGCCCAAATTCGCCGAGCTGCGCGATCACACGCCATTCCGGGATGCCGATGCCGAAGCGCGTGCCGTAGACGCGGCCGAGCGCGCGGCTGGCGAAAAAGCCGACGACGTTGAGCCGATAGGGCAGGAACTGCTCGAGATGCAGGGCGCGGTCTTCAGGCTTTTGCTTCGTTGACATTAGTTGCGCTTGTAACTAACTGGGGTGAGAGAATGCCGCAGAGGCTGCGGCACGCATCATTACCGAACGGCATCGCCTGTCAAAGCTGCCGGCATGGGAGGAACAACGATGAGCTTGCAGGCCGCGGTTCGTCCAGGGTTCTGCCGGCGGATCGGGACTGTGCCTGTCCATGCGTGAGCCGGGCGTCTCCCGGCGAGGCCCTCGGCCCCGGAAGCGCGCCGTCGGCACGCTCCGGAGCGATGGTTGTCGGTCAGCGCGAACGCAGCCGGTTCATGAAGGCGTCGTAGGAGAGCTCCGCCACCTGCCACCAGAGCAGGTTCTCGCCGCGGAAGGCGACCATCGACTCGTAGCCCTTCTTGAAGGCTTCGCTCTTGGCCGAGGTCTCGGCGTAGTACTCCTCCGCCGCCTTGAGCGAGGCTTCCATGATCGGCTGCGGGAAAGCCTTGAGCTGCGCGCCCTGGGCGATCAGCTTGCGCAGGCCGCCCGGATTGACGAAGTCGTACTTCGCCAGCATCCAGTTGTTGGCCGCTTCGCAGGCATTCTGCACGATCGCCTGGTAGTGCTTAGGCAGCTTGTTCCACTGATCCTGGTTGATCACGAGGTGCAGCATGGCGCCGCCTTCCCACCAGCCGGGATAGTAGTAATAGGGCGCGACCTTCACGAAGCCGAGCTTCTCGTCGTCATAGGGGCCGACGAACTCGGCCGCGTCGATGGTGCCGCGCTCCAGCGCCGGATAGACGTCGCCGGCCGCGATCTGGGTCGGCACCACGCCGAGCTTGGCCAGCACGGCCCCGCCCATGCCGCCGATGCGGAACTTCAGGCCCTTGAGGTCATCGAGCGTCTTGAGCTCCTTGCGGAAGAAGCCGCCCATCTGGCAGCCGGAGTTGCCGCAAGGGATCGAGTAGGCGTTGAACTTGGCCAGCGCGGCGTTGACGATCTGCTCGCCGCCGCCGAAGTACCACCAGCTGTGTTGCTGGCGGGCGTTGAGGCCGAAGGGGATGCCGGTACCGAGCCCAAGCGCCGGCTCCTTGCCGACGTAGAAATAAGTCGGCGTGTGGGCGCATTCGACAGTGCCGGAGGTGACGGCGTCGAGCGCCTGCAGGCCGGGCACGATCTCGCCGGCCGAGAAGGTCTGGATCTGGAACTTGCCGTCCGTGGCGTCGGACATGAACTTCGCGAACTGCTGGGCGGTGCCGTAGATCGTGTCGAGCTGCTTGGGGAAGCTCGACGTCAACCGCCATTTCACTTCGGGCATCGATTGCGCGATCGCGGGCATCGCGATCGGCGCGGCGGCTGCGGCGAGCGCGCCCGTCTTCAAAAACATACGGCGTTGCATGGACTTTCCTCCCGGGGACAGATTTGCTGCCATCATCACTGTTCGGCGAGGATTGAAAAGAGATGAAACTAGCATCCCTCATGCACGGCCGGGATGGCCGCCTCGTCATCGTCTCCGGCGACCTGACCCGCGCCACCGATGCCTTCCCGGTCGTCGCGACGCTGCAGGGCGCGCTCGACGACTGGGATCGCTGCGCGCCGCGCCTCGCCGATCTCGCCGAGAGCCTGGAGCACGGCTCGGTACCGTCCTTCCGTTTCCACGAGCATGACTGCGCCTCGCCGCTGCCGCGTGCCTATCAGTGGGTCGATGGCTCGGCCTATGTGAACCATGTCGAGCTGGTCCGGAAGGCGAGGGGCGCCGAGATGCCCGAGAGCTTCTGGACCGACCCGCTGATGTACCAGGGCGGCTCCGATTCCTTCCTCGGTCCGCGTGAGGCAGTGAAGCTCGCGAGCGAGGATTACGGCATCGATCTCGAAGCCGAGATCGCGGTCGTCACCGGCGACGTGCCGATGGGCGTGACGCCCGAGGAGGCGAGGGGGCTGATCCGCCTCGTCATGCTCGTGAATGACGTGAGCTTGCGGAATCTGATTCCCAACGAATTGGCGAAAGGCTTTGGTTTCCTTCAAGCAAAGCCGTCCTCGGCCTTCTCGCCGGCGGCGGTGACGCCGGACGAACTCGGCCCGGCCTGGAAGGACGGCAAGCTCAACCTGCCGCTGCTGGCCCAGGTCAACGGCAAGCCCTTCGGCAAGCCGCAGGCCGGCGTCGACATGACCTTCGATTTCGGCGTGCTGATCGCCCATGCCGCCAAGACCCGCCCGCTCGTCGCCGGCACCATCGTCGGCTCCGGCACGGTTTCGAACCGCGATGCCGACGGCGGCCCTGGCCGGCCGGTCGCGGAAGGCGGGCTCGGTTATGCCTGCATCGCCGAGCAGCGCATGGTCGAAACGATCCGGCACGGCGCGCCGAAGACGCCGTTCCTGCGCTTCGGAGACAGTGTCCGCATCGAGATGAAAGACGCCGCCGGCCATTCGATCTTCGGCGCGATCGAGCAGGAGATCCTGCCGTATGCGTAGCCCGCACCGTCATTCTCGGGCGAAGCGAAGCGCAGACCCGAGAATCTCCTGGCGAGTAGGGCCCGGACTGGAGCCTCTCGCGGCCTGAGATGCTCGGGTCAAGCCCGAGCATGACGTCAGTATCAACACGTTTACGAGGTTGCCCAATGTCCTCCCCCGCTTTCGCCTCCACCGCCGATCTCGGCGAAAAGACCGTATCGTTCGAGGAGATCGGCAAGGGCGTCTACGCCTATACCGCCGAGGGCGACCCCAATAGCGGCATCGTCGTCGGCGACGACAGCGTGCTCGTCTTCGACGCGCAGGCGACGCCGACCATGGCCGAGCGCGTCATCGGAAAAGTGCGCGAGGTCACCGACAAGCCGGTCAGCCATGTCGTGCTCTCGCATTACCACGCCGTGCGCGTCCTCGGTGCGCCCGCCTATGGCGCGAAGGAGATCGTCTGCTCGGATGCGGCGCGGGCGATGATCGTCGAGCGCGGCGAGGAGGACAAGGCGAGCGAGATCGGCCGCTTCCCGCGGCTGTTCCAGGGCGCCGATTCGATCGGCCCCGGCCTGACCTGGCCGACCACGACCTTCTCGCACAACGCCTCGATCTGGCTCGGCAAGCGCGAGGTCCGGCTGATGAAGCTTGGGCGCGGCCACACCGCCGGCGACATCGTCGCCTGGATGCCCGACACCAATGTGATCTTCGCCGGCGACCTCGTCGAATACGGGGCGACGCCCTATTGCGGCGACGCTCATTTCACCGACTGGCCGACGACGCTGGACGCGCTCGCCGCCTTTGCTCCCGCTGCGATGGTGCCGGGCCGCGGCGCGGCGCTGACCAACCGGGCGATGGTCGCCGACGGCATCAAGGGCACGCGCGCCTTCCTCACCGACCTCTACGAGGCGGTTAAAGGCCATGTCGCCGCCGGCCGCTCGCTGCGCGAAACCTTTGAGCGGGTCCACGAAACGCTGAAGCCGGCCTATGGCGACTGGGTGATCTTCGAGCACTGCCTGCCCTTCAACGTCACCCGCGCCTATGACGAGGCTGGCGGCCTCGACCATCCGCGCATCTGGACCGACGAGCGCGACCGCCAGATGTGGCTGGACCTCAGGGGCTGAGGCGTCAGCGCATGCAGCCCTTCCGCCAGTTCGCCTATCGCCGCAGCGCGGATCAGGACGCGGCAACGCCCGCCCGGCATCCGGTCGTCATCGTCGGTGCCGGCCCGGTCGGGCTGACCTTGGCGCTCGATCTGGCACGCCGGCAGGTCCCGGTCGTGCTGATCGACGATGCCGATCGGATCGGCGAGGGCTCGCGCGCCATCTGCTTCGCCAAGCGCACGCTCGAGATCTTCGATCGGCTCGGACTGGCGCAGGCGATGGTCGAGAAGGGCGTCACCTGGCAAAAGGGCAGGGTCTTTCGTGGTGAGGCCGAGCTCTACGAGTTCGACCTCCTGCCCGAGGGCGGCCACAAGCAGCCGGCCTTCATCAATCTCCAGCAATTCTATGTCGAGGCGGCACTGGTCGACGCTGTTCTGGCCGAGCCGCTGGTCGATCTGCGCTGGAACAACCGTCTCAGCGGTCTCGACAACCGCGAGGACGGGGCGCGGCTCACAATCGCCACCCCGGAAGGCGATTATTCCCTGCACGCCGACTGGCTCGTCGCCTGCGACGGCGCGCGCTCGCCGACGCGCGGCCTGCTCGGCCTGGAATTCCGCGGCGAGGCTTTCGAGGACCGCTTCCTCATCGCCGATGTGAAGATGACCGCGCCGTTCCCGACAGAGCGCTGGTTCTGGTTCGATCCGCCTTTTCATTCCGGCCAGTCGGCGCTGCTGCACAAGCAGCCGGACGATATCTGGCGCATCGACCTGCAGCTCGGCCCCGATGCCGATCCCGAGCATGAGAAGCAGCCGGAGATCGTGCGGCCCCGGATCGAGCGCATGCTCGGCCATGCCGATTTCGCGCTGGAATGGGTCTCGGTCTACCGCTTCCAGTGCCGCCGGCTCGACAGATTCCTGCACGGCCGCGTGGTCTTCGCCGGCGACGCCGCTCATCAGGTCTCGCCCTTTGGCGCGCGCGGCGCCAATTCCGGTATCCAGGACGCCGACAATCTCGGCTGGAAGCTCGCGCTGATCGTGCAGGGCAACAGCCCTGCCTCGTTGCTAGACAGCTATGACAGCGAGCGCGTCGCCGCCGCAGACGAGAACATCCTGAACTCCACGCGCGCGACCGATTTCATCGCGCCACGCTCCCCCGGCGAGCGCCTGCTGCGCGAGGCGGCGCTTTCGCTCGCGCCCCTGACCGGCTTCGCCAAGCGCTTCGTCAATTCCGGCCGGCTTTCGGTGGCCAGCGCCTATGCCGGCTCGGCACCGTCGAGTGACGAAGAGGATTGGGACGACGGCCTGCTGCCGGGTGCGCCCTTCCTCGATGCGCCGCTGGCCGGTGGTTCCCATACTTGGCTGAGCGAGGCCTTTGCGGCCGGGCAGGCGATCCTGATCGGTGAGGGCGCGGCAGAGATTGCGCCCGCCAGGGTCCTCGCGATCGAGCCGGCTTCCAGCGATGGCACCCTGCGCCAGCGTTATGCCCTGGAGCAGGGTGCAGCCGTGCTGCTGCGGCCGGACGGGCATGTCGCTGCTCGGTTCCGCGAGCCGAATCGGGCCGCGATCGAAGCCGCGCTCGCGCGGATGGAGGGCAGGGGATGAATGCAGCGGCCACCATGGCGCCAGCGAGCAGGCTCGCGCGCGAATCGCGCTTCGCCGATCCCGACGCCGCCTTTCGCCTGCTCGCCCAGGCGCATCGCGACCTCGATGAGCGTGCAAGCGCCGCGCTCAATGCCCGCCTCGTCCTGATCCTCGCTAACCAGATCGGCGATGAACAGGTTCTGCGCGAAGCCGTGGCGCTGGCGCGCGAGGCGAGCTAGGTTCGGCGCACGACGCCGGAGCGAGCCATGATGGAAGACCTTCCGACCTTCTACTCCACCTTGATTCCGCTCGGCTTCTTCTTCTGGGGGCCGGCGCTGGTCGTGCTGACGCTGCTGCTCTCCTGGCTCTGGGCGCGCAGCCTCAAGGTCGACCGGGCGCTGGAGAGCGATCTCGACGGTTTCACCAAGGACGACGTCGAGAAGCTGTTCTCGCTCTATGGTCCCGAGCGCCGCGCCATTTATCGCAACAAGCTGCTCCCGGCCGACCTCGCCTTCGCGCTTGTCTATACGGTCGTCGGCGCGTTGATCATCACCGGCCTGTCGATGCGCGGCTATCCCTGGTGGGTGGCGGCCCTGTGCGGCGGCGGCTGGCTCTTCGGCGGGCTCTGCGACATCGTCGAGAACCTCGCCATCGCCCGCCTCCTCGATCGGTTCCCGACCCTCGACGACGGCACCGTTGCCATCGCCAGCGGCTTCACCCGGCTGAAGCTCGTCCTGACAGGGCTTGGCTTCATCGGCGCGATCGCGGCCTACTACCTGGCGTTCAAGCCGATCGTGGCCTGAGCGGCGTTTCGCCAGGCGGCCCGATCCTGGCGGAAGCAGGCGGCCGGTACCGGTGGATCGCCGATGCTCGGCGCGTCCCGCGTCTTGTCGGCTTCGAAGCCGAGCCGAGCGGCGAGTTGCAGCGATGCGACGTTCTGCGGATGCGTGACAATCAGGGTCTCGGGCAGGTCGAGCGTCTCGAAGGCATGGCGGAGCAGCCGGCTGACTGCCTCCCGGGCGAAACCCTGTCCCCAATGGCGCGTGGCGAAACGATAGCTGACCTGCGCCTGTTCCGGGTCGTCGCCATCCGGAATGAGCCCGACATAGCCGAGCGGTCCGCTTTCGTCGGTACGGGCGAACACTGTCCAGTAGCCGAGCCCGCGCTCGACATGCAGGAAGCTGCGCGCTGCGACGCCCTCGCGCCCCATCGCGGGGTCCCCGATCGCCGCGATATGGCGCATCACCTGCGGGTCGGCGTTGAGCGTGGCGATGAAGGCGAGATCGGTCGCGGTTCGCGGCTTCAGCAGGAGGCGCTCGGTTTCCAGCACCGGCAGCATGGTGGTCGCCCTGTCGTGTCGTTCGAGGATTGCTGACGCCTGCACTGGTGCGGGACCGCGCGCCATCCCATATCCTGCCCGCCGTCCCTCGGGAACGCTCTGGGAGAATCTGGATGAGCTTTCGTCATTGTCTTCTCGCCCTCTCGTCTCTTCTCGCGCTCGCCGGCGTCGCTGCGCCGGCCGTGGCGCAGGAGGACCTGATCTTCAGGAAGTCGACGGTCTGGAAGATGCTGACCCCGGACGACAAGCTCGCGGTCTACGGCGTCGACGACCCGGTCGTCGAGGGCGTCGCCTGCCATTACACCGTTCCTGAGAAGGGCGGCGTTTCCGGCATGTTCGGCGTCGCCGAGGAGGTCTCGGAGGTCTCGCTCGCCTGCCGCCAGGTCGGTCCGGTGAAGATCAAGGAGAAGTTCTCGCAGGGCGACGTCGTCTTCCGCGAGCGCCGCTCGCTGATCTGGAAGAAGATGCAGATCGTGCGTGGATGCGATACCAAGCGCAACGTGCTGATCTACATGGTCTACACCGACAAGCTGATCGACGGCTCGCCGCAGAACTCGACCTCGAGCGTGCCGATCATGCCCTGGGGCGGGATGGGCGACGTACCGAAATGCTCCGAATGGGTGAAGTGAGGCGGGTTTGGCCGGTCCGATCTAACGAGGCGTGTAGGTGCCGGTGTAGTTGCAGTTCGCGCCGTGGAACGGTGTGCAGGCGCCGCTTTCCGTCACCGTGAGGGCGCGGCCCCTGCGGCGAATGTCGAGGCGGCAGATCTCACCATATTCCGTTGCTTCGGCGACGAGCCGGTCACCCTGGGGCCGGCCGCGAGCCGAGATGACGCCGACGCAGCTCCGGCTGCCGATCTCGGCATCGACCTTGAGCATGCCGGCGCCGGCCGGGCGGATCGTCATGCTGCCGCCGACCGTCCGATAGCGGCCCTCGAAGGCCTCGGCCGGCAGCAGTGTCGCCAAGGCGAAGATGGCGATGAGCGCTGGACGGATCATGGGCCGGTGATCCCCGATGCAGCCGGGGAACATCCACGGCGGCCAAGCATACGGCTTGCGTCAATCCGGGAAAATCTCGCCCGTCGGGATTAGCCCCCGCAGGTGATCGCCAGCGGCTGCTCGGCCACGGGAGCGCTGGCTTGGCGCGGCGTCGAGCCGGTGAAGTCTTCCGGCTTGGCGAGACCATAGGCGGTGGCGGCACGATGGCCTTGCGACTCGCACCAGGCGTCGGCGACGATCTGGCCGCATTCGGACTTGCTGGAAATGCAATCGGCGACGCCGTAGCCGTCTCCGGCCGGGATCAGATAGGTGCGCTCGGCCTTGGGGGCGGCGACGGTTCCGGTCGCAGGCAGCAGCGCCAGCGACATCCCCGCACCGATGATTCCGAAGAGCCCGACCAGAGCGACGGCGCGGCGCATGATATTGTCCCTGAGACCCGACCGGGGCTGAACCTTCGACATGTCAAATTGGTTCCAAATGGTTAAGACTGCGTGAACCTCGGCAATCTTGGTTGCGCGCAAACCGTCTTCCGCTTGTGGCGGCATTGCGGCGATGAGGGCAGAAATCGCGGGAGGGCAGGGCGATGGCGCGCAGGCGTTGCCAAGCTGCCACTTGACGTAAGCGTACATGACAGGCATCACGGCAGGATGACGCGAGCCCTCGCCATTACCTGCATTATTTGCCGCTAGCTTTCGCTGGCCGGCTGCTCACGTCCTCGTCCCAACGAAAAGACAGACAGCGCCCCGGCCAGCGGCCAGGATAAGCCGTTTTTGTCGCCTTCTCGTCAGGATACCACTTCGATGCAGCCGACCCTCAGGCTCTACAACACGCTCACGCGGACGAAGGAGGTCTTTACCCCCGTCGATCCCCAGAACGTGCGCATGTATGTCTGCGGCCCGACGGTCTATGACTATGCTCATATCGGCAATGCCCGGCCGGTCATCGTCTTCGACGTGCTCTACCGGCTGCTGCGGCACGTCTATGGCGAGGGTCATGTCCGCTATGCGCGCAACCTCACCGACGTCGATGACAAGATCAACGCCCGCGCCGCGCGCGATTTTCCCGACCTGCCGCTGAACGAGGCGATCGCGAAGGTCACGCAGACGACGACGGCGCAGTTTCACGCCGATGTCGATGCGCTCGGCAACCTGCGCCCCGACGACGAGCCGCGCGCCACCGGCCACATCGAGGAGATGAAGGCGATCATCGAGCGCCTGATCGCCCGCGGTGTCGCCTATGTCGCCGAGGAGCATGTGCTCTTCTATGTCCCGGCCGTCGCCGGGCTGAAGGACGCGCCGCGCTACGGCTCGCTCGCCCGCCGCTCGCTCGACGAGATGGTGGCTGGAGCACGAGTGGATGTCGCTCCCTACAAAAGGGATCCGATGGATTTCGTGCTGTGGAAGCCGAGCCGCGCCGGGATCGATCCGGGCTGGCCGTCACCGGCTGGCATCGCCACGCCCGGCCGCCCCGGCTGGCACATCGAGTGCTCGGCCATGTCGATGAAGGCGCTGCTCGAGCCGTTCGGCGGCGGCCTGCAATGCGACGATCCCGCCAGGAACGTCTTCGACGTTCATGGCGGCGGGATCGATCTCGTCTTCCCGCATCACGAGAACGAGCTCGCCCAGAGCTGCTGCGCCTTCGGTGCGGCCGGCGGTGCTGCGCGCATGGCAAACTACTGGATGCACAACGGCTTCCTGCAGGTCGAAGGCGAGAAGATGTCGAAGTCGCTCGGCAACTTCGTCACCATCAACGAGCTGCTGGCGACCGAGAGCTTCGGCGGTCGGACATGGCCCGGCGAGGTGCTGCGTCTCGCCATGCTCAAGACCCATTACCGCCAGCCGATCGACTGGACGGTGAAGGCGCTGGAGGAGGCGGAAAGGACGCTGGCCGACTGGGCCGTGGCTGCAGGAGACGCTGAAGCAGGGCAGGTTCCTGCCGGCGTGATCGAAGCGCTGGCGGATGATCTAAACACCTCGCAGGTGCTCGCCGAACTGCATGCCCTGCGCAAGGCCGGTGATCACGCCAGCCTGAAAGCGAGCCTCGCGCTGCTCGGCATCGGCTTGCCGGAGCTGCCCGTGGCCGCGATCGATGATGCCTTGCGCACGAAGGTCGAGGCCTTGATCGCCGCCCGCCTCGCTGCCCGCAAGGCGAAGAACTTCGCCGAATCCGATCGCCTTCGCGACGAGCTTGTGGCGATGGGCATCGTGCTCATGGACGGCAAGGACCCGGCGACCGGCGAGTTGACGACCAGCTGGGAGGTGAAGCGGTGATGACTCCCGCCTCACGTGAGCCGATCATCATTGCCGATGCGGGGCCGGTCCTGCGTCTGGCTGCGGCTGGGCTGCTCGCCATGCTGCCGCGGCTGAACCGCCGCATCGTGCTGGTCGATCGTGTCGAGGACGAGCTGGTCGGCGATGAGACCAAACCCTTCGCGATCGAGATCCGCAACTGGATCGAGAGCGAAGGCATGGCACTCCTGCGCGTGCCGACCGTGATCGGCGAAGGCATCCGTTCGCTCAGGGCGCGCGAGCGCTCGCTCGAGGAGGAGGCACGTCTAAAGGCGAGCCTGCGCAATTCCGGCGAGCTTGCGCTGCGCGAATTCGTCGACTTCTGGCGGCCCGACGAAACCTCCTCCGCCGTCGTGCTCTACGAGGACCGCAAGGTCCCGAACCTGTTCCTCGAAGTCGATTACCCGGTCACTTTTATGACGACCCGCGCCTTTGCCCGGACCATGGCGTTATGGGGCGTCAATCTCGATGCCCCGGCCGCGCTCGAAGCCATTGCCGGCATCTATGATCTCAAGCCGGCGATGATCGGCGAGATCGACCCCGATACGCCTGTCGACCTGCGACCCCTGCCGGCTGTTTTGAAAGAAGACCAAGAACAATGACCACCGAGGCTCCGAAGATCCGCAAGCGTGGTTCGCTCTCGATCGCGATGAAGCTCGTCATGCTCGCCATGGTGATGCCGAAGGTGTTGCGTTACCGGTTGCGGGTGAGGCGATGAGCGCCGCAGCCCCCGCTCCAGTGGCCGAAGCCGCGCCGCGCAAGGCTGGCGAGGTGACGCTCGCCCGCATCCACCTTTTCGACACGACGCTGCGCGACGGCGCCCAGACCACGGGCGTCGATTTCTCGCTCGACGACAAGCGCGCGGTCGCCGGCCTGCTCGACAAGCTCGGCATCGACTATGTCGAGGGCGGTTATCCCGGAGCCAATCCGCTCGATACGGCCTTCTTCGCGCAGAAGCCGACGCAGCGCGCCAAGTTCGCCGCCTTCGGCATGACCAAGCGGGCAGGGCGCTCGGCCTCGAACGACCCTGGCATCGCCGCGCTGCTCGATGCGAAGGCCGACGCGATCGTCTTCGTCGCCAAGAGCTGGGACTATCACGTCCATGTCGCGCTCGAGATCTCCTTGGAGGACAATCTCGACGGCATCCGCGACAGCGTCGCCACCGCGAGGGCGGCCGGCCGCGAGGTGATGCTCGATTGCGAGCATTTCTTCGATGGCTACAAGGCCAATCCCGACTATGCGCTCGCCTGCGCCCGCACCGCCTATGAAGCCGGCGCGCGCTGGGTCGTGCTCTGCGACACCAATGGCGGCACGCTGCCGGACGAGGTCGGACGGATCGTCGCCGAGGTCGCGAAGGTTGTGCCCGGCGATTATCTCGGCATCCACGCCCATGACGATTGCGGCTGCGCCGTCGCCAACTCGCTCGCCGCGGTCGAGGCCGGCGTTCGCCAGATCCAAGGCACGCTGAACGGGCTCGGCGAGCGCTGCGGCAACGCCAATCTCGTCACGCTGATCGGCGCGCTGAAGCTGAAGGAGCGCTACAACCGCCGCTTCGCGCTCGGTGTCGGCGAGGCCGAGCTCGGCGAGCTCACCCATGTCTCGCGCGCGCTCGACGAGATGCTGAACCGCGCGCCGAACCGGCACGCCCCCTTCGTCGGCGCCTCGGCCTTCGCCACCAAGGCCGGCATCCACGCCTCGGCCGTGCTGAAGGACCCGCGCACCTACGAGCATGTCGCGCCCGATCTGGTCGGCAATGTCCGGAAAGTCCTGGTTTCCGACCAGGGCGGCAAGTCGAACCTCGTCGCCGAGCTGGAGCGCATCGGCGTCACCATCGGCCGCGACGATCCGCGGCTCTCGCGCGTGCTGGAGGAGCTGAAGGAGAAGGAGGCACAGGGTTATGCCTTCGAGGGCGCCGACGCCTCGTTCTACCTGCTTGCCAAGCGCATCCTCGGCGAATTGCCTGATTATTTCGAGATCGAGCGCTTCACCGCCAATGTCGAGCGCCGCTACAACGCGCTGGGCGAGCTCGTCACCTTCTCGGAGGCGATCGTCAAGGTGAAGGTCGGCGAGGAATCGCTGATCTCGGTCGCCGAAAGCGCGCTCGGCCCGGTCAACGCGCTCGACCTCGCCTTGCGCAAGGATCTCGGCCGCTACCAGTCGCTGATCGGTGGCCTGAGGCTGGTCGACTACAAGGTCCGCGTCTTCCAGGGCGGCACCGACGCTGTCACCCGCGTCCTGATCGAATCCGCCGACGAGACCGGCGAGCGCTGGACCACGGTCGGCGTCAGCGCCAACATCATCGATGCCTCGTTCCAGGCACTGGTCGATTCGATCACTTACAAGCTGATGCGCGAAGGCGCGACGGCATAGTCAGCCTCCTTCTCCCCCCGGGGGAGAAGGTCCGGCCGGGGATGAGGGTGGTTCGACTGGGTGAGCCGGTTGTCGACCGGCCCTTTCCTTCCCTCATCCGTCAGCGCTTCGCGCTGCCACCTTCTCCCGCCGCATGTCGGATGTTTCCGACATGCGCATCCAAAGCTGCCAATCTCGGGCAGGCCCGAGATTGGTGGGGAGAAGGTGAAGGGTCACTCCGTCAGGCGCAGCGACTTCTCCTTGCAGAGGTCGATGCCGTCATTGTCGCTCTCGCTCTCGTCGCTGAACTTGCCGAGCAGATAGTAGCTGCAGCCGGCCGGCTTGTTGAGCTTGACCATGGCGCTCTTGCCGGGAGCCAGCGGCTTGGCGAGCTTGCCGACGAGCCGGGCCTGCTCACCCGTGGTGGTGATCTCCAGCGACTCGAGCGGCACGGTACGGGCATTGGTGATCTTGATCTGTGCCGGCGGGCGCGATTGCGCCAGCGCCGGCACGATCGGCAGCAGCGCGAGTGCGCAAGCGGCGGGAAGAATGCGTCGAAGCATCATGAGCGTCTTCTCCAGGCTTCAGCCCTTAAAGGCTTTAGGCCAATCTGACATCGCAGTTGCGACGAGAACAAGGCCTGATCGGTGCCGGTTCATGGCGCCGGCGTCCGGTTGCAGACGGCGCGGACGTCGCCGATCCTGCGGCGGGGGAGCGGAGATTCCGGGCTTGTGACCATGCAAACTGCCGAAGATGTCGCTGCCAGGATCGTCGAGCGGGCCGGTGACCGGCGCCGCGTCGTCATTGGGCTCGCCGGTGCTCCGGGGGCTGGCAAGTCGACGTTGAGCGAGCATCTGCTCGCAGCGCTGCCAGCCGGCGAAGCGGCGCTGGTGCCGATGGACGGCTTTCATTTCGACAATGCCGTGCTTGACGCGATGGGCCTGCGTGACTGCAAGGGCGCACCGCAGACCTTCGACTGCGCCGGGCTTAAAGTGACGTTGCGGCGCATTCGCTCGGGCGAGGGGGATGTGGCGGTGCCGGTCTTCGATCGCCAGGCCGATCTTGCCCGCGCTGGCGCGGCCATCATACCGGCCGATGCGCGTTTCGTACTGGTCGAGGGCAACTACCTTCTGGTCGACCGAGCGCCATGGTCGGAGCTCGCGCCGCTCTTCGACCTGACGCTCTTCATCGACGTGCCGATCGCCGAACTGGAGCGCCGTCTGCTCGCGCGCTGGACCGATCTCGGTCGCAGCGAGGAGGCGGCGCGCGCCTGGGTCGAGGGCAACGACCTGCCCAATGCGCGGCTGGTTGTCGAAGGCAGTCGCAGGGCCGATATCATCTGGAAGAATGGCGTCGCCACACGCTGATCGGCTTCAAGATCAAGCGCTGGTCGTCCCGGGCGACCGAAGGGAGACCCGGTACCCATTCCGGAACCTCTTTCGGAAAAGCTCCGGAGTGGGTCCCGGATTTCCGCTTCGCTGCGTCCGAGAGGACACTGCTACTAGCATCATCGCAAAAGCGACTTCGGCAATTTCATCTCCCGCCCCCTGCATTCCCCGGAGAATCCGCCTATATCGGCGGTTCCATTTGGAAGCATTTCAATGTCCTCGCCTGCTACGCCGGTTCCGGCGCCCCTCGCGCGCCAAGCCGTGCTCCAGCCCGGCTCCGGCTTCATCGCAACGTTCCAGGCGCTCTGGCCCTATCTCTGGCCGCCGGAGCGGGCCGATCTGCGCCAGCGCGTCGTCGCTGCCTTCGTGCTGCTGGTGATCGGTCGGCTCGTGCTGATGGGCGTGCCCTTCACCTTCAAGTGGGCGACGGATGCGCTCGCCAACAACCCGACCTCGCTGTCGAACTGGCTGCCCTTCCTCGTCGGCGCACCGTTGGCGCTGACGGTGATCTACGGTTTTGCCCGCGTCGGCTCGGCCGCCTTCGTGCAGCTGCGCGACGCGATCTTCGCGCCGGTCTTCATGCATGCGGTGCGAACGCTGGCGCTGCAGACCTTCGGCCATCTCCACCATCTCTCGCTGCGCTTCCATCTCGAGCGCAAGACCGGCGGCCTGACGCGGGTGCTCGAGCGCGGCCGCAACGGCATCGAGGAGATGGTCCGCCTCGGCCTGAACCAGCTCGTGCCGGTGATCATCGAGGTCACACTGATCATCACCGTGCTGCTTTGGCTGTTCGACTGGCGCTATGTCGTCGTGCTGGTCGTGATGGTGGTGGGCTACATGGCCTACACCATCAAGGCCACCGAATGGCGCATCGCCATCCGCGCCCAGATGAACGAGTCCGATACCGACGCAAACGCCAAGGCGATCGACTCGCTGCTCAACTATGAGACGGTGAAGTATTTCGGCGCCGAGGCGCGCGAGACGGCGCGCTACGATCTCTCCATGGCGCGCTATGAGCGCAACTCGATCAAGGCCTACACCTCGCTCGCCTGGCTGAACTTCGGCCAGGCCGCGATCTTCGCGGCGGGCCTCACCATCTCGATGGTGATGTGCGTGCGCGGCTTCCAGGCCGGCACAAACACGGTCGGCGATTTCGTGCTGATCAACGCCATGCTGATCCAGCTCTACATACCCCTGAACTTCATGGGCACCGTCTACCGCGAGATCAAGCAGGCGACGCTCGACATCGAGCAGATGTTCTCGCTGATCGGCCGCGATCCGGAGATCCAGGATCGGCCGGGGGCTCCGGCGCTCGACGTCCACGCCGGCACCGTCACCTTCGAGGATGTCCATTTCGCCTATGTGCCGGAGCGGCCGATCCTGCGCGGGGTCTCCTTCGAGGTGCCCGCCGGCAAGACCATCGCGATCGTCGGCCCCTCGGGCGCCGGCAAGTCGACGATCTCGCGCCTGCTGTTCCGCTTCTACGAGCCGCAACGCGGCCGCATCCTCATCGACGGCCAGGACATCGCCGCGGTGCAGCAGGTCAGCCTGCGCTCGGCGATCGGCATGGTCCCTCAGGACACGGTGCTGTTCAACGACACCATCGAATACAATCTGCGCTATGGTCGACCCGAGGCGACGCAGGCCGAGATCGAGGACGCGGCGCGCCTCGCCCAGATCGACCGCTTCATCAAATCGCTGCCGGAAGGCTACCAGACCTCGGTCGGCGAGCGCGGCCTCAAGCTCTCGGGCGGCGAGAAGCAGCGCGTCGCCATCGCCCGCACCATCCTGAAGGGCCCGCCGGTGCTGGTGCTCGACGAGGCGACCTCGGCGCTCGATTCCTTCACCGAAAAGGAGATCCAGGACGCGCTCGACCGGGTCAGCGAGGGCCGCACCACGCTGGTGATCGCCCACCGGCTCTCGACCGTGGTCAACGCCGACGAGATCATCGTCCTCGACAAGGGCGTGATCGTCGAGCGCGGCCATCACCGCGACCTGCTCACCGCCGACGGCGTCTACGCCGCGCTTTGGAACCGCCAGCGCCAGGTGGACGAGGCCAAGGCGACGCTGCAGCGCGCGACCCAGGAAGAGGGCGAGAGCGTCCGGGTCAGTCTGACGCAGTGAGGTTCTCACGCCGCGCGAAGGAAATTTGCGCGGCGTCGTTGATTCCTGCCCAGAATGACGCATATCGAATTTACGACGCTAGCATAGGCCGGGGCGCCCCGGCCTAGGTGGCCTTCGGGTCGTCGCTTGTTTCTTTCCGGCGTGCACGCCGCTACGGCGTCGCAGCTTCTTTCTCCGTCCCATTCCGCAATCCAGGCGCACGCAGCGCCCGACATACGAGGCGCGCGGCCCCAATCCCGGAGCCCGACCATGATCATCGCCGGCTACGCCCTTCTGGCGCTCGGCTACACGCTTCTGGCCATCGCCACCCTGAGCGGCATCGGCCACTGAATAGACCCCGCCCCGGAGCTAAGGCTCCGGGGCGGCGGCTTCCGGAAAGAGCGCTGTCGGTTGTGGACGATCGATCAAGCGACCGGCTGAAGCCGATGATATGCACGGGACTTTCGCGGGAGGAGCCGGGGCATGTCGCTTGCCGACAAGGCGCTTTGGGTGATGGAGCGCAATTCCAGCCGGGAACTGACGCTGGGCTCGATCGCGGCGGCTTGCAACGTCTCGCGCTCGCACCTCGCCAATGCCTTCGGAACGGCGAGCGGCTGGCCGGTGATGGCCTATCTGCGGGCCCGGCGATTGAGCGAGGCCGCCAAGCGCCTTGCCGCTGGCGCGCCCGACATCCTCTCGGTCGCACTTGAGTTCGGCTATGGCTCGCACGAGGCTTTCACCCGCGCCTTTCGCGACCAGTTCGGCACCACGCCCGAGGAGATTCGCAACACTGGCAGTACCGAGCGGATCGACCTCGTCGCACCGCTGCGGTTGACCAACGGACGCGCCAGGACTCCGGTCCCGACTGTTCGGGAGCTGGGTCGGCTGCGCCTCGTCGGCCTGTCAGCCCCGTGCTCCTATGAATCGGCGATCGGGATACCGGCGCAATGGCAGTCATTCATGTGCGACCACTATGCCGATATCCCCGACAAGGCTCCGGGCATACCGATCGGCGTCTGCCGCGCGCCCGATGAGGATGGCTGCTTCGAGTATATGTGCGCCACGGAGGTGAGCTCGGCCGCTCCGCCGCGAAAGCCGCTGGCCTATCTGGAGACCGAGCCCCGAACCTATGCCGTTTTCGAGCATCGCGACCACGTCTCGACGATCTTCGACACCTACACGGCGATCTGGAACGAGGCGCTGCCCGCCGCCGGGCTCAATGCGGCGAACGGCCCCGTCCTAGAATTCCACAACGACGCCTTCGATCCGGGCACCGGGCTCGGCGGCCTGCAGATCTGGATCCCCCTGGAGCGCGAGGGAGGTGGGAGATGAGTGCGCCGGAAACGGTCAAGGAGGCGGTACAAGCGAACCGCTCGGCTTCGAACAGCTCGACCCTCGCCGGCTATGAAGGCTGTGCCGACGACTACGCGGCAACGACGGCGCCCAAGCCGCAGGCTGACGACCAGCCGGCGCTTGTCGAACTGCTGAAGCTCGTCCCGCCGGGCAGTCATCTGCTCGAGATCGGCTCAGGTCCGGGCTGGGATGCCGACTGGCTCGAGGAGCGGGGGCTTGCCATCAGGCGCACCGATGGAGCGCAGTCCTTCGTGCAGTTGCAGGCGGGGCGCGGCCGCCGGGCCGAGCTTCTCGACGTTATCCGCGATCCGCTCGGCGGCCCGTATGACGGCGTCGTGGCGCTGTACGTGCTCCAGCACGTCGAGCGCGAGATCCTGCCTTCGGTCCTCGCCAGGATCGCGGAGGCGATCCGCGAGGGCGGCGTCTTCCTGCTCGCGCTTCGGGAAGGGCAGGGCGAGAGCGTCGAAATCGGCACGAAGGGCAACACGTATTACGTCGCCCTGTGGCCGCGTTCCGAGATCATCGCGACTCTCGCAGCACTCGGGCTCGGCTTGCACTGGTCGCACTCGTTCGAGGGCCGCGACGGCCGCTGGCTGACTGCGCTGTTCTGGAAGGGCACGCTGGCATGAACCGGAAAGCCTGGCTGCTGTTCCTCGCCCTCGGCGTGATCTGGGGCGTGCCCTATCTGCTGATCCGGATCGCCGTTGCCGATTACCACCCGGTCATCGTCGCCTTCGGCCGCGCTGCCATCGGCGCGCTGGTGCTGCTGCCCTTCGCGCTGCGCGGCAAGGGCATCATGTCGGGCTTCCGCCGGCCCGGCTGGCTGATCCTTTACACGCTCGTCGAGATTAGCGGCCCGTGGTTCCTGATCGGCTTCGCCGAGACGCGGGTGACGAGCTCGCTGGCAGGCCTGATCATCGCGCTGACGCCGATCATCGCCGCGGTCCTGGGCGTCGTGCTCTCGCAGGAGCGGCTCGGGATCGGGCGGCTTGCCGGGCTCGGCCTCGGCCTGGCCGGTGTCGTCGCACTGCTCGGCTTCGACGAGCAGCCGGTCGAACTCTGGCCGGCGCTGGCGCTGGGGCTGAGCGCGCTCGGCTATGCCATCGGCCCGATCATTGTCGTGCGCAAGCTCGCCGAGGCGGAGGCGAGCGCGGTGGTGGTCGTTTCACTGATCGTCGCTGCGATCCTCTATCTGCCTTTCGTTCCGGCTCTCTGGCCTGCCCGGATCACGCTCGATGCGAGCCTTGCGGTGGTAGCCCTCGCCGTCGTCTGCACGGCGCTGGCCTTCCAGCTGCTGTTTGCGCTCATCGCCGAGGTCGGCGCGGCCCGAGCGACCGTGATCGCCTATCTCAATCCCGCGGTGGCGGTGCTGCTCGGAGTGCTTGTGCTCGGCGAGCCACTTTCCGCCGCCCTATTGGTCGGGTTCCTGCTGATCCTCGCCGGTTCTTACTTCGCCACGGCCCGCCAACAGCGCACCAGTGCGCCTGCTGTGGCTGCGGAGCCATTCAGTTGAGAACTTTTCCATAAGCCTCTCGCCAGCACGCCCCACGATTGGCAGTATGGCTTGCAGAGCCTGGCTGTGGGCTCGCTGCGGTTGAAGCGGGGGGGCTTTGCCATGTTCGTGCTCGATCCAACCACGCTGGTGGGCTTCCATACCTGGCTCAGCCTGATCGCGATCGTCGCCGGGTTCCCGATGACGGCCGCCCTGCTGAAGGGCCATCTCAGCCCGCGCTGGAATGGCATCTATCTCTCGACTGCCTTCGCGTGCAGTGCCACCGGCTACGCCTTCCCCTTCGACAGGGTGCTGCCCTCGCATATCGTCGGCGCGGTGTCGCTTGTGCTGATCGTGCTTGCGGGGCTGGCGCTCTACGCCTTCGCCCTGCGCGATGTCTGGCGGCGGATCTACGCGATCACCGCGGTGCTCTCGTTCTATCTGCTGATCTTCGTGCTGATCGCCCAGCTCTTCCTCAAGGTGAACGTCTTGCACGATATGGCGCCGACGCAGAGCGAGCCGCCCTTCGCGATCGCCCAGGTGCTGGCGCTGATCGTCTTCCTGATCCTGACCCTGCTCGCGGCGCGCCGTTTCGGCGCGGGCGTGGCTGCGGCGAGAACGGCATAAAAGAGGGCGGCCCGGAGGCCGCCCAAGTTCTCACCATGCTGGTCTTCTGATGCTGCCTCAGTTGCGGTCGACGTCGACGATCTCGCCGCGCGCGTTGATTTCGACTCGCAACTCTTCGCCGCGCCTGTCGGAGCCGTCGATGACCCAGACATTGCCGCTCCAGCGGGCTTGGTCGATCTCGGAAACGCCGTTGCGGCGCGCGATCCTGATCGCCTCGCGTTGCGAGATCATCTCGTAGCGAGCGCTGCCATAGCTGCCACGATCATAGCCTTGGCGATAATCGTCCGGCTTGTACGTGCCGCCGCGATGGGGTGCATTGTCGTAGCTTGTCGGCCCGCGCTCATATTTCGGAACGCTGTTCTCCGGCCTCAGGTCGACACCTTGCGCCATCGCCGCGACAGACGACAGCGCCAACGCGCCAGCCACCAATCCAGTCTTCAGAGGTTTCATACTCATCCTCCACGGGTCGATGATGTGTACTGATATAGAAACCGCCGTGCCTGTCAGACGTTCCAAGATCTTTCGTGACGTTTCTGAGGCAAATATTTAATCCGCCCGTTAAACTAGCCATGCCCGCCGATGATCGGCAGGATTTCGCCGGTGATGTAGCTCGAGCAGTGCGGTGAGGCGAGGAAGACATAGGCCGGGGCGATCTCCTCGGGCTGGGCCGGCCGCTTCATCGGCACTTTCGAACCGAATTCCGCCACGGCCTCGGCCGGCCGGTCCGACGGGTTGAGCGGCGTCCATACCGGGCCGGGCGCGACGGCGTTGACCCTGATCCCGCGCGGCAGCAGATGCGCCGCCAGCGACCGGGTGAAGGCATGAATGCCACCCTTGGTCGTGGCGTAGTCGATCAACTCCTTGCTCCCCTCCAGCCCGACGACCGAGCCGGTGTTGACGATGGCGCAGCCCTTGCCGAGATGCGGCAATGCCGCCTGCGTCAGATGGAAATAGCCGTGCAGATTCGTGCGGATCGTCGTGTCGAAATGCTCTTCGCTTAAGTCCTCGAAGCGGGGGGAGTGCACTTGGAAAGCAGCGTTGTTGACGAGGATGTCGAGCCCGCCGAGCGCCTTCACCGTCTTCGCCACGGCATCGCGGCAGAAGGCTGAATCGCGGATGTCGCCGGAGATGGCGATGCCCTTGCGGCCTTCCTTCTCGATCGCGGCGAGCGTTTCTCTCGCATCGGCGTTCTCGCCAAGATGCAGGATCGCGACATCGGCGCCCTCGCGGGCGAACAGCACCGCCACCGCCCGGCCGATGCCGGAATCGCCGCCGCTAATCAGCGCGACCTTGCCGTCGAGCTTTCCAGAGCCCTTGTAGAAGGGCGCATCGTACATCGGTGCCGGATCGAGCGCCGACTCCGAGCCGGGCTTGGCCTGGTGCTGGGGCTTGAACGGTGGCGCGGGGTAGACTCTGGCGCCGGTTTGCACCGCGCCATCCTTCTGCTTCGATGGCCGAGCGTCGGCGCGGGCGATGTCCTTCTGGATTCGCCGCTGCTGCTTGGCGGCGGTTTTCACCGATTTGGGCGCCTTGTCGTCTTTGCGCTTCGCGGCGGTCTTGGCCATCCGAGCCTCCTTGCGTGCTTTCCCTGTTGCTTTGGGCAACGTGTCGCTGCTGGCTCTGTTCCGCGCGCCGCCGCATCCAACGCCCTTGCGGCCAAGCGACTTCTGGGCAAGCTCGACAGTAACGGGAAACCGACGGCAGGGAGGGGGCATGGCGCTCGAGGCGGATGTGGTCATTGTCGGGGCCGGCCTTGCCGGCCTCGTCGCCGCGGCCGAATTGGCGGATGCCGGCCGCAGGGTCGTCATCGTCGACCAGGAGCCGCGGGCCTCGCTCGGCGGCCAGGCGCACTGGTCCTTCGGCGGGCTCTTCCTGATCGATTCGCCCGAGCAGCGGCGCCTGCGGATCAGGGATTCGCTCGACCTCGCCCGTCAGGACTGGTTCGGCTCGGCCCGCTTCGATCGGGAAGAGGATCATTGGCCGAAGCAATGGGCGGACGCCTATCTCGATTTCGCCGCCGGCGAGAAGCGCAGCTGGCTGCACCGGCAGGGCATGCGCTGGTTCCCGGTCGTCGGCTGGGCCGAGCGCGGCGGCTATCTCGCCACCGGCCATGGCAACTCCGTGCCGCGCTTCCACGTCACCTGGGGTACGGGCCCGGGCGTGCTCGAGCCCTTCCTGCGCCGCGTCGCGGAGGCTGAGAAGAACGGGCTGATCAAGCCTTGCTTCCGCCACCGCGTCACCGGCCTGACGCACAGCGGCGGCGCCATCGACGGCGTCGAGGGCGAGGTGCTGGAGGAGAGCGCGGTCGAACGCGGGCAGGCGAGCTCCCGGACGGTGACCGGCACTTTCGCGATCAAGGCGCAGGCCGTGATCGTCGCCTCCGGCGGCATCGGCGGCAATCACGACCTCGTCCGCCGCAACTGGCCGCAACGCCTCGGCCAGCCGCCGCAGCGGATGCTCTCCGGCGTGCCGGCCCATGTCGACGGCAAGATGCTCGGGATCGCTGAGGCGGCGGGCGGGCGGCTGATCAATGGCGACCGGATGTGGCATTATGTCGAGGGCATCGCCAACTGGGCGCCGATCTGGCCGGCACATGCCATCCGCATCCTGCCCGGCCCGTCCTCGCTCTGGTTCGATGCGCGTGGCAACCGCCTGCCGGCGCCGCTCTTCCCGGGCTTCGACACGCTCGGCACGCTGGAATACCTACGCAGGACCGGCTTCGACCATTCCTGGTTCGTCACCAGCCGCAGCATCGTCGCCAAGGAGTTCGCGCTCTCGGGCTCCGAGCAGAACCCGGACCTCACTGGCAAGAGCTGGCGCCAGGTGATCCAGCGTGCCCGGGCCGGCATGCCGGCAGCGGTCCAGGCCTTCCTCGACAAGGGCGAGGACTTCATCGTCGAGACAGATTTTTCGCGTCTGGTCTCCCGGATGAACGCGCTCGGCGGTGCCGGTTTGATCGACGAGGCGCACCTACGCACGCAGATCGAGGCGCGCGATCGCGACGCCGACAACCCCTATGGCAAGGACCTGCAGGTGACGGCGCTGCGCGGCGCGCGCGCCTATCTTGGCGACCGCCTGATCCGCACGGCCAAACCGCATCGCATCCTCGACCCCGCCCACGGCCCGCTTGTCGCGGTCCGCCTCAACATCCTGACGCGCAAATCGCTGGGCGGGCTGATGACCGATCTCTCGGCGCGCGTGCTGGGGCAGCGTGGCGAGCCGGTGCCGGGACTCTATGCGATCGGCGAAGCCGCCGGCTTCGGCGGCGGCGGCCTGCACGGCTATCGCGCGCTGGAGGGCACTTTCCTCGGCGGCTGCATCTTCTCGGGACGAGTCGCGGGAAGGGCGGCGGCGAAGGCGGTTGGCTAGGATCGATTGTCGCGCGGTCCCCGCGCCCCTTTCGCAAAAGCCCGCAAAAGCCTAAACAGCTTGCCCGCCTTGCGGTCTCAACCCCGCCGCGAAGGCCCTGCCAGATGCGCGCGCCGCGCCAACAAGAGCAACAGGACTTTACGCCCATGTCTCTCGTCGACTCCGTCCGCCGGACGATCGTGCCGATCCACAAGGAAGGCTATGTCTTCATCGCCATCGGCGTGGTGGCGACGCTCGTGCTCGGCCAGCTCTGGGGGCCCTTCGGCTGGATCGGCACGCTGATCACGCTGTGGATCTGCTATTTCTTCCGCGATCCCGTGCGCATCGTACCGCAGCGCGAGGGGCTGGTGATCTCGCCCGCCGACGGCCGCATCAGCCAGATCGCCACCGCCGTGCCGCCGCCGGAGCTTGAGCTGCCGGCCGAGCCGATGACGCGCATTTCGGTGTTCATGAACGTCTTCGACTGCCATGTGAACCGCAGCCCCGTCGCCGGCCGCCTCACCAAGATGGCCTATACGCCAGGCCTCTTCCTCAATGCCGAGCTCGACAAGGCGAGCGAGGACAATGAGCGCAATGCGCTGGCGATCGAGACGCCGGCCGGCACCATCGCGGTCGTCCAGATCGCCGGGCTGATCGCCCGCCGCATCGTGCCCTTCGTCAAGGAGGGCGATCCGCTCGGCCAGGGCGAGCGCTTCGGCCTGATCCGCTTCGGCTCGCGCGTCGACGTCTACCTGCCGCAGGGCGTCGTCCCGCTGGTCGGCGAGGGCCAGACCGCGATCGCCGGCGAGACCGTGCTGGCGGATTTCTCGGGCAACGACATCGGCCGGGCGTTCCGGGGGATTTGAGTTTCGAGGAAGGGCGCGGGAAACCCTCTCTCGTGTGGGAGAAGGGTAGGGATGAGGGCCTGCCCCAGCCGTAGAATCGCGGTGGCAGCCGCCTCACCCTGACAGTCAGCGGCGGTCCCTCACCCGTACCCCCCTCCACACGGGAGAGGGAAACCCGCGCCTGCCCATTCCCTCTCACCTGAAAACCGCGTATTCCCGCTGATATGAGCGACCTCTTTCCGCCTTTCGAACCCGAGCGCGTCGAATCGAAGCGGACCCGCTTCAAGGCGATCCCGTTCCGGCTGATCGCGCCCAATGTCGTGACGCTGATCGCCCTTTGCCTGGGCCTGACCGCAATGCGTCTCGCCGTCGACGGCAAGTTCGAATCGGCGACGATCTGCATCCTCGTCGCGGCCCTGCTCGATGGTATCGACGGGCGCCTTGCGCGCCTGCTCAAGGGCACGTCGCGCTTCGGTGCCGAGCTCGATTCGCTCTCGGACTTCGTCTGCTTCGGCGTCGCCACCGGCTTCGTGCTCTGGACCTTCGTCCTGCACGATCTGCGCTCCTTCGGCTGGATCATCGTGCTGACGCTGGCCTGTGCCATGGCGCTCAGGCTGGCGCGCTTCAACGTGATGATCGACGATCCGAACCGGCCGGAATGGCAGAAGAACTTCTTCGTCGGCATGCCGGCCCCGGCCGGCGCGATCACCGCCATGCTGCCGTTCTATCTCGACTTCGTCGGCCTGCCTGTGAGGGAGTATGGCGCTCCCTTCGTCGGCCTCTACATCCTGTTTATCGCCTTCCTGACGATCTCGCGCATCCCCTGCTATGCCGGCAAGACGCTCGGCACCCGCGTTCCGCGCGATCAGGTGCTGCCGATCTTCGTCGCCGTCGTGGTCATCGCCGGCCTGCTCTTCGCTTATCCGTTCGAGATGCTGGCGCTGGTCGTTGCGGCCTACCTCGCGCTGATCCCAGTCAGCGTGGCACGCTATCGCAAGCTGGAGCGCGAGTACGACGCCACAGCAGCGCTGCCGACGGTCGCCGAGCCGGTGCTTGAGACGGGCTCAGAACCCAAGGCTTAACGACGCTTCGACAGCCGGCTGGCATTGGCGCGGGTGCGCCGCGAGAACGGCTCCAGCGTGCTGTGGACGGCCTTGGCCGTCGCTTCGCCGAGTCCGTTCGGGGTCAGCGGGTTGAGCGCCATGCTCCACCAGAACAAGGTCGCGGCATGGCCGATGGCGAAGCTGCTCTCGGCCAGGGCCGCGGCCTTCTCGACCACGGCCTTGCTGGCCTCGCGCTGGCCCCTGGCGTCGCCCAGGGCGCCCTTGGCCAGGATCGGCATCCGCATGGCGATGGTGAGCCCGGCATCGACCTGCATCGCGACCATCTGGGCAAGGACGCTTTGCGCGTCCGCCGCCAGAGCGACGGTCGAGGCAGATCCAGTTCGTGATGCCATGGCGAAAGCTCTCCGGTGACGAGAAGGGGGCCGTGTAGGCCGAGCCTTGCGGGTCGCCGCCACGCCCGCTTGTCTGATGTGGCAAGCTAAACGGGTTAGTGCAATCCGGAACCATGCATGGCGACGCTCAAATTCTGCGCATTGCACAGGAGATGCAGTCACCCCACGCGCGAGCGGCAGGACAACCAGTTGGCCGGGCTTCCGCGGAGAGGGCCTGGACATAGAGGGCTTGGGATATTCCGCAACTGGCTCTAAAGCCTTGCGGGAAATCGTCCCGGACGCGCAGCGAGCCGACACTTGAATCTCTTCAACTCCCAGAAGCCGCCGGGCTGGCGCCCGAAGCTGGTCCTGGCCTCGGCCTCGCCGCGGCGCCTTGCCCTGCTCGAACAGGCCGGACTCAAGCCCGACGCGCTGCTGCCCTCCGATCTCGACGAGAGCCCGCTCAAGGGCGAGCGCCCGCGCGATCTCGCCCGCCGGCTCGCCCGCGCCAAAGCCGAGGCCGGGCTTGCCGGGCTGAAAGGGCGGCCCGATCTCGAAAGTGCCTATATCCTCGCCGCCGACACCGTGGTCGCTGTCGGCCGGCGTATCCTGCCCAAGGCCGAGATCGTCGACGAGGCCGCAGCGTGCCTGCGCCTGCTCTCGGGTCGGGCGCACCGGGTCTATACCGGTGTCGCGCTGGCGACGCCGGCGGGCACGATCCGCGAGCGCATCGTCGAGACGCGGCTGCGCTTCAAGCGACTCTCGAACGAGGATATCGAGAACTACCTCGCCTCGGGCGAATGGCGCGGCAAGGCCGGCGCCTATGCCATCCAGGGCATCGCCGGCTCCTTCGTCGTCAAGCTCGTCGGCTCCTATACCGGCGTCGTTGGCCTGCCGCTCTACGAAACGGTCAACCTGCTCGGCGGCGAGGGCTTCCCGATCCGCCTCGGCTGGCTGAATGTCGGCTGAGCGGGCGTAGGCCAGACGATCATGGTTCTGGTCTGGCTCTCGCCGCTGATCCTCTTCCTCGGATTGATCCTGTCCGGGCGTTCGGCGCTGAGCGCCGGGCTGGCCGGCACGCTCTGCGCCGCGCTCGTCGCCTACATCGCTGGCCCCAGCCAGCCCGACGCCGCTGCGATCATCGGGCATTTCGCCGCCGGAGCCTGGATCGGCCTGCCGGCGACACTGGTCATCATTGCGGGGCTCGCCTTTTCCCTCAGCCTGGAGAAGGCAAGCGATAACGCCGACCCGGCCCTGCCCGAACATGGCGCGCTGGCCGAGGCCTGCCTGCTGCGCGGGCCGTTCCTGGAGACCGCGACCGGCTTCGGCGTCGGCTATGTCGTCGCCGTTTCCGGCGCCCGGCGCCTCGGCGTCGACAAGGCGCCGGCACTGGCGCTCGCCACCTTCAGCCAGATCCTGGTGCCCTGGGGTGCGCTCGGCATCGGCACCAGGATCAGCGCCGATATCGCCGGAGTCCCGCTCGCGGCATTGATCTGGCGGATCGCGCTGGCGACGGCGCTGCTCGGGGCGATGCTGCTGCCGCTGTTCTGGCACCTGTCGCGGCAGGCCAGGCTGCCGCCCGCGCTCTCCGACCGCCTCGAATGGGCCGGCCTGATCGCGTTGCTGATGGCCCTGCTCGTCGCCGCGAATCTCACTCTGCCGCTGGAACTCGCTGCCATCGCGGCGCTGGCGCCGGTGATGCTGCTGCGTGTCCTGCGCGTGAAGGGCTGGGCCGGGCTCGATCGGGCACTGCTGGCGCGTTTGTCGCCCTATATCGCCCTTGTCGTCGCACTGGCGCTGATGCGGCTGGTGCCGGCGGTCCATGACCGGCTCGAGCATCCGTCCTTCAAGCCGTTCGCCGACGCCTCGACCTTCGCGCCGCTGCTCTCGCCGGCGCTGCCGCTGCTCGTCATCGCGCTCGTGGTCGCCCTGCGCCGGGGCGGGGCGAAGCAGGCGACCACCCTGATGAAGCTGACGCTGCGGCGTTCGGGGCGGGCGGCGCTGCTGACCTTCCTGCTCGTCGGCATGGCCTGGATCATGGTCGGCTCCGGCCTTGCCGGCGGCATCGGGCTCGCCGTCAGCAGCGTGCTCGGTTCCTGGTCGGCCGGCATCGTGCCGGTCGCGGGGGCGCTCGGCGGCTATCTCACCGGCTCGAACACCGGCGCCGGCGCGGTCTCGATGCCGCTCGCGACCGCGCTCGTCCCGGCCGGTGAAGCGAGGCTGGCGGTGATCGCCGCCGCGGTCGTCGCCGGCAGCCTGCTCACGGCAGTCAGCCCGGTCCGCGTCACCATGGGCCAGGTCCTGATCAAGGCGACGACGCCTGAGACCGGGCAGGCAATGCGCGCGCTCTGGCCCTGGTTCGTGCTGGTCGTCGGCCTCACCACCGCCATCGCGCTCGCGGCCGCGCAACTCGCCTGAGCGCTGTCCACGCGCATGCCGGCTTGCATGCCATGCGCTTGCTCCGGCCGCTGCGAGTGCCGATGGTGGCGCCAACGGCAAGCAAGCGTGCAGGGCAGGGAACATCGCCATGACGAAACGTCTCGAAGGCAAGGTCGCGATCGTCGCCGGCGCGGGCTCGATCGGCCCGGGCTGGGGCAATGGCAAGGCGACGGCGACGGTGTTCGCCCGCGAGGGCGCCAGGGTCGTTTGCGCCGACCGCAACCTCGAGGCTGCGCAGGAGACCGCGAACATCATCGCCAGCGAAGGCGGCGAGGCCTTCGCGATCCGCACCGATGTCACCAGCGAGGACGATTTGCGTGCGCTGGTCGCGGCGACTTTGGGCCGTTACGGCCGCATCGACGTGCTCGACAACAATGTCGGCATCGCCGAGGTCGGCAGCGTCGTCGACCTGCCGCTGGAGACCTGGGAGCGCGTCTTCAGGGTCAACCTGACCGGCTGCTTCCTGGCGATGAAGCATGTGATCCCGGTGATGCAGCGCCAGTTCGCCGAGGGCGGGCAGGGCGGCTCGATCATCAACATCTCCTCGATCGCCTCGATCCGCCACACCGGCGTGCCCTATGCCAGCTATGGCGCCAGCAAGGCGGCGATGAACCAGCTCACCCGCACCACGGCGGCCCAGTACGCTCCGCAGAAGATCCGCGTGAACGCCGTGCTGCCCGGGCTGATGAAGACGCCGATGGTCGAGCATTCGGCCGGGCTCGCCCAGACCTATGGCAAGGGCGACGTCGCAGCGATGTGGGCCAAGCGAGACTCGCAGGTTCCGATGGGCCACATGGGCGAGGCCTGGGACGTCGCCTGGGCGGCGCTCTTCCTCGCCAGCGACGAAGCGCGCTATGTCACCGGCATCGAGCTTCCAGTCGATGGCGGAGTGACCTTGCAATATGGCGCCTGAACAACCGGAAAATCCCGCCCCGCCCGCGCGGCCTTGCCCGATCTGCGGCAAGCCGGCCGTGCAGCGCTTCAAGCCGTTCTGCTCGTCCCGCTGCGCCGATATCGACCTCGGCCGCTGGCTCAAGGGCAACTACGTGATCCCAGGCGACCCGCTGGAGGAAACCGAGGAAGCACCGACGCGGCAGGGCGAGGACAACTAGAGCATTTTCGAGCGAAGTGGACGCCGGTTCGCGGGAAGAAAATGCGATAAGACAAAGATGTAGAGCGGTTCCGCGATTCGGAGAATTGCGGAACCGCTCTAATGGAAAGGCCCGGCGTTTCCCTCTCGGGAGGACGCCGGGCCATTCGCTGACCGGCCGCGCGACGGGTCAGGACTTTTCGGTGGGCTCATCGCCCTGAATTCCGCCTCCCGCGCGATCGAACTGCCGGTACATCCGCGGCGTGCTCAAGATCGGCGGTAGGCACGGCGCCATCGCTGGCGCCGCCGCATCAACCCGACCACCGCGCTTTGGTTCCAGGGCTTGTCAGCATCTGCGTTGCCGCGTTCGCGGCCAGCCTGGCGCGAGGCGGCATTCGCGCCGGGCGCAGTGGAAAAAGGGCCGTCTCAGCCCCGATTTTTCGTCCCCTTGCCGGTCAGGACGAAATTTTCCCACCGGCAGGATCGTTTGTCGGCTGGACAGCCCATGCCCATGCCTCTATATCGCCTCCACCAACCGAAGCGCGGCGCGCTTCGCGGGACGCCCAGGTAGCTCAGTTGGTAGAGCATGCGACTGAAAATCGCAGTGTCGCTGGTTCGATTCCAGCCCTGGGCACCATTCTTCCTTCTAGCAGTTTCGATGGCGCCCAAATTGCCGGGGCTTTCAGTGCGTAATGGCGCATACTCTGGGCTGGGTTACTAAGTTCATCGATATCAATGCGGAAGTCGGCCAAGCTTGCCTTCGCTTCCTGTGTTTATTCTCATAATGTTCTATTGAGCGGCGAAAGATGTCAGGATGCGCCGCCTTCCCCCAACCGCGCTCATCGAAGATCGGCTCCACGATCTCCTGATGCGCGGCCGACAACTGCTGCAATCGCCCGATCGGACGAAACGACGGCCGGCCCTGCTGTTCCTTCTAGGCGGCGAGCGCCTCGCTAGCGATCGGGTAGTCGGCCGAGGGAGCGATGGCTGTTGTGCTCACCTCCTCGACAAATCGCACGACGCCCACTACGCCACTCACCGCCCACTCGCCGGCCTGGCCGTCCCAGCCGGATCGGTGGCGAGCGGTGCGGTATGGTGGCCGGGCAGCACGACGGTGTTGCCGGCAGCGTAGAGGAGGCAGGAGCCGGTCGCTCCGTCGCGGGCCGGATCGTCGTTGCAGACCTTCAAGGCCTCGGTCTCGGCCGCGAGGGCGCTGGCCGCCCCGGTCCTGACGAAGATGCGGCCGAGCGGGTGGATCGCCATCGCCTTCGGTTCGCGCGCCCGGCCATAGCCGGCGATGTCGGCTTCCTTGCGCCGTTCCGCCGTGATCGCCGGCACCTTGTCGGGGCGATAGCGGCCGTCGTGGCGCAGCCGCTCCATGTCCCGGCGCGGCCACTCCCCGCCCTGTTGCGGCGTGCGGAACGCCTCGTTCACGGCGAACAGGACGCAGGGCTCGTCGTTGCGAAGCTGGCAGCGCTCCAGGGCCAGTTCCTCGGCCGCAGCAGCTGAGGGGCTCTCGGCGACGCGAAAGCTTCGCTGCTGCTTCGGCGAGATGGCGATGGCGCGGTGCTGCTTGCTCTCCTGGTAGGCCTGCAAGGCGCGCACCTGCGCTTCGAGGCGCCCGCGGGGAACCGTGCGGTCGAGGCTCAGGACGCTGAGCAGCAGCGCCTCGCGCCCCTCGGGCGTTGCCGGATCGAGCGCTGTCGCGCTGCTTGCGTCGGGGCGGCGCAGGTCGGGCGAGCGATTGCGCTCCATCTCCTCCAGCCGGTTGCGCGCCAGCGAAGCGAAGACGCCGGCCGGGAAGCGCGCCAGATAGGCGCGCAGATCGGCCGGGTTGCGGCTGCTGCGCACGCTTTCCCAGAACACCGTCTCGGCGCCGGGCACTGCTGTGCCTGGGGCCTGAGCGGCAGCGGAAGGGGCTGCCGCCGGAGCCGGCGCAGAGGCGGCTGCGGCGCGGAAATAGAAGCTGCCCTCCAGCGCCGAGTTCTCCCACGGCACCTGGCGCCCCTGCGTCGCCTCGCGGACCTCGCGCCGGACCTCGGCCATGAGCTGGCGAATCTCCAGCCCCGGCGTCTCGATGCGCTTCAGCAGGGCGGTGGTGAAGGGGCTGTTCCGGCCGCGACCGTCATCGGCCACCGTGCCGGGCGCGGTGGCGAAAGCGAGCAGCGTCCCGACCGTTGCGCTCGCCTGGCCGAGCCCGGATGCAGCCGGCGCGCCGCGACCCGAGGCCTGCAGGCGCTTGCGGAAGGGATTGTCGCGGCAGGCATCGAGAACGAGGATCGAAAGCCGCGCCGCGCCGTCGAGCTGTTCGAGCACGCTGTCGACATCGAGCGCCTCGAAACGCAAATCCCGGTCGCTGCGGATCTCCGCCGGCGCGGGCAGGAGCCAGTTGCGCCCGGACGCCTCGAGCCCGTGGCCGGCGAAGAAGAAGAACGCCGCATCGGCGCCGCGGGCGCGCTGGCCGAGGCGCCTGACCCCTGCTTCCAGTGCTAGCCGATCAGGGTCGACCAGCGTTTCCGTCTCGAAGCCGAGGCGGTCGAGCACCGCGCCGAGGTCCCGCGCATCGTTCGGCGGGTTGGGGAGCGGGGGCACGTTGCGATAGGCGCCGACGCCGACGATCAGAGCAACGCGGCGCTCTTGCTGCGCGACGGCGGCGGAGGCCGTGAGAAGCAATCCGAAGACGAACAGAGACAGCCGGTGAGCGGCCTCCCGGCGGCGCCACAGTCCCGTCAGCCCATTGCCGAACCGCATGGCGCGACCCCAGCTCGCAACCTTTCCGCCAGAGTCGCATTTCGGCAGGCGGGCCGCAACACGCGATGTCCCGGGCCTCCTAGAGCAACTCCAGCTGAAGTGCGGAGCGGTCTTGCGTCCAGAATTGCGGGGAAACGAAGAGCTAAAGCATTTGCGAGCGAAGCGGACACAGGTTTGCGCGAAGAAAATGCGCTAAAACAAAGGCTTGGAACAAGTCCGTGACTCGAAGACTTGCGGAGTTGCTCCAGGCTGTCAGGAGAGGCGCCTGTCCGCAGCTCGGCGATGCGCTCGATCATGTCGCGGTGCTCGGCCAGCAGCTCCTGCAGCGGACCGATCGGCCGGAACGCCCGCTGGTCCTGCTCTTCCTCGCCTTGCTCGGCCCAGGCGGCGATCGCCTCGTCGGCGGCGGCGAGATGGTCGACCGACAAAACGAGCGGTATGGCGCCTGCCTCCTCGGCGAGGCGTCTCGCGATCTGACGGCGCAGCTCCTCCTCGCGTTGGAGCATCGGCTCGAGCGGGTCGGTATAGGGCATCTATCGAACCTTGCTTGGATGCGGTGGTCTTGGCGGCAGGAACTACGCGTGGCAACAGCTTGCTCTCTCGCGCGTTCAGGACGCACGGGCAATCGTCACGCGGAGGGGAACCATGAGCCTCGATGAGCTGAGTTTCGACATCTGGGCCGAGGTCGACCTCCTGCTGCGCCTGCTGGCCGGGATGGCGGCCGGGATCGTCGTCGGCTGGGAGCGGACCGGCAGGCAGAGCGCCGCCGGCATTCGCACCTTCGGGCTCGTCGGCCTCGGCACGGCTGCTGCTGCGACCATCTTCAGCGAACCGCAGCAGATCGACGCCGCCAGCCGCGTGGTGCAGGGGATCCTCACCGGCATCGGCTTCCTCGGCGCCGGCGTGATCGTACTGCGCAAGGGCCACTCCGCGCCGCAGGGCCTGACGACGGCGGCGGCGATCTGGGTTACCGCGGCGCTCGGCTGCGCTGCCGGGCTCGGCGATCATGCCATCGTGGCGTCGGCGACCGTGCTCGCGCTGGGGCTGCTGATCGTGGATCATTCGATCGAGCGCCGGGCCGGCCGGCCAGATCGCGTGCAGGGCAGTGGCGACGGAGTTGCGTGATCGGGCTGAAACCGCCCAGCCGAACGCTTTGCCTTGCTGTCGAATTGGGAAGGTTTTTAAGTAAAATCAGTATATTACGGTAAAATTCTCACCTCGCGAGCTACTGCACGTGTCGCGCATTCTGTGGACGGGGCGCCTTCAGCCGTGCTTCGGTCGTCCGAATCTCCCGTCATTTCTCATCACAGAATCGCCTTCTTTCTTAAGCAAAGGCGCCCATCCTTCCGACTGCCGATCCCGCGCTCTCCCCTTAGCAAGGCGGACCATGATGTGGTTTCGACCATGACGATGCCTGCCTTCATCACGGCATGGGCGGGCGTTGTCGCTCTGCTCGCCGGAAGCGTGCCGAGCGCTGCCAGGGCCGATCAGCTCGCGGCGCGGACCCGCGGGCCGGCGTCGCCGCCGCCGGCATTCCTCGATTTCTGCGCCAGGAACCCGGTGGAATGCCGCCGATCCGGCGTTCTGACGCGGCAGGTTGTGCTGACGCCGGAGCGCCAGCGCGACCTGCAGGAGGTCAATGCGCGGGTGAACGCCGCGATATGGGAAATCTCCGACCGGGAGCATCATGGCCGTGAGGATGTCTGGAGCATCCCGGCCGACGGGCAGGGCGATTGCGAAGATTTCGCGCTGTTGAAGCGCAAGCACCTGATCGAGCGCGGCTGGCCGTCATCGGCCCTGCTGATCGCGGTCGTCGGCACGCCCGCTGGCGAGGGACACGCGGTGCTGATGGCGATAACCTCCGAGGGGGATCTCGTTCTCGACAACAAGACCTCCCGCCTGCTGCCCTGGACGCAAACCGGATATCTGTTTTTCACCCGCATGTCGCAGTCCAATCCCCGCGCCTGGGAAGCGATCGATGGCGGCACTATCGCCGTGACCGCCGCGACCCGCCGCTCGTATCGTCCCTGAGCGGGCCGCTCGCCGAGAATGCCCCGTCCGGTAAGACGGGGCATGTCATGACGTGTGCGCTCAGATCCGTGCCGGCTGCTGGCCGAAGGCGCTCGCATCGTTCGCCTGGCAACGCGCACGATCCGGCCGGGCTGGCACATGGCCCGGCCGAATGGAGCTGCCGCGTCAGCGGCTGAGGCCGCCACCGTGGCCACCGCCACCGCCTCCGCCGCCACCATGGCCACCGCCACCGCCGCCGCCGCCACCATGGCCACCGCCACCGCCGCCAAGGCCGCCGCCGCCGTTGCCACCGTGGCCTCCGCCGTTGCCGCCACCGCCGTGGCCGCCGCCACCGTTGCCGCCACCGTTACCGCCGTGACCTCCACCTCCGCCATTGCCGCCGTGGCCTCCGCCACCATTGCTCCCGTTCCCGCCGCCGCCGTGGCCGCCACCTCCACCGCCGCCGCCATGGCCACCGCCGCCATGGCCGCCGCCACCGTGGCCTCCGCCACCGTGGCCTCCGCCGCCATTGCCGCCGTGGCCACCGCCGCCATGGCCACCGTGGCCACCGCCGCCGCCACCGTGGCCGCCACCTCCGTGGCCACCGCCGCCGCCATGGCCGCCACCGCCGTGACCTCCACCTCCGCCATTGCCGCCGTGGCCTCCGCCGCCATTACCGCCATGGCCACCGCCGCCACCTCCGTGACCTCCACCTCCGCCACTGCCACCCTGGCCGCCGCCACCTCCGCCACTGCCACCCTGGCCGCCGCCACCTTGACCACCGCCGCCCTGACCGCCGCCACCCTGGCCACCGCCGCCCTGACCGCCGCCACCCTGACTGCCGCCGCCCTGACCGCCGCCACCCTGGCCACCGCCGCCCTGACCGCCGCCGCCCTGGCCGCCGCCACCCTGACCGCCGCCACCCTGACCGCCGCCACCCTGGCCGCCGCCGCCCTGACCGCCGCCACCCTGACCACCGCCGCCCTGACCGCCGCCACCCTGACTGCCGCCGCCCTGACCGCCGCCACCCTGACCGCCGCCACCCTGGCCGCCGCCACCCTGGCCGCCGCCGCCCTGACCGCCGCCACCCTGACCACCGCCGCCCTGGCCGCCGCCACCTTGACCGCCGCCACCCTGGCCACCGCCGCCACTATTGCTTGCGGAGCCGCCGCCCGAGCCGTCATTGGACGAGCCCCCAGCGCCGCCGCCAAAGCCGTCACTGCCGTTACGGCCGTTGCCTCCCGCATCGCCAGGGCCGCTTGGCCCTCCCGAGGACAAGGCTCCCGTCGTCAGCGGCGGGCAGGCCCAGTATTGGTTGCCGCCCTGCTGGACCACGGTGCAGCCGGGACCGGGCGCGCGCGTGCGCCTCCCGTTGGCGGCGACGATATTGTAGTATTGGACATTGCCGGCCGCGGTGCCCTGGGGGACTGTGGCGGTGGCGCCGATCGACGCGGTGGCAAGCGGCGGGCAGGCCCACAGCAGGTCGCGTTCGGACTGCATGACGACGCAGTCCCGGCTCGGTGCCCGGGTCCTGCGGCCGTTTGGGGAGACGGCGTTGTAATATCGCACTCCGCCGGCATCCGACGCGCTTGGGCCGGATGCGGATGCGGTCGGGCGGAACGGGTTGCCACGCGCCGCCGGATCGCATTCCCAAAGCCAATTGTCTCTGATGAGCTTGCGTTCGCAGCCGCTATGGGGCTGCGGCGTCGGGTTGCCGTTGACGGCAAAGCCCTCGTGGTATTCAGGCCATGGGCTCGTCCCTTGGGCATAAGCAAAGGTCGACGTGGTCGCGAGAAGTCCCGCAATAAAGATCTTGCTCGGCAGGTACCGCATGACGTGCCTCCCGCCCGGGCGGTCGAGCGGCCGCTCAGCGCAAAAAAGAGATGTATTCGGGATGGCTTGTTCTAGACGCTCGAACACGGCCAAGCCGGCATGTTGAGCAATAGCATGTGGTATTGACTTGATTTTATTCTATTCGAGTGAAAACTTTAGGTCGCTCGAACTAATCCGAAGGGATTACTGTCGGGCGAGCTGCCGGAAGGAAGGCGAGAGATGATGACGTATTGGAAATGGTTGGTGCCGGCACTGGCGGCATTGCTGCTCTTCCATCCAGCACACGCCCAGATCGGCACGCCGGGCAATGCGCCGCTGACGCCGGACGGCCCGCGCCAGGGTCTGGGGCCGCCGTCGATCTTCGACAACCAGCCCGATATCAGGCTGCACGCGCCGGGTGCCGGCGGCATCCCCGGCGCCGGCCCGCCGGTCGACTATGGCGGCACGCCGCGGGGCGCGCCGCGCTCGTCGAACCCGATCACCATGCCGCGCTACGGGTCGAGTGATCCCGCGCTGCGCAGTGTGGTCACGGCCTATTGCAGGACGTCGCGCCGGGCCTGCGCGGCGCCAAGTCGACTTCGGGTTGGTGCGGCCTGCTCTTGCCGCCTGCCGAACGGAACGCGACAGCGCGGGCGCGTCGTCCGCTGACCTGACTCAGCGCCGGGCCACCGCCCTGACCACGCCGTTCTTCCCGCCGCCGCCGCAATAGAAGCGATCGCCGCCCGCTTCCATGCCGGAGACGAAGGTGCCCTCCGGCATGCGCATGGCGTCGAGCACCGCGCCGCTCTCGGGGTCGACCCGCCGGATCTCGCTTTCCTCGTTCTCCCAGGTCGCATGCCAGAGCTCGCCGTCGCTCCAGGTCACGCCGGTGACGAAGCGGTTGGACTGCAGCGTGCGCAGCACCTTGCCGGTTTCCGGATCGATCTGGTGGATCTGGCGCTCGCGGTAGTGCCCGACCCAGAGCGTGCCCTCCGCCCAGGCGAGGCCGGAATCGCCGCCACCGGCGGGTGCCGGAATGGTCGAGAGCACACGCCCGCTCTCCGGGTCGATCTTCTGGATGCGGTCCTCGGCGATCTGGTAAAGGTGCTTGCCGTCGAAGGCGGTGCCGGCATGGGCGGGGACGTCGAGGCTGCGGGTCGTCTCGCCGCTGTCGGGATCGAGCGCATTGAGCTTGTCGCCCGAGGCGAACCAGACTCGGCTGCCGTCATAGCTGACGCCGTGCACGGCCTCGATGCCGGGGAAGGGGCCGTATTCGCGGACGATCCTGGCTGTCCTGGTCATGGGAATATCTCCTCTGTTCGGTTGGACCGGGACGAGATCTAGCGATCCGGCAGCGGGGCAGGGAGTAACAAGGCTGTCGGGAAACCCGGCACCGGCGGGGTCAGCCAGCGCCGCGCCCGCGCCTTGCCGAAGGACTCGATCTTGCCGGCCCCAGCCAGCGTCTCGAGCGCGCGCTGCATGTTGCGCTGGCTCGTGCCGAGCGCCAGCGCCAAGGCCGAGCTCGACCAGGCCTCGCCATCGGCGAGAAGGGCGAGCACGTCGGCATGCGCCTCTTCCAGCGGCTGCGCCAGCACCGCGACCTCGCCCGCCCGGCGCGGCTTCAGGGCAAAGCCGCGCTGGGTCGCGCTGATTTCGGCGATCCCGTGCAGTTCGGCGCGCAGCCGCCCGATCTCGACCCGCAGGCGGGCACGATGCGATTCGTCCGCCTCCTTCGCCCGGAAGGCCCGTTTCAGCAGATCTTCGCGCGAGACATCCGCCGGCCAGGCCTCGGCGAGGGCGCGAGCGAGCGCGAACAGCACGGGGCGAGTGGCGAGCGGCACGGCCGTACCTGCCTCGCGTACCACGTTGCGGCAGGCATCGACGACGAAGCTGCCCGAGGCGAGCAGCGCCGCGACCTCGCCCAGCAGCAGCGGGCGTTCCGTGCCACGCAGGATCAATCGCGCCGCCGGGGCTGCCAGTACGCGCGCGGCGGCCTCGACTTCGGCCATCAGTGCCGGGATGCGGGCGCGTTCGGCTGCCTCTGCCGCTTGTGCGAACGCTGCGCGGGCCGCCTCCGCCTGCAGCCGTCTGAGCGCGATGCCGCCGATGGCGAGCGCGCGCGCCGCATCCAGCGCCGGCGGTAGCGGGCTCTTGTCGAAGCCGCCGAGCAGGCGCTCGGCCTCGCCGAGCCGGCCGATCAGCAGCAGCCGGCGCACCTCGATCGTGCGGGCATGGGCGGCGTTGAGCCGGTCGCCATGGGCTTCGAGCACCGCGCGCGCCGCATCGAGCGCCTTGGCCGGCCAGCCGAGATCGCGCGAGACCAAGGCGATCTCGGCTTCGGCCAGGATGCAGCGGGCCCGCGCCACCGGCTCCTTCGCGCCAAAGCCCTGGCCGGCGCGCTTCAGCAATGCTTTGGCCCTGGCGAGGTCGCCGAGCTGCGCCATGGCGATGCCGCGCAGCGCCAGCGCCGGCGCATCTTCGCGCAGGGCGACATGGTTGAGCGCCCCGAACGGATCGCCCGCCGCCAGGGCCCGCCCGGCCGCGGTGATCAGCGAGTCCATGCCCAGCTTTCGAATCCCGCCAAACTTGTCACTCCCGCTCCCTGTCGGCTCGAGCCTACCCCTGCTTCCGACGCCGCATCGCGAAACGGCGGGCGGCGAATGTCAACCGAAGGCAGGAGCAAGCATCATGACGGCTCATCTCACCGGAACCCGCGAGGACTGGCTCAAGGCGAGACTCGACCTGCTCGCAGCCGAGAAGGCGCTGACGCGGCAGAGCGATGCCGTGGCGCTGCAGCGCCAGGCTCTGCCCTGGGTCAGGGTCGACAAGGACTATCGGTTTACCACGGAGGCGGGGCAGGTCGGCCTCGCCGATCTCTTCGCCGGGCGCTCCCAGCTCCTGATCTACCACTTCATGTTCGGGCCGGATTTTTCCGCCGGCTGCCCGTCCTGCTCGCTGATCGCCGATGGCTTCAACGGCATTCACGTCCACCTCGCCAACCATGACGTGACGCTGACCGCCGTGTCGCTGGCCTCGCTCGACAAGCTCGTCGCCTTCAAGCGGCGCATGGGCTGGAGCTTCCCCTGGGCCTCCTCGGCGACGGGCGATTTCAACTTCGACTTCAGCGCCTCCTTCACGGAGGACCAGCAGCGTCAGGGCGAGATCACCTACAACTTCCAGAAGGAGCCGGAGCGGGACTGGCGTGAGGGCGAGCCCGGTGCGGAAGGGGCCGAAGCTTTGCTCGCCCGGATATCCGGCACCGATACCGGCGCTTACATGCGCGAGCGGCCAGGTGTGAGTGCTTTCATTTGCGAAGGCGGCACGATCTATCACACCTATTCCAGCTATGCCCGCGGCATGGACGCGATCTGGAGCATGTATCCTTGGCTCGACCGCGCGCCGAAGGGACGCAACGAGGCCGGCGGTATCTGGTGGCGCCATCGCGACGCCTATGCCGCCTCGTCGGCCGCGACGGCTCAATCATGCTGCGCCTGAGCGCCATAGATCACGACGATTTTGGATCGACCCGACCCAAAATCGTGAACGTGATCGATTCCAAGAGTTCAGAGCGGGATCACAGCGAAAAACCGGTTCCTACCTTTTCGCATCCCGCTCTGGCGCAGAGTGATCGCGGAGCGCCGGACATTCCGTCCGGCGGCTCCGTCATCGATGCAGGCCGCAGCTTCCTCGCCATCTGCATCCTCCTGTTCATCGCCAGCACGATCGCGACAGGCACGATCTGTCTCACCATGGCGCAGATGGGCGAGGTGCCGATGGCCGGCGGCTGGTCGATGTCGACGGCCTGGACGTCGCTCTGCGGCGGCTCCTGGTTTGCTGCGGCCGCAGCCTTCCTCGGCATGTGGGCGCTGATGACGATGGCGATGATGCTGCCTTCGCTCACGCCGGTGCTCTGGCGGCTGCGGGCGAGCGCAGCCCGAGCTGGCGCAACTCGCCCGGATCTGTTCGCCGCGCTCACTGGTTGCGCTTATCTCCTCGTCTGGTCGGCGCTCGGCCTGGCGATCTTCGCCGGCGGCGCGCTCCTGCTGGAGGCCGCGCTGCGCTGGCCGCTTCTGGCTCGTGCCGTGCCGTTGGCTGCGGGGGTTGTCGTGATCGCCGCCGGTCTCTTCCAGATGTCGCAATGGAAGCTGGCCATGCTCGCGCATTGCTCGCGTGTCGCCGGGCAAGGCGCCGGCGCGGCGGCCGCGATAAGGCGGGGTCTGCGGCTCGGCCTGAGCTGCTGCGCCTCCTGCGCCGGGTTGACCACGCTGCTCCTCGTCGGTGGCGTTATGGATCTGCGCGCCATGGCCATTCTCGCGCTTGCGATCACCGCCGAGCGGCTCGCGCCGGCCGGCGGGCGCGTCGCTCGCGCGACCGGCGGCCTGATGCTCGGAGCGGGCGCTGTCCAGCTCGCGCGGGCGCTCTGGCTGCTCTGAGAGGCCTCGCCATCTCTGCCATGCATTTTTGCATCTGCTCAGAAACGCGCCACGCAGTGCCGCGATGCCCTTCGCTGGCCTATACAGGTGGCAGGCGATCCATGGGTCGGGTCGCACGCAAAGATTGTACGGTTCACGAGGAGACGCACATGACGCTCAAAGCCCAGTTCCTGATCGGGGCGGCCTTTGCCGCCGCGGTTTTCGCTGGCGCCCCGGCGCGCGCCGACATCACCATCGGCCTGCTGGCGCCGCTGACCGGTGCGGTCGCGGCCTATGGCGATCAGGTCAAGAACGGTGCCCAGGCTGCCGTCGACGCGATCAACAAGAAGGGCGGCATCGGCGGCGAGAAGGTCGTCCTGAAGCTCGCCGACGATGCCGGCGATCCGAAGCAGGGCGTCTCTGCCGCCAACCTTCTGGTCGGCGACAAGGTCCGCTTCGTCGTCGGCCCGGTGACCTCCGGCGTCGCCATGGCCGCGTCGGATGTCTTCGCCGAGAGCGGCGTGCTGATGGTGACCCCCACCGCGACCTCGCCGGCCCTGACCAATCGCGGCCTTTCCAACGTCCTCCGGACCTGCGGCCGCGACGACCAGCAGGCCGAAGTCGCGGCCGCCTACGTGCTGAAGAACCTGAAGGGCAAGAAGGTCGCCATCGTCCACGACAAGGGCACCTATGGCAAAGGCCTCGCCGATTCCTTCAAGAAGGGCATCAATGCCGGCGGCATCACCGAGGTCGCCTATCTCACCCTGAACCCGGGCGACAAGGACCTCGCTGCGGTGATCACCCGGCTGAAGTCGGGCGGTGCCGAGCTGATCTATTTCGGCGGCTACCATCCCGAGGGCGGCCTGCTCGCCCGCCAGCTGCATGATGCCGGCGTCAAGGCAACGATCATCGGCGGTGAGGGGCTCTCCAACACCGAGCTCTGGGCGATCGGCGGCGACACCGCCGCCGGCACGCTCTTCACCAACGCGACCGACGCGCTGAAGAACCCAGCCTCGGCCGAGGCCGTGGCGGTGCTGAAGGAAAAGGGCATCCCGCCGGAGGCCTTCACGCTCAACGCCTACGCCGCTGTCGAAGTGCTCAAGGCCGGCATCGAGAAGGTCGGCAAGGACGCCAAGGCCGATGCGGTGGCCAAGGCCCTGAAGGCTGGCCTCGAGGTCAAGACCGCGATCGGCACGCTGACCTATGGCAAGACCGGCGATCTGAGCTCGCCAAGCTTCGCCATGTACAAGTGGGAAGCCGGCAAGATCGTCGCGGCCGACTGACGAACGCGCCTCCAAGAGGCGAGGGAAGGGGCCTGCGGCGTGCCGCGGGCCCCTTTTCATTTGGAAGTGAGCGAAGCGCTGTGCGTCCCTGAACGCGCCGTTCGGGAACCGTTCAGGCGCTGGGCCGTTTTCTCCGGCGACCGAACGGGAATTGCCCATGACAGCCGCCGACACCATTGCCGCCATGCAGCCTCTCGCCAGGCCGTCGCTGATCGCGATTCGGCGCGAGGCCGACGGCTACGGCATCCGCTTCGGCCTGAGCGAGGCCGAGGATGCCCGGATGCCGGGGCCCGTGTTCCCGACGCTCGACGAGGCTATGGCCTGGATCGAGGGCATCGACCGCGCCCGTGGGCATTGAAATGGCCCGGATCGCGGCAATCTGCGGGATGACTGTCGATCGCGTGTCCTGACGGCTTGTCAAAGCGGGTCGCGATCGGGCATAGAGCCTTCCAACGGAGACGTGGCCGAGAGGCTGAAGGCACTCGTTTGCTAAATGAGCATACCCCACAAGGGTATCGAGGGTTCGAATCCCTCCGTCTCCGCCATTTTTTCTTTAAGATCTTGATTTGGCTCAGAAATTCCTAAAGTGATCATTAACGACTCACAAAATCGCCTACAAAAACCCATTCGCTGGAAAGTGCCTGCGCCTGACTGCGCATCTTCCGTCGCTTTTGCCTCTTGAGCGGCGATGCGCGCGCAGACGTCGCATCGGACGAGAATTTGGGGGGCGCGCGGCTCGCGCAGAGAACCCCTCAGGCCTAAAGAACTGAAGCCTCAAACGAATTCTCAAAAAAGTGTGTGTGATTTCAATCGGTCGCCAGACCTGTTCAATACCAAATCCATTGCGTGTCGGGCGCGCGACTGAGCGCGCTAGGACGTGAGGGGCTCGAAGACGCATCGCGGCAGCGAATTTCCCATTCGGCGAGACTTTCAGGCCGCAGCCGGGGATGCGTACGAGGGATCAATGCGTTGCAGTCGGCGGGACGAGAGCAGACTTTAATTCCGGAGCGATCGCCAAGCTGCAGGCGGCCAACCCAGCTGAAGATTCCCTGCTCTGTAATGCGGTATCTGATCAGGGTAGCTGATGATGCTCTCGAATCTCTTGCTTTGGCAGCGATTGAGGCCTGCTGCCTAGGAGGCGGGCAAGGCCGCGGTTTCGAGCAGGTCGAGACATCTGATCATCTGTGGGGGCACAAGAAAATCGCTCCCGATCTTACGACGATTTTCATCGCGAAGCCTTCGGTCAGCATCTCTGCACGCCGAGGCGGCCCTGTGTTATTCTGGAGCCTGCAAGCGTTACCATTGAAGTATAATTTCGTAGCGCGGTGGTTACCTCATCTCGCGTTCCTGGGGGAGTCCCACTCGCATCCATTCAAAGATATTGCATACTTTGATCGGAATTCTCGATATTTCAATCTTCAAAACGATCGAATTCATGAGCTTGCTGGTCGACGGGACTTTAGTACGAGAGGCCGAGATACCGCCAGTGCAGCTGGTTGCCTTCCGCTTCTGCAAAAACTTAGGGGAAATCCGTTTCTCGACTTTTTCCGGCATCAAGGATTTCCGCATCCGGGCGTTCACTTCGCGGCGATGCACGGTTCAGTCTGAAGCGAACGCCACGCTGATAACTACCGGCATCTACGACGCTTTGCCAAGGTAACCAGGCTGACGTCGATCGTGCCGGCTCGGAAACCGGCCTCGCAGTAACAGAGATAGAACTCCCAAAGCCTGCGGAATGGCTCGTCGAAGCCTTGCGAAGCGATCTGCGGCCAATGGTCGAGGAAGCGCCGCCGCCATTCCTTCAGGGTCAATGCGTAGCTCGCGCCGAATGCGAGGCGCTCGATCTCGGCGAGCCCCGCAGCCTTCGCCGCGCCGACCAGCGCGGGAACCGACGGCAGAGACCCGCCGGGGAAGATGAAGCGCTGGATGAAGTCCGTCCCTTGCTGATACGGCTCGAACAGCGCCTCGTCGATGGTGATCGACTGCAGCACCGCATGACCATCGGCCGTCAGCGAGCGACTCAAGGCGGCAAAATAGGTCGGCCAATAGTCGCGCCCCACGGCCTCGATCATCTCGATCGAGACGATGCGATCGAACTGGCCGACAATGTCGCGATAATCCTGCAAGCGCAGGTCGACCTTGTCCGCCAGCCCGGCTTCGGCGATCCGCCTTTGCGCGTGGGCGAGCTGCGCCGGGGACAGCGTGATGGCGGTGACATGGCAGCCCTCGCGGGCCAAGCGCTCGGCCAGAGCGCCCCAGCCGCAGCCGATCTCCAGGACCCGTTCGCCACCCGACAGCATGAGCATCTCGACGATCCTGTCGAGCTTACGCTGTTGCGCAGCCTCCAGCGTGTCCGTCGGCGCCTCGTAGAGCGCGGACGAGTAGGTCATGCTCTCATCCAGCCAATGACGGTAGAAGTCGTTGCCGAGGTCGTAGTGCGCGGTGATGTTGCGGCTGCTACCGGTCCGGCTGTTGGCGTTGCGCCAGTGGCGGAAGCGGTTGAGCAGGCGCGCCGGCCAGGTACCGGAGACAAGGTGGCGCAGCGTCGCGTCGTTGCGCGCTCCGAGTTCGATCAGTGCCGTCAGATCGGGTGTTGTGAAATCGCCGTCGCGATACGCCTCCGCCAGGCCGATGTCGCCGTCGAGCATCAGGCGACGCATTGCGCGCCAGCTCTTCAGGACGATCGCCGCCTGCGGGCCGGGACCGGCGGACCCACTCCAAAGCTGCTCGCCTTCGGGCGTGACGATGCTCAGCCGGCCGATGACGATCTGCGAGAGAAGCCGGCGCAGGAACCAGCGGTAAAGGCCGATGCCGCCCGGCAGCGAGAGCGACGATTCGGGCATCTCTGCCTGGCGTTCGGTGTCGGGAAGCCTCATGGCTGGGTCGATCCCTTCGGATGAGGAGTCGCCGCCCGGCCGGTGCTGAACCGATGCTCGGGCGGCGCAGGATGCGTCCACCAGCGCACGCGCTTCGCCAGGAGACGCAGCGCGTGCCAATGGATGGCGGCGGTGACCTTCAAGGTAAGCAAAGGGTGGCTCGCCAGCAGGCGCAGAAGGGCGCCGTCGTCGAGCGTGCGGCGTTCGCCGCTGAGGGAGGCGGCGATCAGCCTGCCCTCGGCATCGTGCCCGTCGATCACGATCGAGACGCGCTCGCCCGGCGGCTCGACCCGAAAGGCGTAGCGCATGGCAAGGCTCATGAAGGGCGAGACATGGAAGCGCTTTTCCGCCTCCTGCCGCACGGGACGCGCCTGCGCACCGACGGGCGCTACGTAGCTATGGATCTCGCCGAAGGTGTTGTGGACTTCGTAGACGGTCGCTCGCAGTGCGCCGTCTCGGCCGTAGCAGAAATAGGTGCTGATCGGATTGAAGGCGTAGCCGAGGATGCGCGGCATCGTCAGCAGCCTCACCGCGCCCTCGTCCCAGTCGATGCCGGCGGTCGCCAGCGCTTCCGCGACCTGCTCCTTCAACGGCCTGCCGCTGCGGTCGCCATAGTCGGCATCCCGGAAGGCGTAGAGATTGAAGCGGTTGCGGGAGAACAGGTGCGACTGCTTCGCCAGGGCGTCGATCTCGTCGAGATCGAGCAGCATCCAGAACACGCGATAGGCCAGTGCATGCGGCCTCGGCCGGAAACGGCTGTGGCGAACGCGCCCGACATAGAGAGCCGAATGCCGGTTCATGCCGCTTGCTCGCGTCGGACCGGGAGCGGGATGCGGCCGGATTCGTCGGCGACGGTCCACGGACGCCGCACATTGCCGAGCGCCTCGGCGACGGCGAGCCCCGATTGCAACCCGTCCTCATGGAACCCCGAGCCGAAATAGGCGCCGCAGAACCAGCTGCGCCTTGCTCCCTGCAGCGCCCAGAAATGCTGCTGAGCCGCGAGCGCGGCCTGGTCGAAGAGCGGATGCTCGTAGAACTCCTCGCGCAGGATCGTCTCGGCCCGCAGCGTATCCGGCGGATTCAGCGTGACGAAGAAGGGGCGCCGCCCAGGCAGGTTCTGCAGGAGGTTCATCCAGTAGGTGACCGCGCAGGCGGCATCCGGCCGGGCGCGCTCGCCGATGTGGTTCCAGCTCGCCCAGGCGCGGCGGCGGCGAGGCATGAGCGCCTCGTCGCCATGCAATACGGCACGGTTCCGGCTGTAGCGAAAGGCGCCGAGCGCGCTCGCTTCGAGCGGATCGGGATCGGCGAGCATGGCCAGCGTCTGGTCGGCATGACCAGCGAAGACGACCTGGTCGAAGCGCTCGCTCCAGCCGTCGCCCGCAACCACGACCTCGTTCGGCGATCGCCTGACCTGGCGTACTGTCGCGCCCAGCCGCACGCTGCCGCCGAATTGCTCGCGCAACCGCGCGACATAACGGGCGCTGCCGCCGGTGACGGTGCGCCAGAGCGGGCGGTCGGTCAGCTGCAACAGCCCGTGATTGTGATGGAAGCTCAGGAAGGCCTGGACGGGGTAGGACAGGATCTCCGAGCACGGAGCCGACCAGATCGCCGCGGCCATCGGCAGGAGGTGGTCATCCCGGAATGCACTGCCATAGCCGCCGGCAGCCAGATATTCGCCGAGCGTCGCCGCGCCGGCGCTTCCTGCCCGGGCGTCGCGTGTGGCATCCCGATAAAAGCGGACGAGGCCCTGGAGCATGGCCCAGAAGCGCGGGCTCGCGAGGTTGCGCCGCTGCGCAAATAGGCCGGTCAGCCCGGCGCCGCTGTATTCGAGGCGGCCGCCATCGAGCGAGACGGCGAACGACATCTCGGTCGGCTGCGTCGCAACGCCGAGGTGATCGAGCAGCGCGACGAAGTTCGGATAGGTTTTCTCATTGTAGACGATGAAGCCGGTATCGACGGGAATTTCGCTGCCGTCGTCCCCGGGCACCAGGACAGTGTTTGCATGACCGCCAAGCCGCGGGGCGGCCTCGATCAGCACGACGTCATGGGCCTGTCCCAGCAGCCATGCCGCCGACAGGCCGGAGATGCCGGCGCCGATGACGGCGATCCTCTGCGGGCGTCCCTGAACCTGTGGCATGGCCATTCCTTGCTTTTCGGAAAGGCTATACGCGGGGGGCTGCGCTTTGGATTTGTCGCCCGGTCCCGGAAATCTCTGCCGGGATGTGGGCCGATCGCTATTGCCGGACGTAAACAGACCGAGGCAACCGGAGGTCTGGCCATGCCCGCCAAGGGGTTGAGGCGTCTGTTCGCGGCATTGAATGCCCATCTCGCCCATCCAGGGCCACGGGAGGCGATCGCCAATACGGTCGCCCTGGTGATCGTCTCCAACCAGCCCTTCTACCCGCTCTATCTCTACTGGGCCGTATCGCCCGTGATCTTCCCGTCCTTCCTGACCTTCCTGTCGACGCCGCTGTTCGCGCTGGTTCCGAGCGTGATGCGCCGCAATGCGAGGCTTGGGCGCTGCCTCCTGCTTTGCGCGGGGATCGGCAATACGCTGCTTTGCCGCTTTGCCTTCGGCAGCGCGTCAGGCGTCGAAGTCTTTCTGTTCCCGTGCCTGATGCTCGCGGCTCTGCTTTTTCGTCGCGACGAGCGTCTTTATGCCGCCGGCTTTCTGGCATTGAGCTTCGGGGCCTATCTGCTGCCCGTCGATGCCATCGCGGCACCGCTGCATCACTACCAGCCGCAGGAATACGTTGCGTTGCAGCGCCTGAACTTCCTGAGCGCGGCGTCGCTGACCGCGCTGATAGGGTGGCTTTTTGCCCAGCGGCATGCCGGCGTCTCGCCGAACAGTGAAACCGGATCGGATCGCCGAGCGTAGAAGGGACACATCTCGCGGAAAGGACATCGCATGAGACGTCTTCTGCTCGCCCTGATCATCGCCTCTCCATCCGCCGCGAGCGCGGCTTCGACCGCGCTCGATGGCACCTGGATGCGCGATGACGGCAACGCTCGGGTCCGTATTGCTCCTTGTGGTGACAAGGTCTGTGCCACCAACCTCTGGATCGGCGATACCAGCAAAGGTGAAGCCGTTGGGGACAAGCTCGTGATGACATTGTCGCGAGAGGCGGACGGCTCCTTTTCAGGCACCGCCTACGATGCCAAGCGGGACTGGACCTATTCGATGACGATCAAGACCGCTCCGGGCGAACTCACTACGCGCGGCTGTATCCTCGGGCGCCTGGTCTGCCGAGACGTTGGCTGGAAGTCGGCCGACTAGCGCGTGCCGTTAGCGCAGTGATCCGTCGCCGCGGCACCACCGTATCTGCGTTATGGTTGCCGCATTCGCCCTGACTGTCGAAGACATGCGCGAGGCGTCAGCCGCAGCGCCGGGAGGTCGGTTCTTCGCCTTGTTCGACGCCAATGCCTTGATTGCCGCGGTTGCGCGCTCGGGTGACCGGGCCGCGTTCGCGGAGCTCTTCGACCATTTCGCGCCACGCGTGAAAGGATTGCTGATGCGCGGCGGGACCTCCGCGGAGCTGGCGGAGGAGATCGCGCAGGAGACGTTGCTCACGGTCTGGCGCAAAGCCGCGCTGTTCGATCCGGCGAAGGCAAATGCCTCGACCTGGATCGCAACGATCGCGCGCAACCGGCGCATCGACATCGCCCGCCGGGAGACTCGCTCGCGGCTTTCGCAAGTTTATGAGATTCTGGATGAAGACGGACCCGAACAGCCTGACGAGACCATCTCGGGAGCCGAGCGCGACGCGCGGATCAGGGCAGCGATGACCGGATTGTCCGCCGACCAGTACCGGGTCGTCGAGCTCGCCTTCCTGGAGGAGTTCAGCCACCAGGACGTGGCTCAGCGTCTGGCGATCCCGCTCGGTACTGTGAAGTCGCGGCTGCGACTCGCGCTGTCGCATCTGCGCGGCAAGCTGGAGGATCTGCGATGAGCATGGCCCATCGCCCATCCGACGAGACCCTTGCCGCCTTCGCTGGCGGCCATCTCGACGAGGGGCTTGCCTTGGTGGTCGCCGCCCATCTCGAGCTGGACGGCGAAAGCCGGCGCCGCATGCGCGAGTTCATGGCGATTAAGGGGGAACTGCTCGATCGCATCGAGCCGATTCCCATGGCTGCGCGATACCCGGCGGAGGAGCTCGAGCCGCATTCGGCGATCGCTGCCCCGGCCGCATCTCCTGCCATCGCGGCAGACTTGCCGGCCGTCCTGCGCCCCTATGCTCTTGGACCGTGGCGCCCGATCGGGCTTCGGATTGCAATGCGAAGGGTCGAGGTGCCGGGCGCGGACAGTCGGGTTTTCATGTTGAGAGCCGGTCCTGGAATCGCCCTGCCACCCCACAAGCATACCGGCTTCGAGTGGACGACGATCCTTGCCGGCGCTTACGAACACCAATACGGCCGGTATGTCGTCGGCGACTTTGATGAAGCCGATACCGAGCATGATCACACGCCGGCCGTCGATCCGGTCGAAGGGTGCACCTGTCTTGTCGCCATGACTGGCAAGGTGCTCCTGCAGGGCTGGCTCGGTCGACTGTTGCAGCCACTGGTGCGGTTTTGACATTCGCCTCTTTTCTAGCGGCCTTGCTTTTCGTCGCCGTCGCGATGTCGACAACCATGCAGTTGGCAACGCGGATCGAGCGCCGCACCGGCAATTCCGGCTGGATCGACGTCGTCTGGACGTTCGGCCTCGGCGCAACCGGCGTGATCGGCGCGCTCCTGCCTTTTGGTGATGGTCCGCTGGGCCGCCGCCTTTTCGTCGCTGTGCTTGTGGCGGCATGGGCGCTGCGCCTCGGCTTGCACATCGCCGGCCGCACCAAGGGGATCTCCGATGACCCGCGCTATGCCCGGATGAAGCGCGACTGGGGCCCGGAGGCTCCCGTCAGAATGGCTCGCCTGCTGCAATTCCAGGCGCTCGCAAGCACCCCGCTCGCCATCGGCATCATCCTCGCGGCTCATAACCCGGCCGCGCTTGGCCAGGCACAGGATGCTCTGGGCCTCGCGATCTTCCTCGTCGGCATCGTCGGAGGCGCGATCGCCGACCGGCAGCTTCGCGCCTTCGCACGTTCGGGACGAGGAGGGGTCTGCGACACGGGTCTCTGGGCCTTGTCGCGCCATCCCAACTACTTTTTCGAAGCCGTGCTCTGGTGTGCCTATGCGGTGATAGCCTCCGCCATGAACTACCCGATCGGCTGGCTGGCCTGGCTCGCGCCCGCTTCGATCACCCTGCTGCTCGTCGGCGTCTCCGGCATTCCGCCGCTGGAGGAGCATATGCTCGCCAAGCACGGAGCGGCGTATCGCGACTATCAGAGCCGGACCAGCGCCTTCATCCCGCTGCCGCCCAAAGGAGCCATGCCATGACGATCATGCAGAGGTTGTCGAGCTGGGGCGAGGCCTTGCCTGTGCCCGATGCGGTCAGCCGGATGGTCATCGCCTCGCTGGTCGGGCGAACGGAGCGCACGCTCACGACCCAGCCAGGCAACGCCGCCAGCTTCGCGCAGGAGATGATGGATCGCCCGATCGCGGTGCATACGGATGCCGCCAATGCGCAGCATTACGAAGTGCCGGCGGCGTTTTTCGACCAGGTCCTGGGGCCGAGGCGGAAATACTCCTGCTGCTTTTACGCTGGCCCTGCCGACAGCCTCGCAACGGCCGAGGAGGCAGCCCTGGCGCTGACCGCCGACCATGCCGGCCTCGCGGACGGACAGGAGATCCTCGAGCTCGGCTGCGGCTGGGGTTCGCTCTCGCTGTGGATGGCGCAAGCCTACCCGCAGGCACGGATCGTCTCGGTCTCGAACTCGGCATCGCAACGCGCCTTCATTGAAGAGCGTGCGCGCGAACGCGGCTTCGGCAATCTGCGCGTCATCACCGCGGACATGAACGACTTCGCCATCGAGGAGCGCTTCGACCGCGTCGTCTCGGTCGAGATGTTCGAGCACATGACGAACTGGCGTGCGCTGCTCGGGCGGGTGCATGGCTGGCTGAAGCCGGACGGGCGCCTGTTCATGCACGTCTTCGCCCACGCGCACGGCTGCTATCGTTTCGATGTCGGGGAGAGTGCAGATTGGATCGCCCAGCACTTCTTCACCGGCGGGATTATGCCGAGCGCTGCGCTGGCGCACCAGTTTCCCGACCTCTTCGCCGTCGAGGAGGAATGGCGTTGGAGCGGCGAGCATTATCGGCGCACGGCCGAGGACTGGCTGGCGAATTTCGACCGCAACCTGCCGGCGATCGAACCCATCCTGCGCCAGGCCTATGGCGACGACGCGCCGTTATGGCGCCGACGCTGGCGCCTGTTCTTCCTGGCGACGAGCGGGCTGTTCGGGCACTCGGGCGGCGCAGCCTGGGGCGTCAACCACTACCGGCTGAGGCCCGTCTGACGCCGTGCGCGGTGCCGGTGGCGATCAGAGCCAGCCCCAGCCGATCGCCCGCCGCACGACCTCGTACGCCACCCAGCTGCAGAAGCCGACGGCGACGGTGCCATAGACGATGTCGGCGAGCGTGATCGTCAGCGTCCACGGCCGCAGCGTGGCGTAATTGGTCAGATCATAGGTCGCATAGGCAAGCAGTCCGATCAGGGCCCCGTTGACGAGAGCGGCGCCGGCGTTCCCGTCGCGCAAGGCCGGCATCACCGCGAAATGCAGCACGCCCAGCGGAAAGCCGAAATAGAACAGAGCAGCCGGCACATAGCGAACCTGCTCGACGATCAGGTCGCCGAGCGCCGGACGATAGAGCCTGGCGGTCATGGTGCCGAGCCAGATTGCATCGCAGATGCCGAAGGCGACGAGAAAGGCGACGTAGCCGGCGACGAAGCGCATGACGACCTCCAGGTTTGGTACCTGAAGATACGCAGCGCGCGCCCATTCGGATTACCTTGCCGCGCGGCTTGCTCAGCCCAGCGATCCAGCACGCCTTGCCCGACGTACATTCGCGGAGGTCTGCAATGCAAAGGCGCCCATGACGATATCGACTTCCAGGCGGGCCGTTATGGCGGCGCTGTCCAGCATGGCGCTCGCCGGCTGCGCCGTGCTGCGGCCGGGCGCGCTGAACGAAGGCGCCCGCGATATCGCCTACGGCCGCCATCCGCGCCAGACGATGGACATCTATGTTCCGCCCGGCGGCGGCACGGGAAGGCCGGTCGTCTTCTTCATCTATGGCGGCTCATGGGCCAACGGAGCCAAGGAGAGCTATGCCTTCGTCGGTGACGCGCTGGCTGCGCGCGGCTTCGTCACCGTGATTGCCGACTACCGGCTCGTGCCGGAGGTGCGCTTCCCCGTCTTCATCGAGGACGGCGCTGCTGCGCTGCGCTTCGTCCATGACAACGTCGCGCGTTACGGCGGTGATCCGCGCAGTATTCATGTCATGGGGCACTCGGCGGGTGCCTACAATGCAATGATGCTGACGCTGGACGGGAGCTATCTCGCGCGGGTTGGACTGCCGTCGAATGCCATTCGTTCGGCCGTAGGCCTGTCCGGCCCCTATGACTTCCTGCCGCTGGATATCGACGTGACCAAAGCCGCCTTCGGCAATGCCCGCAATCTGGAACGTACGCAGCCGATCCATTTCGCTCGCAAGGACGCGCCGCCGATCCTGCTGGCGACAGGCACCGACGACACCACTGTCCTGCCCCGCAACAGCGAGCGGCTCGCCGCTGCACTGCGCCGCGCCGGTGCGCGCTCCGTCACGCTCAAGGCCTATGCCGGCCTCGGCCACGCCGGAACGGCGGCGTCGCTCGCGCGCGCCATGAGCTGGCGAGCGCCCGTTCTTGATGATGTCTTTAGCTTCCTAGAGAATGCATGACCGCAGCCACACCCTGCGAGCCTTCATATGGACATAGCGTTGAGCTACGCCTGCGCGAAAGTCCGCGCCTGGCAGTTTGCCAATGTCGGCTCTTAGCGCAGCGGGTCTGCCGCGCGCGGAGCGTCGCCACGTGTTGACGAAACGCTCGGGCCATTGCGGCGGTCGGGCTTCGCAGCGCCGCCGGCCGCGTTCGCGATTTCTGGCTCCGGCCACGCCTGTCCAGTCAGTATGGGCTTCGCTCATGCGGGAACCTAAAGAGGCCGCTGCCGTTTGAGGCCGAGTGAACCAGAGAAGCGACGACATGATCAGGCTTATTCTTGCGGGTGCAGCAGGTTACTTGCTGTGGACCAGGTCAGAACTGAGGGGGCGCGTGTTTGGATTCACGCGCGATGTTATCGATCGCCTGATCGTCTCTCCCGGGCGCAGATGAAACAGGGAAGATACAATCAAACCGCGCACTAAAAATCTGATCTGGTTTGTGCGCGCCAACGGGAACGACCTTGCACAAGCCGAGGATGCGACGGAAGGCCGATCTACCGACGAAGATCTGCGCTTCCTATAGCTGGCCGTTTGCCTGGCGCAAGAAATGGGAGCGCATCTGGGACACGATCTCGACCTGCTCGGATCGCTGCAGCGAAGCGGCACGGCGGGACCGGCGAGCCGGATTGAACCTCGTTTTTGTCCTGGGCGATCAGCTCACTCGCGATCTGCCCGCGCTGGGTGTCCTGTCGCCGGGCTAGTCCTTGTGTCAAAATGCGATGCAAGCATCATCCCGCGCCGTGGTCAGCGCCCGGTCGGGACAGACTCTCGGAGCCGCGCAGCGAAGGCGCGATGCCGATCGCTCGTCCCGCGAATTTCCTCCAATCCGGCGGCTGGGAAACGGCCTAGCTCAGCACCATCATGCTGGATGGACCGTTAATGCCGACCTTTCCGATTGTTTTCGCCGCTCACGTCTCCGCCTCCGGCGCCGGGCCATTGTCCAAAGACGATCCGTTCGGCGCCGGCCGGGAGACCGTCTGGAGCGGGCCGCAGGACCTGGCGGTGGGGCGCGTCACGTTTTCCGGCATCCTCGACAGCGCGGCCTTCCCGCACACGGAGGTGATCGTCGTCCGGTCGGGGCGTCTCGATCTGACGCTCGCTGACGGCGGCAGGCGCACGGTCCAGGTGGGCGAGAGCATCGTGATCGCGCGCGGCACGGCTTTGCGCATCGATGCGGCGCCCGGCACGAGCTGGGTCTCCTGCGCCGGCACCGGAGCAGCTTCCGCAGCCCCCGGCGTGACGGAGCTGCCGGCCGATGCGCCGCTGGCGCCCTCGTCGCCGCCGCCGGCCAACCTTCTCGAAGGGCCGGTGCCGCAGTGCCGGAGCTTCAACGCCTTCACCGACGAGACGGCGCGCCTGCGGGCCGGCATCTGGGATTCGACGCCGTATCGGCGCGTCCTGCGTCCGCAGCCGGTCAACGAGCTGATGCATATCCTCGTCGGCAGCGTCACCTTGACTGGGACGGACGGGCGCCCGGTCCGGATCGCGGCGGGCGAGAGCGTGTTCGTCGCGCAGGGCACGCCATGCGCCTGGGACAGCGACGAGCACATCGCCAAGGTCTATGTCGTCCAGGAGGTCGGCGCGTGAGCTCCCTGGCGTCCGCTGCCGGCACGGGAATGACCGGGATCGCGGCTTCGGACGCGCTGACGCTGCGGGCAATCCGTATCGACGATGCGGCGTCCTGCGCGGAGCTGTCGCGCCACGTCGGCTGGCCGCATCGCCGTGAGGACTGGGAGTTCGTGATCGGCCTCGGCCGCGGTCTGGTCGCGGAGCGCAACGGCGAGCTCGTCGCTACCGGCCAGTGGTGGCCCTATGGCGAGAGCCATGCGACGGTCGGGATGATCATCGTCGCGCCCGAGCAGCAGGGGGCCGGGATCGGCAAGCGCCTGATGCAGGAGCTGCTCGCACAGGCCGGGCAGCGTTCGCTGATGCTCAACGCCACCGTCGCCGGTGCGCCGCTCTATGTCCGCCTCGGCTTCCGGAGCTGGGGCGGCGGCGTGCGACAGTACCATGGGCATGCGCTGGTCGTCGCTGAGCCCGAGCCCACGCTTGGCAAGCGGCTACGCCCGGGCAGCCCGGCCGACCTGGCGATGCTCGAACGGCTCGATCGAGAGGCGACCGGCCTGGAACGCGGGCCGGTCCTGGCGGCGCTGCTGAAATGCGGCGAATGCCTGGTGCTGGAGCAGGCTGGGCAGCCCATCGGCTTCAGTATCCTGCGCGCCTTTGGTCGCGGACAGGTGGTTGGCCCGGTCGTGGCTGCAGACGAGATGGATGCGCGCACTTTGATCGCCTGCTGGCTGCACGGCCGGGCAGGGCAGTTCATCCGGGTCGATCTGCCGTTTGGCTCCGGACTGGGCGACTGGCTGGTCCAGCATGGTCTTGCGCCGGCTGGCGATGTCACCGCAATGGTGCGCGGCGATCTGCCGGTCGCATCCGGACCGGCGCGCCTCCACGCCCTGGTCACCCAGGCGCTCGGTTGATATCCGCGAGGTCGATGCGATGACGCTGCTGCTCAAATCGGATGCCGCCCGGGCCGAGGAATGGACGCGGTTGCTTGCGGACAAGGCGCCGGAGTTGCCGTTCCGGATCTGGCCGGATGTCGGCGATCCCGCCGAGATTCGCTATCTCGCCGCCTGGCTCCCGCCGGACGATCTGCTCGGCCAGTTTCCCAATCTCGAATTGCTCGTCTCGGTCGGCGCCGGCGTCGACCAGTTGAATCTGGCCGACATCCCCCCGCATTTGCCGATCGTGCGGATGATCGAGCCAGGCCTCGTCGACAGCATGGTGGAATACGTCACCATGTCGGTGCTGGCCCTGCATCGCGACCTCATTCCCTACATCGCCGCCCAGCGGGAAAAGGCCTGGCGGCCGCTGCGGATCAGGCCGGCCACCGAGCGCCGAGTCGGTGTCCTCGGCCTCGGCATGCTCGGCAAGGCCTGCGCGCTGAAGCTCGCCGAATTCGGCTTCGGCGTCGCCGGCTGGAGCCGCTCGCGGCATGAGGTCGAAGGCATCGAAACCTTCGCTGGCGATGCCGAGTTGCCCGCCTTCCTCGCGCGCAGCGACATCCTGGTCTGTCTGCTGCCATTGACCGATGCGACGCGCGGCCTGCTCGGCGCCGAACTGTTCGCCCGGCTGCCGCAGGGCGCGATGATCGTCAACGCCGGCCGCGGCGGCCATCTTGACCAGGACGCGCTGCTGGCTGCTTTGGACAGCGACCATCTCGCGGCAGCGGTCCTGGATGTCTGCGAGCCGGAGCCGCTGCCGGAAGGCCATCCGCTCTGGAACCATCCCAAGGTGCTGCTCACCCCGCATATCGCCAGCCGCTCGCGCTCCGAGGCCTCGCTCGACATCGTCCTCGACAACCTGCAGCGCCACCAGGCGGGCGAACCCCTGATCGGCCTGATCGACCGCGATCGCGGCTACTGAACGAGGCTTGCCATGTCGACTGTCGCTCTCGAAGATCCCAGCCTTCTCGTCGGCCGTGCCCTGATCGGCGGCGAGTGGGTCGGCGCCGCCTCCGGTGAGGAACTGGCGGTGCGCGATCCGGCGACAGGCGTCGAGATCGGCTCGATTCCGGCCTGCGGCGAGGCCGAGACCAACGCAGCGATCGCCGCCGCCGAGGCTGCGTTCCCGGCCTGGAAGGCACGGCCTGCGGCCGAGCGGGCCGCCCTGCTCGAGCGCTGGCACGATCTCGTGCTGGAGCACCGCAAGGATCTCGCCCGCATCATGACGGCCGAGCAGGGCAAGCCGCTGGCGGAGGCCGAGGGCGAAGTCCTGTACGGTGCCGGCTTCATCAAATGGTTCGCCGAGGAGGCGCGCCGCGTCTATGGCGGCACCGTGCCGGCGCCGACCGCCGATCGGCGCATTCTCATCCTGAAAGAGCCGGTCGGCGTCTCCGCCGCGATCACGCCCTGGAACTTCCCCAATGCGATGATCACCCGCAAATGCGCGCCGGCGCTCGCGGCCGGTTGCTCGATCGTGGTGAAACCCTCGGAGCTGACGCCCTTCTCGGCGTTGGCGCTCGGTGTGCTGGCTGAGCGCGCCGGTTTCCCGCCCGGCGTGATCAACATCGTCACCGGGCTGCCGCAGGGCGTCGGCGCGGCGCTGACGCAGAACCCTGTCGTTCGCAAGCTCTCCTTCACCGGATCGACCCGCGTCGGCGCGCTCTTGATGCGGCAATGCTCGGACACGCTGAAGCGCTTGAGCCTGGAACTCGGCGGCAATGCGCCCTTCATCGTCTTCGATGACGCCGATCTCGACGCCGCCGTCGCCGGCGCCCTCGCCAGCAAGTTCCGCAATGCCGGTCAGACCTGCGTCTGTGCCAACCGCATCCTGGTGCAGGACGGCATCCACGACGCCTTCGCCGATCGCCTCGCCAAGGCGGTGGCGGCGATGCGGGTCGGCGACGGGCGGCAGGAGGGCGTCACCATCGGTCCGCTGATCAACGCGGCGGCGGTCGAGAAGGTCCATGCCCATCTCGACGATGCGCTCTCGCTCGGTGCAACGCGTTTCGCCGCAGCTCAGGGCGAGGTCGACGGCTCCCGCTTCGTGGTGCCGACGGTGCTGACCGGCGCGACCACGCGCATGCGCCTCGCCAATGAGGAGACCTTTGGCCCGGTCGCGCCACTGTTCCGCTTCAAACACGAGGACGAGGCGATCGAGATCGCCAACGGCACGCCCTATGGGCTCGCGGCGTATTTCTACACCGAGAACCTCAACCGCTCCTGGCGTGTCGGCGAGCGGCTCGAATTTGGCATGGTCGGCCTCAACACCGGCTCGGTCTCGATGGAGGTGGCGCCCTTCGGCGGCATCAAGCAGTCCGGCATCGGCCGCGAGGGCGGCGCGACCGGAATCGAGGAATATCTCGAGCTGAAGAGCTTCCATATCGGCGGGCTGAAATCCGCCTGATCGGCAGGGCAAAGCACGATCTGCCAAACCCGTCCCCGAATAGGGCAGGGGATACCAAAGCGGCCCTCCAAAGACGCCGCACAGCCCCGCCAGTCGCTCCTAGCCTTCCTGCTAGCGCCAGAGCCCGTTCCGATCAGCTTGCATCGCAAGCCGATCGGCAAAACGGCCTCTGACTCAAAGCGCGAGACGGATGCACCGATCAGGTCGAGTCGACCTGATCGGATCCGGCCCGAGCGCGTTCAGCGGAGGACGATGCGGTCCATGCTCCAGTCTGTTTCCAGCCCTGCCGCCCGCGCGGCAGAGCCGGTGAGCCCCGGCATCCGGCGGGCTCTCAGCCATATCGAACGGCATTTCACCGAGGCTCTCTACCTCGACGACCTCGCGGCGCTGGCCGGCCTCAGCGTCTGCCGTTTCGTCACCGTCTTCCGGCGCCAGGTCGGGTTGACGCCGCATCGCTTCGTCTGCCGTGAGCGCGTGCGCTATGCGCGGGGTCTTCTCGTTGACGGCGTCCCGGCCGCGCAGGCGGCGCTGGAGGCCGGCTTCTTCGACCAGAGCCATCTCTCGCGCCATTTCAAGAGCGTCTACGGCGTGACGCCCGGCCGCTATCTGCGCGAGCTGGTGCAATCGCCGCCGATGCGGGCCGGCCGGATCGGCTATCCGGCGCGCACCGCCTTTTCTCCCGTTTCGTCTTCACGCCCTGCCTGAGGTTCCGCCATGACCGTCAACTCCCTCGAAGCCCTCGACCGCCGCCATTGGGTCCATCCTGTCGCCAACTGGGCCGGCCATGAGAAGCGCGGCGTCACCGTGATGAAGTCTGCCAAGGGCGCCTTCATCACCGATGCCGACGGCCATGAGCTGATCGACGGCTTCGCCGGACTGTGGTGCGTCAATGTCGGCTATGGTCACGAGAGCATCGTCGAGGCGGCGGCTCGCCAAATGCGCGAACTGCCCTATGCCACCGGCTATTTCAGCTTCGGCAGCGAGCCGACGATCCGCCTCGCCGCCAAGCTCGCCGAGCTGACCCCCGGCGATCTCGATCACATCTATTTCTCGCTGGGCGGCTCGGATGCGGTCGACAGCGCGCTGCGGCTGATCCAGTTCTACTACAACGTCACCGGCCGGCCGACGAAGAAGGCGATCCTCTCGCTCGAGCGCGGTTACCACGGCTCGAGCTCGACCGGCGCCGGTGTCACGGCGCTACCGGCCTTCCACGCGGGCTTCGATTTTCCGGCACATGTGCATCACTACGTAACCCCACCCTATGCCTATCGCAACCCGACCGGCTCGGGCGACGCGGCGGTGATCGCGGCCAGCGTCGCCTCGCTGCGCGCCAAGGTCGCGGAGCTCGGCGCCGAGAACGTCGCCGCCTTCTTCTGCGAGCCGGTGATCGGTTCGGGCGGCGTCATCGTGCCGCCGAAGGGCTGGCTCAGGGCGATGCGCGAGACGGCGGCCGAGCTCGACATCCTCTTCGTCGCGGACGAGGTCATCACCGGCTTCGGCCGTACCGGCCCGATGTTCGCCTGCGAGGCGGAAGGCGTCGTGCCCGACATGATGACCATGGCGAAGGGCCTGACCTCGGGCTATGCGCCGCTTGGCGCGCTCGCCATCGGCGAGACGGTCTACCGCGCCATCGCCGACAATGCCCCGGCCGGCGGGCCGGTCGGCCATGGCTACACCTATTCCGGCCATCCGGTCAGCGCCGCCGTCGCGCTCGAAGTGCTGCGCCTCTACGAAGAGGGCGGTATCCTCGCCAACGGCCAGCGGGTCGGCGCTTATTTCGAGGAGCGCCTGGCGACGCTCGCCGACCACCCGCTCGTCGGCGAGGTCAGGGCGCGCGGCCTGCTCGCCGGTATCGAGCTCGTCGCCGACAAGGTGACGAAAGAGAAGCTGCCGCGCGAGGCGAAGCTGCCCGACCATCTCTTCGCCCGCGGCTATGCCAATGGCGTCATCTTCCGGGCTTTCGCCGACGACATCATCGGACTGGCGCCGCCGCTGTGCTGCAGCGAGGCCGAGATCGACCTGATCATCTCCCGGCTGCGCAAGACGCTCGACGATGTCATGGCGCTGCCCGAGGTCGCGGCGGCGTTGAAAACCGCAAAGGCGGCATGATCCCTGCTTGGCCCGGACCGTATCAAACGATTAGTCTGATGCCGGTTCGGGTCCGCTCTGCAGGCCCGGGTCCGCAAGAGGCATCAAGGGACGAGAGGCCTTCGTCGTGACACCGGGCGTGCGGCTCGACCGCATCGACATGAAAATCCTGATCGAGCTGCAGAACAACGGCAGGATCACGAACGTCAATCTGGCTGATGCGGTGGGCCTGTCGCCGAGCCCCTGCCTGCTGCGGGTCAAGCGGCTGGAGCAGGCCGGCTTCATCTCCGGCTACGGCGCGACCATCAACCTGCAGAAGCTCGGCGAGACGATCACCGTCTTCACCGAGATCACCCTGACCGACCACACCAAGGAATACTTCATCCGCTTCGAGATGGCGCTTCGGCGCGTCGACGAGGTCGTCGAATGCCATCTCGTCAGCGGCGGCTACGATTACCTCGTCAAGTTCGTCACGCGCGGTCTCACGCACTACCAATCGCTGATCGAGACGCTGCTCGACCGCAATATCGGCATCTCCAAATATTTCAGCTACATCGTGATCAAGTCGCCGATCCAGAAGCCCGGCTATCCGCTGCCGGTGCTCTTCGACATCTGACCGGCGTCAGCCGAGCGCCTGGGTGACGAGCCCGAAGGTCCGCGCCGCGCCGCGCGGCCCGTGATTGTGACCCCTGACCATCGTGGTCACGGTGTCGTAGACGGTCATGCCGCATTCTTCGAGGAAGCCGCCGAACCTGCCCTGTTCCTGGGCGGTGTCGACGCGCAGGAACTGCCCGTCATGGGCGATTATGTGCGGCCGCAGCAGCGCGATTGCCGCCTCGTCGCTCTCGGCGACGATCGGGCCGACGACATGGCCACGGCCGAAGCGGCGGCAGAGCGCAAAGCCGACGACAGTGCCGTCGCGCTCGATCACCGTCCCGGTCGCCAGCTTCATCAGCGCGGCGATGACGCGCGAGCGATCGGCTCCATAGGCGTCGGCGTCGAGCTGGGCGATCGCGTCGCCATCGGCTGCTGTCGCGGGGCGGACGGTGACTTCGTCGGGCGCAGCGCCGGCCGGTGCCTGCGCGCGGCCCTGATGCTGGAAGATGCGGCCGATCGGCTGGAAATCAAGCGAGCGGTAGAGCCGGTAGCCGGCCCGCGTCGCATTGAGTCTGAGATCGCGCTCGCCGGCCTGTTCGAAGATCGTATCCATCAGCCGCCGGCCAGCGCCCTGCATCTGCAGGCGCGGCGAGGTGATGACCATGCCGATCGTGGCGAAATGCGGCCCATAGGGCCACCACATCGCCGATGCGAGCGCCCGGTCGATCGCGTCGCAGGCGACGAAGCCGTGCCCGACCTCCAGCACGAAGCGCCAGTCCTCCGGCCGATGCGGCCAGCTGACGCCGACGGAGAGCTGGTGCGCCTGGGAGATATCCGCTTCTGTCATCGGCCTGATGGCGAGCTCGTAGTCGAGCCGGCGCCGAGCCGTTCCGTGAGCCACCGTTGCAGGCCTCGTTCGTCGCAATGCGGGGCGACTATAGGCAGGCGCCGGGCTACGGAGAACTGCAAAATTGTCCAAGAACCTGTGCAGCAAGGCGGTATTCTCGACGGTCGGAGCCGACCTGTCCGGCGGAATACCATCCCTGTCGTCCTGTCCGAAGCATTGAGGCCCTGTCTTCCATGAAGCTCGAACCTTATTGGCTCGCGACGGCGCCGGGATTCACCGGCGGCTCTACGGCCCCGATTGCCGGCAAGGTCGATGTCGCCATCGTCGGCGGCGGCTTCACCGGCCTGTCGGCTGCGCTCGCCTTGGCGAAGTCCGGCGCAAGTGTCGCGGTGCTGGAGGCCGGGCGCGTGATCGGCGAGGCCTCCGGACGCAATGGCGGGCATTGCAATAACGGCCTCGCACATGATCTCGGCAGCCTTGCCGCCAGCCTCGGCGAGGAGAGGGCGGTCGCGCTCTATCGCGCCTTCGACAACGCCGTCGACACCGTCGAGGCGCTGGTGGCGCGCGAGGCGATCGATTGCGATTTCATCCGCACCGGCAAGATCAAGCTCGCGGCCAAGCCGGAGCACTTCGCCAAGCTGGAGAAGAGCGCCGCCCTGCTGCGGCGCACGGTCGAGCCGGACCTGGCCGTGGTGTCGCCGTCCGAGATTCGGCGCGAGATCGGCACCGACGGCTTCTTCGGTGGCCTCGTCTATCCACGCAGCGCCCATATGCATATGGGCCGCTTCGGCGTCGGCCTCGCCGAGGCGGCGGCGCGAAATGGCGCGGCGATCCATGAGAACGCTGCAGTGACCGGGCTCGAGCGGCTGAACGGCCAGGCCCATCGCGTCGTCACCAGCCGCGGCACGCTGGAGGCGGGGCAGGTGCTGCTCGCGACCGGCACCTCGCGCCGGGGGCCCTTCGCCTGGCTCCGGCGGCGCATCGTGCCGGTCGGCAGCTTCATCATCGCGACCGAGCCGCTCTCGCCGGAGCGCGCCGCGGCGATCATGCCGACACGGCGGACGGCGACGACGACCAAGAACATCGGCAACTATTTCCGGCTCACCCCGGACAACCGGCTGATCTTCGGCGGGCGGGCGCGCTTTGCGCTGTCGAGCCCGGCTTCGGACGCCAAGAGCGGTGCGATCCTGCGGGCGCGCATGCTGGAGCTCTTTCCGGAGCTCGCCGATACGCGCATCGACTATTGCTGGGGCGGTCTCGTCGATATGACCGCCGACCGGCTGCCGCGCGCCGGCGAGCGCGACGGCGTCTTCCACGCGCTCGGCTATAGCGGCCACGGCACCCAGATGTCGGTGCATATGGGGCAGGCGATGGCGAAGGTAATGGGCGGGGACGTCAAGGCGAACCCCTTCGCCGGGCTGGGCTGGCCGGCGGTGCCCGGCCATTTCGGCCCGCCCTGGTTCCTGCCTTTCGTCGGGATGTATTACCGCTACCAGGATTGGCGGCACTGAGCCTGACCAGGGCCGTCATTCTCGGGCGGAGCGGAGCAAGACCCGAGAATCTCATGACGGGAAGGCGTTGGTCGGCGCCTCTTCCGGGCTGCAATGCTCGGGTCAAGCCCGAGCATGACGGGTGCGTCCCTACGCCTCCTTCTTCTGCCCGCTCATGGCCAGCAGGACGAGCAGGAAGGAGGCCGCCGTCAGCAGGGTCGAGATCGAGGCGATGGTCGGGTCGATCTCGTCGCGCAGGGCGGTGAACATGCGCTTGGTCAGGGTCTGGTACTGACCGCCGGAGACGAACAGCGCGATGATCGTCTCGTCGATCGCCGAGATGAAGGCGAAGACGGCGCCGGCGAAGACGCTGGCCTTGATCTGCGGCAGGGTCACGGTCAGGAACGCCCGCAGGCGGTTCATGCCGAGGCTGCGCGCCACCATCTCCTGCGTCTTGTCGAAGCTCTGCAGGCCGGCGACGACCGAGGTGATGACATAAGGCAGGCCGAGCATGACATTGGCGAGCACCAGCCCGGTCAGCGTCTGGATCAGGCCGAGCTTGGCGTAGACGAAGAAGATGCCGATCGCGACGATGATGATCGGCACGATCAGCGGCAGCATCAGCACCATGTGCAACGAGCGCATCAGCCGATTCTGGGCATTGCTGATCGCATAGGCCGCGGCGGTGCCGAGCGGCGTCGCGATCAGCACGGTCAGCACGCCGAGCATCAGGCTCATCCGCGTGCCCTGCATCCAGTTCGGATTGCCGAAATACTCGGCATACCAGCGCAGCGACAGCGCCGGCGGCGGGAAGGTCAGGAAGCGCGTGCTCGAGAACGACATCGGCACGATGATCAGCACCGGCAGCATCAGGTAGATCAGGACGAGCCCGACGATGAGGCCGAAGGCGAGGCGCGGCAGCAGCGAGGTTTTCATTTCTGCACCAGCATCTTGTCGAGTGGGATGATGCGGCCGACCGCAGCGAAGATCGCGAGCACGCAGGCGAGGAGCACGACGCCGACGGCGCTTGCAGCGCCCCATTGCGCGTAGAGCTCGACATTGCGGCTCACCACCATCGAGATCATCACGGTGCGCCCGCCGCCGAGCAGCTCGGGCGTGATGTAGAAGCCGAGCGTCAGCACGAAGACGAGGGTGAGCCCGGCGACGACGCCCGGCAGCGACAGCGGCAGGAAGATGCGCAGGAAGCTGTAGAGCGGGCCGCCGCCGAGGCTGGCGCCGGCGAGCATCAGCTCGCGCGGGATCTTCTGCATGGTCGAATAGAGCGGCAGGACCATGAAGGGCAGCAGGATGTGCACGGTCGCGATCACCGTGCCGAGCTCGTTGTGGACCATCGCCAGCGGCTCGGTGATCAGGCCAAAACGTTCGAGCAACTGGTTGGCGACGCCGGTGCGCTGCAGCAGCACGAGCCAGGCATAGGCGCGCACCAGGACGCTGGTCCAGAACGGCAGCATCACGCAGGCCAGGATCAAGACGTTCCAGGGCCGCCTCGCATGGGCTGCCGCATAGGCGACCGGGTAGCCGAGCAGCAGAGTGAGCAGCGTCACCATCAGGGCGATGCGGAAGGTCAGCGCGAAGCTGCGCCAGTAGACTTCTTCCGTGAAGATGCGGCGGTAGTGCTCCAGCGTGAAGCCGTTGTCATAGATCGACTGGGCCGCGAGCCAGCCGACCGGGATCACCACCAGCGCGACGATCACCAGCACGGCCGGAGCCGCTAGCAGAGTCATCAGCGCCTGCTCGCGGCGCTGATGACGGAGGGATGGATCGATCGCGCTGGTGGTCACGTTGCGGTCCCTTCTAGACGTCATTCTCGGGCGAAGCGCAGCGCAGACCCGAGAATCTCCTGCAAGAGATGCTCGGGACAAGCCCGAGCATGACGGCGAGGCTGCTCACTTCTGCATGAACTGCAGCCAGCGCTTCTCGGCGGCTTCGCCGGCCGGCGAGGTCCACCAGGCGTAGGACATCAGCGCCTGCACCTTGGCGTTCTCCGGCGCGCTCGGCAGCTCCTTGACCCGTGCCTCGGAGATGACCTTGGTGTCGTAGGCCTTCGGATTGGCCGGGCCGTAGTCGATATGCAGCGGCAGGTTGGCCTGATGCACGGGATCGACCGCCTCGTTCAGGAACTTGATCGCGGTCGGCAGGTTCGGCGCGCCCTTGAGCACGCAGAGCGAGGTGCTCTGCAGGATGCCCTGGTTGTAGGTGTAGGCGACCTTGGCGCCCTCCTTGGTCAGCGCGCTGATGCGGCCGTTCCAGGCCATCACCATGTCGACCTCGCCGTCATTGAGAAGTTGGGCCGACTGGGCGCCGGAGGTCCACCACACCGTGATGTTCGGCTTGATCTCTTCGAGCTTCTTGAAGGCGCGCTCGACGTCGAGCGGGTAGAGCTTGTCGGGAGCGACGCCGTCGGCCATCAGCGCCGCTTCCAGCGTGGCGAGCGGGTGGTTGCGCAGCGAGCGGCGGCCCGGGAACTTCTTCACGTCCCAGAAATCGGCCCATGTCTTGGGCGCCGAGGCCGCGTCCGGGAATTTCTTCTGGTTGTAGCCGAGCACGCTCGAATAAAACTCGTAGGCGACCGACCAGTCGCTGCGATACTCGGCCGGCATCGCCGCTGCGTTCGGGATCTTGCTGAAGTCGAGCTTCTCGACGATGCCCTGCTCGCCGCCGCGCAGGCAGAAATTGGTGGCGACGTCGACGACGTCCCAGGTCGGCTTACCGGTGGCGACCTGCGAGCGCATGATCGGCCAGGCGTCGGGCACGCTGTCCTGGTTGATGGTGATGCCGAGCTTCTTGGCGGCGGGATCGAGGATCGCGATGGTCTGCGCCTTCTGGTAGGCGCCGCCCTGCGAGACGAACATGATCTGCTCGGCCGCGCTGGCGGAGCCGAGCAGCGCGAGGGAGAAGCCTGCGACGGCGCAGGTCGTCCGGAAGTTCAAGCTCTTGGCCATGTCCTGTTCCCCTGTTGTTTTGGATCGGAGCTTCGAGGCCTACCGTCCGATCGCGTCCAGAAACTGGTACCAGCCGGCGACCGCACGGACCGCCGGTTCTCGAAGCGCGTAGAAGGGCACCGGCCGCATGCGGCCGACGTCCAGCAGCCCGACATCGGGGCGTTCGCCGCGCGCAAAGGCGGCGAGATAGCGCCCCATCAGGCTGGACATGGCGACACCGGCGCCATTGTAGCCCATGGCGACCATGACCCGGTCATCGACGCGGCCGACATGCGGCACGGAATCGAGCGTCATCGCGACGAGGCCGGACCAGGAATAGGCCAGCGGCACATCGGCGACCTGAGGGAAGATGCCGACCATCGCCTTGTGCAGGGCGGCGAAGGCCGAGGCGGAATCGGTCTTGCCGAAGGCACCGCGGCCGCCGAAGACGATCCGGCCGTCGACCATGCGGAACCAGCGCATCATCCGCTTGGTCTCGCTATAGGTCCGGCCCGTCGGCATCACGCTGGCGGCGAGGTTCGGCGAGAGTTTTTCGGTCGCGATGATCGCGCTGCGGAACGGGTTCAGCGTGCGCTGGTAGTCCCGGGTCGCGGGCGTCAGGTCGGAGTAGCCGTTGGTCGCGATGATCGCCTGCTTCGCCCGCACCGTGCCGCGGGGCGTCTCGACCAGCACGCCGGCCGCTTCGCGCCTGAGGCCGAGCGCCGGCGTCCGGCTATGGACGGGGATGCCCTGCGCGGTCACGCCGCGGGCAAGCCCGCGCAGATAGTTGAGCGGATGGATTCCGCCCGAGCCGGCATTGAGCACGCCGCCGACGAAGCCGGCCGAACCGGTCTCCTCGCGCACCTGCCCGGCATCGAGCACGGTCATCGTGGTGTCGCCGAGTTCGGCGCGGAGCCAATCAGCTTCCTTCACCGCGTAGGCCAGCGTCTCGTGGTTGTGGGCTGCCTTGACCTGGCCGGCGCGGGTCAAGCCGGCGTCCGTGATGCCATGGGCGTCGACCAGTTCGGCGACGATATCGGTCGCCTCATGGGCGATGTCGTACATGCGCTTGGCCATGCCCCGGCCGTGGGAGGCGGCGATGGCTGGGAAGGACAAGCGGAACTTGGCGGTGATGACGCCGCCATTGCGCCCGCTCGCACCCCAGCCGGGCTCGTTCGCTTCGAGCACGACAGGCGCAAGGCCGCTGGCGGCAAGATGATGGGCGGCCGAGAGCCCGGTATAGCCGGCACCGATGATCACGACATCCGCCAGCGCGTCGCCGGCGAGCGGCGGCAACGCCTGCAGCGGCGACGCCGTCGCCCGCCAGAGCGATGGCGCGGCGTCGAGGGCCTGCCAGGATGTCGGCGCGGCCGTCATGCGCGTCAGGCCCGTTCGGCCTCGACCGCGTCGGCAAGCGCCTTCAGCGTCGGGAAGTGATAATCGGGTTTGGTGATCTCGGGCACCGCCGGTGTGCCGCCGAAGCCCTTCTGGCCCTGTCGCCGCTCGATCCAGCAGGTGGCATAGCCGAGCGATTTGGCGACGCGGATGTCGTGGTACTGGCTCTGTGCGACGTGGAGGATCTCCTCCTGCTTGTAGCCGAAGGCCGATTGCCGACCGCGATTATAGGCGAAGTACCGGGGATCGGGCTTGGGATCGACCGCCTCGTCGGCGGTGACGCTGTCATGGAACGGGTTGCCAAGCGTCTGCGAATAGAACGCGAAACTCGGCCGGTCGGCATTGGTCATCGCGACCAGGCGGAAATGCTTGCGCAGCCTCGCCAGCGCCTCGACCGAGTCCGGGAAGGCCGGATGCTGCAGGATCGCGTATTGGAAGGCATCAGCCGAGCCCTCGTCGGCGGGCAGGCCCAGCTCCTTGGCGAGGTGGATGTAGACCAGCTTCATCACCTCGCTGGAGCGCTCATAGTGCAGCTCGCGGCCCTTGAGGTAGGGCGCGAAGATCTCGTCGTCGCTGAGCTTGGCCGCTGCCGGCCCGCCGATGCGGCGCACCGCGCCGAGGACGCCGGTCTCGAAGTCGATCAGCGTGCCGACGACATCGAATGTGAGAACCTTGAAATCGCTGAGGGCCATGGTCTTGCGTCTCTGCTGGAGGAAGGGCTCAGGCGCCGGTTTTCGGCACGATGATCGTGTCCTGCGGGTGGAGGCTGACGGCGAGGCGTTCGCCGACCGGCGGGATCCGACGGGCGGCCTCGTAATGGCTGGGCTGGCGCAGGCTTAAGGCCGTGCCGTCGTCGAGCGCGAGGAAGACGCGCAGGCTCTCGCCCTGGAAGACGATATCGGTGACGTGGCCTTCGAGCCGGTTGCGCTCGGGACTGCCGGAACCGTCCTCGACCAGCAGCTTCTCGGTCTGGATCGCCAGCACGAGCTCGCCATTCGCAGCGATCGGGCGGGCGCTCTTCAGCACCGTGCCGGCGAGCGAGACGCTGTCTGCGCCGGCGCGCTGGACCGGCAGCAGCGTCGCCTCGCCGATGAAGCTGGCGACGAAGGCGTTGGCCGGGTGGTCGTGAAGGCGCTCGGGCCTGTCGATCTGGACCAGCTTGCCATCCTTCAGGATGGCGACGCGATCGCTCATCGTCAGCGCTTCGCGCTGGTCGTGGGTGACGTAGATGATCGTCGCGCCCAGCCGCCTGTGCAGCTGGCGCAGTTCGATCTGCATGTTTTCGCGCAGCTGCTTGTCGAGCGCCGAGAGCGGCTCGTCCATCAGGATCAGGCGCGGCTCGAAGATCATGGCGCGGGCGAGCGCGACGCGCTGGCGCTGGCCACCGGAGAGCTGGGCGATGCCGCGCTCCTCGTAGCCGGCGAGGTCGACCGTGGCGAGCGCACCGCGGACCTTCTCGGCATAGGTCGATTTCGGCAGACGCCGCGCTCGCAGGGGGAAGGCGACGTTCTCGCCGACACTCATATGCGGAAACAGCGCGTAGTTCTGGAAGACGATGCCGATGTCGCGCTTGTGCGGCGGCGTATAGGTGACGTCGCGGCCGCCGAGATGGACCGAGCCGCCGGACGGCTGGATGAAGCCGCCGAGGATGCCGAGCAGGGTGGTCTTGCCCGAGCCGGACGGACCGAGCAGCGAGACGAATTCCTGCGGGGCAATGTCGAGCGAGACGTCGTCGAGCGCGCGCACCGCGCCGTAATGCTTGCTCGCTGATCTGATCTCGACGCGCTCGCCGCCTATGTTGGCCATGGCACTCTCCCGTCCGGATACAGCGACATCGCGGCACTGCGCAGGCAAAGACCGTTTTTGGGACGGGCCATAAGCTGGTCTTATGGCGATCCGTTCCGGCGCTGGTGCTGCTCGGCGGTGCGGACCTCTGCCGGGCCGTCACCGCAAGCCGTATTCGATCGGTTCATGAAACGGGATTTCGGTCCCCTGTCGCAATTGCCAAATAATCAGGCGAAGCATAACCTGGTGTAATGTCAGAGCTGCGCCGCATGGTCTCGTCGAGCAATGCGCTCTTCGTCTTCGAGGCGGCGGCGCGCAGCGGCAGCTTCACCCGCGCAGCCGAGGAGCTGAACGTCACCCAGCCGGCGGTTAGCCGCATGTTGTCGCGTTTCGAGAGCTATCTCGGCCTGCGCCTGTTCGAGCGCGGCGGGAAGGGGGCGATCCTGACGGCGGAGGGCGAAGTGCTCTATCGCCGCGTCGCCGATGGCTTCCGCAGCATCGAAGCGGGCCTGCGCGAGGTCGAGCAGCTGCGCGGCGGCAAGGAGACGGTGACGATCTCGGTCTCCTCCGCCTTCACCACGCATTGGCTGATGCCCCGCATGGATCACTTCCAGCGCCGGTTTCCCTCGGTCGATCTGCGTTTCCAGATGATCGCCGGCTCGCTGCGCGGCCAGGTCGACAATGTCGATCTCGGCATGCGCTTCCTCGATGGCGACGAGGCGGTGCCGGCCGAGGCGATGGTGATGCGCGAGACGATGCTGCCGATCTGCAGCCCCGGCTACCGACAGGCCAAGCCCGAAGACGGGGCGGCGGGCGAGGGCAACACGATCATCAACCTGACCGATTCCGCGCTCGACTGGGCCGAGCGCTATCCGCCCTTCGCCACCGGCCGGCCGGGGCCGGTCAAGACGCTGAGCTTCTCGGACTATGCCGTGGTGGTGCAGGCGGCGCTGCTCGGCCAGGGCGTCGCCTTCGGCTGGATCACCGTCGTATCCCATGCGCTGAGATCGGGCGCGCTGGTGCCGGCGAGCGATCGGCTGACGCGCGGTGAGCGCAACTGCGTGCTGCTGACGCCGCGCAACCGCCCGCCGAGCCCGGTCGTCCGCGAGATCCGGGACTGGATCGGGGCGGAGCTCAGGGCCGAGATCGAGGCGATCGACGCGCTTCATCCCGGCCTCGGTCTGAAGCAGGCCTGCTATGGCTGAGTGGCGCCTCAGCTCGCGATGTCGATCAGCACCGTCTTGTGCCGCAGGTTCTGCTCCACCGCCTGGCGGCCGAGATCCTTGCCGATGCCCGAGCTCTTGTAGCCGCCGGTCGGCAGGATGAAGTCGAGCGTGCGGCTGTAGCGGTTGACCCAGACGGTGCCGGCCTGCAGCTGGCGCACCGCGCGCAGGCCGCGGCCGAGATCGCGTGTGTAGACGCCGGCGGCGAGCCCGTATTCGGGATGATCGGCGAGGGACAAGCCTTCTTCCTCCGTGTCGAAGAGCTGAAGGGTCAGGACAGGGCCGAAGATCTCCTCGCGCACCGCCGCGTTGTCGGCGGTCACGTTCGCGATGATCGTCGGCTGGTAGTAGGCGCCGCCATAGCCTGTCATCAGTCCGCCGCCGAGCAGGACTTCGCCGCCTTGCTCGCGGCTGGCGGTGACGATGCGATCGATCCGGCGAGCCTGGGCGTCCGAGATGATCGGGCCGAAATCGGTCGCGGCCTTCCAGGTGTGGCCCGGCTTGACCTGCGGAAGCTTCATTTTCAACAGCTCGATCAGGGCGTCGGCGATCGGGCGTTGCACGATCACCCGCGAGCCGGCGACACAGCCCTGGCCGGAATTCGCCAGGATCGAGCCGGCGATGCAGGTCGCCGCTTTCTCAAGGTCGGCATCGGCGAAGACGAGCTGCGGGCTCTTGCCGCCGAGCTCGAGCGTCACCGGCTTGATGCCGCTCTCGGCTGCGGCCTTCATGATCGCCGCGCCGGTCCGGGTCGATCCGGTGAACGAGATCTTGCCGATGCCCGGATGGCGCGTCAGCGCATCGCCTGTAACGCCAGTGCCCTGGACGACGTTGAAGATGCCGGCCGGCATGCCTGCCTCGATCGCGAGCTGCGCCAGCCTCACGGCGGAAAACGGCGTCAGTTCCGACGGTTTCAGCACGATGGCATTGCCCGCCGCCAGCGCCGGACCGAGCTTCCATGAGGCGGTGCTGAGAGGCACGTTCCAGGGCGCGATCGCGCCGACGACGCCATAGGGCTCGGAGACGATCAGGCCGAGATTGTCGCTGCGCGTCGCCGCGACCTCGCCCCCGAGCTTGTCGGCCCATTCGGCGAAGAAGCGGATGCCGTCTGCCGTGGCTGCGACGTCGCCGGTGACGGCCTGCGAGATCGGCCGCGTCGACCCGACGGCTTCAATCCGGCCGAGTTCCTCGGCGTTCGCTTCGATCAGCTCGGCCCATCGCCTCAGAATGCGGGCCCGCTCGCGCGGCGGCCTTACCGCCCAGCCGCTGGCCGCGACCGCTGCATGCGCGCTGCCGACGGCCCGGTCGACCATGCCGGCGTCGGCGATCGGGATCTCGGCATAGTCGACGAGATCGGACGGACGAGCGACGGGAAGCGTCTCGCCGCCGCCGATCGCCGCGCCGGCGATGAAATGCCCGGCCGTGACATGGATCGCGGCCGGGTCGAAATCACCGGACATGTCAGAGCCCGACCAGAGCCGGCAGGCCGCCGATGTCCTTGATCTCATGCGTGCTGTAATAGGGGTTCGACGGCTCGTGGCCGCGATTGACGAAGACGCGGCGGGCGATCTTCATGTCATAGGCGGTCATCTGGTCGTAGCGGAAGCTCGACGAGCAATGCATCACGTCCTCCGGGCCGCAGCCGAGCATGTCGAACATGTATTCGAAGGCGGGCATACGAGGCTTGTAGGCCTGCGCTTCCTGCGCGGTATAGGCGGCGTGGAAGGGCGCGCCCAGCTTGGCGACCGAATGCGGGATCAGGTCGGTCATCGAGTTCGAGAGGATGACGAGCGGGATCTCCTTGGCGACCTTGGCGAGGCCGGCCGGCACATCGGGATGCGGGCCCCAGCTCGGGATCTCGTCGATGATGCGCTGGGCGTCGGCCGGATCGTAGGGGATGCCGAGGAGCTTGCAGGTCCGCGCCACAGCATTGCGGACGACGTCCTGATAGGGCTTCCAGGCGCCGAGCACCTCATCCAGACGATAGTTCGAGAAGGCGTCGCAGAACGCGTCCAGCTGCTCGGGCGACAGGCGGTCGGCATAGGCGCGACGGGCGGCCGGAGCCATCTCGAAATAGATCAGCGTGCCATAGCAGTCGAAGGTGATGAATTTCGGCCGGAAACTGCTCATCGTCTCGCCCTTGCTCGTTGCGACGGCTCTCTGCCGTTAGGAAGAGGCTAGAGCGCGACCGCGGGGAGGGAGGCGGAAATCGAACGCCATGACCGAATATTCTGCCGATGAATCGGGTTGCTTCGGCATGGATTGCTGCGGCTGTCGGGGCAGGATGGACAGGCCCGCTCGCCTCTCCGAAGGTCGGCTGAATCAACCCTCCAGCGAATCCCATGACCGTCGAAACCGTTCTCGCCGATCTCGTCGGCTTTCCCTCCGTCTGCCGCACCCCGAACGGGGCGATCATCGAGCATGTCCGCGCCTATCTCGCCGGCCATGGCGTCGACAGCTTGATCGTGCCGGGACCGGAGGGGGACCGCGCCAACCTGTTCGCGACGATCGGGCCCAAGGTCGAAGGCGGTATCATCCTCTCGGCCCATCTCGACGTGGTACCGGCGGCGCCGGAGGGCTGGGTCGGCGACCCCTTCAAGCTGCGGCGCGACGGCGAGCGGCTGATCGGGCGTGGCGCTGTCGACATGAAGGGCTTCGCAGCCTGCGTGCTGGCGAGCGTTCCCGCCCTCGTCGCCAAGAGGCTGGCGCGGCCGGTGCACATCGCGCTGTCCTATGACGAGGAGGTCGGTTGCGTCGGCGTGCGCCATCTGATCGCGCGACTGCCGGAGCTGTGCCCGCCGGTGCTCGGCTGCATCGTCGGCGAGCCGAGCGGCTTGCGGCCGGTGCTGGCCCATAAGGGCAAGATCGCCCAGCGCGTCACGGTCGATGGCAAGGCCGGGCATTCCTCCCGCACCGATCTCGGCGACAACGCGATCCACTACGCCGCTGGTCTCATCACCGCGATCCATGACGAGGCGCTGCGCCATGCCGCGCAGGGGCCTTTCGCCGAAGCCTTCGCGCCGCCCTATTCGACGATCCAGGTCGGCGTGATCAGGGGCGGCACCGGCATCAACATCGTTCCGGCGCAATGCGTATTCGAGGTCGAGGCCCGTGCCATCGCCGGGCAGGAGCCTGCCGCGCTGCTCGGCTCCCTCCAGGGTGTCGCCGAGCGGATCGCGCGCGAGGCTGCTGTGACCGGGCACAAGGTCGCGTTCAGCTTCGAGACTATGAGCGACTACCCGCCGCTCGCCCTCGACGAGAACGATCCGCTGGTCGCCTTCACCGAGGCGGTATCGGGCCAGGAGCGCCAGGCAGCGGTCAGCTATGGCACCGAGGCCGGGCTGTTCCAGCGCGCCGGCATCGCCGCGATCGTCTGCGGGCCAGGCGATGTCGACCGCGCCCACAAGCCGGAAGAGTACATCACCGAGGCCGAACTCGCCGGAGCGATGGCGATGATCGCTGGTGTCGCCGAGCGGCTCGGCTGAAAATATCCTCAGCCCTCATCCTGAGGAGCCGCGTAGCGGCGTCTCGAAGGATGGTCCAGATGGTTCTGGAGCCTCCTGAAACATCCTTCGAGACGCGCTCTATGAGCGCTCCTCAGGATGAGGGCTGTGTGTCTGAATGAGGCTCAGAACTCGCCGATCGCACCGCGCGAGCCGTCGACGAGGCGCGAATGCCTGAACGGACGCGGATCGACGATCGGCGTGTCGCCGGTTGCGAGGTCGGCCGCGAGATGACCGGCCGCAGGACCGAGGCCGAAGCCGTGGCCGCTGAAGCCGGCGGCCAGCACGAAGCCCGAGAGGCCGGCGACCGGCGAGATCACCGGCACGGCGTCCGGCGTGGAATCGATATAGGCGCCCCAGCTTTCGCGTACGGCGACGCTCTTCAGGGCCGGAAACATGGCGTGGGCACGCTCCAGCAGGGTCGCCATCGCACGTCGGCTCGGCGCCGGATCGAGCACGCGGATCGTCTCGAAGGGCGTGACCTCGTCGAGCTTCCAGCTGCCTAAGGCCTCCGGCCCCTTGAAGAAGGAGGAGCTGATGCCGAGCTCGACCGCCTTCAGCCGCTTGACGAACATCGGCAGGAAGTCCCGGGCATAGCGCAGGCCCTGTGGCGTGATCTCGAGCGTGCCCTTGCCGCTGATCGCGATCGTGTAGCTGCCGTCGAGGCGGCGCGTCAGCGCGATCTCGGGGGTATAGAACGCATCGAGGAACTCCGGCGCGGCCTCGGTCCGCAGGCTGGTCGCGCGAATGCTCGCCTGCGGGAAGGCGATGCCATGACGGCGGCAGAAGGCCGAGGCCCAGGCGCCGCCGGCGAGGATGACCGCGTTCGTGCGGATCGTGCCCTTCTCGGTGACGACGCCGGTGACCGCGCCATTGGTGACGTCGAGCCCACGCGCGGCGCAACCCTGATGCACGCTGGCGCCAGCACGGCGGGCGCCGTCAGCCATCAGCGGCGCTGCGAGCGACGGCTCGGCCTTGCCGTCGGTGACTGAATGCAGGCCGCCGAGCCAGCTCCGACCGCTGGCTGCAGTCATCGCCGCGGTCTCTGCTCCGGTGAGCATCGTGGTCTCGACGCCGAAAGCCTTCGCCGTCTCGCGCCAGCGCTCCCATTGCGCCAGCTGCGCAGGGTCGTTGGTGGCATAGACCAGGCCGCAGCGGCGAAAACCGCTGTCGCGGCCGAGCTCTTCGCTGAGCGTCTCCCAGAGCTCCATGGCGCGGATGGCGAGCGGCAATTCGCGGGCGTCGCGGTTCTGCTTGCGGCACCAGCCCCAGTTGCGGCTCGACTGCTCGCCGCCGACCACGCCCTTCTCGACCAGAGCCACCGAGCGGCCACGCCGTGCCAGATAATAGGCCGCCGCCGCGCCGACGATGCCGCCGCCGATGACGACGACATCCGCGGCGGCGGGCAGCGCCTCGCTGCTGGCGATGCGTTGGATGGTCAGTGGCATGAATGGCTCCGGAGGCGGCCATGCCACGAAGCGGCACGGCGCGGGATGTCCTGCTGAGGCGGGACTATGTGGTTGGGGCAGAGGCTTGCGTCACATCAGGCCGGGCTCGCCGAGATCGGTGCCATCGACGAGGCGGCTGTAGCGGTAGGGGGTGGGGTCGACGATCGGGGCATCGCCGGCGACGATATCTGCCGCGAGCCGCCCCGCCGCCGGGCCGATGCCGAAGCCATGGCCGCTGAAGCCGGCCGAGACATGCAGGCCCGGCAGCTTGTCGACCGCGGAGATCACCGGCACCCAATCGGGCGTGAAGTCGATCAGCCCGCCATATTTGTGCTTGATCTCGACCGTCGCCAGCTGCGGAAAGACCTCGCCCAGCCGCTTCTTGGCGAAGGTGATCAGCTCTTCCTGCGGCGGCGGGTCATAGGTCCTCATCTTCTCGAAGGGCGAGATCGTATCGTTGCTCCAGCGCATCAGCGCTTCCGGCCCGAAGAAGAAGGACTTGCCGGCCCGGATCGTCAGCAGCTTGTGGCGCTTCTTGAAGGTGCGCCAGAACGGCTGGGCGTTGAGCATGCCGTGCGGTGAGAGCTCGAGCAGGCCGCGCCCGCTGATGCCGACGGTGAAGCCGCCATCGACCCGGCGGCGAATGGTGAGATCGGGGGTCGAGATGCCTCCCGTGGTGATTTCCGGCGCAGGTCCTGTGAAGAACGAGGTCGACTTGATGCCGGCGAGCGGCATGCGGATGCCGTGATGGCGGGCGAACATCGCCGTCCAGACGCCGCCGGAGAGTAGCACCGTCGAGGTCTTGATCGTGCCCTTCTCGGTGACGACGCCGGAGACGCGGCCTGCCGCGGTTTCGAGGCCGCGCGCCGCGCAATCCTGATGGATGGTGACGCCAAGCCTGCGTGCGGCCTCGGCGATGGCGGGAACGGCCATGGCCGGCTCGGCGCGACCGTCGGTGGGTGAATGCACGCCGCCGATCCACTCACCCTTGGCATGCGGCGCCATCGCCCTGGCTTCCTCGGCGCTCAGCATGCGTGTCTGCATCTGGTATTGCCGGGCCTTCTCGCCCCAGCCCTCCCAGGCATCGAGATCGGATTGGCGCGTCGTCAGATAGGTCAGGCCGCTGCGGCGGAAGCCGACATCGGCACCGACCTCTTCGGAGAGCCCGTTCCACATCTCGACGGCACGCATTGCCAATGGCAGTTCGCGCAGATCGCGGTTCTGCTGGCGGCACCAGCCCCAGTTGCGGCTCGACTGCTCGCCGGCGAGATAGCCTTTCTCGACCAGCGCGACCGAATGGCCTTTCTTCGCCAGGTGATAGGCCGCGGTTACGCCGGCGATGCCGCCGCCGATGACCACGATGTCGGCTGCGGCGGGCAGGGCTTCGTCGCTGTGGACGCGGTTGACCGGTGGCGACATGCGGCATGGTCCTTGGCGGAGGGCGGTCGTGCCGGCGGCGCGGACCGGGATCGGGAGGCCGATATTCAAGCCCGAACCGTCTGGAACCCTATGCCAAAGGACGGGTGCGATTCGGCAGATTGTTTTGGTTGTCCCGGCAAAGGACGGGGACCATCGCGGGTCGCCTGCTGCCTATCATGAGGCGGGCCGACAACGGGCGGCTCATGCGGCCGACCGTCAGCCAAAAGGCGGCACCGCGCAACGGCCATGCAAGGCCGCCGACAACGAGGGGATCAACGATGAACAAGCCGTCCACGAAGGCGTCCGGCCTTGCTCTGCCTGCCCTGCATCGCCGCGAGGTCCTGGCGCTCGGCGCCGGCGGCATCCTCGCCGCTTCCGGCCTTGGCGCCCGCGCCCAGGGCAAGGCGCCTCCGCCGCCACCCGCCAAGCCGAGCGGCCAGGTCGTGGTTGGCCTGTCGCAGGAGCCGACCGCTTTCAACCCGCTGATGCCCGGCATCGAGGTTGACGAGACCGTCTGGATGCAGGTCTTCAATACGATGTGGCTGGCCCAGCCCGACGGTTCGCTGGTCCCAGACCTCGCCGTCGAAGTACCGAGCGAGGCCAATGGCGGCATTTCCGAAGGCGGTCTCGCCTGGAAGGTCAAGCTGCGCGAGGGCATCACCTGGCATGACGGGGCTCCGTTCACCGCCGAGGACGTCAAGTATACGCTCGAGCTGATCAACGCGCCGGGCTTCAAGGCGCGCACCCGCGTCGGCCATTCGCTGGTCAAGGACATCAAGGTCACCGGCCCGCTGGAGATCTCCTGGCGCATGGAGAAGGCGTATGCGCCCTATCTCGCGTTGCTCTCCAACACCTTCATCGTGCCCAAGCACCTGCTGGAGAAGGCGGCCGATCCGAACACGGCGCCGTTCAACGGCGCGCCGGTCGGCACCGGCCCGTTCAAATGGGGCACGCGCACGCCGGGCGACAACATCCAGCTGGTCGCCAACGAGAAATACCACGGCAAGGGGCCGTATCTCGAGAAGGCGGTGCTGAAATACGTGCCGGACCAGACCGCGCTCTATGCCCAGTTCCGCACTGGCCAGGTCGACCTGATCATCGGCACCGGCATCCCCGCCAATTTTTACGCCGAGGCGGTCAAGCTGCCCGGACGCAAGGTGGTGAAGATTCCGAGCGCCTCGCTCGAGGTGCTGATGCCGAACCTTGAGCATCCCGCTCTGTCCGACAAGGCGGTGCGCAAGGCGCTCTATGCCTCGATCAACAAGCAGGCGATCATCGACATCGTCTTCTACGGCCTGCACATCCCGACCGAATCCTTCATGCCGCAGGAATCCTGGGCTTACGACCCGAACCTGCCCAAGCAGGTCTATGATCCCGCACTCGCCGGCAAGATACTCGACGATGCCGGCTGGAAGCGTTCCGGCTCCGGCGTGCGCATGAAGAACGGCGTGCCGCTGGAGTTCGCGGTCTCGACCACGACGGGCGCGGCCCTGCGCGAGCAGTGCCAGCAGTTGATGCAGCAGGACTGGCAGCAGATCGGCATCAAGATGGCGATCAACAACATGCCCGCCGCCGTGATCTGGGGCGAATTCTACACCCGCTCCAAGTTCCAGTCGCTGCTGGTCGGCACCGCCTTCCGCACGGTGATCGATCCCGATCCGGCGCATCGCTTCGGCTCGGACGCGATCCCGGCCAAGAGCGGCAATGGCGCCAACCAGATGCAGTGGCAGAACGCCGAGGCCGACGCGCTGATGAAGGCCGGCCAGGAAACCTTCGACACGGCCAAGCGCAAGGAGATCTACCAGAAGCTGCAGGTGCTGGTGCGCGAGGAGCTGCCGATCCTGCCGATCTACCAGTATGCGCCGGTCGAGGGCTACAAGGAGGGGCTGGTCGGCTACCAGCCCAACATCAACGCCAGGCAGAACACCTGGAACATGGGCCAGTGGTACTGGGCCAAGTGACGTGGTGCGTGAAGTGATGAGCGATGTCAAACGCGCCGGCATGATGCCGGCGCCGGCCGGGAGGAGGGCGCCATGATCGCCTTTCTCCTGCGCCGGCTCGGGCAGTCGCTGCTCCTGCTGCTGATCGTCTCGGTGATCGGCTTCGCCATCCTGCATCTGGCGCCGGGCGGGCCGATGTCGCAGTTCGCCGCCGGCGGCGACATGACCCAGGCCGATCTCGACCGCATCGCCGAGCAGCTCGGCCTAAACCGGCCGCTGCCGGTGCAATATGTCGAATGGCTCTGGCGCATGCTCTCGGGCGATTGGGGCGTATCCTATCGCGACCAGCAGCCGGTGCTGCACATCATCGCCTCGCATCTGGGGGCGACGCTGGAGCTGATGCTGACCTCGACGCTGCTCGCCATGGTGATCGGCGCCTGGGTCGGCATCCTCGGCGCGATCCGGCGCTATTCGCTGTTCGACTCGCTCGCCACCATCGGCGCGATGATCGCGCTCTCGATCCCGACCTTCTGGTTCGGCCTCGTTGTGATCTACGTCTTCTCCGTCGGGCTCGGCTGGCTGCCGGCGGGCAACCGCTACACCATGGGCGACGGCTCCTTCCTCAACCAGGTGCATCACCTGATCGGGCCCTGCATCGTGCTGGCGCTGGTCTCGACCGCAGTCTGGAGCCGCTACATGCGCTCTTCCATGCTCGAGGTGGTCAACCAGGATTATATCCGCACCGCCCGCGCCAAGGGCGTGCCGGAGCGCCAGATCCTGATGCGCCATGCCCTGCGCAATGCGCTGCTGCCGATGATCACCATCACCGGCCTGCATGTGCCGACGCTGCTCTCGGGCGCTTTGGTGACCGAGACGGTCTTCACCTGGCCGGGCATGGGCCGGCTCTTCCTCGATTCGATCAGCTATCGCGACTACCCGGTCGTCATGGGCATCCTGATGTTCACCGCGGTGCTGGTGCTGCTGGGATCCCTGCTCGCCGACCTGCTCTACGGCATCGCCGATCCGCGCATTTCGAGGAGCGGGCGATGAGCAACCTCAACGCGATGGCGGAACCGCTCGCCCTGCCTCCGCCTGGACTGTGGCACCGACCCGGCTTTAAGCGCTTCAGGCGTCACAAGCTCGCGGTTTTCGGCGCGGCGACGATCATCTTCCTGACGCTCGCCTGCATCGTCGGCCCCTGGCTGCTGCCCTATACCGATACCTTCATCGACATCCGCAACCGCTTCGCAGCGCCCTTCTCCGGCCCGCATGTGCTCGGCACCGACCCGCTCGGACGCGACATCCTCGCGCGCCTCCTGATGGCCGGGCGGATCTCGCTGGCGGTCGGCTTCTCGGCCATGGCGATCGCGATGGCGATCGGCATCGTCGTCGGCATGGTCGCGGGCTTCTACGAGGGCGCGCTCGGCGCCGCGCTGATGCGCTTCGTCGACGCGATGCTGTGCTTCCCCTCGATCTTCCTGCTGCTGGCGATCTCGGCGCTGATCTCGCCTTCGGTGCCGTCGATCATCCTCCTGATCGCGATGACCTCGTGGATGGAGGTCGCCCGCGTGGTCGAGGCGCAGATCCGCTCGCTGAAGACGCGCGAATTCGCGCAGGCGGCCGTCTCCTTCGGCGCGAGCAACCGGCGCATCATGATCCGCGAGCTCCTGCCGAACGCGATCGCGCCGATCGTCGTCGCGGCGACGCTCAACGTCGCCCATGCGATCCTGGCGGAGAGCTACATCTCCTTCCTCGGCTTCGGCATCCAGCCGCCGACGCCGAGCTGGGGCAACATGCTCGAAAGCGCCCAGAGCTATCTCACCAGCGCGCCCTGGCTCGCCATCATTCCCGGCGCCGCGATCACGCTCGCCGTCACCAGCTTCAACTTCATCGGCGACGGCCTACGCGACGCGCTCGATCCGCGGATGGATGGTCAGTGACGGGAAAGGTTGCCGAACTCTGGCGCTATCCCGTCAGCTCGATGGCCGGCGAGCGGCTGGACCAGCTCCACATACACGCCGCGGGTGTCGTGGGTGACCGGATTTGGGGACTGCTCGACGCAGCCACCGGCCGCATCGCCTCGCCGGGGCGCGAGAAGCACTTCATCGGCGTGCCGCGCGCTCATGCCAAAGCCGTGCAGGAGTGCGTCGCCCTGTCGCTCGATGGCGAGCGCTGGGCGGGGCCGCGGGATGCGGAGCTGCTGGAAGGCCTGTCGCAGGCCTTCGGCTTCATGCCGATGCTCAAGCCGTTCGACGCGGTCGGTTCAGGGGGATTCAGACCGCGCTACGAGCATGCGCCGATCCATCTCGTCACCAGCGCTGCGATCCGCAGCCTCGAACGGGAACTGCCCGGCAGCGTCATCGATGCCCGCCGCTTCCGGCCGAACATCCTCGTTGATTGGCCCGATGACCTCGAAGCCATCCCGGAGCATGGCTGGATCGGGCGCGAGATCAGGATCGGGGACGTCGTGCTGCGCGGACGCGAGCCTTGCGGGCGCTGCGGCTTCATCACGATCGCGCAGGAGGGCCTGCCCCAGGACGTCGAAATCCTGCGGACGGTGGTCAAGCGCCACGAGCGCAATTTCGGCATCTATTGCGACGTGGTGACGCCCGGCGAGATCGCGACCGGCGCGACCGTCACCGTCGGCTGAGGCCGGCGGCTATTCGGCCGCCTGCGAGATCGCGGGCGCGTCCTGCCCGACCTCCGGGATCTGCGGATAGTCCCGCCGGACGATGGCGAAGGCCGCCGCAAGATCGAGCTTGCCGGCAGCGTTGCGCATCACAGCGAAGAGCTTGGTCTTGGTGAAGAAGCGCCAGTGGACCGGTAAAGCGGCCAGCAGCCGCGTCAGCGCGGCATAGTTCTCTGCCGTCCAGACCTGCTCGAACGCGTCCCGCTCGGGGCCGAAATGGAAATGCGTGCTGTGGGCGCGCGTCTTCAGCTCTGCCCGCAGGGCCGCCGTCGCCTCGTGATCGACGGCGTCCCCCTCGATCACCACGCCATAGAGCGCCCGCGCCGCGTCCAGGCTGACATAGCCGCGCTCGACATCGAGCAGCACCCGTTCCGGCTCGCGCTCCAAGGGCGAGCCGCGCCCGCCTCCGCCCGGTGAATGGATGTGGATCACGTCGCCTGGCTCGGCGATGGCGATGTCGGTATTGCCGAGGATGCGCTCGTTTGGGCGGCCGGGATTGATGATGAAGTTCGAGGTTTCGGCGGAGAGCCCGCCGAGCGTGCCCCACGGCCGGAAATGCGAGCGGTCGCGGTTGCGCACGGTGATCCGCGAGTTCGGCGAGAACACCTTGAACTCCATCACCGTGGCGAGGCCGCCGCGCCAGCGCCCGGCGCCGCCTGAATCCGGCTGCAGCCCGTAGCGCATGAAGCGGATCGGCACCTCGGTCTCGGTGATCTCGATCGGCGTGTTCTTGAGATAGGCGGCGTCGGCGCCAGAGCCGTTCGGCCCGTCGCGATGCGGCATGCCGCCACCGCCACCGACCACCGGATTGATCGCCGCGATGACGCTGCGATGCGTGGTCTCGTCCGTCGTCATCACGTTGACGATCGAGCTGGAGCCGGCCGGCGCTGCCGGCAGGCGCTCCGGCGCGGCGAGGCTGAAGGCGCCAAAGATCAGGCTGCGCAGCCTAGCGCAGGTCAGGCTGCGCATGCCGACCGCCGCCGGAAAGGACGGGTTCAGCACCGTTCCTTCCGGCGCGATGCAGGTGAAAGGCCGGGTCAGGCCGGAATTGAGCAGGAGCTGCGGGTTCAGCGTGTAGAGCACGTAGTAGACGCCGACGAGCAGCAGCGTATGGCGCGGGTCGGAGCCGGTCGGGACGTTGAGCGAGGAGCCGAGCTGCGGGTCCGATCCCGTGAAGTCGAGGATCGCCTCGTCGCCCCTGATCGTCAGCGTCAGCGCCAGCCGGCAGGGATTGCCGTCGACGCTGTCCTCGTCGGCATAGTCGGAGAAGACGTACTCGCCGTCGGGGATCGAGCGCAGGATCTCGCGGGCCTGATGCTCGGCATAGTCCATCAGCCCGTCTAGCCCGTCCATGAAGCCCTTGGCGCCGAACTTGGCGACCATCGCCTGGATCTTGCGCTCCCCGGTGTTGAGCGCGCCGGCCAGCGCCTTGAGGTCGCCCATGTTGAGCGCCGGCTTGCGCACATTCATCATCATGATGCGCAGCACCGTCTCGTCGAAGGCGCCGTCGCGCATCAGCGTCATCGGCGGAAAGCGGATGCCCTCCTGATGGATCTCGGTGAGCGAGCGCGACAGGCTGGCCGGCACCGCCCCGCCCATGTCGGTGTTGTGGACATGGCCGCCGACGAAGCAGACGATCTCGCCTTCGTGGAAGATCGGCTTCCACAGATGTGTGTCGGGCGCGTGGGTGGCGAGATAGCCGCTATAGGGGTCGTTGGTGAAGGCGATGTCGCCCGGGCGATAGTCCGTCACCATCTCGATGGCGCGGTTGTAGTTCATGCCCGGATACCAGGTCGCGCCTAGGTCCATCGGCACGGCGACGACGCGCCCGGTGCGGTCCATCACCATCACCGTGAAGTCCTCCGTCTCCTTGACGAAGGTGGAATGGGCCGTGCGGTAGAGCGTGTAGGCCATGTTCTCGGCGGCGGCCCGGCAATGATTGGCCAGGACCTGCAGGGTGACCTTGTCGACCATGATCAGGCTCCCTCGCGCAGGATGAGATGCAGGTTGAGGAAGGCGTCGACCTTCGCCTCGAAACCGGCGGGTATGCAGATCGTGGTGTCCTCCTGCGCCACCACGGCCGGGCCGGAGAAGTGCTGGCCGCAACACAGCGCCTCGCGGTGGAAGAGCGCGACCTCGCGCTCGGCGCCGTCGAGCCAGACCGTGATGGAGCGCGCCGGGACCGCCACCTCGTCGACCGCTTCGCTCGCCGGGGCGAGCTCGGGCCGCGGCGTCGCGCCGGTGACGACGAGGCGCAGATTGACGATCTGGACCTCGGCCGCCTCGTCGTTGAAGTCGTAGATGGCAAGATGCTGGCGATGGAAAGCCGCGCATATGGCCGCGAGATCGCCCTCGGCGAGCCAGCCCTCGGCGAGTTGCACCTCGATCTCGAAGGACTGACCATGATAGCGCATGTCGGCGCTCAAGGCTTCGACGACGGGGCCGGTAAAGCGCTGGTCCTCGCGGATCCAGTCGAGCCCGTCGCGCTTGAGCTGTGCCAGCGCCGCGCGCAGCTGCGGCAGTGAGGCCGGCTCCGCCGCGGCGAAGACGCTCTGGATGAAATCGCCCTTCAGATCGGCGATCAGCCCGCCGAGCGCGCTGACGACGCCGGGGCGGCGCGGCACCAGCACGCGGGGTATGCCGAGTTCGCGCGCCAGGAAGCAGCCGAGCATCGGCCCCGCGCCGCCGAAGGGCATCAGCGCGAAGTCGCGCAGGTCGACGCCGTAGCGGGCGACGAGCTTGTTGACCTCGACGAACATCTCGGACACGGCGATGGCGATGATGGCCTCGGCGGTCGCCTGGGCGCTGCGGCCGAGCATTGCGGCGACCTCGCCGACGACTTTCTGCGCCAGATCGCGGCGCATGCCGATCTGGTCGTAGGCGAGGGCGGTGTGGCCGAGGAAGCCGCAGGTCGCCATGGCGTCGGTGACGGTGGCGCGGGCGCCGCCGCGGCCATAGCAGGCGGGGCCGGGCGTCGATCCGGCGCTTTCGGGGCCGACCTTCAGCACGCCGAAGGCGTCGGCCCAGGCGATCGAGCCGCCGCCGGCACCGATCGAGGTCACCGAGACGCTGGGAACATAGAGCGGGAAGTCGCCGACGACCTCGCCGGTGCCGAATTGCGGCTGGCCCTCGATGATCAGGGCGAGGTCGGCGCTGGTGCCGCCGATGTCGAGGGTAAGGATGTTCCTGGCGCCGGCCTGCTCGGCGAGATAGGCCGCGCCGATCACGCCCGAGGCCGTGCCCGAGAGCAGCATGTTGACGCAGGCGCGCTTGCCGGTGGCGGCGTTCATCACCCCGCCATTCGACTTGGTCAGCATCGGGCCAGCGGGCACGGCGCGCGAAGAAAGCGCCTCCTCGAGGGCTTCGAGATAGCCGCAGACACGCGGATGGACATAGCCGTTCAGGATCGCGGTCGTGGTGCGCTCATATTCACGGATCACCGGCCAGACTTCGCTGGTGCTGAAGACGAAAAGCTCCGGCGCCAGTTCGGCGATCAGCGCCCGCGCTTCCGCCTCATGGGCGGGATTGCGATAGGCGTGCAGGAAGGAGACGATCACGCCGTCGACGCCGCGCGCCCTGAGCTTCGCGACGGCTTCCGCAAGGGCATCGCGGTCGAGCGGTTCGGCGATGCTGCCATCGGAGAGGGTGCGTCCACCGACGCCGAAGACGCGGTCGCGTGGGATCAGTTGCTCCGGGCGGGCGCAGAACAGCGAGTACATGTCGGGCATGCGCAGGCGCGCCAGCTCGATCACATCCTCGAAGCCGGCGGTGGTGATCAGCCCGAGCCGGCTGCCCTTGCGCTGGATGATGGTGTTGATGCCGACCGTGGTGCCGTGGACGAAGGAGACGATCTCCTGCGGCGGCACGGCATGTCGCTCATTCAGCAGGTCGAGCCCGGCGAGGAGCTCACGGCCCGGGGCGTCTGGTGTCGTCAAAACCTTGATGGTTTCGACGCGGCCGCTGCCGGTCTCCAGCGCGCAGAAATCGATGAAGGTGCCACCGATGTCGACGCCGATACGCCAGCTCATGATGCGCCTGTTGGTAAAAGGACAGGCCAGTCTTGGCGGCGGTGCGCCCGAGGGTCCAACACCAAAACCGCGCTGCCGGATAAGCCGGCCTTATGCCTCGGTTGCTGTGGGCGCAGGCTGGTCGAGATCGAGCTGCCGGCAGGCGGTACGGATATGGTTGCGCAGCAGCTCATGGCTGCGCGAGAGCGGCCGGCGCGTGCTGGTGAGCAGGCAAAGCGGCAGGGCGACATGCGGCCGGAACGGGCGCGTCACCAGGCCGGGGAAATTGTGCCAGGGCAGGAGGCCGTCGACCACGGCGACGCCGAGCCCCTGCTGCACGAAGGCGAGAGCGATGATCGAGACGTCGATCTCCATCTCGGGCCGGAAGGGCAGGCCTTCCTTGGCCAGCGCGTCGCGCAGCAGCTGTCCCGGCAACGACTCGGCGCGATAGGAGATCAGCGTCTCGCCATCGAGGTCCTCGGCGCCGACGGCATCGCGCTCGGCCAAAGGATGCCCGGCTGGCAGCACGCAGACGACGCGGGTGTAGCCGACTACCTCGGTCTCGATGAAGGGCGTCGGCTGGTCCATCATGGCGATGCCGAGCCCGGCCTGGTCGCGGTCGAGCATGGTCAGGATGACTTCGGCTGGCACGACATAGGAGCGCACGCGCGTGTTCGGATGCGCGGCGCGGAAATGGCGGAGCGCCTCGGGAACGAAGGAGAGGGAGGGCGGGGCCGAGGCGGCAAGGCGCACGAGCCCGGCCTTGCCGTGGCGCAAATCGCGCGTGCGCCGCCTGAGCATTTCAAGGTCGCCGAACAGGCGCTCGACCTCGGGGTAGATCTCCTCGGCTTCCGGCGTCGGGATCAGCCGGCCCTTGACGCGCAGGAACAGCTTGAAGCCGAGCTCGTCCTCGGTGTGCAGCAGGATCTGGCTGAGCGCCGGCTGCGATACCGCGAGCGCCTCGGCGGCGCCGGTCAACGTTCCGCAGCGCATGACCATGCGAAAGACTTCGATCTGGCGGGCACGCATGGCGTGATCCTAGCGCGCTTTCCGTTCAGCCGGAATCGGCTGAACGGAAAGAATTCGCGCAAAATCAGAAAGTTGCGCCGCCGCGGCGACTGTCAGCTGTCGCCACGGCGCTCCGGCGCGGCGCGATCTTTGCCGGAGTGACCGCTCAGCGGATCGGCGGGGCGTATTGCAGGCCGCCCTTGCTCCAGAGGTCGTTCTTGCCGCGGGCGATCTTGAGCACCGAGCCGGCACCGACGCTGCGCTCGAAGGCTTCGCCGTAATTGCCCACCTGCTTGACGATCCGGTAGGCCCAGTCGGGCGTGAGACCGATCGCCTCGCCGAACTTGCCGTCCTTGCCGAGCAGCCGCCTGATCTCGGGGTTGGTCGAATTCAGCTGCTGATCGGCATTAGCCTGGGTCACGCCGAGCTCTTCGGCGTTCACCATGGCGAAATGCACCCATTTCACCAGGTTGAACCAGTCGTGGTCGGCGCTGCGCACCACCGGCCCGAGCGGCTCCTTCGAGATCAGCTCGGGCAGGACGATCGCATCGTCCGGCTTCACCAGCTTGAGCTTGAGCGCGTAGAGCGCCGAGGAATCGTCGGTGAGGGCGTCGCAGCGTCCGGATTCGAAGGCCTTGATCGCCTCGTCGCCCTTGTCGAAGGTGACCGGCTCGTACTTGATGTTGTTCTGGCGGAAATAGTCGGCGACGTTGAGCTCGGTCGTCGTGCCCTGCTGCAGGCAGATCGACGCGCCGTTGAGCTTGAGCGCGGAATCGACGCCGAGCTTCTTCTGAACCAGGAAGGCCTGGCCGTCATAGTAGTTGACGCCGGCGAAGGCCAGGCCGAGCGAGGTGTCGCGCGCCATCGTCCAGGTGCTGGTGCGCGACAGGAGGTCGACCTCGCCCGACTGGAGCGCGGTGAAGCGGTCCTTGGACGACAGCGGCGTGAACTTGACCTTCTTCGGATCGTTGAAGACGGCAGCCGAGATGGCGCGGCAAAGATCGACGTCGAGGCCATGCCATTCGCCCTTCTCGTCCGGCAGGCCGAAGCCGGCGAGTCCTGGACTGACGCCGCAGATCAGTTCGCCGCGGCTCTTGACGATGGACAGGGTGGATTTCTGAGCCTGGGCCTGCGCGAATGTCGCTGAGGCGCAGAGGAGGGCAGCGGCGAGTAGGCGCTTCATGGCGGTCCCCTTGTTTGCGGCGAAGATGTCTGCCGCCGCCAACATGCCGCCTCACTGCAAGAACGATCTGCCGTTCTCTATCTTCGCACACGCACAAATCGCCGTGATGCAGTGCCCGCTCGGCAGGGTATCGGGCGTGGGTTTGCGCGAACGCTTCGATGAGCTGCGGGTCCTCGCGCCGCTGCCGGCTTTCGACAGCGGCTGGGCCGGAGCTTGGCGCACAGCGAAGCTCCGGCCGCACCGAGGCTCCAAATCAATCGGTGAAGACGACGGATTTCTTTCCGTTGAGCAGCACGCGATCTTCCAGGTGGTAGCGCACCGCCCGGGCCAGGACGCGCCGCTCGATGTCGCGGCCCTTGCGCACGAGGTCGTCCGGCGTGTCGCGATGGCTGATGCGCTCGACGTCCTGCTCGATGATCGGCCCTTCGTCGAGATCGGAGGTGACGTAATGCGCGGTCGCGCCGATCAGCTTCACCCCGCGCTCGTGCGCCTGATGATAGGGCTTGGCGCCCTTGAAGCCGGGCAGGAACGAATGGTGGATGTTGATGCAGCGCCCCGAGAGCTTGGCCGAGAGTCCGTCCGACAGGACCTGCATGTAGCGGGCGAGCACGACGAGATCGCTTTGCGTCTCCTGGATCAGGTGCCAGAGCTCGGCCTCCTGCTCCATCTTGGTCTGCCGATTGACCGGCAGGTGATGGAAGGGCAGGTCGCCGAGATCGGTCGAGGCGATGTGCTCGCGGGCATGGTTCGAGACGATCGCGGTGATCTCCATCGGCAGTTCGCCGATGCGCCAGCGGTAGATCAGGTCGGCCAGGCAATGGTCGAATTTCGAGACCAGCAGCATGACCCGCTTGCGGGCAGCCGCATCGCGCAGCGAGACGGTCATCTTGAAGCGTGCTGCCAGCTCGTCGACGAGACCCTGAATCTCGGCGGCGCTGCGCGCGCCTTCGAGCCGGTCGAACACCACCCGCATGAAGAAGCGGCCGGTTTCGAGGTCGTCGAACTGCTGCGCGTCGCGGATGTTGCAGCCGGCCTCGGCGAGCAGCGTCGAGACGGCAGCGACGATGCCCGGCCGATCAGGGCAGGACAGAGCGAGGATCATCGGAGAATCGGACATGTGACGGATCGGCCCGCTCGCGCGGGTCCCTGAACAATGAGAATGGGGAAAGGTCGGCGGAAGGGACGGCGCGCGGCGCGCTGCCGTCAACCTCGGCCGGTGGAGCGATCGATGGAAATCTGGCAGCCGAATTCGGCCGCGGAGGCGGCGAACCAGGACCAGAAGCTTCCCACCATGCTGCGTGCGACCATGATCTCGAACACGGATCCATCCGGCCCGTCAGCGGGCCGCCAGAGATGCACACCGATATGGGCGATGCTTGTCAAGGCGGTATCGCCGACCGCGAAGGCGGCGGGATGCAGATCGAGCATCACGCCCTTGGCCAGAGCGTCGCGGACGCGTGGGCCGCTAAGCCGCATCGCGGCGCGCGCATCGCTCTGGTCGCTGACCGCCGCCTGAGCCGAAAGCGACTCCAGGAGGCTGCCGAAATCGTCGCGCGTGGCGGCACGCAGCAGCCACTGATCGGGGCCGGACCAGATCGCGTCATGCGCGGCGCCCGAGGCGATCTTCGGCGTCGTCGGCAAGGTGATGCCCAGCAGTGCGTCGATAGCCTGCGACAAGGCCGGAGTTCCGCCCGGCGCGGCGATCAGCGTCGCCAGCCCGAAGCTGTCGAGCAGGGTAGCGGTGACGCCGGCCGCTCCGGCAGCACCGATCCGCCCGGCCTGCGCGATGCCGGCCCAGGCGCTGCGCGGCGCCCATGAACGCGTTGTCTCAGCCATGGAGGCGGGCTCCTTCGGGATCGACGAAGACGGGCGAGCAGATCTCGACGACGACGTCGCCATTGCGCACCGGGTCATAGGCGCGCACGCGTTCGCCGATGCGGGCAGCTCCGCCCTTGATCAGTCCGAGCCCCATCCAGTGGTTGAGATGCGGGGAGTAGGCGACCGAGGTCATGTAACCCTCGTCGTTCTCCATCACGCCCGGCTTGCCGATGCCGATGAAATGCGCGCCGGCGCGCAGGCGCTGGGAGGGATCGACGGGCTTGAAGCCGACGAACGCAGGCCGGTCCGGCTCGACCAGGGCCTGCCGACCCGCCATCAGCCGGCCGACGAAATCCTTCTTCGACGACATCATCTTGCCGAGCCCGAGATCGCGCGCCGTGGTCTGGCCGTTGAGCTCGTTGCCGGCGACATGGCCCTTCTCGATGCGCATCACGCCGAGCGCCTCGGTGCCATAGGGCGTGATGCCGAAGGGGGCGCCCGCCTGCATCAGCGCCCGCACCGTCGCATCGCCATAGTCGGCGGGAACGGCGAGCTCATAGGCGAGCTCGCCCGAGAAGGAGATGCGAAAGAGCCGCGCCGGGATGCCGCCGCCGACCGTGACGGCGCGCGCCGCGAGATAGGGGAAGGCCTCGTTCGAGAGATCGTGCTCGCGGTCGACGACACCACGCAGGGTCTCGCGCGCCTTCGGCCCCGCGATGGCGACCTGCGCCCATTGCTCGGAGACCGAGACCATGCGCACGTCCAGCTCCGGCCACAGCACCTGATGGCAGAATTCGAGATGCTGCATCACCTTGCCGGCATTGGCGGTGGTGGTCGTCATCAGGAAATGCGTCTCGCCGAGGCGCGAGGTGGTGCCGTCATCCATGACGAAGCCGTCCTCGCGCAGCATCAGCCCGTAGCGGGCCTTGCCGACCGGCAGCGCCTTCCAGCCATTGATGTAGACCCGCTCCAGGAATTCGGCGGCGTCGGCGCCCTGGATGTCGATCTTGCCGAGCGTCGAGACGTCGCAAAGGCCGACGCCGGCGCGCACCGCCTTGACCTCGCGGTTGACCGTCGTCAGCCAGTCGGCTTCGCCGGAGCGCGGATAGTATTGCGCCCGCAACCAAGGCCCGCTCTCGACGAAGATGGCGCCCTGCTCCTTCGACCAGTCATGCGTCGGCGCGAGCCGGATCGGCCTGAAGTCCTTGCCGCGGTGATGGCCGGCCAGCGCCCCGATCGCGACCGGTGTATAGGGCGGCCGGAAGGTGGTGGTGCCGGTCTGCGGGATCGTCCTGCCCGTCTGTTCGGCCATGATGGCGAGGCCGGAAAGGTTCGAGGTCTTGCCCTGGTCGGTCGCCATGCCGAGCGTGGTGTAGCGCTTGAGATGCTCGACCGGCCGGAAGCCCTCGCGGGCGGCGAGCTCGACATCCTTGTCGGTGACGTCGTTCTGGTAGTCGACGAAGGCTTTTCCCTTGCCGCCGGACACCCGCCAGACCGGCGAAAGCCCGTTTGTCTCGGGGTCGGTCGTCGGGGTCGGCTCGGCCGGCAGCGTGGTCAGGCCCACCTCGGTCGCCGCATCGCGTCCGAGCCTCGCGCCGTCTTCCAGCGCCTGCGCCAGCGTGAAGCGTCCGGCGGCGCTGCCGGCGACCGTGAGCCCCGCCGGCACGGTTCCCGGCACGAAACACTGCAGGCCATCGTCCCAGGCCGGCTTGCCGTTCTGGTGCGAGGTCAGGTGCAGCGTCGGATTCCAGCCATTGGAGACGGCGAGCAGGTCGCAGGACAATTCGCTCACCGCGCCCGAGGCATCGCGGATGGTGACGCCGCTGAGCTGCCGCCCGCCACGCGCGCCCGTCACGGCGCCGCCGGCGAACAGCCGCGCGCCGAGCTTGTCGGCGAGCGCCTTGCGGACGGGATCGGCGGGGCGGGAATCGACGATCGCCGCGACCTTGCCGCCAGCCGCGGCGATGTCGCGCGCCGTCGTCCAGCCATCGTCGCCGGCCGTGAACAGCACGGTTTCGCGGCCGGGCAGGACGCCATGGCGATTGACGTAAGACCGCACCGCACCGGCCAGCATCACGCCGGGCCGGTCATTGCCTGCGAAGACGATCGGCCGCTCCAGCGCGCCGGCGGCGAGGATCGCCCGCCTGGCATGGATGCGCCAGCCGCGCTGGCGTGGCTGATGCGCCGGCGGCTGCGGCAGGTGATCGGCGACGCGCTCGACCGCGCCGTAGATCCCGTGGTCATAGAGCCCGAACACGGTGGTGCGCGGCATGATCCGCACTTCCGGCAGGCTTTCGAGCTCGGCCAGCGTCGCGGCGAGCCATTCGGAGGCTGGCTTGCCGTCGATCTCGCGCTGCTCGGCCAGCAGCCGTCCACCGAGCCGGAAATCCTCGTCGCAGAGGATCACGCGGGCGCCGCTGCGCCCGGCTGCCAGCGCAGCGGAGAGACCGGCCGGCCCGCCGCCGATCACCAGCAGGTCGCAGAAGGCGAAGGCCTTCTCGTAATGGTCCGGATCTTCCGCTCCGGCGGCGCGTCCGAGGCCGGCGGCGCGCCGGATCAGCGGCTCGTAGAGCTTTTCCCAGAAGGAGGCCGGCCACATGAAGGTCTTGTAGTAGAAGCCGGCGACGAGGGTCGGCGAGATCAGCCCGTTGATCGAGAGCAGGTCGAAGGCGAGCGAAGGCCAGCGGTTCTGGCTCGCCGCCTCCAGCCCGGCGAACAAGTCGACCACCGTGGCGCGGGTGTTGGGCTCCCGCCGCGCGCCGGAGCGCAGTTCGACCAGCGCGTTCGGCTCCTCCGGCCCGGCCGAGAGGATGCCGCGCGGGCGGTGATATTTGAACGAGCGGCCAACCAGGCGCACGCCGTTGGCGAGCAGCGCCGAGGCCAGCGTGTCGCCGGCATAGCCGCGATAGGAGGCGCCGTCGAAGCTGAAATCCAGCGGATGACCGCGATCGATCAGGCCGCCGGAGGCGAGGCGGAAAGGCTGGGTGCTCATGCCGTGGCTCCCGCCTTGCGCGCCTTCGCGACCTCGACCGCCGTGATCGCGTGGTTGCGGGTGTCGCGGGTCACCACCAGCCAGGCATGGCAGCCGGCGCCGTGATACCAGAGCTCGCGATGGACGCCGGCCGGGTTGTCGCGCTGATAGACGTAATCGGCCATCGCGGCCTCGCTCGCCGCCATGCCTTCGGGGCGCTGCAGATCGGCGGCGCCGAGATAGCTGAATTCCTGGGCGTCGCGCGCGCCGCAATGGGGACAGGTGATGCGCATGGGATCCTCGGCAGCGCGCGGTCAGTGCAGGTTCGGCTGGGCGCCGGCGCCCTTTTCGTCGATCACCCGCCCGGTGGCGAAGCGGTCGAGCCGATAGGCGGTGGCGACCTCGTGCGGCTGGCCCGTCGCGATCAGATGGGCGAAGCAGAAGCCCGAGGCCGGCGTCGCCTTGAAGCCGCCATAGCACCAGCCGGCATTGAGATAGAGCCCCTCGACCGGCGTCGTGTCGATGATCGGCGAGCCGTCCATCGACATGTCCATGACACCGCCCCAATGGCGCAGCATCCGCACCCGGCCGAGCCCCGGCCAGAGCGCCATCGCCGACTCCATCACGTCCTCGATCACCGGCAGGTTGCCGCGCTGGGCGTATGAGTTGTAGCCGTCGATGTCGCCGCCGAAGACGAGGCCGCCCTTGTCGGACTGGCTGATGTAGAAATGCCCGGCGCCGTAGGTGACGACGCAGTCGATCAGCGGCTTAAGCCCTTCCGAGACGAACGCCTGCAGGACATGGGTCTCGATCGGCAGTCGTAATCCCGCCATCGCCGCGACGCGCGACGAGTTGCCGGCGACCGCCATGGCGATCTTCTTTCCCCGGATCGGCCCGCGCGAGGTCTCGACGCCGATCGCGCGCCCTCCCGACATGGTGATGCCGGTGACCTCGCAGTTCTGGATCATGTCGACGCCGCGGCTGTCGGCGGCGCGGGCGAAGCCCCAGGCGACGGCGTCGTGCCGGGCCGAGCCGCCGCGGCGCTGCAAGAGGCCGCCCTGGATCGGGAACCGCGCATTGCCGAAATCGAGATAGGGCAGCATCACCCGGACCTGCTCGGTGCCGAGCAGTTCGGCATCGACCCCGGCGAGCCGCATCGCGTTGCCGCGCCTGGCGAAGGCGTCGCGCTGGGCATCGGAATGGTAGAGGTTCAAGACGCCACGCTGGCTGACCATGGCGTTGTAGTTGAGGTCCTGCTCCAGCCCTTCCCAGAGCTTCATCGAGAGCTCGTAGAACGGGGTGTTGCCCGGCAGCAGGTAGTTCGAGCGGATGATCGTGGTGTTGCGGCCGACATTGCCGGAACCGAGATAGCCCTTCTCCAGCACCGCGACATTGGTGATGCCGTGCCGGCTGGCGAGGTAATGCGCCGTCGCCAGGCCATGGCCGCCGCCGCCGATGATGATCACGTCGTATTCGGGCTTCGGCGCGGGATCGCGCCAGGCCGGAGTCCAGCCCTTGTGGCCCTGGAGCGTCTGGGACAGCAGCGAGAAGATGGAATAGCGCATCATTGGGTCCGGGCGGTCTTGTCATCAGGAGATTGACCGACATAGGCTCGCCGACATGCTCGATAGCGACATCAGATTGCCTGAAAGCGACGACAGCGCGCCGACCCATGTCGGCTTCCTGCTGATCCCCGACTTCGCGTTGCTGCCTTACGCCTCGGCGATCGAGCCCCTGCGCGCCGCCAACCGGCTCTCGGGCCGGCCGCTCTATCGCTGGAGCCATGTCTCGATCGACGGCGCCGCGGCGCCGGCCTCGAACGGCGTGGCCATCGCCGCCGATGCCAGCGTCGGCGCCGATCTCAGGCTCGATTATCTCTTCGTCTGCGCCGGCGGCAATCCGGCCTTGTTCCATCACCAGCCGACCTTCGCCTGGCTGCGTCAGCTCGCGCGGCGCGGCGTGAAGATCGGCGGCGTCTCGGGTGGCCCCTATCTGCTGGCGCGCGCCAACCTGCTCTCCGGCCATCGCTTCACCATCCACTGGGAGCACGCGCCGGCTTTCCTTGAGGAATATCCCGATCTCGACCTGCGGCGCTCGCTCTACGAGATCGACCGCGACCGCCTGACCTGCAGCGGTGGCACCGCGCCGCTCGATATGCTGCACGCCGTGATCGCGCGCGAGCACGGCAGCGAGCTCGCGCTCGCGGTCAGCGAATGGTTCCTGCAGACCCATGTGCGGGAAGGGGCGGGGCCGCAGCGCATGCCGCTGCGCGAGCGGCTCGGCATCGCTCATGCGCCCTTGCTGCGCGTGATCGCACGCATGGAGCAGACCATCGAGACCCCAGAGTCGCGCGAGGGCCTCGCTCGGCTCGCGAACGTCTCGCTACGCCAGCTCGAGCGTCTGTTCCGCCAGCATCTCGGCCGCTCGCTCGGCGAGCACTATCTCGCCTTGCGCCTCGACCGCGCCCGCGACCTCCTGCGCCAGACCAGCCTATCGATCCTGGAGACGGCGCTTGCCTGTGGTTTTGCCAGCGCCAGCCATTTCTCGCGCAGCTATCGCGAGCGCTTCGGCCATCCGCCACGGGCCGAGCGTGTGCAGGAGGTCCGCCCGGCTCGCCGCTGAGAGTCAAGAAAGCGTCGCATCCAGTCAAATCGATGCGCCGATCCACCCGAAGCTAGGGCTTCATAAGAAAACAAGGGGATCGCGACCGATGAAACGATTGACCGCCCTGGCATTCGCACTCGCCGCCACGCTTGCCGCCGTGCCGGCCTTCGCGCAGGACACGCTCGCCAAGATCAAGGAAAAGGGCGTCCTCACCGTCGGCGTCAAGAACGACTACAAGCCCTGGGGCTTCCTCGATCCGTCGGGCAAGATCGTCGGCCTCGAGATCGATCTCGCCCAGGAGGTCGCGAGCAAGATCGGCGTCAAGCTCGAGATGGTGCCGGTCATCGCGGCCAACCGCATCGAGTTCCTGCGCCAGGGCCGCATCGACATGATCCTGGCGACGCTCGGCGACACGCAGGACCGGCGCAAGCAGATCGGCATGATCGAGCCGAACTACTATGCGGGGGCCACCAATGTGCTCGCGCCCAAGAGCGCCGGCCTGAAGAAGTGGGAAGACCTCAAGGGCCGCAAGGTCTGCGCCGTGCAGGGCGCCTACTACAACCGCCGCGTCTCGCAGATCTATTCGCCGGAGATGGTGGTGTTCCCCTCGGTGCCGGACGGGCTGAATGCGCTGCTCGGCAACAACTGCGTCGCCTTCCTGTTCGACGACACGCTGATCGTCTCGACGTTGTCTGGCGGCGATCCGAAATGGGCGAACTACGAGATGCCGCTGGTCTCGGAGGATCCGCAGCTCTGGGCGATCGGCGTGCGTCTCGACGATCTCGACGGTGCCTTCGGCAAGCTGATCAAGGACATGTCGGTCGACTGGCACAAGAGCGGCAAGCTGCTCGCGCTCGAGACCAAATGGGGTATCAAGCAGAGCCCCTATCTGATCGAGACCAACAAGAAGCTGAAGGCCGGCTCGTAGGCGAAGGAGCGTTGGTCACACCCTCGCCGTCATCCCGGACGGAGCGCAGCGGAGATCCGGGATCCATGCCCGAGCCTCTTTCGCACGCGCTCCGGCGTGGATCCCGGGTCTCCCTTCGGTCGCCCGGGATGACGGTGTGGCCAGCGATGGGCCGATGACACCATGATCGCCGCTTTCTTCGAGCGCCTGAACGAGGTCCACGGCCTCAACTTCTCGATCTTCTACGACGCCTTCGACCGCTCGCGCTTCCTGACCGGGCTGTGGACGACGACCTATATCTGCGTCGTCTCGATCCTGGCCTCGCTCGCGATCGGACTGCTCGGCGTCTGGGTCGCCGGCAGCACTTCGCGGCTCGGCCGGCTCGTGGTGCGGGGGTACGTCCAGTTCTTCCGCAACACGCCGCCTCTGGTGCAGCTCTCCTTCTTCTATTTCGCCGTCGGCGGCCTCCTGCCGACGGTGTCGGACGGCTTCGGCGGGCAGTCGCCGCTGGTCAGCGGCACCGGCTGGGCGATCATCGCATTCTCGCTCTTCGCCGGCGCCTTCAATGTCGAGATCTTCCGCGCCGGGATCGAGGCCGTGCCGGAGACGATGGTCGAGGCGGCGGAATCGCTCGGCTACACCCGCTTCCAGCTCTGGCGCCAGATCGTGCTGCCGCTCGCCTTCCGCATCTGCCTGCCGGCGCTCAACAACAATCTCGTCAACCTCGTGAAGACCACGACGCTCGCCTACGCCATCGGCGTGCCCGAGCTGCTCTATGCGGCGTCGCAGATCTGGTCCGAGGTCTTCAATGTCCGCGAAATGATGAACGTGCTGCTGGTGGTCTATGTGCTGCTCGTCGCCGTGCTGGTCTGGGTGATGCATCGCTGGGAGCGGGCCATGCGCATTCCCGGATACATGCCATGAAGACCGCCACGACCGATCTCCCCGTCCTGAAACCCTTCCGCGCGGCGCCGATCGCGCCGAGCGGGCTCGCTGCGCCGATGATGCTCAGCGCCGGGCTCGTAGCCGGCGTCGCCATCGTCTTCGCCGCCTCGCTCGCGGTAGCGCAGGCGACGGGGCCGACGGCCCGCGATAGCGCCGTCATCATCCTCATGCGCTGGGCGCCACTGATCTTCCAGGGCTTCCTGTTCAACCTGTTGATCAGCGTGCTCTCCATGGCGCTCGGCACCGCGGTCGGCGTGCTGTTCGGCATCGGCCAGGTCTCGCCCTCGGCCATCATGCGCCAGCCGTCATGGGCGGCGACGCAGTTCTTCCGCAACGCGCCCTGGCTCGTGCTCTTGTTCTACGCGATGTTTCTCTTGCCGTTCGAGATCAGGCTCGGGCCGGTCACCATCGCCTTCCCGGCCTGGGTCAAGGCGATCATCGGACTGGCACTGCCGGTTGCCGCCAATGTCTCGGAAATCGTGCGCGGCGGTATCCGCTCGATCCCTTCCGGCCAGTGGGAATCGGCCGAGGCGCTCGCCTTCACCCGCCGCCAGACGATGTGGATGATCATCCTGCCGCAGGCGGTGAAACGCATGCTGCCGCCGTGGATGAACCTCTACGCCATCCTGACCATGGCGACGACGCTGATCTCGGTGGTCGGCATCCAGGACGGGCTCACCATCACTCGTGCGGCCCTCGTCGCCGAGAGCCGGCCCGAGCTGATGCTGCCGATGTACCTGCTGCTGCTGCTGATGTTCTTCGCCTACTGCTACCCGATCGCGCGCCTGACCATGGCGCTCGAACGCCGCTTCAACGTGAAGGGATGACCATGGCTGCCAGGCATGAACTCGGCGAGCCGGTCGTCGTCGTCGAGGGCGTCGAGAAGGCCTTCGGCGCCTTCATGGTGCTCAAGGATGTCAGCCTCACCATCCGCCGCGGCGAGACCGTCTGCATCATCGGCCCGTCCGGCTCCGGCAAGTCGACGCTGCTGCGCTGCATCAACGCCCTGGTGCCGATCAGCAAGGGTTCGATCACAGTCGCCGGACGGCAGGTCAACGATCCCGCTTTGGACAAGCTGGCGCTGCGCCGCGATGTCGGCATCGTCTTCCAGCAATACAATCTCTTCCCTCACAAGACCGCGCTGCAGAACGTGATGATGGCGCCGATCCATGTGCTGAAGCAGGACCCTGCCGAGGTCGGGGAGCGGGCCAGGCGCCTACTCGCCAAGGTCGGGCTCTCGCACAAGCACGATGCCTATCCGGGCGAACTCTCCGGCGGCCAGCAGCAGCGCGTCGCCATCGCCCGCTCGCTGGCGATGAACCCGAAGGTGATGTTGTTCGACGAGGTCACTGCCGCGCTCGATCCCGAGACCAAGAAGGAGGTGCTCGTCACCATCCGCGACCTCGCGGCGGAGGGCATGACCTGCATCCTCGTCACCCATGAGATGGGCTTCGCCCGCGAGGTCGCCGATCACGTCTACTTCACCGATGGCGGCGTCATCGTCGAGCATGCGGCGCCGGCCGAGTTCTTCGGCGCACCGCGCGAGACGCGCACCCGCGCCTTCCTCGAACAGGTGCTCTGAGCTGGCAGATCCCTCGGCCCGGATGTCGCGTCCCGGCCGGTCGATGTCGCAAACCGGCCGGCTCCGCCAGGCGCCGGCGCCAAGAATGAGCTCAGTCATTCGAAAGCGCAGACCATGACCGTCCCGGCCTCCGATCCCAAATCCGTCACCGGCAAGCCGCTCGCCATTGCCGAGAGCGTCGATGTCCTCGTCGTCGGCGCCGGCCCTGCCGGCCTCGAAGCTGCCATCGGCGCGGCGGCGCGAGGCTTTGGCGTCTTGCTGGTCGACGAGAACCCGGTGCCGTTCAAGACGATGGGCGACGACGTCCCCTTGCATTTCGGCCAGGGCATGGCCGCCAGCGCCCGCAACCGCAACGCCATGATGGAGACCTTCGTCGCCTCCGAGCCGCGGATCGCCGAGGCCTTCGAAGCCGGTGTCGATCTGCGCCTCGGCACGGCCTGCTGGGGGCTCTATGCCAACGGCCCGGCGCTCGGCTGGATGCCGGGCCTCGTCGCCGGCCTCGCCGACGAAGAGAGCAGCATCCTCGTCCAGGCCCGGCACGTCATTTTGGCCTGCGGCCGCCGCGACATGGGCCTCGGCTTTCCCGGCTGGGAAAAGCCCGGCGTGATGGGCGCCACCGCCGCGCTCAATCTCGCGACGCGCTACGACGCCTTCGGTCCCCGCACCGTCGTCGTCCTCGGTTCGAACACGGAGGCCCTGACCACCGCGCTCGCCTTGCGTGAGGCGGGCGTCACCATCGCCGCCATCGTCGAGCAGGCGGCCGAACCGATCGGCGACGCGGATTTTCTGGCGAAGCTCCGCGCTGCCGGCACCGAAATCCTGGCCGGCCATGTCGTGCGCGAGGCGATCGGCCGCGATGGCGTCGAAGCGGCTGTCGTCGCGAGACTGGACGGGGAGGGCCGCCCGGTTGGCGAAGAGCGCGCCATCGCCTGCGACGGCATCGTATTGGCGGTCGGCGCCACTCCGGTCATCGACCTGATCGACGCAGCCGGCTGCAAGGTCGCGTTCCAGGCCGAGCGCGGCGGCTATGCGCCCGTGCTCGACGCCGGCCAGCGCACCAGCCTCGCCAACGTCTACGCCGTCGGCGACTGCGCCGGCCTCTGGGCGGCCAAGACGCGCGACCGCACGATTGCCGAGGCGGAGGCCGCCCGCGCGGTCGCAACGCTCGGGGAAGACAGCGTCAGTGCGGAAGCCCCAACGCCGCCCGCGCCGAGCTATGACATCTCCGCCTATCGTCTCGCCTGGGTCAGGGCGAGCGTGATCGAGGCCCAGGCCGAGTTCCATGTCTGCCAATGCGAGGAGGTGACGGCGCGCGAGATCCTCGAGATCCGTCCGCCGCGCTATCTCGACTGGCAGAACGAGCGCCGTAATGACCGCTCGCTCTCCGCCCTGCTTGGCGAGGGCCCGCCCAATCCCGATCAGGTCAAGCGCCTGACCCGCGCCGGCATGGGGCCTTGCCAGGGCCGACGCTGCCGCGAGCAGGTCGCAGCCCTGCTGGCGCTCGGCGCGGCGCAGCCGCTCTCGGCGATCCCGCTCGCCGGCTATCGCGCGCCGGTCCGGCCGATGCCGCTGGCGATGACCGCCCTTGTTCCCGAGGCGCCCGAGCAGGCCGAGCATTGGGACACCTGGTTCGGCATGCATGCGCAATGGGTGCCGTTCTGGGAGGTGCCGGCGCGCTATACCGTCGCTGGCAATGACGCGACCGGCCCCGTCGCGAGCGAGTGAGAGCCATCATGAGCGAGATCAAGGGAGCTTCGGTCGTCATCGTCGGCGGCGGCGTCACCGGCCTCTCCGCAGGCTGGTGGCTGGCGCGCGATGGCGTCGACGTGCTGGTGCTGGAGAAGGGGCTGATCGGCTGGGAGGCATCGGGCCGCAATGGCGGCGGCTGCTCGCACCATCATTCGCCGCTCTTCGCCGAGGAGCAGCGGCTCTGGCCGATCATGGACGAACTGCTCGGCTACCCCACCGAGTTCCGGGGCGAGCGTGTTCGCCTTGCCGCGAGCGAGCACCAGATGGCGCTCTATGGCCGCGCCTTGCGCAATGCCGCGCGGCAGGGCTTCGAGTCCGAGGTGCTCGACGTCAAGCAGGCCAAGGAACTGGTGCCGCTGGCAGGCGATACCGTCGTCGGCGGCTATCACTACAAGTTCGGCGGCCATGCCAATCCGCACCGCACGCTGCAGGGCTACGCCTGGGCGATGCAGGACCATGGCGGGCGCATCCTGCAGCACACCACCGTCACCGGCTTCCGGACCGAGGGCGGCCGGGTCGTCGCGGTCGAGACCGATCGTGGTGAGATCGGCTGTGACAGCCTCGTGCTCGCCGCCGGTCCGCAGACCGGGCGTCTCTCCGCCATGCTCGGGCAGGAGGTGCCGGTGCAGTCGGCCCGCTGCGAGATGATCGTGACCGAGCCGCTGCCGCTGATGCCGCTCGGCGGCGTCGACGGCTGCGGGCTCTATGGCCGACAGACCCTGCGCGGCAACCTTGCCTATGGTGGCGGGCCGCATGAATGGCTGGCCATGGCGGAGGAGGGCACGCTGCCTAAGCCGACCACGCCGCTGATGCTGCATATGGGCCGGAGGCTCGCCGAACTGCTGCCAAAGGCGTCGCATGCCCGCATCATCCGCTCCTGGGCCGGGGTGATCGAGAACACGCCGGACGGCCGGCCGGTGATCGACCGGCTCGCCTCGCAGGCCAATGTCGTGGTCGCGACGCTGTCGAGCGTCGGCTTCGGCCTCTCGCCCGCGAGCGGGCGGGCGATCCGCGATCTCATCATCGACGGGGCCTGCGGCTTCGCCGACATCTCCAGTTTCGCACTGTCGCGCTTCGCCGAGCTGGAGCCGAACTGGCGCGAATTGCAGGGCTGGCAGGTGACCGCTGCGACCGAGGCGGTGGCGGCTTAGGACGGGCTCCGGCGTCCGCGTTCGGCACTTCGAAACGTCTTGCTACCATCATGGTGCGAGTCGTCCGGAGAGCCCCGCGTGGAAACCACCCTCTACCCGCCCGTCAAGCGCTTCCTCGAGGAACTCGGCTATGCCGTGAAGGGTGAGATCGGCCGCTGCGACCTCGTCGGCCTCAGGGAAGGCGATCCGACGGTGGTGGTGATCGGGGAACTGAAGCTGGCCTTCAATCTGGAGCTGATCCTGCAGGGCGTCGACCGGCTGCGCCTCGGCGACGAGATCTGGCTGGCGGCGCAGCTTTCGGCCCGGGGCAAGGGCCGCGAGAGCGATCCGCGCTATCGCGATCTCTGCCGCCGGCTAGGCTTCGGCCTGCTCGGCGTCAGCAGCACGGGGCGCGTCGAGGTGCTTGTCTCGCCGGTCGCACCGACACCGCGCAAGAACGCCAAGGCCCGCTCGCGGCTGGTCGACGAGCACCGGCGGCGCAAGGGTGACCCCGCTGCCGGCGGCAGCACGCGCCGGCCGATCATGACCGCTTATCGCCAGCAGGCGCTCGCTTGCGCCGCGGCGATGAGCACGGCGCCGCTGCGCCCGCGCGACCTCAAGCCGGCATGCCCCGACGCCCAGAAGATCCTGCACCGCAACGTCTATGGCTGGTTCGAGCGCGCCGAGCGCGGCGTCTACGGGCTGACCGAGGCCGGCCGCAGCGCGCTCGCGCTATGGGGCACGAACGTTCCGCCGGTCGAGACCGAGCGCAGTAGGCTATCGGCTTAAGCAGCGCGCAACGGCCTCCATCAACCGTCCAGCCCCGCGAGCATCCGCGTCAGCGCCGCCGCGGACATCGGCCTGGCGAGCGGGAAGGATTGGCCGGCCCAGAGCAGGGTGAAGTCGTCGCGGCCGGCAGCTTCCGCCGCGCTGCGTAGCGGTCCCAGCGCCGTGCCGGCCGTCGGGAAGGCCGGCGCGAGCTCTGAGATCGGGCCGAGCTCCGTCATGGCGCGGTTGACGATGCCGCGCGCCGGCCGGCCGGTGAACAGGTTGGTGAGCGCGGTCGGCCGCTCGCTCATGCGGAGCGCCTTGCGGTAGATCGGCGAGATCTTGGCCTCGGCCTCGGGCGTGAACAGATAGGCGGTGCCGACCTGGACGGCCGCCGCTCCGAGCGCAAAAGCAGCCTCCACCCCGCGCCGGTCGGTGACGCCGCCGGCGGCGATGACCGGGACCGGCACGGCATCGACGACCTGCGGCACCAGTGCGAAGGTCCCGAGCTGTTCGGATATCCGGTCGTTCAGGAAGATGCCGCGATGGCCGCCGGCCTCGGCGCCCATGGCGATGACCGCGTCGACGCCGTGGTCCGCGAGCCAGCGTGCCTCGGGCACGGTCGTGGCGGAGGCGATGATCCTGGCGCCAGTTCGCTTCACCCGCTCGAACAGGTCGGGCGCTGGCAGGCCGAAATGGAAGCTGACGATCTCGGGGCGGTACTCTTCCACCACGCTCGCCAGGCCTGCGTCGAAAGGCGTGCGCCCGCTCGGCGTCTTCGGCATGTTCGGGTCGAGCCCGGCCTCGGCATAGTAGCCGGCGAGGCGGTCGAGCCAGGCAGCCTGACGGGCCGGGTCATCGGCCGGGGGCGTGTGGCAGAAGAAGTTGACGTTGAAAGGCCGTCTCGTGCCGGCCCGCACCGTGTCGAATGCGGCCCGCAGGCCCGCCGCATCGTACTGCGCGCCGGCCAGCGAGCCGAGCCCGCCGGCTTCGCTGACGGCGATGACCATCTCGGGCGTCGAGGCGAGGGCCATCGGTCCCTGGATGATCGGCAGCTCGATGCCGAAGAGGTCGAGCAGGCGCGCTTGTGCGGTGCTGGTCATGGTTGTTCCTCTCGGGGGCAGAGCCGGTCGGCGCTAGAGTCCGGCCCTGCTCGCCGATTGCAAGGTGAAGCTCAGCGCATCCGGGGTGCAGGATTGGGCGGGACGCGGTTCGAGACGCTGGCGGCGAGATCAGCGCGCCGCGCGCCGCTTGCGGTAGTCCGCAACGGGCAGGCCGCCCCAGCCCCAATTGTCGAGCTCGACCTCCTCGATCACGACGAAGGTCGCCTCGAGCGGCTTGTTCAGCACATCGAGCAGGAGCTGGCTGGCACCGGCGATGAGCCTGGCCTTCTCCTCAGGCGTGACTGAGGTGCGGCCCGGGCCGGAGCCCTCGCGGGTGACCTGAATGGTGACGATCGGCATGGAAGCCTCCTATGGGGTTGCGCGTTGCGTCAGTGGCCGGCGCTCTGGCCGCCGTCGACATGCAGGATCTCGCCGGTGACGAAGGGGGCGCTCTCCAGGAACAGCACGGCATCGACGATGTCCTTGACCTCGCCCAAGCGCTTGACTGGATGCAGATTGGCCAGGAATTCATGCGTCTGCGGCGCGTGCATCGGCGTCTTGATGATGCCTGGCGAGACTGCGTTCACGCGGATGCCTTGGGTGGCGTATTCGATCGCCAGCGCCTTGGTCGCCGAGTTGATGCCGCCCTTGGTCAGGTTGGCGAGCACGGTCGGGACGCCCGCGACGGCCTGGTCCGTCAGGCTGGTGGTGATGCTGACGATGTGGCCGGAGCCCTGCGCCAGCATGGCGCGGGCCGCCTGCTGGGTGATGTGGAAGAAGCCGGCGAGATTGGTCGCGATCTTGGCCTGGAAGTCCTCGGCCGTGTAGTCGATGAAGGGCTTGGCGATGAAGATGCCGGCATTGTTGACCAGCGTGTCGACGCGTCCGAAGCGGGCCATCGCCTCCCTGACGACTGTCTCGGCGGTCGCCGGATCGGCGATGTCGCCGGGGACCGCAAGGATGTCCGGGTCGCTGCCCTGCGTGATCGAGCGCGACGTCGCGACGACGCGATAATTGCGGTCGCGGAAACCCTTGACCAGCGCGGCGCCGATGCCCTGCGAGGCACCGGTGACGATGGCGACCTTCCGTTCGTTGCTCATGATGATCCTCGTTACGTCGGCAGCGAGCGGATGTGCCGCTGCCCGGCCATTGGCCTGATGACGAGGAATCTGGAGTGTTTCGCGCTGCAGCTGAATGCCCGTTGGTCGGCAGGCATTCAACCGCTGCGCGGAAGAATCGGCGGTTCAGGACCGCTTCACACCCAATTCGGCCGAGAGCCGCGCGAAGTCGGCGCGCAAGCGCGGCACGGCGAAGTCGAGAAAGGCGCGGACCTTGGGGACGTTCGAGCGGCCCTGCGGCATGATCAGGTTGACGGGGCGGGGCGGCGGCTCGGCATCCCGCAGCAGGAGCTCGAGCGAGCCGTCCTGCACGCGCTCGGCGACATGATAGGTGAACAGCCGCGTGACGCCGAGGCCGCCGACCGCAGCGCCCAAAGCCGCCCTGACGCTGTTGACGGTGAGCCGCGGCCTGAATTGGACGGAGCGGGATACGGAGCCGCCCTTCGCCGGCGGGAAGACCCAGGACTCGCGCCCGAAATCGGTGCAGGCGATGATGCTGTGACTTGCCAGGTCTCCCGGCTCGTCGATGCGCGGGTGCTGGCTGAGATAGCGGGGCGAAGCTGCGACGACCGTCCGGACTTCGCCGCCGATACGGATGGCGGTCATCGCGGAATCCGGCAGGTCGAGGATACGCAAGGCGATATCGATGCCTTCCTCGACCAGATTCGCGCCACGCGAGAGCAGGACGAGGTTGACCGAGACGGCCGGAAAGGCCGCGATGAAGGCGTCGACGATCGGGCGCAGGATCTCTTCGCCGCTGATCGGCGGCGCGGTGATGGTCAAGGTGCCGCGAGGAGCGGCCTGCTCGCCGGCGCCGATCGCTTCCAGTTCCTGCAGGTCCGCAAGCAAGCGGCGGCAGATATTGGCATAACGCTCGCCGGTTTCGCTCAGCCGGATCGAGCGGGTCGTCCGGTGCAACAGCGGCGCGCCGGCCTGCTGTTCGAGAAAAGCGACGGCCCGGCTGACGGCGGCCGGTGAGCGCCCGAGCAGGCGTCCCGCTCCGGCGAGGCTGCCCTCGTCCAGAGCGGCGATGAACACTTTCATCGCGTCGATGCGATCCATGGTGCCCCCGAGCCTCGGGCCTTAAGCTCGGTCAAACCGGCAGGCTGTCAAGCGCAGGCGGCGCCGGCCCAGGCCGTGCCGGTCTCAGGCCGGCTTCTGCGGCAAAGCGAGGCCGTAGCCGTCAGCCACGCCGGGCTGCTCCTTGGCCGGTTGCTCGCCAGCCCTGCGCAGCCTGGTGTCCCTGAGCTCGTCGGCGGCCTCCAGGATCGGGTAGGCGATCGAGGTGATGTGGCCGTGGATGCGCTTGAGGTCGCGCAGCACGTCGAGATGGATCGAGGATGTCTCGAGCGATTGCGTCACCCCGCTGCGCAGGCGTTCGTAATGCTTCTCGGTTGCCATGCGCTCGGCGACGCGCATCGCGCTCTTCTCGTCGAAGAGCTGGCGGGCGAGGCCGATATCGCGCGTGGCCAGCACATTCAGCGAAAGCTGCAGGCTGTGGCTGACCTGCCTGTGGAAATCGCGGATCTCGGCTAGGCCTTCCTCGGAGAAGCGGTAGCGCTTGCGGATCTTCTTCTCGGCGAGCTCGCGCAGGTTCTTGTCGATGATGTCGCCGATATGCTCGAGATTGGTGGTTGCCGTAATGATCTCGAACAGGCGTCGGCTGTCCTCCTCGCCGAGCGGATGGCGAGAGAGCTTGACGAGATAGAGCTTGATCGCCTCGTGGATCGCGTCGACGCCGTCATCGGCGGCCGCGATCTCGCGCGAGAGGGCGAGCTTGTCCTGTTCCAGCAGGACCTGCAGGTCCTTCAGCATGGCGCCGACACGGTCGCCCAGATGCAGCGTCTCTCGCATCGCGCTGGCGAGGGCTTCGGGCGGGCTGTCGAGCAGGCCGGCGTCGAGATAGAGCGGCCGATTGCGCTGCTCGGCTTCGGGCTTGGCCGGGGTCAGGCGCGTCACCAGTGCCGCGATCGGCTGGACGAAGGGCAGGAAGGCGATGGCGCCGATGATGTTCAGCGCCAGATGGATTTCGACCGCCAGGCGCGACGGGTCATGCGACAGCGCCGAGAACCAGACGGAGAGCGGCTTGGCGAAAGGGATGACGACCAGCGCGATGATCATGCGCGTCAGCAGGTTGGCGAGCGCGACGCGGCGCTGCACCACGGGCGCGCCGAGCTGGTCGAGCACCGGCACCAGCGCATTGCCGAGATTGGCACCCACGATCAGGGTCAGCGCGGTCGGTGCCGGGAACAGCCCGCCGGCCCAGAACGAGGCGATCAGGAGGACGATGGCGAGACTGGAATGGGTCAGCCACGTCGCCGCGACGGTGATCCCGACGGCGAGCAGCGGCTCGCTCGCCAGCGCCTCGAACACCGAGCGGAACACGGGCGATTGCGCCAGCGGCGCCGAGGCGGTCTTGAGCTCGGCGAGCGAGAGCAGGATCAGGCCGATACCGACGATCAGGCGCCCGATATTGCGGGCGCGGTTCATCGCTTCGTTGGCGAGGTAGAGCGCGACGCCGACGGAAAGGCAGGCGCCCCAAAGCCAGCCGAGATCGAAGGAGATCACAAAGGCGGCCATCGCTGTGCCGACATTGGCGCCGAGCAGCACGGCGAAGGCCATCGGCAGGCCGATCAGCGCCTGGCCGGCGAAGGAGGAGAGCAGCAGCGTCGTCGCGGTCGAGCTTTGCAGGATCAGCGTCACCACCGCGCCGCTCGCCATCGCCGAGACACGGTTGCCGGCGAAGCGGGCGAGGCCCTGCCGCAGCGAGGGGCCGAAGGCCCGCGTCGCGCCCGTCCGCACCAGCCTGACCGCCCAGATCAGCAGCGCCACCGAGCCGGCCAGGTGGATCAGGATGGACGTGGTGCTGTCTGCGGCGTTCATCGTGGGGTGGGCGCTCCTGCAGGCGGGAATCAGCGAGGGTCAAGCGGCTGATTATGCCGCCAAGTTCGTTAGCCGTCTTATAAAATCGACGGCGGAAATGGTCTACTTCTTACGCATATCGAGCGGGACGGAGCAGAAGGCGGTCGATGCGCGATCACAAACGCGCTGGCCGGTTATGATCCACCGAGCCTGCAACTGGCGTGCGTGGTCGTCCACGACACGCGCTGACGAAGCGGTCTGGCTACCTGGTCAGTGTGGAAGAATTGCGGTCACTGGTCGGGCCCGCTGGCCGGGACGCGATGGTCACCCGTCCGGGGCGTGTTCAGGATGAGCCTTGCCCGCAAGGGCGGCGCGCTCCGCCGCCATCGCCGTGATCAGGCGCGGATAGGCGTCCTGCATCGCCTCGCGAAAGGCTTCGAACGGCATCTCGTCATGATCGCCGCGGTCGAGCACATAGTCCATGTGCTGCCGGCCGGCCGCATCGAAGGGCTGGAAGATCGAGTCCAAGCTGCCGTCGAAATCGAGCGGCTCGACGCCGAAGCGGGCGCAGAAGGCAAGATCGAAGGCCGGCGTCGCCTTGACCCAGCGGCCTTCGAGATGGATTAGCGTATAGGCGTGCCAGCGGAAGACGTCGCTGCCCATGAGATCGAGGATGCGCGGCGAGGCCAGGTGGTTGCGTACATCGGCGAAGCCGACGCGTGCCGGAATGCAGGCGGCGCGGCAAACCGCAGCGAGCGTTACCGCCTTGGGCACGCAGAACGAGCCCTTCGCCTCCAGGCAGCGCGAGGCGACGAAGATGTCGCGCTCAATCCCGAAATAGCGCAGGTCGTATGGGATCGCGTCGCGGACGGCGTAATAGAGCCGCACGGCGCGGTAGCGATCGGGGCCGCTGCCGGCATGGCGGTCGACAAAGGCGCGGACCTTCGGCGCATTCGCATCGATGAAGGGCGTCGCCTTCAGCGCCCCGGCGAGCCTGTCGTCGCTCATCGCACTCTCCCGTCTACGCGGTGCGCGGATGCTGCAGCCGCCAGGCGATCTGCGGCAGGCGGTCGGCGCCGAAGAAGCTTTCGCCGTCCAGCGTCATGAACGGCACGCCGATGATATTGGCCGCGCACGCTTCATCCACTGCCTCGCCAAGGCGCTGGCGGCCTTCGCTGCCGTCGATCATGGCGCGGACCGTCTCCGGAGTCTCGTCCGCAAGACAGGGCAGGGCGGCGAGCACGGCCGGGTCGGTTATGTCTCCACCCCGGGCGAAGAAGGCCTCGAAAATCTCGCTCGCCAGGCGCAAACCGTCCTGCGGCCGCGTCGCGGTCCAGGCGTGATAGAGCCGACCGGCGAGATGGGCCGAGATCTGCAGCGGCTCGGGGATCCTGAAGGGCAGGCCGAAGAACTCGGCCGAGCGGATCACGTCCTCGAGAAAATAGCGCCGCCGCGCCGGCTTCTCCAGCGGGTTGGTCACACCCTGCTGCTTGAACACCGCCCAGAGCAGGATCGGCCTTAGCTCCAGTGCCCGGCCATGCTCTTCCGCCAGTCGCGCCAGCGGACGAAGCGCGAAGTAGGAATAGGGCGAGGCGAAATCGAGATAGAGGCGCAGCGCTCCCGGCATCGATCAGAACCTGAAGACGCCGTAGCCGGGCGGGCCGAGCGGAGCGTTCAGCGAGGCCGAGATCGCCACGCCGAGCGCATTGCGGGTGTCGAGCGGGTCGATGATGCCATCGTCCCAGAGTTCCGAGGTCGAATGATAGGCCGAGAGCTGCTCCTGATAGGCTCTCCGCGTCTCCTCCCAGAGCCGATCGATCTCGCTCTGGTCGACCGCGCCGCCATTGCGCTTCATCTGGTTGGCCTTGACCTCGGCCAGGGTGTTTGCCGCCTGGTCGCCGCCCATCACGCCGATCTGGTGGTTCGGCCAGGAGAACAGGAAGCGCCCGTCGAAGGCGCGCCCGCACATGCCGTAATTGCCGGCGCCGAACGAGCCGTTGCACATCACCGTGAATTTCGGCACCCGCGAGCAGCTCTGCGCCATGATCATCTTGGCGCCGTCCTTGGTGATGCCCCGCCGCTCGTATTCGCGCCCGACCATGTAGCCGGTGATGTTCTGCAGGAAGACCAGCGGCGTACTGTTCTGGTTGCAGAGCTCGATGAAATGGGCGCCCTTGATCGAGGAATCGTTGAAGAGCACGCCGTTATTGGCGAGGATCCCGACCTTGAAGCCCCAGATATTGGCGAAGCCGCAGACCAGCGTCGTGCCATAGTTCGGCTTGTATTCGTGGAAGCGGCTGCCGTCGACGATGCGGGCGATGATCTCGCGCATGTCGAAGGCCTTCTTGATGTCGTCGGGCACGATCCCGTAGATCTCGGCGGGATCGTAGAACGGCTCCTCCGGCGCCTCGCGCTGGGCTTCCCAGCGCGGCAACCGGTCCCATTGCGCGACGATGTCGCGTCCGATCTCGATGGCGTGTTCCTCGCTGTCGGCGGGGTAGTCGCAGGTGCCGGAGACGCTGGTATGCATCTCGGCGCCGCCGAGCTCCTCGACCGTGACGTCCTCGCCCGTCGCCGCCTTCACCAGCGGCGGGCCGCCCAGGAAGACCGCGCCGGTGCCGCGCACGATGACACTGTAGTCGGACAGCCCGGGGATATAGGCGCCGCCGGCGGTGCAATGGCCGAAGACGAGGGCGAGCTGCTTCACGCCCATCTTCGACAGCAGCGACTGATTGCGGAAGATCCTTCCGCCCATATAGCGATCCGGAAACAGCTCCGACTGGAGCTGCAGGAAGCCGCCGGCGGAATCGCAGAGATGCACGACCGGGAGGCGGTTCTCCATGGCGATATCGAGGGCGCGGACGATCTTCTTGACCGTCAGCGGATACCACGCGCCGCCCTTCACGGTCGGGTCGTCGGCGCGGATCATCACTTCGCGGCCGCAGATCATGCCGATGCCGACGATCGAGCTGGCCGACGGCGATTCCCCGCCATAGGCCATGTTGGCCGCGAGCGAGGACAGCTCCAGGAAGGGCGTACCTGGGTCGAGCAGCATCTCGATGCGCTTGCGCTGCGGCATCTTCTGCTGGCGGGCGAGCCGATCGAGATCGCGCTGCGGCCGGCTATGACGCGCCGCCTCCTGCTTGGCCTTGAATTCGGCGACGAGGCGGCGGTTATGCGCCTCGTTGCGGCGGAAATCGGCGGAAGCGGTGTTGATCGACGATTGCAGTCTGGACATCGTGTCAGCCTTCCGCCGGAGCCGCGAGACGGGCGAGGACGGCATCCTTGTCGAAGCCTTCGCCCTCGCGCGCCGCGATCTCGGCGATCTCGCCGTCGCGTGGCGCATCGAGTTTCATCTGCAGCTTCATGCTTTCGATCGTGACGACGGTCTCGCCGCGCTGGACCTTGTCGCCGACGCGCTTGTGGACCACGACGACCGTGCCCGGCATCGGCGCGCGCACGACATTGGCGCCGCCGCCGGCTGCTGAGGCTTCGCCTGCGGCATCGTGCCGGCGCAGCGCGAAGCTGCGGCCGTCGAGCCGGACGATGACGCCGTCGGCGCTACCGGCGCGGACGAAGGCGATCGGCTCGCCGTCGATCGTCAATTGCCGGCTGCCGTCGCCGGCCTCGTCGAGGCGCTCCACGACATGCCGGCGACCGTTGATCGAGAGCACGAGATGCGGCCGGCGCGCGAGGATGGTGACGTGATGCACGCTGCCAGCGAGATCGAGCTTGAGGACCATGCTCAGTTCCTCCAGCGCCCGATCGAGGCGTGCGGCTCGGGCACGCCGAGGATGAGGTCGCGGAAATCGCGCAGGCCGAGCGCGGCGGCGATCAGGACCCTGTCGCGCGTCGCGTCATCCGGCTCGGCGGCGGCGAGCACCGCCCTGTGCTGGGTGACGAAGCCGGTATGCAGCTCCCCGGCGGCGAAGGCGGGATGGCCGAGCACGCGGGCGAGATAGTCGATATTGGTCTTGACCCCGAGCAGTGCGAGATCATGTAGCGCCGCGATGCTGCGGCGGGTCGCGCTGGCCCGGTCGGGCCCATGGGCGACGAGCTTGGCCAGCATCGGGTCGAAATCGGCGGTGACGCGCTGGCCGCGATCGAGCGCGTTCTCGAATCGCAGATAGGCCGCCTGCGGCGCGTCGAGATGCAGGATCGTGCCGGTCTCCGGCAGGAAGTCGCGCTCGGGATCCTCGGCGCAGATTCGGCATTCGATGGCATGGCCGCTGGCAGTGACTTGATCTTGCGCGAAAGACAGGTCGTGCCCGGCGGCGATCTGGAGCTGCAGGCGTACGAGATCGAGCCCGGTGATCATCTCGGTGACGGGATGCTCGACCTGCAGGCGCGTATTCATCTCCAGGAAGAAGAAGCGGCCGTCTGCGCCGAGGATGTATTCGACGGTGCCGGCATTGCGATAGTGTGCCGCCGCCGCGAGCCTGACCGCCGAGGCGCAGATCTCGTCCCGCAGTCCGGCCGGCAGGTTCGCCGCCGGCGCCTCCTCGATGATCTTCTGGAAGCGGCGCTGCACCGAGCATTCGCGCTCAAACAGGTGGATGGCACCGCCCTTGCCGTCGCCGAAGACCTGCACCTCGATATGACGGGGCTGCTCGACGAAGAGCTCGGCATAGACGCGCCCGTCGCCAAAATAGCGCTGGGCCTCGCTTGCGGCGTGGCGGGCTGCACCTTCCAACTCCTCGGCCGAGCGCACGATGCTCATGCCCTTGCCGCCGCCGCCGGCCGCCGCCTTGATCAACAGCGGGAAGCCGATTTCTGTCGCCTGGCGGGTGAATTCGGCGAGATCCTGCGTCGGCATCACCGACGGCGCGACAGGCACGCCATGATCGGCCGCGAACTGGCGCGCCGAGATCTTGTCGCCCATCAGAGCGATCGTATCGGCATCCGGGCCGATGAAGGTGAGGCCGGCCTCGGCGACGGCGCGGGCAAAGCGCGCATTCTCGGAGAGGAAGCCATAGCCGGGATGGATCGCATCGGCCCCGACGGCGCGGGCAGCGTCAACGATCTGGGCGATGTCGAGATGGGCGGCGACCGGCGTCTCGCCGGATATCTCGATCGCCTGATCCGCCTCGCGCACATGCCGGGCGCGAGCCTCGACCGGGTGGTGGATCGCGACCGAGGCGATGCCCATCTCGCGCAAGGTCCGGATCACCCGGCAAGCGATCTCGCCGCGATTGGCGATCAGGACTTTGCGGAACGGCGGTTTGTCGTCCGGAGCCATCATGCGTCGTCCATGGTCTTGGAGCCGTGGAGGGGGCCACCCGACGCGAGCCAGACGGCAGGGACGGGCACCGGCAGGCTCATCAGCACCTGGGCCATCGCCTTGCCCTGCGGGTCATGGCGCAGCGAGGCGATGCCGCCGCCGCCAAGCGCCCGGTGCATCACGAGGTTGAATCCGCGCAGGCCCGGCCAGTCGAAGCGCTCGACCTTGCCCTGGACGTGGTGCGCGAAATGCTGGCCGACCGCCTCCGGCGTCAGCGCGCGCCGGAGCCAGGGCAGGAAAGCGGCATCGCGCGCGATCACGCCGATATTGGCGATGTCGCCCTTGTCGCCGCTGCGGCCGAAGGCGAGGGCGACGAGCGGGACGGAGACGGTCTCGCCGATTGGTGCCTCCGGGGCGTCCGAGTTCGCGCTGGCAGGAGAGGGCGCGCTCGTGGCCGCCGCGGGGATATGCGCCGGCACCGGCAGGCGCGTCTCGCCGAGACTCACCGTCGGCTGCAGCTCGGTCTTGTCGATCAGGAAGGAGAACAGCCTAATCACCGGCTGCGGCTCGGGCCGGCCTCCGGCGAAGCCGGTCAGGCTCTGCGCCATCGCGGTCGCGGCCGGGTAGATTTCGCGGGCGAAGGTCTGCAGCGCTTCCTTGGCGGGATGGCGCACGCCGATCTTGAGCACGACCTCGCGTGTCGCTCGCGCCCGGCTCTGCGCGCCATAGCTCGCCTCGGCGCCGAGCGTCTCGACGGAAGCTTCGGCGAAATCCGGGAAGCCGGCCTCGCGGATCAGGCGGCCGCAGCGGGCGAGAACCGCCTTCGCGACAGCTTCGGCCCGCTCGGGCGCATCGTCGCCGACGATCATCATCGTCGCCGCGCAGCGATAGCCGTCGGCATAGGTGGCGCTGACCTTGTAGCTGGCGGTTGGTGCCCGCCCGCGCGCACCGGACACCCGGACGCGATCGAGGCCGGCGGCTTCGAGCCGCACCTGCGACCAGTCGCAAGTGACATCCGGCAGCATGTAGGCGGCGGGGGCGCCGACCTCATAGACGACCTGCTCGGCGATCGTCGAAGGGGTGACGCGCCCGCCGGTTCCCTCGGGCTTGCCGATCTCGAAGCTGCCATCGGCCCGGCAATCGGCGAAGGGAAAGCCCATATCGGCCCAGTCGCCGGCGACCTCGCGCCAGTCGGTGACGATGCCGCCGGTCGCCTGCGCGCCGCATTCGAGGATGTGGCCGGCCAGACTCCCGGCCGAGAGTTTGTCGTAGTCCTCAGGCGCCCAGCCGAATTCATGGATCAGCGGGCCGAGAACCACGGCCGAGTCGACGCAGCGCCCGGTCACCACGACATCGGCACCGGCGGCGAGCGCCGCCGCGATCGGGAAGGCGCCGAGATAGGCGTTGATGCTGGCGGTCCGCTCGGGGAAGGGCGCGCCTGAGAACATCTCGGTGATGCCTTGGGTGCGCAGCCGCTCGGCTTCGCCCGAGAGATCGTCGCCGGTGACGATCGCGACCTTGAGGTCGACGCCGACCTCCCTGAAGGCGGTGAGTAGCGCGTCGCGGCAGGCTTCCGGGTTGACGCCGCCGGCGTTGGTGACGACGCGGATGCGCTTTTCCGCGATTTCGCGGGCGAGCGGCCTCATCACCAGCGAGACGAAGTCGGTGGCATAGCCGAGCGCCGGGTTCTTCGCCTTCATCCGGGCGAGGATCGACATGGTGATCTCGGCGAGATAGTCGAGCACGAGATAGTCGATGCCGCCCTGCCGGACGAGCTGTCGCGGCCCTTCCGGGCTGTCGCCCCAGAAGCCGGCGCCGCAGCCGATGCGGATGCTCTCGCGCAGTGTCGCCGCCATGGCGCTCACCGCCCGGTCCAGGCCGGCGGGCGCTTTTCGGCGAAGGCGGCAAAGCCCTCGCGCGCATCCTCGGTGCGGGCCATGTTGGCCAGCATGAACTGGGCGTATTCGAGCGCCGCGTCGGTCGTCATCTCCCGGATCTTGGCGAGGCCCTGCTTGCCCAGGCGAATGCCGGTCGGCGATTTGTCGACGAGGCGACCGACCAGCCACGCGGTCTTGGCGTCGAGCTGATCAGCCGGCACGGCGTAGTTGACGATCGCGCCGGCCTCGGGATCGCCCGCCTTGATGGTCTCGCCGGTCAGGCAGAGCTCCATCAGCCGGCGATAGGGCAGGACCCGCATCAGATAGGGCAGGATCATCATCGGGAAGAGCCCGACTTTGACCTCGGTCACCCCGAGCAAGGCGTCGTCGCGTGCCACCACCAGATCGCAGGCGCAGATCAGGCCGAAGCCGCCGGCCAGCGCATGGCCGTTGACCCGCGCCACCAGCGGCAGCCGGCAGGCATCCATCCGGCGCAGTAGGCGGGCGACGTAATGGCGGGGATCGGCGGCCTCGATGGTGAAGGGGGTTCCGTCCGCGTTCGGCTTGAGATCGCCGCCAGCGCAGAAGGCCTTGCCGCCGGCGCCGGTCAGGATGACCGCGCGCACCTCGGAACCGGCCTCGGCCCGGTCGAGCGCGGCAACGATCCCCTCGGCGACCGCCTCGTTCAGGGCGTTGCGGCGGCTCTCGCGATTGATCGTGACGACCAGCGCCGCGCCCTCGCGTCGGGTGATGACCTCTTCGCTCACGGGTTCCGTCCCTGCGCGGCTCGCTGAAGGAGCCTTCGCTGAATAAATGATTTGAATTCATTTGTTGTGTCAATAGTCGTTCCGCACTTGAATCGTGCCAGCAATTGCGCAAACGGATTGTCCGATCTCGCTATATCCAGCCTGCATTGACAGCTGGGTTTGACGCTGATGAAATACGCTCAATAAGATCGACAGCCGAATGGCGCGATGCCCGCACCGCTGCGTGACGAGGCAAGGGAGGAGATCGACGTGAATGCCGTGACCGGTAGCAACCGCGCCAACGCCTTCGGCCTCGACGAGGAGCAGAACGCCATCCTCGACGGCGCCGACCGCTATGCACGCGCCGAGCTCTATCCGCTGTCGCGACGCATGGACGATGAGGAGTGGTGGCCGGACGAGGCTTTCCGCCAGATCGGCGCCAACGGCTTCTTGGGCGCAACGATCCCCGAGCAATATGGCGGGGCAGGGCTCGACCTGCTTCAGGCTGGCTTGGTCCTGCAGGGCTTCAGCCGCTGGAACCATGCCATGGCGCTCTCGGTCGTCGCCCACGACAACCTCTGCGCCAACAACATCTATCGCAACGGCAACGAGGAGCAGCGCCGCCGCTATCTGCCCGATCTCTGCTCGGGCAGGACGATCGGCGCGCTCGGCCTGACCGAGCCGGGGGCAGGGTCGGACGCGCTCGGCTCGATGCGCACCACGGCGCGCCGTGAGGGCGACCATTACATCCTCAACGGCAGCAAGATCTACATCACCAACGGCCCGGTCGCCGACGTGCTGCTGGTCTATGCCAAGACCGACAAGGAGCGCGGCGCCCACGGCATCTCCGCCTTCATCGTCGAGAAGGGTTTTCCCGGCTTCAAGGTGGCGCAGAAGCTGGTGAAGATGGGCTATCGCGGCAGTCAGACGGCGGAACTGCTGTTCGAGGATTGCCGTGTGCCGGCCGCCAACCTCGTCGGCGCCGAGAACCAGGGCGTCGCGATCGTGATGAGCGGGCTCGATCTCGAACGGGCGATGATCTCGCCGCTCTGCCTCGGCGTTGCCGAGCGGGCGCTGGACCTCTCGATCGACTACGCCAGGACGCGCAAGCAGTTCGGCAAGCCGATCGGCGCCTTCCAGATGGTCCAGTCCATGCTGGCCGAGATGTATGTGCTGGTCGAGACCATGCGCAGCTTCACCTATCGCACCTTGGCCGAGGCGGCGCCGCTCGAAGTCGGCGGCGGCGGGCGCGGCGACATCCATCGCCTGACCGCGGCCTCGGTGATGTATGCGGCGCAGGCCTGCCACGATGTCCTCGACAAGGCCGTGCAGGTCCATGGCGGGGCCGGCTATATCTGGGAATCGGAGATCAACCGCCTCTTCCGCAGCACCAAGCTGCTGGAGATCGGTGCCGGCACCACCGAAGTCCGCAAGATGATCATCGCCGGCGAATTGCTGAAGGGGATGGACCGTCATGGCTGAGGCCGAGCCCCGCGAACTCGGGCTGGACGACGCCGACCTCGCCGTGCTGCCGACGGTCTACGGACCCGACGCTTTCACCGGCAAGACCGTCCTCATCTCCGGCGGCGCCGGCGGCATCGGCCGCGCCACCGCCTGGCTGCTCGGCCGGCTCGGTGCGCAGGTGATCATCGCCGGGCGTGACGAGGGCAGGCTGGAGGCGGCGGTGCAGGCGATGCGCGCCGCCGGGCTGAAAGCGGCAGGCAGGACGGTGAATGTCCGCGATCCCGCCACGATCACCGCGCTCCACGACTGGATCGCGGCCGAGTTCGGGGGCATCGACATCCTCGTCAACAGCGCCGGCGGCCAGTTCCCACAGGCGGCGATCGACTTCTCGACCAAGGGCTGGAACGCCGTCGTCGACACCAATCTCAACGGCACCTGGTACATGATGCAGGAGGCGGCGCGGCGCTGGCGCGATGCCAAGCGGCCGGGCAGCATCGTCTCGATCGTGGTGGTTACGCGCCAGGGTCTGCATGGCGTTGCCCATACGATCGCGGCCCGCGCTGGCGTGGTCGGCCTGACCCAGGCGCTGGCTGTGGAATGGGCGCCGCTCGATATTCGGGTGAACTGCATCGCGCCGGGCGCGGTCGAGACGCCGGGCTGGCGCGTCTACGATCCCGCGCAGGTCGCGGCCTATCCGCGTTCCAACCCGATGATGCGCACCGCGACGACCTGGGAGGTGGCGGAGGCCTGTGCGTATCTCTGCGGCCCGGCGGCGGCCTATGTCACCGGCGAGGTGCTCAACGTCGCCGGCGGCGCGCAGCTCTGGGGCGAGACCTGGACGATCCCGCGCCCGGCCTTCTTCGACGGTCCGGGTAGCAGTGGCGGATAGGCGATGAGCTCAGCGCGCCCGGGCGGAGGAGGGCTTCGTCGGAGCGATGCCGGCGGCAGCCTCGAGCCGCGCCGTTGCAGTCTCCAGCCGGGCGACCACGCTCTCCATCGGCGAGGCCGGCTCGTCGTCGAGCGCGAGGCCGTGATGGACCAGATTGGTGATGGCGTCAGCCAGTTCGGCCGGGTCGAAATCGCCTTCGCCACGCAGGAAGGCCCAGGTGCGATGCTCGATGCAGCCGAAGACAAGGTCGCGCACCAGGCTCGGCGAGGTCTCGGGCCGCAGATCGCCGGCGGCGATGCCGACCTTGACCACGTCGACCAGGCGATTGGTGTAGGCCCGGTTCAGCTCGAACAAGTGCGAGCCGCGATAGTCGGGGGCCGGCCGGATCTCCTGGAACATCAGGCGCGACAGCGCGGGGTCGCGGTGAATCGAGGTGAGATGGGTGTAGACGATGAAGCGGATCTGGTTCCAGCTGCCGCGCACCGCGGCGAACTGCTCGGCATCGTCGCGCAGCATCTCCTCGAACCAGTGCTCGACGACCTTGACCAGCAATTCGCGCTTGTTGGCGAAGAAGCGGTAGATGCTGCCCTCGACCACGCCGGCGCGCAGCGCGATGTCGGTGATCAGCGCGTCGTTATAGCCTTTCTCGACGAAGACCTCCTTGGCCGCGGCCATGATGTCGGAGATGCGCCGCTCGGGCGGGAGCCGGTTGACCTGGCGCTTCAGGGCATTGCGGGGCGGCATCGATGATCCTTGCTGAGGCGAAGTGGCAGCGCGCTGGCGGGCCTCGTAGAGCCTGTCGAGGGGTTTGCGCAACGCCGGTTCGTCGCGGCGCTTCGGTCGCGTCCCGATACTGTCCTAATAAATACCATTCATCACCATCGCGCCGCAAGCAGGAACGTGAGGTAAGCCGGAAGGTCGGCCGAGGCGCAGTTGCTGCCTGTCCGGACTGGATGGTCATGCCGGGCTTCGCCGCTGATGACGCCCGCGGAAGGGCTGCTAAGTCGCGTTCATTGCATTGGCGACCGGGCGCGGCCGGGAAGGGTCGCCTTGTTAGGGGAGGGATCCTTGCCGTTGCCTGCAGCTTTCGCCGGACGCCTGCGCGTTCCCGTCATCGCCGCGCCGATGTTCCTGATCTCGGGGCCGGATCTTGTCGTCTCGTGCTGCCGCAACGGCGTCATCGGCAGCTTTCCGGCACTCAACCAGCGGACGACGGCCGGTTTCGCCGACTGGCTCGACGAGATTGCGCGCCGGCTCGACGGCATAGATGATGCCGCACCTTTCGGCGTCAACCTGGTGGTCCACCGCAGCAATCCGCGGCTGGAAGCCGATCTTGCCGTCGTCATCGAGCGCAAGGTGCCGCTGGTCATCACCTCGCTCGGTCTCAACCGCGACTTGATCAAGGCCGTGCATGGCTATGGCGGATTGGTCTTCCATGACGTGATCAACCTCGCCTTTGCCGCCAAGGCGGCTGATGCCGGCGTCGACGGGCTGATCGCCGTCTCGGCCGGGGCCGGCGGGCATGCCGGGCCGCTCAATCCCTTCGCGGCGCTGGCCGATATCCGCCGCATCTTTGACGGCACGCTGGTGCTGGGCGGGGCGCTGAGCACGGGCGCCCAGGTCGCGGCGGCCCGGATGGCGGGGGCGGACATGGCCTATCTCGGCACGCGCTTCATGGCGACGCAGGAAAGCATGGCGCCGCCGGCGCTGCGGTCCATGCTGCTCGACGCGTCCGCGGCCGACATCGTCTACACCCCGGCGATCAGCGGCGTGCACGGCAATTTCCTGCGTCCCAGCATCGTGGCGGCCGGGCGCGATCCCGACGATCTGAGCAAGCCCGCAAGCTATGATTTCGGCACGACGGAAGCCAAGGCCTGGCGCGACATCTGGGCGGCGGGCCAGGGTGTCGGGACGATCCGCGATGTGCCTGCTGCGGCCGACCTCTGTCGGCGACTGGCGGATGAATACGAGGAGGCGCTGGACGGCGCTACTCGCCTGTCGTGCCGGGCGGTCGAACGGCCGGCGGGCTGAGCCGGGTTCATTGAGCTGCGGATCGGGGACAGGTGTCGAATGGTGTGGTCGGTCGGCGCGAAAGGGGTACTTCGGGCGGACTTGTGCGAAAATTCGCAGCTGCCGACAGGGCGGACACCGGTCGGCGAAAGAGTTGACAGCACAAGATGAATTCTATTCATTAGCTGTATCGAGCTGACGCATATCGAGCCAACAAGCCAGCGCAGCCGGGGAGGATGCCGTGGGAGTCAACGCCGTTCGCGCGGCCGCGCCTTGTGTGCGCCGGGTGCCCGCAGATGTCGCGCTTGGGGTCTTTGAGCGCGGCCTTCCGGCCGGCCGGTCCGGGCGCCGCGGATGAATGAGGTTCAGTACCGCCACGCCGCGAGCGCCGCAGGCGCGCCCGTCGCGCTCTCCTGCACCGGGATCGAGCGCGTCTTCGGCGGGCTGCGCGCGCTGAAGGGCGTCTCGCTCGACGTCCGCCAGGGCGAGATTCTCGGGCTCGTCGGTCCGAACGGCTCGGGCAAGACCACCATGGTCAACGTGATCACCGGCTTCTACCCGCCCAATGCCGGCAAGGTCAGCCTGTTCGGCGAGGACATCACAGCGCTGAAGCCGCACCGCGTCGCCGCCCGTGGCGTCGCCCGCACCTTCCAGAATCTGGCCCTGTTCAGGGGCATGAGCGTCCTCGACAACATCCTGATTGGCCGCCACACCCACATGAAGCCGAGCGCGCTCGGGGCGCTGTTCTACTGGTGGTGGGCGGAGCGCGAGGAACTGGCGCACCGGCGCGTCGTCGAAGAGATGATCGAGTTCATGCAACTCCAGGACATCCGCGACGAGCCGGTCGAGGTCATTCCGCTCGGCCTGCAGAAGCGCGTCGAACTGGCACGCGCCCTCGTCGCCGAACCGCGCCTCCTGATCCTGGACGAGCCGATGGCCGGCATGAACCAGGAGGAGAAGGAATACATCGCCCGCTTCATCCTTGATGCGAGCGAGGCCCGCGGCGTCACCACCCTGATCATCGAGCATCACATGGATGTGGTGACCTCGATCTGCGACCGAGTCGTCGTCCTGAGCTATGGCGAGGTGATCTCGGAGGGCGAGCCGCAGGCGGCGATCTCGCATCCGAGCGTGGTCAGCGCCTATCTCGGCGAGCGCGCCGCCAAGCGCCACCACGCCGGGAGCACCGCATGACGGCGGTATCGGGCAGGATCGGGGAGGTGGCCCACTGGCCGGTCGGCGCCAATGGCGAGCCGGCGACGCTGATCGCGGCGCTCGCCCGTAACGCTGCTGAGTTCGGCGACCGGGTCGCCTTCCGCGAGCGGCGTTATGGCATCTGGCAGGAACAGGACTGGCGCGTGGTCTTCGACGAGATCGCCGCCATGGCGGCCGGGCTCGAAGAGGCTGGGCTGGTCGCCGGTGCCGCGATGACCGTGATCGGCGACAACCGCCCGCGGCTCTACTACGCCATGCTTGCCGCCAACATGCTGCGCGCCTTTCCGTCGCCGGTGTTTCCCGACGTGCCGCTCGAGGAACTGATCGTCGCGACCCGGCATGGCGCGCCGCCGGTCGGTATCGCCGAGGATCAGGAGCAGGTCGACAAGCTGCTGCAGCTTCGCGATGCGACCGGGCGCGTCGCCACCATTCTCTACGACGACGAGCGCGGCCTCGACGGCTACGATCAGCCCGGGCTGATGTCGCTCGACGAGCTCGTGAAAAAGGGTCGAGAGCGGCTGGCACGCGAGCCCGGTCTCGTCCGGCGGTTCGTCGACGAGCCACAGGCCGACGACATCTCGGTGCTGCTGCATTCCTCCGGCACGACCGGCCTGCCCAAGGGCATCCCGCTGCGCCATCGCAACGTCACCGGCGGCCTGCTCAATGCCGGCGCCAGCGGCTATTTCCACAAGCACGAGGAACTCTACGCCTACCTTCCGACGGCCTGGGTCGGCGATTTCGTCTTCACGCTTGGCGCCGGCATGATGATGGCGGCGACGATCAACATCCCCGAGCGGCAGGAGACGGTGATGCGCGACCTGCGCGAGGTCTCGCCGACCTTCTATCTCGCCGCGCCGCGCGCCTGGGACCAGATGCTGACCCGCGTCCAGGTCGGCATGAAGAACTCGACGCCGTTCAAGCGCTGGCTGTTCGAGACGGTAATGGAGCGCGCCGTCGCCTACGAGCGCAAGCGCCTGTCCGGCGGTTCGCTGACGCCGTCGGAAAAGCTGCTCGATGCGGTCGGCAACCTATTGGTCTATGCGCCGCTGCGCGATCATCTCGGATTAGGACGCGCCGAGCGGGCCTTCACCGGCGGCGAGGCGCTGGGCGAGGACACCTTCCTGTTCTTCCGGGCGCTCGGCATCAAGCTCAAGCAGTTCTACGGCCAGACCGAGACCTGCGCGCTGACGGCGGCGCAGACGGAAGGGCAGGTCAAGCTCCACACGGTTGGCAGGCCGATGCAGGGCAGCGAGATCCGCATCGACGAGAGCGGCGAGATCCTGGTGCGCTCCTCGTCGGTGGTCGACGGCTACTATGACGACCCGGAAAGCAGCGCCAAGGCGCTGGTCGACGGCTGGCTGCACACCGGCGATGCCGGGCGCATCGACGAGGATGGCCAGCTCGTCGTGCTCGGCCGCGTCAGCGAAGTCGTGCGCACCGCCTCGGGCGAGCGCTACATCCCGAACTTCATCGAGAACCGGCTGAAGTTCAGCCCCTATATTCGCAATGTCGCGGTGATCGGCGCCGGGCGTGACCAGCTCACAGCCATCGTCTGCATCGATTTCGACGCGGTCGGCCACTGGGCCGAGGAGCGCGGCATCTCGTACACCTCCTATGCGGAGCTCTCGCAGAAGCCCGAGGTGCAGGCGCTGATCGGCCAGGTGGTCCGGCACGTCAACGGCACGCAGCCGGATGGCCTGCGCGTGCGGCGCTTCTCCAATCTGCACAAGGATTTCGACGCCGACGACGGAGAGATCACCCGCACCCGCAAGCTGCGCCGCAACACGATCGAGACCACCTACGCCTCGCTGATCGAGGCGCTCTATAGCGGGGTAACCGAGACCGTGTTCGACGCCGCCATCGCCTATGAGAACGGGGAGCGCGGCGTGATCCGACGGACGCTCAAGATCAGTGAGGTCCTCGCCTGATGGTTCGTCTGCGCAACGCTGATCGCCCGAACTCCTCCCTTCCCCCTTGTGGGGAAGGGCTGGGGATGGGGGTGGTGCCGCTTGGTGATCTCTTGGCAAAAAAGGCTGGCAGCGGGGACAACACCATCTGGCTCCTCCGATCGCTCCAGCTTTGCGACCCCCACCCCTTCCCCTCCCCACAGGGGGGAGGGGATCCCGCGGCCGCGCGTCTTGCGTGGAGGAATCCCTGATGGACTGGATCCTGCTCGCGGAACTCTCGACCAACGGCGTTTTCGTCGGCCTGATGTACGCGCTGGTCTCGCTCGGCATAGTACTGATCTACAAGACCTCCGGCACCGCCAATCTCGCCCAGGGCGCGATCGCCATGACCGGCGGCTACGTCACCTGGGCGCTCGCGACGCTGGTCGGCCTGCCGATGTGGCTGGCGATCCCGGCCGCGCTTATCGGCATGTTCGGCTTCGGCCTCTTGATGGAGCGCGTCGCGCTGCGCCGGATGATCGGCCAGCCGGTGATCATGACGATCATGCTGACGCTCGGCGTCGAGATCATGCTGCGTGGCCTGCTGCCGGGCATCTTCGGTGCCGCTGTGAAGCGTCTCGACATCGGCCTGCCGCAGCAGCCGCTCTTCGTCGGCGAGCTCCTGCTCAATCGCTCGACGATGATCGGCGGGTCGATCTCGCTGCTGCTGATCCTGCTCTCGCTCTTCTTCTTCAACTCGCGCTTCGGCGTGGTGATGCGCGCCGTCGCCGACGACCAGACCGCGTCCTGGTCGGTGGGCATCAGGGTCGAGCGGGCGATCGCCGTCGCCTGGGGGCTCGCCGCGGTATCCGCGACCGCCGCCGGCGTGCTCTGGGGCAGCACCCAGGGCATCGACTGGTCGCTCTCGCTGCTGCTGATCAAGGCGCTCGCCATCGCCATCCTCGGCGGGCTCGACTCGATCCCGGGTGTGCTCGTCGCCGGCGTCATCGTCGGCGTCGCCGAGAGCCTCGCCACCGGCGTGCTCGATCCGCTCGTCGGCGGCGGCTCGCGCGACGTGGTCGCGGCCGTGATCATTCTCGTGACGCTGCTGCTCAAGCCGCACGGCCTGTTCGGCCGTCACCATATCGAGAGGGTCTGACGCCGTGTTCTATCGTCGCGCCGGCATCCGCCATACGCGCTATCAGGACGAGCGCCAGCTGTTCCCGCTCGGCTTCGACCGTGGGCTGATCATCGCTGTCATCGCCATCCTCCTGGCCGCGCCCTTCATCTTCGACCGGCTCTATGTCTCCGGCTATCTGCTGCCCTGGCTGATCTGGACCTCGGCTGCGCTCGGCCTCAACCTGCTGATGGGCTGGTCCGGCCAGATCCATCTCGGCTATGGCGCGGTGATGGGCATCGGCGCCTATGGCTCGGTTCACCTGGTGCGTCTCGGCGTGCCGCTCGAGATGGCGATGATCGCCGGCGGCCTGCTCAGCGCCACGATCGGCACGATGTTCGGCGGCGCGGCCCTACGCATGAAGGGCATCTATCTGGCTATGGCGACGCTCGCCATGCAGTACGTCGTCGACTTCGTCATCTCGCATTCCTCTGTGATCAGTGGCGGCTCGCTCGCGACCTTGCAGGTGCCGCCGGTCAGCTTCCTCGGCATACCCCTGCAGGGCGACCTACCGACCTATTACCTCGCTTTCGGCGTCTGCTTCGTCATCACGCTGTTCATGCTGAATGTCCGGCGCACCAGCTTCGGCCGGGCGCTGGCGGCGCTGCGCGAGAAGGATTACGCCGCCCAGATCCTCGGCATCTCGACCTTCCGCTACAAGCTGTTGGCCTTCTGGGTCTCGTCCTTCATCGGCGGCGTCGTCGGCTCGGTGCTGGCGGTGACCTATCTGCGCGCGATCTCGCCCGATCAGTTCCATATCGAACTCTCGATCCAGATCCTGGCGATGATCATCGTCGGCGGGCTCGGCAGCGTGCTTGGCCCGTTCTTCGGCACGGCGCTGATCCTGTTCGCGCCCATTCTGCTCAACAACCTGCTCGGCGCCGCCGCCGGCACCTTCGGCTGGTCCTTGCCGATCGACCTGCGCGCCCATCTGCCGCTGATGGCCTATGGCGCGCTGGTGATCGGCTTCCTGCTCTACGAGCCGCTCGGGCTGGCCAAGATCTACGCCAATTTCCGCAACTACTTGCTCGTCTGGCCGTTCCGCCATGCCCAGCGGTGACGGTGCCTCAATCAACGACAGGGCTGGAGGAAACAGGATGTCGCTCGATCGCCGTTCGTTCATCGCCGGCTCGGCCGCGCTGGCCGCGCCGCTCGCCCTGCCGGTGCAGGTCTTCGCCCAGGAGAAGATCGTCCGCTTCTCGCTGCCGCAGGACTTCACCCGCATCTACACCTTCGTGACCTCGGAATATAATCAGGGCCAGCGCGACTACTTCACCCTGGTCAATGATCGCGGCGGAGTCGCGGGCTACAAGATCGTCGCCGACATCACCGACCATGCCAACGACCTGCCGCGCGCCATCGAGGCCTATGAGCGCGGCAAGCGCGAGGGCGCCGTGCTGATCGACCCGCTCTCGACCCCGGTGGCGCGCGCGCTGGTGCCGCGTGCGCTCGAGGACAAGATCAACATGATCACCGCCTATTCCGGCCGCAGCGACGCGGCCGACGGCAGTGCCTTCCCCTACGTGCTGCCGCTCTCGATCAACTACTGGACCCAGGCCGGCCTGATCATCGAGCAGTTCAAGAAGACCGAGAAGGGCAGCCTGAAGGGCAAGAAGATCGTCTTCGTCCACATCGACACGCCCTTCGGCAAGGAGCCGCTGCCGATCCTCAACGTGCTCGCCAAGAAGGAAGGCTATGAGCTCGCGGCCTTCCCCTATACGCCGCCGGGCAACGACCAGTCGGCGATCTGGCCGCAGGTGCGCCGCGCGCGGCCCGATTTCGTGATCTTCTGGGGCGCCGGCGTCGGCCAGACCGTGGCGCTGACCGAGGCGATCCGCAACGGCCTGCCGATGGACCGGGTCTCCGGCAGCGTCTGGCTATCCGAATCCGATATGGACGTGGTCGGGCGCGAGGCGGCCAAGGGCGTGATGAAGGTCGAGCCCTGCGTCGGCGGCCGCGAGCCCAAGGTGATCAAGGACATCCTCGCGGACGTCGTCGGCAAGGGCAAAGGCGCCGGCCCCGAGAACAAGGTCGGCACGGCCTACTACAACTACGGCGTCCAGATGGCGACGCTGATGGTCGAGGGCGTGCGCAAGGCGGCCGAGAAAGCGCCGAACGGGCCGGTCACCGGCCCCTGGCTCAACGAGGGGCTGCGCTCGATCACCAACTTCACCGCCGACGGCCTGCTGCCGCCGACCACGATCACCAGGGACGACCACCAGGGCGGCGGCATGGGCCGGATCGCGCGCTGGGACGGTGCCAAGTTCGTGCCGATCACCGACTGGTACTCTGCCAACCAGGACGTGGTCTGGGAGGAGATCCGCAAGAACTCGGACGAGTTCAAGAAGTCCGGGAAATGATGAGGTCCGGGCGGCGCGGGCGCTCCGCGTCGCCCCTTTTCGGATCGGGCCGATGACGCTGCTGGCGCTGAATAATATCGAGATCGTCTACGATCAGGTCTTCCTCGCGGTGCGCGGCGTCTCGATCGAGGTGCCCGAGAAGGGGCTCGTCGCCGTGCTCGGCGCCAACGGCGCCGGCAAGAGCACGGTGCTGAAGTCGATCTCCGGCCTGCTCAAGCCCGAGCGCGGCGCGGTCACGCGCGGCGAGATCAGTTTCGAAGGGCGCTCGATCCTGTCGGTCGATCCGCCCGATCGCGTGCGGCTCGGCATCGTCCATGTGCTGGAGGGGCGGCGTGTGTTCGGCCATCTGACGCCGAAAGAGAACCTGATCGCGGCGGCGACCATGCATCGCGAGCGCGGCCATGTCACGGCGCTGATCGACCGGATGTTCGAGACCTTCCCGCGCCTTGCCCAGCGGGCCAAGGCCGAGGCCGGCTACCTCTCCGGTGGTGAACAGCAGATGCTGGCGATCGCCCGCGCCCTGATGACCGAGCCGCGCCTGCTGATGCTCGACGAGCCGAGCCTTGGTCTGGCACCCTTCCTCGTCGACGAGATCTTCGACATCGTCCGCAACGTCAACGCGCGCGACGGCGTCGCCGTGCTGCTGGTCGAGCAGAACGCCACGGCAGCGCTGGAGATTGCCCATTACGGCTACCTGATCGAGAACGGCCGCATCCTGATGAGCGGCGAGGCTGCCGTGCTGAGCGCCAATCCAGACGTCGCCGACGCCTATCTCGGCGGCCACCAGAAGGTCGACTACCACGCGGTCAAGCACTACCGGCGCCGCAAGCGCTGGCTCGCCTGAGACCGTCATGGGCAAGCATTACGACCGCCTGGAAACCCGTCCGCCCGCGCGCCGCGAGGCCGATCTGTTCGGGCGGCTGCCGCAGGTGATCGCGGCTGCGCAGCGGCTCCCCGGCTGGCGCAAGCATCTTCGCGGCATCGATCCCAAGGCCGTCACCGATCGGGCGGCGCTCTCCCGCCTGCCGGTGCTGCGCAAGTCGGACCTGCCGACAGCCCAGCGCGCAAAGCCGCCCTTCGGCGGTTTTCTGCCCGGCCGGCCCAATGATTATCGTCGACTGATGATGTCGCCGGGGCCGATCTTCGAGCCCGAGAGCCACGACGACGATCCCTGGCGCGTCGCCCGCGCGCTTGCCGCGACCGGCGCCGGCTGGCGCGACATCGTGCTCAACACCTTCTCCTATCATATGACGCCCGGTGCCTGGTGCTTCGATGCCGGCGCGCGCGTGCTCGGCTGCGCCGTGATCCCGGCCGGGCCGGGCAACGGCGACGCGCAGCTGGACCTGATCGAGGCCTATCGGCCGACGCTCTATGCCGGCGTGCCGGACTTCCTGAAAATCCTGCTCGATCTCGGCGCGGCGCGCGGGCGCGATCTTTCCAGCCTGAAACGGGCGGTGGTGTCCGGTGCGGCCTTCCCTCCCTCGCTGCAGGCCGAGTTCCGCGCCCGCGGCATCGATGCCTACCAGTGCTATGCCACCGCAGAATGCGGCATCATCGCCTATGAGACGCCGGCTCGTGACGGACTCGTCCTCAACGAGGACATCATCGTCGAGATCCTGCGGCCGGGCACCGGGCAGCCGGTGGCGGAAGGCGAGGTCGGCGAGATCGTCGTCACCATCCTCGATCCGACGAAACCGCTGATCCGCTTCGCCGTCGGCGATCTCACTGCGGCGCTGCCGGGACCATCGCCCTGCGGGCGCACCAACCAGCGCATCCGTGGCTGGCTCGGCCGGGCCGACCAGTCGGCCAAGGTCAAGGGCATGTTCGTCCGGCCCGAGCAGGTCGCGGCTGTCGCGGCGCGGCATCCCGAGCTCGACCGCTGCCGGCTGGTGGTGTCGCGCGCCGGCGAGACGGATGCGATGAGCTTCAGGGCCGAGGTTGCCGCGCCGAGTGGCGGTTTGGCCGAGGCGGTGAAGGCCTCCGTCCGTGACGTCTTCAAGCTGAGCGGCACGGTCGAGCTGGTGACACGAGGGACATTGCCCAACGACGGCAAGGTCATCGACGATACGAGGGCGCCGGGCTGAGGCTGGTGGCGCAGAGGGATGAGGATGAGACGATGAGCGATCCGGCAGGCGAAGTGGTGATCACGCAGCGGCAGGGCCCGATCCTGACCGTGACCATGAACCGTCCCAAGGTGCTCAACGTCCTCGACGAGGCGATGGCCGATGCGCTGGTCGCGGCCTTCTCGGGGCTCGCGGCGGACCGCACCATCCGCGCCGTCATCCTGGCCGGGGCAGGGCGCTCCTTCATGGCAGGCGGTGATCTCGCCCGCTTCCAGGCCGATCTGCCTGGCGCGCCGCAGACCGCGACGAAGCTGATCGACCGCTTCCACACGCTGATGCGGCTGATCAAGGCGATGCCGCAGCCGGTGATCGCCGCGGTACAGGGGCCGGTCGCGGGCGGTGGTGTCGGCCTGGCGCTCGCCTGCGACCTCGTGGTGGCGGCAGAGGATGCAAGCTTCCTCTCGGCCTATACCAAGCTCGGCACCAGCCCCGATGGCGGCACCACCTGGACGCTGACGCAATTGCTCGGCCCGCGTCGGGCGCTGGAATTCGTGCTGCTCAACGAGGCGATCAATGCGCAAACCGCGCTCCAGCTCGGCCTCGTCAACCGTATCGTGCCGCATGGCGAGCTGATGGAGACCGTGCAAGTGGTGGCTGATAAGCTCGCCCGCGGCAGCGTCGGCGCGCAAGGCGCGAGCAAGGCGCTGGTCCAGGCCGCGACGCATGGCTCCTTCGATGCCCAGCTCGACCTGGAGAAACAGAATTTCGTCGCCAATGCCGGGACGACGGATTTCCGCGAGGGCATCGCCGCCTTCTTCGAGCGTCGGCCGGCGAAATTCTGAAATCAGGCGACAGGGCTGCGTTTGCGCTACTGACGCCCACGGGCGCGATCCCGGCATAGTGCGGCCGAAACCTTGGCCGGAGACACCGCCGCATGACCATGCCTATCCGGATCGGTGCCCTGGCGCCGCTGTCGCCGCCCGGCTGGGTCGAGGCCGGCCGGCATCTGCTCGCCGGGCTCGAGCTCGCCGTCGCCGACGTCAATGCAACCGGCGGGATCGGCGGAAGGCCGCTCGAGCTGCTGGTCCGCGACACCGCGGCCGATCCGCAGAAGGCGGTGGCCGTCGTCGATGAACTGGCTGGCCTGGGGATTTCTGCCCTTGTCGGGGAGTACCACAGCGTCGTCGCCCGCGCCGCTGCCGCCAGGGCCGATGCGCTGCGCCTGCCGTTCATTTGCTCGTCGGCGGTCCTCGATGCGCTCACCGAACAGCCGACGGACTGGGTTGCCCGGATCGCCCCGGCGCAGTCGCGCGGCTGGCGGCTCTATGCCGATTTTCTGCTTGATGCCGGCCACCGGCACGTCGCCGTCGCAACCGTGCCGAGCGTCTACTGGGTCTCCGGAACACGTATCCTGCAGGGCTGCATCACGCCACGCGGGGGGAGCGTCATCGAGCTCGAGATGAGCTCGCTCACGCCTGCCGCGCTTTGTGACCACCTCGCCGGCCAGGGCGCCACGTGCCTGCTGCTGCTGGTCGGCCATCCGGAGCCGGCGGTGTCGCTCGTCAAGGCGATCCGCAGTGATCCGCGCCTCGGCAACGTCCTGATCGGTGCGCCGGCCGGGCCGCCCGAGCTGCCCGAATGGTTGGCTCTGCTCGGCACGGACGGAGCCGCGATCCCGTTCCTGCGCTATCTGCCGGAGCAGCTTCCACCGCTCGGTGTGCGAGTCGAAGCGGCCCTGCGCCAGCGGCTGGTGCAGGCGCCGTCCTTCGTCGCCTTCGAGGGCTACGACACGGTTGCCGTTCTTGCCGCGATGATGCGGTCCCACGGCACTGAGCCGGGACGTCTGGCGCAGGCTTGGTCGGAGGTATCGGTCGAGGGCACGCGCGGGCAAATCGGCTTCTCGCGCGTGCCGGGCATCGGCGTCTGGCAATGGGCTTGGCCGCCGATCCAGGTCGTCGATCGGGACCCGGCGGCGCCCGATCGTTTTCGCGTCCTGCGCGCCGGCTGAGAGCGCGTACAGGCAGCTCAATTGCCGTGCATCAGCCGGTCTTGGCCTGGTTGAAGTCCGAGATGCCGCCATGCGCGGCCGACCACTTGGCCGGCTCGTTCAGGAAGCTCTCGACCTCGGCCAGCACCTTGGGCTCGAAATGCCCGCTCGCCTTGGCGACCTTGAGCACGTCCCACCAAGTGGTGAGATAGTGCAGGCCGACGCCGATCTCCTTCATCATCTCGCGCCCTTGCGGGAAGATGTCGTAGTAGAACAGCACGAAGCAGTGATCGACCTTGGCGCCGGCGTCGCGCAGCGCCTTGCAGAAATTGACCTTGCTGCCGCCGTCGGTGGCGAGATCCTCGACCAGCAGCGTGCGCGCGCCCTCGACAACCTCGCCCTCGATCTGGGCATTGCGGCCGAAACCCTTGGGCTTCTTGCGGACATACTGCATCGGCAGCGAGAGCCGGTCGGAGATCCAGGCGGCGAAGGGAATGCCGGCGGTCTCGCCACCCGCGACGATGTCGATCGATTCATAACCGATGTCACGCACGATCGTCGTCGCGGCGAAGTCGATCAGCGAGGAGCGCAGCCGCGGGAAGGAAATGATCTTGCGGCAATCGATATAGACCGGGCTCGCCCAGCCGGAGGTGAAGATGAAGGGCTTGTCCTGGTAGAAGTGGACTGCCTTGATCTCCAGCAGCATCTTGGCCGCTTCGAGCGCGATGGTATCCCGGTCGACCGGCATGTAGAGATTGGGCATGGTCTTGGTCTCCAGGGCCAGCGCGCGCCAGCCTTCGCCGTTTGCAGGCGTTGGCGCGGCTCGTGTCGAATTCGCAAACGGCCTCTTCTCGACAGGTTGCCGGTGAAGGTCAATCCCTGCCGTGCGCTGTCCCCGGCAGGATTGCTTCGACGTACTCGCGCGGCCTCGCCAAGGCGGCTATGGAAGGCCGGCTCGCCGGCGGATTCGTTTGGGGGCAGGTCAGCACAGGGGCAGGGCATGAGCGTCACGGAACTCTTCGGCAGCAGCGAGCCCAAGGCCGCCACCCCGGCGCAGACACTGACCATCCGCCGCCCGGACGACTGGCATGTCCACCTGCGCGACGGCGCCATGCTGAAGGCAGTGCTGCCCTTCACGGCCGCGCAGTTCAAACGCGGCATCATCATGCCGAACCTGGTCCCGCCGGTCACCTCGGTCGACGCGGCATCGGCCTATCGCGAGCGCATCCTGGCGGCGCGCCCGGACGGCAACGATTTCACGCCCCTTATGACCTGCTATCTGACCGACTCGACCGATCCCGACGAGATCGAGCGTGGCTTCCGCGAAGGCGTCTGGGCCGCGGCCAAGCTCTATCCCTCGGGCGCGACGACCAACTCCCATCACGGGGTCACCAGCATTCCCAAGCTCGCCCCGGTGCTGGAGCGAATGGAAAAGATCGGCATGCCGGTCCTCGTCCATGGCGAGGCGACCGACCCGGCCGTCGACATCTTCGACCGCGAGGCGGTGTTCATGGAGACAGAGATGCTGCCGCTGCTGAAGCGGCATCAGGGCCTCAAGGTCGTGGTCGAGCATGTCACCACTGCCGAGACCGTCGAACTGGTGCGCGCCCATGCCGGCCGGGCCGCGGCGACGGTGACGCCGCATCACCTGATCATCAACCGCACCTCGATCTTCCAGGGCGGCCTCAGGCCCCATCTCTATTGCCTGCCGGTCGCCAAGCGCGAGCGCCACCGCCTCGCTCTGCGCAAGGCGGTCACCGCCGGCGACGGCAATTTCTTCATCGGCACCGACACGGCCCCGCATCTGCGCAGCGCCAAGCAGGCGGAGTGCTGCTCGGCCGGCGTCTTCGGCGGGGCCACCGCCCTGCAGACCTATGTCCAGGTCTTCGACGAGGAGGGCGCGCTCGATCATTTCGAGGCTTTTGCCTCCGAGAACGGCGCGCGCTTCTACGGCCTGCCGCTGAACGAAGGCACGATCACGCTGGAGAAGCGGCCCTGCCGGGTCTCGCCGACGGTGGCGGTCGGCGAGGAGGACGTCGTCATTTTCCGAGGCGGCGAGGAGCTGCCCTGGTCGCTGGGCGAGGTGAGGGGCTGATCCGCCCGCTCAGCCCGCTGCGGCCGGCTCGATCAACTTGGCGATGTTGAGCAGCTGCTGGTCCCGGCCTGCGACGGCGCTCAGCATCAGCCCGCCCGAGAGCTTGTCGCCGAGCGGCATCGGCAGCGAGATCGAGCACAGGTCGAACAGGTTGCCGAAGGCCGGGTTGCGCAGGATCAGGCGATTGGCCGCGAAGAACGCCTCGTCATCCGCCTCCATCGCGGCGATCATCGGCGCCTCGATCGGCACGGTCGGCGCCAGGAAGCCGTCGAGCCCGTCGAGCTGGGCGGCGAGTCTTCCGATCAGCGCCCGGCGCCTCTCCATGGCGATGATGTAGTCGGTCGCCTTGCAGGGCACTCCGATGGCGATGCGGGCGGCGACGCGCCGGTCGTAAGTCTCGGCCTTGCTCTCCAGGAGGTCGCGATGCACCGCCGCTGCCTCGACCGTGACCAGCGGCACCGGGCATATTGCCAGCATCTCCTGCCAAAGCCCGTCGAGATCGACCGGCTCGACCGCGATGCCGAGCCGCGTCACGCGCTCGATCGCCGCCTCATAGGCCTTGGCGACGGACGGGGCTGCTTCGGCCAGGAAGCCGCCGCGCGCCACGCCGAGGCGGATGCGGGCCGGCGACAGGCCTTCCGCGAGATCGAAGGGTCGATCCGCCAGCACTGAGAGCAGGCGCGCGCAGCCGGCGACATCCTTGGCCAGCGGGCCTATCGAATCGAGGCTCGGCGCAAGCGGGAAGCAGCCCTCATCGGGAACCGTCTTGTGCGTCGGCTTCATCCCGGTGATGCCGTTGAAGGCGGCGGGGATGCGGCAGGAGCCGCCGGTATCCGTGCCGACCGTCAGCTCCGACGAGCCTTCCGCCACCGAGACCGCCGCGCCGGACGAGGAGCCGCCCGGGATACGCGCCTTGTCGACGGCACTGCCAGGCGTGCCGAAGGTGGTGTTGAGGCCGATGCCGGAGAAGGCGAACTCGGTCATGTTGGTCTTGCCGATGATCACCGCGCCGGCCCGGCGCAGCCGCGCCACCGAAGGCGCATCCTGAGCTGCTGCGGTTGCGCCCTTCAGCACGCTGGAGCCGGCCCAGGTCGTCACGCCCTTCACGTCGAGCAGGTCCTTGACCGAGACGATCGTGCCGTCGATCGCGCTCAACTGCAGCCCGGCTTCGCGGCGGCGATCGGCGGCGTCGGCCTCGGCGCGCGCGGTGTCGAGCAAAAGCTTTGTGAAGACCGGGGCGCCGTCGCCGATGCGGGCGAGATTGGCTTCGAGCTTGTCGCGGACGCTGCGGGACATCGGGCGGACCTGGCTGCTTGAGGAACGCGGCGGAAAGCCGGCGCCTCTGGTTAGGCCAGTTCGCGATGCGATGGAACCGCCGGCCCGTCATCTCGGACCTGCGCGGCTAGGCGGCCTGCTCGGACTGATGAGCGAGCGCCTCCGCGGCGACGCCGCCAGGGCAGGGCAGCAGCGGCTTGCCCTGAAGCAACGCGTTCCGCGCGAACAATTCGGCCAGCCAGTCGACAAAGACGCGGACCTTGTTCGAGAGGTGGCGGTTCGGCGGATAGATGATGTGCAGCGGCTTCGGCTTCGTGCACCAGTCGGTCAGGATCGGGACGAGCCGGCCAGAGGCGATGTGCGCCATCGCCATGAACGTCGGCACCTGCATGACGCCGAGCCCCGCCAGCCCGGCGGCGACATAGCCGGTCCCGTCGTTCAGGGAGACGACATAGTCGCCCTGGATCTCGATCGTCTCCTTCGGGCTGGCGAAGGTGAAGGGCATGACGCGGCTGGTGCCGGCCCGGCGATAGCCGATCGCGAGATGGCCGTCCTCCAGATCGCGCGGGTGCTGCGGCGTGCCATGCTTGGCGAGATAGCCCGGCGTCGCACAGGTGATCAGCATCATCTCGCCGATGCGGCGGGCGATCAGGCTCTGATCCTCGATCGCGCCGGCACGGATGGCGAGGTCGAGATTCTCGCCGATCAGGTCGGCTGGCCGGTCGGACAGGCCCATGTCGACCTGGATTTCGGGATAGCGGGCCAGGAAACCGGGCAGGGCCGGCAGGATGATGTCGGTAGCGAACGACGCGCTGACATCGATGCGCAGGCGCCCGCTCGGCCGGGCCTGCGAGGAGGCCATGCTCTGGTCGAGCTCGTCGATCTCGCCGAGCACGCGCAGCGCCCGTTCGTAATAGGCGGCGCCGTCCATCGTCACGGTGACGCGCCGCGTCGTGCGGTTGAGCAGTTGCGCGTGCAGATGCCCTTCGAGCTGCTGGATCAGCTTGGTCACGGTCGGTTTGGGCAGATCGAGCAGCTCGGCGGCGCGGGTGAAGGTGCCGACTTCGACGACGCGCACGAAGGCGCGCATGGCGTTGAGCTGGTCCATATCGAGACTCCGGTAGTCCGCCGATTGTTTCCATATGGAAATAATGTAGGAGCAGAACGGCGGTTTATTAAGCTGAGAGCATCACCTAAATCGTGATGCACCGCAACATTCGTCAGGCGCCGTCGCCATGCTCGTCCCGTCCGTCCCGGAAAGCCGCTATCGCCGCGCCGTCTTCTGGCGCGAGCAGAGCGTTGCGGTCGGGCGCGACAAGCTCGCCGGCCGGCTCTATGCGCCGGCTGCCGTGCCGGACGAGGCTGGCCTTGTCGTCCATCTGCATGGCGGCACCTTCGACAGCGGCACGCTTGCGTCCGGCGAAGCTGTCGCGACCACGCTGGCCGAGGCGGGCGCGATCGTGATCTCGCTGCCTTATCCGCTCGCACCCGCCAATCCGTTTCCGCAGGCGCTCGAAGCCTCCTATGCTGCGCTCGAGAAGATCGCCCGCGACAAGGCGCGCTGGGTCGGCAAGACCGCGCCGCTCTATGTGGCGGGCGAGGAGGCCGGCGGCAACCTCGCCGCAGCGCTCGCCATGATGGCGCGCGACCGGCACGGCCCGCCGCTCGCCGGCCAGATCCTGTTTTCGCCGATGCTCGATTCCTGCCTCGGCACCTATTCCTTCCGCAATGCCGAGGCCGGCCCGGTCGGCTGCCGCTGGGCCGATGGCTGGCATGCCTATCTCGGCTCGCCCGAAAAGGCGGCGCATCCTTACGCTGCCCCCGTCAATGCCGTCAGGCTGACCGGGCTCGCACCGGCCCTGATCGTCACCGCCGAGGACGACCTCTTGCGCGACGAGAGCATCAACTATGCCCACCGGCTGAAGGCGGCCGGCGTCGACACCACCATCCGCATCGTCGGCGGCCCGAGCCGGTGGCCGGATGCCTTCGCCGAAGGGCCCCGCGACGGCTCCTGCCTGTGCGCGGCCTGTCATCACGTCAGCGAGTTCTTCACCGCGACCGCACCGTCCTAGAACCGCCGGTCGTCCGCTCTTTCAACCTCTCTCCACGAAGGAATGAACCCATGATTCTGGGAACGGTCCGTCATGCCCTGTTGGGCGTTGCCATCACCGCCGGCGTCTCGCTTGCGGCGCTCACTGCCGCCGTCCATGGCTCGAACACAGCGCAAGGCGACACGGCGCCCGCCGCACCGCCGGCGACGCCGGTTTCGGTCGCGGTCGTCGAGCAGCGCGCGCTGGTCAGCTGGGCCGAGTTCTCCGGCCGGCTCGAAGCGATCGAGCGCGTCGAGATTCGCTCGCGCGTCTCCGGCGTCGTCGAGCAGGTGCACTTCTCGCAAGGTGCGCTGGTCAAGCAGGGCGATCTGCTGGTCAGCATCGACCAGGCGCCCTACCAGGCCGAATTCGAGCGGGCCCAGGCCCAGTTGCTTGCGGCCGAGGCCCGCGTCGCGCTTGCCGCGGGCGAGCATGAGCGCGGTCAGAAGCTGATGTCGACGCAGAACGTCTCGCAGCGCGACCTCGACACCAGGCTGAATGCGCTGCGCGAGGCGCAGGCCAACGAGCGCGCCGCCCGCGCCGCCCTGCAGTCGGCCAGGCTCAACCTCGACTACACCCAGATCCGCGCCCCCATCGGCGGTCGCATCGGCCGACTGGAAGTCACCATCGGCAACTTGGTCGCCGCCGGCGCCAATGCGCCGCTGCTGACGACTTTGGTCTCGGTCGATCCGGTCTATGCCGGTTTCAACGCCGACGAGGGCTCGCTGCTGAAGGCGCTGGCGACCCTGCCGGCCGAGCCCGGCAAGCCGCGCGACCTCAAGCGCATCCCGGTGCAGATGACGACCGCGGCGAACGAGGCCGCGCCGGTCTCCGGCCATCTCAACTTCGTCGACAACGGCATCGACGCCGCGACCGGTACGGTCCGCGTCCGGGCGATCTTCGACAACAAGGACGGCGCGCTGATGCCCGGCCAGTTCGTGCGCCTGCGCATGGGCCAGGCGAAATCGGAGCCCGCCCTCGTCATCAACGAGCGCGCCGTCGGTACCGACCAGAACAAGAAGTTCGTCTTCGTCGTCGGCAAGGACCACAAGGCCCAGTGGCGCGAGGTCACGCTCGGCACCGCTGCCGAGGGCCTGCGCATCGTCACCAGCGGGCTGGAAGCGGGCGAGCAGATCGTCGTCAACGGCCTGCAGCGCATCCGCCCTGGCGCCTCCGTCGCCCCCGAGCAGGTGCCGATGGCCGAGCGCTCCGAACTGAAGAAGCCCACGACCGAGCTCGCGCAGCGCTAAGGCGCGCGATCCCATCCCAGTTCTATCGCCCCGCCGGCCGCTTCGGGACCGGCGGGGCCGCCGCCTTGAAGGGGCACCCCCATGAACCTCTCGAAGTTCTTCATCGACCGGCCGATCTTCGCCGGTGTGCTCTCCGTCCTGATCTTCCTCGCCGGCCTGCTGGCGCTGCGGGCCCTGCCGATCTCGGAATATCCCGAGGTCGTGCCGCCCACCGTGGTGGTGCGCGCGCAATATCCCGGCGCCAATCCGCGCGTCATCGCCGAGACCGTGGCGACGCCGATCGAGGAGCAGATCAACGGGGTCGAGGGCATGCTCTACATGTCGAGCCAGGCGACGACCGACGGCGTGATGACGCTGAACGTCACCTTCAAGCTCGGCACCGACCCGGACAAGGCCCAGCAGCTGGTCCAGAACCGGGTCTCGCAGGCTGAGCCGCGCCTGCCGGAGGAGGTGCGCCGCCTCGGCGTCACCACCATCAAGAGCTCGCCGGACCTGACGATGGTGGTGCACATCACCTCGCCGAACGGCCGCTACGACATGACCTATCTGCGCAATTACGCCGTCCTCAACGTCAAGGACCGGCTGGCGCGCATCGACGGCGTCGGCCAGGTCCAGCTCTTCGGCTCGGGCGACTATTCGATGCGCGTCTGGCTCGACCCGCAAAAAGTTGCCGAGCACGGCCTCTCGCCCTCCGACATCGTCCGCGAAATCCGGGCCCAGAACGTCCAGGCCGCCGCCGGCGTCATCGGCGCCTCGCCGAGCGGGCCGGGGCTCGATCTGCAGCTCTCGGTCAATGCGCAGGGCCGCCTCGCCAGCGAGGAGGAGTTCGGCGAGATCATCGTCAAGACTGCCGCGAGCGGCGCGGTGGTGCGCCTGAAGGACGTCTCCCGCATCGAACTGGGCGCCGCCGAATACGCGCTGCGCTCGCTGCTCAACGGCAAGTCGGCCGTCGCCGTGCCGGTCTTCCAGGCCCCGAACTCGAACGCCATCGCCATCGCCGACCGCGTCCAGGAGACGATGCGCGAGATCAAGCAGAACATGCCCGAGGGCGTGGACTACTCGATCGTCTACGACACCACCCAGTTCGTCCGCGCCTCGATCAAGGCGGTGATCTCGACGCTGCTCGAGGCGATCGCGCTGGTCGTGCTCGTCGTCATCGTCTTCCTGCAGACCTGGCGCGCCTCGATCATCCCGCTCGTCGCCGTGCCGATCTCGGTCGTCGGCACCTTTGCGGTGATGTACCTCTTCGGCTTCTCGATCAATGCGCTCTCGCTGTTCGGCCTCGTGCTGGCGATCGGCATCGTCGTCGACGACGCCATCGTCGTGGTCGAGAACGTCGAGCGCAACATCGAGAACGGCCTGTCCCCGCGCGAAGCCACCTACAAGGCGATGCGCGAGGTCTCCGGCCCGATCATTGCGATCGCGCTCGTCCTCGTCGCGGTCTTCGTCCCGCTCGCCTTCATCAGCGGCCTGACCGGCCAGTTCTACCGCCAGTTCGCGCTCACCATCGCGATCTCGACGGTGATCTCGGCGATCAACTCGCTGACCTTGTCGCCGGCGCTCGCGGCGCTGCTGCTGCGCGGCCATGACGCCCCCAAGGATGCGCTGACCCGCGGCATGGACTTCCTGTTCGGCTGGTTCTTTCGCGGCTTCAACCGCTTCTTCAACCGCTCGTCGGAGGCCTATGGCGGCGGCGTCACCCGCATCCTCGGCCGCAAGACCGTGATGCTCGTGGTCTATGCCGGCCTCGTCGGCCTGACCGTCATGCTCTTCCAGAAGGTGCCGTCGGGCTTCGTGCCGGGCCAGGACAAGCAGTACCTCGTCGGCTTCGCCCAGCTCCCCGACGCGGCGACGCTCGACCGCACCGAGGACGTCATCCGCAGGATGGACGCGATCGCGCTGAAGCATCCCGGCGTCGAGAACGCGATTTCCTTCCCGGGCCTGTCGATCAACGGCTTCACCAACTCCTCGAATGCCGGCATCGTCTTCGTCGGCCTGAAGCCCTTCGACCAGCGCAAGGACCCTTCGCTCTCGGGCAACGCCGTCGCCATGCAGCTCAACAAGGAGTTCGCCGGCATCAAGGAGGCGTTCATCGCGATGTTCCCGCCGCCGCCCGTCCAGGGCCTCGGCACCATCGGCGGCTTCAAGCTGCAGATCGAGGACCGCGCCGGCCTCGGCTACAAGGCGCTCGACGAGGCGACCAAGGCCTTCATGGCCAAGGCCGCGACGGCGCCCGAGCTCGCCGGCATGTTCTCGAGCTTCCAGGTCAACGTGCCCCAGCTCTATGCCGACATCGATCGCACCAAGGCGCGCCAGCTCGGCGTTCCCGTCACCGATGTCTTCGAGACGCTGCAGATCTATCTTGGCTCGTCCTATGTGAACGACTTCAACAAGTTCGGCCGCACCTACACGGTGCGCGTCCAGGCCGATGCGCCCTACCGCGCCTATCAGGAGGACATCGGCAAGCTCAAGGTCCGCTCGAATTCGGGCGAGATGGTGCCGCTCTCGGCCGTGCTCAACGTGCGCACCGATGCCGGCCCCGAACGCGCCATGCGCTATAACGGCTTCCTCAGCGCCGACATCAATGCCGGCCCGGCCCCCGGCTTCTCCTCGGGCCAGGCGCAGGACGCCGTCACCCGCATCGCCGCCGAGACCCTGCCCAAGGGCTTCGCCTTCGAATGGACCGAGCTGACCTATCAGGAGATCCTGGCCGGCAATTCCGCCATCCTGGTCTTCCCGGTCGCGATCCTGCTCGTCTTCCTGGTGCTGGCGGCGCAATACGAGAGCCTGACCCTGCCGGTCGCGATCCTGCTGATCATCCCGATGGGCCTGCTCGCGGCGATGGCCGGCGTCTGGTGGAGCGGCGGCGACAACAACGTCTTCACCCAGATCGGCCTCGTCGTCCTGGTCGGACTATCGGCCAAGAACGCCATCCTGATCGTCGAATTCGCGCGCGAGCTCGAATTCGAGGGCAGGACGCCGGTCGAGGCCGCGATCGAGGCCAGCCGCCTGCGCCTGCGGCCGATCCTGATGACCTCGCTCGCCTTCGTCATGGGCGTGGTGCCGCTGGTGCTCTCGACCGGGGCGGGCGCCGAGATGCGCCAGGCCATGGGCATCGCGGTCTTCGCCGGCATGATCGGCGTCACCGCCTTCGGCATCTTCCTGACCCCGGTGTTCTACGTGCTGATGCGGAGGCTCTCGGGGAACCGGCCGCTGCGCCAGCATGGGGTGGAGGGGAAGGGGGAGATGGCTGAGGCAGCTTGAGGAGTGGCGGGCGGGGTTGCGGCAGTTGCGACCCTGTCGGCGTTTGCCGCCATTTGCGACCCTGTCATGCCTGAGCGCATGGCGGGGCCTTAGTCGTTTTGGGTTGGCTGCGATGATGACGATGCTATTCGGGCGTAATGTTCCCCGGCCCCGCCAAGTTGACGTGAAGTGCAACCAGCGGACGTTGGCTCGCCGCCCGGATTCGGACATTCGCCCGACTGAAGTAGCTAAGCCGCTTCGAGTCCGCTCGGTCTGGATGCCTGGAGCTGCCTTTATCAGAATGACCGCTTGCCTTAACCGGATTCCGCTTCGGTAGCGGAACCTGCCGCTCTCGTTGGCGACGTGATACGTGCAGAAAACGAAGGGAATGGCACGTGCGGGTTACGGACAAGATCACGCTAGTCGAGAAGATTGGCACCGAGCTCCAGAGCAGATTCAGCTTCGCCGACGTCGACGCATTCCTCGGCGGATTTTCCGTCCCAAAGCCCGTCGACGCCCCGATGAATAGCAAGCGGCTCTATGCGAAGACCGCCCTGGCGGGGGTCAGCGACGAGATCATCCTGCGCATGGCCTATGAACTTGGCCTGGAAATTCCCGGCGTGCCCCCGCATGCTGCCTCGGCGACACCACCGCGGGACGCAGGTAAAGTGGCAAACGACAGCGAACGACTACTGAAGATTCGAGACTTGGCCCGCGAGCATTTCTCGGAGGGGGACTGGCACGAACTTGGCCTACTGACCGGCTCGGACGACATTGTCACCAATCACCCGCGGCTTTTGCGGAGCCTAAGCTGGGACGATGCCGATTACCCCGACACCATCTTGCCGGTGCTAATCGGAATCTCGAAGCGAGACCCGGGCAACATCGCGATCATGGAGTCGTTTGCACGCAAGCGCGGCCAGGGCGAAGGGGAGAATGTGTCGAGCGGCAAGTCAACCGGCAAGACGATCGTGTTCCAACCAAAGGTCTTCGAGGTCCCGAATGCGCTGGTCGACCCGATGCTAATCTCGGTAATGATGCCGTTCCACTCCGGTATGAAGCCGGTCTACTCAGCGATCGAGGCCGCGGCCAAGGTGGCCGGTTTTCAGTGCCAAAAAGCCGATGACATCTGGGAGCACTCCGCAGTCATCCAGGACATCTTCTCGTTGATCTACCGGTCCTTCATCGTCGTCTGCGATTTCACCGGCCGCAACGCGAACGTGTTCTACGAAGCTGGGATCGCGCACACCCTGGGTAAGCATGTCGTGCCGATCTCGCAAAGCGATGGCGACATCCCCTTCGACCTGCGGCATCATCGCCAGCTGAGCTATTTGAACAATGGCGAGGGCCTGCAAGAGCTTCAAAGAAAGCTCGCCGAGCGGTTTCGAACGTTACACGGCCAGCGGTAGCCGAGGCGATGCAGATTTTCCTCGGATATGCCCGTGAGGACCTAGAGCACGCGAAAGACGTCGCTGCGTGCCTCAAGGGCGCCGGCTATAGTGTCTGGCGGGATGGAGACCTGTTGGTTGGCGGAGACAACTGGGACGCCGAGCGCCTAGCTGGCCAGAAGGCTGCCGATTTCATCATCCATCTGCTGTCGCCAGTGATCGAGCGTCGCCGCAGCGTCGCGATGCGAGAAATCCGGGAAACTCTGCGGCTGCTCGAGGACGAGCCTTTTAGCAGCAACCTGGCGATGTTCATGCGGCTAGAAGAATATCGAGTGCCGGTGCAGCTAACCGTCTGGCATTACGTCGACAAGTTCAAGGACGGCTGGCAGTCGGATTTGCTGCGGGCGGTCGAGAAGAGGGTGGCCCAATTGGAGGGCCGCAAGCCGCAGAATCCCACTCAGTCAATCGCCACGGAGGCGCCGACTGTGGAGGCCGCCGAGGCGCCAGTGACGTCGAAGAACGTCGAACTGATGGAAGGGACAGAGGGGTTCACGTCCCGGGCATCATACCCGCAATATCCCGGCAAGACGCCGTTCTGGGAACTCGTTAACGCAAGTATCGCCTCCCGCGCGCTGGCACAGCATGTAGGCTGGCGTACCCAGGCGGAGCAACTGCTCGAGTATCGCCCGGATCAGCTTGACCCTCAAGAGCTCTGGCAGGAAGTCGCTGTGACCGAATTCTATCGCGACGACGACCTGCTCTCGATTCGGATCTACATCCACGACTACAGTGGCGGCGCACATCCAAATCACGGCGTCGAGAGTCTAAATTTTTTTGGTAATGCCGGTGGCCTCGTCGGGATTCGGGAGCTCCTGAATTGGGATGACGAAACCGCCAAGTGGCTCGCCGGCCTGTGCTTCGACCGTTTGGTCGCCGCTTACGGTACCGACGATGACGGTTCGACGTTTTCACTTACGACCCGCGAGGAAATGGAAACCAATGCTTGGCAGGGCTTGGATCGCTTCACGTTTGACCGTCGCACCGTAACCTTTTCTTTCCCGCCCTATGAGGTGATGCCTTATGCCTGCGGCATCATCGAATGCTCATTCTTCTGGCATGAGATCATCACGAAGATTCCCGATCGATACCGCACTGTCGTCGACCGCATTCGGAACGGTTAGAATATGCCCAGCTACACGGGCCTCCGATACACTTAACCGGCAGCCGCTCCAACACCGCGGCGGCCTCACCCTGCATCGTCCGATCTGAGACCCCAACGCGTCGCGCCTTCGTGCATGGCGGGGCTCTCGTCGTCCGCGCTACAACGGCACATCGCTTGGCCCTGTCACGCCGGGCGGTCACGCGGAGGGAAGGGGACCTGCCGGTCCTGTGCGGGATGATGCGGATGCTCGGGCGCGACTTCGACAGCGACGACGCGCAGCGGCTGCGAGGCTGTGCAGTTGCTCCGGCGACGGCGACCTTGCGCGGGGAGGGGGCAGCCGGCATCGCATCGAGACAGGGCCGTTTTCACCCAAAGGCCGCGCTATCGCCATGTCGCGAAACTACCTCAGCCATGGCGTGTTCAGCGTCCTGAGCGCAAGCGACGCCAAGATGCGCGCACCGTATCGCGCGCGGCCTTCAGCCATTCTCGCCCGCGGCGATACGCCAGTTCGACGATCATGAAGAGCGTGCCCGGCACCGAGCCGCCGCGCCGCGCGTCGATGACGATGTCGACCAGGTCGAGCCGCTCTGGCCAGATCGTGGCGTGAAAGGACGTCTCCGAGCCGTTGCAGCTGTCGAAATCGGCCAGTGCGGGATCGGACGTGAACGTCGCCGTCACCCGTTCCGAGAGCTGGCGCCCGGGCCCGAAGCTGGCGAAGGCCTCGTCATAGGCCATCTTCCAGCCGAAGGCGCGCGAGCCGGAGCGGAGCCAGATCGAGAAGGCGATCCAGCGCTCGCCCCGCCGCAAGCCTTCGATGCTCGCGCATCCGGCGCGCACCAGGCCCTCGATCATCTCCGCCGCGAATGGCTCCAGCGCCGGGTCGAGCCGGATTGCCCAGCCCTTGTACTCCTGCTTGCCCTTCCAGCCGCTGGCCTCGATCTCCAGGAACGCCCGGAACGCGTCCGCGACCTGTGAGCCGCGCGCCAAGGTGAAAGGCTCGATGCCGGCCTCTGTCAGTCGCCGGCTTCTCCGGCGGAAGCTCTGCTTCTGCTTCGCGGAGGCCTCCGGATGCCTCGGGAACTCCGCCTCGGTTCCGCGTGTCAGGACGGCTCGCCGTCGCCGCCCCACGACCACGGCGCGGGACCGGCGCCGGGCGAGAACGCCGCGCAGACACGGCAGCAAGCGCTCGTCCGCATTCAGATCGGATGCGACGATGATCCCGGGAAGGTTCGGCTGGTCGGCGATGGCGTCCAGCAGCTTGTCGAGCACGTCCGGCACCAGGCCGGCGTCGACGACCGGCGTGCCCGAGAAGACGAGCCGGTTCAACGCCGTATCGAGAACCCTGAAGAAGCCGCGCCGCTCTGTGAACTCGCCCAGAAGCCAGGCGCCGACGAGAATCCGACCGAGCCCGGATACGCGCCAGACAAGCGCGACGACGACAGGCCGTCCAGCATGCCGTTCGGCGGCGAGCGCAACCGCCGGGTGCATGTAGACGTTCGGGATCAGGGCGCGACGGACGAGATCGTCCCAGTCATCCCGATATCGCGCGAAATCCGAGGCAGTGACGATCTCCGATTCAAGCCTCTCGGCCTGGCCGAGTGGCTGCGCGGGATACGCTCGGACGGCGGCGGAGGAGCGCGGCAGGCGAGAGGGCAGGTCGCCGCGCCACGCCGTGCCCGACTGCCTGTTCATTGCGTTGATAGGATCGGCCTCGTCCACCCGCGACCCCAAGGACCGAATGCGCTGCCTCATGATCTACGAAGGTCTCGCGCCTTCCAGAGATCAATCGGCTTAACACCATTGGTTCGTGGGCAGATCGGTTGCGGCAGGGGAGCAGGCAGGCGAATATGAGGAAATCCGATAATCGAAAAAGAATTTTCAGATGTGCTTCATCCTCATTTGGCGCCCGCAGCGGGAAGTCGAGCAATGAGCGGTCGCGCAATCCTTCTGGCAGACAGATTTCGGATGGAATACAGGATACTGAAAGCAGTATCCTCGTATTTCGACGATATTCATATCATCGGGACTGGCGATGGGGCCTGGCTCAGGCATTCTCGTCACTGTCGGGCCTTCCATGATCTAGGAAAACCGTTCGCGCTTGCTGGTCCTGGTGAGGCGTCTACGATAGACAGCTACGCAAAAGATCATCAGATTTCCTGTATCCTTCCGACCTGTGGGCACACGACCCGCTTTCTGGCAGCCTATCCGGACAGCTTCGAGACGCCTTGCTTCCCTGTTCCTGCTGGGCAGGCGTTCGATCTGCTGAACAACAAGCTCACCTTTCATCAGCTCTGCCGTGATCTCGACCTGCCCGTGCCGGGGACGCGAATCTTCGAGACCTGGTCCGAGCTGCGCGCCGCTGCCGCCACGGGCGCACTGATCTACCCCTTCATCGTCAAGCCGACGAACCTCGATGGCGGATGGGGGGTGCGCCGGATCAACGGGCCGGAGGATCTGCTCGGGCGGATCGACTACAGCCCGATCCTGGCACAGGATTTCATTCCCGGCCGTGATCTCTGCGTCTTCTATCTGTGCGAGCGCGGCGAGATCACGGGTCAGGTCGCCTACACCTTTGCGCGCCATGGCATCCGTTTCGTTCGACGCCCCAATGTCGATGCTTTCAGCCGGGTCGTCGCCGCCCATCTCAAGCTCGATGGGGTGATCGGGTTCGACCTGCGTGAACGAGCCGATGGTCAGGTCTTCTTCATCGAGAGCAATCCGCGCTTCTGGTTCCGAATGGACGTCATGACGCTCGCGGGCCTGGATTTCATCCGGGCGGCCTTGACGAAGGAAGCCCTGGGAAAGGGGCCGCCGGACGGGCTGGAGCTGAGAAATCGCGGCCGCCTCTTCAAGGCGGCCGTGCTGCCCTGGCGGCTGAACTGGCTGGAGCGGCGCGTTATCCGTGAACTTGCGCGCGATCCGGTGCTGCCGCTTCTCGAAATGCTGGGCAGAACGAAACCCGCCGGCCCGCCTTTGCCGCGGGATCAGACCATCGTCACGATCCCGGCGAACGTCACGCCCTACTGACCGGAAGCCGCAGCTGGAACGGTGATCACGACTTAGCCCTGGAAGGGGCTGAATTGTCCGCACCGGGCTGTCGATGAAGGCCAGCGCGCATCCCTGCAGAATCCGCCGGTCCGGAGGCCCTGCATCGCCTGATCCGAAACCGTAGGCCGTCGCGCCTTCGTGCATGGCTGGGCTCTCGTCCTTCACGCTACAACGGCACATCGCCTCGGCTCTGTCATGCTGGGCGGCCACGCGGAGGGAAGGGGACCTACCGGTCTCGTGCGGGATGATGCGGATGCTCGGGTGCGGCTTCGACAGTAACGACGCGCGGCGGCTGCGACGGTGTGCGGCCTCTCCGGCGACGGCGATTAGGTCCGAGCACGGCGGGAGGTTGACCGGCGTCGCATCGAGACAGGCCAGGGCCCTCGCGGCAGGGGCCCTGATCGCCGGGGCGCTCGGCTGCGCTGCTCCCTCGGCCGCCTCGGCGCGCGAGCTGCGCCTTCGCTACGATGTCACGGTGCTGGGCGGGGTCACGCTAGGCGAGATCGAGGTCACCTCGCTGCTCGACCGCGCCGGCTATCGTATCGAGATCCGCACGCGCCCCTACCGGGCGGCCCAGCTCGTCGGGGCGGCCGAGCAATCCGGCAAGGTCGAAGGCCGCTGGGGCCGCAGCGGCCCCGAGCCGCGGCTCTACCAGGCGAACGGCTCATGGCGCGGCCGGGCCTATGTCAGCGAGATGCACTATCAGCGCGGCGTGCCGACGATCCGGCGGCTGGAGCCGTCGAACGAGGACCGCGAGGCCGTCCCGCCCGAGCTGATCCGCGGCACGGTCGACTCGCTCTCCGGCCTCGCCGGGATGCTCAAGAAGGTGGCGGAGAGCGAAAGCTGCGACGGCTCGACGGCGATCTATGACGGCCGCCGCCGCTCGGTCGCGGTCATGACCTCCTCGGCCAGGGTGCAGGTCAGCGACCAGGGGCCGCTGAACGGCCGCGGGCTGAGCTGCGGCTTCACCGTCCGGACGATCGCCGGCTTCCGCCATGACGATGATCGCGAGGCGGCGATGCGGCCGCTGAAGGGCTCGGTCCTGCTCGCGCTGCGCGAGGGCGGCGAGTTCCCCGTGCCGGCGCGCTTCGAGGTCGAGACGCGCTGGTTCGGCACGGTCGCGGTCCAGCTCGCCGCGGCTCCTGCCGTTGCCGATTAAGAGCTAGCGGCTAAAACCGATCATAACGCCGGTAATAGCCATGGCGCGGCGGCGGACCATAGGGTCGGCCATAGCTGGGATGGCCGTAGCCATAGCCATAGCCGCGCCGGCGCTCGTGCCAGCGCTGCTGGCGCGTCGCGTCCTGCATCATCATCAGGCGGCGGCGCTTGGCGGCGGTCATCGTGAAGGCGGCGGGGAGCTCGTCGAGTTTCGCGGCGAGGCTCGCGGGGAGGGCTTCGCTCGCCTCGGCATCTGAGGCGAAGGCCGGCGAGAACAGCGCCGCGCCGAGCATGAATGCGGCTGCGATCGAGAAGCGGTTCATTGGGTATCTCCAGTTCGTGGTTGGGGTGAGGGGTGCCGTCAGGCCCGGCCGGTCTCGAGCCCGGTCCAGCGGGCAGCGAAGGCCCACATGTCGGCGGCCTCGGCGATGACCTTGCCGAGCGGCTTGCCGGCGCCGTGGCCGGCGCGGGTCTCGACGAGCAGCAGGCGCGGCCTGGAGCCGATCTCGGCGGCCTGAATCGCGGCGGCATATTTGAAGCTGTGGCCGGGCACGACGCGGTCGTCGGCATCGGCGGTGGTGACGAGGATGGCGGGGTAGGGCTTGCCAGCGGCGATGTTGTGATAGGGCGAGAGGCGAAGGAGGTTCTCGAACGCCGCCTGGTCCTGCGGATCGCCGAAATCGTATTTCCAGAAGGTGCCGCCGGTGAAATGGTGGAAGCGCAGCAGGTCCATCACGCCGACGCCGGGTAGGGCGGCGGCGAAGAGGTCGGGGCGCTGGTTCGTCACCGCGCCGACGAGCAGGCCGCCATTGGATTCGCCCTGGATCGCGATGTCCCTGGCAATGCCCTCACCGCGCAGGAACTCGGCCGCGGCGATGAAATCGTCGTAGGAGTTCTGCTTGTTGGCGAGGCGGCCGGCATCGTGCCACGCCCGGCCGTATTCGCCGCCGCCGCGGATATTGGCGATCGCGAGCGTGCCGCCCTGCGCCACCCAGGCCAGCTGCGTCGGCGCGTAATACGGCGTCAGGCTGATGGAGAATCCGCCATAGCCGTAGAGCAGCGTCGGCGCCGGAGCCTGCACGCCCTTGCGCCTGATCACGAAGATCGGAACCCTGGTGCCGTCCTTCGAGGCGTAGAAGCGCTGCTCGACCGCGATCTCGGCGAGGTCGAAACCGATCGCGGGCTTTGCCCAGACCGTGCGTTTCCCGGTCGACACTTCGTAGCGATAGATCGTCAGCGGGGCATTGAAGCTGGTATAGGCGAGGAAGGCCTCGTCATCCGCCAGTGTGCCACGAATGCCGGCGCTACCGATGCCGGGCAGCTCGACCGTGCCGTCCGGCGTGCCATCGAGCCGGTGGCGCCGCAGCTCGGTGCTGGCATCGACCAGATAGGACAGGATCAGGCGGCCGCCGACGAGCCAGCCATGCTGGAGAGCAGCCTCGTCCTCGCCGACGATCTCGCGTGGCTGTCGCGCCGCCTCGGCGAGGTCGAAGGTGACGATCCTGCGGCGCGGCGCGCCCTCGCTGGTGACGACGAAGATCGTCGTGCCGTCATTGCCGACGGCCGCCCATTCGGCAGCGAAATCCGCGCCGGCCACGGGGCGAACCGTCCAATCGTCGCTTGTCAGGTCGACCACGCTGACCATGGTCATCGACGCTCCCGGCGTCGAATGGATGATCAGGTAGCGCCCGTCATCAGTCACGCCGGCCAGATGCAGGAGATCGGGGCGATCGGGCGTCGCATGGACCAGCCGGTCTTGCGCCTGCGCCGTTCGCAGCCGGTGGAAGTAGATAGCGTGATTGGCGACGTTCGCCTGCGCCTCCGTGCCCGGCTGAGGCTCGGGATAGCGCGAGTAGAAGAAGCCCGAGCCGTCCTTCGCCCAGGCGATATTGCCGAAGCGCACCCATTTGATCGCGTCGGCCAGGGTCTCGCCGGTGGCGACGTCGAGCACCTTGATCTCGCGCCAGTCGATGCCGCCGCGCTGCACGCCATAGGCGACATGGGCACCGTCATCCGAAGCATCCCATTCGGCGATGGCGTCGGCGCCATCCTCCGACCAGTCGTTTGGGTCGAGCAGCAGCCTACCCGGCCCCTCGACGCCGTCCCGGACATGCAGTGTCGCCTGGTTCTTGAGGCCCTGCCGCATGGTGTGGAAGTAGCGATTGCCGCGCTTCAGCGGTACGCCCGACTGCTCATAGTCGAACAGCGCCGAGATCTGCCGGCGAAACACCTCCCGGGCCGGCAGGCCGTCGAGGTAGCTGCGAGCCAGCGCGGTCTGCTCCTGCACCCATCGGGCCACCTCGCCATCGCGGCGGGGGTCGTTCTCCAGCCAGCGATAGGGGTCGGCGATCTCATGCCCGAAACGGCGCTCGCTGACATCGACGCGGCGCGTCGGCGGGTAGGGGAGGGGCATCTTGGTCTCGATGGCGGTCATGCGCGGTCACCTCGTCGACGATTCTGGTTGGGGCATTCGTATATGTCACTTAGTGACATTTAATATGTCTGCAAGTGGCATTAGTATGACGACTTGAATGACTCGAAAATAGGGAGCACATGAAGGGGATGAGCCGGAGCCTCGCCCGAGAGAATACCCGCCTGGCGCTCGCCAGGCATGCGGCGCGGCTGTTCCTGGAGCGGGGTGTCGCCGATACCAGCGGTGACGACATCGCTGCGGCGGCCGGGGTCGCGACCCGCACGCTATGGCGGCATTTCCGCTCGAAGGAGAGCACTGTCGAGCCGCTCTTCGCGCATTCGTCGCTGCGATTCGCCGACATCCTGCGGCGCTGGCCGCGCGATGTCGCGATCGAGGAGCTGTTCCATGCCAGCCTCGGTCCCGACAAGATGGCGCCGCAGGACCTCGCCGACGACATCCTGGTCGTGAAGCTCCTCGCTAGGCTGCCGGAGGAGCCGGCGCTGCGAACGGCGTGGCTAATGTCCTGTCACATCGGCGAGGAACAACTGATCGAGATCATCGCCGAGCGCCTCGATCGCCCGAAGGGCGATTTCGATGTGCGCCTCTGCGCCGCGACGGTGATGGCGGCGATCCGAATCGTCGACGAGACGGTCAGCCTCGCCGCGGTGAAATACGGGCTGAAGACGACCACGGCAGAGGTGAACGAGCATCTCGCGCAGGCCGTCCGCAAGGCCGCTACCCTGCCGTTCTGCGATCCGGTCACGCCGAGAATCTGGCCGGACGATCAGCGAGCGCCCGCCTTAGCATAAGTCTTGGCGAAAGCGTTCCTCACGCCTGTTAGGCGCCCTTCACCCAAGGCCGCAGCACACCCTGCTCGGCGAAGGTGCTGCGGTTGCTCTCCTTGCGCTTCCTGATCTCGGCGCGGGCAATGGTGCGCAGGTGGACCTCGTCCGGGCCATCGATGAAGCGTAGCGCCCGGCCCCAGGAGTAGATGAAGGCGAGCGGCGTGTCGTTTGAGAGTCCGCCTGCACCGAAGACCTGCATCGCCCGATCAGCGATTCTGGTCTGCAAGCGCGTCGCCGCGACCTTGATCGCCGAGACCTCGGTGCGCGCGGCCTTGTTGCCGTGCTTGTCCATCATCCAGGCGGCGCGCAGGCAGAGCAGGCGGGCCTGGTCGATCTCCATCCGCCCTTCGGCGATCCAGTCCTGGACATTGGCATAGTCAGCGAGGTTGCGGCCGAAAGCCTTTCGCTCCAGCGCACGCTCGACCATCAGCTCAAGCGCGACCTCGCATTGGCCGATGGTGCGCATGCAATGGTGGATGCGTCCCGGCCCGAGCCGCGCCTGCGCCAGCGCGAACCCTGCGCCCTCTTCGCCGAGCAGGTTCGCGGCCGGCACCCGGACCTCGCTGAAGTCGGTCTCGGTGTGGCCTTCGATCGAATAATGGTTCAGCAGCGGCAAATTGCGCATCACCGTCAGGCCGGGCGAATCCATCGGCACGATGATCATGCTGTGGCGCTTGTGCGGATCGGCCTCGGGCCGTGGATCGGACAGGCCCATGACGATACAGAACCTCACCTTCGGGTGCAGCGCCCCGGTCGTCCACCATTTGCGGCCGTTGACGACGTAGTGGTCGCCGTCGCGGATGATGGTGGTCTGCAGATTGGTTGGGTCGGATGAGGCGACGCCGGGCTCGGTGATCCCGACGCAGGAGCGGATCTCGCCATTGAGCAGCGGGTTCAGCCAGCGTTCGCGCTGCTCAGGTGTCGCGAACATATGCAGGATTTCCATGTTGCCGGTGTCGGGAGCGTTGCAGTTGAACACCTCCGAGGACCAGTAGAACCGGCCCATGATCTCGGCGAGCGGGGCGTATTCGAGGTTCGTCAGGCGCGTGCCGGGCTCGTCCGGCTTGAGCGCCGGCAGGAAGAGGTTCCACAGCCCTTCGGCCTTCGCCTTGGCCTTGAGATCGTCGATCAGCGCGCTGGGATAGCGTCCGGCTTCGACTTCATGCTTCCAGGCGGCGTCGGCCGGCTGGACACGGGTATCCATGAAGGCTTGCAGCTTGGCGCGCAGCTCTTCGACCCTGGCCGAGTAGGCGAAATCCATGGCGTTCCTCGTCAGTTCGTCTGGTCGATCAGCGCCTGCGCGCGCTGCGCAAAGCTTTCCGCCATCGCGCCGACCGCGACGGCATTCTCCGCCGCTGCGTTCCCGGTCTTCGCCCGCGCCGCGATGCCATCGAGAATGACGGCGAAGCGGAACAGCGAGAAGGCGATGTGGAAGCGGCCCGGGCCCTCGACCCGCCCGGCGGCGGCACAATAGCGGGCGATGTACTCGTCCTGCGTCGGAATGCCGAGCGCCTCGCGGTCGAGCCCGACGATGCCGGCATACATGTCCGGTGTCGAATGCCAGGGCAGACACGAGAAGGCGACATCGGAGAGCGGGTGTCCGAGCGTCGAGAGCTCCCAGTCGAGCACCGCGACGACCTTCGGCTCCGATGGCGCGAACATCAGGTTGCCGAGCCGGAAATCGCCATGGACGATGGTCGTGTCCGGCGTCTCGTCGAGGTTTGCGCCGAGCCAGTCGATCACTCGGTCGATCGCCGGAATCTCGCGCGTCCGGGTCTCGCGCCATTGCCGGCCCCAGCGCGCGAGCTGGCGTGCATAATAGTTGCCGGGCTTGCCGAAGTCGGCGAGGCCGGTGCCCTGCCAGTCGAAGCCGTGCAGCGCGGCCAGCGCCTCCGCCATGGCGAAATACATGGCGCGCCGCTCGCCAGGGCTAACGCCGGGCAAGGCGGTGTCGTGGAAGACGCGGCCCTCCAGCCGCTCCATCAGGTAGAACGGCGTTCCGACGACATCGTCGGCCTCATGCAACAACAGCGCGGGCGGCACCGGCACGGAAGAGCCGGCGAGCGCCTTCAGGATGCGGTATTCGCGCTCGACGGCGTGCGCAGAGGGCAGCAGCGGCCCCAGCGGCTTCTTGCGCAGGACGAGCCGTGTGCCGGCATCGGGATAGGAGACGAAGAAGGTCGGATTCGACTGGCCGCCGCTGATCGGCTCGACCGTAATCTGACCCTGGGCACGGCTGGGCAAAGTGGAGCGCAGGAAGGCGTCCAGCCGGGCGGGATCGAATTCGGTTCGTGCGGAGGGAGCAGCCGGCATGCTTGGCATACTCGGAGGCGCGGGCGGAGAGGTCAACGTGACATCGCTCACGCTTCCGCCCCGCCTTTCACCCGCACCACCGAGACCGAGCACAGAGCTTCCGCCACCACCTTGGTCGAGACGCTGCCGAGATGGCGGCGCACGGCCGAGGAGGAGCGGGCGCCGAGCACGATATGGTCGATGTCGTTGTGCCCGGCATAGCGCAGGATCGCATCGGCGGCGCTGACCGCCTCGATCACGTGATAGCTGACGCGGTCCTCCGGCAGGTGCAGCGGCCGGGCCCAGTCCTTCAGCGCTACCAGCCGGCCAATGTAGAGCAAGCGACCTTCCGCATCGACGGTCTTGGTCTCCCCGATGATTTCGGTCTTGAGCACCGTCAGGCAGGCGAGGGAGGAGTCTGGCCGGGCGGCCAAGAGCCGGCTCGTCTCGGCGAGGATCGCGGCGGCCAGCGCATCCAGCCCCTCCGAGAGATCGACGGCGGTCAGCACGATCGAGGGGCCTGCCTTGCGTCGCGCCACCGTCGGCGTGCCTGTGACCGCGGCTTCGTCGCGCTTCTGGAACAGGTCGACCAGCCGCTTGGCGAGGCTGCGTTCCCCGGCGGTCGGGCGCCTGCGCGAGACGGTGACTTGCTCGGGGTGTCGCAGGTCGAAGGCGAGCCTGGTCGCATCGGCATAGCGCCGGCCACGATCGACCTCGAGACAGCGTGCGATGATCGCCTCGAGCCAGGCCGGCGCCTGCGGATTGACCGCGCGCAAGGATTTGGGCGCATGATAGAGCCGCCGCTTCATGCCGGGCACGGTCTTGGGCCGGCCGAACGGCTCTTCGCCCGATGCCATCTGATAGAGCAGGCAGCCGAGCGCAAAGAGATCGCTCGCCGGGTCGGAGCGCTCGCCCAGCACCTGCTCCGGCGCGATATAGGCTGATGTCCCCATCGGCTCGGTGCTCTCCTCGCCGAGGAGGTCCGGCAATTCGGCATGGCGGGCGAGGCCGAAATCGAGCAGCACCGCGCCCTTGTCGGTCAGGATCACGTTCTCGGGCTTGAGATCGAGATGGACGACGTGCTGCCGGTGCAGATCGGCCAGCGCCGTCGCGATCGCGATGCCGATGCGCTGGACCTCGGCGAAGGTCAGGGGTGCCTGCCTGATGCGATCGGCCAGGGCTGTGCCGGCAACGAGACCCATGGCGATGAAGGGGATGCGGGCGAGATCGCCCGACGCGACGAAGCGCGGCACATGCGGGCCCGACAGGCGCTTGTGGATCAGCACCTCGGTCTCGTAGCCGACGATGGCCGAGACGTCGGCGCCGGGGTCGAGCACCGGGATCTTCACGACGAGCGGCCCGGGATGATCCGGGTGCGTGGCGCGCCAGAGCGTCGCCATGCCGCCGGCCTTCAGCCGCTCGCCCAGGGTGAAGCCATCGATGACCGAGCCGGTGTGAGGCCGTTCCATCTTGCCCCCTATCTGCCGATCTGCAGGCGCAGGCCGAGCCAGTCGGGCAAACCTGCCGCCCTGATCTTTCGCACGGTATCCTGCGTGTCGTAGGGCACGCGGACCATGGTGACCTCGCGCGCCTGCGTATCGAGCAGGGCAAAGCATGCGGTCGGGTCGCCGTCGCGCGGCTGGCCGACGGCGCCGACCACGACGACATGCCGGTGTACGGCCGAAAGCGGCGCCGGGACGTCGCGCAGGGGGATGAACGCCACCGGCTCGCGCCCGGCCCTCGCATAGAAGATCATCGGCAGATGGGTGTGGCCGCAGACCACTGTTGCCGCGTCTGTCGCCGCCAGGCAGGCCTCGGCGCTGCGGAGGTCGCGGACATAGTGCCAGGCGTCGGGGTCGCGGGCGCTGGCATGGACGAAGAGCACGCCGTCGAGCTTTGCCGTCAGCGGCAGGCTGTCGAGAAAGGCGCTTTGCCCTGCTGAGAGTTGCGCCCTGGTCCACAGCGCCGCCTCATGCGCATTCGGCGTCATGCCGGCGGGGCCGTGCACCGCGGCTTCGTCATGGTTGCCACGGATGCAGATCGCGCCGGCGGCGACGAGTTCGCGTGCGATATCGACACAGAACCCCGGATCGGGGCCGTATCCGACGATATCGCCGAGCAGCACCAGCGTGTCCGGCGCGAGCCGGCGCATCGCTTGCAGCACCGCCTCGAACGCCTCGCGGTTGGCGTGGATGTCGGAGAGGATGGCGATCCGCATTCAGTATCCGGGCCCGAATCCGGGGATGCCATATCGTGGCAGGGCAGCTGCCGGCTTGGCCAGAGCGCCTTTCGGCTCAGATCGAGGCCCGCAGGGTTGATCGCCCCGGCGGCCGCTGCGATACTGCACGCATCATGATGATGTTTGCCGTCTTCGATCTCGTCTGACCTTCCTGCGGACCTGAAGCGCGTATCGCGCCCGGGCACCGCAAACGGATGCTCCGCATCCGAAGGTCCTTTGCCAGCCTGCCCGTGCGGCGGGCGTTTCGGCTGGCCGATATCGAAAGACATCCGTCAATGGTTCATCCTGAAACCGGCGCCCGCGTCCTCGACGCTGCGCAGATCGCCCATTTCGTCGAGCGCGGCTTCGTCCGGCTCGATCATGCCTTCCCGCCTGCGCTTGCCGATGAGGCCCGCGCCATCCTCTGGCGCGATCTCGCCTGCAATCCGCATGATCCGGCAAGCTGGACGAAGCCGGTGATCCGGCTCGGTATGTACACGGACGCGCCTTTCGTCGCAGCGGCGAACACTCCGCTGCTGCACCGGGCCTTCGACCAGCTCGTCGGCGCCGGGCGCTGGCTGCCCTGCCGCGCCATGGGTACCTTTCCGGTGCGCTTTCCCTCAGCGGAGGACCCGGGCGATGCCGGCTGGCATGTCGATGTCAGCTTCGGCTTCGACGATCCCGATTTCATGAACTGGCGCGTCAATCTCGCCTCGAAGGGCAGGGCGCTGTTGATGCTCTTCCTGTTCTCCGATGTCGGCGAGCAGGATGCGCCGACGCGTATCAGGGCGGGCTCGCATCATCACATCGCCCGCCAGCTCGCGCCGGCAGGCGAGGCCGGCCTGTCGTTGCGCGAACTGGCCTTCGACGGCTTCGCCGGCAGCGCCGGGTGCGAGGAGCTGCTGGCGACGGGGCAGGCCGGCACGGTCTATCTCTGCCATCCTTTCCTGGTGCATTCCGCTCAGCCGCATCGCGGCGAGACGCCGCGCTTCATGGCGCAGCCGCCGCTGTTGCCGCGTGAGCCGCTCCGCTTGGATCGGGAAGATGGCGCCTCTTCGCCCGTCGAGGCCGCGATCCGGCAAGCACTCTGACGCCTGCGCCACTTCGCCCGGGGCTCGGTCCTCGGGCGAAGTGGTGACAAGCTGCCGCCTGCGCAGCTAGTGTCGCGGCTCACGCACTGCCCGGTGGAGAGAAGCCTTGGACGCCGTGCCGAGAGACGATGCCGCCCAGCCCGAGGGTGTCGCAGCCTCCGAGCCGCAGACGCAGCCGCCGCGCGAGATCGAGCTGAAGCTGGCCGCGTCGCCCGAGGCGCTGGAGGCGCTGCGCGGCGCCGATCTGATTGCGCGCCATGCCCGAAACCAGGGCGTCACCCGCCGGCTCGACGCGGTCTATTACGACACGCCAGACCGTCTGCTCGACCGCAACGGCCTGGCGCTGCGGGTGCGCCGCAGCGGCAAGCGCCATGTCCAGACGCTGAAGCGCTCGGGCTCGGGCGATCCGCTGGCGCGCGACGAATGGGAGGTCGCGCTGCCCGATGGCACGCTCGATCTTGCTCTGCTGCCGCTCGCGGAGATCGGCGAGCCGCTCGCCAGCCTGTCGGCCGGGCAGCTCGCGCCGGTCTTCGCCACGCGCGTCAGGCGACGCTTGCGTCGCCTCGACTATGCCGGCGCGCTGATCGAGATCGCCTTCGACGACGGCACGATCGAAGCCGGCGAGAAGACCCTGCAGGTCAGCGAGGTCGAACTCGAACTGAAGGAAGGCGAGGCGGCGGCGCTCTACGACCTCGGGCTCGCCATGCTGGACGTCGCCCCGTTGCAGCTCGCGACGCAAAGCAAGTCGGCGCGCGGTTACGGGCTCGCATTCGCGCGCCTGCCGCAGGCGGTGAAGGCCAGGCCGGTCGAGATCGGCGCGCAAGACAATGCCGATGCGGCGATCGCCGCGATCCTCGCCAACACCTACAGGCAGCTTCTCGGCAATCTTGCGGCGGTGGCGACGCGCTCGGGTCCTGAGGGTGTCCACCAGATGCGGGTGTCGCTGCGCCGCCTGCGCTCGGCGCTGTCGGTGCTGAAGCGGCAGGTCGCTTCGCCTGCATTCGAGCCGGTCGGGCGGGAAGCGAAGCGCCTCGGCCATGTGCTGGGGCCGGCCCGCAACTGGGATGTCTTCATCACCCAGACCGTGCCGGATATCGAGGCCGACGGGCTCGACGATGCCGGGTTGTCGGCGCTGCGCAAGGCGGCGGAGCCATTCCAGACGAAAAGCTATGCCGATATCGCCAAGCGACTGGAGAACCCGCAGACCAGCCGGTTCCTGCTGTCCTTCGGCGCCCTGATCGAGCGCCGCGGCTGGCGCAGCGGCCTTCCCAGCGAGGCCATGGCGGTGCTGGCCGAGCCCGCCGATGATTTCGCCGGGCGAGTGCTGGCACGCACGCATCGCCAAGCGCTGAAGCGTGGCCGCGGTTTCGGCAGCCTCCGGCCCGAAGGGCGTCACGAATTGCGGCTGGCCTTGAAGAAGCTCCGCTACACCGCGGAATTCTTCCTGCCGCTGCATGACGGCCCGGCGGCGCGACGATACCTGGCTCGGTTGTCGCGCTTGCAGGAGGCGCTCGGCCTCGCCAACGATGCGGCGACGACGCAGCACCTCCTGGCCGAACTGCGCGATGGCAAGGCGCCGGGGCCGGAGCTGCATTTCGCCGCCGGCGCCATCCATGGCTGGCAATCCCGCCATACCATCGAATCCGGCCGCAAGCTCAAGAAGCGCTGGCGGAGATTCGAGGCGGCGAACCCGTTCTGGACATAGTCCGTCCCGGGCTCGCTACACCGTTCGAATCCAGCCGATCGGCTTCGGCCCGATCAGCTGGTCTTCCTGGTGACGATGGTCAGCTCGCCCTCGTTGCTCACCTGGGCGAGCACGACGTCGCGGGTCGAGAAGCCCTTGGCTTCGACGGCCGATTTGGCAGCCGGCGCCTTCTCGATCGCCTGGCGCAGCTTTTCGAGCTCGTCGGCGGTGCGGGTCGCCACCAGCTGGTTGACCTGCGCCTTGCTCGCTTCGGGAAGCTCGTCGATCTCCACGACCTTGACCGAGGTGATCGTCGGGGCGCCTGCAGGAGCTTCCTGCGAGGAGGCGGGCGGTTTGGCCGAGGGGCGCTCCGTCGACGGCGCCTGGGCATAGGCGGCGCCGGCCAGGATAACGGCGGTGCTCGCAGCGGCGATCGTGATCATACGCATGGCATGTCCTTCCATCGGTCTCGGAAAGCACGATCTGACACCAGCAATGGGATCAGAGGCTGGAAGCGATCGGGCCATTTCGTGATCATATCGCGGCGCTGAAGGGGCATTCGCGGCGCGGCTTGCCCACACGTGCTGGCCTTGGCATCCTGCGGTTACCGCAACGTCAGGGCGAGATCGGCGATGAGTGCGCGTGTGGTGATCCTGTGCACTCTGGCGGTGGCTCTCGGAGGCGGCGCGCAGGCGCTGGACATCGACAGCCTGCGTGGCCATTCCATCGTGATTTCGTATCGCGAGCGCCTGATCGGCCGGATGGGGCCGATCGGATTCTTCTGGAACGACAGGGTCTATATCTCGGAAGCGTCCCGGATCTTCCACCGGGCGGATGTGCGCTCGACCGTGCCTGGTCGTGGCGGGGGACGCGAGTCCGTCGGGGACGGGCAGGGCGGCACGAGCCAACTGGCCTGGAACGGCTCGGCCCTGACGCGAAGTTGGGTCAACGGCATCGGCGTGCAGGTCACGCAGACGATCGAGGTGTTTCCGCAAGCCGGCGGCTTCGGCTGCCGGATGCGCGTCGGGCGCGATGGGCCGGTGCCGCCGGTCGAGGTCCTGTCCGAGTCGTGCCGCGTGATACGCGGCAACGTCTTCGCCGGCCGCGGCCGCTGATCTCAGGCCGCGTCCAGCCCGTAGAGCGAGTGCAGCGTGCGTACCGCCAGCTCGGTATAGGCGGCGTCGATCAGCACCGAGAACTTGATCTCGGAGGTGGTGATCGCGCGGATGTTGATGCCCTTCTCGGCCAGCGCCCGGAAGGCACGGGCCGCAACGCCGGCATGGCTGCGCATGCCGACGCCGATGGCCGAGATCTTCACCACGTCAGTCGCGCCCTGCAGCGCCTGATAGGCGATGTCGTTATGCCGATCTTCGAGCAGCTTGCGGGCGCGCTCGTAGTCGGCGGTCGGCACGGTGAAGGTGATGTCGGTGGTCGCCTGGTCGTCGGAGACGACCTGGATGATCATGTCGACATTGATGTTGGCGTCGGCCAGCGGCCCGAAGATCGCCGCGGCGACGCCGGGCTTGTCGGCCACGCGCCGGAGCGTGATCTGGGCTTCGTCGCGCGAGAACGCGATGCCGGTGACGATCTGCTGTTCCACGATGTCGTCCTCGTCGCAGATGAGGGTGCCTGGATTGGGATTGTCGGGGTCGTCGAAGGAGGAGCGCACATAGGTCGGCACGCGCTGGACCATGGCGATCTCGACCGAGCGCACTTGCAGCACCTTCGAGCCGAGAGAGGCCATCTCCAGCATCTCTTCGAACGAGACCTTGTCCATCCGTCTCGCCTTCGGGACGATACGCGGATCGGTGGTATAGACGCCGTCGACATCGGTGTAGATGTCGCAGCGATCGGCCTTCAGGCCCGCGGCGAGCGCGACGGCGCTGGTGTCCGAGCCGCCGCGTCCGAGCGTCACGATGCGGTGGCTGCGCGGGTTGATGCCCTGGAAGCCGGAGCAGACGGCGATTTCGCGGTTGCGGTCGAAGCCGGCGAGGATGCCGGCGCCGTCGACGCCCTCGATCCTGGCCGAGCCATGCGCGTCCGAGCCGTAGAGCGGGATCTGCCAGCCCTGCCAGGAGCGGGCAGGCAGGCCCATCTCCTGCAGCACGATCGCCATCAGGCCCGAGGTGACCTGCTCGCCGGAGGCGACGACGGTGTCGTATTCGGCCTGGTCGTAGACGGAGGACGCTTCCTTGCACCAGGCGACGAGCTCATTGGTCTTGCCCGACATGGCCGAGACCACGACCGCGACCTGGTTGCCGGCGTCGAATTCGCGTTTGACGTGGCGGGCCGCGTTCTTGATGCGCTCGACAGTGGCGACCGATGTGCCGCCGAACTTCATCACCAGACGGGCCATGACGTCTAAAGGCTCTCTAATCTGCGCCCGGCCGGGCCGGGACGAAACGTCCCCTCGCACCTAGCGAAGGGCGGGTGTAGATGACGGGCAGCGCGGAAAGTGTCAATGCAGCCACGGCCCGCACGAGCATAAACGGGATATCAAAGGCGATGACGGCAGCGGCACGCGAAGGCTCCACCATCGACCCGGCCGAGGTCGCGCGCTTCGACGCGCTGGCGAAGAGCTGGTGGGATCCGAAGGGGCCGATGGCGGTCCTGCACAAATTCAATCCCGTCAGGCTCGCCTTCATCCGCGACCTCGCCAGCGAGCGCTTCGATCGCGATCCCAAGTCGCTGCGCGCGCTTGAAGGGCTGAGCGTCGTCGATATCGGCTGCGGCGGCGGCGTGCTGTCCGAGCCGATGGCGCGGCTCGGTGCCGAGGTGACCGGGCTTGATCCGGCCACGACCAACATCGCCGTAGCGCGGGCGCATGCGCAGAAGGCCGGCGTCGGCGTCAATTATCGCGAGGAGACGATCGAGGCGATCGTCGCCTCCGGCGCGCGCTTCGATATCGTGCTCGCCATGGAGGTCGTCGAGCACGTCGCCGATGTCGAGGCCTTCGTCGCCTCCTGCTGTGCGGCGGTGAAGCCGGGCGGGCTGCTCGTCATGGCGACGCTCAACCGCACGCTGAAATCCTATGCGCTCGCCATCGTCGGCGCCGAGTACATCCTGCGCTGGCTGCCGCGCGGTACCCATGACTGGGAGAAGTTCGTGACGCCGGACGAGCTGGAGGCGGCGATCGAGACCGGGGGGCTCTCGGTCTTCGCCCGCGAGGGCGTCGCCTACAACCCGCTCGCCGATCGCTGGTCGCGCTCGCGCGATCTCGACGTCAACTACATGCTGGCGGCGAGCCGCCAGGCCTGATCGCCTTCAGGCTGCCAGCCTGGCGTCGAGCGCTGCGAGGTCCTCGACGAACCAGAGCGCCTGGCCCTGATTGCTCTCGTAGACGAGGTCGCGCAGCGCCTTGCTTTGTGAGCACTGAGCGCTGATGTCGCCGACGATCGCCAGGCGCATCCGGTAGTTGACGAATTTCTGCGCGACCTCGCCGGCGAGCCGCGTCGCGAGCTGGAAGAAAGCGGGATCGAGCCGCGCGACCGGGATCGCCACCATCGCCGCGTCAGCCGCCCAGGCGGCGCCGAGGAAGTCGTTGATGTCGCGCTCGGCGGCGAGTGGCGAGCCGTTTTCGGCGCAGATGAGCACGGTCGTGCCGTGAAGCTCTCGAATCATGTCCATGCAGGTGGTATCGCCGTGGCCTCGCCAGGAGGCAAGCGGCGGGGAACTTTCCGCATTTCCTCTTGTTTTTTGCGCTGCGGCATAATTCGATAGGTGTATGGCGCAGTGCAGCATTGACCTGCATGATGCCGGCAACGCCACCGGATCAGAGGCGTGGCGACAAGGGAGAGGTGAGATGGCACAGCTGCAACCCGTTGCGAAGCCCGCTTTGAAGGATCTCTACGAGCTTGGCGAATTGCCGCCGCTCGGCCATGTCCCGGCCAACATGTACGCCTGGACGATCCGCCGCGAGCGCCATGGTCCGCCGCAGGACAGCTTCAAGGTCGAGGTCGTGCCGACCTGGTCGATCGGCGAGGAAGAGGTGCTGCTCCTCGTGATGGCCGGCGGCGTCAACTATAACGGTATCTGGGCCGGCCTCGGCCAGCCGATCTCGCCCTTCGACGTCCACAAGGGCCAGCTGCACATCGCCGGTTCGGATGCGTCGGGCATCGTCTGGGCGGTCGGCTCCAAGGTGAAGCGCTGGAAGGTCGGCGACGAGGTCATCGTCCACTGCAACCAGGACGACGGCGACGACGAGGAGTGCAATGGCGGCGACCCGATGTTCTCGTCGTCCCAGCGAATCTGGGGCTACGAGACGCCGGACGGCTCCTTCGCCCAGTTCTGCCGGGTGCAGTCGCGCCAGCTGATGCTGAAGCCGAAGCACCTCTCCTGGGAGGAAGCGGCCTGCTACACGCTGACGCTCGCGACCGCCTACCGCATGCTCTTCGGCCACGCCCCGCACACGATCAAGCCAGGCGACAACGTCCTGATCTGGGGCGCCTCGGGCGGGCTCGGCGTCTTCGGCGTGCAGCTCTGCGCTGCGTCCGGCGCCAATGCGATCGGCGTCATCTCCGACGAGACCAAGCGCGATTATGTGCTGGGCCTCGGCGCCAAGGGCGTGATCAACCGCAAGGACTTCAACTGCTGGGGCCAGATGCCCACGGTCAACTCGCCCGAATACGACGCCTGGGTGAAGGAGGCCCGCAAGTTCGGCAAGGCGATCTGGGACATCACCGGCAAGAAGGACGTCGACATCGTCTTCGAGCATCCGGGGGAGGCGACCTTCCCGGTCTCCTGCCTCGTCGCCAAGCGCGGCGGCATGGTGGTGTTCTGCGCCGGCACCTCCGGCTTCAACATCACCTTCGACGCCCGCTATGTCTGGATGCGGCAGAAGCGCGTGCAGGGCTCGCATTTCGCCCATCTGAAGCAGGCTTCCGCCGCGAACCAGTTCGTCATCGACCGCCGCGTCGACCCCTGCATGTCCGAGGTCTTCCCCTGGGACAAGATCCCGCTCGCTCATCACAAGATGTGGAAGAACGAGCATGCGCCCGGCAACATGGCCGTGCTGGTCTATGCGCCGCGCACGGGCCTGCGCACCTATGAGGACGTCGCCGAAGCACTGGAGGGCTGAAGGCTAGAAGCGGGCAGGCGCCCGCGCTTGTCCGCTGCGATCCCGAATAGCGGCCGCACCCAGCCGACGCGCCGCGCAATCTCGTAGGTCGCGGCGCAACTCAGCGCCGCGATGGCGATGACCAGTGCCGCTTCCTGTCCGGCCGGCAGCGCGAGCGGCTTGAGCCAGTGCGCGGCGAGGATGATCACGGTCTGGTGGACGATGTACCAGCAGAACACGGCCTCGACGAGGTAGCGCCGCACCGGCCCGTCGCGCCGCGAGAGGTGTCGGCGGGCGAAGCCGAGGATCGCGACGATCCAGCACCATTGATCGAGCCCATAGACGAACGGCCTGACCAGGCGTTGGAACTCGCCCTGCGGCTGTGCGCGCAGCCAGAGCGTGGCGAGGAAGGCCATGGCGGCGAGGGCGAGCGCCAGCCAGCGCAGCCGCTCGGTCCGCTCGGCCAGCGCTTGCGAGCGCGCGGCGAGGAAGCCGAACAGGAAGCAGAAGCCGTACAGGGCGTGCTGGTACCAGTCGCCGACGACGATGTAGGTGGGTGGCGCGGCCGGGAAGATCAGGAAGCGGTTGAGCCCGAGTAGCAGCGCCGGCGCTGTCAGCAGGAGCAGGCCGGGCAAGGCGCGCTCCAGAAGCGGCTCGGCGCGTGCAGCCAGAGTTGGGGCCAGCGCAAGCAGGCCGGCGAGCACCATCGTGTAAAGCCAGAGATAGGCGACAAACCAGAGGTGGTTCCAGGTTGGCAGGATGATGCAGACCTGCCGGCCGTTCGCGATCCGGCAGAAGCTCTGGTCAAAGGCGAGATAGTGTCCGAACCAGAAGTCGAGATAGCGGCCGGAAAAGCCGAGCTTTTCGACGATCTCCGCCCAGGATTGCGGGGGCACCACCACCAGCATGCCGAAGGCGAGGGGGATCAGCAGCCGCGCCGAGCGTCGCCGTGCAAAGGCTCCGACCTCGTATTTGCCCAGCATGAACCGCGTCGCGGCGCCCGAGACCAGGAAGAGCAGCGCCATCCGCCACGGATTGAGCAGCAGCATCAGCGGCTCGAGCTCGCGCAGACGGTGGGTGCTCTTCACATGGAAGTCCCATGACACATAGAGCATGCCGGTATGGTAGAGGATCAGCAGGCCGAAGGCGCCGATCCTGATCCAGTCGAGATCGAGTCGGCGCCCGGCGCCATGTGGTGGCGAATGATCGGTTTGTGTCTGCATGGCGGCTGTTCCTTGCTCGCCCCGAGCAGGCCGGCATGCCAGCGCGCAGGTCGAGACGGTGCGGGACGAGCAGTCGATGCTGCGGGATGAAAGCCAGCGCGCTGGGACGAGCGGCGACGCGGTCGTGACGAATGGCGGCTCGGGTCGTCTCCGGGGCTGGCCGCCCTATCTGGCGATCGCGTTGGGCACCGCCCTGACCTGTCTGGTCAACGCGTTCTCGACCGCGCACGATCTCAGCCGCCTCGGCCGCGCCGTTCCGCTGTGGCAACCCCTGCTCTGGGAAATTTCGAGTGGCATCCTGGTCGTCGCGCTGGCGCCGCTCGTCCATCGGCTGGTGCTGGTCTCGCTTACGTGGCCGCATCGGCCATGGCTCCTCGGGCCGCTGCACGCTACTGCGATCCTCGCGTTCTCGGCCGCGCATGTCTGCGGGATGGTTCTGCTGCGCAAGCTCGGCTATTGGGCCGCCGGCGCCGGCGACTACAATTTCGGCTTCTCCGGCGGCAACCTGTTCTACGAGTTGCGCAAGGATATTCTCGTCTACCTCTTGCTCGCGTCCCTCTTCTGGCTGAGCGAGCTCTGGGGGCGGCGCCCGCAGCCGCAAGCCGCGACCGTATTGGCCGGCGCCCCCTCTGAGTTCTGGCTGCGCGACGGCACGGTCGATCTGCGGCTCGAACCGGCGGAGATCATCGCCGTGGTCTCCGCCGGAAATTACGTCGAGTACTGCTTGGCGAGCGGCAAGCGCCACTTGATCCGCGCGACCCTGCAGGGTGAGGACGAGCGGCTGCGTCCGTTCGGTTTTTCCCGCATCCACCGAACAAGGCTGGTGAATACAGCCCGCATTCGGCGCATCGCCGGTAAGCCCTCTGGCGATTTCGACGTCGAGATGGATACAGGAGAGAGCTTCTCCGGCAGCCGCCGTTACCGTGAAGGCCTGGTCGCGCTGACGTCTTGATCCTTCCGCGGGTGGGAGGCTCTCATAGCCCGCTCAAGACATCTCCGCTCGACTTCTCCGGCGCCCGGCGCAGCGCAATCGCGGCGTTGAGCTCGGCGCCATAAAGGAAGATCGCCGCCAGCCAATAGAGGAAGACCAGCGCGATCATCGCGGTGGCGAGGCCGGCATAGGTTGTGACGTAAGCGCCGGCGAACGAGTCGAGATACCAGCCGAAGCCGACACCGCCGATCAGCCAGACCACCAGCGTCATCAATATGCCCGGCCACATCGCCCGGATATGCGGAGCGCGGGCCGGCAGCAGCTTGTGAGCGACACTGAGCGCCAGCACGACGAGCACGGTCGCCCCGGCGATTCGCAAGAAGGCGAGCAGGAAGCCGAGCGGGGCAAGCGCCGGCGCGAAGCCGACGATGCCGCGCCAGATCAGCGGGCCGAGCACGACCAGCAGCGAGAAGGCGAGCATGAAGACCGCGCCGCCGACGACATAGACGATCGATTCCAGCCGGGTGCGCCACCAGCTGCGCCATTCATAGGCCTCATAGGCGCGGTTGAGCCCGATCCTGACCGCCTCGACCCCGGACGAGGAGAAGTAGAGCGCCAGGATCGCGCCGAGCGTCAGCGCATCCTTGCGCACCGCTGTCAGCACGGAGCGAACCTCGCGCGTGATCGGCTCTGCCACCTCGCGCGGCCAGGCTTCCAGCAGCAATTGCGCGGCTTCGTCGGCGGCCGCCTGCGAGCCGAAGAAGCCGCCGAGTGCGGTGACGAGGATCAGGAACGGAAACAGCGACATCAGCACCGAGAGCGCGATGTGGCTGGCGATCGCCCAGCCGTCATGGGCGATGAAGCGCTCGAATGCGAGGGTGGGGACTGAGCGCAGCGACATGCGGGTCTCGGGCGGGGCAGCGCGGTGATTGTCGCTGGTTCGGGGCTGCTGGCAAGACGGGAGGATGCGCAAGACGAAGAGCGCGAGAGACATGGCCTCACCGCGTCCGCATACGGCGACAACTGCCGCTATCGGGCCTATCAGGCGCCTAGAAGGCTGCCGCCATGTTCGATTCCCCGCTCTTCCTGCGCCTGTCTCCGGCTCTGTTCGTCTTCCTCTGGTCGAGCGGCTGGATCGTCGCGGGCTATTCGGCCCGCTATTCCGATGCGCTGACCTTCCTCTCGGTCCGCTTCGGCTGTGCCGGCCTCGCGCTCGCCGTGTTCGCCGTCGCCCTCGGCGCGCCCTGGCCGAAGACGCGGCGCGCCCTTTTCGATTGCATCGTCGCCGGCATCCTGCTGCACGCCGTTTATCTGGGCGGCGTCTGGTGGGCAGTGCGCCATGGCTTGCCGGCGGGCGTCTCCGGCCTGATCGCCGGCTTGCAACCGGTCCTGACCGCATTGTTCGCGCCCTTGATCATGCGCGAGAGCATCTCGCCGATCCGTTGGCTCGGCATCGTCTTCGGCTTCGTCGGCGTCGCGCTGGTGCTGGAGCCGAAGCTCGTCGGCGTCGCGCCCGAGGCGCTTTCAGCCATTGCGCTGCCGGTGATCGTCAACATCGTCGGCATGTTCGCCGTCACCTTCGGCTCGTTCTGGCAGAAGGCCCGCATCGTAGAGGGCGACCTGCGCACGGTGACGGCGGTGCAGTACATCTCCGCCTTCCTGTTCACGCTGCCCTTCGCCTTCCTGCTCGAGCCGATGCGGATCGAGTGGAACCTGACCATGGGGCTGGTGTTGGCCTGGTCGGTGCTGGCGCTCTCGCTCGGCGGGATCGGGCTCTATCTCGTGATGATCCGCCGTGGCCAGGTCTCGCGCATCGCGACCTTCCTCTACCTCGTGCCGCCCGCGGTGGCGGTGGAGGCCTGGATCCTCTTCGGCGAGACGCTGAGCCTGGTCCAGCTCGTCGGCATGGCGGTCGCCGTGCTCGGCGTCGTGCTCGCCAGCCGCAAATAGCTGTTGAGCGATCTCCGGGTTCCCGCAAGCCGGTCGATGCTGTAGCCAGAGAGCATGAGCCGGCAGGAACCTGCTTGCTGGCGACAGGGACGAGACGACCATGGCTGTGACGACCGATAATCTTGCTGGCGCCTTCATCGCCGCCCGTCGCGGCCACAAGCTGGTCGACATCGCGACCTTGCCGGTCCCCGCCGATGTCGATGCCGGCTTCGCCGCTCAGGCCGAGGTCAACAAGGGCATGGGCTATCCGCTCGCCGGCTGGAAAGTCTCGCTCGGCGAGGGCGGTCGGCCGATGGCCGGACTGATGCAGGGCCCTTATCTCAAATCCGGCGACACCTATCGCGGCGTGCACGGCGCCGAATTGCGCGTCGAGATCGAGCTCGCCATCCGTCTCGGCCGCGACATGCCGCTGCGCCCCGGACAGCCCTATACCCGCGAGGAGCTGATCGATCATTGCGACGCCGCGCTCGTCGGCATCGAGATCGTCGAGAGCCGCATCGCCGACTGGACCAATGTGCCGTTTCCGCTCTGGCTCGCCGATGCGATGGGCCATGGCGGCTATCTGCTCGGCCCCGAGGTTCCCTTCAGCATCTTCGACGACGTCCCGGCGCTGACCTGCACGGTCGAGCTCGACGGCGACGTGCTCTATGACCGCCAGGCCCTGCATGCCAATGGCGATCCGCTGGTCACCGCGCTCGCCTGGGCGAACCGTTCGGTCGAGGGGCCGCTCGGTCCGCTGAAGGCCGGCCAGATCATCACCACCGGCAGCCTGTGCGGCGGCGTGCTCGCGCCGACGGTCGGCCCGGTCGTGGCCCGGCTCGACCCGGTCACCGCGATCTCCTTTGCGCTGGCCGAGCAGGGCGACTGAGAGGTTGCGATTGCGGCCATTCGACAATGTCCGGATGGCCAACGATTCGTTCAGGTTTTCGGTTGACGGTAGCCTGATCCCGAGCGTCGAATTGTGATCAATCGGAGGCGCGATCACAAAATCAACGCATTCGCTGCGTTTGAGTTGGGTTGAGTTGGAGGTTTGATGCGGTCATGGCGAAGGGGCAGGATCGGTATTGCCGGCGGAGGCTTGGTTGCTTTCGCGGCGATGCTTGCCGGTGAGGTTTCGCCGGCCCGCGCCTTCGACCTGTCGTCGCTCGACGTCTTCAACCTCTTCGGCAGCAAGGACAAGCCGCCGCCGGTCAGCGAAACGACGCTTCCCTATGAACTGAAGTTCGAGCTCGGCGACGTGCCCGATGCCAGCACGCTGAAGCGCAGCCTGCAGGACGCCTCGCTGCTCTATCGCCTGCGCGAGGATGCGCCTCCGGACGGCGAGACCCTGGCCCGCCGCGCCGCCGCCGACATCAATCCGCTGATCGACGCGCTCTGGGCGCAGGGCTATTTCAACGCGCAGGTCGCGATTGCGGTCGACGGCGTCGCGGTGACGCAGGCTGGCGAACCGCCGCCGGGGCTCGCACCCACCGCCGAGCGCTACCGCAACCGCGCCCCGGCGCCGATCGTGGTCACAGTCGACCCCGGCCCGCAATTCTCGCTGCGCAATGTCGATATCGTGCCGAGCGGGCACCGCGATCCCGAGGCGGTGATTCCCGATCCCGGCAAGGTGTCCGGCCTCGTGCCTGGTGCCCCGGCGACGTCGTCCTCGATCCGGGCGGCACAGGCGGCGCTGGTCGATTACTGGCGCGGCAAATCCCGCCCGCTCGCGCGCGTCGTCGAGGTTCGCCCGGTCGTCGACCACGCCGCGAAGATCATGGACGTCTCGGTCCTCGTCGATCCCGGCCCGGTCGCCGGTTTCGGCGACGTTTCGATCACCGAGACCGGCGACATCCCGCCCGAGGTGATCCGCTCCTTCATCTATCTCGAGCCGGGTGAACCCTATTCGCCCAAGGCGCTCGCCGACACGCGCAAGTCGATCGCGACGATCCCCGCCGTCGGCTCGGTCCGCATCCGCGAGGGCAAGGGGCTGGACCAGGCCGGCAACCTGCCGATCTTCGTCGAGGTCAACGAACGGCCCAAGCGACTGCTCGGCTTCTCCGCCCGCTATTCGACGATCGACGGCCCGGCGGTGAAGACCTACTGGGAGCACCGCAATCTGTTCGGCGGCGCCGAGCGCCTGCGGCTCGAAGCCTCCGTCTTCTTCGCGCCGCGCATCGACGGCACCAAGATCCAGCGCTTCGGCGATTTCGAGCCGAGCGATCTCGGCGCCCGCTTTTCCGCCAGCTTCCTGAAGCCGGCGCTCGGCGGCAGCCGCAACGATCTGCTGATCGACGCGACCGGGGTGCGCGAGCGGGTCGGCACCAACCGCTATGGCGGCTACACCGCGCGCTACGCCAACGTCACCGCCGCGATTCGCCATCGTTTCAGCGACGTCTTCTCGATCCAGGCCGGCATCGAGGCCGAGCGCGGCCAGACCAGCGACGTGCTCGGGCAGGTCGACTACATGCTGGTCGGCGTGCCGCTCTCCCTGCGCTACGATTCGACCGACAGCCAGCTCGACCCGACCCGCGGCATCAGGGTCGCTGCCTCGGTCACGCCCTATGCCGCCTTCGGCGACAACGCTGCGCCGTTCATCCAGAGCAAGGCCTCGATCTCCGGCTATTACGCGCTCGACGAAGACGCCCGCTATGTCCTTGCCGGCCGGATCGGGCTCGGCTCGATTGCCGGCGCCGACCTCGATGAAGTGCCGGCGACGCGGCGCTTCTATGCCGGCGGCGGTGGCTCGGTGCGCGGCTACGCCTATCGCACGCTTTCGCCGCTCGGCCCGCTCAACCGCCTGACCGGCGGGCGCAGCCTGTTCGAGGCTTCGGTCGAGGCCCGGATCAAGATCACCAACACGATCGGCATCGTGCCCTTCTTCGACGCGGGCATGGCCTTCGCGTCGCAGTTCCCGAGCTTCAAGGAAAAGATGCAGTACGCGGCCGGACTTGGCCTGCGCTACTACACGCCGATCGGGCCGATCCGTCTCGATGTCGCCGCGCCGCTCAACCCGCGCAAGGGCGACAAGCCGGTCGCGCTCTATATCAGCATCGGGCAGGCCTTCTGATGGGCAAGCTCCGCATCTCGCGACTGCTCGCTGGCCTGGGGGCCCTGCTCATCGCCGCAACGCTGGTCGTCTTCACCGGCCTTGGCGGCTTTGCCCAGAACGCCGGCGACCGCGGCGTCCTCGCCGATCTGATCTCGAAGGCGCTTTCCACCGATGGCAGTCAGGTCTCGATCGGCGCCGTCGACGGCGCGCTCTCCTCCGACGCGACCATCCGCGACATCGTCATCTCCGACCGCGACGGCCCCTGGCTCAGGCTCGATCGCGCCCGGCTGATCTGGACCCGCTCGGCGCTGCTGCTGCGCCGGCTGGAGGTCAACCGGCTGGAGATCGGCAAGCTCGAGATCCTGCGCAAGCCCGTGCCGGAACCGGGCGCCCCGCCGCCGGCCGACAACGCGCCGATCCTGCCGGAATTGCCGCTCAAGGTGATCGTCGAGGCCTTTCAGCTCGGCGAGCTCGCGCTCGGCCCGACCGTGATCGGCGCGCCCGCCAGATTGTCGGCGACCGGGGCGGCCCGTCTCGGCCCGCCCAATGAAGGCCTCGACTTCCGGCTCGCCGGGCGCCGGCTCGACATGGGTGGCAGCCTGGATGTCAATCTTCGCTTCGTCCCGCAATCGACGCAGCTCCAGCTCGCGGTCAAGCTCGACGAGCCGGCCGGCGGCCTGATCTCGACCATCGCCGACCTGCCGGACCGCCCGCCGGTCAAGCTCGACCTCACCGGCGACGGCCCGCTCGACCGCTTTCGCGCGACGCTCGCCTTCGCTGCCGGCCCGACCATCGGCGCCAACGGCACGGCTGATCTCAGCCGCCAGGGGGCGGCACGCCGGCTCCTGCTCGCGCTCGATTCGCGCATCGCCGGCCTGATGCCGCCGCCGGTCGCGCCGGTGTTCGAGGGCTCGACCCGGCTCGACGGCACGCTCGCCTTCGCCGATAGCGGTGCCGTCTCGGTCGACCAGATGGCTCTGGTCTCGGCACTGGCCCGGCTCGACGTGAACGGCCTCTATGGCGCCGACAAGAACCTCGACTTCAAGATCACCGCCGCCGCCCGTCCCAATGCCGAAGGGCGCACCGTCGCCTCCGGCGCCGAGATCGCCAAGCTCGCCTTCGATGCGACGATCCGCGGGCCGGCCGCCGGGCCGCGCATCAACGCCAGCCTGCAGGCGGAGGGCGCGAGCGTTCCCATGGGCAAGCTCGCCAAGCTCGATTTCAGCTTCACTGCGACGCCGACCGGCGCACTGAATGATCCGGCGACGCGCACCGTGCTCGTCTCCGACGGCGAAGCCTCCGGCGTCGCGCTGACCGATCCCGGGCTGGCGCGCTTCATCGGCGATCGCCTGCGCTTCACCTTGCGCGGCACGGCTTCTGAGGGCGGTGGCGGCGAGTTCGAGACGCTGAAGCTTGCCTTCGGCGGGGCGGAGCTCGGCTATGCCGGCCGCCTCGATCCGGCCCGCATCCTCGGCAAGGTGCAGGCGCGCCTGCCGGATCTGTCGCGCCTCAGCACGCTCGCTGGCCGCACGCTCAAGGGCTCCGCCGCCGTCAGCGCCGATGTCGATGCCGAGCCGAAGAAGCGCCTCTATGCGGTCAAGCTCGATGGCGGCGCCGAATCGCTGACGCTCGGCCAGGAGGCGCTCGACCGGCTGCTCGCCGGAAAGCTTACCCTCGGTGGCGAGATCCGGGTGCCCGCCAGCAGCGGCCTCGTCGTCAACGGACTGCGCATCGCCGGCACCCATGTCGCGGCGACGGCCGACGGCGCGCTCGGCGCGCAAGGCTCGAGCCTGAAAGCCAACATCGCCATTCCCGATCTGCGCCGCGCCGATCCGAAACTCTCGGGGCAGGGCGCTTTCGATGCGACGCTGACCGGCCCCCTCGACAAGCTCGATGCGACGCTGAAAGCCGGCATCAGCAACGCGACCGCGCTCGGCCGGCCGGTGCCGCGCCTGGCGCTCGACGCCACGCTGCGCGATCTGCAAGGCGCGCTCTCTGGAGATGCCAGGCTCTCCGGCGAAGTCGATGGCAGGCCGGCGACAGGTGTGTTGCGCTTCGCCAAGCGCGATCCGGGTGGCTGGGCGCTGCCGCAGCTCGATATCGCCATCGGCTCGGTCACCTTGAACGGCGCGCTCGATCTTGACGCCTCCAATCTGGCCGAGGGCAACCTCAAGCTCGCGGCGCGCAATCTCGACGATCTCTCGGCTCTGGCGCTCGCCAAGCTGGGCGGCCGGATCGAGGCCGATGTGAAGCTGGCGCGCCCGACCGGCGGCCAGAATCTGGATCTCAAGGCCAGCGCGCAGAAGCTTGTTGCACCTAGCGTTTCGCTCGATCGGCTCGACGCCGACATCGCCATCGTCGACGCGCTGCGTAAGCCCTTGATCAACGGCGCCGTCCAGATCGACCGCGCCGTCATCGCCGGCGAGCCGGTAAGCGCGATCCGCCTCGTCTCCAAGGGCGGGGCCGATGCCAGCGACATCAGCCTCGATGCCACCGCACGCGGCTTCTCGCTCGCCTCGAAGGGGCGGCTCTCGGTCGCCGATCCCCTGCGCTTCGATCTCGCCAGTTTCACTGCGACCCGCGACGGCCGCAGGATCGCGCTGGCCAAGCCGGCGAGCTTCACCGCGATCGACGGCGGTGTTTCCATCCGCGATCTTTCCATCGCGCTCGACGGCGGCCGGATCGCCCTCGACGGCGAGGTGGGCAAGGCGCTCGACCTGCGCTTTGCCGCGCAGAACGTGCCGCTCTCGGCCGCGCGCCTGGCGTCGCCGACGCTCGATCTCTCCGGCACGCTCGATGCGGAAGCGACGATCAAGGGTACGCCCGAGGCGCCGACCGGCCCCTGGCGGGTCCGCATCGCCCGCCTCGTCGCGCCGCAGACGCGCTCCGCCGGCTTGCCGCCGATAGAGATTTCGGGGCAGGGCGCGCTCGATGGCCGCCACACCAGCCTCGACGCCAGCCTGAATGCCGGCCGCTTCGTCAGCCTGACCGCCAAGGGCAGGGCGCCGCTCGGCGGCGACGGCGCGCTCGACCTCTCCATACAGGGAAAAGCCGACGCTCAGCTCGCCAACGCCCAGCTCGCAGCCGACGGCCGACGCTTGACCGGCCAGCTCGCGCTCGACCTGCGTGCCGGCGGCACACTCGCCGCACCGCGCTTGTCCGGCGGCGCGACACTCTCCGGCGGCAGCTTCAGCGATGCGCTCCAGGGCGTGAAGCTGACCGGGCTCGAGGCGCGCGTCGCGGCCAACGGGCCCGATCTGGTCATCGAGCGTTTCGCGGCGCAGACACCCGGCGGCGGCACGCTCTCGGCCCGCGGCAACGTCAAGCTCGATCCCGCGGCCGGTTTCCCCGGCACGATCCGCATCGAGGGCCGGCGCGCCCAGCTCGTCGACAGCGGGCTGGTCCGGGCGGTCGCCGATCTCAATCTCGACCTTGCCGGCCCGCTGGCGCAGCGGCCACGCATCGGCGGACGCATCGATGTCGTCACCATCGAGGTCGCGGTGCCCGATCGCCTGCCGTCGAGCTCGCGGCCGGTCGACGGCATCCGCCATGTCAATGCCAAGGGTCAGGCAGCGGCCCGCCTCGCCGCCGAGCGCAAGGCCCGCGCTGTGGCGAATCGCAAGGGGGCGCGCGCGCCGGCCTTCGACGCCGTGCTCGACATCACCGTCTCGGCTCCGGGGCGCGTCTTCATCCGCGGCCGCGGCATCGATGCCGAGCTCGGCGGTGATTTGCGCGTCGGCGGCACCTCCGGCGCGCCGCAGCTGACCGGCGGCTTCGATCTCCGGCGCGGGCGATTCAACCTCGCCAGCCAGCGCCTCGACTTCAGCAAGGGCCGCGTCACCTTCTCCGGCGACGTCATGCCCACGCTCGACTTCGTCGCCGAGACCAGAGCCGCCGATGTCACCGCGCGGATCATTGTCTCCGGCGAGGCTTCGGCGCCGGAGTTCACCTTCACCTCCTCGCCCGAGCTGCCGCCTGACGAGGTGTTGTCGCGCCTGCTCTTCGCTCGCGCCTCCGGCTCGCTCTCGCCTTTCCAGGCGCTTCAGCTCGCGCAGACTGCCGCGCAATTCTCCGGCGCCGGTGGCGACGATGTCTTCGAGCGCATCCGTCGCTCGCTCGGCGTCGACAATCTCGATGTGCAGGTGGGGCCGGGCGGCCCGACGGTCGGCGTCTCCCGCGCGATCTCCGACAACATCACCCTCGGGGTGAAGGCTGGCGCCAAGCCCGAGGACAGCGGCGTCTCGGTCGGCATCGACGTGACCCGGCGCCTGAAGCTCCAGGCCGAGACCAATGCCGACGGCAGCGCTGCTGTCGGCGTCGGGGCCGAGTGGGAATACTGAGCCCCGCATTCGCTCCGCCGCCCGCCGAAGCCTCCTCCGTCATTCGGGGGCAGCGCGCAGCGCTTGAGCCCGGAACCCGTGAACACGATGGTGGCATGAAAAGGTGCCGTGGCCCGAGCTCGCGCCTTTGGCCTGCTTCGGAAGGACGGCGAGATTCGTCTGCTGCGTGGCGCCGTCGGGCGACTCAGGCGCAGGCCATGACCCATGAGATTCGCCGCCAGGCGGGCCAGGAAGCTCGCAAACGGCCCGGTTCGGTTAACGCCCTCTTAAGTTTGCCGGTCAAAGCGTGGCCCGGCTGCAACACCGGGGGGTAAAGCGGGTCCTCGGCAGGGACTGTGGCGTGATCGTGGTTGATTGGCGGCCGGGCATTCGTAATGGTGACTGTGCGGCGGGACGTTCCCGGTCGCTGTTTTTCGTCTTCGCCTCCGAACGGTTCGGGGACGCGGGCGAAAGACCGGGATAGGCGGGTTCGCCGGACAGGTCTCCTGGGGCCACCGGATAGGAACACGCCGACGCCCGAGGGTCTCGAAACTCTTTTGGAGGTTATCAAATGAAGCTCGTAAAGAGCCTCCTCCTCGGTTCCGCCGCCGGCATCGCCGCGGTTGCCGGGGCTCAGGCCGCCGACCTTCCTTCGCGGAAGGCCGCTCCGGTCGAATACGTTCGCGTTTGCTCCGCCTACGGCGCGGGCTTCTTCTACATCCCGGGCACCGACACCTGCCTGCGCGTCGGTGGTCGTGTCCGTGCTGAATACACGGTCGGCACCCGCTACGGCGACGCCCAGGACGCTTACGGCACCCGCTCGCGCGGTCGCCTGAACGTCGACGCCCGCACCGCGACCGCCTACGGCACGCTGCGTACGTTCTTCCGCTACGAGCTGACGGTCAGCTCGGGCTTCTATGCCGGCACCATCGGTGGCAACCAGGGCATCATCGCCCCCGGTCAGGCTCGTAACGGCGCCGCCGGCCCGGGCACTGCCTCGAACCTCGATCTGGCCTTCGTCCAGTTCGGCCCGATCACCGCTGGTCGCGCTCAGTCGTTCTTCGACTTCTATGCGAACGACTTCGGCTTCTCGACGATCCGTACGGCTGACTCGCGCCTCAACCTGTTGGCTTACACCGCCACCTTCGGTTCGGGCTTCTCGGCCACGGTCTCGCTGGAAGATCGCAACACCGGCACCGGCCAGCGTGAGAACGGCGCTTTCGGTCGCTTCACCGGCGCTGGTCTGACCCTCGGCGGTCAGGACTTCCCGGACATCGTTGCCTCGCTCCGCGTCGATCAGGGCTGGGGTTCGGCTCAGCTGTCGGGTGCGTTCACCCAGCGTAAGGTCCTCTCGACCTTCAGCGCTGCTGGCGTTCTTACCCAGGCCAGCTCGGACGAGTACGGCTTTGCCATCCAGGGCGGCGTGAAGATCAACCTGCCGATGCTTGCGGCTGGCGATCACCTGTTCCTGCAGGCCGCTTATGCCGACGGCGCTCTCGGCTACCTCGGCTGGGGTGGTCAGTACGGCTCGGGCCGCCAGACCTCCGCGATCGCTGGCAACCAGCTCGTGATTGGCGACATCGGCGTCTCGCCGCTCGGCAACGCCAAGACCTCGACCGGCTGGTCGGTCGTTGCCGGTCTGCGTCACTTCTGGACCCCGCAGCTGCGTTCGGAGCTTTACGGCTCGTACTCTGAAGTCAAGCTCGGCTACGTCCAGGCTGCTGGCTTCTACGCCGCTGGCGCTCCGGTTCGCTCGCTTGATCCGAAGGAGCTCATCGTTGCTGGTAACCTGATCTGGTCGCCGGTTTCGGGCCTGGATATCGGTGTCGAGGTTCTCTACACCCGTACCGAGCTCGCCTCGCGCGTTCTGCCCGTCGACAACAACGGCGCTCGCGTCGGTGGCTTGGCCGGCGTCAAGAGCGACGACGCCTGGGCTGGTCGTCTCCGCATCCAGCGCGACTTCTGATCGATCATCCGATCGTTCAAGGGAGGCCCCGGGGAAACCCGGGGCTTCTTTCGTTTTGGGCCGATATTCGCAGCGCGAAAACCCATCTGATCGTCACAAGGGCTGGGCGGTCCCTTGCTTGACTCAGGGATACGATAGGGCGTGATTGGAACAGGTTGCGAGCGTCGGGATTCGACCCGCGCGGCCCGAGGACGAGGCGGGGATTTCGGCATGGCGCGGCAGGCCGGGTGGCTCTGGGGGCTCGTTCCGCTGTCCTTGGTCTGGGCGGCCGCCAATGCGCTGAACACCGAGCCCGTCCGCCGTGATATCGAGGCGAGGGCTCTTGCGGCGAGCGCGGTCGCCGGGTCGGCCGCGGGCGCGCGCGGCGTCTCGGTCCGCGTCAGCGGGCGCGACGTCTATCTGGATGGCGAGGCTGTCACGGCCGATGGCGCGAGCAAGGCGCTGGCCCAGCTTCAATCGGAATTCGGCGTCCGGCGCGTGCTCGGCGGGCTGACTCAGGTCATCGCTCAGAAACCCTATAGCTGGTCGGCGACGCGGCAGGGCAATCTCGTGACGTTGTCCGGATTCGTGCCCGACGAGGCGACGGCCATGGCGACGCTGGCGGCGGCGCGGGCGCTGGGCCCGGGGTTCAAGGTCGACGACCAGCAGAAGGTCGCGTTCGGAGCCCCCGTCGGTTTCGCCGAACTTGCAGCCCAGCTGATGCGCGACCTCGGCCAGCTCTCCACCGGCAAGGTCGCGCTGGACGACACTCGCTATTGCGTCGAAGGCACGGCGGCGACGCCGCAGAGCTTCCAATCCTTGCGCGAGGGCGCTGCCAGCGCGTCGCCGAGAGGCTTCACGCGCGTCGACTGCATGCTCGGTCCGGCGACGGTGAGTCCCTATCGCTGGAGCGCGGAAAAGACCGCGTCCGGCGCCGTCACGGTCACCGGCTACTACCCCTCCGATGCGGCGCGTCGCGAGATCGGAGCGTTGCTCGGCCGCGCTTTCTCCTCCGCCGGAGCCGTGACCGATCGCATGCTGCAGGCTGCCGGCGAGCCGCCAGCTTTTGCGAGCAGGGTGGCGCGTGCCGTCGCCGATCTCGCTCGTCTGCGCAGCGGCAAGGTCGAGCTCGATGGCGCCGCCTATCGCATCTCCGGACAGGGACCGGACGGTTACGAGGCCTGCGAGGCGCTGAAGCTGAACATCGCGCAAGGCGACGGTCCCGATTCTGTCGCGCTCGCCACCGTCTCCTGCCCGCCACCTCCGCCGCCGGAGCCTAAGAGCGAGCCTGCGCCGGCTCCATCGGTCGACGTGCCGCCGACCGGGCCGGCAACACCGAGCGTGCCTGCTCCGGCCAGCCAGCCATCGGCTCCGGTCAATCCGATCCCTGCCGCGCCTGGTCCCGCTGCAACCGCCGAGCCGCGGCCAGCGCCGCCTATCGCCCCGCGGCCGCTGCAATGGCGGGCCGAGAAGTCCGAAAGCGGTATCGTCCTGTCCGGTGCCGCGCCCGACGCTGCGGCCAAGGCGGCTGCACTGGAGGCGGCGCGCGCGGCGCTGTCTGGCGGCGAGGTCATCGATCGGACTGTGATCGAAGCTGGTCAGCGCGGCGGTCCCGACTATGGCGAGGCGACCCGCTTCGCCCTCGGGCTCCTCGGCAGGATGGCGCAGGGCAGTGTCTCTCTGGCGGGTTCTGCACTCAGCCTCACTGGCGCGGCTGCGGACAAGGCCGGCTGGCAGGTCTTGGACGACGCTCTGAAAGGCAAGGCCTTGCCGGCCGGGCTCTCGCTCTCGGGCCGGCCCGCGCTCACCCTGCGCAGCTATGGCTTCAGCGCCTCGATCGACAGATCCGGCGGCTATCTCAGCGGCTATCTGCCCGACGCTGCGGCGAAGGACGCCATCGCGGCTCTGATCGAGGCCTCGCCCTTGCGCGGTCGCATCAGCGACGAGACCGAGATTCTGCCGGCGGCTCCGACCGGATTCGGGGTTGCGGCGCGCGGGGCGGTCCAGGACCTGCTGCGGCTCGATCTGGGCTCGGCGAGCGTGGTCGATCGCGAGGTCAATGTCCGCGGTTTGACCTGCCGCGCGCTGATCCGCGACGAGGTCCAAACCAATCTGGCGAGCGGCTTGCCGGACAGCTTCTCCGGCAAGGCCGAGATCGGCATGCGCCAGACCGGCTGCGTCATCGATCCGCCGAGCAGCTGCCAGAACGAGCTCGATGCGCTGACCCAGCGCTACTACGTGATGTTCGGCCAGGGCACGGCGGTCGTGACGCTCGATCCGGTGACCGAGCGGGCGATGACGGAGGCTGCCGCCATCCTCAAGCAGTGCCCGGCCTCGCGTGTCACCATCGAGGGCCATGCCAATCTCGACGGCGAGCGCAGCGGCTTCAACAATCTCGATCTGTCGAGCCGGCGGGCGCTGCGGGTCCGCGAGGAGCTGATCCGTCGCGGCATCGGCCCGGCCCAACTCGAGGTCAAGGGCTACGGCACCGACCGTCCGCTGGTAGCCCATGGCGATCCGGAGGCGCGGGTGAAGAACCGCCGCGTCCAGTTCACCGTGGCGAAGTAAGGAGGGAGCGATGCTCTATCTCGCGACCCAGTTCGCCTGGTTTCTCCTCGCCGCCTTCGCGATGGGCCTCGTCTTTGGCTGGCTGACCGGCCGCGGCGGCCCGCGTGGTTTCGCTGGCGGCCCGGTCCTCGGCCTCGCCATGCTCTGGGCCGCGCTGGCGGCGCTGGTCTGGCTTCGGCTCGTCAACGATCAGGCGGCGTTCTGGATCGAGACGGCGCTGCTCTATCTGCTCGCCTATGCCGCCGGCTGCCTGATCGGCAGCCTGTTCGCCGGTGAAGGCGAGGCGCTCCCGGTGCTTGCCGCCCCGGCACCCCGCCTTGCCTTGCCGCAGCCTGCTCCGGCTCTTCCCCCACCGGTCGCGAAGGTCAAGGCCAGCGAGGCAGCGACGGGCGAGCCGGCTCCCATGCCGAAGGTGGAGGGCGAGGATGCGATCGCCGGCAAGCGCCCGGCCGGCTTCATCGCCGCCCGTGGCGGGCAGGCCGACGATCTCAAGCTGATCAAGGGAATCGGCCCGCAGAACGAGGCGCGCCTGCATGCGCTCGGAATCTGGCATTTCAGCCAGATCGCCGCCTGGACCCCTGAAAACGTCGAGTGGATCGGCACTTATCTCGCTTTTCCGGGGCGGATCGAGCGCGAGGGCTGGGTGGCCCAGGCGGCTGCGCTGGCACGAACTGCGACGACGGTCGAGCCGGTGACGGCGATCCCGCTCTCCGGAGCGGCGCTCGAAGGCAAGCGCCCGAGCAACCTCCTGCCGGGCGCTCGCGGCGGCAAGCCGGACGATCTCGGCCTGATCGATGGCATCGGTCCGGCGATCGCCGAGACCCTGAACACGCTCGGCATCTGGCATTTCGACCAGATCGTCGCGCTGGGGCCGGACGAACTGCGTTTCCTCGCCCATCACACCGGCTTCCCGGGCCGCAATGTCGCGGAGCAGTGGCAGGCGGAGGCGAAGATCCTCGCCGGCGGCGGCGAGACCGCGCATTCGCGGGCGGTCAAGGCGAAGCGCCGCAAGAGGAAGCGCTGAGCGGCTCAGGCCGCCTGCTTCTCCGCCTTCGCGATCAGCCGGCCGATGCGGCGGACCATGTCCTTGCTGCCGAGCAAAGGCGCATGACCCTGGCCCGGCGCGGTGAAGGTCTCGCAGCGCGGATGCCGCCGGCCCATCTCGTCCAGCGTCTTTTCCGCCAGCAGGTCGGAATTCTCGCCGCGGATCGCCAGCACCGGGACATGGTTCAGCGCCGCGAAATAAGGCCAGAGCTCGGGTAGCGGCGCTTCGAGGTCGAGCTCCTCCAGCGTCTTCAGCAGGCGCGGATCATAGTCCGGGACCAGCGCGCCGTTGCGCTCGGTCCAGGTCCGGCGCGCCATGATCTCCCATTCGGCCTCGCCGAAGAGCGGGAACTGCTGGTCCGAGAGCCGCTTCAGGATCTCGGCGCCTTCGGCGAAGCTGCGCGGCGTCGGCAGCTTGCCGACATAGCCGCGGATGCGCAGCAGGCCACGCGCGTCGATCACCGGCCCGACATCGTTGAGGACGGCGCCGCGGATCGCAGCAGGCCGTGCCGCGCCGAGAGCCATGGTCAGGAGCCCGCCGCGCGACGTGCCGACAAAAACGGCCTCTTCGACGCCGGTCGCTGCCAGGACCTGCATGAGATCGTCGAGTTCGACGCGGATGTCGTAGTCGTGCCAGTCCTTGGCGTAGTCAGAGCGGCCGCGGCCGCGATAGTCGAGCGCCAAGACACGCCTCGGCCCGTCTTCCGCCAGCGCCAGCGCGAGCTCGTGGAAATCGGCGGAGGTGCGCGCCAACCCCGCGAGGCAGACGATCGGGAGGTTTGGCGCCGCCTGTGGCCCATACTCGCGGATGTGCAGCTTCAGCCCGTCGCGGGCGCTGATGAAGAGGGAGCGGAAGCCGGTATAGGCGGTCATCATAATCTCGAATGCGTCGTCGCCAGCCCGCACCTTAATCACGGCCGCAAGCGACAGGAAAGCATGCCTGGCTGCATAATGAGCCTTGCAGGGGTCCGCATGGACAATGCGGGAGCGTCATGCGCTCGTTCGAGCGCGCGGCATCGCCAGCAGCGAGGGGGCCATGGTCGACAAGCGGGTCTGTTTCGATTTCGAGGTGGCCTTCTCCAATGGCGGAGGCATTCAGGGGCAGGATTTTCGTCTCGACATTGCCGGTGACGATATCTCGGACGACGAGCTTGCGGCCTACATCATCAAGGACCTGCGCCTGCTGATGGTTGGCGAGGTCCGCATTCTCAACAAGGTGATCATGGAAGAGCGTCACAAGCGGGCGCCGCAGTCGCCGGACGAGGTGGTGCAAGGGCTCGACGACCTTTTCGTCGATCTCAGCCATACGATCGAGTCGGGGATGATCACTTACAAGGGGATGCCTGCCCCGCTGATCTGCGACCACCTTTCCCGCGGCAAGTCGCGCGAGTTCTATGCCGAAGGCACCGAGTTTCAGATCGGCCGCATCGACATGGTTGCCAATACCGGCACCTATATCGATATGCCGTTCCACCGCTATGCCACGGGCCACGACCTGGCGGGGCTGCAGCTGCGGCGTGTGTCGGATGTGCCGGCCGTCGTGGTTCGGGTCGAAGGCGCGGCCGGGCGGGCGATCGACTGGCACCATTTCGTCCCTGTCGCGTGCACCGGACATGCGGTGCTCGTCCATACCGGCTGGGACCGGCACTGGCGCACGGACGCCTATTTCGAAGGGCATCCGTTCCTGACCGAGAAGGCGGCTCTCTATCTGCGCGACCAGGGCGCCGTGCTCGTCGGGATCGATTCACTGAATATCGACGACACCGCCGGTGGGGCCCGGCCGGTGCACTCCGTCCTGCTCGGCGCCGATATCCCGATCGTGGAGCATCTCACCGGGCTGGGCGGGCTGCCGGCCTCCGGTTTCCGCTTTTCCGCCGTTCCGCCCAAGATCAGCGGCATGGGCACCTTCCCGGTGCGGGCGCATGCACGACTGGTCGCGGAATAGCGCGGCGCAGCGGTCAGGCGCTCAATCCCGCTTGCCGCCGCGCTTCAGATCGTAGTCGATCATATAGGCCGTGCGCTGGTTGAGGCGCTGGCGATAGACCTGCAGGTTTTCCATCACCCGCTGCACATAGTTGCGGGTCTCGGTGAAGGAGATGCGCTCGACCCAGTCGACGGCATCGACCTCGGGCGTGCGCGGATCGCCATAGGCGGCGATCCACTTCTTCACATTGCCGGAGCCGGCATTATAGGCGGCGAAGGTCAGGATATAGGAGCCGCGCCAGTCGCCGAGCAGGTCGTTGAGATGGGCCGCGCCCATCTTGGCCGAATAGAGCGGGTCCTTGGTCAGCTTGTCGAGCTCGAAGGGCATCTGCGCCCGTCGCGCCGTCTCGCGCGCCGTTGCCGGCATCATCTGCATCAGCCCGAGCGCGCCGGCATGCGAGACCGCGCCTGGATCGAAGGCGCTTTCCTGGCGGGCGATCGCGTGGACGATGGCGCGCTCCATCGGATCGCCAACCGACGGGAATTCCGGTACGCCGAAGGTCGGGAAGGCGGCCTCGTCGAGCGGGAAGCCGCGCTGCAGCGAAATCTTGCCGATGGTCAGCAGGGTCCTGGCGTCGGCGCGCTGGCGCGCGATATCGGCGATCGCCTCGAGCGCGGCGGCATCGTGCAGGCGCTGCGACAGGTCGATCAGCAATTGGCCGGCGAGATCGGGTGCCTCGATCGCATAGAGCAGCTTGGCCGCTTTGAAGCCAGGCAGATGCGCCAGCGGCGCCGCGATGGTGCGCCGGACCGGCAGGTCGGTGAGGCCGAGGCGGGCGCGGGCGAGCTGGCCGTAATAGGCGACGGGGTGCTCGGCGGCGCGGGCGTAGAAGGTCCTGGCCTCATCGCTCTTGTTCAGCGCATCGGCGGCACGGCCTTGCCAATAGGTGGCGCGGGCTACAGAGATCGGCGTCTCCGCGATCTTGGCGGCTTCGGCGAAATGCTTGGCTGCCCGCTCAGCATCCTTCTCGAAGCGCAGCGCGATCCAGCCCGCATGCCATTCGGCGTCGATGCGCTCGGCTGAATCCTCGGCGCCATGCCCGGACGCGACCGCATAGGCGCCCTTGGCGTCGCCGTCGTCGAGCAGCTTGCGGGCGATCAGCCGGCGCTCTTCCCACCAGCCATCGCCGTCGCCGAGCACGCCTGGGTCGCGCGGCACCTCGGCGATCGCCTTGGCCGCATCGGCCGGCTTGCCGGAGCGGCGCGCCTGCTGCGCCTGCAGAAAAGCGAAGGAGATGTCCTTCTTCAAGGCGGCCGGCACCGCGTCGATCTGCTTTTGCGCGATCGGGCCCTTGGCCTTGGCGCTGGCGAGCCGGACCTTGGCCAGTGCGACATAGTCCTGCGAGACGCGTGCCGCGTTGCGCAGCGCCTCTTCGCTCTTGCCGGCGAAGAGATAGCGCTCGGTGCGCAGGCGATGGTCGGCGACGGTGAGCTTCTCGCCGAAATTGTCGAGCACGATTTTCTCGAGCCCGGCGCCGAGATGGTCCTTGAGCCAGATCCGGCGCGCCAGCGCCAGCGCCTCGTCCGCCTTGCCCTCGGCGGCGAGGGCTCGCGCCAGCGCGACGCGTCCGGCGGGGCTGATCGGCTCGCGGCCGTGGAAGAAGGCACGGACGGTCTCGGGCGAGCGCCGGTCGGTGAGCAGCGCTGCTTCGGCGCGCCGGCGGAACGGCGTCGTACCGGGATAGTTCGGGAAGGCGTCGAGGAATTCGGCGATGCGCTCGAAGCTGACGACATTGGCGAGGCTGCGCAGCGCCACCCATTCGAGCATGCCGCGCACCGCCTTGTCGTCGATGCCGCGGGCGATGGCGTCACCGTCTTCCAGTTTGCCGGCGCGGTAGGCTGAAACCGCCTTCTTGAGCGGCTCGAGATCGATGCGCTCCTCCGGCCGAAGGATCGTGGCTGGCGGCACGGGCGACGCAGGCGGCTCGGTCTGTGGCGCGAGCGAGGCGGTCACGCCGATATCGACGCTCGCAGGCCCGGTGTCGTCGCTCGTATTGACGCGCGCCAGGCGATCGATCTGCAATGGATGCGAGCCGTCAGGGCCCGCGGAGCAGGGTCCAACAGCAACGAGGATAAGCGTCAGGCCAGCTCCGAAGAACCGTCGGCCCGGCGATAGCGCCATCAAGGGGTCCCCCCAAGCAAGCCGGATCGTAGCAGTAGGCCATGCTCCCGCAGGGAGCTTTATGAAGTCCTAACCATGCCGCCACGATTTTTGATGGGTTGCCGGCTTTGCGGACTGCGGCTGAAAGGCTATGTCTGTCGCCCGTTTCACGCCGAACTTTGTCGTTTTCAGGACCGTCCATGACCAAGCATGCGCCCCTCACCGGTTCGATGCCCGCGCTGGTGACGCCGTTCAAGGGCGGCAAGATCGACGAGGCGACGTTGCGCGCTTTGGTCGACTGGCAGATCGAGAGCGGCTCGACCGCGCTCGTTCCGGTCGGCACCACCGGCGAAAGCCCGACGCTCAGCCATGACGAGCACGGCCAAGTCACCGAGATCGTCATCGACCAGGCCAGGGGCAGGGTGCCGGTCATCGCCGGCGCCGGCTCGAACAACACCACCGAGGCGATCTCGCTGGCCAGGCATGCCGAGAAGGCGGGCGCCCAGGCCGTGCTCGTGGTCACGCCCTATTACAACAAGCCGACCCAGGAAGGCATGTACCAGCACTTCAAGGCGGTGAACGACGCGATCGGCATCCCGATCATCATCTACAACATCCCGCCGCGCTCGGTGGTCGACATGTCGGTCGAGACCATGGCGCGGCTCTACGAGCTCAAGAACATCGCGGGCGTGAAGGACGCGACCGCCAATCTCGCGCGCGTATCGCTGCAGCGCCATGTGCTCGGACCCGATTTCATCCAGCTCTCGGGCGAAGACATGACCGCGCTGGCCTATATGGCTGCCGGCGGCCATGGCTGCATCTCGGTCGTCGCCAATGTCGCGCCCAAGCTTTGCGCCGACCTGATGGCTTGCGCGCTCAAGGGCGACTATGCCGGTGCCCTGAAGATCCAGGACCGGCTGGTGCCGCTGCACGACGCCATCTTCAAGGAGCCGGGCCTTGCCGGCGCCAAGCACGGTCTGAAGCGTCTCGGCCGGATCGAGGAGGAAGTCCGTCTGCCGCTGATGGCGGTGACGCCGGCGACCGGCGAGGTCATTCGCAGCGCCATGGTTCACGCCGGCCTGTTGAATGCTTAAGTAAGGCGATCGGTCCCGCTATTTGCGGCCGCCGGTTGCCGGAGTGTTTCGATGAGTAAGCCCGATCCCGAGCGCTACAAGCTTGCGGCCGACAACCGCAAGGCGCGCTACAACTATGCCATCACCGAGACGCTGGAAGCCGGCATCGCCCTCCAGGGCACCGAGATCAAGTCGCTGCGCGGCGGCAAGGCGACGATCGGCGAGAGCTATGCCGGGCCGATGGGCACCGAGCTCTTCCTGTTCAACGCCCATATCCCGGAATATCTCGAAGCCAACCGCTTCAACCACGATGTCCGCCGGCCGCGTAAGCTGCTGCTGCACCGCCGCCAGATCGACAAGCTGATGGGCGCGATCCAGCGCGAGGGCTACACCGTCATCCCGCTCAAGGTCTATTTCAACGACAAGGGCCGGGCGAAGGTCGAGCTCGGCCTCGGCAAGGGCAAGAAGCTGCACGACAAGCGCGAGACCGAGAAGGCCCGCGACTGGAACCGCGACAAGGCGCGCATCCTGAAGACGGGCGGATAGGCGCCCAATTCCTGCCTATCCGGCGGTCAGCCCGTCAGGCTCGACAAAACCTCCCTCTGGCGCCGAGTGAGGCAGCGACCAGCCGAAATAGACCTCGACCTCGACGATCTTGCCGTTCCGGATTGTCAGGATCTCGGTGTTGCGAAAGCCCTTGCCGTCGCGGCCTTCGCCCTCATAGGTCACGAAGACCGTCTCGCCGCTCGCGATCAGGTGCTTGAACGTGCAGGCGCGGATGCGCTCGCTGTTCGGCCAGCAGCGCTCGAAATAGGTCGCGCGATCGAGGCGATTGTCGAGCGGGCTGGTGAAATGGAAGTCATCGTCGAGCAGGGCTTCGATCGCTGCCCGATCCTTGTCGACATAAACTTGGTAGCAGGCGCGCGCGATCGCGCTGACATCCGACATGGAACTGCCCCCCTTTTCCCGTTGCAACCGTAACGGGAGAGGTCGGGGCAAGTTCCCTCTGTCAGCCCATCGCTTTCTTGAAGTTCTCGTTCGCCTTGTCCCAGTTCACCGTCTTCCACCAGGCGGCGAGGTATTCGGGTCGGCGATTCTGGTACTTCAGGTAGTAGGCGTGCTCCCAGACGTCGATGCCGAGCACGGCCTTCGCGCCTAGCTCCAGCGGCGTGTCCTGGTTGGCCGTCGAGATGATGGCGAGCTTCTTGTCCTTGTCGACGACGAGCCAGGCCCAGCCCGAACCGAAGCGCGTCGCGCCGGCCTGATTGACCTTTTGCACCAGCTCGAGCATCGAACCGAAGGCGCCGTCGATCGCGCTCTTCAGCTCCGCACCGGGCTGCTGCGCGCCGCCCGGCGTCATCAGCTCCCAGAAGAAGCTGTGGTTCCAGTGCCCGCCGACATTGTTGCGCACGGCGGTGCGGACATTATCCGGGGCAACGCTGAGATCGGCGAGCACCGTCTCGATCGGCGTGGTGCGCAGCGCTTCCCACTGGCCCGCGGCCGCGTTGGCGCCGTTCACGTAAGCCTGATGGTGCAGCGAATGGTGGATGCGCATGGTCTGCGCGTCGATGACCGGCTCCAGCGCCTCATAGGCGTAAGAGAGCTTCGGCAGTGTGAAGACCGGCGGCGGAGCGGCGGGTGCCGGCGCAGGGGCCGCCTGCGCCAGGACCAGCGCCGGACGGGCAATCACGAAGGCTGAACCGGCGGCGAGGCCGGTGAGAAAGCTGCGGCGTTCCAAGGCGTGCCCTCCGGGTGTCGTTGCGGAAACAGAGGTTGCGCGAGCCGCAGCTGCGGTCAAGTGCCCGCGGCTCAACGTCGCTGCTCCCTGCATCGACAACGCGACAGGGCAGGGCAGGTTCAACCTTCCGGCAGCTCGTCCCCCTGGCGGATGCCGTAGCGCCGCTCCAGCCCCGGATTACCGGCGCCGGGCGCGCGCGCCGCGCGCTCGGCCGGGTCGCGGCCGACCTTCTGCATCAGGCTGGCGAGTTCGACGAACTCGTCGCATTGCCGGCGCAGATCGTCGGCGACCATCGGCGGATTGGTGTTGATGGTCGAGACCACCGAGACTTTCACGCCCTTGCGCTGGACCGCCTCGACCAGCGGGCGGAAATCGCCATCGCCGGAGAACAGGTAGATTTGGTCGAGATGGGGGGCGAGCTCGAGCATCTCGATGGCGAGCTCGATGTCCATGTTGCCCTTGACGCGCCGGCGCCCGGTCGCGTCGGTGAACTCCTTGGCAGCCTTGGTGACGACGCGGTAGCCGTTGTAGTCGAGCCAGTCGACCAGCGGTCTGATCGAGGTGTACTCTTCGCTTTCCACAAGTGTTGTGAAGTAGAAGGCACGTATCAGATTGCCGCGTCCCTGGAATTCCTTGAGCAGGCGTCGATAGTCCATGTCGAAGCCGAGCTGCTTCGACGTCGCGTAGAGGTTAGCTCCGTCGATGAAGAGCGCGATACGCGGTTCACCTGCCATGCAATGGCTCCTGGCTTAAATACGGTCGATCAATAAGAATCGGCACGGATCTGGGTCGAATAATGTCAGGCTGACGCTCCAAATCGAGCGATCCTTCGGCGCTTATGTGGTGAATGTGGCGTACCGCGCAAGATTGGGAGCAGATTTTACCATTTTCACGTGCGAACGCTGCAATATTCAGCTTTTTGGAAAGTCCAATCCCATCTCGCGATAGCGCTCCGGATCGTCGCTCCAATTCTCGCGGACCTTGACGAAAAGGAAGAGGTGCACCTTCGCCTCGGCCGCTTCGGCGATCTCGACGCGCGCCTTCTGGCCGATCGCCTTGATCGTCTGGCCGCCTTCGCCGAGCACGATCTTCCGCTGGCCTTCGCGCTCGACATAGATCGTCTGCTCGATCCTGACCGAGCCGTCCGGGCGCTGCTGCCAGCTCTCGGTCTCGACCGTCGAGCGGTAGGGGAGTTCGTCGTGCAGCCGCTCGAAGATCTTCTCGCGGGTGATCTCGGCGGCAAGGAAGCGCAACGGCGCATCCGAGATCTGATCCTCCGGATAGAGCCAGGGACCGGGCTTCAGCCGGCTCTCCAGCCAGGCGAGGATGTCCTTGACGCCATAGCCGGTCAGCGCCGCGACCATGAAGGTCGTCTCGAACTTGGACTGCTCGTTTACTGCTGCGGTGATGGCGAGCAGTTTCTCCTTCGGGATCGTGTCGATCTTGTTGAGGATCAGGAACTTCGGCTGCTTCAGCTGCGCGAGCCTTTCCAGCAGCGCGGTGTTCTCTTCATGGTCGAAGCGGCCGACATCGATCAGCACGCCGATCAGGTCGGCATCGGTTGCACCGCCCCAGGCGCTCGTCACCATGGCGCGGTCGAGCCGGCGCTTGGGCGCGAAGATGCCGGGCGTGTCGACGAAGATGATCTGTGTCGGGCCTGAGAGGGCGATGCCGCGCACCTGCGTGCGCGTCGTCTGCACCTTGCGCGAGACGATCGAGATCTTGGCGCCGACGAGCTGGTTCAGCAGCGTCGACTTGCCGGCATTGGGCGCGCCGATCAGCGCGACGAAGCCGCAGCGGGTTTGCTGGTCGCCCTCAGCCATGGTCGGCCTCCGCCCCTTCGTTCCACAATCCCTGCCGCCGCAGGAAGGCTTCGGCCGCCGCCTGCTCGGCCAGTCGCTTCGAGCGGCCTTCGGCCTCTGCTTCCACCAGCGAGCCGATCCTCACCGCGATCCGGAAGATCGGCGCATGGTCGGGGCCGGAGCGGCCGCGCTCGGCATAGGTCGGCGTCGGATGGCCCTGGCCCTGCGCCCATTCCTGCAACGCGGTCTTGGCGTCGCGTAAGGGCGTCACCGGCGTCAGCAGCCGCTCGCCGAAGCCGGCTTCGACGAGCTTGCGCGCGGCATCATAGCCACCGTCGATGAAGACGGCACCGATGATCGCCTCGCAGGCATCGGCCAGGATCGCCTTGTTCTTGCGCGCGCCGGAAAGGATCTCGCCCTCGCCGAGGCGAAGATGCGGGCCGACGTCCCAGGCGCCCGCCACCGCCGCGCAGGTTTCCTTGCGGACCAGGTCGGCGAGGCGGCGCGACATGTCGCCTTCCTCGGCCTGCGGGTAGGTGGTGAACAGCATGTCGGCGATCGAGAGACCGAGCACGCGGTCGCCGAGGAATTCGAGCCGCTGATAGCTCGCGAGCCGGCGCGGATCGGCGCTCATATGGGTGAGCGCCGTCTCCAGCAGGGTCCGGTCGCGGAAGCGGTAGCCGAGCCTGTCCTCGAGCCGCGAGAGTTCGGGCAGCTTGCGGCCGCTATCGCTGGGCTTGCTCACTTGATCGTCGAGAACATGCGGTTCCAGCGCACCGTCCAGGGCCACTCCCAGATGCGCCAGGCCGATGCGCCCTCGTCGATCGAGAAGAAGATGATCTCGGCGCGGCCGACGAAGTTCTCGAACGGCACATAGCCGACGCTGCGGTCGCGCGAATCGAGCGAGTTGTCGCGATTGTCGCCCATCATGAAGAAATGGCCGGCGGGCACCGTGAACACTGGGGTGTTGTCGAAGGTGCCGGTGTCGCCCTCGCGCTCGATGATGTTGTGGCTGACCCCGTTCGGCAGGGTCTCGCGGTACTGGATCACGGGCGCCGAGCGGCCCCAGGCATCGGTGGTGACGAAATCGGCGATGCGCTCGCGCTTCACCGGCGCGTTGTTGATGTGGAGGATGCCGTCGATCATCTGGATGCGGTCGCCCGGCAGGCCGATGACGCGCTTGATGTAGTCGGTCGATCCGTCGCTCGGCAGCTTGAACACCGCGATGTCGCCGCGCTTGGGCTCGGCGGCCCAGACCCGGCCCTGGAACAGCGGCGGGCTGAACGGCATCGAGTGCTTCGAATAGCCGTAGGTGTATTTCGAGACGAACAGGTAGTCGCCGATCAGCAGCGTCGGGATCAGCGAGCCCGAGGGGATGTTGAAGGGCTGGAACAGCAGGGTGCGGATCACCAGGGCGATCAGCAACGCCTGGACGACGACCTTGACCGTCTCGAGGATGCCGCCTTCGTCCTTGGTCTTGCTTTTGATCTCGGCGTCGTTCGCCACGCGGGGGCTCCTGCTGGATGCGTTTCGATTGCGCGGTCTAGCCGACTATCGGGCGGCGGACAACGAACGCGTGATATGACAAGGCGATATGGAAGAAGAGACGGCCCTTGCACGGGCCGAAGGCATGCTGTGCCGATACTCCTATCGGCCGTCGCCGAAAAGCCCCGAGGTGGTGTCCTCAGTGCAGGGTGCCTCTGCAAGCGCTGCCGAAGGCATGCCCGGCCTTAGGCCGGTGCCTTGGCGAAACGCTGCCCTCCGCGCCCCCCTGCGTCTGCGCCAGATTGACGCTGGGTCCGCCTGCGATCACAGTCCCGTGATTGCAACCAGGGGGGAATCGGCATGAGCACGAGAAATTATGTCGCAGAGGCGATCGGAACCTTCTGGCTGACTTTCGCGGGCTGCGGCAGCGCCGTGATCGCGGCGGGCTTTCCGCAAGTCGGCATCGGGTTGCTTGGCGTCTCGCTCGCGTTCGGTCTGACCGTCGTCACCATGGCCTACTCGATCGGCCATATCTCCGGCTGCCATCTCAACCCGGCCGTCACGATCGGCCTCGCCGCCGGCGGGCGCTTCCCGACCGGTCAGGTGGTGCCCTACATCGTCGCCCAGGTCGTCGGCGCCATCCTCGCCGCCACCGTGCTCTATTTCATCGCGGTCGGCGCGCCCGGCTTCGATCTCGCCAAGGGCTTCGCCTCGAACGGCTATGGCGAGCACTCCCCCGGCAAATACGGCCTGGCCTCGTCCTTCCTGACCGAGGTGGTGATGACCATGATGTTCCTGTTCATCATCATGGGCGCGACCCATGGCAAGGCGCCGGCCGGCTTCGCCCCGCTCGCCATCGGCCTCGGCCTCGCCCTGATCCACCTGGTCAGCATTCCGGTGACCAACACCTCGGTGAACCCGGCGCGCTCTACCGGCCCGGCGCTTTTCGTCGGCGGCTGGGCTTTGCAGCAGCTCTGGCTGTTCTGGGTTGCCCCGATCATCGGCGGCGTGCTCGGCGGCGCTCTTTACCGCTGGCTGAGCGACGAGCCGAAGGGCCAGATCACCGGCGTCAACCCGGCTCCCGCCGAATAGCGCTATGCGAAACGAGGTCAGGCCTGGATCGGCCTGGCCTCGATCACCACGAAGGCCTGGGCCAGAGGCGGATCGTCGGTCAGCGAAACATGCACGACCGCCTCATGGCCCGGCGGTACCATCTGCGCGAGACGCGCTGCGGCGCCCCCGGTCAGCCGCATGGTCGGCCGCCCGCTCGGCAGGTTCACCACCTCCATGTCGCGCCAGAAGACGCCGGAGCGGATGCCGGTGCCGAGCGCCTTCGAGCAGGCTTCCTTGGCGGCAAAGCGACGGGCATAGGACGCTGCCCGCGTGGCGCGGCGATCGGATTTCGCCTGCTCGCCTGGAGTGAAGATGCGCTGCGTAAAACGCTCGCCGAAGCGGGCGAGCGAGTTCTCGATGCGACGGATGTCGCAGAGATCGGAGCCGATGCCGATGATCATGCCAGCGGTCTAGCTGGCCGCACGTCCTTCGTCCATCGCTCGCCGCATCACGGCGATGGCCGTCTCAAGCCCGACGAAGATCGCTTCGCCGATCAGGAAATGGCCGATGTTGAACTCGACGAAATCGGCGACCCCGGCGAGCTTTCGGGCGGTGTCGTAGTCGAGCCCATGGCCGGCATGGACTTCGAGGCCCAGCGAGGCGGCAAAGGCTGCGCCATTGGCGAGCCGCTGGAACTCGGCTTGCGCCTTGTCGGCATGGCCGTCCGCCACGGCGTGGCACCAGGTGCCGGTATGCAGCTCGACCACGGGGGCACCGAGTTTCGCCGCCATCGCGATCGGCGCCTCGTCAGCCTCGATGAACAGCGATACGCGGCAACCCGCAGCCTTTAGGCGGGCGATTGGGGCAGCGAGCGCCTGCGCCTGGCCGACGACGTCGAGCCCGCCCTCGGTGGTGCGTTCCTCGCGCTTCTCGGGGACCAGGCAGGCGGCATGCGGCTTGAACCTCTCGGCGAGGCCGATCATCTCCTCCGTCGCGGCCAGCTCGAAATTGAGCGGCCTGGACAGTTCGGTTGCCAGCCTTGCCATGTCGGCGTCGCGGATATGGCGTCTGTCTTCGCGCAGATGGGCGGTGATGCCGTCGGCGCCGGCGGCCACTGCGAGAAGGGCGGCACGCACCGGATCGGGCAGGGCGCCGCCGCGGGCATTTCGCACGGTCGCGACATGGTCGATGTTCACGCCAAGGCGCAAGCGGTTCTCGGTCATGGTCGCCCCTCCGTCCTCTGCCGTCTACGCCGCACTCGGCAGCGGTTCAAGGCAAGCAATGTGATCGACACCGTCAGCGTTCTTGATCAATTGATGCACGCAATACGTGTGTTATCGGAGGATGCGCGAAATCTGCGGCGTGATTGTTGTTAAGTCCTGGAAACTAGCCTCCGAAAATTCCCTTGGGCGTTTTCAGACCTGTCATGCAGCTTCCCGCGAACCATCGGCAGTTCGAGAGCGAGGTTACCCCCGATCGGCGCGATGCGAACCGGTCGTCCGATCGCGCGCTCGGCCGCGTGATTGCCTGTTCGGGTTCGCGCGCCACGATCGCGGCAAGCGCGTCCGCGGCAGGGCCAGGCACGCTGGACGGCTGTGCGATCGGCCGCCTGCTCTCGATCAATCTCGGCACCAGCCGAATCGTTGGCCTGGTTTACGAGATGCGTGCGTTGGAATCGGCCTGGAACGAGGCCGGGTGCAATTCCATAGCAGTCGAGGTCGAACTGCTCGGCGAGGTCGTCGATGACGAGAACGGCACTGCGCGCTTCGACAGCGGCATCACCACCTATCCGCCGATCGGAGCGCCGGCGCACCGCATCCGCTCGCGCGACCTCGAGCGCATCCACGATCTCGGTCAGCGCAAGGGCGTCGTCCTCGGCAGCCTGACGCAGGATGCGGGCGTCGCGGCGAGCGTCGACATCGAGCGCCTGCTGTCGCGGCATTTTGCCGTGCTCGGCACCACCGGTGTCGGCAAGTCGAGCGCTGTCGCGCTGATGCTGCGCAAGGCGGTCGCGGCCAAGCCGAATCTGCGCGTGCTGATCCTCGATCCCCACAACGAGTACGCCCACGCCTTCCCCGAAAACTCCGCGCGGATCGATGCGAGCACGCTCGACCTGCCGTTCTGGCTGTTCCGCTTCGAGGAGTTCGCCGACATCGTCTTCCGCGGCCGCTCTCCGCTGGAGGACGAGGCCGAGATCCTGCGCGAGGTCATCGCCGTCGCGCGCAGCCGCTACCGCACCGTGTCGCCGCAGGACATGGCGCGCGATCTTGGCAGCAGCGTGCTGAAGCGACCGCTGGAGTTCGGCGCCGCACGTCGTCCGGCCGACGCCAGCGGATCTGCCGAGCTTGCCGCGCCGTATCGCCTCGCCGATCTCTTCGCGGCAATCGACGAGCTGATCGGTCTCCACGAACTGCGTTATCCGCGCACGACCCTGCGGGCGCTCAGGGTGCGGCTGGAGACGTTGCACGGCGACCCGCGCTACGGCTTCCTCTTCGCCCATGCCAACAGCATGGAGACGATCGCCCCGGTGATCAGCCAGGTCTTCCGCGTTCCGCATCGGGGCCGGCCGATCACCGTCTTCCAGCTCGCCGGGCTGCCCTCGGAGGTCGTCAACGCCGTCGCGTCCAGCCTGGCGCGACTCGCCTTCGATCTCGCCATGGCGAGCCGCGGCAGCTACGAGATTTTGCTGCTCTGCGAGGAGGCGCATCGCTATGTGCCGCAGGATCAGGCGCTCGGCTTCGCGCCGACGCGCCAGGCCATCGCCCGCATCGCCAAGGAGGGGCGCAAATACGGCGCTTATCTCGGCCTGGTGACGCAGCGTCCCGGCGAACTCGACCCGACCATCCTGTCGCAATGCTCGACCGTCTTCGCCATGCGTCTCGGCAATGATCGCGATCAGGAGATCATCCGGGCCGCGATCGCCGATGCCTCGGCCAGCACCATCGCCTTCCTCTCCTCGATCGGCAATCGCGAGGCGATCGCCTTCGGCGAGGCGGTCGCGACGACGATGCGTATGCGCTTCCTGGAGCAGCGACCCGAGGAACTGCCGGCGATGGCTGGTCGTATGCCGGCACAGGCGGAGCATCGCGAGCCGCTGGTCGAGGAGCTCGTCGCCCGCATGCGTGGACTCTGACGCTGTCGTCAACCGGATGCGATGAGCGGGCCGCCGGGGAACTCGGCATATTGCGGCAGGGCATCGGTGATTTCGAACCACGGTGCCTTGGAAGCGACGAAGATGTGCGCCGTCGGCCTGATGCTGGGTGCGTCGGTCAACGTGCCCAGGGTGACATGGACGAAAGCACCCTCGCGGACCACGGAATAGAGCAGCGAGCCACACCGTCCGCAGTGAACGTCATGGGCTTCGTCGCTGCCATAGCGCAGCAGGGCGTCGACGCCCTTCGTGACGTCGAGCTCCCGCCTCGCAATGCCGGCGAATGGTTTGAAGGCGGCTCCGGTGGTCCGGCGGCACTGCGAACAATGGCAGTTCATGGCGTAGTCGAAGGCGTCTGTAACGCTGTAGGACACCACGCCGCAAAAGCACCGACCCGACAGGCTGCGGGAGCGGGAGGAACTGGTCAAACCGAAACCTCCGCCGAAGACAGTTGGAGAGCCCCAGTCAAGCAATGACCGATGCGTTCGCATGGCAGCAGCGAAATTCTTGCATCCCTCCGTTTCAACCTGTATGAGCGCCGTTCAACCTTTCCATCGCATCGCGCACGATCAGAAGGAGCCGCGAATGGCTCGCGTCACCGTTGAGGACTGCATCGACAAGGTCGAGAACCGCTTCGAGCTGGTTCTCCTCGCGAGCCACCGCGCCCGCATGATCGCCTCGGGCTCCTCGATCCTCGTCCAGCGCGACAACGACAAGAACCCGGTCGTCGCCCTGCGCGAGATCGCCGACGAGAAGCTCACCCCCGAGGATCTCAAGGAAGACCTGATCCACTCGCTGCAGAAGCATGTCGAGGTCGACGAGCCGGAGGCCGACACCGTGCCGCTGCTGACCTCGCAGTCGCATGTCGCCACCCCCGATTCGGAAGTCCAGTTCGATCGGATGAGCGAAGACGATCTGCTGCGCGGCCTCGACGGGCTCGTCCCGCCGACCGAGAGCGCCGACGACGAAGATTGAACCGTCGGAAAGCGTTTATGACGTTTGCTAAAGCCCGGCCCTGCCGGGCTTTTTCATGCCTGTACCGGACGGATTGATCTTGCCGCGACCTGCCGCGATCGTCGATATTGAAGCGAATCCAATCGAGTTGAGCGGTGGAGTTGCGCCCGCATGGGCATGATGCGGCAATATGAGCTTGTCGACCGGGTCAAGCGCTACAACCCGAACACCGACGAGGAGCTGCTCAACCGCGCCTATGTCTACGCCATGCGTGCGCATGGAACGCAGAAGCGCGCCTCGGGCGACCCGTTCTTCGCCCATCCGCTCGAAGTCGCGGCGATCCTCACCGAGCTCAAGCTCGACGACGCCACAATCGTCGCCGCCGTCCTGCACGATACCGTCGAGGACACCGAGGCGACGCTGGAGGAAATCGAGACCCTGTTCGGGCCCGATATCCGCCGCCTCGTCGACGGTCTCACCAAGATCAAGAAGCTCGACCTCGTCTCCAAGAAGGCGGCGCAGGGCGAGAACTTCCGCAAGCTGCTGCTCGCCATCGTCGACGATATCCGGGTGCTGCTGGTCAAGCTCGCCGACCGGCTGCACAACATGCGCACGCTGCATTACGTGCCGCCGGAAAAGCGCCTGCGCGTCGCCGAGGAGACGATCGAGATCTATGCGCCGCTCGCCGGCCGCATGGGCATGCAGGAATTGCGCGAGGAGCTGGAGGAGCTCGCTTTCCGCCATATCAAGCCGGAAGCGCACGCCACCATCACCAAGCGGCTGGAAGAGGTGACCCAGCGCGAGGGCAAGGTCATCGGCGAGATCGAGAGCGATCTCAAGGCCAAGCTCGCCGAACGCGGCATCGAGGCGCAGGTCTATGGCCGGCGCAAGCGGCCCTATTCGATCTGGAAGAAGATGGAGCGCAAATCCGTCTCCTTCGAGCAGCTCTCCGATATTTTCGGCTTCCGCGTCATCGTCGACAAGCCGGAGGACTGCTATCGCGTCCTCGGCATCGTGCACATGACCTGGCCGATGGTGCCAGGCCGCTACAAGGACTACATCTCGACGCCGAAGCAGAACGACTACCGCTCGCTGCACACCACCGTCGTCGGTCCCGGCCGCCAGCGCGTCGAATTGCAGATCCGCACCGACGGGATGGACCGCGTCGCCGAGTTCGGCATCGCCGCCCATGCCCGCTACAAGGACGGGCGCACCGCCGGCGTCGTCGCCGCCGCCGACGAGAGCCGCGCCTATCAGTGGCTGCGCCGCACCGTCGATCTTCTGGCCGAGGGCGACAATCCCGAGGAGTTCCTCGAGCACACCAAGCTCGAGCTCTTCCACGACCAGGTCTTCTGCTTCACGCCCAAGGGGCGCCTGATCGCCCTGCCGCGCGGGGCGACGCCGATCGACTTCGCCTATGCCGTCCATACCGATGTCGGCAACACGGCTGTCGGCGCCAAGATCAATGGGCGGATCGCGCCGCTGCTGACCGAACTCCAGAACGGCGACGAGGTCGAGATCACCCGCGCCGAGGGGCAGGCGCCTCCCGCCGCCTGGGAATCGCTGGTGGTCACCGGCAAGGCCCGGGCCGCCATCCGCCGCGCCACCCGTGTCGCCGTGCGCCGGCAATATGCCGGCCTCGGCCGCCAGATCCTGGAACGCGCCTTCATGCGGGCCGAACGCCCGTTCTCCGACGACAAGCTCAAGGCGGCGTTGAAGCGGCTCGCCCGCACGGCGGTCGACGACGTGCTGGCGGCGGTCGGGCGCGGCGAGATGTTCTCCGGCGACGTGGTGCGGGCGGTCTACCCCGATCTCGAACCAGAGAAGCGCGGCGCTACCGGCGACGCCAAGGCCAAGCCCTCCGGCAAGGGCTGGTTCGAACTGCGCCAGGGCGAGAACCTCAAGTTCAAGCTGCCAAACGAGACGCCCGGCAGCGACGCGATCCCGATCCGCGGCCTCGGCGGCGACCTGCCGGTCCGTTTCGCGCCGGGCGGCGGCGCCGTGCCGGGCGATCGCATCGTCGGCATCCTGACGCCGGGCGAGGCGGTGACGATCTATCCGATCCAGTCGCCTTCGCTCGCCGCCTTCGACAACGAGCCGGAGCGCTGGCTCGATGTGCGCTGGGACCTCGACGACAAGCGCCCGCAGCGCTTCCCGGCGCGCATCCAGCTCAACTCGATCAACGAGCCGGGATCGCTCGCCCAGATCACCACCACCATCGCCGAGCATGACGGCAATATCGACGCGGTCTCGATGGTCCGCCCGACGCCGGATTTCACCGACGTCACCATCGACCTGACGGTTTGGGACCTGAAGCACCTCAGCGCGATCATCAGCGAACTGCGCGAGAAGCGCGTGATCAGCAGGGTCGAGAGGGTGGTGGCGTAGAGAAAGGCGTCATGCTCTGCGTCGAGCCGCGGTTGCTTGACGCGAGGGTGGGATCACGGGCGCGGGGAACCCTTCTCCCGTGTGGGAGAAGGGCAGGGATGAGGGCCCGCCCTATCCGCAGAAGGCGCAGCGGCGCCGCTGAGTTTCAATAATTCGCGGCGGTCCCTCACCCCTACCCCTCTCCCATCCGGGAGAGGGGATCCCCCGCATACCCTATGTGCTTGCGCACGCGGCCTGAATCACCCCGCCCGGAACGCCGCCGCGAGCTCCCTGACGAAGGCGTTGGCGCGGGGCGTGGCGACATTGCTGCGCAGCACCACCTCGAAGGTGTCTAGCGCCGGCAACCCCCAGTCCGGCCCCAGATCGATCGCCCCGCGCGGCGCGATCCGGGCGGCCAGCGGCGAGACGCCGAGGCCGCCTTCGACCGCCGCCAGCACCGCTGCCATGCCGCCGCCGATGAAGGCTTCGCGCCAGGGCAGGCCGGCGCTGTCGAGCGCCTCCATGGCATGGCGGCGCAGGCGACATTCCGGCATCAGGCTGACCAGCGGCACGGGCCCGTTGGGCTTCGTCAGCGAGGGCGCGCCGAACCAGCCGAAGGCGTCACGGCGCAGCACCTCGCCGGTGCGGCCCGAGCCCAGCCGGCGGATCACGGCGACATCGAGCTCGCCGCGCTCGAACGCCGTATCGAGCGCCGCCGAGGGCTCGATGCGCAGCCCGATCACCAGAGAAGGGTCGTGGCGGGCCAGCCGCGCCAGCAGGGCAGGGGCGTCGGCTCCCACAGCCTGCTCGCTGATGCCGATGCTGATGCGCTCCTGGACCTGCCGGAACGAGGTCAGCGCCCGCTCATGCGCCGCCATCAAGTCACGCGCCGCCGGCAGGAAGCGCTCACCTTCGGCAGTCAGCCGGACGAGGCGCGGATGCCGCTGCAGCAGCAATTGGCCAAGCGCCTCCTCCAGCTTCTTGATGCGCGTCGAGACCAGCGATTGCGCCGTGCCGAGCGCCTCGGCGGCGCGGGTGAAGCTGCTGAACTCCGCTGCGCGCAGGAAGGCGGCGACGCCGTCGAGGTCGAGTGTGTTGCTCATGATAAATCTGAATTTGCGATTATTGATATCATCAAAAATACGATTTTCAGATGAATATTTCAAGCCTAGTTTCCAAGTGTCGGCGGCAAAGACCGCCCCTGCCACATGGAGCCTGTCATGCCTCTGATCCGGATTTCGATGCGCCGCGGCCGCCCGGCCTCGCACCCCGCCGCCATCGTCGACGGCGTATATCGCGCCCTGCGCGCCACCTTCGAGGTGCCGGAGAACGACCTTTTTGCCGTGGTGCACCAGCACGAGGCCGAGGAGTTCATCTTCGACAACAACTTTTTTGGCTTCAACCGCAGCGACTCCCTGGTGATCATCCAGCTTAATGTCGCCAACACCCGTGGCGTCACCCAGAAGAAGGCGCTCTATGCCGCTATCGCCGAGAACCTGCAGAAGGAGCCCGGCCTGAAGCCCGACGACATCTTCATCAACCTCGTCGAGGTCAAGCGCGAGGACTGGTCCTTCGGCGGCGGCATCGCGCAGTACGTGGCGTAGCGCCTTACAATATTAGTCATCCCGGACAAGCCGCGGAGCGGCGCCGATCCGGGATGCATTCCTGAGCTTTTCCGAAAGGGGTTCCGGAATGGGTCCCGGGTATCCGCTTCGCTCCGCCCGGGACGACTCGCATCATTTGACCTATGCACGAGTGGGACCATAACACCGCTGCATGGAATGGAGCGACGAGGGCACGATCATCGGCGTCAGGCGTCATGGCGAGAGCGCCGTGATCCTGGAGGTGATGACGCGTGACCATGGCCGCCATCTCGGCCTCGTCCGCGGTGGCCGCTCCAGCAAGCAGCAACCGGTGCTCCAGCCCGGCAATCTCGTATCGCTGAATTGGCGGGCGCGGCTCGACGAGCATCTTGGCGAATACAAGGTCGAACTCCTGACCTCGCATGCGGCGAGGCTGATGGCCCAGCCGGTCGCGCTTTACGGCCTCGCCAATGTCGCGGGCCTGCTGCGGCTGCTGCCGGAGCGCGATCCGCATCCGGGCCTCTACGAGGGGCTGGCAGTGCTGCTGGCCCATCTCGACGAGATCGCGATCGCGCCGGCGCTGATGGTACGCTTCGAACTCGCCATGCTGTCCGAGCTCGGCTACGGGCTCTCGCTCGAACGCTGCGCTGTTACCGGCCTGCGCGAGGACTTGAGCCATGTCTCGCCGAAATCCGGCAAGGCGGTCAGCCGCAAGGCGGCCGAGCCCTATCTCGACCGGCTCCTGGCCTTGCCGCCCTTCCTGAGCGAGGGACAGGGCGCGCGCCGGCCGGCGCCGGCCGAGATCGCTGCCGGCTTCGCCCTGACCGGCTTTTTCCTGCGCCGCGACCTCTACGAACCGCGCGGCCTGCAGGAGCCGCCCGAGCGGGCGCGCCTGCTGGAGCTGGCAGCGAAAATCCACTGATTTCCGCTGGTTTTCGGACTGCGGCGCTTTGCGTCGCTTGCATCCCGGCTGCATCGTTGCATCAAGTGATTCGGGCCCTTATTCCCTCGGCTCGCGAGGTATGGACCGGTGTTGGCCCCTTTTCTGGGCTGCGTGTCGAACTAGGTTGATAGAAGCATGGGCAAACCCGTCGAGCCGCCTCCGGAGGAGGAAGCCGAACGCGTCGATCTGAAGAGCGCGCTCGAGGAGCGTTACCTCGCCTATGCGCTCTCCACGATCATGCATCGCGCCCTGCCGGATGCGCGCGACGGGCTGAAGCCGGTCCATCGCCGCATTCTCTATGCGATGCGCCTCCTGCGCCTGAACCCCGACGTCGTCCACCGCAAATGCGCCAAGATCGTCGGCGACGTCATCGGCGGCTTTCACCCGCATGGCGACCAGTCGGTCTATGACGCGCTGGTCCGCCTCGCCCAGGATTTCGCCCAGCGCTACCCGCTGATCGACGGGCAAGGCAATTTCGGCAATATCGACGGCGATAACGCCGCTGCCTACCGCTATACCGAAGCACGCATGACCGAGGTCGCGCGCCTCCTGCTCGACGGCATCGAGGAGGACGCGGTCGATTTCCGTCCGACCTACAATGCCGAGGACGAGGAGCCGATGGTGCTCCCGGCCGCCTTCCCGAACCTGCTCGCCAACGGCTCGCAGGGCATCGCGGTCGGCATGGCGACCTCGATCCCGCCGCACAACGCCGCCGAGCTCTGCGACGCGGCGCTCTATCTGATCCAGCATCCGGACACGACGTCCGAGCAGTTGATGACCTTCGTGCCCGGGCCGGACTTCCCGACCGGCGGCATCATCGTCGAGACGCGCTCGTCGATGGCCGAGACCTATCGCACCGGCCGTGGCGGTTTCCGCACGCGGGCGCGCTGGCATGTCGAGGACCAGGGGCGCGGCACCTGGTTCGTCGTCGTCACCGAGATCCCCTACGGGGTCCAGAAGGGCCGGCTGATCGAGAAGATCGCCGAATTGCTGGGCGATCGGAAGCTGCCGCTGGTCGCGGACCTGCGCGACGAGTCGGCCGAGGACATCCGCGTCGTCATCGAGCCGCGCGCCCGCAATGTCGACGCCAATCTGATGATGGAATCGCTGTTCAGGCTCTCCGAGCTGGAATCGCGCATTCCGATGAACATGAACGTGCTGACAGGCGGCGTCGTGCCGCGCGTGCTCAGCCTGGCTGAAGCGTTGCGGGCCTGGCTCGACCATCGCCGCGAGGTCTTGCAGCGGCGCTCGCGCTTCCGTCTCGGCCAGATCGACAAGCGGCTTGAAATCCTCGCGGGCCTCCTGATCGTCTATCTCGATCTCGACCGGGTGATCAAAATCATCCGCGAGGAGGACGAGCCCAAGATCGAGCTGATGAAGGTCTTCGCGCTCAACGAGGTCCAGGCCAACGCCATCCTCGACACCCGCCTGCGCGCCTTGCGCAAGCTGGAGGAGATGCAGCTCAAGACCGAGTTCGACGAGCTGACCCAGGAGAAGGGCCAGATCGAGGGGCTGCTCGCCTCCGAAGCCCAGCAGTGGAAGACCATCTCCTGGGACATCCGCGAGGTGAAGAAGCTGTTCGGCCCGGAGACGGCGATCGGCAAGCGCCGCACCACTTTCGCCGATATGCCGGACACCACCGATATCGACCTGACCCAGGCCATGGTCGAGCGCGAGCCGGTGACGGTGGTGATCTCGAAGAAGGGCTGGATCCGGGCGCTGAAGGGCCATGTCCAGGACCTCTCGACCCTGTCCTTCAAGGGGGACGACGGTCTACGCACCGCCTTCTTCAGCGAGACGACGTCCAAGATCCTGGTGATGGCGACCAACGGCAAGGTCTTCACGCTGGAAGCCTCGAAGCTGCCCGGTGGGCGTGGCTTCGGCGATCCGATCCGGCTGATGATCGAGCTGGAGGAGAGCGCCGAGATCGTCGCCGCGTTCCCCTACCGGGCGGGCCTGAAACTGCTGGTCGCGACGACCGAGGGGCGCGGCTTCGTCGTTCCGACCGACGACGTCGTCGCCAACACCCGCAAGGGCAAGCAGGTGCTGAACGTCGAGGCGCCGATGGAGGCGATGCTGGCGGTGCCGGCCGAAGGCGACCATGTCGCGATCATCGGCCAGAACCGCAAGCTGCTCTGCTTCCCGCTCTCCGAGGTTGCGGAGATGGGGCGCGGCAAGGGTGTCAGGCTGCAGCGCTACAAGGATGGCGGCCTGTCGGACGCCAAGGTCTTCAAGCTGGAGGATGGGCTGACCTGGCTCGACACCTCCGGTCGGACCTGGACGGTGGCGCAGGCCGAATTGCTCGAATGGCTCGGCCACCGCGCCGAGGCAGGCCGCCTGCCGCCCAAGGGCTTCCCGAAGAACAATAAGTTCGGGGGCTGATGCAGGACGTCATGCTCGGGCTTGACCCGAGCATCTCAGGCCTGAAGCGGCTGCCTTGGCCGTACCGTCACGAGATTCTCGCGGCTGCGCTTCGCTTCGTCCGAGAATGACGGTACTTCAAAGGCTTAGGGCGACAGCTTGAATCAACTCGCCAGCGTCTTGAATCGCATCCTCAGCGCATCGCAGGCCCGACGACGCCGACTTCGAGTCCGAGCGTTATCTTGTCGGTGACCGCCCATTCGACGCCGGCGCGCGCCTCCGGCCGGACGGCGATGTCGGAGCGCGAGAACGGCGCCGAGAACGAGGTCGCGCCATAGCGGAAGGTCTCGTCGGCTGCCGCCAGGCCGACCGTGGTGTAGAGCAGCACGTCCGGTGTCGCGAACACGCCGGCCTTGACCTGGAACGCGCCGGCGATGTCGCGGGTATAGGTCGCGCGGTTGAAGCCGGGATTGGCGTAGCCGCCGAAGGCGGGCGAGAATTCGAGCGCTCCGGCGATGCCGTAGACGAAGTCGCCGTCGCGCCACATCTTGCCGGCTTCCAGCCCGATCACCGGTCCGGCGGACGTCCCGTAATGCTTCGAACTGGTGACCTGGAAGCCGCTGGAGATGCGGGCATAGGAGCCTTCCCATTTGACGCCGCCGGGCGACAGGGTCGGCTGCGACCAGGCGAAGGAGGGCAGGACGCCGAAGCCGGAGAGCGGCAGGAAGGCTTGCGCCTGCGCCGGGGCGCCGGTCGCGAGCAGCGCGGCCAAGGCTGCGCCGGCTGAAAGTAGCTTCATGCGTGCGGTGCCGATGACCGGGATCATGCTCATGGCATAGCAGGTGAAGGTGGGATTGTCGCGCTTTTGTGGCGCGACACCAGGTCGTCAGCTCAGCTTGGTTTTGAGACGCAGGAACCGCATCGTCCGTTCGGCGGTAGCCATGTCGAGCTGCTCATAGTCCTTGAGATCGTCCTCGATGTCCTTGGCCTTAAAATAGAGGCGTCGTGCGCGCAGCTCCAGAATGGCGTGAAAGCTGTGCTTGCCGAGTTCCAGTATGCGCGCCAGCACGGCGATGCCGCTGACGTCGCGCTGCATCAGCACGCGCAGCGCCTGCTCGTTGGTGACCTCGGCGCTGGTCGCGATCACCTGGGCGAGGTGGAAGGCGCGATCCTCCTCCGCCAGCATCGTGACGACGTCGTCGAGCGTGCGGGTCTTCGCGCGCAGGTCCGAGAGCAGCAGCTTGACCTCGAGCCTTTGCTGGCGCGCCTGCTTCGCGAGGGTCTCGGCTTCCTCGTTGCGCTCGGACTGGTCGGAGATCTGCTCCACGATGCGCAGCACGCGCTGGGCCCGCTGCGGCGACAGGTCGGAGCGACGTGAGAGTGCTTCGCCTACGCCCGCATCGTCGCCGCCGCGTTGCAGCAGCCGGTCGAAGCCGTGGTCGGAGAATTGCGCCCCTTCATTGCCGGAGACCGTGCGCAGCACCGTCGTGTCGCCGCGCTCGACCAAGATATCGGTCACGCCTTCGGACAGGCGGGCGCGTTCGGCGATCGCCGCGAGATGGGTTTGCGTCTGGCTGACGGCGATGGCTGCGAGGTCGGTGTCGGTCAGGACCGGGGAGAGCTTGAGCACCAGCCGCGCCACGTCGGCATCCGCATCGTTCGCCAGCGTCACCGCCACTTGCCGCGGTAGCGTTCCGGTCGCGGCAACGGAGTCAGCGTATTCGCGGCGGCCGTCGGCATCGAGATGCGGCAACGAGCGCAGCGCGATGTCGCCGTAGTGATCCTTCGATTCCTCGCTCGGGTCGGTGTCAAGCAGGAACAAATCCGTCACCGCATTGAGCAGCTTGCGTCGGGAGTCCGACGACATGTCCGCGGGCATGCGGGTCAGAGTGTTGAGCATCGGCGTGGCTTCCGGCGAAGTATCACGTTTGCGGGACCTGCCAGACTTTACCCAGCGCCATTTGATTTAGTCTTAAGCCGGCCGAAGAATCGCCAGTATTTAAGTGTCAAAAGGGCAATCTTTAGATTGCAGTTTTATATTTATACAACCAAAGATATATGGCTTTGGTCGTCGCGGGCGGAACATCCTCGCCCGGCTCACGTTGGCAGGTTGCCGTCCTTCTGCGGCCATCGACACAGCCCACGATGCGGAGCATGATGACAAGCCGATCTGACGCGCACAGGCGTTTAGTCGTCGATGCAGTAACTGGGTTGTCGCGCCGGACGTTGCTGGCTGCCTTGGGCTCGATCTGGCTCGCCACGCCCCTCCGCTCCCAGGATGGCCGCCCGCCGGCCGCCGCGCCGCCTGTCGAGCCACGGCGTGGCAATTTCGGCTATGAGGATGTCGTCCGCCAGGCCCGCGAGCTCGCGGCCCGTCCGTTCGACACCAGCGCCCCCGCCGTTCCCGATGCGCTGACATCGCTGACTTATGACAGCTATCGCGAGATCAGGTTCCGGCGCGAGAAGGCGCTCTGGCAGGATGGCGGCTCTGACTACCGCCTTCACCTATTCCACCTCGGCTTCCTGCACGACAAGCCTGTACCGATCCATGTGATCAGCGACGGCAATGCGATTCCGCTGCCGTTCAACATGGCGCTGTTCGAGTATGGCAAGGCCCAGGTTCCGCAGAAGCTGCCGGTCTCGCTCGGCTTCGCCGGCTTCGCCGTCACCACGACGCTGAATGATCTGAAAGTGCAGGACGAGGTTATCTCGTTCCTTGGCGCCAGCTATTTCCGCTTCCTGGGACGCGGCCACCGCTATGGTCTCTCTGCTCGCTCGCTCGCCCTCGATGTCGGTGGCGAGCAGGCCGAGGAGTTTCCGTTCTTCCGCGCGCTCTGGCTGGATAAGCCGCAGCCCGACAGCGTCGATCTCGTCATCTACGCTTTGCTGGATTCGCCTTCCGTCAGCGGTGCCTTCCGCTATGTCGTCACCCCCGGTCAGCAGACCAGCGTCGCCGTGACGGCGACGATCGTGCCGCGCCGGACGATCGAGCGCATCGGTATCGCGCCGCTGACCTCGATGTTCCTCGCCGGCGAGGGCGACCGGGAGCAACGCACCGATTTCCGGCCCGAGGTCCACGATTCCGACGGGCTGATGCTGAAGACCGGTGCGGGCGAATGGATCTGGCGGCCGATCCGCAATCCGCAGGCGCTGACGATCTCGTCCTTCCACGATCGCAACCCGCGCGGCTTCGGCCTGATCCAGCGCGACCGCGAATTCGGCCACTACCAAGATCTGGAGGCGCATTACCACGCCCGCCCCGGCTATTGGATCGAGCCGTCGGGCGACTGGGGCGAGGGCCGCGTCGACCTGATCGAGATCCCGACCCAGGGCGAGGAGTTCGACAACATCGTCTGCTGCTGGACGCCGAAGACGCCGTTGCCGAGCGGCCAGCCGACCGAGCTGAGCTATCGCATCACCACGGTGTCGACGACCGAGACCCTGCACGCAATGGCGCAAGTCCAGAGCAGCATCGCCGCTCGCGAGGAGCTCGACGCGGCCGCAGGGCTGGCGAAGCGGCGCTTCATTGTCGACTTCAACGCCGGCGATCTCGAATACTATCTGTCCGACCCCAAGCGCGTCTCCGTGGTCGCGACGGTGTCGACCGGCACGGTCGCCCGGGCGACCATCGATCCGAACTTCGCGGCGAAAGGCTTCCGCGTCATCGTCGATGTCACGCTCCGGCCCGGCGAGAGCACCGATCTGCGCATTTTCCTGCGCACGCCCAGGGCGACGCTCAGCGAGACCTGGACGACCAGCTGGACTGAGCCGGCCGCGTGACGATCCACGGCGCTGGGAAGAAGACGCTCGGCAGGTTGCCGGTGCGCGCAGTCGATTCAACCCGCACCGGCTCGCGCGCGCCCGATCCATAGCCCCTGTCGAAGGCGGTGCCGTCGTTGCAGGTCGGCCGCTGCGGGTTTTTTGCGATCGCGGCTGATTTCGGGAAAGCGGTGTTGTCGACGGCGTCGGTGGTCGGCTAGCCGATATCGATGCGCGACGTCACCATGGCGACTGTCCGCTTGGCGGTCGGTGTGGCCCAGCCCAGCATGCCATGCCAGATGATGTGCCAGCCGATCCGTGCCAGATGATGCACCGTCGTGCCGCGTTCCCTGGTGACGAAATAGGCGATGAAGCCGTCGTCCCGCCGCGCCGTGTGCAGGACGTTCGGTGAATGCGTCACGCCATTGGTCTGACGCAAGGGAAACGGATTGTTGCGGTGGTCGCCGAGCTTGTAGGTCACCAGGAAGCCCTTGTTGGCGGTGATCGTGGCGGTGCCGGGAGCGATTGCGACAACCATGGCTACTCCTGCTGATATCGGGCGTCCCGGTGATCCCGGGCCTATGAGGCCAGGAGCGTCGATCTAGCGAACGGCGGCACCGTGCCTGCGTGCCTTGTTGGCGTCGGCGCGCCGGTTGAGGGCGCTTTGCGCGATGATGGCGCGCTCCAGCGCCGCCATGGTCAACGGGCCGATGATGGCGTTGGGCAGGGTGCGGCCCTGGCTGGTCGAGTTCGGCATCGCCAGCCCGAGATCGATCAGCGCATTGTGCGAGAAGCGCGGTGACGCGAGCGCCGTGATCTCGATCCTGCCCGTCCCCGGTGACTCAAGGCTAGTTCCGGGCTCGGGGAGGGGGCAAGGATGGCTGCAAGGCAACTTGGCTTATGCGGCCGGCAGGCAGGCCGGGCCGAGCGGCTCGAAGCTCTTATAGGTCAGGATGAACTCCTGATGGCCGAGCTCCTCAGACTTCGTCCGCCCGCCCTGAGCCAGCGAGACGACGAGATCGCGGATTTCGGTTCCGACCTCGTCGAGGCTGGCTCGGCCCTCGAGGATACGGCCCGCATCGACGTCCATATCGTCGCTCATCCGGCGATAGGTCTCCGGATTGGCGCAGATCTTCACCACCGGCGAGATCGCCGAGCCGACCACCGAGCCGCGGCCGGTGACGAACAGCACGCAATGCGCGCCGCAGGCGATCAGTTCGGCGATCTCGGCATTATCGTTGATGTTGGGGAAGCCGAAGCGGACCTCGCCGTCCGGCACCACGTCGAGCAGATAGAGCCCGCCGCGCGGCGGCACGTCGCCTGGCTTCAGAAGCCCGGAGATCGGCGACGCCCCCGATTTGGCATAGGCGCCCATCGACTTCTCCTCGATGGTCGAGAGCCCGCCCTCGGCATTGCCGGCGGCGAAGGAGCCGTAGCCGAGCGTCGCATAGTAGCGCGCTGCCTTGGCCACAGATTTCTCCAGCTCGACACCGAGCTCGGGCGTGATCGCGCGGGCCGCCATGATGTGCTCGCAGCCGATCAACTCGCCGGTCTCCTCGAAGATGCAGGCGGCGCCCTCGGCGATGAGTTGGTCGAAGGCGCGGCCAGCCGCCGGGTTGCCGGTGATGCCGGAAGTGCCGTCCGAGCCGCCGCAGACGGTGCCGATCACCAGTTCGCTGACCTGCATCGGCACGGTCTCGGCAGCGTCGAGCGCGATGCGCTGCTCCTCGACCCAGCCGCGGCCCTCCTTGATCGAGGCGCGGGTGCCGCCGGTGCCCTGGATCACGATGGTCTTCACCGGCCGGCCGGTGGCGCGCACCGCCCGCTCCAGCGCATATTTATTGAAGCTTTCGCAGCCGAGCGAGACCAGCAGCACCGCCCCGACATTGGGATGGGTGCAGAGCTGCTCCATCATCTTCTCGGCGTAGGGGTTGGGATAGCAGCCCGGGAAGCCGATGGCGTGCACCTCATGCTCGCGCCATGGCAGGGCGATCTCGCGCGCGACATGGTGGGCGCATTCGACCAGATAGGCGACGGCGACGACGTTGCGGATGCCCTTGCGGCCGTCGCTGCGGAGATAGCCTTGCAGTCCGCTCATTCCGCCGCTCCCGCCTTGCGCTCGTCCTCGAGATGATAGGTCGGCGTGTAGTCGCTCTTCATGTTCTGGACATGGACATGGTGACCCGCAGCGATCGCCTTTGTCGCCACCCCGATCGGCGCGCCGTACTTCAGGATCTTCTCGCCGGCCGCGATGGCGCGCCGGGCGATCTTGTGGGCGAGCGCGATGTCGCGGTCGATCACCGCCGGGCCCATGCCGGTCTCGATCGGCTCGCCTGCCGGCAGGCGGGTGCGCGCGACGAAGACGTTGTCGCGCGGGTCTAGCAGGATCAGGCGGGGATCGTGCTGGGACATCAGAACTTGCCGAACTGCAGATAGGCTTGCTGCGGGTCGGTGCCGGCGAGGATCGCGGTGCGCACCTTGTTCTCGGCCGAGATCGCGGTCTCGGACTTCTCCAGCACTTCCTCGATGATCTCCAGGGGGATGCGGACGACGCCGTCGCGGTCGGCGAGGATGTAGTCGCCGGGCCGGATCCAGACGTCGCCGATCTTGATCGGCTCGTCGACCGCCTTGGGCAGCCAGACGCCGACGATATCGCGCGGGGTATAGGCCTTGAAATAGGCCTGGAAGCCCATCTCGACCATGAATTCGGTGTCACGCGACAGGCCGTCGATGACGCAGCCGCGCACGCCCTTGTTCTTCAGCGTCTCGGCCGAGAGCTCGCCCATCAGCGCGACCTCTTCGGTGTTGGGCTGGCAGACCCAGACATGGCCGGGCTTGGCGGCGGAGAGCAGTCCGGTCCAGCCGAGCAGGGTCTCGTGCGCATCGAACTCGCCGGTCTTGCCCTCGACGGTGAAGGCCGGGCCGGCGAGCTTCACGCCGGGCAGCAGCGGACGCAGCGCCGGCGGCAAGGTGAAGTCCTTCAGCCCCATGGCGCGCATCGTATCGTGGATGATGCCGGTGTAGCAGCGTTCGAGGCGCTCGGTCAGCGTGTCCGTCATGGTTCCTCCGGTGCGGCCGTTTCGGCGGCCTTGCGGGCACCTTGCGCAGCGGGGGCTCAGCAGGCAAGTGCGGATTTTGCAGCGCAGTCGCGCGCATTAAACGATTTAAATCGTGACTTTCGTCATGCTCGGGCTTGACCCGAGCATCTCATGCCAGAAGGGCTCCTGTCAGCGCCTTCTCGTCCTGAGATTCTAGGGTCTGCGCTTCGCTTCGCCCGACAATGACGCGCCGACCTGTCAGCCCACGCGCTCCCAGCCCTGCGGCATCAGCCGCTCCTGCGGCAGGAAGCGGGCCTTGTAGGCCATTTTCGGCGAGCCCTCGACCCAGTAGCCGAGATAGACGTAAGGCAGGCCGAGCTTGCGGGCGCGCTCGATATGCTCCAGCACCATGAAGGTGCCGAGCGAGCGGGCTTCGAGGGCGGGGTCATAGACCGAATAGACCATGGAGAGCCCGTCGCTCAGCCGGTCGGTCAAAGCGAAGGCGAAGAGGTCGCCCTGGCCTCGTCCGGTGAAGCCGCTGTCAGGACTGCGCCGACGGTATTCGATCAGGCTGGTCTCGACATGGGTGTCCTCGACCATCATGGCGAAGTCGAGCGCCGACATCGTCGCCATCCCGCCATCGGGATGGCGGTCGTCGAGATAGCCGCGGAACAGCGAATAATGCTCCGAGCGCGGCTGCGGCGGCAGCGCCTCGCCGATCAGGTCGCTGTTATGCGAGAGGATCTTGCGGAAGGTGCGCGAGGGCCGGAAATCGGCGACGACGATCCTGACAGAGATGCAGGCCCGGCAGGTCTCGCAGGCCGGCCGATAGGCGATGCTCTGCGAGCGCCGGAAGCCGCCTTGCGAGAGTACGTCGTTGAGGTCGCGCGCCCGCGCCCCGACGAGATGGGTGAACACCTTGCGCTCCTCGCGGCCCGGCAGGTAGGGGCAGGGCGTCGGCGAGGTCAGGTAGAATTGCGGGGCATCCCGCAAGGGACGTGTCACGTCAGGCAGGCTCCGGAACCGCCGAATTGAACCTGAGTTTAGCAGCCGGTGCGGCGGCAACAAGCGGGAAGCCGGGAGCGGCCACTCCGCATGGGATAACCCCTGAATCAGTGCTAGCTTGCGCTCGCAGGGATTCCCTTGAGACCCCAGAGGCGGGGGTGATGCGATGCAGGCCGAGACGGTCGCGTTGACCCGCGAGAAGGAAACCCTGCTGATCACGCTCTGGGCCAAGGCCGGCGAGAGCCTGCTGCCCGATTCCCTGCTCAAGGATCGTTTCGCCGCCGAGGCTGCAACTCACATCGACTATGATTTCGCCAGGCTCAAGGTCAACCGCGACTTGATGGTCGGCCTCGCCATGCGTGCTCATGCGCTCGATGGCTGGACACGCGATTTTCTCGGCAGGCACCCCGAAGCTCTGGTGCTGCATCTCGGCTGCGGGCTCGACAGCCGCGTCTTCCGGATCGATCCGCCGGCCGGTGTCGATTGGTACGACATCGACTATCCGGATGTCATCGCGCTCAGGCAAAAGCTCTACCCGGCGCGCGACGGCTATCATCTGATCGGCTCGTCGGTGACGGAGCCAGGCTGGATCGCCGGGCTGCCGCGGGATCGCCCGACGATGATCGTGGCCGAGGGGCTTTTGCTCTATCTGCCCGAAGAAGAGGTGCCATTGCTGCTGGAGCGGCTGGTTCAGCGCTCCCCGAGCGGGGAGATCGTCTTCGACGCCTATAGTCCGTTCGGCCTCAAGCTGATCGCGATGCAGCCCTCGATCAAGGCGACCGGCGCGGCGCTGCACTGGTCGCTCGACGATCCCTGCGAACTCGAGCGGCAGGTGCCGGGACTGGAGCTGGTGACCGAAATGACGGCCTACGACCCTGATGGTTACGATCCCGCCCAGATCGCTCGCATGTCGTGGCCGGCACGCTGTACGATGCAGTTCTTCTCGTTGATCCCGCCGCTGGCCCGCATCGGCCTGCTGCTGCGCTATCGCTTTTGAGATCGGCTCAGGCGCGCACCACCACGAGCCCGGTCAGGATGTCGTGGCCGAGGCGCCGGTCCTCGCGGACCAGCCCGCAGGCGACATCGAGGAACCAGAGGCCGACCGTGCCAGCCGCGACATAGAAGAAGAGCGCGTGCACGGCGGCAGCCAGCGCATCGGGCCGGCCGCCAGAGGCGGTCTCGACCCGCAGGCCGGCCATGCGCATGCCGAGCGTCGCCTGCTTGCGCCCGCCGATGGTGATCGCGGCATAGCCGAGCGCGACCGCGATCGTCGCGCCGCCCATCAGCAGCCAAGTCAGGCCGAAGGTGACGATGCCGAGGATGGCGAGCAGAAACCAGACCATGCTGCCCAAGATGAACAGCACGACGACGTCGCCGATCCAGGCGAACAGGCGCGACCCGAGCACGCCGCGCGTATCCTGCAGCGGCCGGTCCTCCAGCGCGACGATCGGCGGCTGGCGATAGGACGGGTTCGACATCGACGTTGAATTCCTCATTGCTCAGGGGCCAGGATGGCCCACCGGACAATAATGTTTGATCAGCCGGCCGGTTCCGCAAGGCCGCGAGGGTAAATCCGCCGCGGCGCGAAGCCTTCCTGGCGCAACGCCTCTTCGATCGCGGCGGTGTGCGCCTCGTCGCGAGTCTCGATGGTGACGTCGAGCATCACGCCCTTGGCGGGAACGTCGAGGAAGAGCCGGCCATGGCTGACCTCCAGGATGTTGGCGCCGAGCGTGCCGAACAGGCTCGCGACCTTGCCGAGCAGCCCTGGCCGGTCGCTGGCGGTGAGGCGGAAGGCGGCGATGCGCTGCTCGCGCTCGAGCTCGCGTACCATGATCGCCGCGAGCAGGCGCGCATCGATATTGCCGCCCGAGAGCACGAGGCCGACCTTGCGGCCGCGATAGCGCTCCGGTTCCTTCAGCATAGCCGCGAGGCCGGCGGCGCCCGCGCCTTCGGCGAGGGTGTGCTGCAGCGTCGCGCAGGCATTGACGGCGCGCTCGATCAGGTCCTCGCTCACCAGCACGATGTCGGAGACCAACGCCTTCACCACCGGCAGGGTCTGTGCGCCGACGGTCTTGACCGCGATGCCCTCGGCCAGCGTCGCACCGCCGATCGGCAGGTCGGCGCCATCGACGGCATTGTGGAAGGAGGGATAGAGCGCCGCCTCGACGCCGATCATCTCGACCGACGGCTTCAGCGCCTTGGCGGCGATGGCGTTACCGGCCATAAGGCCGCCGCCACCGAGCGGGATCAGCAGCGTGTCGAGTTCGGGGACCTCGCGCAGCATTTCCAGCGCGACGGTGCCCTGGCCGGCCATCACAGCCGCGTCGTCATAGGGGTGGACGAAAACGAGGCTTTTCTGCGCGGCGATCTCGCGCGCCCTCTGCGTGGACTCGTAAAGCGTCTCGCCGAACAGCACGACCTCGGCGCCATGGGCACGCGTATTCTCCACCTTCACCAGCGGCGTCGTCTCCGGCATGACGATCGTCGCCGGGATGCCGAAGCGCCGCGCATGATAGGCCACGGCCTGGGCATGGTTGCCGGCCGACATGGCGATAACGCCGCGACGCCTCTCGTCCTGCGTGAGGCTCAGCAGCTTGTTGACTGCGCCGCGCTCCTTGAAGGAGGCGGTCGCCTGCATGTTCTCGTGCTTGACGAAGACCACCGCGCCGGTCAGGGCCGACAGGCGCGGCGCCGGCATCAGCGGCGTCTTCAGCACATGGCTTGCGATGGTCTGCGCAGCCGCCTCGATATCGGCGAAGCTGATCGCGAAGCCGCTGCCCATCCGTTACCCCGTCGTGTCGTTTTTTTCAGACCTGGCGCGGCGTCAGCGCGCCGTCGCCGAAGAAGCCGCCGGGGCGCAGGATCAGCGTCACGGCGAGCAAGCTATAGACTGCGATGTCGCGCTGTTCGAGCGGCATCGTCGCCGACCACAGCACCTCGAAGGCGGCGATGGCGAGGCCGCCCAGGCAGGCGCCGGGCACCGAGCCGATGCCGCCCAGGACCGCGGCGACGAGTGCCTTGAGGCCGAGCGTGAAGCCGCCGGAAAACCCCATGCCGCCATAGATCACCGTGACGATGACGCCGGCCGCGCCGCAGATGGCGCAGGCGATGATCAGCGCCCGGTCGTGCACTGCGCGCGGATCGATCCCGAACAGCGAGGCGGTCCTGGCATCGTCGGAGACTGCGCGCCAGGCCCGGCCATAGGACGAGCGGGCGAGATAGAGGATGAGGCAGGTCGCGGCGCAGAAGCCGAGCCCGGCCATGGCGAGCGAGACCGGTGTCGCCGTGACGATGAACTGCTCGGCCCGCACCAGCGGCATGGGCTCGTTGAACACCGGCGGCAGCCAGCGCAATTCGGCCCCCTGCGCGAGGCGCAGGTATTCCGACAGCGCGATGGCGAGCCCGATCGTCGCGATCAGCACCTGCTGGCCGTTGCTCTTATCGAGATGGCGCAGCACGAACCGGCCCATGGCGAAGCCGTGCAGCGCGCTGACGGCGATCGCGACGGCAAAGGCGATGAACAGGCCGGAGACCGGCGTCGAGACCGAAAGCGACAAAGTCAGCGCCACACCGACCACCGCGGCGAGTGCGCCAAGCGCCGAGAATTCGCCGAAGGTCAGCAGGATGCGGCCGTTGAGCCCGTAGATCAGCGCATAGGCGCTGGCGAGCAGCGCGTAGATCGCGGCCGAGGGCAGGGCGGCCAGGCCCTGCTGCAGACCATAGGCGAGGCCGGGCGGCACGGTCAGGAGATCGGCCCCGGGCGACATGCCGGGATCGACGGGCGGCTCCGCCTTGTATTCGAGATAGAAGCGCCGCAGCAGCAGGAAGCTGGCATCGGTCATCGGCACGCCGTCGGAGGCGAGGCCTGCCAGCGCGCCGCGCTGCAGCGCGGTGCCTTCGCCGGCGAAGATGCAGTCGATGGTGCGCTGCCGCGGGGGCTCGTCAGGCGCCTGCGCCCGGTAGACGATCCGCAGGATGTCGGCACGCGGGCCGCTGCCGGTGCCCTCGATGGTGATGACGGTGTCGGTCGGGTTCAGCGCCGGGATCGCGAGCCGGCAGGCGCGAATCTGATCGGTATCGAAGCGCCCGCAGGCGGCGAGCGCGAGACAGAGCAGAATCGACGTGAACAGGGCGCGCATCGTGGCGCACGCTAGCGCGAGAACCAGGAGGTTGGAACTCGCGGCACGCGCGCCGGGCGAGCAATCGCAGGGCTTGATAAATCGACAGGACGATGCACATCCGATCCGCGCTGGAGCACAGCCAGCACGGGCACGCAGCGGGACATCCGGCATGCAGCAGGACGAGATCTGGGACGCCGACGCGGCCAGGACCTATGACACGCCGGGGACCGGGATGTTCTCGCCGGAGGTGCTGGATCCGGCGGTCGAACGACTGGCGCAACTGGCGGAAGGCGGCAGGGTACTCGAATTCGCGATCGGGACCGGTCGCGTCGCCGTGCCGCTCGCCCAGCGGAATGTGCCGGTGGCGGGCATCGAGCTCTCGCCTGCGATGATCGCCGAGCTGCGGGCCAAGGTCGATGAAGCCACGATTCCCGTCGTCCGCGGCGACATGGCGACGGCGACTTGTCCCGGCAGCTTTTCGCTCGTCTACCTCGTCTACAACACGATCTCGAACCTCCTCACGCAGGCGCAGCAGGTGGCCTGCTTTCGCAATGCGGCGCGCCATCTCTCGCCCGGAGGCTGCTTCGTGATCGAGCTTTGGGTGCCGGAGCTGCGCAAGCTGCCGCCCGGGCAACAGGCCGTCGTCTGGCAGTCCGAGGCCGGCTATATCGGCCTCGATACCTATGACGTGCTGAATCAGCAGCTGGTTTCGCACCATGTCCGCTTTGGCGAGGGCCAGAAGGCGGAGCTATTCCGCTCGCCGCACCGCTACATCTGGCCGGCGGAGCTCGACCTGATGGCTGAGCTTGCCGGCTTTGCGCTTGAAAGCCGGCATGCCGATTGGAACGGGGCGCCCTTCACGGCGGACTCACGCTCGCACGTCTCGGTCTATCGCCTGCCGGCCTAGCTCAGCCGCGCTCCTTCAGCATCGTCGCGACCTTCGGCGCGAAATAGGTCAGCACGCCGTCGGCGCCGGCGCGCTTGAAGGCGAGCAGGCTCTCCAGCATTGCCTTGTCGCCGTCGAGCCAGCCATTATTGGCCGCCGCCATGATCATCGCGTACTCGCCGGAGACCTGGTAGGCGAAGGTCGGCACCGAGAACGTGTCCTTCACCCGCGCGATGATGTCGAGATAGGGCAGGCCGGGCTTGACCATCACCATGTCGGCGCCCTCCTCGAGATCGAGCGCGACCTCGGCGATCGCCTCGTCGCTATTGGCCGGGTCCATCTGGTAGGTGCGCTTGTCGCCGATCAGCGTGGCGTTGGTGCCGATCGCGTCGCGGAACGGGCCGTAGAACGCCGAGGCGTACTTGGCCGAATAGGCCATGATCTGCACGTCCTCGTGGCCGCCGGCGTCGAGCGCGGCCCGGATCGCGCCGACGCGCCCGTCCATCATGTCGGACGGCGCGATCACGTCGGCGCCTGCGTCGGCGAGAGCCAGCGCCTGCCGCACGAGGATGCCGACGCTGGCATCGTTCAGGATGCGCTCGCCATCCATCACGCCATCATGGCCATGCGAGGTATAGGGGTCGAGCGCCGCGTCGCAGATGATGCCGATCTGCGGCACCGCCGCCTTGATCGCACGGACTGCCCGGCACATCAGGTTGCGGCTGTTCAGCGCTTCCGAGCCGGTCGCGTCGCGCAAGGTCCGGTCGACATAAGGAAAAGGTGCGATGGCGGGGACGCCAAGCGTGGCCGCCGCCTCGGCCTGGCGTACGGCTTCGTCGATGTTGAGACGATCGACGCCCGGCATCCAGGCGACGGGCGAGACGGCTTCCGCGGAATCGATCAGGAAGATCGGCCAGATCAGGTCGTCGCTGGTCAGGCGGTTCTCGCGCACCAGCCGGCGCGACCACTCGGCCTTGCGGTTGCGGCGCATGCGGCGGGTGAGGCCGAGCGAATCGGCTGCGGAGCTTGCGGCCCGCGGCGCGGAGAGGGGCTGTGCCCGGGAAGTCATCGACGCCTCCGCCGTGAATGCGATAGTGGCTTGCCGGCGATCCCTTAGCATATCGGAAGGCGTCCAAAACAGGCGCGATGGTCGCATGGCCCAACCCGGCTCCGGCCGTGCTTTCACCCAGGCGCATCGTGCAGCGCTCCGCGTTGACAGCCACCCGGCCAGCGCCCAAACACGCCCTCAAGCCGCACGAGACGAAAGAACGCCATGTCGGACGCGCCCGAGATCATCTGTGACATCCGCGGCAGCGCCGGCTTCGTGGTGCTCAACCGGCCGAAGGCGCTGAACGCGCTCAATCTTCCCATGGTGCGCGAGCTGGCCAAGGCGCTCGATGCCTGGGAGCACGATCCTGCCGTGACACGCATCGTCGTCACCGGAGCGGGCGAGAAGGCTTTCTGCGCCGGGGGGGACATCCGCAGCCTGCACGATCTCGGCAAGGCCGGTCAGCATGACGAGATGCTGACCTTCTGGCGAGAGGAATACATCCTCAACGCCCGGATCCAGAGCTATCCCAAGCCCTACATCGCGCTGGTCGACGGTATCGTCATGGGCGGTGGCGTCGGCCTCTCCCTGCATGGCAGCCACCGTGTTGCCGGCGAGCGCTGGCTCTTCGCCATGCCCGAGGTCGGCATCGGCTTCTTTCCCGATGTCGGTGCGACTTATGCCTTGCCGCGCCTGCCTGATCACGCCGGCACCTATCTCGCTTTGACCGGAGACCGCGTCGGCCAGGCCGATGCGCTCGCGCTCGGGCTGGCGACGCATGCGGTTCCCTCGGCCCGCATGGCCGAGCTCGCCGAGGCCCTGACCGGCTCCGAGCCTGTCGATGCGACGATCGCCGGTTTCGCGGTCGATCCCGGGCCGGGCAAGCTCGCACCGGAGCGCGCGACGATCGCGCATTGCTTCGGCGCCGCGACACTGCCGGATGTCCTCGGCCGGCTCGACGCGAAGGCAGCGGCTGGCGATTCCTTCGCCGCCAAGACGCTCGCCACGATCCGGGCGAAGTCGCCGACCAGCGTCGCCATCGCCTTCGAGCAGATGCGCCGCGGCGCCTCGCTCGGCTTCGCTGAGGCGATGCAGCTCGAATTCCGCATCGTCTCGCGCATCCCGCATGGCCATGATTTCTACGAGGGCGTGCGCGCCGTGGTGATCGACAAGGACCAGGCCCCGTCCTGGCGGCCGCGGACGCTGGAGGAGCTCGATCCGGCAGATGTGGCGGCCTATTTCGCTCCGCTCGGCGCGGCCGAGTTGGCGCTGGGCGGCTGAAATGACGATACGCGACGGCGAGGTTCTGCGCGGCCCGGGGCAGGCGGGTGAGGTGAAGCGCCGGGTTCGCTGGCGCCTGCTGCTGGTCTGGCTGCTGCGCCTGCTCTCGGTGGTCTGGATCGGCAAGGGCCTGATGCATTGGATGACGATCCTTGGGCTCGGATTGGTGTTCGAGCCCGGCCCCGCTTTCGAGACGCGCCCGCTGACCTTCCAGGCGATCACCGTCTATTTCGCGGTCTTCGATCTCGTCGCCGGCGTCGGCCTCTGGCTGACCGCGACCTGGGGCGGCGTGCTCTGGCTGCTCGCCGCCGTCAGCCAGTTGCTGCTCGGCTTCTTCTTCCCGCGCTGGCTGACATTGTCGCCGGCGCTGATTGGCACCTATGTCGCGTTGATGCTGGCCTATTTCCTCGCAACCTGGGCCGCCGAGAACCAGGAATCCTGAGACGCACGCCTGCCTCGAATACGCTGGGCGATAGTAAGAATCGCTTTAGCTTAAGGGATTTGCGGTTCATTTCGGATTCACCCAAATGGGTAAATCCCTGATTCATCCTGATATTTAAACTCGTTTTCATCGGCTCCGCCTATGGTGTCTCTCAGAAGCGGACCGGGAGACAATCCTGGCCGGTCATCAACAGGCGGGATATTACCATGAAGAGCAATGTAAAGACTGTGGAGCCGGCCGCATCTGACGAGGTTCAGCTCAAGGTGAAGCCGCTTTACCTTGAGTCCCTCACCTTGGTCGAGCGGCTGCATCGCCGGCTGCTTGACGTGATCAAGGACGAGTTCGAGCGTCGCAACCGCGACGACGTCAACAGCGTGCAGGCGCTGCTGCTCTACAATATCGGTGACGCCGAGCTCTCGGCCAGCGAGCTGCGCACCCGCGGCTACTATCTCGGCTCGAACGTCTCCTACAACGTCAAGAAGCTGGTCGAGCTCGGCTTCCTCCATCATGCCCGTTCGCGGATCGACCGCCGCTCGGTGCGCATCAGCCTGACCGACAAGGGCCGCGAGGTGCATCACATCGTCAAGGGCGTCTACGACAAGCATGTCCGCACGGTCGAGCAGATCGGCGGCATCGCGGCCGACGATTTCGAGCGGATGAACAACGCCCTGCTGCGCCTCGAGCGCTTCTGGACCGACCAGATCCGCTACAAGCTCTGAGCGCCGGGCCAAGGGCCCGGTCTCGACAGTATCCCCCGCAGCGCGCTTCGGCCTCCCGGCCGGGGCGCGCGCCTGTTTCTTTACGGCAACAGTGATTTCCCTTCGGCCACAGCGATCAAACCCGCGTGAGCGCGACGCATCGCCGCCCCAAAAATGCCGCGCTCATCATACCGTGTTAACTGTGGTAAGGGATCGTCCCCAGCGACCGGCCGTGGCAGATGCCCGGCCGAAGGGGCGGGTCGCGTCCCGCTCCGATGATATTGCGAAGTCCAAGGGGTAACGATCGATGCCGAATATCCGCCTGACCCGCCGCGAGACGGTTCTGGCCCTGCTCTCGACTGCTGCCGCCGGCGCGAGCCTGCCGGCCTTCGCCCAGCAGGCCGAGTGGCGCCAGAGCTACGATGCCGGCTCGCGCAACGCCGTCCACCGCTCTTCGACCCCGATGCTCTCCCCGGCCGCGTTGGCCGCGACCGAGCAGGCCGTCGAGACTTATCGCGAGATCGCCGCGCGCGGCGGCTGGCCGACACTGCAGGTCAGCGAGCGGCTTTCCGTCGGTTCGCGCGGTCCGAGCGTGGTCGCCCTGCGCCAGCGGCTGATCATCACCGGCGATCTCGACGCTTCTGCCGGCGACAGCAATATCTACGATTCCTATGTCGAGGGCGGCGTGCGCCGCTTCCAGTCGCGCATGGGCCTGTCGACCACCGGCAGCATCAACCGCGCGACGCTGGCGGCGCTCAACGTGCCGGTCGACCGGCGCATCCGCCAGCTCGAGACCAATATCGTGCGCCTGCGCACCTGGTCGGGCAATCTCGGCAACCGCTATGTCGTCGCCAACATCCCGGCCGCTGCGGTCGAGACGGTCGAGAACGGCCATGTCGCGACCCGCCATGCCGCCGGCGTCGGCAAGATCGACCGCCAGTCGCCGCTGCTGCAGACCAAGATTCCCGAGGTCAACTTCAACCCGACCTGGACGGTTCCGGCTTCGATCATCCGCAAGGATCTGATCCCGAAGATGCAGAAGGAGCCGACCTACCTCACCGAGAACAAGATCCGCATCATCGGTCCCAATGGCGAGATCCCGCCCGAGCGCGTCAACTGGCGCTCGGACGAGGCGACCCGATACACCTTCCGCCAGGACCCGGGTGGCGAGTTCAACTCGCTCGGCTTCGTGCGCATCAACATTCCGAGCCCGCACGGGGTCTACATGCACGACACGCCGTCGAAGGGCATCTTCGGCGACGATTACCGCTTCGTGTCCTCGGGCTGCATCCGCGTCCAGAACGTGCGCGACTACATCGCCTTCCTGCTCAAGGAGACGCCCGGCTGGGATCGCGCCAAGATCGACGAGACCATTGCGTCTGGCGAGCGCGTCAATGCCCGCATCGCCAATCCGGTGCCGTGCTACTGGGTCTACATCACCGCCTGGGCCACGCCCGACGGCGGCGTGCAGTTCCGCGATGACATCTACAACAAGGATGGCCTCGGCCCGGCGGCCGTCGCCGCTCTGCAGGGCGACCAGGACATCTGATCCTGGCTTCGGCCGGTCGACATCACGAGCCCCCGGCGAAAGCCGGGGGCTTTTCTGTTGATCTGGCAGATTATTGCAGACGGCTCTTTGTCTGCCGTCTGACCTTGGCGACCGTGTCGAGGATCGCCACCGCCTGGCGCAGTTCTGCATAGGTCGGATCGGGCCTGCCGCCCGGTTTCAGCAGATCGGTGGCCGCCAGATGAATTCGCTCGAAATAGGGCGCGAGCTCGTCCGCGCAGGTGCCGGCCCGTTTCGCCGTACGGGCGAGCGCCTTGGCAGTCAGGGAAGAGGGCCATTTCTGGAGGTCGCAGGCAAGGCGCTTGATCGCGGTTACGGAATGATCGGCAGTCTGCATCGTTAGGCTCCGGCCGCGCCCCGGACCTGGCAGCGCCTCCTCTCAATCCGCGAGCAGGCGGGACGTTCCCGCCTGGCCATGACCTCCGTGGGACCGCCGATTGCGCCAGAGTCAGGCCGCCTCTGCGGCCTCTGCCAGCATGCCGAGAACCTGTTCCGCGAAGGCTCGCGTACCGAGCGGGCCGCCAAGATCGCGCGTGCGCAGCTCCGGCGCCTTGATCGTCAGGTCGATCGCCCGCTCGATAGCCTCTCCTGCCTGCAGCAGGGCAGGGGCCTGCCGCCGCTCGCCGAGCCAGGCGAGCAGCATCGCGGCCGAGCCGATCAGCGAGGCCGGGTTGGCGAGGTCGCGACCCGCGATATCAGGCGCCGAGCCGTGCTGGGCCTGCGCCACCGCGTGATCTTCGCCGGCATTGAGCGAGGCGGCGAGGCCGAGGCTGCCGGAGATTTCCGAGGCCTGGTCGGAGAGGATGTCGCCGAACATGTTGGTGGTGACGATCACGTCGAAGACGCTGGCGTCGCGCACCAGCAGCGCAGCCATGGCGTCGATGATCTTCTCCTCGTATGCGACATCGGGATAACGCTCGGCCACCGAGCGCACGCATTCGAGGAAGAGCCCGTCGGAGATGCGCAAAACATTGGCCTTGTGCACGGCCGTGACCTTGCGCCGACGCTGGCGGGCCAGTGCAAAGGCGCTCTCGGCGATGCGTAGGGAAGCCTGCCGCGTCACCTTGCGGAACGACATGGCGAGGTCCGGCGTCGGCATGATCTCGCCGGGGCCGAGATGCATCGAGCGGTCGGAATAGAAGCCTTCCGTGTTCTCGCGCACCATGACGAGGTCGAGCGGCTTGCCGCAGCGCGGCGCGAAACCTTCGCGCGAGCGGGCCGGGCGGATATTGGCGTAGAGGTCGAGCCGCTTGCGCAGCTGTCCGGACGGGTTGAGACCCCCCTTCTCGGCCGGCGGATACTCGTTGTGCGAGACCGGGCCGAGGATGACGCCGTCCGTCCGTTTTGCCGCCGCGAGCACGGTCTCGGGGAAGGTCGTGCCCTGATTGGCGAGCGCCGCGAATCCGATCTCGGCACGCTCAAAAGCGAGTCCGAAGCCGAAGAGCTTGCTTGCCGCGTCGAGCACCTTGCAGGTCGCCGCCGCGATCTCGGGGCCGATGCCATCCCCTTCGAGGACGAGCAGGCGCAGGGCAGGTGAGGTTGCGTCGGTCATGTCGGCGTCAGTCCGGAAGTGATGAAAGGGAAAGGGGACGAGGAGGCGTCACTCGATCTTGATGTCGGCCTCGGCGACGACCTTCGACCACTTCTCGCGCTCGGCCTTGACGAAGGCGGCGAACTCGGCGGGCGTATTGCCGATGGGCTGGGCGCCTTCCAGCTCCAGGTTCCTGCGCACCTCCGGCAGGTTGATGATGGTCGCGACCTCGCTGCGCAGCTTGTCGACGATCGCCTGCGCTGTGCCCTTGCGCACGAAGACGCCGTACCAGCCGCTCGCCTCGTACCCGGGCACGCCGGCTTCCGCGAGCGTCGGCACCTGCGGCAGCGCCGGAGCCCGCTCGGCCGTGGTGACGGCGAGCGCCTTGAGGCCGCCGCCGTTCACATGGCCGATCGCCGAGGGCAGCGTCGCGAACATCATCGGGATATGGCCGCCCAGCAGGTCGTTGAGCGCCGGGCCGGCGCCGCGATAGGGAGCGTGCTTCAGCTTGACGCCTGCCATCAGCTCGAACAGCGCAGTGGCGATGTGGTTGGCCGAGCCGTGCCCGGCGGTGCCATAGGTCAGCCCCTCCGGCTGCGCCTTGGCGAGCGCGACCAATTCCGCGACCGAGTTGGCCTTGACCGAAGGGTGGACCAGCAGAAGCAGCGGCGCCTTGGCGATCAGCGTCACCGGCTCCAGCACTTCGGCCGGGTCGTGCTTCAGGTTCTTGAACAGGCTCGGATTGACAGCCATCGGGCCGATATTGCTGATCAGCATTGTATAGCCGTCGGCCGGGGCCTGCGCCGCGGCCGTGGTGCCCAGATTGCCGCCGGCGCCGGCGCGGTTTTCGACGACGACGCCGACCCCGAGCCGATCTTGCAGCTTCTGCGCCACCGCCCGCGCGATCACGTCGGTGCCGCCGCCGGCGGCATAAGGCACGACCATGGTGATTGCCTTGCTCGGCCAGTCCTGCGCTTTCGCAGCGATGGCCGGCAGCGCGGCGAATGCGGCAGCGAGCAGGAACCTTGGAAACCGGCGTAACATGATGCCTCCCACATTGTTTTGATTTTTCAGTATACCGAAGTATGCTGAATTGAGCCGCAGAGGCAAGCGTTGATTTCGGCGCAGGGCCGGGCGATCAGGGCATCGGGCCTGGAGAAATGGGAGAGGGCGCAGTTTGACGGTGTTCGCCGATGTCCAGCCGGTACGCTCGCTCGCGGGCCAGGCTTATGCGCGCCTGCGTGAGGCGATCGACGCCGGCGAGCTCAAGCCGGGCATGCGCCTGCGGGAGGAGGATCTCGCCACCCGTCTGGAGATGAGCCGTACGCCCTTGCGCGAGGCGGTCCGCCGGCTCGAGGCCGAAGGCTTTTTCACCCGCGATTCGCGCACGCTCGTCGTGATGACGCTCGACCATCAGGCGGTGTCCGAGCTTTATGCGATGCGCGAGGTGTTGGAGGGAACTGTCGCCGCCTTCGCCGCGCGCCACGCCTCCGAGGGCGATGTCGCGCTGCTGCGTGATCTGCACGCGATCGAGGCTGGGCTGCTCAGCCGCCCGCAGGAGCTGGCGCGTCACAATGAGCGCTTCCATTCGGCACTCTATGGCGCCGCGCATAACCGCTATCTGCTGAAGGCCCTGAACGCGCTGCGCGATGCGCGTGCGCTGCTCGGCTCCTCGACATTGCTCGATGCAGATCGGGCGGGACAGGCCCATGCCGAGCATGACGCGATTGTCTCGGCGATCGAAGCTCGCGATCCGATCAGGGCGGAGGCTGCCGCCCGCGATCACATCAGAGCCGCTGGCCGCGAACGGCTGCGGCGGCTGATGCAGGCGGGCTGACCCGCCTGCGGTGGGATCGAATCAGGCCAGATTATCGGCGATCAGGAAGCCGAGCAGCGATATGCACCCCATCACGATCGAGATTTCCAGAAGACTGAAGCCCATTGCCACCTCCGCCACTGCGCAGACAACGTCGAGGCGCCGCCTTGGTTCCGCCGCAGCTGCGGTGATTGTGTGATCGTCAGATCGCCTCTCAGCGGGCTCGCCTTTGTGGAGCGATCGCCGCCACGGGCACATCCTCCTTGACCAGATGCCGGCCGGCGAGATGGAGCACGACATAGCCGATCACCGCCGACAGCGCCGAGCCGGCGAGCACGCCGATCTTGGTGGCGTCGTTGAGCGCGGCGCTGTTCGCGAAGGCCAGCGCCCCGATGAACAGGCTCATCGTGAAGCCGATGCCGCAGAGCAGCGAGACGCCGTAGAGCTGCGCCCATGTCGCCTTGGCTGGCATGGTGCCGAGGCCGAGCCGCACCGCAAGCCAGGCGAAGCCGAAGACGCCGATCTGCTTGCCGAGGAAAAGTCCGAGCACGATGCCGAGCGGTACTGGCGTCAGCAGGAGCGAGGGCGACATGCCGGCGATCGAGACGCCGGCATTGGCGAAGCCGAAGACCGGCACGATGAAATAGGATGACCAGGGGTGGAGCCGGTGCTCCAGCGTGTGCAGCGGCGAATGCTCGGGCTCGTCGCTCTCCTTGCCACGGCCGCCGAGCGGGATGGTCAGCGCCAGCGCGACACCGGCGAGCGTGGCGTGGATGCCGGATTTCAGCACGAAGAACCAGAGCACGGCGCCGATGGCGAGATAGAGCGGCAGCAGGCGGACGCCGCGCAGGTTGAGCGCGATCAGGATGGCGAGGCAGGCGGCGGCGCCGGCCAGCATCGGCAGCGAGAGATCGCCGGAATAGAACAGGGCGATGATCAGGATCGCGCCGAGATCGTCGAGAATGGCGAGCGCGGTCAGGAAGATCTTGAGCGAGACCGGCACGCGCGAGCCCAGGATGGCGAGCACGCCAAGCGCAAATGCGATGTCGGTGGCAGCGGGGATCGCCCAGCCACGCAAGGCTTCAGGGTCGCTGCGGGCGAGCGTGGCATAGATCAAGGCGGGCGCGATCATGCCGCCCAGCGCAGCCAGCGCCGGCAGGGCGCGGCGGCTCCAGGTTGCGAGCTGGCCTTCGATGAACTCGCGCTTGATCTCCAGCCCGACGAGCAGGAAGAACAGCGCCATGAGCGCGTCGTTGATCCAGTGCAGGATCGAAAGGCCGGCGACCTTCGCCTCCAGCAGCTTGAAATAGACCGGGCCGAGCGCCGAATTGGCGATGATCAGCGCCAGAGCGGCGGAGAAGACCAATAGGACACCGGCCGCCGCACCGCTTTCCAGGAAGGCGTGCAAAGGCGAGCGGCGTTTCGGCGGCCACTCGGGCTGGTGAGCTTCGATCTCGTCCGTCTGCTGCACCACGCCGTTCTCCTTCCGCCGGTTTCCGTTTCACCCGGCTGCTGCGACACCCCGATGTCGTTTCGATTGCAGCCGAGGATTGCGCCAAAGGAGCGAGTCGGCTGCTCCGGGTTGTGAATAAAGCAGACTGCGCACGAGGCAGCACTCCATATCGCCGCACTATCGTCGGCGCAGCCTGTCAGCGGCACCGGTCAGCGCGGCCGTGACGGTCATGGCCACGAGCAGCGCTGACGTGCCGCCGAACAGATTGGCGTAACCGAACCCGGCGATCACCGGCGTACTGAGCAGGGGCGAGCAGAACTGGCCGATGAAGATCGAGGCGGTCAGGATGCCGCCGGCGAGCCCGCGCTTCCGCGTCGGTGCGAGATTGAGGGCGAGGGCGACGAAGCTCGGCGAGACCAGCGCATAGCCCGCGCCGATCGCTGCCACGGCCGCAAAGATCGCCGGAGTGGTCGCGGCGAGCAGCAGCATGAGGAAACCCACCGACATCGCGCCATGGCCGAGCGCGAAAATGCCGGCGTAGCCGACAGCGCGCTGGATGCGGGGATAGAGCAGGGCGAAGCCGCCGCCCGACAGCATCAGCACGCCCAGCGCCGAGCCGGTCATGATCGCGCTGTCATGGCCTCGCGCATCCAGGAAGAAGGACAGCTGCGTCGGCATGATGAAGAAGATCATGTTGGTCGTGCCCTGCAGCAGCACCAGCAAGGCGAGGGGCAGTCGCCAGGGACGGTCATCGCCTCGATCGCCCGCCGGTTGCGCGCCGCCTGCCGACGACGGGCGCGGCGGGTCGGTGATGACCAGCCACATCAGCGGCAGGAAGGCAGCCGCCAGACCGTAGATCGCGAAGGGCAGGCGCGGCGACAGCGTCGCGGCCCAGCCGGCGGTGAGAATGAAGACGAGCCCGCCGAGATTGCGCGCCGAGATCTGCAGGCCGGTCAGCGCATTGCGGTCGCCGCCGGTGAAATAGTCGCCGATCAGCGCTGTCTGCGCCGTCATGATCAGGGCGACCGCCACCCCCAATACGAGCCGGCTGGCGAAGATCGCCGGCAGGCCGGGCAGGACGAGCCCGGCGCAGCCTGACAGCACGAACAGGATCACGCCTACGAGCAGTAACCGGCGCCGTCCGAAGCGGTCGGCCGCGAGCCCGGCGAGTGGTGCAAGAACCGCGACGCTGAGCGAGGGTGCCGGCACCAGGAGCCGCGTCAGCAGCGCGGCGTTGGGATCGTCCGCGAACAGCCGTTCCAGCCCGGGCAGGGCCGGGGCGATCGTCGCGTTCGCCATGGTGGTGAGCGATGCCGCCATCAGCAGGGCGATGGCGCGCCGATCCTGCCAGACCGGAATTTGCCTTGAAACGAGAACAGCTTCCATGATGAACCTCTTGCCGAAATGATGCGTTCGGCAGAGCGTACAAATTCAAGTCGACTTGAGGTCAAGCATGACTGTTCTGGATATCGGCGAGGTCGCCGAACGCGCGGGCGTCGCGCCCTCGACCCTGCGCTATTACGAGGAGATCGGCCTGATCGCCTCGCTCTGGCGGCGGGGCCTGCGGCGGCAATTCGATGCCGACGTGCTGCTGAAGCTGTCGCTGATCGCCATGGGCAAGGCGGCCGGCTTCTCGCTGGAAGAGATCGCCGGCATGTTCGGCCGAGACAGCAGGCCCGATATTCCGCGCGACCAGCTGCGCCTTAAGGCCGACGAGCTGCAGCGCCAGATGGCTGAATTGCGCACGCTGCGTGACATACTGCGCCACGTCGCGGACTGCCCCGCACCCTCGCATCTGGAGTGCCCGACCTTCCGCAAGCTGATGCAGGCTGCCTCGCGCCGGAAGCTCGTCTACCGCCCGTCCGTCCGGCGTTCGGGCGCGCGCCGGGCGGCTCCTTAGCCGCGTCCATCTAGCGCTTGGACAGCCTCACTCTGCGTGATAGGGACCGCGCGGGGATCGGCCGGGATCGGCCGCCGCATTCTTAGGAGCCGGATATGACCGAAGCCGCGCGCGACAAGCACCTCTCCAACTCCTTCTTCGGCGCTGGCCTTGCCGATGTCGATCCCGAGATCGCCCGCGCCATCGAGCTCGAGCTTGGTCGCCAGCGCGACGAGATCGAGCTCATCGCCTCGGAGAACATCGTCTCGCAGGCGGTGCTCGAGGCTCAAGGCTCGGTGATGACCAACAAATACGCGGAAGGGTATCCGGGCCGGCGTTATTACGGCGGCTGCCAGTTCGTCGACATCGCCGAGAAGCTCGCGATCGAGCGCGCCTGCCGCCTGTTCGACTGCCAGTTCGCCAATGTCCAGCCGAACTCCGGCAGCCAAGCCAACCAGGCCGTGTTCATGGCGCTGATGCAGCCGGGCGACACCTTCATGGGCCTCGATCTCGCTGCCGGCGGCCATCTTACCCATGGCGCCCCGGTCAACCAGTCCGGCAAGTGGTTCAAGGTCGTGCCCTATGGCGTCTGCGTCGTCGACCAGCTGATCGACTATGACGCGATGGAGCGTCTCGCCGTCGAGAACAAGCCGAAGATCATCGTTGCCGGGGGGTCGGCCTATGCCCGTCACTGGGACTTCGCCCGCTTCCGCGAGATCGCCGACAAGGTCGGCGCCTATTTCATGGTCGATATCGCCCATTTCGCCGGGCTGGTCGCCGGCGGCGCCCATCCCTCGCCGTTCCCGCACGCCCACGTCGTTACCACCACCACGCACAAGACGCTGCGCGGCCCGCGCGGCGGCATGGTGCTGACGAATGACGAGGCGATCGCCAAGAAGATCAACTCGGCGGTGTTCCCGGGCCTGCAGGGCGGCCCGCTGATGCACGTCATCGCCGCCAAGGCGGTCTCGTTCCACGAGGCGCTGCAGCCGGAGTTCAAGAGCTACGCCCATGCCGTCGTCGCCAATGCCAAGGCGCTGGCCGAGACGCTGAAGAGCAAGGGCTTCGACCTCGTCACCGGCGGCACCGACAACCACCTGATGCTGGTCGACCTGCGCTCCAAGAAGGTCACCGGCAAGGCGGCCGAGGCCGCGCTCGGGCGCGCTCACATCACCTGCAACAAGAACGGCATCCCCTTCGATCCGGAGAAGCCGATGGTCACCTCCGGCATCCGCCTGGGTACGCCCGCTGCGACCTCGCGCGGCTTCGGCGTCGCCGAGTTCAAGAAGGTCGGCGAATTGATCGCCGAGGTGCTGGACGGTCTCGCCGCCAATGGCGAAGAGGGCAACGCCGCCGTCGAGCAGGCGGTCAAGGCCAAGGCCCACGAGCTGACGGCGCGCTTCCCGATCTACTGAGAGGGAGGCGTCCGGACCGCCTTCTACGGGAAGGTCCCGGTCAGCTTGATCATGAACAGGTTCTCCGGGCCTCCGGGCGCATCGCCCCGGTTGGTCCGGCTGAGTTCTGCGTTGAGGTCGAGCCCTTTGGTGATCTTGTAGCCGGCAGAGGCGCTACCGCCGAACTGGCCGTCCTTGACCTGCGCCGCCACCGAGACATTGAAGCGGTCGTCCGTCGCGCTCAGCTTGAGGTTGAGGTCGACGGTCGGCTTGGTCACGTCCTTTTTGACGATGCCGCTGAGCTCGAACGAGCCGTACTGGACCATGACCTCGCCCTCGACCTTCTCGATCGCGGCCGATTTGGTCACCACCTGCATCGAGAGATCGAGCTTTAGCCGGTCCCATTTCAGCTTGCCGGTCAGTTTGGCACCGACCAGCTCGGCGGTCGGATCGAAGACGATGCCGCCGACGCCGAGTTTCAGCGCGCCGAGCTTGACGACCTCGAATTTGAGCTTCTCCAGCTGCTGCAGGCCGAGCGTCACCGCCCCGTTGTTCGGCTTGGTGACGAAGAGGGCGGCGCCCGCTCCGAGCGCCAGCGCCGCGCCGACGACGTAGACGATGCCCTTGTGCTGATCGACCCAGACGCCGAGCGCCGACGAGCTCGCTGCCGCTTTGAACGCATCGACCTGCTTTTCCAGAGCCTTGTAGTTCGACGACTTCTTGATCTGCTTGAAATACTCGTCGGCCGCCTTGGACAGCACGTCGTCGCCGATCGAGCGCAGCTTCTGGATGTCCTCGGACGAGAGCTGGGTCGTCTGGCTCTTGAGTTTCGCGTTCGCGAAGCTCAGCAGACCCTTCTGCGCTGTCGACAGGACGACAGGGCTCTTGAGGATCTCTGCGAGGCGTTCGGGAGACCTCTGGATTTCGCTGTCGAGAAGGTCGAAGGCCAGGACGACCAGGCCGCCGAAGGCGTCGCCGACACTATCATTGGACATCTGCGTAACTCCGATTGGCGAGCTTTGTGGATCGGGAGGCAGGCGCAGGCGGGTCGCAGAACGATATCCTGCTATGGGCAAGGCGCATCGTCCGGCGTCATGTTCTGGCGAGGGCCGCGATCCGGTGCCGGAGCGTCATGCGATCTCGTGCTTGCTCCCTTGCCGCCGGCTGGTCGTTTTTCGCTGGCCTGCGACGGCATGGCTGAGGCAAGGAAGGGCCGCGGGCGCTATCGTCCCTCAAGCTAACCTGAAGGCCCCATTCATGCGCTGTCCCTATTGCGGCTCGCTCGATACCCAGGTGAAGGATTCGCGGCCGACCGACGACCACGCCTCGATCCGGCGCCGGCGCGTCTGCCCCGATTGCGGCGGCCGCTTCACGACCTTCGAGCGCGTGCAGCTGCGCGAGCTCACCGTGGTCAAGCGCTCGGGCCGGCGCACGGCCTTCGATCGCGACAAGCTGCAGACCTCGATCGAGGTGGCGCTGCGCAAGCGCCCGGTCGCGCCCGAGCGGATCGAGCGCATGGTCAACGGCATCGTCCGCCAGCTCGAAAGCTCGGGCGAGGGTGAGATCCAGAGCTCGGCCGTCGGCGAGCTGGTGATGGAGGGGTTGAAATCGCTCGACGACGTCGCCTATGTCCGCTTCGCCTCGGTCTACCGGAATTTCCGTGAAGCCCGCGATTTCGAGGAGCTGCTCGGCCAGCTCGGTAGCGATGAGATCGAGCCTGTGGCCAAGCCGGCGCCCGCCCGCGACGATGCCTGATCAGGACGCGATCGACCGCGCCTTCATGGCGCGGGCGCTGGAGCTCGGCGCGCGTGGGCTCGGCCAGACCTGGCCGAATCCCAGCGTCGGCGCCGTCGTCGTGCGCGATGGTCCGGACGGCCCGGTAGTCGTCGGCGAGGGGCGCACGCAACCCGGCGGTCGCCCGCATGCCGAGGCGATGGCTTTCGAGAACGCCGGCGCAGCGGCGAGCGGCGGCACGCTCTATGTCACGCTGGAGCCCTGCTCGCACCGCACGATCCGTGGCGGCACGCCTTGTGTCGAGCGTACCTTGCTCGCCGGCGTCCGGCGCGTCGTCTCTGCGATGTCGGATCCCAATCCGCAGATCGCCGGTCTCAGCCATGCCTTGCTTCGCATGGCAGGTGTGGAGGTCAAGCTCGGCGTGCTCGAGGACCAGGCGCAGCGCAGCCATCGCGGCCATGTGCTGCGGGTGACCGAGGGACGGCCGATGGTGACCTTCAAGGTCGCGCGCACGGCCGATGGCTTCGCCGGCGGGGTAGGGGGCGCTAGGCTCGCCATCTCATGTCCGGAATCCGGCGAATGGGTACACCGCCTGCGCGCCAGCCATGATGCGATCATGCTCGGCATCGGCAGCGTCCTTGCCGACGACCCGCTGCTGACCGTGCGCCTGCCCGGACTCGAAATCCGCTCGCCGATCCGTGTCGTGCTCGATTCCTCTCTGCGCCTGCCGCTTGCCGCCAAGCTGGTGCAGGGGGCGGCGACAGTGCCGCTCTGGGTGATCGCGGCCGAGGATGCCCCGGTCGCGGCCGAGGAGAAGCTGGTCGCCGCCGGCGTCGAGGTCATGCGCGTCTCGCGCGGCGCCGACGGCCATCTCGACCTATCGGAGGCGCTGCGACTGTTGGCGGCCCGCGGCATCACCCGCGTCTTCTCGGAAGGTGGCCCGACGATCGGCGAGCAACTGGCGCTGCGGGGCCTTGCCGACGAGGTCATCGTCTCGACCTCGCCGAAGCCGCTCGGGGCCGAGGGCGTCGTCGCCGTCAGACCGGGGCTTGCGGCGCTGCTCGCCGATCCCGAAATCTACGCCGTCACCGAAGCCGGGCAGATCGGCTGCGACCGTTTCGAAGCCTTCACGAGGATCGCCTGATGTTCACCGGCATCGTCACCGCCATCGGCACCGTCACCCGCTCGCAGACCAAGGGCCCGAGCCTGAAGCAGTTCGATATCTCGTGCCCGTGGGAGGCATCCGGCATCGAGCTCGGCGCCTCGATCGCCTGTGCCGGCGTCTGCCTGACTGTCACGGCCCTCAAGCCGCGCGAGGATGGCGAGCCCGGCTGCCTGTTCCAGGTCGAGGCGGCCGCCGAGACCCTGGCGAAGACGTCCGTCGGCGCGTGGATGTCCGGCACGAAGATCAACCTGGAGCGCTCGCTCAAGATGGGCGACGAACTCGGCGGTCATCTCGTCACCGGCCATGTCGACGGCGTCGGCACCATCCTGACGATCGACGAGATTGCGCCCGACCCGAGCGAGCCCTGGGGCGCGACGGCCCGTTTCCATATCCGGGCGCCGCAGGGGCTCGCTCGCTTCATCGCCGCCAAGGGCTCGATCTGCCTCGACGGGACGTCGCTGACCGTCAACACGGTCGAGGACGACGTCTTCACCGTGCTGCTGATACCGCATTCCTTCAGCGTCACAACCTGGGGTGAGCGCCGGAAGGGGGACGGCGTCCATGTCGAGGTCGATCTGATGGCGCGGTATGCCGCGCGGCTTGCGGAGGCGCGTCCGGGGGGCTAAAGCCGGCCCAACGCTTAGCCCTCATCCTGAGGAGCAGTTTCCGTCGAAACAGCTCCTCAGGATGAGGGCTTTGGTGCTTGGATATTCACGGGCACCATCTCTTGCATAAGGAAGACGCCATGGCCGGATCCCGGCAATCTTCGGCTGCCTCAGCCGCTCCGCTCGACGACGCCCGTGTGCTGGTGGTCGAGGCCCGCTTCTACGACGGCCTGGCCGACGAACTGCTCGCCGGCGCGACCGCCGTGCTGGAGAAGGCCGGCTGCCGCGTCGATGTCGTCACCGTCCCCGGCGCGCTCGAAATCCCCTCCGCCATCGTCATCGGCCTGCGTGCCGCCGACGAGGCGGTCGACCCTTATGAGGCCGTCGTCGCGCTCGGCACCGTCATCCGCGGCGAGACCGGCCATTACGACATCGTCGCCGGCGAGAGCTCGCGCGCGCTGATGGACCTGTCGGTCGCCTTTGCCCTGCCGCTCGGCAACGGCATCCTCACCGTCGAGAACGACGCGCAGGCCTGGGCCCGCGCCAACCGCAGCGAGATGGACAAGGGTGGCGGCGCAGCGGAAGCTGCGCTCGCGGTGCTGCGTTACAAGCGCTCGCTGGCGGAGGAGTCGAAATGAGCCGATCCGAGATGCGCCGCGGCGCCCGGCTGTCGGCCGTCCAGGCGCTCTACGAGATGGAGGTCGGTGGGCGCGGCGTGGTCGAGGCCATGGCCGAGTTCGAAGCCTTCTGGATCGGCAAGGAAGTCGAGGACATCGAGCTCCCCAAGGCCGAGATCGCCTTCTTCCGCGACCTGCTCGGTGGCGTCGTCCGTGAGCAGCGCCTGGTCGACCGTTCCGTCGACGATCTCCTCGCCTCCGGCTGGCCGTTGAAGCGCGTCGAGGCGGTGGTGCGCGCCATCCTGCGCGCCGGCGCCTATGAGCTCGCCTTCCGCAAGGACGTGCCGGGCCGTGCCGTGATCTCGGAATATGTCGCGGTCGCCCGCTCCTTCTACGAGGGCGACGAGGTCGGCATGGTCAACGCGGTGCTCGACAGGATGGCCCGCGACGTCCGCGCCGAGGAATTCGACGCTCCGGCAGCGTGAGCGGCGCCGTGGCCGGACCCCGGAGCCCCGGCGAATTCGAGCTGATCGCCCGCTATTTCGCGCCGATCGCCGGCCGCGCCGGGCTCGGCCTGATCGACGACGCCGCCTTGCTGCGCCCGGCGCGCGGCTATGAGCTCGTGGTCACCGCCGATGCGCTCGTCGCCGGCGTGCACTTCTTCGCCGACGACCCGCCGGCCTCGATCGGGCGCAAGGCGCTCGGCGTCAATCTCTCCGATCTCGCCGCCAAGGGCGCTAGGCCCGACGGCTTCGTCCTGACGCTCGCTCTGCCCACGGGCTGGACGGAAGACTGGCTCGCCGGCTTCGCACAGGGGCTCGGTGTCATGGCGGGCGAGGCCGATTGTCCGCTGATCGGTGGCGACACGGTCTCGACCAACGGCCCGCTGACCCTCTCGATCACCGCCTTCGGCAGCGTTCCCGCCGGCCGCATGGTGCTGCGTTCGGGAGCCAAGCCGGGCGATGTCGTCGCCGTCACCGGCACGATCGGCGACGGCGCGCTCGGCCTGAAGGCGCACGGGCCGGATCGGCCCGCCTGGGTCGGCCAACTCCCGGAAGCCGATCGCGCCTTCCTCGCCGATCGCTATCTGCACCCGCAGCCGCGGGTTGCGCTCGCCGCCGCCCTGCAGACGCATGCCTCGGCTGCGATGGATGTCTCCGACGGGCTGGTCGGCGACCTTGCCAAGCTGCTGGCGGCCTCGAAGGCGGGGGCGGAGATAGACCTCGATGCTGTGCCGCTCTCGCCCGCGGCCCGCTCTGCCGTCATGGCCGATCCCGCACTGACGGAACTGGCCTGGACCGGCGGCGACGACTACGAAATTCTCTGTACGATCCCGGAAGGAGAATTTCCTTCTATGGTTGCTGCCGCGGAGGCGGCGGGGCTCAGCCTCGCGCGCATCGGGCGCGTCACCGCAGAGGCGGGGAGCGTGCGCTATACCGAAGCGGGCCGGCCGCGAAACTTCGCGCGCGGCTCCTTCGCTCATTTCTGACGGCGGCTGGGCGGCCGCGAAGGGCGGCGGCTGCGATGAACCAGCATGTTCCGGCGATGGACGGCGATACCCTCGCCAAGCGCAATGCGCTCGTGCTCGCCGGCGCCCAGGCGCTCGGCGGCGCGAGCCCGGCGATCGTGATCTCGCTCGGCGGCATCGTCGGCTCGCAACTGGTCGCGAACCAGGCCTTCGCCACCGTCCCGGTCAGCCTGATGCAGCTCGGTCTCGCCTGCGGCGTCATCCCGGCGGCGTTCCTGATGCGCCGGCTCGGCCGCCGCCGCGGCTATATCGTCGGCGCGCTGATCGGTGCCGTCGGCGCCAGCGTCGCCGCGACCGGTGTGGCCGAACGGCTGTTCTGGCTGTTCTGCCTTGGCACCTTCCTGTGCGGGCTCTACGGCTCCTACGTCCAGAGCTATCGCTTCGCCGCCGCCGACACGGCGAGCGAGGGCTTCCGGCCGCGTGCGATCTCCGGGGTGATGATCGGCGGGCTGGCTGCCGGCGTGATCGGGCCGCAATCGGTTTACTGGACGCGTGACCTGACGCCGGCCGCGCCCTTTGCCGCAAGCTTCCTGGCGCAGGGTGCGCTTGCTCTGATCGCCATTGGTGTCGTGCTGGCGCTGCGCGCGCCACCGGTGAAGGAGGCGAGGTCCGGTGGCGGCCGGCCGCTTGCCGAGATCATGCGCCAGCCCAAGTTCATCGCCTCGGTGATCGCGGCGCTCGTCGCCTACGGGCTGATGAGCTTCGTGATGACAGCGGCCCCGCTCGCCATGGTCGGTTGCGGCCACAGTGTCGGCGATGCCGCGCTCGGTATCCAGTGGCATGTGCTCGCCATGTTCGCGCCGAGCTTCTTCACCGGTCGCCTGATCGCCCGCTTCGGCAAGGAGACGATCACGGCTGCCGGCCTCTTGCTGACGGCGCTCGCGGCGATCGTCGGCCTCAGCGGCCTCAGTGTCGCGCATTTCTGGATCGCGCTCGTCCTCCTCGGGATCGGCTGGAATTTCGGCTTCATCGGTGCGACCGCGCTGGTGACCGACTGCTACCGGCCGGAGGAGCGGGTCAAGGTCCAGGCGGCCAACGACTTCCTTGTCTTCGGCTCGGTCGCGATCGCCTCCTTCTCCTCCGGCGGACTGCTCAGCGCCGGCGGCTGGACCAGCGTCAACTGGCTGGTCTTCCCGCCGGTCGCAGTCGCGCTGGCTCTGGTCGCCTGGCAAGGCCTGCAGAGGCGTGTGGTGGCGTGATTCTTGCTGGATAGTCCGGCCTGAAGCGGAGACGTCGCATGCGCCCTCATCAGCTTCCCCAGTGCGCCGGTCGCCCCGTCGCGGGCGCGATCGGTCACAACCGCGGCGTGGTGCAGAGAAACTACGCCTTCATGCCGCCCGAGGGCGTGCTGGTCAGCCGGTTGCCGCATGTCGAGAAGACCATTGCGCGCATTCTCGCAGCCCCGGTGCTGGGGGCTCGGTTTGCGCAGTACGTGCTCGAGATCGAGCCCGGCGGCGGCACGCTTGCGCCTTTCGCCGAGGACGGCGTCCAGCACTTCTATTATGGACTGTCCGGCGAAGCGGCGTTCGCCATTGACGGTGCCGGCGGCAACGCCTTCGGTCCCGGCAGCTTTGCCTATGTTCCGGGTGGAACGCGGTTCTCGCTGCGCAATGACAGCGATGGGCCGGTGCGCGTCCTTGGCCTGCGCAAGCGCTACGAGCCGGCGCCCGGCCTTGCCGTGCCCGAGCCGATCCTGTCGCATCGCGATGCGGTCCTGCTGACCAATCATACCGGCATGGAGGGGCGCGGCTTCCAGTTCCTGCTGCCCTATGGCGACATGCGCTTCGATTTCGAGATGAACCTGATGTGGTTCAAGCCAGGCGCCTTTTTCCCGGATGTCGAGACCCATGTGATGGAGCACGGGCTCTACATGCTGGAAGGGCAGGGGCTCTACTTCCTCGGACAGGATTGGCACGAGATCTGGGCCGAGGACTTCATCTGGATGGGCGGCTACTGCCCGCAGCAGTTCTATCCGACCGGTTTCGGCGATGCCTGCTACCTGCTCTACAAGAACGTCAATCGGGACGTGGCACTTTAGAGTGACCCTCAAATGGTCACGGCCGATCGGCAGATCGGTGCACGATGACCTGACATTCTCCCGGAATTGTCAGCCGACCCGTTTGCGATTCTGGCGGAAACTGGGCAACAATCCGATCCGACACTGGTGATCGGCGCTGTGGCCTGATTCGTCGTGAGGCCGACAGAGCCGTTTCCTGCGTTCAAAGAACCGGAAAACCGGCTCCGTCGGGGTGTCCTACCCCGGATGACGAAATCTCAGGGATAGGAAATTCGATGTCGGCCTTGCTCATCATCATTGTCTTGAGTGCGTTATCGATCGTCTACGGCTTATGGGCCTATGGCGACGTGATGAAACGCGATGCCGGCAACCAGCGCATGCAGGAGATTTCCGGTGCGGTGGCCGAGGGCGCGCAGGCCTATCTCAAGCGCCAATACGTCACAATCGCCATGGTCGGAGTGGTACTCTTCGTCGGCCTCACCTATCTGCTCGGCGCCTATGTCGGCATCGGCTTCTTGATCGGCGCCGTGCTCTCGGGCGCCGCCGGCTTCATCGGCATGAACGTCTCGGTCCGCGCCAATGTCCGCACCGCCCAGGCGGCGATGCAGTCGCTCGGCGAAGGCCTCGACGTCGCCTTCAAGGCGGGCGCGGTCACCGGCATGCTGGTCGCCGGCCTCGCTCTGCTTGGCGTCGCCTGCTATTACGGCTTCCTCACCGGGATGAAGGGCTTCGCGCCTTCGAGCCGTGTCGTCATCGACTCGCTCGTCGCGCTCGGCTTCGGCGCCTCGCTGATCTCGATCTTTGCCCGCCTCGGCGGCGGCATCTTCACCAAGGGCGCGGATGTCGGTGCCGACCTCGTCGGCAAGGTCGAGGCCGGCATTCCCGAGGATGACCCGCGCAACCCGGCGACGATCGCCGACAATGTCGGCGACAATGTCGGTGACTGCGCCGGCATGGCGGCCGACCTGTTCGAGACCTATGCGGTGACGCTGGTCGCGACCATGGTGCTGTCCGCCATCTTCTTCGCCGGCCAGCCCGTGCTCGGCGCGATGATGCTCTATCCGATGGCGATCGGCGCGGCCTGCGTCGTCACCTCGATCATCGGCACCTTCTTCGTCAAGCTCGGCGCCAACCAGTCGATCATGGGCGCGCTCTACAAGGGCTTCATCGCCGCCGGCGTGCTCTCCGTCGGTGCGATCGCCGCGGTCAACTACCTGATGTTCGGCGGCTTCGCCGCCTCGTTCACCACGGTGCAGGGCGTGACCTTCACCTCGGGTGGCCTGTTCGGCTGCGCACTTGTCGGCCTCGCGGTGACGCTGCTGATCGTCGTCATCACCGAGTACTACACCGGCACCGGCAAGCGCCCGGTCGTCTCGATCGCCCAGGCCTCGGTCACCGGCCACGGCACCAATGTCATCCAGGGTCTCGCGGTATCCTTGGAATCGACCGCGCTGCCGACCATCGTGATCATCGCCGGCATCATCGTCTCCTACGGTCTCGCCGGCCTATTCGGCATCGCCATCGCCACCACCGCCATGCTGGCGCTGGCCGGCGTGGTCGTCGCGCTCGACGCCTTCGGTCCGGTCACCGACAATGCCGGCGGCATCGCCGAGATGGCCGGCCTCCCCAAGGAGGTCCGCCACTCCACCGACGCGCTCGATGCCGTCGGCAACACCACCAAGGCGATCACCAAGGGCTACGCCATCGGCTCGGCCGGCCTTGGCGCGCTGGTACTCTTTGCTGCCTACACCTCGGACCTCAACTTCTTCGTGGCCGAGGCCAACAAGGCGGGTTCGACGACCTTCCAGTACTTCAAGGGCGTCACCGTCGACTTCTCGCTGTCCAATCCCTACGTCGTCGTCGGCCTGCTACTCGGCGGCCTGATCCCCTTCCTGTTCGGCGGCATGGGCATGACCGCCGTCGGCAAGGCGGCAGGCTCGGTGGTCGAGGAGGTGCGCCGTCAGTTCAGGGAGAAGCCCGGCATCATGCAGGGCACGGATCGGCCGGACTATGCCCGCGCCGTCGACCTGCTGACCAGGGCGGCGATCAAGGAAATGGTTCTGCCGTCGCTGCTGCCGGTGCTCGCTCCGGTCGTGACCTTCTTCGTCATCAATGCCATCGCCGGCAAGAACCAGGCCTTCGCCGCGGTTGGCGCCATGCTGATGGGCGTGATCGTCACCGGCATCTTCGTCGCCATCTCGATGACCTCGGGCGGCGGCGCCTGGGACAACGCCAAGAAGAGCTTCGAGGACGGCTTCGTCGACAAGGACGGCGTCCGCCATCTCAAGGGCTCCGAGGCGCACAAGGCTTCGGTCACCGGCGACACCGTCGGCGACCCCTACAAGGACACGGCTGGCCCCGCCGTGAATCCCGCGATCAAGATCACCAACATCATCGCGCTGCTGCTGCTCGCCATCCTGGCGCATAGCTGAGCGGCAGATCTCCTGACAGATGCCTGGCCCCGCGGAGCGATCCGCGGGGTTTTTCGTTGCGATGCGAAGATTTGCGCCCGGCTGCTGAATCAGATTGCCAGGCGGTTGAATCGATAGGCGAGGCTACGGCCGGGGCCGTAGCATTCCGGCGCGACGGGCCTGGCTTCGCCTGTCATGGTCCCGGCCATCCGAGGAGGACCCGATGACCACCCCAGCCGCTCCCGCCGCCGTACGATCCGGGCACCTGGTCGATCTGGCCTCGCTGCTCCTGCTGGCGACGCTCTGGGGCGCCTCCTACAGCTTCATCAAGCTCGGTGTCGAGACGATCCCGCCGCTGACCTTGATCGGGGCGCGCACGCTGATCGCCGGCGCGCTCCTGCTCGTCGTCATCCGCTGGCGCGGCCTCGGCCTGCCGCGCGATTCCGTCATCTGGCGGCGCTTCCTGATCCAGGCCTGCCTCAACAGTGCCGTGCCGTTCACCCTGATCGCCTGGGCCGAGACCAGCGTCGATGCCGGTCTTGCTGCGATCCTCAATGCCGGCTCGCCGATCTTCGCCTTCCTGCTCAGCCTGCTGCTCTTTCGGACCGAGGCTGCTGCGGGCAGGAAGCTGTTTGGCGTCGCCGCCGGCATGCTCGGTGTCTGCCTGATCATCGGCATGGAGGCGCTCTCCGGCTTCGGCCGCGAACTCTGGGCCCAGCTCGCCCTCGTCGCGGCGGCCGCCTGCTATGGCGGAGCGGCGCTGTTCGGGCGCAATTTCAAGGGGCTCGACCCGATCATGCCGGCCGCCGGCTCCTTGATCTGCGGCGCCGTGATCCTGATCCCCTTCAGCCTGATCATAGACCGGCCCTGGACGATCACGCCCTCGGCCGCATCGATCCAGGCGCTGCTGGCACTGTCGGTGTTCTCGACCGCGCTGGCGTTCATCCTCTATTTCCGGTTGATCGACCGGCTCGGTACGGTCGGGACGACCTCGGTCGCCTATCTGCGCGTGCCCACCGGAGTTGCCCTGGGCGTTCTCTTCCTCGGCGAGCGCCTGAGCCCGACCGCCTGGGCCGGGCTCGCGCTGGTCATCGTCGGAGTGTTCGCGATGACGCTGCCGGCACGGAAGCCGAAGGGCGGCTAGATCGCCGCGCATCCGATAGGTCGCGAATCTATCTTGTTGCTTTAGCGCCCGACTCGGAAGCACGAAGCATCCGTCACGACGCGGAACGCGGGGGCCCGCCAATGAAAAAGCCCTGCGGTGTCGCCGCAGGGCTCTCACGTCATGGATGGCGAGACGGGTTCAGGCGCCGAACGGCGTGAACTTGGTGACGCCGCGGAACAGGTTGCGCAGGAAGCTCTGCTCCTCGCCGCCGGTCGGGGTGGTGCGGCTGATGAAGTCGAAGATCACGCCGTCCTGCAGGCCGTAATTGGCGATGCGCTCGACCTTGAAGCCCTTGTTGAAATAGATCACCAGCACATTCTGGTCGATGACGGCGAAGTCCTGGAACTGGAAGCGCCGGCGAACCCTCTGGCTGATGTAGTAGAAGGTGCGGTTGCCGACGGTCGAGGTGGTCGAGGGCGTGCCGAGCGTGGTCAGCACGGTCTGCACGTCCATGCCGACCTTCACCTTGGCGATCAGCTCGTCATCCATGACGAAGCCGCGGGTGAACTCCTCGTTGAGGCCGGCCGAGGTCGGGGTTCGGAAGCCGAGATTGGTGGCCGTGCCGCAGCCGGCCAGCGGCAGGGCGGCGGCCAGCGAGCCGATCAGGACGGTACGGCGGGTCGGAGCAGTCATGCGTGGCGGATCCGAAGGGGAGGCGCGCGGAGCTGCCGCGCTTGTCAGGGTGGGTGCGCTTGGCGTAACGCCCGAGGATGGCTTTGGCAAGGCAAGTCACTTTTAGCCAAGCTGGTTGGGAAAGGCGGGTAGGGGCTGTGATCTTCGGCCTGTTCGGCAGGAAGCGTGCGCGCATGGCGCCGGTCAACACGTTGCTTGAGCGCATCGTCGGCGCCTCGCGCGAGCCGGCCCTGTATCTGCAGGGCCGCGTTCCCGATGATTTCGAGGGGCGGTTCGAGTCGTTGACGCTGCATCTCTTCCTGGTGCTACGGCGGCTGCGCGACTTGCCGGCCCCGGCGGCCGACGTGGCGCAGGACCTGATCGACGCCAGCTTTGCTTATCTCGAGCTCGGTTTCCGCCAGGGCGGCATCAGCGACGTCGCAGTGCCGAAGCGGATGAAGAAGATCGGCCGCAGTTTCTATGGCCGGCTCAGTGGCTATGAGGAGGCGCTTGCCGCCGGGGAGCCTGGAGCCTTCGAAGCCGCGCTAGCCCGCAACATCGCCCCGCAGATCGACGCAGCGGCGCTGGCCCGCCATGCCAGGGCGGGGGGCGCCGTCTTGGCCATGCGCTCGCTCGACGATATCCTGGTCGCCGATCCGTTGTTCCCGCCTTTCTCTGGCAGTATCGAAGCATGACCGTTTCCCCTCAGGACAAATTGCCCCTTCACCGTCCGATTCGCGTCGAGAGCATCACCTTGCGCCCGGTACCGGTCGTGGTCACGCCTGAGCAGGCAGATCTTGCTGCAATCGCGACCTATCTCGGCGTCGCCTCGGTCGAGGCGCTGAAGGCGAGCTACACGCTGTCGCGCAATGGCGAGCGGCTCAAGCTCGAGGGCATGATCAAGGCGGGGCTGCACCAGAACTGCGTCGTCACGCTCGAGCCCTTCCCGGTCGAGCTCAACGTGCCGGTCAAGCTCGATTTCGCGCCGGAGGCCGAGATCGCCGCCATGGCGAAGCCGTCCGAGGACGACGAAATCGACATCGAGGTTCTGCTCAACGAAGAGGAGCCGCCGGAGCCGATCATCGACGGCACGATCGATCTGGGTGTGGTCACGCTCGAATTCCTGGCGCTGTCGCTCGATCCCTATCCGCGCAAGCCCGGCGTGGCGTTCAGCGAGCCCGCCCCGGAGACGCCAGCCGAATCGCCTTTTGCTGCCCTGTTGCAGCTGAAGCGCGAGCCATGACCGGCGGAAACCTCCGCGCTTTCCCTTGCGGCGAGCGGCCAACCCGCTATTGTCCGCCGCCGCCCGGCCGCCCCCGGCAGGGGGCGCAGGCCCTGGAATCGATCACCCCCGCATGACACGCCCGGTTACAATCGCGCTTGACGCCATGGGCGGGGACCACGGTCCGTCCGTGGTCATCCCGGGCGCCGCCCTCACGCTCGAACGTCGTCCGGACGCGAAATTCGTGATCTTCGGCAACGAGGGCGAGGTCATGCCGCTGCTCGACGCGCATCCGAAGCTGAAGGCCGTCACCACCTTCCACCACACCGAGGTCTCGGTGAAGATGGACGACAAGCCGAGCCAGGCCTTGCGCTATGGCCGCTACAAGTCGTCGATGTGGCGCGCCATCGACGCCACCAAGACCGGCGAGGCCGACGTCACGATCTCGGCCGGCAACACCGGCGCGCTGATGGCGATGTCGAAGTTCTGCCTGAAATCGATGCCGCAGGTCGATCGTCCGGCGATCGCCTGCCTGTGGCCCACGGTCCGCGGCGAGAGCGTGGTGCTCGATGTCGGCGCCACCATCGGAGCCGATGCCCAGCATCTGGTCGATCTTGCCGTGATGGGCGCTGCCATGGCGCGCGTGGTGCTCGATATCGACCGGCCGAGCGTCGGCCTGCTCAATGTCGGCGTCGAGGAGATCAAGGGCGTCGAGGCGGTCAAGGAAGCCGGCCGGATCCTGCGCGAGAGCGCGCTGCCGCATCTCGATTATCACGGCTTCGTCGAGGGCGACGATCTCGGCAAGGGCACGGTCGACGTCGTCGTCACCGAGGGTTTCACCGGCAACATCGCCCTCAAGACCGCCGAAGGCACCGCCAAGCAGATCGGCGAATACCTGCGCGCGGCGATGGGCCGTTCATTGATGTCGAAGATCGGCTATCTTTTCGCCCGCGGCGCCTTCGCGGCGCTGAGGGACAAGATGGACCCGCGCAAGGTCAATGGCGGCGTGTTCCTCGGGCTCGAAGGCATCGTGATCAAGAGCCATGGCGGCACGGATGCCGTCGGGTTCGCCAGCGCGACCGAACTCGGCTACGAGATGGCGCGCGAGAATCTGATGGCGAAGGTACGCGAGATGATGGCCGCGACGGCGCGGCCCAGCTCAGCACCGGCAAGCCCACAAGTCGCCGCCGGCGAGTAGGGAAGAGAAACGTCCTTGTCCAGAATGCGATCCGTCCTGCGCGGCTGCGGCTCCTATCTGCCGGCGCGCATCATGACCAACGCCGAATTGGCTGAGAAGGTCGACACCAGCGACGAGTGGATCGTCCAGCGAACCGGCATCCATGCCCGCCACATCGCGGCTGACGACGAGACCACCAGCACGCTCGGCCTGAAGGCTGCGCAGGCTGCGCTTGCCGACGCCGGCATCCCGGCGAGTGAGGTCGACCTCATCATCGTCGCGACGGCGACGCCCGACCACACCTTCCCGGCGACCGCGACCCAGATCCAGGCCGCGCTCGGCATCACGCAAGGCGCCGCCTTCGACCTGCAGGCGGTCTGCTCCGGCTTCGTCTTCGCGCTCGCCACCGCCGACAAGTTCCTGACCAGCGGTGCGGCCAGGACCGCCATCGTCATCGGCGCCGAGACCTTCTCGCGCATTCTCGACTGGGAAGACCGCGCCACCTGCGTGCTGTTCGGCGACGGTGCCGGCGCCGTCGTGCTGCGGGCGGAGGAGGGCGCCGGCACGCTCGCCGATCGCGGCGTGCTGACCACCCATGTCCGCTCCGACGGCCGCTATATGAACAAGCTCTATGTCGATGGCGGGCCTGGCTCGACCAAAACCGTGGGCTTCCTGCGCATGGAGGGCCGAGAGGTCTTCAAGCATGCCGTGGTCAATCTCGCCGACACGGTGCGCCACACTTTCGAGGAGACGGGGCTCAGCGGCGCCGACATCGACTGGTTCGTGCCGCATCAGGCCAACCGCCGCATCATCGACGCCACCGCCCACAAGCTCGGCATCAGCGAGGACCGGGTCGTGGTCACCGTCGGGCAGCACGGCAACACGTCGGCGGCCTCGATTCCGCTCGCTTTGGCGCAGGCCCATATGGACGGCCGCATCAAGCCCGGCCAGCTCGTCCTGATCGAGGCGATGGGCGGCGGCTTCACCTGGGGGTCGGCGCTGATCCGCTGGTAGCGGCCCGGTTGGGCCGCCCAGGCTAAGCACTTTGGATTTATGACATTTTCTTAGCGGTCGTCAGCGCGGATTTCCGCGTTTTTCAACCTGTGCGGGTGTGTCGAGGATTGACCGTAGTCGCCTCGCCGCCTAGCGTCCGCCTCCAATGGGGCGATGGTTGATTAGGGACGCCGCTGTTTGAAGAAACGCCTTGGAGGAGCTGATGGCGGGGCAAACGATTACGCGGGCTGATCTGTGCGAGGCCGTCTATCAGAAGATCGGCCTGTCGCGGACGGAGTCGTCCAAGCTGGTCGAAGCGGTGCTGGACGAGATCTGCGATGCGGTGGCACGTGGGGAAAACGTCAAATTGTCCTCGTTCGGTTCGTTCGTCGTGCGCGACAAGGGCGAGCGAATCGGGCGTAATCCGAAAACCGGCGTCGAAGTCCCGATCGAGCCGCGCCGCGTGATGGTGTTCAAGCCGTCCAATGTGATGAAGGCGCGGATCAACGGATTGAACGGCGTGGGTGAGGAAGAGTGACTCTGGCGCATCGGCCCGAAAAGTGGGGTGCGGTTTCGGATTAGGCCGATGCAGGATCAAAAATTCCACGGCAGCGGATTCGAGGCCGAATTGGATAACAAGAGCCCAGACGCATTCAGAACCATCAGCGAGGTCGCCGAAGACCTCGACATTCCCCAACATGTCCTGCGTTTCTGGGAGACGCGCTTCTCCCAGATCAAGCCGCTGAAGCGTGGCGGCGGCCGGCGCTATTACCGGCCTGACGATGTCGCCCTGCTCAAGGGGATCCGCCGCCTGCTCTATGGCGAGGGCTACACGATCAAGGGCCTGCAGCGCATCCTGAAGGAGCAGGGGCCCCGTTACGTCCAGGCGATCGGCCGCGGCGGCGAGATCGTCGGTGGCAACGCGCCTGCCCAGCCACCCGCAGCCGCCCACATGGCGCCGCCGCGGGGCGAAGCGATGCCGGCGGCCCAGCCGGCGCAGCATCATCAGCATGCCCCTGCCATGGAGCCGGGTTTCGCGGCGAAGGCGCTTCTGTCTTCCTTGCCGCGCGCGGCCCAGCCGCTGGTCGACGCCGACGACCTCGCTTTCCTGAAGGCGACACTCTCCGAGCTGATCGAATGCCGCCGTCTGCTGCATGGCGCCCTGGCCGGCGCGACCGTTGGCGAGGACGGCTGAGCGCGCCTGTGCTTGAACCTTTGCTCCCGGCTCGCTAGATCAGCGGGCGAGGACGACCTCCGCAGGCTTGCGGCCTGCGTTTCCCACTAGGCGTGGACGACCCCGCCCTTCCAAAAGGAGGGCCGCCATGGCCTGGACTTATCTCTTCTTCGCCGGCCTGTTCGAAGTCGGCTGGGCCATCGGGCTGAAATACACGCACGGCTTCACGCGCCTCGTCCCGACCGTGCTGACGGTCACCAGCATGGCGGTGAGCCTCGGGTTGCTCGGTCTCGCCTTGAAGAGCCTGCCGCTCGGCACGGCCTATGCGATCTGGACCGGCATCGGCACGATCGGCACCGCCATCCTCGGCATCATCCTGTTCGGCGAACCGGCGACGGCCCTGCGCCTCGTCTGCGTCGGCCTGATCGTCGCCGGCATCGTGGGGTCGAAGCTCGTCTCCTGAGCCCGCCGTGCAAGCCTTCCGGCGTCTCAGCGCCGCCGGAAGGCCTCGGGCCAGAGGCCGTTGCGCTCGAGCAGGACGACCGCGACGATGACGGCCAGCGTGACGACGATCGTCACCAGCTTGGCGTCCCAGGGCACGCCGCGGCCGATCAGCCAGATCAGCGCCAGGCCCGCGATGAGGGGGATGAGGAGCTCCATGGCGTTATCCTAGAGCATCGGCCCGAAAAGTGGCATCCGGTTTTCGGAAGAGCCGACGCAAGTCAAAGATCTCGATCGGACCCGGCTTCAACGACCGGCTCACTCGCTGCCGAACTGCCCTCCATCAGCGGCCGCAGCTTCGCCAGTTCCTGCGCCATGAAATCGAGGAAGAGTCGCACCCGCGGCGAGTGGCGCAGGTCGGGATGGGTCAGAAGCCAGAGATCGGCGGCATAGCCCGCCTGCGGCGGCCCGAGCCGGTGTAGCGCCGGCCGCTTGTCGGCGATGAAGCAGGGCAGGTAACCAATCCCGATCCCGGCCTCGACGGCTTCCGTCAGCCCGAGCACGGTGTTGATCTTGTAGATCACCCGCTCGGCCGGGACGATCTTCTGCACGTGCTGGACCACCTTGAACGCGCCGAACTGGTCGCCGAGCGAGATCCAGGGGCGATCGCGCAAGCTCTCCTCGGCCTGCGGTGTTGAATCGGGGAAATCGACGCTTCGGCCATAAAGTGCCCAGCCGATCTTGGCGGCGCGCCGGCCGATGAGGTTTTCGGGCGGATTGTCGGTGGCACGGATCGCGACATCGGCGTCGCGCTTGCTGAGGTTGAGCGCCTGGTTGCCGAGCAGGACGTCAAGCTTGATGTCCGGGCATTGCCGCATGAAGGCGGCAAAGAGCGGCGTCAGCAGCTCGACCAGCAGTGTGTCGTTGGTGGTGACGCGCAATTCACCCGCCGGCAGGATCTCGCGGCCGGCAAGGCGCCGGGTGAAGCCGGCGATGTCGGTCTCCAGCCGCTCGGCCAGGACCGCCATCTCCTCGCCGGCCGGCGTCGGCACGTAGCCGGAGCGATGCCGCTCGAACAGGCGCGTGCCCAAGCTTTCCTCGATCTGGCCGAGGCGGCGGAAGACGGTCGAATGGTTGAGCCCGATCAGCTCGGCGGCTGCCGGCAGGCTGCGCGCCTCGGCGATGGCCTTGATCAGCCGGAAATCGTCCCAGGCGACAGAGGAGGCGGCGGTCGGCAAGAGGTGGCTCCGGGCGAGTCAGCTACCCCTGATACATGGTACGGGCGACAGGTTGCAGCAACCTGTCGCCCGTTCTGTCGTGACGGTTGCCGAGGCTCAGGCCAAGGCGGGCTTGGCCGGGACCGGCAGCCCGGCCGAGCGCAGCGCTAGCGCGCCATCGCCGATCAGGGCGTGGGCGACAGCGGCCAGAGCAAGGAAGGCAGGATACTCCCAGCCGCCGTTCGGCGCATTGAAGACCCAGCCATTGGGACCGTGGATGGACAGTGCGCCGAGCAGGATCGGCAGCAGCAGGACCGAGACATAGCGGCCATAGAAGCCGATCAGGATGGCAAGGCCGCCGAGAACTTCAGCCAGGATGATCGGCCAGGCGAGGAAGCCGGGCAGGCCGACCTGGCCGAGAAAGCCGGTGAAGCCGGGAACGGTGAAGACGGCGAACTTCAGATAGGCGTGGGCGATGAACATGACGCCGAGCGCAACGCGCAATGTGAGGGCGCCATAGGGGGCGAAACGAGTGTCGATCATGGTCTTTCTCCGAAGGACCGGTTGGGTCTACGGCAGAGATTGTCGATTTCGGCATCGCAATTCAAATTGGCATTTCAGGATTGTGACATTGCTAGCATGCAATGAATCAAGCCTGGCAATTTGGCGAGCCGCAATCATCTTGGCGTCAACGAGGGCCGCTTCTCGCAGCCCGGAGGACTATCGTCATGCAGATCAACGGCATCCACCACGTCACCGCAATCGCCGGCCCAGCGCGCCGCAACCTCGACTTCTACAGCCGGGTGCTCGGCCTGCGCCTGGTCAAGAAGACGGTGAACTTCGACGACCCGACCACCTGGCACCTCTATTTCGGCGATGCCGGCGGCAATCCGGGCACGATCCTGACTTTCTTCCCCTGGGAGCATGTCGCGCCCGGCCGGCTCGGCGTCGGCGAGACGGAAGTGACCGCCTTCCGCATCCCGGCGGCGGCGGTCGGCTACTGGACGCATCGGCTCATCGCCAACGGCGTTGCCCATGACGCCCCGCAGAAGCGCTTCGGCGAGACGGTGCTCAGCTTCCGCGATCCCGACGGCATGCGGCTTGCGCTGGTCGGCGTGCCCGGCAGCGAGAGCGAGCCGGCCTGGGACAACGGCGAGGTGCCGCCTGAATCCGCCATCCGCGGCTTCCACGGTGTCACGCTGCTGCTCGACAAGACGGAGACGACCGTCGCGATCCTGCGCGACGTGTTCGGCTTCGTCGAGGCCGGGCGCGAGGGCAACACCGTCCGCATGCGGGCGGAGGGCACCGACCATGGCAGCGTCGTCGACCTGCGCGCAGCCGGTGGCTTCCTGCCCGCAAGGATGGGCGCGGGCTCGGTTCATCACGTCGCCTTCCGCGCCGGCGACGACGCGGAGCAGGCCCGCATGGTGAAGACGCTGACCGAGACCTTCGGCCTGCGCCCCACCGAGCAGAGGGACCGGAACTATTTCCGCTCCGTCTACTTCCGCGAGCCCGGCGGCGTGCTGTTCGAGATCGCGACCGACGCGCCCGGTTTCGCCATCGACGAGCCGGCAGACGACCTCGGCGGCGCGCTCAAGCTGCCCGCGCGGTACGAGACTCGTCGCGCCGAGATCGAGGCGGTCCTGCCGGCTCTGGTCTGATCGATCAATGCGCTCCGCCTTGGGGCGGGGCGCCCCTCGCTGGATGTTCACTGTGAAAGGAGGGACGACATGAGTGCGTCCGAAACCTTCATCCACCGCTTCGAGCCGGCGACTGCGCCTGGCCCGGCGCCGCTCCTCCTGCTGCACGGCACCGGCGGTGACGAGAACGACCTGTTGCCGCTCGGGCGCACCGTCGCGCCGGGCGCGGCGCTGCTCTCGCCGCGCGGACGGACGTTGGAGGCCGGCATGCCGCGCTTCTTCCGCCGTCTGGCCGAGGGTGTCTTCGACGAGGACGACCTCATCCGGCGGACGCATGAGCTCGCCGATTTCGTCGAGCAGGCGCGCGCGGAATACGGGCTGCCGGCGCCGATCGCGCTCGGCTTCTCGAACGGCGCCAACATCGCAGCCGCGATGCTGCTGCTGCGGCCGGAGGTGCTGTCGGGAGCGGTGCTGCTGCGGGCGATGTCGCCTTTCGCCAAGCCGCCTGTGGTGACGCTGGCGGCCAAGCCGGTGCTGATTATCTCCGGCAGCTTCGATCCGATAATCCCGGAGGAGAATGCGGCGCGATTGGCGGCGACGCTCTCCGGGGCGGGGGCTTCGGTGGAGCACCGCAGCCTGCCGACCGGTCACGGCCTGTCACAGGCGGATCTGGGGCTGGTGCGGGATTGGTTGGCTCAGCGCCTCGCGCTCGCGGCCTGAGACGGGCTCAGGCTCCGGGCCTGGCGTGCTTGGTGAGATAGCACGTCAGGCCGAGCCCGCCGAGCATAACCGAGATCATATAGGGGCCGAACAGGCAGGTGACGAACACGGCCGCGATGAAGCCGAGCATCAGGCTGTTGCGCCAGTCCAACGTCATGACGGGGCCTCCATGAATTGGTGCCAGTATCATGAAGATAACCTTCACTCTGTGAACCTCATTTGAACGGAGTACGTTAACAGAATCTTGCCGTTGCGGGCTTTTGCTCATGCGGCAGGCGGCCGCACTCGGCAGCGGCCCGGCCCGCCGCTCAGCCGCAATCCCTAAGGAAACGGCGCGCGACATGGCCCTCGCTGAAGCCCTCATAGCCCTTCGCTAGTCTGGTATCGCCGGGCCAATGCCTGACCTTGCTCCAGCCGCCGCGGCCGCCTTCGATGATCTGGACCTCGTCGCCGGCCCTCATGCGCAGGATCAGCCGGCTTTGCGCGCCCGGCGCGGCGCGCAGGGCGACGAACCCGTCGGCCGTTTCCGGGACGAGGCAGAACAGCGAGGCGCTGGCGTCGCCTGGATGGAGCAGAAGGCCGGACAGGACGAGCAGGGCCGGGCGGATCATGGCGTTTCCCCTGGTTCGAGGCGCCTCAGCATGCTGCAAGACGCGGGGCAAGGCACCGAGATTATCGCGGTACGGTGGCACCTGTGCCGCTTTCGCGCGTTGTCTCTGCGACGCCGCGCTGCGGCACGGAGGCGAAAGCGATGATGTTCCAGTTGTTCGAGACGATCGCTGGCCGGGTCAGCGATCAGGCCGCCGACTATGCCAGCGCGCAGGCGCGGATCGTCGCGAGGACGCTGACGCAGGCCGCAAATCCATGGGGGTTCGCACTGGTCGGAATCGCGGCATCGCCACCGCCGGTAGCGCTTGACGAGCCGGACGCGTGTCCGGCGCAGGCACGAAGCGATCAGCGCGTCCGGCGCAGCTGATAGGCCAGGAGCCGGTGCCCACCCGCCGGCGTCAGTGCCGAAGGTGGCTTGACGCTCGTGCATGCACCCGGAAAGCCCTTGGCATGTTTGGCTGGCTGAAGCGTGGCCTGGCCGCGGTGCGAAGCCTATCGAGGAGCAGTCGAGCAGGCCGCAGCGGCGGTCCTGGGCCGGAGTGGACACGGCATGACCAGCACTCTCCTCGTCGTCGCGACGATTGCGACGCTGGCCGCCTCGCTCTGGCTCGCGCTGGAGGTAACGCAGCGCTGGCCCTGCCGCTGGTGATTGTCTTTGCCGGGCTCGTGCGCACCATCGTCCGCCATGCCGGACGCAGGGGCATCACGCCGGCCGAGGTCGCACCCCTGCGCATGACGACAGGTAGCTGTGAATCGAGCGGCCCGATCCGGCAATTGCCGCGTTGCATCGCGGCGTCGTGCGCTCTATAAGCCGACCCGTCGGAGCGTAGCGCAGCCCGGTTAGCGCACTTGTCTGGGGGACAAGGGGTCGGAGGTTCGAATCCTCTCGCTCCGACCATTTTCTTCTTTCATCTCGGTTTTGCCAGAGGCGGCCTGGCCGCCCGCATTGGCGCGTCCTGAACGAGATAGGCTCAGGCACTGCCAACTGGCGGACATGTCCGCCAGCCAGCCGCGCGCTTCCATGCCGTTCCGTTCGGTCAGAATCATCGTCGCCTTGTCGCTCCTCGCTTTCGCGTTGTCCGCTTGCGCGCGGGAGCGGACGGGCCCGGCGACATGCCAGACCCACAAGGCCGGCAATGGCGATTTGACCGAGTGCGATTGAAGGCTGGCGGTGTCAGTCGGCGGTGTCCCTTTTCGGAGCGAGTGGCCTCGTCGTCTGTTAACCCTCCCTTAAGGCTTCGATTGCGCGGCCCCTGCAGCGGGCGCAGGGTCGGGGCCTCACAGCAGGAAACGGGACATATCGTCATGTCGATGGCGCTGACCGAACGTCGGCCGCTGCGGTCGCAGGATGCCGCGGCGGTGGACAGGGGCTCGATCGAGAGCTTCTTCGCCGGGCTCCAGCCCGATTGGCATTCCAACTGGGCCTGGGACCATTACGAGGCGACGATCCTGGCGCTGATGCACCAGTTCGGCCTGAGGCGGCTCTGCGAGATCGGTGGCGGCCGCGATCCGCTTTTCACCGTCGAGGACGCGCGCCGTCATGGGCTCGACCTCATCGTCAACGACATCGATGCGGGGGAGCTCGCGCTGACGCCGAAAGGGCTGCGCACCGCGCGTTTCGACATCGCCGGCGATCTGTCCGAGCCGGATGTCGCCCGCGGCGGCTACGACATGATGATCTCGCGCATGGTGTTCGAGCATGTCCATGACGTTGAGCGTGCCTGGGCCAACATCCATGCCTTGCTGGCGCCGGGCGGTATCGGGCTCGCCTTCATGCCGACGCTCTGGGCGCCGGTTTTCGCGCTCAATCACATCCTGCCGAAGGCGGCGTCGCGCGCCATCATGCATGCGCTCTTCCCAGCGCGGCGGCAGGACGGCGACGACCCGGTCTTCCCGGCCTTCTACGACCAGTGCCGTGGCAGCCGCGCGGCATTGGAGCCGATGCTCCAGCGGGCCGGCTTCCGCGACGTCCACGTCCAGCCCTTCTGGGGCAGCGGCTACTTCGAGCGGATGCCGGGCCTGCGCGGCCTCGATGCGGCCTTCAACAAGCTCGCCGCCAAGGCCGATTGGCGCCTGGTGACGACCTATGCCTATGTGGTCGTTCGCAAGGAACGCTGAGCAGGCAGGGGCGAGCGCGCTTCGCGCTCGCCGGCTCCGTCCGGCCGCCGGCTCCGCATCGCCCGCAGCAAAGGCTGCTCCGCATAGCGGTAGAGCAGCAGGGCAGTGACGCAGGAGGCTGCCGTCGCGACCACGACATAGGCCGTCAGCGGAAGCGCATCGCCAATGGCTTGCGTCCAGAGATTGCGCAGCGGGCGCAGTACGAAGGGGTGTACCAGGTAAAGGCTGTAGGAGGCGTTGCCGAGCAGCACCGCGACGCCGAGCAGCCGTGACGGCCTCCCGCGCGCCGCGCTGGCGCCTCGGTGCAGAGCCGCGGCGCTGACGATCATCAGGGCAGGCACGCCCCAGCGCAGCGCGTCCGGCCATTGCTGATCGGCCAGAGCGGGCCATTGCACCAGGCCGGCCATGCCGGCGCAGGCCAATATGAGCGCCGTCGGCGCGCCGAGCCGCAGGCCGCCGAGATAGGCGAGCGCCAGCAGGCAGCCGAAGGCGAATTCGAGGATGATCGACTGGGTCCAGAAGGCGAGCTGGACCTGCGTCGGCTCGAAGGCGAGACCGACCCCGGCGAGCACGGCGAGGATCGCCGTCAGCACCGGCACCGCCAGGCGCATCGGCAAGGCGAGCGTGCAGGCGAACAGCACGTAGAAGAACATTTCGAGGTTCAGCGTCCAACCCAGCGCCATGACCGGGCGGATCTCTCCGGGCGCCCGCAGGGACGGGATGAAGAGATAGGAGGCCAGCACATGCCGCCAATCGTCGATCGGCACGTTCAGCAGCCTTGGTGCGACGAGGGCGCCGAGCAGCAACAGTGTCGTCAGCAGCCAGTAGAGCGGAACGATGCGCACGAAGCGGCGCCAGAGGAAGCTGCGCCATCCGCCGGGGCGCTCGAACAGTTGCGTCGAGCTGTAGACCATGATGAAGCCGGAGATGACGAAGAAGATGTCGACGCCCGTGCTCCATCGCAGCAGGGAGCCGTCGAGCGGTGCGCGCCCGAGCGCGCTGCCCATCGCCTGCGTCTCATGGATCGCATGGCCGATCACGACGAGCAGCGCCGCAACGCCGCGCAGCACCTGGATCGCCTGGTTCTGCCGGGCTTCCCCCGTCTTCCCGGTCATGGCGCGGTCTCAGTGCCCGGGCGACGCGCAATGGCTGCGAGGCCCCAGATCAGCCCGAGCAGCAGGTAGAAGTGGCGCCAATGGTCGGTGTCGATCTGGAAGCCCTGCAGGATCGTGACGAAGAGGACCGACCAAACCGCGATCGCCTGGCCCTGCAGCGGGCCGCGCCGGAACACCAGCCACCAGCCGGCCCAGCAGGTCGCCACGGTCAGCGCCAGCCAGGAAAAGCCGCCGAGCCAGCCATAGGAGGCGAAGGCGTTGATGTAGACATTGTGCGGATCCTGCTGGAGGAACAGCCAGCGGAAGCGCAGCGGCCCGAAGCCGTTGGGCTCGGAGAGCAGCATCGGGATCGAGCGCAGCTGCGCGCCGAAGCGGCCGGTGACGCCGAGATCGTAGCTCTGGTCGAGGCTGGCCCGGACCTCGAACATCTCGCGGATGACGTCGAAGGAGAGGGCGATCGCCAGGGTGACGGCGGCGAGCACGAGGCTGGTCAGAGCCAGCGCGACGATCCGTGCCCGCATCCTGGCCGTGCCCGCGGTCAGGAAGGTCAGGCCCGCCATCAGCAGCACCGCAGCCGCGAGATTGCCCCAGGCGCCGCGCGAGAAGGTCAGGAACAGAGCCGCGAGTGGCACGCTGATCAGGGTGAGGCCGCCGACGAGCCCGCGCCGTCCCACCAGGATGTCCTGCAGCACGAAGACGATCGGCAGCACCAGGAACGGGCCGAGCACGTTCGGATCCTTGAACGTGCCGGTCGCGCGGCCCCACAGCGTGAAATGGTCGCCAAGGCCGGCGATGTCGAAATAGCCGACGATCGCGAGCAGGCCGGTGCACCATGTCGCGAACAGGTAGCCGCGCTTCAGCGCCTCGAGCCGGGCCTGCGTGTCGTCGGCCATGACGGCCGCCAGCACGATCGCCGTGACCATCAGATAGAAGGAGACGGCGATGAAGCGCACCGCATCCGGATCGTTCATCCAGGGGATCAGCGAGATGGCGCCGCCGAGATTGAAGCCGAGCAGCAGCAGCGCCAGCGGCAGCAGCGCCCGCGACAGGCGCAGACCGGTGAGCACGAACACCGCCAGGACCAGCAGGAAGGCGATCTCATAGGGCGAGGGCTCGATGATCGCGACCCAGCTGGAGGCGGTCAGCAGCCAGAGCGCGCCGCGCTGCAGCGCGGCGTGGGAAATCCGGAGGCGCCGGCCGAGCCCCGGGTCGTGCGCCAGCATGCTCAATAGGCGTTCTCGTTCTTGGTCATCAGCGAGAACGGCGTCTTGATCAGGATGTAGAGGTCGAGCAGCACCGACCAGTTCTCGATGTAATAGAGATCATGCTCGACGCGGCGCTGGATCTTGTCCTCGGTGTCGGTCTCGCCGCGCCAGCCATGGACCTGCGCCCAGCCGGTGATGCCGGGCTTGACCTTGTGGCGGGCGAAGTAACCGTCGACGACCTGCTCATAGGCGCGGTTCGATGCGGTCGCGTGGATCGCGTGGGGGCGCGGGCCGACCAGCGAGAGATTGCCCTTGAACACGACGTTGAGCAGCTGCGGCAACTCGTCGATCGAGGTCTTGCGAATGAAGCGACCGACGCGGGTGACGCGCGGATCGTCCTTGGTGACCTGCTTGGCGGCGGCAAAATCGCTCATATCGTGATAGAGCGAGCGGAACTTCAGCACCTCGATCATCTCGTTGTTGAAGCCGTAGCGCTTCTGCCGGAACAGGATCGGACCCTTCGAGTCGAGCCTGACGGCGATCGCGGTCGCGATCATCAGCGGCGACAGCGCGATCAGCGCCAGCGTGCCGACGACCTTGTCGAACACCCATTTGACGACGATGTCCCAGTCGGCGATCGGTCGGTCGAACACGTCGAGCACGGGGACCGCGCCGATATAGGAATAAGAGCGCGGCCGGAAGCGCAGCTTCGACATATGGGCCGAGAGCCGGATATCGATCGGCAGCACCCAGAGCTTGCGCAGCATGGCGAGCAGCCGCGCCTCGGCCGAGATCGGCAGGGTGAAGATCACGAGGTCGAGCTTGGTGCGGCGCGCGAACTCGACGAGATCGTCGATCGTGCCGAGCTTGGGGTAGCCGGCGACGAGATCGGGCGAGCGATCGTCATTGCGGTCGTCGAAGACGCCGCAGACGCGCAGCCCCGTGTCGCGCTGGGCCTCCAGCGCCTTGATCAGCTCCTCGCCGGCGGGGCCGCCGCCGACGATCGCTGTGCGACGTTCGAGCCGGCCCATCCGGGTGAGCCGAAGGACGATCAGCGAGGCTGTCAGCCGCTCGGCCAGCAGCAGTACGAGGCCGACGGCATAGAAGGCGGCGAGCCAGACGCGCGAGACCTGGTCACCGACCTTGAGGAAGAAGAAGCCGGCCAGCGCCAGCAGGAACAGGATCGTCCAGCCGGCTGCGACCCGTACCGCGATGCCGATGAAATTGCGCAACGCGCTGACATGGTAGAGGTGGAGCGCCTGGAAGACGGCGAGGGCGCCGACCGCCACCAGCGGCACCGTGACCTGGTAGGGCAGGGCGTAGTCGACCTTGCCGGCGACGTAGAGGGCGAAGACGAGCCCGCCGACGCCGAGGATCACCAGCATGTCGGCGAGGCGCACCAGCCCCTCGATCAGCACCGGCGACAGCGTCTGCTTGACCGGCATCGCCGCGATGCGTTCGGCCAGCGGGTGGAAGGTCCGCGTGCCCTCCGATGCTCCGCTTGCAGATGCGGGGCCGGTAGAATCCGCCTTGATCAGGTCGCGAACGTCGAAAGCGCCCATCTCGTCCAGTCCTCGCGCAGGGAATGCGGGCTCGCCCGCCGCGCTGAAAGCTCTCGTCACCTAGCGCAAATTGCTCTCGGAAGACTTAATCGGACTCTGCGGAAGCGATCGGGATTTGAGGCGATTTGAGCCCATCGAAGACGGCTGAAACCGCATCGTCGGGGCATCTTTTTTCGGACCTATGGAAAGGTCGATTTTCACTCGGGCCTTCAAGGTATTAGCCGAGGGTTTCGCGGCCGCGAAAATAGTGTCGAAGGCACTGAAAGTCGCGATCGAGTTGACAAAAAGCTTAGATTCAGGCACTTAACGCCGCGATGAGTGTCTGAGAAGCACATATTTCATTGACCTTGCCCACGGGTATTTCCGGTGATTTGGGCTTGGGCGATGTGCTGGCCTTCGGCGAAAGCCTGAGCGCTCCCTTCATCTCGAACATCGTCTTTTGAACGCTAACGATGCGCACCCCGCAGACGCCGCACCCGCGCCGCCTGCGCCCCGGGCCAGCGCCCCTGTGTGACTTATGTCTTTTCATTGGTTGATCCTGCTCGCGGCCATCGCCGTGGAGCTGCTTGCGACGTCGGCTCTCAAGGCCTTCGTCGCGGGCCCGGTCCTCGTCGCGGTGCTGCCGCTCGTGCTGATCGGACTGTCCTTCGCCCTGCTCAGCGTCGCCCTGCGGGTCATTCCCATGGCCGTCGCCTATGCGGTCTGGGAAGGCCTCGGCATCGTCGGCATCGCCCTGATCGGCCATGCCTTCTTCGCCGAGCATCTGACGCTCCCGCGCATCCTGGCGCTGGCCCTGATCATCGGCGGCATCGTGCTGCTGGAACGCGGCGTCGGTCACGACGCCGACCCTGCGGCCCCCAGGGAGGATGAGCGGAGGCTGGTGTGACCTTCGCTGCCTCCGCGCAAGCCTTCGCGCTTGCCTGGCTCGGACTTGCCGTCATCCTCGAAGTGATCGGCACCAGCCTGCTCAAGATCTCCGACGGGTTGAAGCGCCGGCTCGTCGGCGGCCTCGGCGTGCTCTGCGTCGTCGGCGCCTTCGCCGCCCTGGCGCAGGCGATCCGCGGCATGGACCTCTCGGTAGCCTACGCCGTCTGGGGTGGCGTCGGCCTTGTGCTGACCGCCGTGGTCGGCGCGCTCGCCTTCGGCCAGCGCATCCGCCCGGCCGGTTGGCTCGGCATCGCGCTGGTCGTCGCCGGCGTGGTCGCGCTCAAGCTGTTCTGACCGGAAGGCGTCGCGTCAGTTCAGGAACGGGTTCTTCCACCCGCCCTGCTGGGCCGGCGCCTTGGTCGGAAAGACCTCGGCGAGATAGTCGAGCACCTTGCCGCGCTCCTCCGCAGGGAGGGCCGGCATGTTGTGCTTGGTCACCATCCAGTCGAGCGTCTCGCCCCATTTCTCACGGCTCATCGCCTGGGCCGCGACCAGCTTGAAATTGTGGCAGGCGACGCAGGCATAGAAGGCCTCGTCGCGGTTGGGCCCGGCCGGAAACATCTCCGGCGTCTCCTCCGACGGAGCAGGTGCCTGCGCCAGCGCCATCGACGTAGCGAGCAGCAGGCCCGTGCCGAGCATGAGCCCGGCGCGGCCGATACGTGCGATCACGGCGTTCAACCGACGAGTACCGCGACCCGGTGCATCGGGTTGGCGCCGTAGCCCTGCGGGTTCCAGCCGCCGGCGACATGCGGCTGCGCCCGGCCCTTGCTGTCGGTGGCGCGGACCCAGAGTTCGTAATAGCCGTCGGACGGCAGCTCGACCTCGGCGGTCCAGCGCCGCCAATCATAGCGGTTGCGCGGTTCGGCCGCCTTGGCCGGCTGCCAGGTCGCGCCGAAATCGATCGAGACATCGACGCGCGAGACGCCCTCATGCCCGTCCCAGGCGGCGCCGCGCAGCGCGAGCCTGCGTGTGCCGGCTGCCAGGCGCGTGCCGTTGGCCGGATTGGTGATGATGCCGCGCACCGGCATGTCGGTCATGGTGCGCATGTTGGAGTCGTCGGTCTTGCCGCCGGGGATCATCGGCTTGATCGCGACGGAGTAGGAGGTGCCGCCCATGCCCTGGCCGTCATGCACCTTGTCGCGGATCGCGATCCGCTTCAGCCATTTATGCGAGACCGAGGCCGGGAAGCCGGGAATGATCACCCGCAGCGGCCCGCCATGGATGGCAGGCAGCGGCTGGCCGTTCATCGCCCAGACCAGCAGCGCATGCGGCTCCAGCGCCGCCGCGATCGGCACGCCGCGCGAGATCGCATCCTTGCTCGCATCACCGGATAGGTGCTGATCGGCGCCGTAATTGGCGGTGTGGACGGCGGTCGACTTCAGGCCGGCGCTCTGCAGCACGTCGGCGAGCGGTACGCCGGTCCATTCGGCGCACCCGGCGCCGCCATTGGTCCACTGGTTGCCGCGTGCCTGCGGCTGGAAGAACGAGCGGCCATTGCCGCCGCATTCCAGCACCGTGCGGAAGGTCTTGTGCGTGAACTTCTGCTTGAGCTCGCCGAGCTTGATCGTCAGCGGCGTGTTGACCTCGCCATCGATGGTCAATTCCCAGGCGTCGCCCTCGGTGAAAGGCTCGGGCGTCTGGCCGTTGTTGCGGACGAAGAACTTCTCGATCGGCGTGGTGTCGTCGTCGAGCATGTGCTCGGGCGTTTCGGCGACGAGCGGCCGGTCGCCGAGCAGGACAAGGCCCTTGGCCTTGCCGGGGAAATCGAGGAATTCCGGGCCCTTCGGCGTGGCGGTCGCCGGGGCCGCGGAGGGGACGGCGGAGGCGGGCGGTATGCCCTGCGCCAGTGCAACGGGAATGAGCCCGGCCGGCATCTGGTCCGAGAACGGGATCGCGCCGCCGACGGCTGCACCCATCGCCGCGAGCCCGGCGCCGCCGAGGAAGCCGCGGCGCGAGGCGCCGGTCCGGCGGCCGAAGGCCAGCGCGTCGCCGCGCTCGGGATCGTCGCCATAGAGTTCGCCCAGGGACCGTTCCTGCTTGCCCATCATGTCCTCCCTCGCGGCGGCGTCGTCTCGCGCGCTGCGGAGGCAGGATGCGCCAATGGAGAAGGATATTCTACCCTCGATCGATGCCGGCGCCGGGGGCTCTGCTCGGCTGCAGAATCTTGGGGCAGCCGATCAGCCGCCGCGCTTGGCGAGCGCGGCCCGATAGGCGTCGAGGACGCCGTCGATCATCGCATTCAGGCAGAAATTGGCCCTGACATGCAGTGCGAGGTCGGCGGCCTCGGCGAGCCGCTCCGCCTCCGGTGTCGCCAGGGCCTTACGGATCGCATCGGCCAGGATGGTCGGCTCGTTGGCGGAGATCAGACGGTCGGCATGCCTGGGGCCGTAGATCTCTTTGATGCCGCCGACATCGGTCGCGATCAGCGGCTGCGCTGCCGCGGCCGCTTCCAGGATCACATAGGGCAGCGATTCCGCCCGGGACGGGATCACCATGACATGCGCCTTGGCGAGCGCGGCGCGGATCGGCCCCGGCGGCTCGAACACGCATTGGCTCGCGACGCCTTGCTCGACGGTCATCTGCCGTAGCAGCGCCTCGTCCGGGCCGGAGCCAACGATCAGGATGCGCGGCGTCAAGCCGTCGCGGCGCTTCAGCAGCGCGAGCGCCTCGATCAGCGTGTCGACGCCCTTGGCCGAGCGCAGTTCGCCGAGATAGACGAGGTCGAACGCGGCGTCGGCATGGTCGATCGGCTCGAACTCGGCTTCCGAGATGCCGTTCAGCACGACGCGATGGTCGGTGCGCGGCTTGTGCCCGACATGGGCCTCGAAGCGGCCTGCGATGAAGGCGCTCTCGAACAGGAACATGTCGGTCGCCCGCTCGAGCAGGCGCTCGATCGTCATATAGACGCGGTGCTCGGCGCTGCCGGGCTTGTAGTTGAAGCTGCCGCCATGCGGCGTATAGGCGGTAATGTAGCGTCGGCGAGGCGAGACCAGCGCCGGCAGGCGAGCGTAGACGCCGCCCTTGGAGCCGTGCGCGTGCACGATCTGCGGTGCGATCCGATCGCGGATCGAGACCTGCGAGATCTGCGCACGCAGGTCGGTGAGGCTCGGATAGCGCGACATCGGCACGCGAGTGACGCCGAGCGAAAGCTGCGGTGCGAGCTCGGCGAAGACCTGATCGGCGCGGGCGCCGCCCGTGGTCGAATCGCAGAAGATGCCGACGGCATGGCCGCGCGCGATCTGGCCGCGGGCGAGGTCGAGCACATGCCGGAAGAGCCCGCCGAGCGGCGCGCGGAAGACATGCAGGATCTTGAGCGGAGCAGAGCCGGCCGCAGCGGGCATGGTGGCGGTATCCCGGGCAGAGCCGGTCAGAACCAGCGTTCCTTGATCACGATCGTGTCGCCGGGCCGGACCGGGTAGGTGATCGGCACCGTGCCGGTGACGAGTTGGCCGTCCATCAAGCGGGTGACCTCGGCATAGTTGCGCTGGCCGCGCGGCGTGAAGCCGCCGGCGATCGCCACCGCGGTCTGCATCGTCATGCCGTTGACGAACGGGAACTGGCCGGAATTGGTGACCTCGCCGAGCACGAAGAACGGCCGGTAGGCGTCGACCTCGACCGAGACCTTTGGCTCGCGCAGATAGCCGGCGCGCAGACGCGCTTCGATCGCGCGCTCGAGCTGCTGCGTCGAGCGCCCCTGCGCCTCGACCGCGCCGATCAGCGGCATGGAGATGCGGCCGGAGCCGTCGACGGCATAGATATTGGAGAGGTTGTCCTGCCCGAACACGATGACGCGCAGCTTGTCGCCGCTGGCGAGCTGGTATGGCGCAGTCCGCTCGACGGCGAATTCAGGCGCTTCGATGCGCGGCGCGCAGCCGGCCACTGCGAGCGCAGCGGCAAGCGCCAGACAGACGGGATGTCTACTCATCATCACCGGCGAACCCTTCAGAATCTGTCTCTAGGGTTAGGCCGACATGGTTAACAAAGGCTGAGCGCCGGGGCGCGGGATGTATTCCGGCGCCGCGCCGCTTTAACCCGCCAATAACCTTAATGCGCTCAGATGAGGTGACGTGCTCCCCCAGGGGCACAAGAGTTCTGCGTGAATGGAAGCCTCATGACCGCTCGCTACGATACCGTTGCGGCCGCCGGCGAGAGCCGCTCCGACCTGCTCGACTTGCCGGCTCTCTGGGCCGCGATCAAGGCGAAGAAGCTTTGGATCATCGGGCCGACATTGGCGGCGCTGGGCTTGTCCTTCGCCGCGGTCAACGTCATCCCGCCGCGCTATACCGGCCAGGCCCAGCTCCTGCTGCAGAGCCGCGACAGCTACTACACGCGGCCGGGCCAGTCCTCCGACAATTCCGGCCAGCAATTCGATGCCGAGGGCGTGCAGAGCCAGGTCCAGGTCATCATGTCGCGGGATCTGGCGCGCGAGGCGATCAAGCGCATCGGCCTTGTCGGCAATCCCGAATTCGACTCCGGAGCCGGCGCGCTCGGCGCGCTGAAGAAGGTCGGCGTGCTGCTCGGCATCGGCGCCCATCCGGCCGATCGCTCGCCGGAGGAGCGGGTGCTGGAGAAGTATTACGACCGGCTCCTGGTCTTCCCGGTCGGGCGCTCGCGCATCGTCGCGGTCGAGTTCACCTCGCAGGACCCGGCGCTCGCCGCCAAGGGCGCCAATGAGATCGCCGCCGCTTATCTCGACATGGAGGAGGCGGCCAAGCAGGACACCGCGCGCAGCGCCTCGTCCTGGCTTTCGACCACGATCGAGCCGCTGCGCAGGAAACTGGCTGAATCCGAGGCCAAGGTCGAGGAATTCCGTTCCCGCCACGGCCTGCTCGTCGGCGCCAACAACACCACGATCACCGCTCAGCAGCTCGCCGATCTGTCGACGCAGCTCTCCGCTGCGCGCAACCAGCAGGCCGAGTCGCAGGCCAAGGCCTCGATCATCCGTGACGCCATCAAGGCCGGCCGCACCTTCGAGATTCCGGATGTCGCCAATAATGAGCTCGTCCGCCGGCTGGTCGAGCAGCGCGTCAACCTGCGCGCCCAGATCGCGCTCGAATCGCGCAACCTCCTGTCGGAGCACCCGCGCATCAAGGAGCTGAACGCTCAGCTCGCCGATCTCGAAGGCCAGATCCGCGCTGCCGCCGAGCGCGCCGTGCGCACGCTTGAGAACGAGGCCAAGATCGCCGGGCAGCGCGTCGAGAGCGTCACCGCCGCCCTCGACGGCCAGAAGAAGACCGCCTCCGGCGCCAATGACGACGAGGTCCAGCTGCGCGCTCTCGAGCGCGAGGCCCGTACCCAGCGCGAGCAGCTCGAACAGTACATGCTGCGCTATCGCGAGGCGCTCGCCCGCGACGCGCAGAATGCGACTCCGGCCGATGCCCGCGTCATCTCCCGCGCCGTCGAGCCGACCGCTCCTTCCTTCCCGAAGAAGCTGCCGACCATGGTCGTCGCGACGCTCGCGACCTTCCTGGTCACGCTGGCGGCGGTCGTCTCGCGCGAGCTTCTGAATGGCGGAACCCCGGCGCCTGCCGAGGACGCGCCGCGCCGCAAGATGCGGGCACGTGCCGAGCCGCAGATGGAGGCGTCGGAAGAGGATGAGCAGGGCGCCGCGAAGGCGCCGGCGCGCCGCGAGCGTATTGCCGGCCTCCTGACCCATGGCGGGCGTGTCGGCCAGCTCCATCTCGATGTCGCCGACCCTGAGTCGGCGGCCGCCGATCTCGCGGCCTGCATCAACAAGCCGAGCGAAGGCCATGCGCCGCTCGTCGTGGTGCTGGACGGGGCCGAGCCCGGCGAGGCTTTGCCGCGGGCGCTGGCGCTGCTTCTCTCCGAGCGCAGCCGCTGCATCCTGGTCGACCTCGCCAGCGATTCCCGCGATCGGGCCGGCTTCTCCGAGCTGCTCGCCGGCGAGGCGATGTTCTCCGACATCATCACGCGCGAGCCGGATTCGCGTCTGCACGAGATCGCGCCGGGCCGGGCAGGGCGGGCGGCCGTGCTGGCGGCATCCGACATCGTCGACGTCGCGCTCGATGCGCTCTGCGAGACCTATGACTGGGTGCTGGTCGCCGCCACCTCGACCGATGAGGCGGAGGCGCTGGCGCCGCTGCTCGGCCGTGCTCAGGGCGCGCTGGTCATGGCCGGCCATGTCGGCAACGGCCATGCGGTCGAGGCTGCCTATCGCCTCACCGACCTGACCGGAGCCCCGATCGCACTCGTCATAGTCGATGCGCCGGAGACGATCGAGGTGCCCATGCCCGACAAGGAGCCGGCGCCGGCCTGAGCATCGAACCGAAATGTGGCCACCACATTTCGGATGACTCCGTGCTCTGACGAAGACGCAGGCGGCCTACTCATCCGCCTCTGCCGGCTTGCGGCGCCTCAGCAGCCCGAGGACGCGTTGCGCCGTCTTCAGGGCAAACGGCGAAGCCTTGATCCGCCGCTTCAGCGCGCGCTTCGCCTGGCTGTAGCCTGCATAGGCCCGCCCTTTGGCCGTCAGCGGGACGAAGGTGTCGACGAGTTCGTCGCTGTCGTCGCAGATCGTCGTCTTGTACCGGGCCTCGCCGACGCCGAGGTCGAACATGGTGACGCCGGCCCGGCATTTGCGCTTGATCAGTTCGATCAGGAGAATCTCGCCGGGACTGGTCCGCGCCGCCTCCGAGCCGAGATCGAAGGAGGTCGCCATGCCGGAGAAGCGTTTGCCTTGGACGGCGCCGACATAGGTCGCGACCGAACGGCCCGAGAGATCGAGCGAATAGAGCTCGATTGCCGGTGAGCGGCCTGCCTGCGCCAGCGCTCCGTCACGCAGGAACGCGCGGATCGCCGGGGTGGCGAACGGGTCGGCCAGGCCCAGCTGCGCGAAGCGGGCCGCCTTCTGCGCCAGAAAGGCGTCGAGCACCCGCTCGATCTCGGCGTCGCTGTGGGCCTGGACCAGTTCCGATGGCCCGAACTCGGCGAAACGATTGCGCTTCGTCGTCATCTTCTTACGGGCATGTTTGCTCATCGAGCGCCGGAGCGTGCCGTCGCAATCGCCCGGTTCGAGCGCCAGCTTGTAGGCGCGGCTCGGGCTTTGCCCGGCGGCGAGCCTTGCCGGCGGATTGGCGATGCCCTGCCAGGCGGTCGGCTGGTTGATCAGGAATAGCGCGTCGATCCCGCCGATCGCCGCGCCGATCTCCCGGAGCAGCTGCTGTGCTGCCGTCGCATCGAGCGCTTCGGCGAAATCAGGCCGATAGAGCGCCATGTGATAATTGGCGTGCTTGCCGCCGATGAACTCGGCGAAGCGCGTGCCAAGGCGCCTGGCGACCACCAGTGGGAACAGAGCCAGCAACGCGCCCTGGCTGTCCTCGATCCGGACGAAGCGGAAGTCCATCTCCTCGGCCCGGCCGATCGTCGTGACGAAGGGGCGAACCCAGTCATAGGCTTGATAGGGCGTCACCAGCGCATCGGCTTCGAGCGCGCGCCAATCGGCTTCGAGAGCGGCAAGGTCGCCGCTCACAATGATCCTGGCCCAAGGGCGCGCCTCATTCTCCCGCCGCAGGGCAGGAGGGGCGGACGGGCTGGGCGCGCGGTCGGCGACGACGGACATGCCGCCTTCCTTAACCCCGCATTGTGAACGGACCTGCCACTGTCGCGGACGTTGCAAGACAGCTTCGCCGAACAGCGTTAGCGAAGGGTTGAATCGATCTCTCGGAGATGCCGGGCATGAGCCTGCGCCACAAGGCTTTTTCAGCCGCCTTCACGGCCATAGCGGCGACCGGTGCCGACCGCTGGGGCAGGGGGCTCGCGCAGGGCAAGGGCGCGATCCTGACGCTGCATCATGTCCGCCCGGCAACCGCCGGCGGTTTCTGTCCGAACGGGCTGCTGGAGATCACGCCCGATTTCCTCGACCGGGCGCTGACCCTGATCCGGGCCGAGGGCTACGACATCGTCTCGCTCGACGAGGCGCTGGCGCGGCTGGTCGATCCGCAGCCCGGCCGCTTCTTCGTCGCGCTCACCTTCGACGACGGGTATCGCGACAATCTCGACCATGCCTGGCCGGTACTGGCGAAGCACGGTGTGCCCTGGACGCTCTATGCCGTGCGCGGCTTTGCCGAGCGCACGGCCCGGCTCTGGTGGCTGGAGCTGGAGGAGGCGATCCGGGCCCTGCCGCGCGTCTCGGTCGAGCTTCCAGACGGCCGCTTCGACGCTCCATCTGGAACTGACGCCGAGAAGCAGAAGGCGTTCGACCAGCTCTACTGGCGTCTGCGCAAAGGCCCGGAAGCGATTCTGCTCTCGGCGATTTCCGATCTCGCGCGGCAAGGTGGCATCGACGCTGTCGCATTGGTCGAACGCGAATGCCTGCCCACCGAGACGCTGCGATCGCTCGCCGGCGCGCCCGGCGTCACCATCGGCGCGCATACGCTGAGCCATCCGATGCTGGCCAAGCACCCCGAAGCGGAAGCGCGCCGCGAGATCGCCGAGAGCAAGGCCTGGCTGGAGGAGGCGCTGGGCATTGCGGTCCGCCACTTCGCCTATCCGGTCGGCGATCCCACCTCCGCCGGCCCGCGCGAGTTCGCTCTGGCCAGGGAAGCGGGCTTCGCGAGCGCCGTGACGACCCGGCCGGGCCATCTCTTCCCCGAGCATGCCGCCCACCTGCACGCGCTGCCGCGCGTCTCGCTCAACGGCCTGCACCAGAGCGAGGCGGCGCTGAAGGCGCTGCTGTCGGGGCTGCCTTTCCTGCTGTGGAACAAGGGGCAGAGGGTGAGCGTCGACTGACGCCGGGAGCCTCAGACCTCGTCCTTCCGCTCCATCCATTTGATCAGCGGCAGCAGTGGCAGCACCCAGATCAGCCCGAGCACGATATAGGCGATGGTCTGCACCGGTTTCGAGGCTTCGGTGATCCGGCCCTGCGCCAGCGCCATGGCGACGAGCGCGTAGACGCAGACGAAGACGATCATCACGACCGTGCCGACGAGCTTGCGATGGGTCTGCCTCATGGCGATCTTCAGTCCGGCTGCGGCATTGCGGGCGTTGTTCAGGCTTCAAGGGCGGACTATCTGTCACCCGCCGCCGCGCTTGTGAAGCGCAATCAACTCTGCCGCCTGCGACCCGAGGTCCCGCCGCCGTGACGATCGCGCTCGATCAGCCAGCCGTTCCGGCCGCCAACGGCCATGCCGGCATCCGCCGCTGGCTCTGGGCCATCGCCTTCCTGGTCTTCGTCATGGTGGTGGTCGGCGGGGCGACGCGGTTGACCGGCTCCGGCCTCTCGATCACCGAATGGCGGCCGGTCACCGGCGCGATCCCGCCGCTGTCAGACGCGGCCTGGGCACTCGAATTCGAGAAATATCGCCTGAGCCCGCAGTACCAGCTGCTGAATACCGGCATGGAGCTTGCCGATTTCAAGTTCATCTACTGGTGGGAATGGGGCCACCGCCAGCTCGGCCGCTTCATCGGCCTGCTCTATCTCGCCGGCTTCCTCGTCGTGCTGCTGCGGCGCTCGATGCCCTGGCGCGAAACCACGATCCTGTTCGGCATGGGCCTGCTGCTCGGCCTGCAGGGCACGATCGGCTGGATCATGGTCGCTTCGGGCTTGCAGCCCGGCATGGTCGCGGTCGCTCCGGTCAAGCTGACGCTGCACCTGACCTTCGCCGGCTTTTTCTTCGCCAGCGTCATCGCCTTCGCCACTTGGCTCACCCCGCTGCGTCGCATCGAGCCGGCCTGGGGCAGGGGTGCCGCCTGGTTCCTCCTCTTTTTGCTTTTCGTTCAGATCGCACTCGGTGGACTCGTCGCCGGCTCCAAGGCCGGCTTCACCTTCAACACCTGGCCGCTGATGGACGGGGCGCTGGTGCCTTCGTCGTCGACCCTCTTCGCCGGCACGCCATTCTGGGAGAACTTTGTCGACAATGTCGCGCTGGTGCAGTTCAACCACCGCATCGGCGCCTATGTCCTGTTCGCCTTCGCGCTCTGGCAAATGCTAAGCCTGCGCCGCGCCGCGCCGGGCTCCGGCGCGGCCAAGCGCGCGACCGCCATCGCCGGGCTGGTGCTGGCGCAATCTGCGCTGGGCATCGTGACGCTGCTTCTGGTCGTCCCGCTCTGGGCCGGCCTCGCGCATCAGGCGCTCGGTTTTACCGTGCTGGCGATGGGCGTGGTGCATCTGACGCGCACGCAGCAGGCGGCGGGGGGCTAGCGCAAAGCGGCTCCGCACTTGTCATTCCAGGACGCTGCGCAGCAGCGGACCCGCAACCCACGACAGGGTCGCAGCGGTGTCCATGACCCTGTGAGCATCTTCCAAAGCAAAAGGCGCCGTTTCCGGCGCCTTTATCATTTCGGAAATGTCGGCCTCGATCAGGCCAGCGCCTGATCGAGATCGGCGATCAGGTCCTCGACATCCTCGATGCCGATCGACAGGCGCACCACTTCCGGGCCGGCGCCCGACGCGGTCTTCTGCGCGTCCGAGAGCTGGCGGTGGGTGGTCGAGGCCGGATGGATCACCAGCGAGCGCGTGTCGCCGATATTGGCGAGATGCGAGAACAGCGAGAGCTTCGAGACCAGCTGGACGCCGGCGTCATAGCCGCCCTTCAGGCCGAAGGTGAAGACCGCGCCGGCGCCCTTGGGGCAGTAGCGCTGGGCGAGGGCGTGGTACTTGTTGTCCGGCAGGCCGGCATAGTTCACCCACTCGACCGCCGGGTGCTTGGCAAGATGCGTCGCCACCTTGAGCGTGTTCTCGCAATGGCGCTGCATGCGCAACGGCAGGGTCTCGATGCCGGTCAGGATCATGAAGGCATTGAAGGGCGAGAGCGCCGGGCCCATGTCGCGCAGGCCGAGCACGCGGGTTGCGATCGCGAAGGCGAAATTGCCGAAGGTCTCGCCCAGCACCATGCCATTATATTCAGGCCGCGGCTTGGACAGCATCGGGTAGCGCTCGTCGCCGACCCAGTTGAACGAGCCGCCGTCGACGATCAGGCCGCCGATCGAATTGCCATGGCCGCCCAGGAACTTCGTCGCCGAATGCACGACGATGTCGGCGCCATGCTCGAACGGGCGGATCAGATAGGGGCTCGCCATCGTGTTGTCGACGATCAGCGGGATGTTGTGCTTCTTCGCGATCTTCGAGATGCCCTCGATATCGACGATGACGCCGCCGGGATTGGCGATGGATTCGATGAAGATCGCCTTGGTCTTCGGCGTCACAGCGGCGGCGAAGGCGTCGAGATCATCGGAATCGGCCCAGATCACGTTCCAGCCGAAGTTCTTGTAGGAATGGTTGAACTGGTTGATCGAGCCGCCATAGAGCTTCTTGGCGGCGACGAATTCGTCGCCCGGCTGCAGCAGCGCGTGGAAGCAGAGGAACTCGGCGGCATGGCCCGAAGCCACCGCGAGCGCCGCCGTGCCACCCTCCAGCGCGGCGACGCGCTCTTCCAGCACCGCGTTGGTCGGGTTGCCGATGCGGGTATAGATGTTGCCGAAGGCCTGCAGCCCGAACAGCGAGGCGGCGTGGTCGACATCGTCGAACACGAAGCTGGTCGTCTGGTAGATCGGCGTGGCGCGCGCGCCTGTGGCTGCGTCGGGAGCAGCGCCAGCATGGACGGCGAGCGTATGGAAACCCGGTGCGCGGTCGGTCATGGCGTGCTCCCTCGATAACTTTGATTTCGGACGACTTGTTCGATTTAACGAACGCCTTGCGAGGCGTCAATTCAGCGCCGTGGCCTCAGCTCGGGCCCGACATGCTCCGGGCGGACACCCATGCCGACCATGCGCGCGGGCAGGCGTCGCAGCAGCGAAAAACGCTGCAGCAGCCTGAGCGGCCAGGGCGGTGCAATCGGCTTCTCCGCCGCCAGCAGCGGCGTGATCACCCGGTTCTGAATCGCAATCTGGGCGGCCTGCGTGACCTTGGCCGGCCATTCGCGCCGTTTCTGGACGGCGGCGAGATCGGCATCCGTCAGCGTTTTCGCGCGCAGCGGGCGCGCTAGCAGGTTGGCGGTCGCGACGGCGTCCTGGATCGCCAGGTTGATGCCGACGCCGCCGATCGGCGACATCGCGTGGGCGGCGTCTCCAATGCAGATCAGCCCCGGCCGCCACCAGCGCTCCAGCCGGTCGACCGCGACCGAGAGCAGCTTGATGTCGTCCCAAGAGGCAAGTTCACCGGTCCGATCGGCCAGCTCCGGCGCGAGCGCGAGGAGCCCTGCCTTGAAGGCATCGAGCCCGGCGGCCTGCAACTGCTCCAGCGAGCCCTTCGGGATGACGAAGGCGCATTGCCAATAGTCGCCGCGGTTGAGCCGGATGAAGAAGCGCCCGGCCGCGACCTGGCCGAAGGCCTGTGCGGGTTCATCCGGCCGGCGGCTGAAGCGAAACCAGAGCACATCCATCGGCGCGCCCAGTTCCGTGACGGTGAAGCCTGCTGCGGCGCGGACATCGGAACGCCGCCCATCCGCCGCCACGACGAGGTCGGCGCGGATCTCCAGCGGGCCATCGAGTCCTTCCGCCTTCACCCCCGCAACGCGCCCGTTCTCCTCGATGAGCCCGGCGGCCTTCGTCTGCATCAGCAAACGGAATTTTGGATACTCCCGGCCGTGATCGGCGAGGAAATCGAGGAAGTCCCATTGCGGCATGAAGGCGATGAACGGCGCCTTGACCGGCAGATGGCTGAAATCGGCGACGGTGATGTCCTCAGCTCCGAAGCGGGCGACGAGATCGTCCTCCCGGACATGTGGCAGCGTCAGGAATTTCTCGAGCAGGCCGAGCTCGTGCATCACCTGCATGGTCGAGGGATGGATGGTGTCGCCGCGGAAGTCCCGCAGGAAATCGGCGTGCTTCTCCAGCACGGTCACCTCGACCCCGGCGCGCGCCAGCAGGAAGCCGAGCATCATCCCGGCCGGGCCGCCTCCGGCGATGCAGCAGGTCGTGCTTTCCCGGTGCATGCCTTGTTCTCCGCCTATTCGGTCAGCCTGATCCCGGTCTTCGCCACCAGCTCGGTCAGGATGGCGCGGTCGCGTGCCATGAAGGTACCGGTTTCCTGCGGGCTCCAGGCAACCGGCTCTATCACCAGCTCGCGATAGCGCGCGACGAGCTCGGCATCGGCCATCGCCGCGTTGATTGCGGTGTTGAGGATGTGCAGCGTACCCGGCTCGATGCCGGCCGGCGCGACGATCGAAGCCCAGCCGGGATAGATCAGGTCGACGCCCTGTTCCCTGAGCGTCGGCAACTCCGGCAGTTGCGGCTGACGTGCATCGGTGGTGACGGCGAGTGCCTTCAGCTTGCCGGCCTGTATGTTCCCCAGGCTGGCGGCGAGGCTGTCGATCATCACCTGGACCTGGCCCGACATCAGGTCGGCCGCGGCGAGTCCGGCGCCGCGATAGGGCACATGAGCCAGCTTGAGGCCGGCCGCCTGCATGATCATTTCGAAGACGAGGTGGTTGGTGCCGCCGACTCCCGCCGAGGCGAAGTTGAGCTGGCCCGGCCGCTGCTTCGCATAAGCGACGAACTCGGCGAGCGAATTGACCGGCAGGGTCGGCGAGACGTTCAGCACCAGCGGAAACAGGCCGAGCATGCCGACCGGCGCGAAATCGTAGGCGACGTCATAGGGCAGTTTTTGGCCGAGCGCCGGGGCGGCGGCGAAGCTGGCCGCGGTCGCGACGAGGAGCGTATGGCCGTCTGCCGGTGCCTTGACCACGGCCTGCCCGGCGACGATGCCGTTGGCGCCCGGCCGGTTGTCGATGATCACCGACTGGCCGAGCTGTCTCGCCAGGGTCTCGCCGAGCCGGCGCGCCGCGATATCGGTACCGCCAGCCGGCGCGAAGGGCACGACGAGCTGGATCGGCCGTTGGGGGAAGGCAGCGCGGGCGCCGCCGGTGCCGAGCGCGCTGGCGAGCCCGGCGAGCAGGACGGTGCGGCGATCGAGAGGTGGCATCGGCCTTCTCCGTAGACGGCTCACCCAATCGCGGTCATCCCGGACAAGCGGCGCAGCCGCGCCGATCCGGGATCCATTCCTGAGCCTATCCGAGAGAGGTTCCGGAATGGGTCCCGGGTCTCCCTTCGGTCGCCCGGGACGACCCGAAGAGTGAAGGCCGAGATGCTTGCGATCAAGCGGCTCTGTGGAGCAGGGGTTACGTCACCGGCCGGTTGATCGTCAGCTTCTGGAAGCCCTTTCCGGCGAGCACCGGCTTCTTCGCCGAGAGGATGCGCGAATTGATGCCCTGCCAGCCGATCTCGCCGGAGAGCCGGCCATACTCGATCTTCGGGCAGCGGTTCATGATCACGGTGACGCCCCTGGCCTCGGCCTTGGCCGCAGCCTCGTCATTGCGCACCGAGAGCTGCATCCAGATCACCTTGGGCAGCGGCTCGAGACCGAGCGCCTCGTCGGTGATCGGTCCGGCCGCCTCCGAGTTGCGGAAGATCTCGACCATGTCGACCGGCCGGGGGATGTCCTTCAGCGAGCCGTAGACCGTCTTGCCCAGCAGCGTCGTCCCGGCGAGGCCGGGATTGACCGGGATCACGTCATAGTCGCGATCGAGCAGGTATTTGGTGACGATCCAGCTCGGCCGCGCCTCGTTGGCGGAGGCGCCGACCAGCGCGATCGTCTTCACGCTTTTCAGGATCTCGCGGATTAGGCTGTCGGGATAGGCGTCGTGGTTCATGTCGGCTCTGGTCTCGATGCACTGGTCGGAAAGCTCGTCGTTCCGCAAGATCGCAGGTCGCTCCGAAATTCATCGAAGCACACGCTGCTCTACGATGGATTCCGGGCCGCCGCTACGCTTCGGCCGGAATGACGGGATGGATCGCTTGGAGCCTCAGCTCTCCCACACCGGCTGACGCTTCTCCATGAAAGCGCCGATGCCTTCTTCCGCGTCGCGCGCCAGCATGTTCTCGACCATTACCGCAGAGGCGTGGTCATAGGCCGCCTTCAGCCCCATCTCGCGCTGCTCGTAGAAGGCGCGCTTGCCGACCTTGACCGTCGCCGCCGATTTCGAGGCGATGACCGCGGCCAGCCGCCTGGCTTCGTCAAGCGCCTCGCCCGCCGGCACGACGCGGTTGACGAGGCCCATGCGGGCAGCTTCCTGCGCCGGCACCATCTCGCCGAGCAGCAGCATTTCCATCGCGTGCTTGGCGGAAAGATTGCGCGAGAGCGCGACCATCGGCGTCGAGCAGAACAGGCCGATATGGACGCCCGGCGTGCAGAAGCGCGCAGCTTCGCCGGCGACGGCAAGATCGCAGCTCGCGACGAGCTGGCAGCCGGCGGCGGTCGCCGTGCCTTCGACGGCGGCGATCACCGGCTGGGGCAGGGCAGTGATCTGCTGCATCACACCCGAGCAGCGCCCGAGGACATCGGCGAAATAGGCGCGGCCGCGATCAGGATCGGCCCGGCGCGCGCTCATCTCCTTGAGGTCGTGCCCAGCCGAGAACACCGGGCCGGCAGCGGCCAGCACCACGGCACGGATGCTGCGGTCGTTCGCGATCGCGGCGAGTGTCTCTGCCAGCGCCGCCAGCATCGCCTCGCTCAGCGGATTGCGTGCCTCGGGCCGGTTGAGGGTCAGCGTCGCGATGCCGTCGGCATCCTCGCGCAACAGGATCTGCGCTTTGGCATGGGCGTTCATGGCGACAGGCCTTTCGCTGTTTGTCCTATTGTCGGAAGGCTGGGCCCGTGCTGCAAGGGGATCAACGCCCGATCAGACCCCGGTTTTCCGCACGATGACGACCCGCATGAGCGCCGCCGAGATCGAGGCCTATCTCGATCAGGTCTTCCCGCAGCTTCACTATGGCGGGCGCACCTATTTCGTCGAGGAGGTCGGGCCGCTCACCGCGCGCATGCGCTGCGACTACCATGAGAAGCATTTGCGGCCCGGCGGCACCATCTCCGGCCCGACCATGATGGCGCTGGCTGATCTTGCGCTCTATGTCGCGATCCTCGCCCAGATCGGCCCGGTCGCGCTCGCGGTGACGACGAGCCTCAACTACAATTTCCTGCGCAAGCCCGGCCAGTCGGCGCTGATCGGCGAGGCGAAGCTGCTCAAGCTCGGCAAGCGCCTCGCCGTTGGCGAAGTCTGTCTCTATTCGCAAGGCGAGGCCGAGATGGTCTGCCACGCGACCGGGACCTATTCGATCCCCGCCGAGCGCTAGCCCGGCTATTTTGGCGGGATCGGGTCGAGCCCGGTCTTGCGGATCGCCGGTGCCGCTTCCGCCGAGCCGAGGCAGGCGATCAGCTTCTTTGCCGCCTCCGGCTGCTTGGCGCCGGCCGCGAGGCCGGCCGAGAAGACCGTCACGCGCTGGACCTCCTCCGGCAGCGTTCCGACGAAATCGAGGCCTTCGATCGGCAGCAATTCGCTGACCTGCTGGAATCCGAGTTCGGCCTCGCCGCGGGCGACGATCGTGCCGACGCGTTCGGAGAAGATCTTCTTCGCCTTGGCCATGACCTGGCCACTGGGGTCGAGCTTCGGAAAGAGCTCTTCGGACAGATAGGTGCCGCTGGCGCTTGCCGAATAGGCGATCGATTTCGCTTCCATCAGCGTCTTCTTCAGTGCCTCAACCGTCGAGATATCCGGCTTGGGCGCCCCGGCCTTGACCGAGAGCCCGATCGCCGAGCGGGCGAGGTCGACGCGGGTTCCAGCCGCGCCCTTGCCGTCCTCGACCAGCTTCTCGAAGGCGTCGGCCGCCAGGATCACCACATCGGCCGGCTCGCCGCGCGCCAGCCGGTTCGGGATCGCGTCGGGGGCTGCTCCCATCGAGGCGCCATAGGCGCTGACGACCTTCTCGCCGAGCTTCACCTCGCAGCCGGCGACGAGGTCTTTGTAGGCGGCGGTGAAGCCGCCGGAACTGAGCACATGGATTTCAGCGGCGGCCGGCTGCGCGAAGGCGAGCGGAAGCGCGAACAACGCGGCGCCGGCAAGATGACGGATTGCTGGAGCTGGCATGGCGTTCCTCCGGGTTGCGGGAAGTCATGCTGGCCCGCCGGAACGGGTTGCGCAAGTTTTCATCAGATTGCGGTATCTAGATACCGTTTCTTGCATTGCGCTGAAAACAATGCGTTTTTGGCCAAGGCGCCGTGTTATCTTCGCTTGACATTGCGGGGGTAGCCGCCTATCCAGCCCCCACACCGCCGCCGGCCTGCCGGCGGCTTGTCCTTTTTTCAAGCAGCCGAAGGGTGCCGCGATGAAGACCATCTCGCTCAAGCCCGCCGATGTCGAGAAGAAGTGGGTTGTGATCGACGCCTCCGGGCTCGTCGTCGGCCGTCTCGCCTCCCTGGTGGCGATGCGTCTGCGCGGCAAGCACAAGGCCGCCTACACCCCGCATGTCGACTGCGGCGACAACATCATCGTCATCAACGCCGACAAGGTGGTGCTGACCGGTCGCAAGCGCGACCAGAAGATCTATTACCATCACACCGGCTATGCCGGCGGCATCAAGGAGCGCTCCGCCAAGTTCATTCTCGAAGGTCGCTTCCCGGAGCGCATCGTCGAGAAGGCTGTCGAGCGCATGCTGCCGCGCGGCCCGCTCTTCCGCCAGATCCTCGGCAATCTGCGCGTCTACAAGGGCTCTGAGCATCCCCATGCCGCCCAGTCGCCCGAGGCGCTCGACGTCGCGGCGCTCAACCGCAAGAACGCGAGGGTCTGACGATGGCCGAGGTTCTCCAGTCTCTCGAGCAGCTCGGTCAGGTCGCCAAGGGCGTCCAGCCGGAGGCTCCCGTCCACGTCAAGAAGGTCGATGCGCAGGGCCGCGCCTATGCCACCGGCAAGCGCAAGAACGCCATCGCCCGCGTCTGGATCAAGCCGGGTTCCGGCAAGATCACGGTCAACACCCGTGACCAGGAAGTCTACTTCGCCCGTCCGGTGCTGCGCCTGATCCTGCAGCAGCCGCTGATGCTGGTCGATCGCATGACCCAGTACGACGTGATCGTCACGGTCAAGGGTGGTGGCCTCTCCGGCCAGGCCGGCGCGGTCCGTCACGGCATCTCCAAGGCTCTGACCTTCTACGAGCCCGAGCTGCGCGGCCCGCTCAAGAAGGAAGGCTTCCTGACCCGCGACTCGCGCGTGGTCGAGCGCAAGAAGTTCGGCAAGGCCAAGGCCCGCCGCAGCTTCCAGTTCTCGAAGCGCTGATTTCTGTATCGGCCCCTGCCGATATCGATCCGAAGGGCGGCTCTCACGAGCCGCCCTTTTTCGTTGAGCCGCTGGCCTCCAGCCAGGCTACGATTTCGGCCCGCCGCGGATGCGGCTTGCCGGCCGGTGGGAACAGCATGGTAAGCCGGTCCCCGCTGGGAAGCTCATCGGTGAAAGGCGCAACCAGGCGCCCGTCGGCGAGATTGGGCGCAATGAGGCTCCCACGGCCGATGAGGATACCGGCGCCACCGAGCGCCGCGTCGAGCGCCAGCGCATAGAGCGAATAGGATGGGCCGCGGCCGGGATCGACGTCGCCGGCGCCGGCATGACGCAGCCAGCGCGCCCAATCGCCGCGCCAGACAGCGTCGTGCAGCAGAGTCTGGCCGGCGAGATCGGCCGGTGTCCGCAGCGTGTGGGCGAGCGCTGGAGCGCAGACCGGGAACAGGCGGTCCTCGCCAAGCGCGAGCGCGTCGGCCGGCGGCCTGGCGAGATAGAACAGCGCCAGGTCGAAATTGTCGTACCGGCCCGTCGGCGGGTCTTCCATCGCGCTGATCGAGATGGCCAGGCCCGGAAAGGCCTGTTGCAGCGCCGGCAGGCGCGGCGACAGCCAGAGCTGGGCGATGCAGGGCAGGGCGGCGATGGCGAGCGCCCGGCCGGCATGGCTCGCCTTGAGCTCCTGCACGGTCAGGGCGAGCGCATCGAAGGCGGCGCTGAGCCGTGGCCGGGCTTCCTGCGCCGCTTCCGTCAGCGCGACGCCCTGTGGCAGCCGGCGGAACAATGTCAGGCCCAGAAAGGCTTCGAGATGACGCACCTGCTGGGCGATGGCGCCTTGCGTCACCCCGATCTCCTCGGCCGCCCGCGAGAAGCTGCCGAGCCGCGCCGCGGCCTCGAAGGCGCGCAGTGCGTTGAGCGGTGGCAGGTGTGGACGCGGTGGTCTGACGGGCATTGGCGAAACGACGTTGCAGGCCTAGATTTTCTAGGCCTTCCGGCGACGATAACTGGTTTGCATCGGCGCCGGCAAATCGCTGCAATGGCCGCACGAAACAACACTCTGCGGGGACGGCGATGACGGTGAAACTGGCGCGGCGCGATTGGGTGCCGGTGGCGAGCGAGGACTATGTGCTGCGGATCGCCGGCGAAGTTGCCGGTGAGGACCGCGGAGCTCGCGAGATGCGGCTCGCCAACCTCGTCGCCGAGAACCGCACCATCCACGAGCGTGACTGCGTCAACCTCAACCCGGCGACCAATGTGATGAACCCGCGGGCCGAGGCGGTGCTGGGGCAGGGGCTCGGCACGCGGCCCTCGCTCGGCTATCCCGGCGACAAATACGAGATGGGCCTCGAGGCGATCGAGCAGATCGAGGTGATGGCGGCCGAGCTTGCAGCGCAGGTCTTCGGCGCGTCCTATGCCGAGATCCGCGTACCTTCCGGTGCGATCGCCAATCTCTACGTCTTCATGGCGACGGCCCGGGCCGGCGATGTCGTGATCGCGCCGCCGCCCGCGATCGGCGGCCATGTCACCCATCACGGCGCCGGCGCCGCCGGGCTCTATGGCGTCGTCACCCATCCGGCGCCGATCGATGCCGACGGCTATACGGTCGATGTCGAGACGCTGCGCAAGGATGCGCTGCGGCTGCGGCCCAAGGTCATCAGCATCGGCGGCAGCCTCAATTTGTTCCCGCACCCGATCCGCGAGATCCGCGCCATCGCCGACGAGGTCGGCGCGATCGTGCTGTTCGACGCGGCCCATCTCTCCGGCATGATCGCGGGCCATGGCTGGCAGCAGCCGCTGGAAGAGGGCGCTCATGTCATGACGATGAGCACCTATAAGAGCCTGGGCGGCCCCCCCTCCGGCCTGATCGTCACCAACGATGCCGATCTTGCCGAGAGGCTCGACGCCATCGCCTATCCCGGCCTCACCGCCAATTTCGACGCGGCGAAATCGGCGGCGCTGGCGATCACCATGATGGACTGGCAGGAGTTCGGCCGCGACTACGCCGCGATGATGGCGGCGACGGCGAAGGCGCTGGCAGAGGCTCTTGTCGAGCGGCAGGTGCCGGTGTTCGCCCGCGATCGCGGCACGACGACCTCGCACCAGTTCGCGATCGAGTCGGCGTCCTATGGCGGCGGGCAGGCCGCGGCGAAGCGGCTGCGCGCCGTCAACATCCTGAGCTGCGGCATCGGCCTGCCGATCGCGGAGGTCGAAGGCGACGTCAACGGCCTCAGGCTCGGCACGCCCGAGATCGTCCGCTTCGGCATGAAGCCCGAGCACATGCCGGAGCTTGCCGGCTACATCGCCGATGGGCTGTCGGGTGCGCGCCCGGACGATGCGATCGCCCGCGACGTCACCGCCTTCCGCCGGCGGTTTGAAAAGCTGCACTATGTGAGGTGAGGCTCATAGCCGGCTGAAGGGCGCGGCAGATTCCGTCTTCCCCACATGAGAGGCTTAGGGAGAGGGGGCTCGCGCTTCATCGTCATGGTCGGGTTTATCCCGACCATCCACGTCTTCTCGTCTGCAAAGCGGTGGTCAAGACGTGGATGCTCGCCACAAGGGCGAGCATGACGGAAAGCCCTGAGCGACCCCTCATCCGGCCCTTCTGGCCACCTTCTGCCGGAAGCGGAGAAGGGAAGCAGGTGCTTCAACTCCCATACCGTTCCACCATCTCGGCCTTCAGCGCCTCTTCGCCGATCACCTGCGCAGCGCCGAGCCAGGCCTGCTCGATCTCGCCCGTGGCGTTGCGGATCAGGCGCACCGGCTCGCCCGGGCTGGCGAAGGCCGAGGCCTTGACGATCCGGCCCTGGTCCTCGCTCTCCAGCACGATCTCGCCGACGTCGAAAAAGGGATTGAACAGCGCAGGATTGGCCATCAGCACCTTGCCGTCGACCGGGACGAGGTCGCCGGCGCCCCAGATCGTCCAGAGGCGCTTGCGCCAACGCTCGGTCGCCGGCGTCGGCGCGCCGTGCTCGGCGAAGGTCCGGAAGATCTGGATCACGCCGTCGAGCCAGGGATGGGCGAGGCCGTCGATGGCGTTGGTCAGGACGGATATGGTGAGACCCTGTTCCGGCAGGGTGGCGGTGCGGGTGATAAAGCCCTGGAAACCACCGGAATGGCCGACCCAGTCCCAGCCATCGCCGCCACCGGAAATCGTGCCGAGTCCGTAATGCCGGCCGAGGCTGCTTTCGGCATCGGGCCAGAGCCGGCGCGTCATCTCGCGGCGGCTGAGCCCTGACAGCACGCTGCGCTCGGCCGTCGGCGACAGCTGGGCGATATAGCGGGCGATATCGGCCGCGGTCGCGACGAAGCCGGCGGCCGACACCATCGCGTTACCGGGATTGTCGGCCGGGATCACCACGCGCCGGCCGAGCGGCTGCGTGCCGCTATGGCCCTTCGCCATCGGCCCGTTCCACAGCGTGATGTCCGGCCGGGTCTCCTTCAGTCCCGCGGGTGCAACGATCTCGCGCGCGATCCAGTCGGCGTAAGCCTCTCCCGTCACCGCCTCGATGACGAGGCCGAGCAGGCCGAAGCCGTGATTGGAGTATTTCAGGCGCTGCGAGGCCGGAAAGACCGGCGGCCGGGCGAGATCGGCGAGCAGCTCGTCCTTGCGCAGATAGGGCTTGCGATCGAAGAACTGGCCAGAGTCGACGCCGTCCCGCAGGAGGCCGGCGCTGTTGGAGAGAAGCTGGGTCAGCGTCACCGCCGCGACGTCGGGGTGCAGGTTCTCGACATAGGCACCGGCCTTGTCGTCGAGGCGCAGGCGCCCCTGTTCGACGAGGCGCAGGATGCCCGCGGCGGTGAAGCTCTTGGAGTGCGAGGCGATGCGGAAGCCATGGCGCGGCGTCAGCACCTCGCCGGTCGAGAGGTCGGCGCTGCCGAAGGCGGCTTCCAGCACGATCTCGCCGCCATCCGCGATCGCGACGGCGCAACCGGGCTGGTCATGGAAGCGGCGCTGGAATTCAAGCCAGCTTGCGACATAGTCGAGCGCGGCGGGCAACCAGGGCTTCATCGGGGAATCCATCCTCGGGCGGGGGAAGCGAAGCTTGGCACAGGCAATGATGTCGCGTCAGCGCCGCGAAGCGCAGGAGCCATGCGTTGTTGGCGGAAACGCCTTCGTCCTTGCCCTTAGCGCTCACGCGTGGCATCCGTCCGCGCCACACATAAGGATCGTCATCGTGGACAAGACCGAACTCGCCAAGCTCGAAGCCTATCTCCGTCGCACCTTCGCCAACCACAATATCAGCGTGCGCGCGCGGCTGAAGAAGACCGATTCGGCCGAGGTCTACCTGGCCGACGAGTTCATCGGCATCATCCATGTCGACGACGAGGACGGCGACCGCTCGTTCAACTTCACCATGGCGATCCTCGACGTCGATCTCGAGGATTGAGGGTTCAGGCGCTCAGCGCATCAGCCCGTCGATCGTGCGGCGCACGCCGCCGAGCATGATCTGCCAGTCGGCCACGATCGCGCGCGGGAAGCGGATGTTCACATCGACGCCGCGATGGCGGAAGGTCACGCGGCAAGGCTCGTCGAGGCCGCTCTGGGCGGTCTCGACCGGGCAACGCGCCGCAAAGCCGCGCGCATCCGGCACAGAGACATAGAGCTCGTCGCCCTCGTAGGGCGAGCCCTTGCGGAAGCCGCGCACGACCAGCCCGCCCGGATTGGACCAGACCGTCGGCGTCAGGAAGCGGGCATAGGTCGAGAGCTGCGTCGCCGGCTCGTTGACCTTGTCCGGCGGGCTCAATGTCACCAGCAGGCGGTGCCTGGTGTCGGGCATCACCGGCCCGAGGCTCGGCCAGTCCAGTCGCAGGCGCGCCATGCCGACGAGGCGTCCATCCTCGCCATCGGCGCCCGTCAGGTTCTCCGGGATCGCCAGCACGACCTCGCCGACCCGCGATGCCTGCAACTCGGTGCCGGCGTCGGGATTGGGGCGGGTAGCGAACAGGGCAAGCCCGGTGCCGGCCAGGCCTAGCACGACGATCGCGCCAGCAAGCCGCAGCAGAGCCCGGTCGCCGCGCGGTTGGGCCGGCGCGGGGCGGCGCCTGAGATGATTGCGGATCAGCGCTGCGACATCGGTGGCGTTGGCGAGCGGTTGGGTCTGGTCGGGCGCGTAGAGGCTCATCGGATTCGTCTCCGGGGCCGACGCGCGGCCCTGTCTGGAAACTGAAACAGAGCCGCCTTAACACCCCGTAAACCATGTCCGGGCCGGCGTGGTTAACCAAGGGTTAAAGCTTCGCTTTCGCAGCAATCGTCCTTGCGTCATGGTTCGCCGGCATCCGCTGGAAGCCACGTCCGTGACGCTTGAACCCTCTGCCGTCGAAGCCTTGAAATCACTGGTTCTTGGCTTCGCCTTCGCCGGCCTGCTGGCCAGTGCCTTCGAATTGTTCACGCACAAGCGCGCCGGCTTCGAACTGCTGCAGGGCGGCGGTGTCCGTGCCGTGGCGAGCGTGCCGGTCGTCGTCTTCAGCGCGCCCTTCCTGATCCTGCGCAACACCGTGCGCGGACGGAAGATCGAGGGACGGCCCTTCTTCTTCGTGATGGCGGCGAGCATGATCGCCTCGCTTTGGAGCCTGGTCAGCGGCCGGGTCGTGCTCGACCTGCTGATGATGATCGGCGCTGCTTGACGGCCAGGGTGCTCGCCCTGCAATCCTCGGGCTGAAAAGCCCTGGAGGATACGCCATGCCGCTCTATTCGCTCGACGGAACCGCGCCCGAGACGCCGCCGGAAGGGCAGTGGTGGCTCGCGCCAGACGCCCATGTCATCGGCCGTGTCCGGCTCGCCCGCGATGTCGGGATCTGGTTCGGCGCCGTGCTGCGCGGCGACAATGAGTGGATCGAGATCGGCGAAGCCTCCAATATCCAGGAAGGCTGCGTGCTCCATACCGACATGGGCGCGCCGCTCAGGATCGGCGCCGGCTGCACTATCGGTCACCGCGCGATCCTGCACGGCTGCATCATCGGCGAGAACAGCCTGATCGGCATGGGTGCCACCGTGCTCAACTATGTGAAGATCGGCCGCAACTGTCTGGTCGGCGCCAACGCGCTGGTGACCGAGGGCAAGGAATTCGCGGACAATTCGCTGATCGTCGGCTCGCCGGCGCGCGCGGTCCGCACCCTCGACGAAGCCGCAGCTGCGGGGCTGCGCGCCTCCGCCGCCGGCTATTCCGAGCGCTGGAAGCAGTTCGCGAAGGGCATGAAGCGGATCGATTGACCGTCCGTTCTCCGCCGCGGTTCCGCTACCCTCGAAAAAGAAGCGGGCCGGCTCCCGGGGAAGGAGCCGGCCCTGGACGATGCCCGGTCGGGGACGGGTGGGTGGGGACGTGACCGGACTCGTCGTCTGGTGGCGAAGCCCGACTCGACTTCGCCGGTCTGGTATTCGCGCCGGGTTTCGTCCCCGCCCGACGCGTTGTCTGGTTCAGCGCAGCGACGCAACCGTCGAGGTCGAGAGGCCGCCGAGCGAGGCCCAGCCGGTACGGGCCTGGGATTCGCGCTTGACGTAGGTGTAGCCGGTCTGGCTCCACGGCAGGATCGCGTTGCGCTTGTTGTCGAGGATGAAGTCGCCGCGATCGGTGCGGATCATCAGCACGGCATGGCCGGCATTCTCCTCGTCGATCACGACGGTGACGCGCATGGCACGGCGCGGCAGGCCGGCCTCGGCGAGGCGCTGGCGCTTCAGGAGGACGTAATCCTCGCAATCGCCCTTGCCGTCGGTCGGGATGTCCCAGCGGTCGACCACGCCCCAATGGTCCTGATCGGTGATGGCCTCGATATCGCGGTTGGCCTTGACGTTGGCGGCGACGATCAGCTTCCAGGTCTTGGCCGTCAGCTCGATCTGCTCGGCTTCGCGGGTATCGACTGCGCATTCGCTCGGCATGCGCTTGCAGAAGTCGACCCAGGCATATGGCGCCCGGGCGTCGCCGCCGGCGACGATTGGCGCGCTGGCGACCGGCAGGCCGCCATTCTGCTGCGCCTCAGCGCCGGTCATGCCGGCGAGGGTGATGATGGTAGCAGCGGCCAGGCCGCGAAATCCCCGAGAACCCGAAAACATGACGTCCCCTTTCCTGTCCCGGGGCCGACAATGCTCTTGGGCTGTAGAGATCGCTTGAAATGAAAGCGCACAATTTTACTGAAATCGAGCCTATTGAAGATCAAAGTACTTACAGAAAATCAGGTATAAAACCGGAAGTAAGAATTCTCAGCGCATATGTCGGAGAATATTAACTATGGGGTTTCTTAACCATCCAGTCTGTTAACCCTGCAGGCAAGCCCGGTAACACATGATCAAGGATTGCCGCGCCCGACCGCGAAGAGAGGCCAGGCCGGCCTCTTTCCCGGCTTCAGCGCGGGCAGGTGGGAGAGATTCCATCTGCGCCAGGGAGAGGCGGCTGGCGCCGCGCCTCTGCCGCGAGGCGGACTTTCATCCGCACTGTTCTCCCATATGCGAGGAGGCGATTGGCGGATACTTCTTCTATCGCGGATCTGTCGAGCAGCGAGCCATGGCGAGCCGCTGCGCGGCGGGCGTGAACGCGAGACGCGCTGCCTGGATTGTCTTGAAGGTTCGGCTGAAAGGAAAGAAGCGCTGGTCCGCGCTCAGAGCTCGAGATTCTCGTCGAGCACGTCGGCCGAGAGGGGCATGCGGAACTGGGCGGCGTAGCCGCCGTCGAAGCGGCGCACGATCATCCCCGCGGTGCTGCCGAGCCGGATCGCCGTGCCCATCTCGAACTGGTGGTCGCTGGCGAAGGCCGCGCCCGAGAGCGAGATGTCGATCAGCCGGACCGCATGCTCGCTGCCGTCTTCCTGGGTGATGATGCAGCGCGGGTTGCGTGGGATGATGCGCTCGTGGCGCCGATCCTCGGGCAGGCCGAGTTCGTCGCGATTGGCGAGCCAGGTCAGCTGTGCGGTGAATTTCTCGCGCTTGCGGCTTGTCGCGGTGATGGTCATCGCGAATCCGGCGGGGGTGGTGCGTACTGCCGTGCCCTCGATTCGCCCGAGATGCTCCAGATAGACGATGACGCGGTCACCGATCATCGGCTTGGCCGGCGCGACCATGTGCAGGCCGCCCGGCGAGATGTCGGTGGTCTGGCAGGGATATTCCATGCGGTTGGGCAGCATGTAGCGTCCAAGCAGGACGACTTTCATGCGCTGATGGCGCCGGCGCTCGACCGGGACCGAGCCCGTCTTTGGATTTTGGGGCGCCGTGAGCATTGCAAACTCTGTTTCTACCAGAGCGATGCTACCGGCTCGCGGGTTAAGAGCACGTTAGAGCGTTCTCACACACGTCCCCCGGGCAGGAGCATCAGCTTCGGCCGCTTGTCCTGGGCCGCGGCTTCGGTCGGGCGCTGCGTGCGCGCATCGGGCCAGATCATCCTGAGGGAGATCATCCGCATCGATTCGAGTGTGTCGAGGCCGAGCCATTCCGGCGACAACGCCGGTGAGAACGCGCCGAGGATGCGGGCATGGGTCCGCCCGCGATAGCGCAGGGGCAGCAGCAGCAGCTCGAGATGGACGCTCGCGCCGTTCTGCGTCTGGGCCGAAAGCCCGGCGACGGCGCCCGCAGTCTCGTCCATCACGGTCTGGACCAGGCGGCGCATGTCGCCTTGTGCCTCGACATCGGGCCAGAGCGCCGTGAAGGCTCGTCCGCGCAGCTCGCGCCCGAACAGGGCGCAGAGCCGCGTTCCGGCCAGGCGGAAGACCGGCCCGATCGGCTCGTTCTCCAGCACGAAGGTGTCTGCCAGCGCATGGCGCAGCGCGCCCGGCTCGATCTCGCCCCGTTCAGGGGCGCTCCGTTCGCCGCGCAGCATGTCCCAGTAGTCGAAAACCAGGCGGGTGCTCGGATTCTTCATGTCGTGTCCAGTCCGGTCTGCGCTGTCCCTGATCGTGCGAATGCGTGTCAAATCGGATCGCTTTCGTTCGAGCTGGGGACTGTCGGGCCCTTGCGAATCGGCAGGACGCAGCCCGCATGCCGTCTTGCCACGCGACCCGGACAGGGGGAGGCGGCAGGGGTCGTTAAGGTTAAGCAACGGTTAAGCTTGTGGAAGATCCCTAAAATGCCGCATAAATGCCCTGTCGAATTCGAGCCCGCACGATGCGTCCGGGCTCACTGGAAAAGGCGGGGGCGCGGGGGCGTGACCGGCCGGGGAGGAGAGGGGAGAGCGGTCGCTCTCCCCTTTTCTGTTGCCTGCCGAGGGCCCATGCTCCAGTGAGGGCGCGATGTCGGCGAACCCAGACGATCCATATGGCCCGCCAGTGCGCGAGCCGGTCTTCAACCTGCCCGGCGTCGTCGTCTGGCTGATCGCGGCCCTGGCGCTGATCCAGGGGGCGCGCGAGTTGCTCAGCGAGCGCGACGATTTCCTGCTCGTTTCCTGGCTCTCCTTCGTGCCAGCGCGCCTGACGCTCTGGTTCGCGCCGGAGCGCCTGGAGGAGATCGCCCGCTCGCTCGGCACCTCCGGTACGCCCGATTTCGTCCAGCGCCTGCAATTGGTCCGCCTGCTGCTGGCCGATGGCGGCGGCCAGCTCTGGACGCTGCTCAGCTATGGGCTGCTGCACGGTTCATGGCTGCACCTGGTCTCGAACGTCGTCTGGCTGGCCGCCTTCGGCAGTCCGGTCGCACGCCGGCTCGGGGCCGGGCGTTTCCTGCTGCTGATGGCCGTGTCCACGATCGCCGGCGCCCTGCTGCACTGGTGGTCGCGCGAACTCGACGTCCTGCCGCTGGTCGGCGCTTCGGCCGGTGTCTCGGGCGCGACGGCGGCGGCGATTCGCTTCGTGTTCTCCCCGGGCGTGCACTTCGGCGGGCTTGGCCACGACGAGGTGGTGCGTGCGATTCCGGCCGAGCCGCTCGGCGGCCTCTGGCGCAATTCGCGGGCCATGCTGTTCGTGGTGATCTGGTTCGTCACCAACATCCTGTTCGGTGCCGGGCTGGTGCCGATTCTCGGCGAGGAGACCAGCATCGCCTGGGAGGCGCATATCGGCGGCTTCCTCGCCGGGCTTCTGCTGTTCCCGCTGCTCGATCGCGGGCCGGTGCGGCGCTGATTGCAACCGGAGCGGGCAGCTTTCCTGCCGGGAACGCCTTGCCGTCGCCTCAGACTTCGCTCACAGTCGATCAAGTCCAAGCTGGCGTCGTATCGCGGACGCAACGATCCGCGTTTAGGCGCTGCTGCCGTTGAACCCATCAAATGAGCGCCGGTCAACGGTGCCGCTATCGCTGGAGGAGGAGTCGATGAACGTCGTTCATATTCTCGGCAACAAGGGCGCAGAGGTGATCTCGGTGCAGCCCCACCGGACGCTTGGCGAGGCAGCGCGGACCCTGGCGGAGAAGCGGATCGGCGCGGTGGTCGTGACCGGCGCCGATGGCAGCCTGCTCGGCATCCTGTCGGAGCGCGACATCATCAAGGCCTTGGGCACCGATGGCGCCGCGGCGCTGGAGACGCCGGTGTCGCGCGCCATGACCGCCAAGGTCGTGACCTGCCGGCCTGACACCAGCGTCGACGATCTGATGGAGATCATGACGTCAGGCCGCTTCCGGCATGTGCCTGTGGTCGATAACGGTCGGGTCGCCGGCATCGTCTCGATCGGCGACGTGGTCAAGCATCGGGTCGCCGAGATCGAGGCCGAGAGCCGGGCGATGCGCGACTATATCGCGATGGCGTGAGGCCTCCCGCCGTCATGCTCGCCCTTGTGGGGCATCCACGCCTTTAATTCCGCCTTGGATCACTGAGGCGAAGACGTGGATGGTCGGGACAAGCCCGACCATGACGGAAACGGGCGTTAAGTCGGCCCTTCGCGTCTAGTTCAGCGGCAGGTGATTGGCCGCGACGATCGCGGCGATCTCGTCCAGCGCGCGTTCCGCCGCCTGCCGGCCGAGCGCGATCGCTTCGTCGGCGCGGTGGAAGTCGAACAGGCCGACGCGGCCGAGCTTTGGGCCGATCATCACATCCGGTGGATCGCCTGCGAGACGCGAGCGCGAGATCCGGTCCTGGGTGATGTTGAAGGCGTCGATCATCACGCCGGCGAGGCCCGGCTGCTGCTCGTGATTGGCCTTGCCGACGATGCCGCGCATGCGCTCGCGCACGCCGCCGAACCAGCCGGTCGTCGGGCGCTGCTCGACCACGGGCTCCGGGTCCGGATCGGCGCCGTAGGACTGGATCACCGTGCCGCGGCCGGTCATGTCGCTGTTCAGGTTGACGCAGAGCACGACGTCGGCACCGAGCGCGCGCGCCACCGTGACCGGCACCGGATTGACCAGCGCGCCATCCATCAGCCAGCGGCCGCCGAGCTTCACCGGGTCGAATACGCCGGGCAGCGCGTAGGACGCGCGCAGCGCGTCGACCAGCGAGCCGCGGGTCAGCCAGATCTCATGGCCGGTGCCCAGTTCGGTTGCGACGGCGGCGTAAGTCTGCCTGAGATCGCTGATCTGCAGGCCGGCGAGATCGCGTTCCAGCAGGCGCTTCAGCCGGCCGCCGGCGATCAGCCCGGCGCCGCCGAGATGGAAATCCATCAACCCGACGACGCGGCGCTTGGTCAGGCCGAGTGCGAATTCGCGCAATTGCTCGAGCTTGTCGGCGGCGTAGCAGCCGCCGACCACCGCGCCAATCGAGGTGCCGGCGATCACTTCGGGCGCGTAGCCGGCCTCGGTGAGAACATCGAGGACGCCGATATGCGCCCAGCCGCGCGCAGCGCCGCCGCCGAGGGCAAGGCCGATCCGCGGCCGGCTGAGGCGCGCGGCGCGTCGGGAAACGAGATCGTTCATCGCAGCTCCGCCGCCGCCCAATCCAAAGGCCCGTCTGGCGATGTTCTCCAGTCTCATCGGCGCGATCCCTCCGCGGGAGGACTTCAGGATCGCGCCAGCCGATGAGCGAAAGATGAACGGCGCCGGGACCCTAAGGCGGCTATCAGTCGCTTTTGAAGGAAACATGAAAGCTTGGTGAAAGGATTGCCAACGAAGCAGGCAGTCCCGGTTCAGATGGTCAGTGGTCCGTCGGCCGCGGTGCCGACCGGCTTAACCCGATAGAAGCAGCTGTGGCGGCCGGTGTGGCAGCAGCCGCCGTCGCCGCCGACATTGACCTTGATCCAGATCGCATCCTGATCGCAGTCGATCCGCATTTCGACGATGCTCTGCAACTGCCCGGAGGTCTCGCCCTTGCGCCAGAGCGCCTGACGCGAGCGCGACCAGTACCAGGCTTCGCCCGTCTCGATGCTGAGGCGCAGCGATTCGGCGTTCATATGCGCGACCATCAGCACCTCGCCGGTCACAGCGTCGGTGGTAACGCAGGTGACGAGGCCGTCGCGGTCGAACTTGGGAGCAAGGACCGTGCCCTCTTCGATCTCGGCTTTGGCTGAAAGGGTGGGGAAGGCAGTCATGTTGGAATCCTGACGGTGACGCCTCGCATATACGGCAGGTAACGTGAGCCGTCATTCTCGCGCGGCGTGAAGCGCCGGCCCGGGAATCCCAAGGCCAGAAGACACTGGTTTCCGAGATGCTCGAAGCAAGCCCGAGCATGCCGCGTCGGAGAGCAGGTCGTGGGCTCACAGCCCCGGCGACTTCACCATGGTAAAGAAGCGCACCTGCTCGGCCGGATCGCGGAAGCGGCCCGTGTACTGCGTCGTCATCGTCGACGAGCCCTGCTTCTGCACGCCGCGCATCGACATGCACATGTGCTCTGCCTCGACGAGGACGGCGACGCCGCCCGGTTTGAGCGTCCGCTCGATCGCCTGGGCTATCTGCGCCGTCATCGTCTCCTGCGTCTGTAGGCGGCGTGCATAGACCTCCACGACGCGGGCCAGTTTCGACAGGCCGACCACGCCGCCGTTTGGATAGTAGCCGATATGGACCTTGCCGACGAAGGGCACCATGTGGTGCTCGCAATGCGAATAGAACGGGATGTCGCGGACGAGGACCATGTCCCTGTAGCCGTCGACCTCCTCGAAAACCCGTTCGAGAATCTCCTCGGGGTCCTCGTCGTAGCCCCTGTAGAATTCGCGATAGGCCTTGGCGACGCGGCCGGGTGTCTCGAGCAGCCCCTCGCGCGAAGGATCGTCGCCGGCCCAGAGAATCAGGGTGCGCACCGCTTCCTCGGCTTCTTCCCGCGTCGGCTTTCTGACGAGAAAGGTGTCTGCGGCCGGGCGCAGGGCCTGGTCCGCGGATAAGGACTTAACCACGGCGTCCATGTGGTGCCTTCCGTTCTGTTGTCTCGCCCTCCTACGTGCGGAAGGCGGGGATGGATCAATTCGTCGACTGCTGCGGCGAGACGGCCCTCCCCATCTGGGAGGGTCCTTTCTATATTGGGGTGGAAGGCGGGTCGATCCACCCCCGCATGGGCTCGCACATGCTGAACGATGTCTACAACAAGCGAATCCTCGAATTGGCAGGAAACATCCCGCTGCTCGAGCGCCTGCCGGTGCCCGATGCGACGGCGACCGCCCATTCGCGCCTCTGCGGCTCGACGGTCACGATCGACCTGACGATGGACGAGGATGTCGTCACCGGCTTCGGCCACGATGTCCGCGCCTGCGCTCTCGGCCAGGCCTCGTCCTCGATCATGGCGCGCCATGTCGTCGGCTCGACTGCCGCCGAATTGCGCGAGGTCCGCGAGCAGGCCCGCGCGATCCTGAAGGAGGGCGCTGAACCACCCAGCGGTAAATGGGCGGACCTGTCCGTGCTCGTGCCGGTGCGCGACTTCAAGGCGCGCCACGCCTCGACCATGCTGACCTTCGACGCGGTGGTCGACGCGATCGGCCAGATCGAGGCGAAGCGGCGCGAGACTGTGGCGGGCTGAAGGTTATTTCAGCCCGAACGCCTGGCGGATTTCCGGTTTCGTCTCGTCATAGCGGACCTTGAAGGCCTTCTCGGCCAACAGTGCCTTGGCGACGACGCGGCCGATCTTGTCGCCGGCTTCCAGGTCGGTGGGGTAGTGGAAGCCGCAGATGAGACGGCTTTCGTCATAGCTTTTCACCCGCTCCTCGAACTTGTCGGCGAGTTCGGGGACGGCGTCCGAGAGCAGCGTGGCATAGAGCGCTGCGGTCGCGGCATGGGCCGAGGGGAAGGAGGTTCCTTCCGGCCGTCCGCCGGGGCAGGGCTTGACCCTGACCTTGTTCCACATCTGGAACGGCCGGATGCGGCTGGTCAGGCGGTTGACGCTCTTCAGCAGGATGGCGAGCTCGACCTGCGCCTCGCGCATCAAGAGCCGTGTCTCGCGATGGGTGCCGTCGATATAGTTGTGGTCCATGCCTTTCAGGAAGGCATTGAACGTCTGGTACTGGTCGGCGATCGCCTGCTTCTCGCGCTCCGGTGTGCGCGCGGAGGAGAGGGCGAGCACCTTCTCGAACTCGGCGCGATGCTCCGGCGAGTTCTGTGCCGGGGGCAGGCCCATCACCTTGGCGACGTCGATTTTGGCGGCGTCGAGCCAGATCAGATAGGCTCGCTGCTGTGCCGCCGCGGGCGTCGCCAGGGCGAGCGCGAGCAGCGGCCCGCAGAGGGCGGTGGCGGAGGCAAGGAAGCGTGCGCGCATCATGACCAGAATCTGGGAAGGCGGGATCGAAGAGGGGCGGTGGAAGTTTGGCTGGAGGGAGCCGGCAGCGTTTGCCTGAGTCATACTTGCCTAAACATGCTGAAAAAAGCCTTTCATGGCGACAGGCATTTCTGCGCCTGCCGCGCCAGGGCGCCCATCTGCTGATCCGCGGCTACCAACTCAGCTTCTCACTGCTGATCGGCCGGCAGTGCCGGCACTGGCCGTCGTGCTCGGAATATACCGACGAGGCGATCCAGCGGCACGGGCTCTGGGCCGGCGGATGGGTCGGCTTCGCCCGCATCTGCCGTTGCACGCCGCTCGGCACCTCGGGGATCGACATCGTCTGCGAGGAGCTGCCGCCGGAGGGAGCCTGGTACAAGCCCTGGGCCTATGGCCGCTGGCGCGGGGTCAACGCGCCGCCGGTGGCAGCGGCGGACGAAGGTGATCAGTTCGAGCGACGCTGAGACCTGGCGATCTGCAGCGTCGCCACGCAATCGGCGGAGAAGGCCGCCTGTTTCTCCTTGAAGCAGGCGGCGAGGCGGCCGCCGCCGGGCTGGATGCCTGGACAATGCTTCTGGAAATCGGCAGCGCAGGCGTTGCGGATCGCCGTACGACCGGGTGTCTGCGCCAGGGCCGCCGCGGGTATGAGCGCAACGAGGGCGAGAGTCAGAACGAGGTGGCAAGGCATGGCTGTCGGCTCCGATTGGGTGAGGCTGCGATGCTGGGTGAGCCTGGCTTGCTGCGACCTGACCGGAACATGACGAAACCGACAGCTTCCGAGGGAAGAGCCATTCGCCGATTGCCTGCACCTTCCCGCTCGTATAGGCCTCGCCGGCGCGCGTGCCGAACCGGCTGCAGGCCGCGTCGCCCCGCCCATTCATGCAGCCGGCCTTGGCTTACGGGGCTTGTATCCCCGAGTGAGCAGGAGCCGATCGATGACGATCTCCCTGACATTTCCCGATGGCGCGCAGCGCGAATTCCCGTCCGGCATCACCGGCAGGGAACTCGCCGGCGGCATTTCGCCCTCTCTCCTGAAGCGCACGGTCGCGATGGCGCTCGACGGCGTGGTCGTCGACCTCGCCGATCCGATCACCGCCGACGCGAAGATCGAGTTCCTCAACCGCGAGGATCCGCGCGCGCTGGAATTGATCCGGCACGACTGCGCCCATGTCCTCGCCGAAGCTGTGCAGGAGCTCTATCCAGGCACGCAGGTGACGATCGGCCCGGTGATTGAGAACGGCTTCTTCTATGATTTCTTCCGCAACGAGCCGTTCTCGCCGGAGGATTTCGCGCCGATCGAGAAGAAGATGCGCGAGATCATCGCGCGCGACAAACCCTTCACCAAGGAGATCTGGAGCCGCGACAAGGCTAAGGCCTTCTTTCGCGACAAGGGCGAGGCCTTCAAGGTCGAGCTGGTCGACGCGATCCCGGAAGACCAGACGCTGAAGATGTATGCGCAGGGCGATTGGATCGACCTCTGCCGCGGCCCGCACATGACCTCGGTCGGCAAGGTCGGCAACGCCTTCAAGCTGATGAAGGTGGCCGGCGCCTATTGGCGCGGCGACAGCAAGAACCCGATGCTGACGCGCATCTACGGCACCGCCTTCGCCCGGCAGGAGGAGCTCGACGCCCATCTCAAGCAGATCGAGGAGGCCGAGAAGCGCGACCATCGCCGGATCGGCCGCGAGATGGATCTGTTCCATTTCCAGGAGGAGGGGCCGGGCGTCGTCTTCTGGCACTCCAAGGGCTGGCGGCTGTTCCAGGAGGTGCTGACCTATATGCGCCGGCGGCTCGCCGCCGACTATGAGGAGGTCAACGCCCCGCAGGTGCTCGACAAGTCGCTCTGGGAGACCTCGGGCCACTGGGGCTGGTACCAGGACAACATGTTCGCGGTGAAGTCGGCTTCGGCCTTCGAGAACCCGAACGATCCGACGCGCGACCAGAAGGTCTTCGCGCTGAAGCCGATGAACTGCCCGGGCCATGTCCAGATCTTCAAGCACGGCCTCAAGAGCTATCGCGACCTGCCGATCCGGCTGGCCGAGTTCGGCAATGTCCACCGCTACGAGCCGTCCGGCGCGCTGCATGGGCTGATGCGCGTGCGCGGCTTCACGCAGGACGACGCGCACATCTTCTGCACCGAGGAGCAGCTCGCCGCCGAGTGCCTGGCGATCAATGATCTGATCCTGTCGGTCTACGAGGATTTCGGCTTTACCGACGATCTCGTCATCAAGCTCTCGACGCGGCCGGAGAAGCGCGTCGGCTCCGACGCGGTCTGGGATCATGCCGAAGACGTCATGACGAAGGTGCTGGAGAGGATCGCGAAGCAGTCCGGCAACCGGATCACGACCGAGATCAATCCGGGCGAGGGCGCCTTCTACGGGCCGAAGTTCGAATATGTCCTGCGCGACGCCATCGGCCGCGACTGGCAATGCGGCACGACGCAGGTCGACTTCAATCTGCCGGAGCGCTTCGGCGCCTTCTATATCGGCTCGGACGGCGAGAAGAAGCAGCCGGTCATGGTCCATCGCGCCATCTGCGGCTCGCTGGAGCGCTTCGTCGGCATCCTGATCGAGCACCATGCCGGGCATTTCCCGCTCTGGCTGGCGCCCGAGCAGATCGTGGTCGCACCGATCACCTCGGAGGCGGATGCCTATGGCGAGGAGGTCACCATGGCGCTGCTCTCGGCCGGCCTGCGCGCGCGCGCCGACCTGCGCAACGAGAAGATCAGCTACAAGGTGCGCGAGCACTCGCTGGCCAAGGTCCCGGTCATCCTCGCCGTCGGCAAGCGCGAGGCCGAGGAGAAGACCGTGACCGTGCGCCGCCTCGGCAGCCAGGCCCAGACGGTGATGAGCCTCGACGCCGTGGTCGCGGCGCTGATCGAGGAGGCGACGCCGCCCGATCTTGCGCGGCAGCGCAAGGTCAAGGCGGCCTAAGACAGGCCATCTCGCCAAAACCCGTCAGCCCGTGCCAAATAAGCGCGCATGCTGACGGGTTCCTATCGCAAACGGCTCGAAGCCGATCTGGGTCGCTGGGTGGGAGAGGGGCTGGTCAGTCCCGAAAGCGCCGCGACCATCCGCCGTTCGCTGGCGCAGGAGGGCGGCGGCTTCAAGCTGCCGGCCCTGATCGGCCTGTTCGGCGGCCTGCTGATCGCCTCCAGCGTTTCCGCCTTCGTCGCGGCGAACTGGGACGAGATCCCCCGCATCGCCAAGCTCGTCATGATCCTGCTCGGCCTCGCCGGCGCGCTCGGCATCTCGGCCCGGCTGGAAAGTCGCGGTTCGACAGGCGGCGCCGACGCCGCCGCGACCTGCGGCACCCTGATCTTCGCTGCCGGCGTCGCGCTCGTCGGCCAGATGTATCATCTGCCGACCGACTGGCCGGGCGGGGCGCTGCTGGTCGCGCTCGGCGCGCTGATCGTCGCCTTTTTGCTGCGCTCGAACGGGGCGCTCGTCATCGCCATCGTCGGGATCGGCTGCTGGGCCGGCGGCCGCTGGGACGAGGGCGGGAGCAGGGCGCACCTGCTGTTCTGGCTGCCCTTCCTGCCGGCGCTCTGGCTGGCCGCGACCCGGCACAACCGCCTCGTCCATCATGTCGCGGCGCTGGCGCTGCTCGGCTGGTTCGCGACGCTGCCGGGCCAGCCGGCCTTCCTGCGCTTCGACTACGGCCTGCTCGCCTATGGGCTCGCCGTCTCCGCGTTGTTCGTTGCGCTCGGCGCGCTGGCGCTCGACCGGGGCGGGCCGGGCCTGCTCACCGCCTTCCTGCCCTGGGGGCTGATCGGGCTGATCCTGTCGCTCAATGTCGAGCTGATCCGCATCCTCGATCCGAGCGAGGCGAAGGCGGGAACGGCGCATTCGCTGAACTATGTCGCCTATGCGCTGGCGCTGCCGGCGGTGATCGGTCTCGGCCTGCTGGCGCGCGAGCGCCGCTTCGCCTGGCCGCTGGCAGCGGCGCTCGTCATGTCGCTGCTGGTACCGGTGCTGTTCTGGAGCGGCGGCGCGGTCAGCATGGCTGGCAAGATCGTCGTGGCGGCACTGATTCTCTCGATCGCGATCGGCCTCGTCGTCGCCGGTGCGGGTGGCGGCGTGCGCCGGCTGAGCATCGCCGGCTCGCTGCTGTTCGCCATCGCGATCGTGACCCTGCTCTGGCAGACCATCGGCACCTTGCTCGACCAGTCGCTGTTCTTCCTGGTCGGCGGCGCGGCCCTCATCGCGATCGCCAGCGGGATGCGCCGGCTCCTCGCCAAATTCAGCAAGCCGGTGGAGGCCGCGCCATGATCCGCCTGCCGTCCGCCGATGCCTTTACCGGCCGCGTCTCGCCGCTCTGGCGCGGGCTCGCCGCCATTGTCCTGCTTTGCGCGCTGATCCTTGCCATGGTCGAGTCGCGCGCCGGCATCCTGCGCTCCGGCACCGAGATCAGGCTCGCGACGGCCCCGGTCGATCCGCGTGACCTATTTCGCGGCGATTACGTCATCCTCGGCTACAAGATCAGCACGCTCGATCTCTCCAGGCTCGACGGCGACAAGAGCTTCGAGCGCAACCAGACGGTCTTCGTCCGCGTCGCGCCCGGGGCCGACGGCCTCTCCGAGGCGAAAGGCGTCTATCTCGCCCGCCCGGCTGCCGGCGCCGGCGAGACCGTGATCGTGGGCAAGGTCGCCTCGGCCGGCGCCTGCGTCACCAATGCCGACGGCGACCCCGATTGCAATGCCGGCCGCCGTGCCATCCGCGTCAGCTATGGCCTCGAAAGCTATTTCGTGCCCGAGGGCACCGGTCGCGCCATCGAGACGACCGAGCGCAAGCGGCTCGAAATCGTCGCGGCCGTGTCGAGCTCCGGACAGGCGGCGATCAAGCGCCTGCTGATCGACGGCAAGCTCGTCCATCAGGAGCCGCCTTACTGAAGGCCCGGTAACAGGTAAGGCGCGGGGAACCCTTCTCCCGTGTGGGAGAAGGGCAGGGATGAGGGCCTGCCCTAACCGTAAAGGGCGCTGCTGCTCCGTTGTGTTCAGACAATTGACGGCAGTCCCTCACCCCTACCCCTCTCCCATCCGGGAGAGGGGATCCCGCGCAAACCTGTCTCTGTCTCGCCCGCACCCGCCCACGGCGACGCAGCGCTTCCGTGCCGGCGCGGCATGCTCTAGAGCATCAGCCGATTCCACAACGGATCGGCTTGAGCGATGTACGACATCAGATGGATTCGCGAGAACGCTGAGGCGTTCGATCGGGGCTTGCAGCGGCGCGGGCTTGAGAAACTGTCGTCGTCGCTGCTGGCGCTCGACGACCAGCGCCGGGCCGCGATCAGCAAGGCACAGGCAGCGCAGGAGCGTCGCAACGCCCTCTCCAAGGAGATCGGCAAGGCGATGGGCCAGAAGGACCTCGTTTTGGCCGAACAGCTCAAGGCCGAGGTCGCCGCGCTGAAGGAGCAGGTGCCGGCGCTGGAAGCCGAGGAGAAGGCCGCAGTCGAGGCGCTGAACGCCCAGCTCGCCGCAATTCCGAACACGCCGCTCGACGAGGTGCCTGACGGCGCAGACGAGCACGGCAACGTCCTGCTGCACGCCCATGGCACGAAGCCGGACGAGACTGGCAAGCGCCTCGTCGGCGTCAACCAGCCGAAGGAGCATTACGAGCTCGGCGAGGCGCTCGGCCAGATGGATTTCGAGACGGCGGCCAAGCTCTCCGGTTCGCGCTTCGTCGTGCTGGAGCGCCAGATCGCCAGGCTGTCGCGCGCCATCGGGCAGTTCATGCTCGACACGCACACGGAGGAGCACGGCTATACCGAGGTCAATCCGCCTCTGCTGGTGCGAGACTCGGCGGTATACGGGGTTGGTCAACTGCCGAAGTTCGAAGAAGACCTGTTCCGGACCACTACGGGGCATTGGCTGATCTCGACGTCCGAGGTGACGTTGACGAATTTCGTTGCGGACATGATCGTCTCTGAAGAGGAGCTGCCGCGCCGCTATACCGCGCTGACCCCTTGTTTCCGCTCCGAGGCCGGCTCGGCCGGGCGCGATACGCGCGGCATGCTGCGCCAGCACCAGTTCGAGAAGGTCGAGCTCGTCTCGATCACCGCGCCGGAGAAGTCGCGCGAGGAGCATGAGCGGATGCTCGCCTGCGCCGAGACCGTGCTGAAGAAGCTCGAGTTGCACTATCGCGTCATGACTTTGTGCACCGGCGACATGGGCTTCGCCTCGCAGAAGACCTACGACATCGAGGTCTGGCTGCCCGGTCAGAAGACCTATCGCGAGATCTCGTCCTGCTCGGTCTGCGGCGATTTCCAGGCGCGCCGCATGAATGCCCGCTACAAGACCAAGGACGGCAAGGGCCCGTTCTTCGTCCACACCCTCAACGGCTCGGGCACGGCGGTCGGCCGCGCCTTGATCGCGGTGATGGAAAACTACCAGAACGCCGACGGCTCGATCGCCGTGCCCGATGTGCTGGTTCCCTATATGCGCGGGGTCACCCGCATCGAGAAGGCGGCCTGAGCCCATGCGCATCCTGGTGACCAATGACGACGGCATCCATGCCGAGGGCCTCGCCGTCCTCGAGCAGATCGCCGCCCAGCTCTCCGACGACGTCTGGGTGGTCGCGCCCGAGACCGACCAGTCGGGCGTGGCGCATTCGCTGTCGCTGTCGAACCCGCTGCGCCTGCGCCAGATCGAGGAGAAGCGCTTCGCCGTCCAGGGCACGCCGACCGATTGCGTAATCATGGCGGTGCGCTCGGTCATGGCCGAGATCAAGCCCGATCTCGTGCTCTCCGGCGTCAACCGCGGCCAGAACGTCGCCGAGGACGTGACCTATTCCGGCACCATCGCCGCCGCCATGGAAGGCACGCTGCTCGGCATTCCCTCAATCGCGGTGAGCCAGGCCTATATGGCGGGCGACCGCACCCAAATCATCTGGGACTGCGCTCTGCAGCATGCGCCCGGCATCATCCGCCGGCTGCTGGAGGAGGGGATTCCCGATGGGATCCTGTTCAATCTCAACTTCCCGAACGTCCCGCCTGCCGAGGTCGTTGGCGTCGCGGTGACGGCGCAGGGCCGGCGAGACCAGGAGCTGATGCGGCTGGAGCCGCGGCGCGACGGGCGCGGCAATCCCTATTACTGGATCGCCTTCCAGCGCGGGAAGCACGAGCCGGCCAACGGCACCGACCTGCGCGCCCTCGCCGAGAAGAAGATCTCGGTGACGCCGCTCGAGCTCGACCTGACGCATGAGCCGACGATGACGCGCTTCGCACAGCTCTTCGCCTGAGGGCGGGAGGAATGACCGACGAGGGCGCCAGCAGCGAGAGCGAACGTACCGTCGCTTTCCTGTTGTCGTTGCGCGCGCGCGGCGTGCGCGACCTCGCCTTGCTCCGGGCGATGGAGCGCGTGCCGCGCGAGCATTTCGCGCCCTCGCGCTTCGCCGATCTCGCCCGCCAGGACGTCTCGGTGCCGCTCCCCTGCGGCCAGACCATGACGGCGCCGCACACGGTCGCGGCGCTGGTCGGCGCGCTCGAGATGAAGCCCGATTGCCGGGTGCTCGAGGTTGGCTCCGGCTCGGGTTATGTCGCGGCGCTGCTCGCGGCAATGGGGGGCAAGGTCGTCTCGCTGGAGCGCTATCGCACGCTCGCACTCGCCGCGCATGAGCGCCTCACGGGCGGTGGCTTCGCGCAGCTGGTCGAGCTGCGCCATGCCGACGGCTTGCAGCCCGATCGTACGCTCGGTCGCTTCGAGCGCATCCTGGTCAACGGCGTGATGCAGACGGTGCCGGAGGCGCTGCTTGCCCGGCTGGAGATCGGCGGGCGCCTCGTCGGCGCGCTACGCGTCGAGGGGGCAGGGCGGCTCGTCGTCGTAACCCGCAGCGAGGACGGCTTCGATCACGCGCTCGGCGCGATCATGCGAATCCCGCCGCTGGCGCCAGGGCTGTCGCAGGCGCTGTAGGCGATTTTTCCCGCCGTTATGCTGGGGCTTGATCCGAGTGCCCCGGGATGTTCGAGCAGATGTTGGCCTAAGTGGCATTCGCGGGGAACCCTTCTCCCGTGTGGGAGAAGGGCAGGGATGAGGGCCCGCCCTATCCGCAGAAGGCGCAACGGCGCCGCTGAGTTTCAACAATTCGCGGCGGTCCCTCACCCCTACCCCTCTCCCATCCGGGAGAGGGGATCCCGCGGGGACCCCATTCGCCTCTACCCGCTGGACCACTGCGCGCCACCGTCAGTGAGATTGCGGCTGCCTTCGAAAATTCACCTGACCTGTCAGTAGCGAAACGCCTTCTTAACCTAACCGGCTCTTTAATGCGGACCGTAGAGTTGCGTCGTTCGCGAGTGCAGAGTCCATGCGTAAGCAAGTCGAGCTGGCCGTGTCGAAATCCGTGGTTCGCGCCGTGTCGGTCTGCGCCCTTGCGGCCGGCCTGGGCGCCTGCTCCTCGGAGGCCATGCGCTTCACCGAGGCGCCTTTCGGCAATCCCTTCAAGACCGCTCAGGCCCCGGCCCCCCAGCGCGATCCGGCCACGACAGGCTCGATCGGCCGCAACGGTCCGAGCCAGTCCTATGAGACGGCCTCGGCCGCCGGCAATCCGAGCGTGCGCAGCCAGCCTCTGGCGCCACCGACCGCTTCGGTCGCTGCCCGTCCCGCGCCGCAATCCGCCCCCGCTCCGAGCGCGCCGGGTTCGGCCGCCGGCTGGAGCCCCCAGGGCGGCACCCCGATCGTCGTCGCCCATGGCGAAACGCTCGACGTGATCGCGGGTCGCTACGGCGTGCCGCGTTCGGCGCTGATGCAGGCCAATGGCCTCCGCGGCGAAGTCACGCCAGGTTCGCGCATCGTCGTCCCCGTCTACAATGGCGGCGGCTCGCAGACCGCCGCGCGCCAGCCGGCGCCGAGCGATAACCGTTTCGAGCAACCGCGCTCTGCTCCGCCGCCGGTGTCGCGTCCGATAGCCTCCGCGCCGGCCGTGTCCGCGGCTGCCCCGAAGGTCGCGGCCGTCGATACCCGGGCACAGGCTGCCCAGGCGAAAGCGCAGGCTGCCGCCGAGGCCAAGGAAAAAGCCGCCGCCGATGCCAAGCGCATGGGCGAGGCCCGTGCCCGCTTCGCCGCCGAGGCCAAGGCCAAGGCCGCCGCAAAGGCCGGCAACGAGACCAAGACCGCGGCGCTGCCGGCGCCGGCCCCGGCTCCTGTCGCTCAGCCGGCCAAGCCGAAGACTGCCGCTCCGGTTGTCGCCAGCGCGCCGGCCGACAAAGTCACCGTGCAGCCGAAGGTGGTTGCTCCTGAGCCGAAGGCCGCCGAGCCGCAGACCACTGCGAGCCTGCCCAAGGCCGAGGAACCCGCTTCGTCCGGCGCCGAGTTCCGCTGGCCGGCACGTGGCCGCGTCATCACCGGCTATGCCGGCAAGGGCGGCAATGAGGGCATCAACATCGCGGTTCCCGAAGGCACGCCGGTCAAGGCGGCTGAGGGCGGCGTCGTCGCCTATGCCGGCAGCGAGCTCAAGGGCTACGGCAATCTCGTGCTGATCCGCCACCCGAACGGCTATGTCTCGGCCTACGCCCACAACGGCGAGCTCAACGTCAAGCGTGGCGAGACGGTCAAGCGCGGCCAGGTCGTCGCCAAGTCCGGTCAGTCCGGCAACGTCAACTCGCCGCAGCTGCACTTCGAGCTGCGCAAGGGTTCGACCCCGGTCGATCCGATGCCCTATCTCAGCAGCAACTAGTCCCGGTCAGATTTCGACCGGCAATTGCGAGACCCCACCGGTCGAAACCAGGCGGGGCGGTCCCAGGAAAGGCCGCCCCGCTTTTCTTTTTTAGATGCGTCATGCTCGGGCTTGACCCGACCATCTCAGGCAGGACGGGCTCTGGTTGGCGCCTTTCTCGTCATGAGGTTCTCGGATCTACACTTCGCTCCGTCCGAGAATGACGCCCTTTCACCCCTCCAGCTTCGTTTCCAGCCGCCCCGCCAGGTCCTGGATGTACTGCCAGGCCGTGCGCCCGGAGCGCGAGCCGCGCGTCGTCGCCCATTCCAGCGCCTCGCGCCGCAACTGCTCCGGCTCGATCGTCAGGCCGAAATGGCCGACATAGCCGTCGATCATCGAAAGGTACTCGTCCTGGCTGCACTTGTGGAAGCCGAGCCAGAGGCCGAAGCGGTCCGACAGCGAGACCTTTTCTTCCACCGCCTCACCAGGATTGATCGAGGTCGAGCGCTCGTTCTCGACCATCTCGCGCGCCAGCAGATGCCGGCGATTCGAGGTCGCGTAGAACACGACGTTCTCCGGGCGCCCCTCGACGCCGCCGTCCAGGGCCGCCTTCAGCGACTTGTAGGAGGTGTCCTGCCCGTCGAAGGAGAGGTCGTCGCAGAAGACGATGGCGGGATGCGGATCGGCCTTGAGCAGCCCCATCAGCACCGGCAGGCTCTCGATGTCCTCGCGGTGGATCTCGATCAGCTTGAGGGGGAGGGCGCCAGGCGGCAGTCGCTTGTTGGTGTCGGCATGCACCGCCTTGACCAGCGACGATTTGCCCATGCCGCGCGCCCCCCAGAGCAGGACGTTGTTGGCCGGCAGGCCGCGGGCGAAGCGCTCGGTGTTCTCGGCCAGCGTATCGCGCACCCGGTCGACGCCGCGCAGCAGCGACAGCGCGACTCGGTTCACCTTGGCGACCGGAGCAAGTTCATGACCGGCGGCATGCCAGACGAAGGCGTCGGCGGCGGAGAGATCTGGCTTGCGCTTGGCGGGCGGTGCGAGGCGCTCCAGCGCGTCGGCGATGCGCAGCAGGGTGGCGAGCGTCTGGTCGGGGGCGGTGTCGGTCATCGCAGCGGGTCCGCTAACATGGCGTACCGAACGGTACGGTACGCTCATAACTCCGCTGTGCTCGTGAAGGCAAGGCCATTGCGCGCAGGGCGGGGAGCGCTTAGCTGGGAGAACGGTCGCAGGACCGGTCGCTTTCGATTGATTTCATGACATCGCTGGCTATAGTCCGCGCGATTTTGCAACCCCCGCGCCGGCCGGCCGTCAATCGGCGGCGACGTGAAGGAGCCTTCCCGTGATCACCCCCGCTTTTGCCCAGGGCCTTGGAGGCGGCGGCACCAACGACGTGCTGATGTCGCTGGTTCCGTTCGTCCTGATCTTCATCATCATGTGGTTCCTGATCATCAGGCCGCAGCAGAAGCGGGTGAAGTCGCATCAGGAGATGATCAAGAACGTGCGCCGCGGCGACACGATCGTCACCTCGGGCGGCATCATCGCCAAGGTCTCGAAGGTGATCGACGACGCCGAGCTCGAGGCCGAGATCGCCGACGGCGTGCGCGTGCGCATCCTCAAGGGTATGGTTTCGGACGTGCGCGCCAAGGGCGAGCCGGTCAAGAGCTGAAGGCCGTGAGGCGCGGCTAGACGCCGCGCCCGCCAACAAGGCTGTTCATACAGATGCTTCGTCTCCAGGCCCGCAAGGTCATTCTCGTTCTGCTCGTGCTGGTCTTCGGCTGCGGGCTCGCCGTGCCGAACCTGTTCTCGCCCGAGACCCGCAAGGCGATCGAGCAAGGCGCTCCGGCCTGGATCCCGCGCTTCCTGCTGCCGATCCATGCGATGACGCTCGGCCTCGATCTGCAGGGCGGCTCGCACGTCCTGCTCGAGATCGACCGCGCCGACCTGATCCGCAGCCAGGTCACTCAGCTGCGCGACGACGTCCGCCGCATCCTGCGCGAGGAGCGCGTCGGCCTGCAGGGCGGCATCGGCCTGACCCCGCGCGGCGTGCAACTGCGCGTTCCCGACGCGGCCGACCGCGCCAAGCTGATGCCGAAGCTGCGCGAGCTCGCCCAGCCGATCGGCACCTTCGGCGCCTTCGGACCCTCCGGCAACCAGTCGATCGAGGTCAACGAGAACCCCGACGGCCTGATCCAGCTTAGCGTCACCGAGGCCGGCGCGAACGAGCGTATCCGCCGCGCCGTCGAGCAGGCGATGGAAGTGCTGCGCCGCCGCGTCGACGCGCTCGGCACCACCGAGCCGAACATCCAGCGCCAGGGCCTCGACCGCATCCTGGTCCAGGTGCCGGGTCTGCAGGACCCGCAGCGCCTGAAGCAGATCCTCGGCGAGACCGCCAAGCTGCAGTTCCGCATGGTCGCGGATGCGAATGCCGGCGATGTCGACATGCTGCCTTCGCAGGACCAGGGCGGCCAGCCGATCCCGATCAGCCGTCAGGTCATCGTCGAGGGCGAAGATCTGATCGACGCCCAGCCGGCTTTCGATCAGCGTACCAGCCAGCCGATCGTCAATTTCCGCTTCAACATCCGCGGGGCCCAGCGCTTCGGCCAGGCGACCACCGAGAATCTCGGCCGCCAGCTCGCCATCGTGCTCGACAACAAGGTGATTTCGGCCCCGGTCATCCAGTCGCCGATCACCGGCGGCTCCGGCCAGATCTCCGGCAACTTCACGGTCGAGGCCGTCAACAACCTCGCCATCCTGCTGCGCGCCGGCGCCCTGCCGGCGAAGATGACGATCGTCGAGGAGCGCACCGTCGGCCCCGGCCTCGGCCAGGACTCGATCCAGGCCGGCAAGATGGCGACGATCATCGCGACCGTGCTGGTCATCCTCTACATGATCGGCAATTACGGGCTGTTCGGCATCATCGCCAGCATCGCGCTGCTCGTGCACGTCTGCCTGATCCTCGGCCTGATGTCGCTGCTGGGCGCCACCATGACTCTGCCTGGCATCGCCGGAATCGTGCTCACCATCGGCACGGCGGTCGATTCGAACGTGCTGATCTACGAACGCATGCGCGAGGAATCGCATCTCGGCAGATCGCTGGTCTCGGCGCTGGAAGCGGGCTTCACGCGCGCCTTCGCCACGATCATCGACTCCAACGTCACCATGCTGATCGCCGCGGTCGCGCTGTTCGCGCTCGGCTCAGGTCCGGTGCGCGGCTTCGCCGTCGTCTTCATCCTGGGCATCCTGACCACGGTCATCACCGCGGTGACGCTGACGCGCATGCTGATTGCGCTCTGGTATCGCTGGGCGCGGCCGAAGGCCCTTCCGTTCTGATCCCGCAGGCCAGGAGATAACAGACCATGCGCCTGCTTCGCATCGTTCCCGACAACACCAAGTTCCGCATCGTCCACTGGCGCCGTCTCGCCTATCCGTTCTCGGCTGCCTATTCGGTGCTGGTGCTGGTGCTGTTCCTGACGGTCGGCCTCAATTTCGGCATCGATTTCCGCGGCGGCACGCTGATGGAGATGCAGGCCAAGAGCGGCAAGCCCGACATCGCCCAGGTCCGCCAGACCGCCAACAGCTTCGGCTTCGGCGAGGTCGAGGTCCAGGAGTTCGGCAATGCCGGTGACCTCTCCATGCGCTTTGCGCTCCAGCCCGGCGGCGAGGTCGCGCAGCAGGCGGTGGTGACCAAGGCGCGGGCAGCCTTCGCCGACGCCTACGAGTTCCGCCGCGTCGAGACCGTCGGTCCGCGCGTCTCGGGCGAACTGGTCCAGGCCGGCACGCTCGGCGTCGTGCTCGCGATCATCGGCGTGCTGGTCTATCTCTGGTTCCGCTTCGAGATGCAGCTCGCAATCGGCGCGATCGTCGGCACCATGCACGACATCGTGCTGACGATGGGCTTCTTCCTGATCACGCAGCTCGAATTCAACCTGACCTCGATCGCGGCGATCCTGACCATTGTCGGCTACTCGCTCAACGAGACCGTCGTGGTGTTCGATCGGACGCGCGAATTGCTGCGCCGCTACAAGACCATGCCGATCCCGGAGCTGCTCGACCTGTCCGTCAACTCGACGCTGTCGCGCACCGCCATCACCTCGACCACCACGATCCTGGCGCTGATCGCGCTGGTCTTCTTCGGTGGCACGGCGATCGAGGGCTTCGCATTGGTCATGCTGTTCGGCGTGATGGTCTGCACCTATTCGGCGATGTTCGTCTCGACACCGGTGCTGCTCTATCTCGACGTGCGCGCCGGCCGCCTCGACCAGAGCGAGGAACTGGCCGAGGCCAAGGCGCGGGTCTGAGGGCCGGTCGTTTATTCGCATATGGCGCAAGTCATCCCGGCCGGGGCGGCGTAGCCGCGCAGAGCCGGGATCCATTCCTGAGCCTCACCGATCAAGGTTCCGGAATGGGTCACGGGTCTCCCTCCGGTCGCCCGGGACAACGCGCTTTGTCGGCAACCGCGAGAGGTAGTCATGGAGCGTCGCTTCGACGGCTTCGTACCCGGCCGCTGCCAGCTCGACGCCTTCGGCGCCGGCGGCTTCCGCTTCGCCGGGATGAGCCATCGCGGCTCGATCCTGGCGACGCCGTCCGGCATCCGGATCTGGCCGGTCACATCCTTCGCGCAGGTCACGCTGGAGAGCCTGCAGCCGGTTCTCGACGAGGCCGAAACGATCGATTTCCTGATCCTCGGCATCGGCCATGACATCGCCTTCCTGCCGTCCGCGCTGCGTGATCCGTTCAAGGCCGCCGGCATCACCGTCGAGGCGATGGCGACGCCGGCCGCGGCACGCACCTACAACGTCCTCGTCGGCGAGGAGCGGCGCGTTGCCGCAGCGCTGATCGCGGTCGACTAGTCGGCGATCAAATCCAACCAGCCATGTCGCTCCCGCGTAGCCAAGGCCGCCGCCTGAGCCTAGACTGCCGCCGCTTCGACCCGCGTGACGGCGGGAGCGGGGAGGGCGCATGACCACGAGAACCGAGGACCGTGCCGGCACTGCGCCGGCCCCGCTCTCCCAGGCCTATGGCCATTGCCTGGCGCTAGTTCGGGAGCACGATCCCGACCGCTATATCGCCTCGCTTTATGCGCCCGAAGCGCTGCGGCCCGGTCTGTTCGCGCTCTATGCCTTCAGTCACGAGATCGCCCGCGTGCGCGAGCAGGTCAGCGAGCCGTTGCCGGGCGAGGTCCGCCTGCAATGGTGGCGCGATGTGCTCGAGGCCGGTTCGGACGCGCCTGTGTCGGGCCACCCGGTCGCGCAGGCTTTGCTTGACACCGTCAGGCGCTTTCGCCTGCCGATCGCCCCGCTTTCAGGCCTGGTCGAGGCGCGCGTCTTCGATCTCTACGACGACCCGATGCCCGCGCTCTCCGACCTCGAAGGCTATGCTGGCGAGACCTCGAGTGCGCTGATCCGGCTTGCGTCCCTCGTGCTGGGCCAAGGCCGCGATCCCGGCGGCGCGACAGCCGCCGGCCATGCCGGTGTCGCCTATGCGCTCTGCGGGCTGATGCGCGCCTTCCCCTGGCATGCGGCGCGCGGACAGGTTTATCTCCCGGCCGATCTGCTCGGCCGCAACGGCGTCACCCGCGAGGACATCGTGCGTGGCCGCGGCGGGCCGGGCCTGACCTATTCGCTGAAGGAGATGCGGGCGCTGGCGCGCATCCATCTGCGCAAGCTCAACGACCTCTCCGCCACCGTGCCGGCCGCGATCAGGCCCGCCTTCCTCCCCGTCGCGTTGGTCGAGCCCTATCTCAGGCAAATGGAGCGGCGCAGCTACGATCCCTACCGCACCATCATCGGCCTTTCGCCGCTCCGGCGGCAATGGACGCTGTGGCGGGCGGCACGGGCGTAGCAGAGCAGCGCGTCATGCTCGGGCTTGACCCGAGCCTCTAGGCAGAAAGAGGCTCTGATCGGTGCCGTCTTGTCATGAGATTCTCGGATCTGCGCTTCGCTCCGCCCGAGAATGACGGCAGTTATTCCGCCGCCTCTACGCTCTTAGCCCCAACCCAGCCATCCATCTCGATCTTCGCCCGCGCCGTCAGCGCCTGCTTGCGGGCGAGGCTCTTGGCCGGGCCCTTCAGGCGCTTGCCGTCCGGACCCGTGGTCGCCACGCCCTCGATGTGGGGGAACAGGCCGAAATTGATGTTCATCGGCTGGAAGGAGCGCGGGCCTTCGTCGATGGTGACGATATGACCCCCGGTGATGTGGTTGACCAGCGCGCCCAGCGCCGTCGTCGCTGGTGGCAGCTCCAGCGGCAGGCCGAGCCGCTCGGCCGCGGCGAGCCTGCCCGTCAGCAGCCCGATCGCGGCGCTCTCGACATAGCCCTCGCAGCCGGTAATCTGCCCGGCGAAGCGCAGGCGCGGATCGGCCTTCAGCCGCAATTGCGGATCGAGCAGTTCCGGCGAGTTGAGATAGGTGTTGCGGTGGATGCCGCCGAGCCGGGCGAACTCGGCATTCTCCAGCCCGGGGATCATCCGGAAGATCGCGGCCTGCTCTCCGTATTTCAGCTTGGTCTGGAAGCCCGTCATGTTGAACAGCGTGCCCAGCGCATTGTCCTGGCGGAGCTGGACGACGGCATAGGCCTTCACCGTCGGATTGTGCTTGTTGGTCAGGCCGACCGGCTTCATCGGCCCCCAGCGCAGCGTCTCGCGGCCGCGCTCGGCCATCACCTCGATCGGCAGGCAGCCGTCGAAATAGGGCGTGCCCTCCCACTCCTTGAACTCGGTCTTCTCCGCCGCGAGCAGCGCGTCGATGAAGGCCTCGTACCGGTCGCGGTCGAGTGGGCAGTTGATGTAGTCGGCGCCGGTGCCGCCTGGGCCCGCCTTGTCATAGCGCGACTGGAACCAGGCGACGTCCATGTCGATCGAATCGAAATGGACGATCGGTGCGATCGCGTCGAAGAAGGCGAGCTCCCCCGTGCCGGTGAGTGAGCGGATGCCCTCCGCCAGCGCCGGCGAGGTCAACGGGCCGGTCGCGACAATGACCTTGTCCCAATCGGCCGGTGGCAGGCCGGCGATCTCGCCACGTTCGATCGTGACATTGGGATGGGCTTCCAGTGCCGCGGTGACGGCCTGCGAGAAACCGTCGCGGTCGACCGCGAGCGCCCCGCCGGCCGGAACCTGGTGGGTGTCACCCTTCGCCATGATCAGCGAGCCGAGCCGGCGCATCTCCCAATGCAGCTGGCCGACGGCGTTGGAGGACGAATCGTCCGAGCGGAAGGAGTTGGAGCAGACCAGCTCGGCCAGCCCTTCCGTCTTGTGGGCGTCGGTGCCGCGCATCGGACGCATTTCATGCAGGACGACCGGAACGCCGGCCTCAGCGATCTGCCAGGTGGCTTCCGAACCGGCGAGGCCGCCGCCGACGACGTGGATGGGTGCGATTGTCATGGTCGCGATGTGTCCGCGGCGGCGCGGAAGGTCAAGGGCGCTGGGCTGAATCCAGGCCCAGAAACGCAAAATGCCCGCTCGGAAGCGGGCATTCGCTCTTCGACCAGACCCCGAGGGGAGGAACGCGGAGTCTAGGAGAAACTACTCGTCTAACCCAGGCGGTCAGAAATCAGGCCGCGTGGGTGCGGGCGACGTACTGGATGTCCGAGCGCGACAGGCCGAGATCGTCGAGCTCACGGTCGGTCAGGCGGGACAGCTCGCGGACGGTCTCGCGATAGCGAAGATAGGCGCGAATCTTGGCAGCGATCATGGTCAGGAACATGGTGATAACCTTTTGGTTTTGCGGGGCTTAGCCCCGACAGCGATGAATTCGTTGTGCACTGCATATAGAGCGATCAGGGTGCCTCTCACAGGTGCGCGGCGTCAGCTCTGTTATGCTTTCGACGCATGGCGAATTAAGAGATCGTTTGGAAACGGCGCCAGACCCGCGCAGAGCGCTTAACGATTTTGTCAGAACAGTGAAAATTTGGCCTAATGTTTAGGCGTTCACTGGCGCGCGCTGGCGTCCGCTCAAGATATGGCGCGGATCTATGCAGAATCGGTGCGATGGGGCATGCAGTTTGCGCTGCAATATCGGTTGCCAAGCCGGGGGGCTGCGTAACGCGCTGTTCACCATGGCTGGATTCGAAGAAAATTCCGCCCGGTTCGGCCGGCTCGTGTCATGCGTCGGCATGAGGCCGGTGGCATGATTCGACGATTCGAGCGGGCGCGGGACAGGGCATGCAGGGCGCGGGCTATTGCGAGCGGCTGGGCGGAGCCTTCTGGGCCGAACCGCTCAATGCGATCAGCAATGCGGCCTTCCTGCTGGCGGCGCTGGCGGCATTCCTCATGCTGCGCCGGCAGGGTCATCGCGACCGGCCGGTCGAAGCGCTGACGATACTGGTCGGGATCATCGGCGTCGGCTCCTTCCTGTTCCACACCATGCCGCAGCGCTGGACGCTGCTGGCCGATGTCGTGCCGATCCAGCTTTTCGCGCTCTGCTATTTCGGGCTGGCGCTCAACCGGTTTCTCGGGCTGTCGCCATTGCTGGCGGCGATCGGCGCGCTGCTCTTCCTCGGCGCCTGCTTCGGCCTTGCTTCCGGCGTTGCGCCATTGCTGCCGGCCGGCATGCGCGGTTCGGCCGGTTATGCCGGCTTTCTCATCGGCCTCTTTGGTGTGGCGCTTGCGGCGAGGGGGCGCGGAGATGCTGCTACGGGTGGGCGTATGGCCGTCGCCAGCCTCGTCTTCGCCCTGTCACTGAGCTTCCGCTCACTCGACTCCGTCCTGTGCAGCGCGGTGCCATTCGGCTTGCACTGGGGCTGGCACCTGCTCAACGGGCTGTTGCTCTATCTGCTGTTGCATGCGGCGCTCCTCTCGCCCCGCTCCTGAATCGCAGCGCTGTACCGCGCCCCACGCAGCGGCGACGGCTTGACCCGCCGCCGGCGCGCCCGGAAGCTTCCCCTATAATGAGGAGAGGGGAAGCGCGCATGCCGGATCTGGCCAGGGAACTCGATCTCGCCGAGCTGAAGGGCCGGCTCTATGCAGCGGTGCTCTCCGATGTGCTCGACGAGCTCGGCCATCCCGACCAGGCGGTGAAGCCCTTCGTGCGCCCGCTCGACGAGGCCAGCGTGCTCTGCGGCTTTGCCCGTACCGGGCTTTACATGAAACGCTACCATCTCCCCGAGGGCCATAACCCTTACGCCCTCGAGATGGACCTGATCGACAGCCTCAAGCCCGGCGAGATCCCCGTGCTCGCCTGCGACGGGCCGACCGACCGGATCGCCCCCTGGGGCGAACTGCTCACCACCGCCTCGATGGTGAGAGGCGCCGCCGGCTGCCTCACCGACGGGCTGGTGCGCGATGTCCGCCGCATCCGCGAGCTCGGCTTCCCGGTCTTCCATGGCGGCATCGGCCCGCTCGACACCAAGGGCCGGGCCGAGATGATGGCCGCCGACGAGCCTGTCGAGCTCGGCGGCGCCCGCGTCGCGCCGGGCGATTTCATCTTCGGCGACGTCGACGGCGTCGTCATCGTGCCCCGCGCGATCGCGCCCGAGGCGATCCGGCGGGCGCTGGCCAAGATCGAGGCCGAGGATACGACCCGCGAGGAACTGCTCGCCGGCAACAGCCTGCGCTCGGTCTTCGAGCGCCACGGCGTCCTGTAGCCGCGCGTCAGCCGCAGCGCTCCAGCAGCCGCGACGCCGCGGTCACGCCGTCGAGCGAGAAGGTGTAGCTGGTCTCGTTGCCGCGGGCCGAGCGCGCCGCCAGCACCATCTCATCGCCGGCCTTCATCGCCGCGAGCAGCTCGCCCTCGCGCTCCAGCCGCTGCAGCCAGGCATTGTTGCCCGAGGTCAGCATGCGGAACGTCTCGTCGCCGATCGTCACGGTGACGGTCGAATCCTTGGCGAAATCATAGCCGGTCTGGAAGCTCGACTCGGTGCGGGCTTGCGCGTTCGGTGCGGTCTGAACGAAGAAGAACACGTCGCCATGACGCAACGTCGCAGGTGTCTCGGCGGTCGGCGAGGAGACGATATAGCAACGCTTGCCATTCGCATTGTCATAGGCCGCCGCGTTCCACTGCTTGAACTGGCCGAGTGGCTGCGCCGGGGCGGCGAAAGCCGAGGCCGTTGCCGAAAGAAGGCTGAGTGCAGCCAGAGGGGCCAGTCTGATCATCGGGTCATCTCCTGTTTGCATCGCAGGGATGAAAGTGCCGGGTTTAACAAGGCGTAAACAAGACCCTCACAAAGCCGTGCGACGCAAGGGCGCGGCTGGCTCCTCCTGCGGCCCAGCGCCCGCCGCTCCGGCCCGCCTTGCCGGCGCCGACGCGTTCGGCCAGTCTGGCGGGGCTGCTCCGCCGGCATGGGGCGGCTCGCGCTCATTGTCGCAGCCGGGGGCAGCCGTGGACGACGAGGGTCAGGATCTCCGCAGGACGCTGGAATACCGCATGACGACCAGCGTCGCCCGGCTGCTGCCGACCGGCCTGCTGCTGATCGTCATCGGGCTCGCCCTGTTCGTCCTCGCCGATGCCGACGACAAGCCTGCGTCGCGAGGCCACTTTGCCTTCATCGCCCTGGCCCTGGCGCTGGGCCTCGGCGTCATCGTGGTGGCGCTGCGGGCGCGCTACCGCCCCGGCAAGCCGGTCTTCACCCTCTCGCCGGCCGGCATTCAGCACCGCTGGGTCAGGCAGGTCCTGATCCCCTGGCACGAGGTGCAGGCCGTCGAGAGGGCCGATATCGTCACCAGGCTGTTCAATCCCGTCTGGCTGTTCTCCAGCGGCTCGACGCTGATGTATCGGCGCGCGCTCCATGCCGACGTCACCGTGATCGTGGTCTCCCGGCGGTTCTACGACGCCATGCTCCATGTCAAATCGTTCTGGCTGCGCGGCCCCGGCTGGAACGGCAACTTCATTCCCCATGGCGACACCGTGCAGGTCGCGCTCCACCACGAGCTGGTCGCGGCCGATCGCCAGCAGCTGCGCCGGGCGGTGACGCGCCGGTGGCTCGCCTTCCGCGACCGGCCGGCGGGGAAGGCGATCGGGATCGTCCCCGACGGCTCTGACCGCCGCCCCGCGCAGGTCGTGGCCATGGGCGACGATCCGCAGACGCTCCCGCTCTTCCAGCGGCTCCAGATCGCCGTCCTGCTGGCCGGCATCGCCGCTGCCGGCGCCAATCTCGCCGGGCTCTGGCAGCTGGACGGGCAGGGTCAAGCGAGACTGGCCCGTGCCAAGGCCCTCGAAGACCGCCGCGCGCGGGAGGTCGCGCAGAAGCGGGCGCTGGAGGAGGAGACCCGACGGGCCGACGAGGACAGGAAGCGGCAGGAAGAGAACGAGGCGGTCCTGCGCCGGGCCTTCGGCCGCTGACCCCAGGCCTCCCGCGCCCTTCCGTCGGCCACGCGCCAACCCCCGCCCGCAGGCCTGCCTGCGGGCGCCTTAAAATACGGGGCTGGCGGAGCGCCGCGAGGCGCGTCGAGTGGCATCCGCTTCCGTTGAGCCAGGAAGCGGCGCGGATGAAGCCTCATCCGCGCGCCCCGTGGCGCTCCGCCTTCGGCTCTTTCAGTCTTCGGGCCGCGCTTCTGCGGTTGGCCTGCCGGTCGTCCCGCTCCGGCCGGCGCCAGTGCCCCTCAACGGGTGGTCGCGCCGGCATGTGAACAGGGCGGCGCCTGGCGGGCCGTCCATCTAGCGAGCTCCTCGCACAGGGGTCGTAGTGCCCCCAGGGCGGTGCCCCGAAGCCTCCCGGGAGCGGGGCGTAACCCCCGCCCGCAGGCGCCGACCCTCACCCAGCCTCTGGCATACCTCCGGACGGCCGCCCCGTATGGGTGATGGGCGAGGGGATCATACGGGAGGTTTTGGGAGCGGGGATAAGTTCAATCTCCCGAGCTACGCAATGGTATCGAGAGAAAAGAACGTATCTCGTTACGTGTGCCTATCATTGTGGCATGCGCGCTTTGGTATATCGTGGCGCACACTCGTAGAGACGGCGAATCCCTATCTCAATGTACCCGCTGCCATCACCACTGCTTGTTAAGCGCGAATCAGGTGCGATTTCGGCTCGAGAACTGCTGGTTCCTTGTCCGTTATTCGACAATAAGAGATGGCGGTTCGATCGGCTTGCAGCGCACCTTACAGATTGGCTGCCGGAATTTTCGTTTCGACCTGATGATTTGCCGGACCGCATCGAGAATACGTCTGAGGTCAGACGTTTAATGGAACGCGCTATCGAGCATCTCTACGCTGAGAGAGCGGGCCCAAGTCGAGGGGAGTTAGGAGAGTTATTGCTCCACATTTGTTGCAGGCAGTTCTTTGGGACTTTTCCCGCTGTTTCAAAATTATTCTATAAAACTTCGTCAAATGAAGTAGTTAAAGGCTTCGATTTAGCGCACGTCCGCGTTTCTCACGATGAAAAAATTGAGATTTGGCTCGGAGAAGCAAAATTTTATCAAGATGGTAAGCGAGCCGCTGCCGCCGCCATCAAGTCAATCCAATCTCATTTAGATAGAGGGTTCTTGAAGAGTGAAAAGATAATGCTCGGAGGAAAGATATCTCCTCAAACTCCGGGTTATGAAAAGCTCTTATGGATGTTTGATGTTGATACCCCGCTTGATGAGATATTCGATCGAATCGTTGTGCCTGTAATAATATGCTACGATAGCGCTCCGTGCGCATCGTTCGAGAACGATAAGACATACTTGGATCAGCTCGAAAAAGAGCTATTTTTGATAGACGATATAATTCGAGGATCTTCAATTGAAGTTTGTATTGTAAAGATCATGCTTCCTATGAATTCGAAAAAATTACTTCAGGATGAGTTCAATAGGAGATTGGGGTTCTATAGATCATGAGACGCCAGCAACTCGAAAGGATTCTCGCGAGTGAAGGGCTTGATCTTAGTGGGGCATTTCGAAAAATTTCGGCGATTGGCCGCTACATATTGGAACACGGCGCTGCTGAGGGGTGGCTTAATCAGCATATTATCTCGCTCCATGCCGGCGTGCTTGATACTCCAGCGTTGGAGGGGTTGCTCCCGGCAACACAGGGTTTGCTACGAGAGGTGGGGCTTTTCCCCTACCTTGAGAGCGTCGAGCTCGATTGGCAGGATGCTGTTGCAAGAGAAAGTTTCAGGCCTGTTGGTCGACTGGCTTCGAAGTACCTATTTCACCGGGAGCAAGCGCATGCCTTCGATGTGCTGGCGTCAGGCAAAAATCTTGTCCTAAGCGCCCCAACGAGTTTTGGGAAATCATTCCTGATAGACAATCTAATTGATGTACGTCAGCCCAAATCTGTTGTGCTCGTTGTTCCGACGTTGTCTTTGTTAGATGAGCAGCGGCGCAGGTTGGACAAAAATTTTGGACATTACTATAAAATTATATATAGAAATGATCAGGAGGTAGATATTAATCGCGGAAATATACTTATTTTGACTCAAGAAAGGCTTAGAGACAGGGGTGATATCGATAATATAGATTTGCTTATTATTGATGAATTCTATAAGCTGAATGCAAAAATTGATGATACTAGAAGCAGATGTTTAAATATCATATTTAGCAGGTACGCTCCACGTGCCAAGCAGATATTTTTGCTTGGACCGAATATTGAGTATGATGTTGATCTCCGCAAGATTTCCGCTGTTCGTATAGACTCTCATGCGACGACAGTGGCGACGGTTATCCACGATTTTAGCGGTGAGACTTCCAAACGTAAGCGATTGGGTGGGCTGCTCAGGGAGCGTGCATCGGAGAAATCTCTGGTATTTTGTAAGTCGCCTGCTTCCGCTCGGCAGCTTGCCGATAGTCTTGGCCACGAAGGTGTTGGTCGTCGAGCTCCCTATTGCAAGAGATTGGGGGCCTGGCTTGCGGAGCATTATCATCCGGACTGGATCGTCGCGAGGGCGCTAGAAGGGGGGATCGGCATGCACCATGGTGCGATGCCGCGCAGCGTTTCGCAGCAGGTTCTTCGGGCTTTCGAGGATAAAGATTTAGAGGTTCTGCTTTGTACTTCGACGCTAATTGAGGGTGTAAATACGAAGGCCGAGAATGTTTTTATTTTTGACAATAAGATAAGATCGACCAATTTTGACTATTTTTCTTATAAAAATATCTCTGGAAGGGCAGGTAGATTCGGAAGATATATGGTTGGAAACGTATTTATATTCAATGAAGCCCCTGATCCGGAGGCTTACCATTTGGAGATTCCGAGTCTCTCCGACCCGGTGGATCTTAGTGATGATTTTCTAATCGGCGTTGATGGTTTCGCGCACGATGAGTCTTTGCGCGACCGGCGAGTGCAGCTGGAGGAAGATCTTGATTTGCCGGCAGATGTTATCGAGAGGCTAGCGACGTTTCCTATTTCCTCCATCCGTCTTGCAGCGGAAGCTGTAAAATCTAAGCTTCAGGACAATGATCAGCTGGTGCTCTGGTCGGGGCGTGTTGATTATCAAGAGCTGTCGACGACCCTTGCGATGGGATGGCGACCTTTCGCAAAAGGTTCCTCAATTGTTTCTGGCGCCCAAGCAGCATTTTATGCGTTTCGAATGCTGGGTTCGGGTGGAAGGGTGCGTAGCTATTTAAATGGAATAATCGCTCCTTTAGAAAAGGAGGTAGTTCAGCGTGAGATTGATCGAGCGCTTAAGGCAATAAGAGATGTGGATTTTTATATCCCATCTGTTCTATCAGCGTTGCAAGTACTAGTGAATTATTATTCACCCAGATTTGATCGTCCTAGTGTTGATTATTCAACAATGGCGGATATCATCGAGAGTCATTATTTGCCAAGGCATGTTAAAGGCCTTGAGGAAATCGGAATACCGATTCCGCTTGGGATGAAGGTTCAGCATTATTTTTCAGCAGCCCAAGATGTTGATGAGGCAGTTTCGATTCTAAGGAGTATCGATGATGAAAATTATATTTCCAATGGTCTTACCGAGTTCGAATGCCAGATGATGCGTTCATCATTATAGAGATGGGGTTGATATCCGCTGATTTAGATATTGCCTTCTAGCGCAATACGCGCCTCTACTCCGCCGCCTCCCGCGCCCCCTTGCCCTTTAACGGCCGCCGCTCCAGCACTTCCTTGAGGAAGCGCGCGGTGTGGCCCTTGCCGATGCGGACCACATCCTCCGGCGTGCCTTGCGCCACGACCTCGCCGCCGCCGTCGCCGCCTTCAGGGCCCATGTCGATGATCCAGTCGGCGGTCTTGATCACTTCGAGATTGTGCTCGATCACCACCACGGAATTGCCCTGCTCGACCAGTTCGTGCAGCACCTCCATCAGCTTGGCGACGTCGTGGAAGTGCAGGCCGGTGGTCGGCTCGTCGAGGATGTAGAGGGTGCGGCCGGTGGCGCGCTTTGAGAGCTCCTTGGAGAGCTTGACGCGCTGCGCCTCGCCGCCCGAGAGCGTCGTCGCCTGCTGGCCGACCTTGACATAGTCGAGCCCGACGCGGGCGAGCGTCACCATCTTGTCGCGGATCGAGGGCACGGCCTTGAATAGGTCCTTGGCCTCCTCGACCGTCATGTCGAGCACGTCGGCGATCGAGCGGTCGCGGTATTTCACCTCGAGCGTCTCGCGGTCATAGCGCTTGCCCTTGCAGACATCGCAGGTGACGTAGACGTCGGGCAGGAAGTGCATCTCGATCTTGATGACGCCGTCGCCCTGGCAGGCCTCGCAGCGGCCGCCCTTGACGTTGAACGAGAAGCGCCCGGCCTGGTAGCCGCGCGCCTTGGCCTCGGGCAGGCCGGCGAACCATTCGCGGATCGGCGTGAAGGCGCCGGTATAGGTCGCCGGGTTCGAGCGCGGGGTGCGGCCGATCGGCGACTGGTCGATGTCGATGACCTTGTCGAGATGCTCCATGCCCTCGATGCGCTCATGCGGGGCGGGGTGCTCGATCGAGCCGTTGAGCTTGCGCGCGATCGCCTTGTAGAGCGTGTCGATGACCAGCGTCGACTTGCCGCCGCCCGAGACGCCGGTGATGCAGGTGAACAGGCCGAGCGGGATGTCGACCGTGACGTCCTTGAGGTTGTTGCCGCGGGCGCCGACGATCTTCAGGCTCCGGCCCTTCTGCGGCTTGCGGCGCTTCAGCGGCACCGGCACGCTCATCTCGCCGGTGAGGTACTTGCCGGTGAGCGAGTTCGGGTCGGCGAGGATGTCCTGCGGGGTGCCCTTCGAGACGATCTCGCCGCCATGGATGCCGGCGCCGGGGCCGACATCGACGACATAGTCGGCGGTGAGGATCGCGTCCTCGTCATGCTCGACCACGATCACGGTGTTGCCGAGGTCGCGCAGGCGGCGCAGCGTGCCGAGCAGGCGCTCATTGTCGCGCTGGTGCAGGCCGATCGAGGGCTCGTCCAGCACATAGAGCACGCCGGTGAGGCCGGAGCCGATCTGGCTGGCGAGGCGGATCCGCTGGCTCTCGCCGCCCGAGAGCGTGCGCGAGCCGCGCGCCAGCGTCAGGTATTCGAGGCCGACATCGAGCAGGAAGGTCAGCCGGTCGCGGATTTCCTTGAGGATGCGCGGGGCGATCTCGTTCTGCTTCGCCGACAGGCGCGAGGGCAGGGCGCTGACCCAGGCGAGCGCGTCCTTGACCGAGAGCTGCGAGATCTCGCCGATATGGCGCATGTCGATCTTGACCGCCAGCGCCTCGGGCTTGAGCCGGAAGCCGTTGCACGCCGCGCAGGGCGTCTCCGACATGAAGCGGCCGATCTCCTCGCGGGCCCAGTCGCTCTCGGTCTCCTTCCAGCGCCGCTCCATATTGGTGATCACGCCCTCGAAGGGCTTCTTCACCTCATAGGCGCGCAGGCCGTCATTATAAGCCATGCGCACGGCCTCGGTGCCGGTGCCGAACAGGATGGCGTCGCGCGCGCTCTGCGGCAGCTCGCTCCAGGGCTTGGTGGTCGAGAAGCCGAAATGCTTGGCGAGCGCGTCGAGCGTCTGGCCGTAATAGGGCGAGGTCGACTTGGCCCAGGGCGCGATCGCGCCCTTCTTCAGGCTGAGCGAATGATCCGGGACGATCATCTCGGGATCGATCCGCATCTCGTGGCCGAGGCCGTCGCAGGCCGGGCAGGCGCCGAACGGGTTGTTGAACGAGAACAGGCGCGGCTCGATCTCGGGGATGGTGAAGCCGGAGACCGGGCAGGCGAATTTCGAGGAGAAGGTGACGCGCTTGGCTTCGCCGTTCTCCTCCTTCTCGTCGGCATATTCGAAGACGGCGATGCCGTCGGCGAGGTCGAGCGCCTGCTCCAGCGAGTCGGCGAGGCGGGCACCGAGATCGGGCCGGATGACGATGCGGTCGACCACCACGTCGATGTCGTGCTTGAACTTCTTGTCGAGGGCGGGTGCGTCCGGGATCTCGTAGAACTCGCCATTGACCTTGACGCGCTGGAAGCCGCGCTTCAGCCAGTCGGCCATCTCCTTGCGGAACTCGCCCTTGCGGCCGCGCACGACGGGCGCCAGCAGGTAGCCGCGGGTCTTCTCCGGCAGCTCGACCAGGCGGTCGACCATCTGCTGCACGGTCTGGCTCTCGATCGGCAGGCCGGTCGCGGGCGAATAGGGGATGCCGGCGCGCGCCCAGAGCAGGCGCATATAGTCGTGGATCTCGGTGACGGTGCCGACGGTCGAGCGCGGGTTCTTCGACGTCGTCTTCTGCTCGATCGAGATCGCCGGCGAGAGCCCGTCGATCTGGTCGACATCGGGCTTCTGCATCATCTCGAGGAACTGGCGGGCATAGGCCGAGAGCGACTCGACATAGCGGCGCTGGCCCTCCGCATAGATCGTGTCGAAGGCGAGCGAGGACTTGCCCGAGCCGGAAAGCCCGGTGAACACCACGAGCTTGTCGCGCGGAATCGCGAGATCGACATTCTTGAGATTGTGCTCGCGCGCGCCGCGCACCGAGATGACGCGGGCGTTCGGATCGGCCGCACGGTTGCGGTCGAACATGTCTTCCAGCGTCGCGGCCTGTTCGGCGAGCGTGGTCTTGCGGGCCATGGTGGTGTCCGGTTCGGGCTAAGCCGTAGAGATAGGGCAATCGCCGGCTCGTGCCAGTGCAGCCGGGCGGGAGGCGGGCATGAGTAGCACGCAGCCGCCGATGTTGCCGCATTGTTCCTGCGAGGTGTGCTGACAGAGATTGTCAGGAGCGTGGCAGGCTGTGGAAGCGCGCTCTGAGCAGGATGGCCGAGACCAGCATGGCCAGCGCCAGCGTCCCCGACAGGATCAGCGCCGCCGCAGCGCCATAGCGCTCGATCAGCAGGGCATAGGCGAGCGGCGAGGCGGCCGAGAGGAAAAAGCCCGGCGCCAGCAAACGCCCGACAGAGGCGCCATAGCTCTTCGGATCGAACAGCATCAGCGGCAGCGTGCCGCGCGTGATCGTCAGCACACCGTTGCCGGCGCCGTAGCAGAAGGCGAAGGCCAGTGCCGCGATGGCGCTCGCCCCGCCGGCGAGCCCGACGACGAAGCACAGCGGCAGGACCAGGCAGGCGACGAGGTTGAGGTCGAACGGGCTGGTCTTTGCGCCGAACAGCACTTCGCCGAGCCGCGCCAGCGATTGGCCGATGCCGCGGGTCGCGCCGATCCAGACCGCGCCCGCGGCGGGCAGTCCGAGCCCGGCGAGAATGCCGATCATATGGGCGGACATGCCGGCGTTGAGCACGCCGGCGAAGGTGACGATCAACGCGTAGAGCAGGCCGGCGAAGCGCGTATCGGCCGGGCCAAGCGTGACGACGGGCTTCGCGGCAGCCGCGTCAGACGAAGGCCGCGCGGAGACAGTGGGCAAGGTCAGGTGCAGCGGCAAGGTGAGCAGCGCGAAGCCGGCATAGGCGATGAGGGCGCCGCGCCAGCCGAATTGCTCGGCGAGCACATGGCCGAGCGGCCAGAACACGGTCGAGGCCAGGCCCCCGAGCAGGGTGATCTGGGCGATCGGCCGGCGCGCTGCGCTGCCGCCGATCCGAGCCAGCGCCGCAAAGGCGGCGTCATAGAGGCTGAGCCGCATGGCGAGGCCGAGGCAGAGCCAGGCGGCGTAATAGGCCGCGATCGTATGGGCGAAGGCGAGGCCGAGGCAGCCGGCGGCTGTCAGCAGCGATCCCAGGCACATCACCGTGCGGCCGCCATGGCGGTCGATCAGGCGGCCGATCGCGCCGGAGGTCAGCCCCATCACCAGCAGGCCGGCCGAGAGCCCGCCATGGATGATCGCCTGCGACCAGCCGAGCTCTTTACCGATCAGTTCACCGAAGGCGCCAACGAGATAATAGGACACGCCCCAGGAAATGAGCTGCGCCAGCCCGAGGCAGAAGACGGTGCGGCGGGAGATCACCCGGCCGATCCGGCCGTCCATGGCTGTGGCAGTGTCTGGTCTCCCGGCCCGAGGCTGCGCTGCATCAGGACAGTGTCGACCCAGCGGCCGAACTTGAAGCCGGCCGAGCGCAAGGTGCCGACTGGCTCGAAGCCGAAACGGCGATGCAGGGCGATCGAGGCGGCATTGCCGCTGTCGCCGATCACCGCCAGCATCTGCCGCCACGGGCCGGCCTCGCAGCGGGCGATCAGTGCCGCGAGCAGCGCGCCGCCGATGCCGCGCCCGGCCTGTCCCTCGGCGACATAGACCGAATCCTCGATCGTGTGGCGGTAGGCCGGGCGGGGCCGGTAGCTGCTGGCATAACTGTACCCGACGATCCGGCCGCCCTGCTCGGCAGCGAGATAGGGCAGGCTGAGTGCCAGCACCGCCCGCCGGCGCGCCAGCATCTCCGCGACGCTCGGCGGCGTCTCCTCGAAGCTGGCGAGGCCGGTTAGGACATGATGGCTGTAGATCGCCTGGATCGCAGCCATGTCGGCTTCTTCCGCGTCGCGGACGACGACGGGTGGCGTGGAGGGGGAGGAGTCGATTCTTGTCATCACGGCGATCTTGCGCTTTGCCGTGCCATAAATGAAGCTTCTCGAAGTTATGCAGAGCATGAGAAATTCTTTGATATGAGGGACCTCCGCCTCGACCAGCTCGACAGCTTCCGCCAGGTGATCGCGCTCGGCAGTTTCTCGGCGGCGGCCGAGAGACTGGGCCTGAGCCAGCCGGCGGTCAGCCTGCAGATCCGTGAACTGGAGCGCCGGCTCGGCACGGTGCTGATCGAGCGCGTCGGGCGCCGGGCGCAGCCGACCCTGGCGGGCACTGAACTGCTCGACCATGCCGGCCGGATCGAGGCGGCGGTGGCGGCCGCGCAAGAGGCGATGGCGCGCCATGCGACCGGGGCGATGGGCCGCGTGAGGATCGGCACCGGCGCCACCGCCTGCATCTTCCTGCTGCCGCCGGTACTGCGCGAACTGCGCCAGCAACACCCGACACTGGAAATCACGGTCAGCACCGGCAACACCTCCGACATCGTCAAGGCGATCGAGGACAATCAGATCGATATCGGCCTGGTCTCGCTGCCGGCCGCAGGTCGCGCTCTGGACGTCACGCCGCTGCTGGAGGACGAGTTCGCCGTGATCGCGCCGCCCGGCATGGAGTTGCCGGCGCGATTGACGCCCGAGGCGATGGCGCGCCTGCCGGTGCTGCTGTTCGAGCCGGGCGGCATTACCCGCCGCATCGCCGACGAATGGTTCGACCGCGCCGGCGTGACGCTGAAACCGGTGATGTCGCTCGGCAGCGTCGAGGCGATCAAGCGGCTGGTCGGCGCCGGCCTCGGCTGCGCCATCCTCCCGGGCATGGCAGTGTATGACGAGAACGACGGGCTGGTGGTGCGCGCCCTGACGCCGCGGGTGCATCGCACGCTCGGCCTCGTCCTGCGCAAGGACAAGCCGTTGCATCGCGGCCTGCGCGAGACGCTGAAGGCCTTGCGGGCGCTGGGCACGCTTGGTTGAGCCTGCACTGCTGACAGGTCCGGTCAGGACGGCTGATTGCTCCGTATCAGGCCGGAGGGCAGGCTGCGGCCGGACTCGAGGAGGTGCCTGCCATGTACGGATTGATCGGGAAGATGCGGGCCATGCCCGGCGAGCGCGAGGCGCTGATCGGCTACATTCTGGAGAGCAGCGGCACCATGCCTGGCTGCCTGAGCTACATCGTCGCTCGCGATCCCGGCGATGCCGATGCGATCTGGGTGACCGAAGTCTGGGACAAGGAAGAAAGCCACAAGGCTTCGCTCGCTCTGCCGGCGGTGCAGGCAGCGATCGCCAAGGCCAGGCCGATCATCGCCGGTTTCGACAGCCATGTCGTCACGCAGCCGGTCGGCGGGTTCGGGCTGGCGAAGGACTGAGGGCCCGCGGACGCGGCTTCCGCTCGGCGGCGGCACGGTCTAAGACCCTCGCGACCGAGCCGCGAGCCTGCCATGACCAACTCCGCCCTGAGCAAACTCACCATCCTGCCGACGACGGCCGCCCTGACCGGCCGCGTGATGCCGCCCGGCTCGAAATCGATCACCAATCGGGCTCTGCTGGTTGCGGCTCTGGCGAAAGGCACCAGCCGGCTCAGCGGCGCGCTGAAGAGCGACGACACCCGCTATATGGCGCAGGCGCTGCGCGACATGGGCGTCACGATCGACGAGCCTGACGCGACCAGCTTCATCGTCACCAGCGACGGACGGCTCAAGGCGCCGGCCGGACCGCTCTTCCTCGGCAATGCCGGCACGGCGACCCGCTTCCTGACCGCGGCAGCGGCGCTGGTCGACGGCACGGTCGTCGTCGATGGCGACGAGCATATGCGCAAGCGGCCGATCCTGCCGCTGGTCGAAGCGCTCACGAGGCTCGGCGTTGCGATCAGCGCGCCGAGCGGCTGCCCGCCGGTCACCATCCAGGGGCAGGGCGGATTCGAAGGCGGGCTGGTCGAGGTCGATGGCGGGCTCTCCAGCCAATATGTCTCGGCGCTGCTGATGGCAGGCGCCTGCGCGCGCAACCCCGTCGATGTCGTCCTGACCGGCCAGGAGATCGGCGCGCGCGGCTATGTCGACCTGACGCTGGCGACGATGCGCGCCTTCGGCGCCGAAGTCTCCGAGCCGGCGAGCGGCGGCTGGCGGATCGCGCCGACCGGCTATGCTGCGACAGACTATCTGATCGAGCCGGACGCTTCGGCCGCGACCTATCTCTGGGCGGCGGAGGTGCTGACCGGCGGCGCGATCGATCTCGGCGTGCCGGCTTCCGCCTTCACCCAGCCCGACGCCAGGGCGCATGAGCTGATCGCCGCCTTCCCCAATCTGCCGGCTGAGATCGACGGCTCACAGATGCAGGATGCGGTGCCGACGCTCGCCGTGCTCGCCGCCTTCAACCGGACGCCGGTGCGCTTCACCGGCATCGCCAATCTGCGCGTCAAGGAATGCGACCGGGTCGCCGCGCTGGCGCAGGGCCTGTCGCGGATTCGCACCGGACTCGGTGTCGAGGAGGGCGACGACCTGTTGGTGGCCTCCGATCCGGCGCTGGCCGGCCAGACGCTGCCGGCCGAGATCGACACCTTCGCCGACCACCGCATCGCCATGAGCTTCGCGCTGGCCGGGCTGAAGATCGGCGGCGTCACCATCCTCGATCCCGGTTGCGTGGCGAAGACCTATCCGGACTACTGGCGCGCGCTCGGCTCGCTCGGCGTGCGCTTCGAAGGCGATGTGCCGTAGGGCTTGCCGCATGGCGCTCAGGCCGCTTCCTTCGCCGCTGCCGTCGAAAGCTCGTTCAGCCGCTGCTCCGCCGCGGCCTTGACCGGTTCCACGGCGGCATCCTTGACCGGGCCATAGCCGCGAATATCCATCGGCAAGGCGGCGATCGTTGCCAGGGCGTCCGGCCCCCGGGCCGGGAGCCGTGCCAGCAGCTCGTCGATCAGCCCCTCGTACCAGCCGATCAGCGCGCGCTCCATCTTGCGCTCCGCCGTGTAGCCGAACGGGTCGAAAGCGGTGCCGCGCAGGCCCTTGAAGCGCGCCAGCAGCCGCAGAGGCGTCTGGATCCACTGGCCGAAGCGGCGCTTCAGCGGGCGTCCGCGCGCATCTTTCTCGCCGCCGAGGAAGGGCGGGGCGAGATGGTAGTTCACCGTGAAGTCGCCCTCGAAGCGCTGTTTCAGCTCGTCGAGGAAGCCGGTCTGCATGTGCAGCCGCGCCACCTCGTATTCGTCCTTGTAGGACATCAATTTGAACAGCGAGCGGGCGACGGCCAGCGTCAGCGCTTCGCTGCCGAACGGCCGCTCGGCGGCGCGGACCTTGTCGACAGCAGCCCGGTAGCGCCGCGCCCAGGCCTCGTCCTGGTAGTCGGCGAGGAAGCGCACGCGACGGGCGATCACCGCGTCGAGGCCTTCCGTCTCGAAGGCGACAGGTGCCGGCGCGAAGGCTGCCGGGTCGGCGGCTGCGAGCCGGCCGGCGGCAAAGGCCTGCCGGTTGCGCTCGACCGCGACCCCGTTGAGCGTGATGGCGCGGTGAAGCGCCTCCAGCCCGACCGGAACTAGCCCCTGCTGCCAGGCATGGCCGAGCATGACGATGTTGGCGAAGACGGCATCGCCGAACAGCGTCTCGGCGAGGGCATTGGCATCGATGGCGCGGACGTTAGCGGCGCCCATCGCCGCCTCGATCGCCTTCAGCCGGCGGCGCGTCGCGAGGTCGGCGTCGCGCTGGCGCACGATGTCGCCGGTTGGCATCTCCGCCAGGTTGACGACAGCGCGCATGCCGGCGCGATACGTCGCCGAGGCCTTGGGCGAGGACGACACCACGATATCGCAGCCGATCAGCGCGTCGGCCGCGCCGGCGTCGATGCGGACCTGGTTTATCGCCTCGGGCGTTGCGGCGATCCGCATGAAGGAGAGCACCGGCCCGAATTTCTGGGCGAAGCCGGTGAAGTCGAGGACCGAGCTGCCTTTGCCTTCGAGATGGGCCGCCATTGCGATCAGCGCGCCGATCGTGACGACGCCGGTACCGCCGACGCCGGTGACGAGCAGGTCATAGGGCCTGTCGAGCGCCGGCAGAGCCGGTTCAGGCAACGCCGCCGCCCGCCCGGCGAAGTCGTCCGCGCTCGCCTGCCGCTTGCGGCGAGTGGCGCCTTCGACCGTCACGAAGCTCGGGCAGAAGCCGTCGAGGCAGGAGAAGTCCTTGTTGCAGTTGGAGAGGTTGATCTGCCGCTTGCGGCCGAAGGGCGTCTCCTTCGGCTCGACGCTGAGGCAGTTCGACGCCACCGAACAGTCGCCGCAGCCCTCGCAGACGAGGTCGTTGATGACGGCGAAGCGCTGCGGGTCTTCCATCGTGCCGCGCTTGCGCCGGCGGCGCTTTTCGGTGGCGCAGGTCTGTTCGTAGATCAGCACCGAGACGCCCTTGATCTCGCGCAATTCGCGCTGGACCGCATCGAGTTCGCGGCGGTGATGGATCGTCACGCCATGGGGGAGGCTGCTCGGCGCGAACTTCTCCGGCGCGTCCGAAACCAGCGCGATCCGCTCGACACCCTCGGCGCGGACCTCCTGCGCGATGGCGTGTACGCTGATTGGCCCGTCCACGGGCTGGCCGCCGGTCATGGCGACGGCGTCGTTGAACAGGATCTTGTAGGTGATGTTGGCTTTCGCCGCGATCGCCTGGCGGATCGCCATCGAGCCGGAATGGTAATAGGTGCCTTCGCCGAGGTTCTGGAAGATGTGGCCCTTGCCGGTGAACAGCGACGACGCCGCCCAGTTGACGCCTTCGCCGCCCATCTGGATCAGCGAGCTGGTCTCGCGGTCCATCCAGCTCGCCATGAAATGGCAACCGATCCCGGCCAGCGCCTTCGAGCCCTCCGGCACCTTGGTCGACGAGTTGTGCGGGCAGCCGGAGCAGAAATACGGCGTCCGCGTCGCGCCCGGCACCTGGATCAGCCGGCTGGCTTCGGGCGCGAGCGCCGCGGCCCGCTCGGCAAGGCGCAGATCCGGGAACAGCGCGTCCAGGCGTTTCGCCACGATCGGCGCGAGCAGGCGCGGCGACAGCTCGCCGATCCAGGAGATCAGGCGATGGCCGTCCTCGTCGCGCTTGCCGACCATCGAATGCGGCTTGTGGCCGGGATAGTCGTAGAAGTACTCCTTGAGCTGGCTCTCGATGATGCCGCGCTTTTCCTCGACGACGAGGATCTCCGCCTTCCCACGCACGAATTCCAGCGCCGCCCGGCGCGCCAGCGGCCAGACCATGCCGACCTTGTAGATGTCGATGCCGTGGCTGCGGCAGGCCGCTTCGTCGAGGCCAAGCAGGCGCAGCGCCTCCATCAGGTCGAGATGCGCCTTGCCGGTGGTGACGATGCCGAAGGAGGCGTCGGGGATGTCGTAGATGCGCCGGTCGATCGGGTTCGCCTCGGCGAAGGCGAAGACGGCCATCTTCTTGGCCTCCATCCGCTCCTCGATCTGGGGACCCGGCAGATCCGGCCAGCGATAGTGCAGCCCGGTGGCCGGCGGCGTGTAGTCGGGATCGTTGAACTGGCGCGGCGCCGGCAATTCGACCGACTGGCCGCTCTCGACCGTCTCCGAGATCGCCTTGAAGCCGACCCACATGCCGGAATAGCGCGACAGCGCGTAGCCGTACTCGCCGAAGGCGAGGTATTCGCCGATCGAGGCCGGGTTCAGCGTCGGCATGAACCAGGCCATGAAGGCGACGTCGGACTGATGCGGCATCGATGAGGAGACGCAGCCATGATCGTCGCCGGCGACGACCAGCACGCCGCCATGCGGCGAGGAGCCATAGGCGTTACCGTGCTTGAGCGCATCGCCGGCACGATCGACGCCGGGGCCCTTGCCGTACCAGAGGCCGAAGACGCCCTGCACCGTCCGGTCCGGATTGGTCTCGACCTGCTGCGAGCCGAGGACCGCGGTCGCGGCGAGGTCCTCGTTGACGGCCGGCAGGAATTCGATGCCGTGCTGCTTCAGGAGATCGCTGGAGCGCCAGAGTTCGAGGTCGACGCCACCGAGCGGGGAGCCGCGATAGCCCGAGATGAAGCCCGCCGTATCGAGCCCGGCGGCGCGGTCGCGCCGGGCCTGATCGAGCGCGATCCGCACCAGCGCCTGCGTGCCGGTCAGGAAGACACGGCCTCTGCTGCGGGTGTAGCGATCGCCCAGCGCGTAGTCGGAGAGTGGGCCGATCGGCGTGATGGCATTCATGGCGCGGACCTCCCGGCAAGTCTCGCGGAGAGTCTACGCCGCCTGCTCTGGAAAGATCTGTCTCGTTTGCCGGAATTGGTTGCGCGATCGGTCGATTTCACCGAAAATGGCCGCCTAAAAGGATGATCCTTCCGTAACCCCGGCAGATGCAACTCACCGATCAGGATCGCAAGCTCGTCGCTCTGCTGCAGGGCGACGCCCGCATCTCGAACCAGGATCTGGCCGAGCGCGCCGGCATGTCGGCGTCCGCCTGCTGGCGGCGCGTGCGGGCGCTGGAGGAGGCGGGCGTGATCGCGAGCTATCGCGCCATCGTCGATCCGGCCAAAGCCGGGCTCGCCTTCAGCGCGATCGTGCATGTCGGGCTGGTGCGGCACGAGGCCGACCACGTCTCGACCTTCATTTCACGCGTGGCCGAGCGGCCGGAGGTGCTGGAATGTTTCGCGACCACCGGCGAGGCGGATTATCACCTGCATATCGTCTGCCGCGACAAGGACGCCTACAACGAGTTCCTGGACCATTTCCTGTTCAGGCTGCCAGGCATCGCGCATGTCCGCACCAACCTCGTCCTGAAGGAGATCAAGGTGCACGGCGCGGTGCCGGTATGAGGATCGACCGCGGGTCGGCTCTCAGGCGTGCGCCGCCGCGCCGAGCCGAAGCTCCCGCGCCTTCTGCACGACGCCGCGATTCTCGATCGACAGGCGCCGCTCGAGCTTGCGCAGCAGCCAGCTCAGCGTCGTCGTGATGCAGAAATAGATCGCGCCGGCGGTGAGGAAGACCTCATAGGGCGCGAAGGTGTTCGACACCTCCAGCCGGGCCGCGCCGGTGAGGTCCAGCAGGGTGATGGTGCTCGCCAGCGAGGTTGCCTTCACCGTCAGGATGATCTCGTTCTCGTAGGCGGGCAGGGCCAGGCGGGCCGCGAGCGGGATAATGATCTTGCGCTGCGTCTGGAACCAGGAGAGGCCGAGCGCCCGCGCCGCCTCGTTCAGCCCCTTCGGGACCAGCCTGAGCGCGCCGGCGATGATCTCGGCGGTATAGGCGGCCGAGTTCAGCCCGAGCGCGATGATCACGCACCAGAACGGGTCGCGGAAGATCGGCCAGAGCGCCGAACTCCGGATGAATTCGAACTGCCCGAGCCCGTAATAGACCAGGAAGACCTGCAGCAGCGACGGGACGCCGCGAATGACGAAGATGTAGGCGCTCGCCGGCCCATGCAGCCAGGCCGAGTGCGCATTGCGCGCATAGGCCAGCGGGATCGCGACCAGCATGCCGAAGATCAGGATGAGGATGGCGAGCCTGCCCGTCAGCCCGACGCCCTGGAGCAGGTTCGGGAAAGCCTCGGCCATGATCTGGAGGTCAAGCATCGGATCGCTCAGGCAAAGCCGCGATTGGAGCGGATACGGGCGCGGTGCAGGCCCCAGGACGCGGTGCTGGTGATGGCGAGATAGAGCAGCGCGGCGACGGCGTAGACGAAGAACGGTTCTCGCGTCGCGCCGGAAACGACGGCGGAGGCCCTGAGCAGTTCCTCCAGCCCGATCACCGAGATGAGCGAGGTCTGCTTGATCAGGATGATCGAAAGATTGCCGAAGCCCGGCAGCGCGATCCGCCAGGCCAGCGGCAGCACCACCTTGAAGAAGGTGACGCTCCGCGGCAGGCCGAGCGCATGCGCCGCCTCCGACTGTCCGCGCGGGACCTGCCTGATCGCGCTGCGGAATATGTCGCTGGCATAGGCCGCGAAGATGAAGGCCAGCGCCGCCACGCCGGCGGCGAAGCCGTTGATGTCGACATAGTGCCCGGTCAGCCGGGTGAGGGCGATCGTGCCGCCGAAATAGATGAGGTAGATGACGATCAGGTCGGGCACGCCCCTGACGATCGCGGTATAGGCTTCCGCGACATAGCGGAACGGCCTGCTGCCATAGGTCTTGAGCGCGCCGAGCGACAGGCCGAAGGCCGTTCCGAACAGCAGCGCCACCGCGGCGACCGACAATGTCACCCCCGCTCCGTAAAGCAGTTGCAGCCCATAGCCGGAGAGCCAGGCCAGCGTCATGGCAGCGCGGCTCCCGCATCCTCGGCGGCGCGGCTCGCGACCTTCTGGCGGATCAGCTCGCGGACAGGCCCGTCCCGCCAGGCCTGGAGCTTGCCGCCGGAGGTCCGCTCGTCCGCATAGACGATCCAGACATCGTCGGGCGAGCCCAGAATCTCGTCGACGCGGACGCGGTCCGGATACTGCTCGGCATATTCGAGATAGACCAGCGCCGAGTCGTACTTCCCCGCGAGCAGGTTCTGGAAGATGATCGGCAGCGAAGGATCCGAGACGCGCGTCTCCCAGCGGCCGATGTCGATATAGCTCTCGGTCGCCGGCGCCAGCAGGCCGATCGATTTCGGCTGCTCGACCTCCGAGCGAGTCAGCACCGCCAGCTCCTTGCTGCGGGAGATGAAGCTGTCGACCGCGAAGACCTTGTGGAAATGCGTGCCGAGCGTCGGCGGCGTGTCCGGGTGGACGGCGCATTGGACGACGAAATCATAGTCGCCCCGCATCAGCCCGCTTGTCGCCATGTCGAAATCGGGCACCAGCACGATCTCGCTGTCGGGAATCTCGTGGAACTTGATGTATTCCCTGGTCACGAGCTCATGGTTGGTGCCGCTCGGGCCGAGTGTCGCAAAGGTGATCATCGGGTCGGTCTCGTTCTTCCCAGCCGAAGGCAGGCCGGGCCCGCCTTCGGCACGGCGTGTCGATTCACATCAGCTTGAAGTCGAAATACTTCCTGGTGATGCTGTCATAGGTGCCGTTGGAGATCAGCGTATCGATGGCGGCATTGACCTCTTCGAGCAGCTTGGCGTCGTCCTTGCGCAGGGCGATGGCGTTGCCTTCGCCCAGCAGGCCGCCGCTGTATTCCGGGCCGACGAGCGCGAAGCTCGCCGCTTCCGGCCGCTTCAGGAAGCCGAGCATCGAGGTCACCTTGTTGGCGAGCAGCAGGTCGACGCGGCCGGCGATGAGGTCGAGCTCGACATCGGTGGTCTTGTCGTAGCGCACGATCTCCGATTTCGGATAGGTCGCGGTCAGATAGGCATCCTGGATGCTGCCGCGCTGGACACCGATCCGCTTGCCCTTGAGCGCGTCGGGGCTGGTGTCGGCGGGCGCATCCTTCTTCCCGACGAACTGGCTCGCCGTGTTCTTGTATTTCTTGGAGAAGGCGACCTGCTGCTTGCGCTTTTCGGTGACGCCCATGCTGGCGACGATCAGGTCGTATTTCCTGGCGTTGAGGCCGGGGATGATGCCGTCCCATTCCTGCGCCATGATCGTGCACTTGGCCTTCATCGCCTCGCACAGGGCGTTGGCGATATCGACGTCCCAACCCGTCAGCTTGCCGCCGGCGTCGACGAAGCTCCACGGCGCATAGGTTCCCTCGGTGGCGATCCGCAGGTCTTTTGCTTGTGATGCTCCGGCGAACACGCTCGAAAAAGCGGCGCAGACAAGAATAGTCGTGAATTTGTGCTTATTGATCATGATCCCCTCACGATGTTTATTATCGCTCGTTGCAGGGATTGTTCTGTCGCACCCGCGGCTTGTCAACGCGCTGGCAAATATTTTCATCTCATGAAAATGTGGTGGTCGCGGCAAGTGCGGATGGCCTGTCCGGATGGGCCATGCCGGCTCCAAACCGATCCGCGAAGGCTGGGAGGTTCTGCTTTGGTCGATCGCAAACGCGACGGCAAACCGCCGGACGGAAAGCGTGTCAGGCGTGGCGCGCTCTCGATGATGACGCGAGCCGGCCTAGCGGCGACCGGCGGGGGTCCATCAACCAACCAGGAGCCAGAAGGCGGGCAGGGTGGCCAGGCCCTGGCAGCGGCGGTCGGCCAGGAGATCAGGAGCCTGCGATTGAGTCTCAGCATGGCCGCCAACCAGCTGGCCGAGGCGGCCAGGCTGTCGAACGGCATGCTGTCCAAGATCGAGCGCGGTTCGGCCACGCCGTCCTTCACGACGCTGGTCTCGATCGCGGCAGCGCTCAAGGTGCCGGTCGCGCGGCTGTTCGCTTCCTATAACCAGCAGGCCGACTATTCGCTCGTGCGTGCAGGGCAGGGTATCGCCGTGCAGCGACGCGGCCAGCGCGCCGGCCTGAGCTACGAACTGCTCGGCCACCTGCTCTCGGGCGAGAAATACATCGAGCCCTATCTGGTGACGCTGACCAGCGAGGCGGCGGACCATCCGGGCTTCCAGCACACCGGGATCGAGTTCATGCACATGCTCGAAGGCGCGATGGTCTACCGCTATGCCGACGCGTCGATGGAACTGCGGCCCGGCGATACGCTCGTCTTCGATGCCAATTTCGTCCATGGCCACGAGCGGCTGCTGACGCCGACCGTCCGCTTCCTGTCGGTCGTGTTCAACCTGCGCACATAGATCATCATCGCGCCCGGCAGGACGCGATGATGGTGATCCATCTCATTGTCGTCGTGCGGCACTCAGGCCTGCGCCATCCGTCGAAATGCGGAGGGCGGGGTCGGCGAGATCCCCCGACGGCCTGCGAAACCTAGAGCATTTCCGACGAACACTGGTTCGCCGGAAATGCTCTATCCCTTTGTTTCCACGCAATTCCAGACGCAAAACCGCTGCGCACTTTTGCTGGAATTTCTCTAGAACGGGATGTCGTCGTCGAGATGGCTCGACGAGCGCGAACCGCCGCTGCTGCCACCGCCGCTTGCCATCGCCGGCTGGCGCGAACCGCCACCGACCGGGCTCGACCGGCCGAAGGAGCTGCCACCCGACGATCCCTCGTCGCCATAGCCACCGCTGCCGCCGCCGAACTCGTCGCCGCCCTGGCCGCGGCTGTCGAGGATGGTGAGCTCGCCACGGAAACGCTGCAGCACGATCTCGGTCGTGTACTTCTCGACGCCCTGCTGGTCCTGCCATTTGCGGGTCTGCAGCTGGCCCTCGATGTAGATCTTCGAGCCCTTCTTCAGATACTGCTCGGCGACCTTGGCGAGATTCTCGTTGAAGATCACCACGGAGTGCCACTCGGTGCGCTCCTTGCGCTCGCCCGACTGCTTGTCGCGCCAGGTTTCCGAGGTGGCGATCCGCAGATTGACCACCGGCTCGCCGCTGCCGAGGCGCCGCACCTCGGGGTCGCGCCCGAGATTGCCGACCAGAATGACCTTGTTGACGCTACCAGCCATGACAGGCTCCGTTTCCTGCGCACTTCATCACGAACCCGGCCGAATGACCGAATGCGGACCCTAGCGGTCCGTGCCGGCACTATCAATGATGTTCCTGTTTTGTTCAAGGGGCCTTTCGTGGCTTGTCCCCGTTAAAATTCGCGAATGTCGCGAAGGCGCAGAGCCCTGACGGGTGCCGGCGGGGACAGGTATTGCCGCTACGAGCGGCCTCCGCTGCGCCTCAATACCCGAACTGCTCGCGCAGGATGCGCTCGTCCAGGCTGTGGCCGGGGTCGTGCATCATGACAAGATCGAGCGAGCGGTCGATCGCGATCTGCACCGAGATGACGTTGTCGATCTGGGTATGGTCGGCGACGGCGCTGACCGGCCGCTTTTCGGCCTCCAGAACCGCGATCGTCACCCGGGCATGGTCGGGCAGCAATGCGCCACGCCAGCGCCTGGGCCGGAACGGCGAGAGCGGGGTCAGCGCCAGGAGCGGCGCGTCGAGCGGCAGGATCGGGCCATTGGCGGAGAGATTGTAGGCGGTCGAGCCGGCCGGGGTCGCGAGCAGGACGCCGTCGGCGACGAGCTCGGACAGGCGCACCTGCCCGTCGACGGAAATGCGCAGCTTGGCCGCCTGGTATGAGCGGCGGAACAGCGAGACCTCGTTGATCGCGCGCGCCTCGATGCGCTTGCCGTTGCAGTCGACCGCCGTCATCACCAGCGGATGGACGACGCTGCGATGCGCCGCCTCGAGCTTCTGGCGCAGCCCGCGCTCGCGGAACTCGTTCATCAGGAAGCCGACCGAGCCGCGATTCATGCCGTAGATCGGCTTGGCCGTGCCCATGAAGCGATGGAGCGTCTGCAGCATCAGGCCGTCGCCGCCGAGAGCGACGACGACCTCGGCCTCGGCCGGATCGGCATCGCCATAGCGCTCGACCAGCTTGGCGCGCGCGGCCTCGGCCTCGGGCGTCTCGCTGGCGACGAAGGAGATGGCGGTAAAGCGCTCGGTCATCGCTGGTATCCGGCAGGCATGGCTGCGACCGGTCTAGCATGGCCGCGGACAGGATCGCGAGCCGCCCGGCGAGCACGCCGCAAAAAGAAAGGCCGAGGCGCATGCCCCGGCCTTTCCCAGCGGAAGCGCGAGGGTCTCAGATCGCGCTGCTCCACTGCACCGGTACGAGCTCGAAGCCGTTGCCCGCCTTGGCGATATGGCCGGTGGCGGGGAAGGGGGCGTGGTAGAAGCAGACCTGCATCTTGTCGGCGACGGCCATGTCGAGCAGCTTGCGGCGGGTGGCGGCGGCCTGCGGCCCGTCCATGTCGAACACCGCCGACCAGTCGGGATTGCGCACGAACAGGGCCGGGTGGTTGGTGGTGTCGGACAGCACCATCAGCTTGCCGCTGCCGGAGGAGACGGCGAAGACGGTATGGCCGGGGGTATGGCCGGGGGCGGCGATCGCGGTCACGCCCGGGACGATCTCCTTGCCCGCCTCGTATTGCTTCACATCCTTGGCGACCGGGCCGAAAACGCGGCGCACGCCGGCGAAGGCACCCTTCATTGCCTCGGGCGCGGCATTCATCTTGGCGTCGTCCATCCAGAAGGCCCATTCGGCCGCTGGCACCATCACTTCGGCGTTCGGGAACACGGCGGTGCCGTCTTTCAGCCGGAAGCCGTTGATGTGGTCGCCGTGGAAATGGCTGAAGACCACGGTCGAGACATTCTTCGGGTCGAGCCCGGCAGCCTGGAAGTTCTTCATCCAGGCGCCCGAGGTCGGCGCGCCGGAATCGCCGTTACCAGTGTCGATCAGGGTGATCTTGTCGCCGATCTGCAGCGCCAGCGTGGTGAAGGTGATCGAGAGGGCGTCGCTCGGCAGATACGCCTGCTCCATCGCCTTCTTGACGTCCGCGAGCTCGGCATTGCGCACGAAGCCTTCGAGCGGGCGCTTGGCGAAGCCGTCGTTCAGGGCGGTGACGGTGATGTCGCCGACCTTGTAGCGGTAGAAACCCGGGTTCTGGTTCACGGACGCTCCTTGCGCGTGGGCTGGCGCGATGCCGGCGGGCAGGTCGAGCGCGGCAGCTGCAGCTAGCGCGCCGGCGCCCGCCATGACAGTGCGGCGCGAGGCTTCGAAACGGGCCATCGATCAGGCTCCAACAACGAGAAGGGCACGACCTCTCCCGGATGGCGCCCCGCCAGCCGGATTCGTGCCCTGGGCATTGCTCGCCCGAGCGTCAAACTAACTGGGCAAACAACGCCTTCAACCGGCGTTTGGTTGCCTCGGGTCAATTGTCCGTGAGTTTGTCGTCGCTGTGCGGCTTCGCCGGGGTGGGTTGATTCGATCTCTTCGCCAGATCGGCCTTGCCCTTGAAATCGGGATGGTTTCAGCGCTCGCCCTGGGTCGGGGGCTGATCGGAGCGGCCGCGCGCGAACGCCTTGAGCAGGGCGGCGCAGAGCGCGAGCGAGGCGAGCGCGCCCTGGCCGGAACAGCCGGCGACCAGCGCCTCATAGGTCTGCTCCTCGGTCGCGACCGATTGCAGGCTCCAGTTCCAGTCCGGGGCCTTCTGCCGGATGACGCCGACCGCGACGTCGATCTCGGCGCTGATCCGGCCGATCGCCTTCCAGAGCGAGCCCTGCTGGTAGATGCCGCCGGGCGGCGTGCGCGGGGCGAGCAGGGTGGTCGGCTTGCGCCGCACGGTGAAGCCAAGCGCCTCGTAGATGTCGGCGTCGAGATTGCGGTCGGGGCGGCCGGTGCGCTCGCAGCGTTGCGCGAGGGCGAGCAAGTGGTCGCGCTGGTCGGCAGAGGTCATCGCTCGGTGGGCTCCGGTCGTCCTCGTCGTCGCGGCGGCATGGCAAGCAAGCGACAGGCCACCGAAGTCGGATGGTGCCGGCGGAGAGGATCGAACTCCCGACCTTCGGTTTACAAAACCGCTGCACTACCGCTGTGCTACGCCGGCCCTGTGCGCTGCGGTATCAGGCCGGGGAGGCGAGGGCAAGGCCGGCGGTGAGCTGGCCGGCTCCGCCACGATCGCCGGCGCATCCCCCAAGGCTATGTTCGCGGTGGCACCGCTCTCGGCCCGACGTACGCCGCCGCCATCGGCGAACGCTCCAGAGACCACGCCCTTAAGGGACGTCGAGATGCGGTTCTGAAGCGCGGCGGAAACTCACGCCCCGGCATTCACCGGCTCGTAACCATCTAAGTCGATGCTTTTGCAAAAGCCTTGTCTGAGATGTGCCCATGCTGAGCCGCCGATCCTTTACCATGTCGTCTCTGTCGCTCCTGGCCCCCGGTCTCGCCGGCTGCGGCGGAGGGGGCAGCATCGTGGCGCTGCCGGAGATCGCCGCTCCGAGAGGACCCAGCCTGACGCGCACGCTGGCACGCCCGAATTACGCGCAAGTCTATGTGGAATATCCGGGCGAGCGCTTTGCGGTACCGGCGATCGACTACCAGAGCATCGAGCCGCGTTATCTGCGCCAGACGGTCGAGTTCCGCCGGCCGGAGCCGCCGGGCTCGATCGTCGTCGATCCCGGCTCCTACCATCTCTATTTCGTCGAATCGCAGGGCGTTGCGACGCGCTATGGCGTCGGCGTCGGCCGTGAGGGCTTCGGCTGGACGGGCCAGGCGAAGATCAACATGAAGCGCGACTGGCCCGACTGGGTGCCGCCGCAGGAGATGATCGATCGCGACCCGCAGATCAGGGCCCAACTCGAGCCGACGTCGCGCGGCCCCGGCGTCCGCGGCGGGCCGAAGAGCCCGCTCGGAGCCCGCACCCTCTATCTCTTCGGCGAGGGGCGCGATCTCGGCTACCGCATCCACGGCACGACCGAGCCCTATACCGTCGGCACCAATGTCTCCTCGGGCTGCATCCGGATGATCAACCAGGACATCATCCACCTTTACGCCCGCGTCGCGCTGGGAACGCCGGTCACGGTGCTGCCGGTGTGATGGCAGCGTGACGTCCGAGGGGCTCGCGGACCGTTGCTGAGGCTCACGCGGCGGCTGCGATCCTCACGGGTTCCGCAAGCTCGATGCGGTTGCGCCCGAGCAGCTTGGCCTTGTAGAGGGCGCGGTCAGCGGCGGCCAGCAGCTCGCAGAGGTCGACCCGATCGGCGATCGTCTCCACCAACCCGACGCTGACGGTGGCGGCCATGGCGAGACCGTCGCTGCGCGCCGCCGCCTCCGTGAAGCGCCAGGTGATGGCCTCTGCGATCTTTCGGGCTTCGTCGACGCTCGCGCCTGGCAGCAGCAGCGCGAACTCCTCGCCGCCGAGTCGGGCACAAACGGCCTTCTGGCCCGCCGCGTCTCGTGCGATTCCGGCGAACAGCTTCAGCACCTGATCGCCGACATCGTGTCCATGGGTGTCGTTTATCGCCTTGAAGTGGTCGAGATCGAAGGCGAGCAGCGCATGCGACGCCTTCTCGCCATCGCGGCGCAAACACTCGGGACCGAGCTCGAAGAAGCCTTGGCGGTTGTTGAGACCGGTCAGAAAATCGGTGCGCACATGCGTCAGGAGCCGGGCCCGGTCCTCTTCGCGCACGAGGGCGATCAGGGACATGGGCATCGTCATCGTGAACAGCACGGCCTCGTACATCGTCAGCTTGGCAACGATGGGCAGAACGCTGTCGCCGTGAGCCGAGACGAGGACCGGCACGACGAAGCTGCGGACCGCATAGGTCAGCCCGTGACAGGCGAAAACGACGACCGCAAGCGGACGGGAGCGCAATCCCTGCGCCATCGGACTGCGGAACAAGGCGAGGGCGGTCAGGGCAGACAGAACAGCGATGGGCAATGCGCTTGCATGGTTCCAGAGCAGGTTCGCCCAGCCGGCGCCGGCGGTGAACCATGCCGCGCCGATCGCGACGAGGAAGCCCGCGGCGAGAGCGGGGCGCACGGATCGGCCATCGAGCAGCAGAACCCCGTGCAGGACCAGAAGGTAGCCGAGGAGCATGACAACATTGGTTAGCGCGGGGCCGGACACACCGGGCAGCAGGGTCCGGGACATGGCGAGGAGGCAGCCCAGGGCGAAGACGACATAGGCAGCCGTCCAGATGCCGAGTTCCCGCGATCGCCGGGCGTGCGCCTGCCGCTCCCACAGGGTCATGGCCGCTGCGACGAGCAGCGTTCCGATCGTCAGGTACCAGAGGGTCGCAAGGTCCATCGCGATCGTCGTCAACGATGCCCGGATTCGGTTTCAGGCATGATCAAGCGCTCCCACCCTGCCTCGCGACAGCGAAAGCTAGCCCAAGCGAGTTAATATCAGATTGTGACGGTCTGCCGTGGCAAGCTCATCTTGCGTTGAGCAATGAGCCGCCGATATTCAGGTGCTCGACAACAGTCGCTTTGCTCTACGTTGATTCACGACGGGCTCGAAGAATTCGATTCGACTTGATGCGGCGGGTTTTCGATATCCGGATCCTCCAGTTAGGGCAGCTGGAAGTATCCGGTTCCAGATCGATCGATGCAGCGCTTGCTGCCCATGCAGGATGATCACTCGGCTCGCGCTGTCCAACGAAAAACCCCGCCCTCTCGGGCGGGGTTCGAAGGTCGGGTGGCCGATCCCGGCTTGGGGGATCAGTCGTTGTCGTGTGTCAGGATGTCGCGATCCTTGGTTTCGGGCACGAAGAGCATGCCGATGACGAAGGTCATCATCGCGATCACGATCGGGTACCAGAGGCCGTAGTAGATGTCGCCGGTGCCGGCCACCATGGCGAACGAGGTCGCCGGGAGGAGGCCGCCGAACCAGCCGTTGCCGATATGGTAGGGCAGCGACATGCCGGTGTAGCGGATGCGGGTCGGGAAGAGCTCGACCAGCGCCGCAGCGATCGGGCCGTAGACCATCGTCACATAGATGACGAGCACGGTCAGGATCGCGATGACCGTCAGCGACTGCGCGCCGAACAGGGCACTCAGGAAGCCGGTCTTGACGATGCGGGCGTCGCCTGCAGCCGGGTAGCCGGCCGCGACCGCCTCCTTGGCGAGGTTCGCTGCGAAGGTCGCATCGATCGCCAGGTCCTTGCCGTTGACCGTAACCTTGGCAGGCGTGCCGGCCGGGGCCGGGGCCTGGGTGTAGACGATCGCCTGCGTGGCCAGCGTGCGGCGAGCGATGTCGCAAGGCTGGGTGAAGGTGCGCACGCCGACCGGATCGAAGACCGAGCCGCAGGTGGCGGGATCGGCGACGACCTGGACCTTGACGTTCTCATGCGCTGCGGCGAGGCCCGGGTTCGCCGCCTTGGTCAGCGCGCCGAACAGCGGGAAATAGGTCAGCGCCGCGATCAGGCAGCCGGCCAGGATGATCGGCTTGCGGCCGATCCTGTCGGACAGCGAGCCGAAGATGACGAAGCCGGCGGTGCCGATGATCAGCGACCAGGCGATCAGCACGTTGGCCGTGTAGAGATCGACCTTGAGGATGCTCTGGATGAAGAACAGGGCGTAGAACTGGCCGGTGTACCAGACGACGGCCTGGCCGGCGGTGAGGCCGAACAGCGCGAGCAGCGCGATCTTGGCGTTCTTCCACTGGCCGAAGGCCTCAGACAGCGGCGCCTTCGAGCCCGTGCCTTCTTCCTTCATCTTCTGGAAGGCCGGCGATTCCTGCATCTGGAGCCGGATGTAGACCGAGATCGCGAGCAGCAGGATCGAGGCGAGGAACGGAATGCGCCAGCCCCAGGCGGCGAACTCGGCCTCGCCCATGGTGGTGCGGATGCCGAGGATGACGATCAGCGACAGCAGCAGGCCGAGCGTCGCCGTGGTCTGGATGAAGGAGGTATAGAAGCCGCGCCGCCCCGGGGGAGCGTGCTCGGCGACATAGACCGCTGCGCCGCCATATTCGCCGCCCAGCGCCAGGCCCTGCAGCATGCGCAGCGCGATCAGGATCACCGGCGCGATCCAGCCGATGCTGTTGTAGCTCGGAAGCAGGCCGACCAGAAAGGTCGAGGCGCCCATGATCAGGATGGTGACGAGGAAGGTGTATTTGCGGCCGATCAGGTCACCGAGGCGGCCGAAGAACAGCGCGCCGAACGGGCGCACGAGAAAGCCGGCGGCGAAGGCGAGCAGGGCGAAGATGGCGCGTGTGTTGGCATCGAAGGCCGAGAAGAAATGCGCGCCGATCATCACGGCGAGTGAACCGTAGAGGTAGAAATCGTACCATTCGAAGACCGTGCCCAGCGAGGAGGCCAGAATGACCTTCTTCTCCTCCCTGCTCATCGGCCGTGGCCCTGCGGCCGCCGATGCGTGTGCCATGCTCATGAAGCGCTCCCGTTTTTCGTTCCCCCAGGCGCTACAGACCATCTGCTGCGCCCTCGTGCCGCCTTTCAGGCGGTTCTTCGCTTGGAGTCGGCGCCAACGCCGACTCAGGACAAAAGGCCTTTGAAAAGCCAAGTTTGATCGGCTAGGAATGCGTCCACCCCTGGCAATCTTCAACCGAGCACTTGGTCTTGCACCGAAAGGCGTAAGACGAAGGATTGAGCATTCGGCAGGGGCGGCTGGGCTCCAGACCCCATCATGACTCGCCTTGCCGCGCACAAGCCGCTAACCTTTCGCTAACCATGTCGGCCCGTGTCGGCGGTGAGCGCAGGAAGGGGAGGTGGCGATGAAAGTTCGCTCCGGAATTCCTCTGGGTATCGTGTTCGCGGGGCTATGCGTCGCCGCGTCTTCGGCCGTGGCTGCTCCCGGTTTCGGCGCAGTGCCGCTCAGTGGCGGATTTTCCGCTCCGGCGCCGCGCCTTTCACCGATGCGGCCGGTCGCGAAGTCCAGCTACAGCCGTCGCGGCCGCGTGGGCGTCTACGGCGCCGGCTATCCCGGCTTCTACGGCGGATCCGGCGATCAGCGGGTCGTCGTCGTGCTGCCGGAGGCAAGCGAGCCGCCCCCGGACAAGGAGCGCTCGATTCCCGTCGCGATCGGCATCGCACGTCCGCCGGCGGCCGATCCGTTGCTGTATCGGATAGAGACGCGGCAGGGGCAGCCGGTGGTCCGGGTCATGCGCTTCAGCAGCGACGGCCGTGTGGCGCGGCGCTGAGGGGCGGATCAACGGCGTCGCAGCGGATTCGTCCGAAAAGTGTTTTCAACGTTTCGGTCCAGTGCTCCAATTCGAATTGAGAGACGGATCCGGCTCTAGCGCCGTGTCGCGGCGTAGAGTGCGATCGCGGTCGCGTTCGAGACGTTGAGGCTCTTGATCGCGCCGGGCATGTCGAGCCGGGCGAGATGGTCGCAAAGCTCGCGCGAGCGCTGGCGCAGGCCTTTGCCCTCGGCGCCCATCACCAGTACCAGGGGACGGCGCAGCGGGACCTCGTCGAGCGAGATGTCCCCTTCCGAATCGAAGCCGAGCCGCAGGAAACCGCGCTCGCCCAGCTTGTCGAGCGCATCCCCCAGATTCTTCACCGCGACCAGCGGCACATGCTCCAGGGCGCCGGAGGCCGATTTCGCCAGCACGCCCGTCGCCGCCGGCGAATGGCGGATGGTGACGATCACTGCGGCGACCGCGAAGGCAGCCGCCGAGCGCAGGATCGCCCCGACATTGTGCGGGTCGGTGATCTGGTCGAGCGCCAGGACGATCGCATCGTCCGGCAGGCTACCCAGATCGGGCGAGGGCAGGGGATCGCAGACGAGATAGAGCCCCTGATGCACCGCGTCGGGCGTCAACAGCCGGTCGATCTGCGACGGCCGGACCATTTCCGGCTGGATCGGCAATTCGCCGATCTCCTCGTTCAGGCGCTTCAGCGCGTTCTCGGTGGCGAGCAACTTGCGGAAGCGTCGGCGCGGGTTGCGCAGCGCCTCGATCACGGGATGGGCGCCGTAGAGGATCGCCTCGTCGATCTCGCCGGGCCGGTGCGGCGGCGGGCCGCCCCGATCCGGACGGCCGCGGCGATTCTGGAAACGGGGGCGGGGCGGGGCGGACATCATGGCTCCGGAAAGGTGACGCCATGCCCTGCCATGGCGCGGCCGGCTTGGCCAGCCCGAAGGCGGGGAGGCGGGATTTTCAACGCATTCATGTACGGGGAACAATGCCGATGACGAAGACGGATCGACGCCTGTTTGTCCTGACCGGCGGGCCGGGGGCCGGCAAGACCACTCTGCTGACGGCGCTGGCTGCGGCAGGCCACATGATCGCCCCTGAAGCCGGGCGGGCGATCATCCGCGACCAGCTTGCCATCGACGGGCCGGCCTTGCCCTGGCGCGACCGGGCCTTGTTCGCCGAGCTGATGCTGAATTTCGACCTGCGCTCCCATGCCGAAGCGCAGGCGGGGATGGCTCCGGTCTTCTTCGATCGCGGCGTGCCCGACAGCATTGGCTATCTGCGGCTGTGCGGGCTGCCGGTGCCGGAGCATGTCGAGCGCGCGGCCCGTGCCTTCCGCTACGCCCGCATTGTCTTCGTCGCACCGCCCTGGCGCGAGATCTACGCGCAGGATGCCGAGCGCAAGCAGGACTTTGCCGAGGCCGAACGCACCCATGAGGCGGTCACGGCGGCCTATCGCGACCATGGCTATGAGCTGGTCGAGCTGCCGCGCGCCGATGTCGAGACGCGTGCCGCCTTCGTGCTGGAGCGGGTCCGAGGTCTCGCTTCCGACAGGTCATGATCCGCGCTAGTTTCGGCCGTTCGTCGCTGCCCGGGAGGCGCGCCATCGCGGAGAGTTCGCAGGCCGGCACGATGCGCTCCGGCCGGACGCTCAACCATCTCGTGCCTGGACGCGATTGCGGCGACTGCGTCGCCTGCTGCGAGGTGCTGCGCATCGTCGATCCCGAGGTCGGCAAGCCGGCTGGCATCATGTGCCGCCACAACACAGGCAACGGCTGCGGCATCCAAGCGACGCGGCCGGAGATCTGCCGGTGCTGGTTCTGCCTGTGGCGGCGCATCGACGCCATGCCGGACGAGGCGCGGCCGGATCGTTGCGGCGTGATCTTCTGCCTGGAGGGCGAGGAGGACCATCCAAATCCATTCGCGCGCTTCTGCGTGGTGGCGCGGCCCGTCGGCAGTTCGCGGGCGCTGCGCAGCGAGCTGGTCAGGCAGGTCATTGCCATGTTCGCCCGGCAGGGGGAACTGCCGGTCTGGGTGCATCGCCATGGCGTGCGCAGCCTGATTCATCCCCCGCCCGATCTCGCCGACGCGATCGAGCGGCCGGAAAAAACGCCGTTCCAGGCCTTCGTGCCTGCTGCGCTGGACTGGCGCAGGCGCCATCGTGCTGCTTGGCCGCAGGATTGAGAGGGCGGCGCGACGATTGCTGTCGGCGAATGCTTTTTGGCGTTGACAGGCGGCGGCCCTCTCCTCATAAGTCCGCCCGCGCCTGCCGCCCTTCACAAAAGTGAAACAGGCGGTTGCGGCCGGTCCTTCGGGTTCGGCCTGCGGCAAGGCGGGGGAATGTCCCGAGCGGCAAAGGGGGCGGACTGTAAATCCGCTGGCTATGCCTTCGCAGGTTCGAGTCCTGCTTCCCCCACCACCTTGCTTTTTAAGGGCTGTCTTCCTTCCATTCTTCATCTTTCTGCCCGCATCCGCCGCCGCGGCTCGCCTACGCGGCAAGAGTGGCGGATACTCTGCCTTCCCCGAATCCGGGCGAGCTGATAGCCTCGGCGGATCGGCTATTCGGGTATGACGGTGCAGTGACAGCAAAGACCCAAGGGGGCGGTTCTGTCGCCGCGCTCGGCGCCATCGTTGCAGGCGCGTTGATCCTGCAGGTCGCCGGGACGATCGTGAACACGGTCGTGCCGCTGCAGATGGCGATCGCGAAACAGCCGCCGCTGCTGATCGGCCTCGTCGCCTCGGCCTATTCGCTTGGGTTCCTGATCGGCTGCTTCGTCAATCCCTCGCTCGTCCGCCGCGTCGGCCACATCCGTGGCTTTGCCGTGTTTGCCGCGCTCCAGGCGGTCTCGACGCTGAGCTTTCCCTTGCTGCCGGAAGCTTGGTGGGGGATTTCGCGCCTGGTCATGGGTCTGGCGGCGGCCGGCCACGGCATCTGCATCGAGAGCTGGATCAGCGGGCAGGCCAACCGGTCGCAGCGCGGCCGCATCTTCGGCATCTACCAGATCCTCAACCGCGTCGCGCTGATCGGCTCGCAGATCGGCATCGGCTATGTCGCGATCCAGTCGCAGGACGTCTTCCTGTTCGCCAGCATGGCCTTCTCGATCGCGCTGATCCCGGTGGCGCTGACGCGGGCGAGGGGCCCCGAATCGAACGAAATCGTCTCGGTCGGCCTGCGGACGCTGTGGCAGCAGGCGCCGGCCGCGGTGGTCGGCTGCCTCTATGTCGGCATGGTCGGCGGCCCGTTGACCAGCGTCGCCCCCGCCTACGGCATTCTCTCCGGCCTCGACCTGCGGGCCACCATCCTGCTCACCGCCGGCATCCAGATCGGCGCGCTGCTTCTGCAATGGCCGATGAGCCTGCTGGCGGACCGGGTCGCCAGCCGCCTGATCATGCTGGTCGCCACCAGCATCGTCGCGGTGGCCGCCGCCGGGCTCGCGACACTGCTGGAGGTCGACGCCGCCCATGGCCGCATCTGGCTCTTCGGTCTGTTCGCCCTGATCGGCGGCTGCAGCATCCCGCTCTATACGGTCGCGGTCACGCACGCCTATTTCCGCATGGGACGCGACCAGGCCGTCGGGCTTTCGGCCCAGCTCCTCTTCCTCTGGGGCACCGGCTCGGCGATCGGGCCGCTGGCCGCGACCTTGCTGATGCAGCTCAGGGGGCCGCAGGGCATGCTGATCTATCTCGTCACGCTCTCTGTCGCGGTCGCGATCTATATCGCGCTGCGGATCTCGCGGAATCCATCGCCGCCCATCGTGGAAGGCGAGCGTGGCGCCAGCGGACCGACGATCCCCGATATCGAGATGGCCAAACGCTGAAGTGGCGGCAGAGCGGCGCCGGGCATCATGTCGCGGCGGCGGCGAACGCGCGGCGGCGGATCAGAACTCGAGAAATAGCAGGGCCAACATGCCCATGCCGTGGATCAGCATGACCAACGGTCGCGGCATCGCCGAAATAATCTCGGCCCTGAACGGGCAGCAGAACTCGTCGAGGTTGGACATGAGGTTCCCCTGCGGCTGATCGGTATCAGGCTCGAGGGGCTCCTTCGCCCCCCATTTGGGGGGAATCGACGCTCACTTTTCGTTCAACGGGACTCGAAATCGGCTCTTCATCCCCCAAATGGGGGCTGCCGTGGGGCGCGGCCTGGCTAATTTTCCGTTGGGGAGAATGACGATGGGAATTGCGCTTTTCAGCACGGCCGTGGCTGCGGCCGGCGCGCTGGCCTTCGGCACGCTCGTCGGTGGGGCGGCGCTCGGCCTGTTCACCGGCGCGGCGATCTGGCTCGGCCAGCGTGCCTTGAGCGATACGTGAGCTTGCGCGCGCACGCCTCAGGTGGATGAGACCATCTTCTTCGCCGGAATGGGTTGACACTGACCGGCCTGATGCGGAATTTGGCAGCCGACGCGGGTGTAGCTCAATGGTAGAGCAGCAGCCTTCCAAGCTGAATACCCGGGTTCGATTCCCGGTACCCGCTCCAATCCCTTCACGACCAGCTTAGGCCATGCCTGCGCCGCGCTGCGGGGAAGGCATCGACGTCTCGCGAAACCATGGATCCTGGCTCGTGGCCTAATCGTGGCCAGATTGCGGCGTGTTGCGGGTAGCAAAGCCGCAAGCTCATCTGCTATGCGTTCATGGGGGAAGAACGGTGATCTGCCTGCCGATCCGGCTGCTCACCATGGATAAACATGCGGGGCGCGCGCGAAAACCGCACTGACCGACGCAAGCCTCGCCGGCGGTGCTGGACATATTTCCGCCGCAAGACAGGAGAAATGCCATGCTCAAGATCGCCATCGCCGCAGCAGGTTTCGCTGCTCTCAGCCTCGCGGCCGCTCCGGCCTTCGCCCAGGGCAAGAAGGGCAAGGACGAATTCCTTGGCGTCGACCTGGATACCGGCCGGACCTATTACGACGGCCGCAACGACGGCAAGTACTGCCTCTACAAGACGGTGCGGGTGTTCAACCGCTACACCGGCTACTACGAGAACCGGCGCGTGCGCCGCTGCGGCCGCGGCCTCTATATGTGAGCGGCTGCCATGACCCGTACCGCGAAGTTCATCGTCGCCCTCGGCCTTGCGTCCGTAGCAGCGGCCTGCGGCCCGACCGTCGTCGCCGATCCCAACGGCCGGCTCATCAACACCGGGCTGGTGCAGGATGGCGACTGCCTGACGCGCACCGTCATGGTCTATGACCGCGAGCTCGGCTACGAGCGTGCGGTCGAGCAGCAGTTCTGCGGCGGACGCCCCCGCATCGCGCGCTGATACTGCAGGCCCCGCTTCCGCCGAGGGGGCGGGGCCTCGGTTTTTTGCTAGGCTCCGGTGAATCGTTCGGTCGTCCCGGAGAGACCCCGTGCCAAAACTCTGCAAGTTCACCTCGCCCAGCGACGGCAAGCCGGTCTACGTCAATCCCGACCAGGTCAGCGTCGTCTACACCTTCAAGGGCCAGCCCCCTGACACGATCATCGCCTTCCGCAAGGACTTCCAGCTCGGCGTGAAGGAAAGCCTGGAAGAGACTGTCAGGATTCTGGAAAGCGCTGCCGAGAAGACTGATCGCTGACTCCTCGAGACAGCGCAGCTCTCCCACTTTCGCCGCCGGATTGTCGCCCCCAAGCAGCCATGCCGCACTTGCATCCTCGCCCGAATCTCGGCTGGGCTGTTCTGTTGGGCGCATGATCCATCGATCCCAGCTCGTGACGGCGCGTCTCGTCGTACGCCCCTTCGTCGCCGCAGATGCGCCCTTGCTCGTCGACCTCTTTGCCGACCCGGAGGTTCATCGCTTCGTCGACGATCGCCAGCCGCTTGCGCCTGATGTCGCTCCGCTCTGGATCGAGCGCTCGGCCGCTAATCTCGAACGCTTCGGCTATGGCACCGGCGCGGTGGTCGAGCGCGCTGGTGGCGATTTGATCGGCTGGGCCGGCTTCGCCCGTCCGGGCGATGGTACACAGGAGGTGATATACGGGCTGAGACGCGCCAGCTGGGGCCGGGGTCTAGGCTCGGAGCTGCTCGCTGGCCTCGTCGCCTTCGCCGCGGAGCGCAGCATCACGCCAGTGAGGGCCACTGTCGACCCGGACAACGGCGCCTCGGTGCACCTGCTGCGACAAGCCGGGTTCGTGCTGGCCGAAGCGCGCTATCGCGGCGATGTGGCGACCGATCTTTATCTGCATGGCGGCTGAGCGCCCGGGTTGCCCAAAAAAGCAAGATATTGCTCTTGGTGGCCGGCTTGCAGTTCATTCTTCTCCGCGACGCGGGCGCCGTGCGAAGCCCCTTCGTTGCCGGGCGCGCCGCGCCGCCGTCATGCGCCGATCGCAGGCTGCGCCGAAGTCGCGCCGGTTGGGCTTTGCCATGAAGAAGGCTACTGATCGCTCGCCGCTATGCGGTTCTTGCCGTTTGCCATGAGGGATTGGGATGATCCTCGACGAGCGCACCTACGCCATCAAGCCCGCCCATGTGCGCGACTATCTCGACCTTTATGTCGCCGAGGGGATGGAGCTGCAGATCTCGCATCTCGGCCATCTGATCGGCTGGTTCACCACCGACACGGGCGTCGTCAACGAGGTCGTGCACATGTGGCGCTTCGAGGATGCCGGCGATCGCGAGCGCCGACGCGCCGCGATGGAGGCCGATCCGCGCTGGCAGGTCTTCCGCGCCAAGGCAGCCCCTTACGTTCTCGAGATGCGCAGCCGGATCCTGCGGCCGACGCATTTCTCGCCCTTGCGCTGATCAAGGTGCCGGGCGCTGCCATGGCCGCTGCGCTGCCCCGATCCTCCGCTCGTCTGATGAGTGAGCGTGGGCTGGCCGTACTCGTCACCCTGCTGGAATGGCTGGGCGCGGCGATCCTCGCCGTGCTTTTCCTTGTGGTGATGGCCGCGGTTGCGCGCCGTTATCTGCTCGGAGACGGCCTCGTCTGGTCGGACGAGCTCGCGATCTGGCTCAATGTCGCCCTGGTCGCGGTCGGCGCGCCGCTCGCGGCGACCAGCGCGCTCGCCATGCGGCTCGACGTCGTCGTCAGCCTGTTGCCCGCGGCGGGGCGACGCGTCGCCGCCATTCTGGCGGAAGCGATCGCCGTCCATGGCGCGCTGGTGCTGGCGCTGGGCGGCGCCAGCGTCGCGGCGCTCGTCGGCGGCACCTCGACCGTGCTCGGACTGCCCGAAAGCCTGCGCTTTGCGACCTTTGCGGTGGGTGGGGGGCTGACGCTCGTCGTCGTGCTCTGGCGGGCGGCACTGACGCAGTCCTGGCCGGCGGCGCTCGGTGCGCTCGTGATCGGTGCAGGTCTCTATGGGCTGGCGAACAGCGCGACCGGCCTTTTCATGGGAGCGCCGAGCCTGGTTGCCGGGCTTGCCGCAGCAGCAGGCCTCCTGCTCGGTGCGCCGCTGCCCTTTGCGCTCCTCGCTGGCGTCTCGCTCTCCGGCGCCTTCGGCGGCCTGCTGCCGGAGCCGGCCATCGTTCAGAACACGGTGGCGGGCGTCTCGAAGTTCCTGCTGCTGGCGATCCCGTTCTTCCTGCTCGCGGGCGAATTGCTGACCGCGGGCGGTCTCGCCGAGCGGCTGGTGCGCTTTGCCGCCGCGCTGGTCGGGCATCTTCGGGCCGGGCTGGCCCAGACTGCGCTGGTTGCAAGCGTGTTGTTTTCGGGCGCCTCCGGTTCTTCGGTCGCCAATGCCGCCTTTGGCGCCAAGGTGATGGCGCCGGCTCTGGTGGCGCGCGGCTATCCGCCGGCCAATGCGGCGGCGATCGTCGCGGGCGTCTCGATGCTGGACAACATCATCCCGCCTTCGATCGCGTTCCTGATCCTGGCGGCGGCGACCAATCTCTCGGTCGGCTCCTTGCTGGTCGGGGGATTCGTCGCTGGGGCGGTCCTGACTGCGGCGCTCGCCATCGGCATCCATCTCAGCGTGCGCGGCGTCGTCGATTCCGCGCCTCGTGCCAGCGGCGCGGAGCGCGCACGGTCCTTTGTCGGGGCGCTGCCGGCGATCGGGCTCGGCATCGTCGTCGTGGTCGGCATCCGCTTCGGCGTGGTCACGGTGACCGAAGCCTCGGCGCTCGCCGTCGCCTATGCGCTCGTCGCCTGCCTGCTGCTGCGCAGCCTGAACGGCGCGACCGTGCTGGCCTCCTTGCGCAAGGCGGCGGGGGAGGCGGCGGCCGTCGGCTTGCTGATCGGTGCCTCCGCGCCCTTCGCCTTCCTTCTCGCGGTCGATCGCGTCTCCGAGCAGATGGCCGGACTGGTGACCGCGCTGGGCGGTGGGCCGCTCGCGGTGATGCTGCTCTCCAACCTCGTCCTGCTGATCGCCGGCCTCTTCCTCGATATCGGCGCCGCGATCCTGCTGCTGGCGCCCCTGCTGCTGCCGGCGGCCATCGCCGCCGGGCTCGATCCGATCCAGTTCGGCGTCGTGCTGGTGGTCAATCTGATGATCCACGGGCTGACGCCGCCGCTCGGCATCCTCGTCTTTGTCGTCAGCGGCATCATGCGCTTGTCGCCGGCCGCGGTGTTCCGCGCAGTGCTGCCCTTGCTGGCGAGCCTGCTCGTCGCGCTCTTCGTCCTCTGTCTTGCTGTGGCGGCCTGGCCGTCGCTGCCTCTGCCCTACAAGGAGTTGTTCCGATGGCTTTGACCCGCCGCGCTTTCGCTGCCGCCTCGATCGCGGCACCAGCCATCCTTGCGGGCCGCGCCGTCGCCGCCGGCCGGCCGGTCACGGTCGCCTCGCTGCTCGGCGAGGACAAGCCGGAGACGAAGATCTGGCGCCGTGTCACCGAGAAACTCGCGCAGAGCGCTGCCGGCCGCTTCGACCTGCGCGTCGTCCCCAATGCCGCGCTCGGCGGCGAGAAGGAGGTCGCCGAGGGCTTGCGTCTCGGCTCGGTGCAGGCCTCGCTGTTCACGATCTCGGCGCTGTCGTCCTGGGTGCCGGACGGCCAGCTACTCGATCTGCCTTTCCTCTTCCGTGACCGTGCCCATCTCAAGCGCGTGCTGGCCGGGCCGCTCGGCGAGGAGCTCAAGCGCAAATACGAGGCGCAGGGCTTTGTCGTGCTCGGCTTCATCAATTATGGCGCCCGCCATCTCCTCGCCAAGGAGCCGCTGACCACGCCCGCCAGCATCAAGGGCAAGCGCATCCGCGTCATCCAGAGCCCGCTGCACACCGAGCTCTGGTCAGGCTTGGGCGCCCATCCGACGCCGATCCCGATCCCGGAGACCTACAACGCCTTGAAGACGGGCGTCGTCGACTGCATGGACCTGACCAAATCCGCCTATGTCGGCTTCAAGCTGCACGAGGTCGTGCCCTATCTGATCGAGACCGGTCACATCTGGGCGACCGGTGTAGTGGCGGTCTCGGCCAGCTTCTGGAAGGGCCTCTCGGCTGAGGACAAGACGGCCTTCGCTGCGGCGGCTGGGGAAGCGGCGGGCTATTTCGACGAACTCATCGTCGCCGACGAGGACGCTTCGATGGCCAAGGCCAAGGCCGAGGGCGGCAGGGTCGTGCAGCCGGAGGACCGCCCCGGCTGGGAGGCCGGCGCACGCAAGGTCTGGGCCTCCTTCGCGCCGAAGCTGGGCGGGATCGAGAAGATCGAGGCGATCGCCAGCAGCGCCTGAGGCTCGGCCTCCATCCAAACCTCGCACTGACTTCACAGGAGAGCCGTCCGCATGTCCGACCGTCCCGTCCTTCTCGTCACCGGCGGCAGCCGCGGCATCGGCGCCGCGATCTGCCGCTTTGCCGCCGAGCGCGGCTATGACGTTGCCGTCAACTATCAGGGCAATGCGCAGGCAGCGGCCGATGTCGTCGCAGCCTGCGGCCGGGCGGGGGCGAGGGCGGTCGCGATCCAGGGCGACATGGGAAACCTCGCCGACATTGCCCGCGTCTTCGCGGAGGCCAAGGCGGCGCTCGGCCCGCTGACTGCGGTCGTCAACAACGCTGCCATCACCGGCAAGAGCAGTCCGCTTGCCGAGTCGGATCCGCAGGTCATCCGCGCCTGCATCGACCTCAACGTCACCGGCGCGATCCTTGTGGCGCGCGAGGCGGCACAGGCCCTGCTCGCCAACGATGGCGCGAAGAACCGCGCCATCGTCAACATCTCCTCGATTGCGGCCGGGCTCGGCTCGCCCAACGAATACGTCTGGTACGCCGCTTCGAAGGCGGCGGTCGACTCCATGACGATCGGCCTCGCGATCGAGCTCGCTCCGGCCGGCATCCGTGTCAACGCGGTGGCACCCGGCATGACGCAGACGGATATCCACGCGCTTTCGACCGGCGATGCCGGCCGCGTCGACCGCATCGCGCCGACGATACCGCTGAAGCGCGTGGCCGAGCCGGAGGAGATCGCCGAAGCCGTGCTGTTCGCGCTCTCCGAGGCCGCGTCCTACATGGTCGGCTCGATCATCCGGGTCGGCGGCGGTCGCTAAGTCAGTTGCAGACTTCGACCTGCCGCATCCGCCCTTCGACGAAGGCCTCGGTGAAATGGCAGGGCATCCGGTTCATCGGCGGCGAGTACCAGGTTGCCGTCGGCGAGTCGTGGTAGACCGGGTAGGCCTGCGTCTGCGGGTCCGCCGGGGGCTGGGTCATGTGCTGGTTCTGCATCGTCCGGTTGCTCGCGGCGGTGGTGATCAGGCCGTGAGTGCCTGAGCCGCCGACGGCAGCCGATGCCGGCGATTGGAGCGCGAAACTCCCGAAGGAGCCGGCCAAAGCGAGTGCTGCGATCAGGGTCTTTGTCATGACAGCCTCCAAAGTCGCGATAGCAAGTGATCAAGGCCATAGGCCGCACCTGGTGGGCGGCAATCGAGTCTGCCGCCTCCAAATCGACCAAGCTGTGGCCTTGTCGTGAGGCCCTAATCACGAAGCCGTGCCGCGGCACTCACGAGGCAGTGAGGCAAGGTCGGGCGGCTCAACGACAGAATCGGCTGCGACAGCAGCCGCAGACGGCTGGAGCTGCAAGCTGGCCATGCTAAATCGGCTGCCGTCCTATTCAACCGGAAGCCGCCAACGGAAGCCCCCCAATGCGCGCCCTGTTCTTCCTGATCGCCTTCGGCATGGTCGCGGTGCCGGCGTTGCTCGCGCTGGCGCGCAGCGACCTGCCGCGCGGCCGTCGCATCGTCAACGCACTGATCGTCTTCCTGGCGCCGGCCTTCGCGCTCGGCCTGATCCATGGCGTGCCGGAGCTCGACGGCAGGGCGCTGCAATATCCGGTCGCCTGGACGACGCTGCGGCTCGTCCTGACCGGGCTCGCCCTGATCCTGCCCTGGTGCCTCTATGTCTGGCTGAACGGCCGGCGCTGACTTCCTGACGGATTTTTCGAGATGACCGAACCTGCCGAAACCCCGACGATCGACCACGCCTTCACCGGCGACCGCAAGGGGCCGGCCCACGACCCGACCTATGCCGGCGCGCTCTCCTTCATGCGGCGCCGCTACAGCAAGGACGTCGCCGGCTGCGATGCCGTGGTCTGGGGCGTGCCCTTCGATCTTGCGGTCTCGAACCGGCCCGGCACCCGCTTCGGACCGCAGGCGATGCGCCGGGTCAGCGCGATCTTCGACGGCGATGCGCAATACCCCTCGCGGATCGACCCGTTCGAGACGCTCGCCGTGGTCGACTATGGCGACTGCCTGCTGCCGCGCAGCGACCTGCAGGGGTGCGCCCGCGCCATCGAAAACGAAGCGGCGGCGATCATTGCCAGCGGTGCCCAGCTCGTCACCCTCGGCGGCGACCATTTCATCACCTTGCCGCTGCTGCGCGCCCATGTCGCCCGCCATGGCAAGCTCGCCATCGTCCAGTTCGATGCCCATCAGGACACCTGGGACGACGGCGTCGGCGCGATCAGCCACGGCACCTTCGTGCTCGAGGCGGTGCGCGAGGGGCTGATCGACACCGAGCGCTCGATCCAGGTCGGCATCCGCACAGTCGCGCCGCGCGATTGCGGGATCACGGTGATCGATGCCTATCAGGCGCATGCGCTCGGCGTCGACGGCATCGCCGCGCGGATCAGGGAGCGCGTGGGGCAGGGGCCGGCCTATCTCACCTTCGACATCGACGCGCTCGATCCGGCCTTCGCGCCGGGTACCGGCACGCCGGTCGCCGGCGGCTTCTCTTCGGCGGAAGCGCTGCGCCTGGTCTGGGCGATCCGCGATCTCGACTTCCGCGGCATGGACATCGTCGAGGTCTCGCCGCCCTATGACCATGCCGATGCGACCGCGATCGCGGGCGCGGCGGTGGCGCAGCACTATCTCCAGGCGCTGGCGCTGAAGAAGGCGGGCTGAATCGAGTTGCGAGGCGCTTGGATCATCCCGGCAAGGATAAGCATCAAGCGCTCTCTACGACTGGAAAAATCAGCCTCGAACGAGCGGGGACGTCCGTGCTGATCGTCTTCAGTGGACTTCCTGGCACGGGCAAGACGACTCTTGCCCGTGAGCTCGCGACGAGGCGGTCGGCGGCTTATCTGCGCATCGACAGCATCGAGCACGTGATGCGCAAGGCACTGCCCGGCAACGACATCGGCGCAGCGGGCTACACTATGACCCTCGCTATCGCGGGCGAGAACCTTTCGCTCGGCGTCGCCGTCGTGGCCGATTGCGTGAACCCGGTCGCCGAGAGCAGGGCGGCATGGCGCCAGCTTGGTCGCGCCTCGGCCGTGCCGCATCTCGACATCGAGGTCGTCTGTTCCGACAAGGCGGAGCATCGCCGCAGGGTCGAGCAGCGGCAGCCCGATATTCCGGGATTTGTCCTCCCGGACTGGGCTTCGGTGGAGACACGTGATTATCAGCCCTGGACGGGCGACCGGCTGATCGTCGACACGGCTGTCCTTTCGGTCGAGGACGCCCTGCGCCTGATCGAGGACCGACTGGCGTCCTTGGTGTACAGCGCAGATTGACAGGCCGCTGGGCAGGGAACATATAGCCCCGGCATGACCACGAACCCGACCCGACGTCGCAGTGAACACGCCGCTCCGGCGCGCCCGCGATGACGCTCGGCTTCCAGCCCGAACGCCCGCGACCGCGCCCCGAGCGCGGTTTTTTTATGCCCGTCGCAAAACTGATGTCCGCTCTTGCGACAAGGCCAAGTTCCAGAGCCAGCCAACCAGTTCCGTCCGCTTCCACCAGACGCCTTGCGAGGGTCCGATGAGCCAGAACCTGAAATCCATCTTCATCGACGGCGAAGCCGGCACGACCGGGCTCGGAATCCGCGAGCGTCTCGCCGATGTGGCGGAAGTCGTGGTCAAGAGCATCGATCCCGACAAGCGCAAGGACCCTGTCGCCCGCAAGGCGATGATGGCCGATGTCGATCTCGTCGTGCTCTGCCTGCCCGACGATGCGGCCAAAGAATCCGTCGCGCTCGCTGACGAGCTCGGCAGCAGCGCGCCGAAGATCGTCGACGCCTCGACCGCCCATCGGGTCGCAGCCGGCTGGACCTATGGCTTCGCCGAGCTCGAGCCGGGCTTCGCCCAGAAGGTCGCCAACGCCAACAGGGTTGCCAATCCCGGCTGCTACCCCACCGGCGGCATCGCGCTGCTGCGCCCGCTCGTCGATGCCGGGCTGCTGCCGGCCGACTATCCCGTTAGCGTCAATGCGGTCTCCGGCTATTCCGGCGGCGGCAAGAGCATGATCGAGGCCTATGAGGCCGGCACGGCGCCCGATTTCGAGCTCTACGGCCTCGGCCTCAAGCACAAGCACCTGCCCGAGCTGCAGGTCTATTCGCGGCTGGAGCGGCGGCCGATCTTCGTGCCTTCGGTCGGCAATTTCCGGCAGGGCATGCTGGTTTCAGTGCCGCTGCATCTCGACACGCTGCCCGCCAAGCCGACGCCTGCCGATCTCGAAACGGCCTTGGCCGAGCGCTATGCCGGCTCGACCTATGTCAGCGTCCTGCCTGCCGATCCGAGTGGCAAGCTCGAGCCGGAGGCCCTCAATGACACCAACAAGCTCGAGCTGCGCGTTTACGGCAATGCCGATCTCGGCCAGGCCGTACTCGTCGCCCGCCTCGATAATCTCGGCAAGGGCGCGTCCGGCGCCGCTGTCCAGAACATCCGCCTGATGCTCGGCCTGCCGGAGGGCTGACGCCAGCCTCCAGGTCCGCTCGAATCCTGCCTTCGCTCATGGCGAAACAATGGCTGCACCCCCCAAATGGGGGATGCGGCCATGTCTGCTTGCGATCATAGCTGGGTCAGGCGGCAGGAGAGCGGGGGCGATTCGATGCCGGGATTCGATACGTTGGGCGCGCGCCTCGCGCGCAGCCGGCGCAGGTTTGAGCGCGAGCGCGCCGGGGTGAACATCGAGCGGCCGGCTCAGGACGGGCTCGATCTCGCCGTCCGGCGAGACGATGCGTCTGACACCCCGGCCGGCGTGCCGATGACGGCATCGGCGAAAGTGCTCAGGTTTCCAAGCCCGGATGGGCGTCTCAGAGACTGAAGCAGCCGTGCCAGGGTACGGCTGCCAGCGCTGCCGGGGTGAGGTCGAACAGCCCCGGCAGCGCTTTTTCTTGCGACCTGTCCAGGCCAGATCCGGTCCAGGATCCTCCGTCGGGCGGTCTTGCCCCATAGTCGGAAAGCTATCGTCGTAAAATGAGGAGAAGCCTTGTCGTGCAAGGGCTCTCTTAGACATTGCGAACAATGCGGCGCCGCGCGCTCGTACCATTACTCTCGGCTGCGGTCGCGCTCGGCGCGATGGCGCCCGCCTCGGCGTTCGACCTGCGCGGCGCGGGCGTGGTGCTCATCCACGGCAAGGCAGGTGGGCAAGGTCCCCTCCAGCCATTGGCCCAGGCGCTGAAGGCGCGCGGCGCGACCGTTCTGCTGCCGCGGATGTCCTGGACGTCCGGCTACAGGACCTATGACCAGACGCTCGGCGAGGTGCAGGCTGCCGTCGCGCGGCTGAAGGCCGGTGGAGCGTCCCGGATCGTGCTCGCCGGGCATAGCCTCGGCGCCAACATCTCCATGGGCTATGCCGCTCGCGTCGGCGGCGTCGACGCGGTGGTGGCGCTGGCGCCGGGGCATCGCCCGGACTTCATCGCCAGCCAGACCGGCGAGAGTCTTGCGCAGGCCAAGGCGATGGTCGCGGCCGGGCAGGGGGCGCAGAAGGCGAAGTTCCTCGACTTCAACCAGGGTCGGACCTTCCCCATCACCACCACGGCCGAGGCCTATCTCAACTTCTTCGATCCCTCCGGGCCGGCAGCCCAGGCTGCCCAGGCGAGCGGTGTCCGTGCTCCGACGCTCTGGGTGATCGGCACGGGCGATCGCCCAGCGATGAACGATCGCGCCGCTTATTCCGGCACGCGCCTCGTCGTCGAGGCCGACCATCAGACGACACCACGCGTCGCGGTGGCCGAAGTGATCGACTGGCTGCAGAAGCAGTAGGCGCGCGGCCTGCCGGGATTGAAAAAGGGCGCTGCCGGAGGCCCGGCAGCGCCCTTCACGTCTGCGCAGGATAGCGTCAGCCTGCGTAGGGCTTGAAGAGCTGCTTCTGCGTGCCGAGGCCCTCGATGCCGAGGGCGACGGTCTCGCCACCCTTGAGGAAACGCGGCGGCTTGAAGCCGAGGCCGACGCCGGGCGGGGTGCCGGTGGTGATGACGTCGCCCGGATCGAGCTGCATGAACTGGCTGATGTAGTGGACGAGATAGGCGGCGCCGAAGATCATCGTCTTGGTCGAGCCGTTCTGGACGCGCTCGCCGTCGACTTCGAGCCACATGGCGAGATTCTGCACGTCGGCGATCTCGTCCGGGGTGACCAGCCAGGGGCCGAGCGGGCCGAAGGTCGGGCAGCCCTTGCCCTTGGCCCATTGTCCGCCGCGCTCGGTCTGGAATTCGCGCTCGGAGACATCGTTGCAGACGCAGAAGCCGGCGATCGCCGCCATCGCGTCCTTCTCGTCGATGTAGGAGCCGCCATCGCCGATCACGATGGCGAGCTCGACCTCCCAGTCGGTCTTCTTCGAGTTCTTCGGGATGATCACGTCGTCATTGGGGCCGACGATGCAGTTCGGCGCCTTGTTGAACAGGATCGGTTCGGCAGGGATCGGCGCGCCGGTCTCGGCGGCGTGGTCGGCGAAGTTGAGGCCGACGGCGATGAAATTGCGGACATCGCCGACGCAGGCGCCGATGCGCGGCGAGCCCTCGACCAGCGGCAATGATTCGGGGGAGAGGGCCTTCAGCTTGGCGAGCGAAGCGGATTTGAGCGCCGCGCCGGCGAGGTCGGAGACATGCGCCGAGAGATCGCGCAGCTTGCCGGCAGAGTCGACAAGGCCGGGCTTCTCCTGACCAAATGCACCGTAACGAACCAGTTTCACGTCGTTTCCCCCTTTTCAATCGTTTCAAACAGGGCTTGTAAGGCTAGACCGAAGGTCGCGCCGATCCTGTGCGGACTGCCCCTGCGATGCAAGCCCGGCGCGACGCATGCCATACTTGCGGGCGGACCGGGAGTTGTGGCGCTTATGCAACGCTCGTCACGAAAGCGCGCCCGAACTCGGCGCTGGCGGGTGAGGCTATGCTGCGGCGCACAATGGCGAAACCCACGATAGTTCGCATCTAAACTATCTTTTCGGGCGCTGGCTTTGCCGCGGGACGCGCGAAACGCGGTCATTTTGCACGTTTTTTGGCCCTGCCGATGCGGAAAGCCGATCGAGCATGGCGATTTGAAGGCGGTCAAGGCGGGATTGCGGCGTAATCCGGCAGGCGGCATGGTGATGACAGATTCCGCGGCCTGCTTCGCCGCAACCACCACAACAAGAACCTCAGCCTGGGGAAGACGCCGCGATGAAGAGCCTTCTGAAATTCACCGCCGCCGCCACTGTCTCGCTTTCGGCGCTGCTGGCGGCCGGCGCGGCTTCGGCGAGCTCCTTCGCGATCCGCTCGGGCCAGAGCGCCGAAGGTCTCGGCATGGCCTATGCCGGCGCGGCGGCGGGCGGCATCGGCATGGGCTCGATGGCCTGGAACCCGGCGACGATCACCATGTTCCCGGGCCGCAATAGCCAGTGGAACTTCACCTATCTCTATGCCAACGGCGACTATCAGCCGACTTCGACGACCACGGTGCGCACCCCTGCGGGCGCCACGGTTCCGATCCAGGCCGCCGGCGGCAGCACCCTCGGCACCGGCAATATCGGCGGCGACGGCTCCTTCATCCCGGCCTCCTATTCCTCCTGGCAGCTGACCGACCGGTTCTGGATCGGTCTTACCACCGGCGCGCCGTTCGGCCTGCGCTCGAAGCCCGACAACCAGGTCAACGCGGCGCAGGTCTTCGGCCGCTCGGCCAAGGTGCAGACGATCAACGTCTCCCCGACCATCGGCTACAAGGTCAACGACTGGCTCTCGATCGGCGCGGCGCTGCAGGTCCAGTATTTCAAGGCCAGCCTGAAGCAGGCCAACGGCGTCACTGCGGCCGCGACGCCGATCATCATCCAAGGCGACACGATCGATTTCGGCTATCGCTTCGGCGCCACGCTGACCCCGCTCGACGGCACGACGATCGGCCTGGCCTACCGCTCTTCTGTCAAGCAGACGCTGGAAGGCAGCCTGCGGAGCGCGGCGACCGGCTATATCCCGGTCAAGGCCAACCTGAACCTGCCCGACTCGGTCGTGCTGGGTGTCTCGCAGGTCATCAACGACCAGTGGCAGGCCCATCTCGGCGTGGAGTGGACCAACTGGAGCCGCTTCCGCAACATTCCGGTCGTGACCCGCGCCGGCGGCGTCCCCCTCACCAGCCTGAACTTCCAGTATGACGACAGCTGGTTCTTCTCGGGTGGTGTCGAGTACAAGTACAGCCGCGACCTGACGCTCCGCGCCGGTGTGGCCTACGAGCTCTCGGCCGTGAACGACGACAACCGCCAGATCTTCATCTCGGACAACGACCGGCTCTGGCTCAGCGCCGGTCTGAGCTACCAGCTCACCGAGAAGTTCAAGCTCGACGTCGGCTACACCTATATCCACGTCAACAAGGCCAAGGTGAACTACACCGGGAACAATCCGCAGCAGGTCTTCAATCCGTCGCTGCGGGCGGTGTCCTATACCGGCCAGGCCGAGCCTTACATCCACATCGTCTCCGCCGCCCTGACCTATCGCTGGGACAACCCGGCCGAGACGATCCCGGTCCGCCCGGTCGTTCGCAAGAACTGATCGGCGCTTCCACGACGCTGAAAAGCCGGCCTTCGGGCCGGCTTTTTTGTCGAGGTGAAAGGGAGGGCCGGCAGAGGCCAGGAACTGCCGCCGGATGCCGGCTTCATCCGGAACCATCCTCGTCATCCCGGAGCTGCGCGGCTTCGCCGCTTGTCTAGGACGACGGAGCGGTTCCGAGTAGAATCCGTAAGCTCTAAGCCTTGATCTTCACATAGCTCCCCGGCGCGTCCTCGAGCGCGGGCAGGGGCCCCTCGCCGGGGATACGCGGCTTGACGCGCTTGGGCGCCTGCTTCTCCAGCCAGCCGAGCCAATGCGGCCACCAGGAGCCGGGGTGCTCCTCGGTTTTCTTCATCCAGTCCTCGAAGGCACCCTCCGGTTTCGGGCCGGTCCAGTACTGGTACTTCACCTTGTTCGGCGGATTGACCACGCCGGCGATGTGTCCGGACCCGGCCATGACATAGTCGACCGGGCCGCCAAAGGTCTGCGAGCCCAGGAAGACCGATTTCGCCGGAGCGATATGGTCCTCGCGCGTCGCCAGATTGTAGATAGGTATCTTCACCTTCTTGAGGTCGAGCCGCTTGCCGCCGAGGCGCATCTCGCCCTTGCTCAGCTTGTTCTCGAGATAGCAGTTGCGCAGGTAGAATGAGTGGTTCGCCGCCGGCATCCGGGTCGAATCCGAATTCCAGTAGAGCAGGTCGAACGGGGTCGGCGCCTTGCCTTTCAGGTAGTTGTTGACGGCATAGGACCAGATCAGGTCGTTGGGCCGGAGCATGTTGAAGGCGCCCGACATGCGCGAGCCGTCGAGATAGCCGCGCTCGGCCATCTGCTCCTCGACGGCGCGGATCTGCTCCTCGTCGACGAAGACCGAGAGCTCGCCGGCGTGGCTGAAATCGACCTGCGTGGTGAAGAAGGTCGCGCTGGCGATGCGCTTGTCCCGGGTTGCCGCCATATAGGCCAGGGTCACGCCGAGCAGCGTGCCGCCGACGCAGTAGCCGATCGTCGAGACCTGTTTCTCGCCGGTGACCTGTTCGATCGCCTCCAGTGCAGCGAAGATGCCCTCGCGCATGTAGCTCTCGAAATCCTTGAGCGCGTGGCGGTGGTCCGGGTTGACCCAGGAGATGCAGAAGACCGTCAGCCCCTGCGAGACGCACCAGCGGATGAAGCTCTTCTCGGCGTTGAGATCGAGGATGTAGAACTTGTTGATCCAGGGCGGCACGATCAGCAGCGGCCGCTTCAGCACGGTCTCGGTCGCCGGCGCGTATTGGATCAGCTCGATGATGTCGTTGCGGTAGATGACCTTGCCGGGCGTCGTCGCGATGTTGACGCCGACCTGGAAGGCTCCGGCATCGGATTGCCTGATCTTCAGTTCGCCGCCGCCGGCCTCGACGTCCTCGGCCAGCATCTTCATGCCGCGCACCAGGTTCTCGCCGTTCTGCGCCATGGTCTCGCGCAGCAGCTCGGGGTTGGTCGCGACGAAGTTGGAGGGCGAGAGGGCGCCTGCGATCTGCTTGACGTAGAAGCGGGCCTTGTCACGCGTATGCGGGTCGAGCTCGTCCGCCTGCTCGACCATGCCTTCGGCCCAACGCGTCGTCAGCAGATAGGCCTGCTTGACGAAGTCGAAGACGGGATGGCTGTCCCACTCCGGATCGGCGAAGCGTGCATCCCTTTTCTCGGGGGCGATCACCGGCTCGACCTGCTCGCCGCCGAGGCGCTTCAGGGTCGAGCTCCACAGGGAGAGGAAGTCGCTGGTGATCGCGCCCTGCGCCTCGATGATCTTCTGCGGGTCGCTGACCCAGCGCTCGGCGACGCGGCCGAGCACCTTGACCATTTCGCTGGCTTCGTCGGCCTGGCCGGTCTTGGCCTCGCCGCGCTCGATCGGCTTCAGATAGGCGGCGGTCACCTTGCCGGCCTGCTCGACCAGCTTGCCCATGTTCTGCGCCATCGCTTCGAAATCGGGAACGGCCGGGAGCTCGGCGAACGGCGCTTCAGCAGGCTTTGGCCCGGCTTTGCCTTTCTCGTCAGCTGGCGGACACATGATGGCGCTCCCCTTGGTAGCCTTACGCAGGAGTTGCACTCCCCATTTTGGACCCATTAAGGACCTAACCGGTATGAGTGACAAAGAAATTTTGCGGAAGCAGGGCGATGGCTGACAGGCGGACTCAAATCTCGCTCAAGGCGGCTGGACTGGTTCTCATGGTCGGAGCCGGCCTCGGAGGCTGCGAAGCCACGCGCGGCGTGGCTGAAATGGCCGATCTCGCCACCAAACCCGGCGAGCCCAAGCCTTTCGTTACCGAGACCCGGCCGCAGGATCCGAAATATATCCCGATCGGCACCACCGTCTCGCGGCCGGCCAAGCGCAAGACCGTCGACGAGTTCAAGAAGCTCGAGGCGGAGTTGGAAGCCAAGCGAATCTCCAACGACGCTGCCGGCGCGCAGGCGCAGAGCCTCGGCAAGGCCCTGCCGCCGCCCGCACCACCGCAGCAGCCGAAGGAGTGAGGGCGGCGGGCACGGACCGCTTGCCTTGCGTCACCCGGATCAATCCAATGACGGCTCCTCGGTGGAGCGCCCGCGATGATCCTGATCGGCCAGTATGATTCGCCTTTCGTGCGCCGCGTCGGCATCGCCCTGACGCTCTACGAGTTGCCCTTCGAGCACCGGCCCTGGTCGGTTTTCGGCGACGGCGACAGGATCGCGCCGCTCAATCCGCTGGTTCGCGTGCCGACATTCGAGCTCGATGACGGGCTCGTGCTGGTCGAGAGCCATGCCATTCTCGATTATCTCGATGGCTTCGTTCCGCCCGAGCTTGCCCTGTTCCCGCGTACGGAGCCGGGCCGTCACAGGGCCTTGCGCGTCGCGGCACTGGCGATGGGGCTCGCCGAGAAGGCGGTGAGCCTGTTCTACGAGCTGCGATTGCACGACCAGGTTTCCGAGGTCTGGGCCGGGCGCTGCCGCTCCCAGATCCGGGGTGTCCTTGCCGCTCTCGAGCGCGAGCGTGCCGAGCGTAGCGGCGACTGGTGGTTCGACGATCGGATCGGCCATGCCGATATCGCGCTCGCCTGCGCGCTGCGCTTTGCCGGCGAGGCGCATCCCGATCTCGTGATCCTGCGTGACCATCCGGCATTGGAGGCTCATTCCGCGCGCTGCGAAGCGCTCGACGTGTTCAAGACGATCAGTCAGCCCTTCATTCCGCCGGCTTGAAGCGTTGCAGCAATGCGGCATGCGCTGCCGTTCGCTGAATCTTGCGTTTTTTCTGCTGTTGGGGCGGAAGTTGCGGTGGTAAGGCATCGCAACGCAAGAATGTGATTTGCCGCGCGCGAGGGTGCGGCGATCCGCAAGGACCTGTTGTCGAAATGACCGATTTCCACCGCATCAAGCGCCTGCCGCCCTATGTTTTCGAACAGGTCAACAAGATCAAGGCTGCCGAGCGCGCCAAGGGCGTCGACATCATCGACCTCGGCATGGGCAATCCCGATCTGCCGGCGCCCAGGCATGTCATCGAGAAGCTGGTCGAGACCGCCGGCAAGCCGCGCACCGATCGCTATTCCGCCTCGAAGGGCATCTCCGGCCTGCGCCGCGCCCAGGCGCATTACTACCAGCGCCGCTTCGGCGTGACTCTCAATCCCGACACGCAGGTCGTCGCCACGCTTGGCTCGAAGGAAGGCTTCGCCAATATGGCGCAGGCCATCACCGGTCCCGGCGACGTCGTGCTCGTGCCCAATCCGAGCTACCCGATCCATGCCTTCGGCTTCCTGATGGCGGGCGGCGTGATCCGCTCCGTACCGGCCGAGCCGACGCCGGCCTTCTTCCCGGCGCTCGAGAGAGCGATGGCGCATTCGGTGCCGAAGCCGATCGCGCTGGTCACCTGCTATCCGGCGAACCCGACCGCCTATACCGCCTCGCTCGATTTCTACCGCGACCTCGTCGCCTTCGCGAAGCGGCATGAGCTGATCCTGCTCTCCGACCTCGCTTATGCCGAGGTCTATTTCGACGAGAATGATCCGCCGCCCTCGATGCTTCAGGTGCCGGGCGCGATCGACGTCGCCGTCGAGTTCACCTCGATGTCGAAGACCTTCTCCATGGCCGGCTGGCGCATGGGCTTTGCCGTCGGCAATGAGAAGCTGCTGGCGGCGCTGGCGCGGGTGAAGTCCTATCTCGACTACGGCGCCTATACGCCGATCCAGGTCGCGGCCGCGGCGGCGCTGAACGGTCCCGACGACTGCATCCGCGAGATGCGCGAGGTCTATCGCAAGCGCCGCGACGCGCTGGTCGAGAGCTTCGGCAAGGCCGGCTGGGAGTTCCCGGCGCCGCAGGCCTCGATGTTCGCCTGGGTGCCGATTCCCGAGAAGTTCCGCCACCTCGGCTCGCTGGAGTTCTCCAAGCTGCTGATCGAGAAGGCCGAAGTCGCAGTCGCGCCTGGCATCGGATTCGGCGAGCATGGCGACGACTATGTCCGCATCGCCATCGTCGAGAACGAGCAGCGCATCCGCCAGGCGGCGCGCAATATCGGCCGCTTCCTGAAGAGCGCCGACCAGACCCTGCACAACGTCATCCAGATGCCGAAGGCGGGGTAGGGCGGAAGCGTCCCGCCATCGTCATTGCGAGCGTAGCAAAGCAATCCAGAAGGTCGCGCTCTGCGGCTCCTGGGTTGCTTCGTCGCTGTGCTGCTCGCAATGACGCTGGGGCGGTGTTGCGCGCCGGCACTGGACCGGGCCGCCGAAACATGGGAACCCAGCACCGAGGGCGGATAGCAGGGATAAAGAGCGCATCATGGTCTCGAAGGGCCGGTTGATCGGGATCATGTTCGGCCTGTTCGCGCTGGTCTGCCTGTTCGCGACCTATGATTTCTCGCGTGGCCGCACCACCGACACCGACTCACCCCTCATCGCCGACGTCCTGACCGCCTCGCGCGCCAAGGAATGCGGCCGCGACGCGACTGAGATCGCTGGCAAGTATTTTCCGGTGGGCATGGGCCGGGCCGAGGCCGAGCAATTGCTGGCGCAGACCGTGATCCGGGCACCAAAGCCCTGGTTCTGGAAGCCGATCGACGAGAATTCGACCCAGGCGGACGGCGACAGCGTCGAGGCGTTGCGCACCATCAAGATCACCGCTTTCGGCAACCAGCTGCTGCGGCTCTATCTCGGCTTCGAGAACGGCAAGGTCCACAAGCTCGCCGCCGAAGTCGTCTGCCGCTTCGAATAGGCGGCGTCTAGGCCGTCGCAGCCACCTCGCCACGCGCCGGATAGTCGTTCTTGATGACGAAATCGAGTGCTGCGACCATCTCGGCAAAGTTCGGTCGCACGAACGGCATCGACTGGACGGAGAGGTAATAGAGCGTCCGGTCCGGGCGCACGAGGAAGATGCCGAGCTCGGAGAACAGCGCCGGCTCTTCGATGCCGATCGAGGTCTTGCCCCGCGAGGCGGAGATGTAGAGCCCCCATTCGCGGGCCGTCTCCAGTACCAGCCCGTAACCGATCCGCAGCCGGTCCGCGCCGATCTTCCGTGCCATCTCGCCGGCGCGCTCCGCGCCGTCGCTGCTGACCGCGATCGTCTCGACGCCCCGGCTGGCGAAGTCCGGCGTCAGCCGCTCGAGTTCCTTCAGGTAGTTGGCGCAGATCGGGCAGTGCAAGCCCCGGTAGAAGCAGACGAGCGTGAAGCGTTCCGGCTCCGCCTCCCATAGGTCGAAACGACCATGCCCGAGGGTCTCGACGGAAAGGGTTGGTACGAGCTGACGTGGAATGAGCATTGAGAGAGCCTCTAGGGTTGCGAGTTCTCTCAGATTGCATATTATCAGGCATGAAAAATTCCAATCGCATGATCGAAAGTCCCGATGCTCGGCGCGATCGCCTGTCGAGCTTCTTTTCTGCGTTCGATGTCATGGCGGAACAGGCGGCGCCAGAAGCCGCCAATCTGCTACTGACTGGGCGAGCAGGGGACCTGCGCTCGCTGGTGTTCTTGCCGCATGCAAAGGTGACGGCGACGCTCGGCGAAGAGGTGCTGGCCGCGGTGAGGATCGACTTCGGCGGGCCGGCCAACCCGCTGATTGCAGCGCTGCCGGAACGGGTCGAGCTTGCACTCGACGCGGCGCCGGCGATGCGAACGGTCGCCGATCTGCTGGCGGCAGAGGCGGCAGCCCGGCGATGTGGGCGGCAGATCGCCCTCGACAACATTTGCAGGCTGCTCCTGCTCCTGCTTCTGCGCCATTTGATCGACGAGGGCTCGACCCGGCCGGGGCTGCTGGCAGGGCTGTCGCACCCGCAGCTGTTTCCAGCGCTGGTAGCGATGCAGGAGGCGCCGGCCCATGGCTGGAGCGTCGACGAACTCGCCACGATCGCCGGCATGTCGCGGACGCGGTTCATGGCCTTGTTCCCGCGTGTGCTGGGCACCACGCCGATGGCGCATCTGGCGCATTGGCGGATGGTGCTGGCACGGCGCGAGCTCGAACGTGGCGGCCGCGTCAAGCTGGTCGCGCGGCGCATCGGCTATGGCAGCGCCGCCGCTTTCTCCCGCGCCTATCAGCGAACGTTCGGCGAGCCGCCGATCGTTCTTAGGACGCCAGCGCGTCGCGCTGCCGCATCCGGCTCGCTTTGAGGTGCATCGTCAATGCCGCCGCAACAGCCGCTTCAGCGGGCTGTCGGCATGCGGATCGAGATAGTGCAGGATCGCGGTGGAGCGGATCGTATCGGGGTCGCACGCTTCGTTGGTATGGATCGAGCGGTAGCCATTGAACAGGTAGAGGCCGCCCGGCTTCAGCTTGAGATGTCTGATGCTGCGATGGCCGCGGCGATAGAGATGCCGCAGCGCCGCTTGCGACAGCGGATTGTCCAGCAGGATCTTGTCGAGGAAGTTCGTCGCGTAGCTGGCACGCAGTTTGCGGGTGTTGGGGATGATCAGCAGGTCCCCGCTCTGGCCGCGCTCGGGCATCAGGATCGGGATCAAGGCCGTGAGCAGGTAGGAATCATAGTGGAAATTCAGCGAGTTGGCCGCAGCTCTCTCGCCGGAGAGGCAACGCAGGATCTGGTAGAAGGACGGCTGCGGCGCGGGCTTGCCCATGCTGCTCTGATAGATGCCGCGGCACAGCGTCAGGAAGTCGGAATCTTCCGGCCAGCGTTTCAGGAAAGTTCCGTCCAGACGTTCGGGCCCGGCGATCGCCAAGTAGTTTCCGCCATTGCCGCTGACCGCGCGCCTGACGAAATCCTGGGCTTCCTGCAAATCGCCAGGCGGAACATAGTCGTCGATCACCGCGAAGCCCTCGCGATCGATCTGTGCTGCGATGAGCGCGGGGTCGGGCAGGGGCGCTACAGGCGCGTTATCGGCAACTTCAATGGCGTCTGTCGGAAGGGCAGGCATCGGCATCGCAATCCTCCACCCGGGAAAGCGCTCGCTGCGGCTCGCGTTTCTCAATGGAAGCAAAATCCGTGCCCGGAGGTTGATCTGTCGCTCACAGTGCTTTGCCGCCGTTGACTCCCCGCGCGCCTCATGCGACCCCCGCGCCATGACCATGCACGCTGCTTCTTCCGAGATCAGGCCCCTGCGCGTCGGCATCGCCGGCCTGGGAACAGTCGGCGCGGCGGTCGCCGGCATTCTGAAGCGCCAGGAGAATGCGCTCGCCGCGCGCTGTGGCCGGCCGATCCGCGTGACGGCGGTCTCGGCCCGTAATCGCAATCGCGATCGTGGCATCGATCTATCCGGCTTTGCCTGGTTCGACGATCCGGTCGCGCTCGCCGCGTCCCCCGAGATCGATTGCCTGGTCGAGCTGATCGGCGGCTCTGACGGGCCTGCCAAGAAAGCGGTCGAGACCGCGCTTTCCGCCGGCAAGCATGTCGTCACCGCCAACAAGGCGCTGCTAGCCGCCCATGGCGTCGCGCTCGCCGAGCTCGCCGAGGCCAATGGCGCGGCGCTCGCCTTCGAGGCCTCCTCGGCCGGTGGCATCCCGGTGGTGAAGACGCTGCGCGAGGCACTCTCGGGCAACAATGTCAGCCGGCTCTACGGCATCCTCAACGGCACCTGCAATTACATCCTCTCGCGCATGGAGCTTGAGGGCCTGACCTTCGAGGCCTGCCTGAAGGACGCCCAGCGCCTCGGCTATGCCGAAGCCGACCCGACCTTCGACGTCGAGGGCTTCGACACCGCCCACAAGCTCGCCATCCTGACCAGCCTCGCCTTCGGTACGAAGATCGACGCCGAAGCGATTCATGTCGAAGGCATTTCCTCGATCACGCCGCTCGACCTGAAGATGGCCGACGAACTCGGCTACCGGATCAAGCTGCTCGGCGTCGCCGAGCGGACCAAGACCGGCATCGAGCAGCGCGTGCACCCGACCATGGTGCCGAAGTCGTCGGCGATCGCGCAGGTGATGGGCGTCACCAATGCGGTGACGATCGACGCCGACGCCGTCCGCGAGATCACTTTGGTCGGTCCCGGCGCCGGCGGCGGCCCGACCGCCTCGGCGGTGATCGCCGATATCGCCGACGTCGCGCGCGGCACCGCCGGCCAGCCCTTCGGCATGCCTGTCGCCCGTCTGGAACAGCCGACACGCGCCCCGATGCAGCGTCACGAGGGCGGCTACTATATCCGTCTCGCCGTCGCCGACCGCCCCGGCGCGGCCGCCGCGATCGCGACCCGGATGGCGCAGGCCGATATCTCGCTTGAAAGCATCGTCCAGCGCCGCTCCGAGATTGCTGCCCAGCGCGACCCCGGCGGGCGCTCCGGCGCACCGGTTCCGGTCGTGCTGATCACCTACGCCACCAGCGAACAGGCCATCCGCGGCGCCCTGGAGAAGGTCAGCGCCGACGGTCACATCGCAGAAGCGCCGCAAGTCATCCGCATCGAGCGGGAATGAGTGTGAAAGGCTGGGTCGCCCACGGCTTAGCCTTATCATCGCCAATCCGTTCGCTATTCACCTCGGCCATCCGCTAACGCGCTCAGGGAGTCCCCATGTCCGTCGATCTCCGCATCTCCCCCGACCAGATCATCGAGCGCTATCTCTCGATGGAGCTGGTTCGCGTCACCGAGCGCGCCGCCGTCGCCGCCGCCCGCCTGCGTGGTCATGGCGACGAGAAGGCGGCCGACCAGGCCGCGGTCGACGCGATGCGGCGCGAGCTCAACCGCCTGCCGATCGATGGCGAGATCGTCATCGGCGAGGGCGAGCGCGACGAGGCGCCGATGCTCTTCATCGGCGAGAAGGTCGGCAACAAGCAGGGCCCCAAGGTCCACATCGCCGTCGACCCGCTCGAGGGCACCACGCTCTGCGCCAAGGACATGCCAGGCTCGATCGCGGTGATGGCGATGGCCGGTGCCGGCCAGCTGCTCTACGCCCCCGACGTCTACATGAACAAGATCGCGATCGGCCCGGGCTACCCGCAGGGGATCGTCGATCTCGACGCCTCGGCCGCGGACAACATCAACGCGCTCGCCCGCGCCAAGGGCGTCAAGCCGCACGAGATCAACACGCTGATCATGGACCGGCCGCGCCACGAGAAGCTCATTGCTGAAGTTCGCAAGACCGGCGCCTCGATCCGCCTGATCACCGATGGCGACGTTGCCGGCGTGATCTTCTGCACCGAGCCGGAGAAGACCGGCATCGACCTTTATCTCGGCATCGGCGGCGCGCCGGAAGGCGTGCTCGCTGCGGCGGCGCTGCGCTGCGTCGGTGGCCAGATGCAGGGCCGCCTGATCCTCGACACCGAGGAGAAGCGGGCACGCGCCGCGACCATGGGCGTCAAGGACCCCAACAAGAAATACGATATGTCGGAGATGGCCTCGGGCGACGTCATCGTCTGCGCCACCGGCGTCACCGATGGCGGCATGCTCTCGGGTGTGCGCTTCGGGCCCGAGGTGATCGAGACCGAGACGATCGTCTATCGCTCGATCACCGGCACGGTCCGCCGCATCTATGGCGAGCATCGCGAGCTGTCGAAGTTCCAGCTCGACTGAGCTCTGGAGCTGTTGCAGCTGCAAAGCCCGTTCCGCAAAAGCCGCGGCGCGGGCTTTGTTATTGAGCCGACCTGCGCCGCTTCAGCCTTCCAGGGTGCCGCCGGCGAGGGTGTGCTCGACGCAGGCGTTGATATGCGTTGCCAGGACGGCGGTGGCACGCGCGATGTCGCGCCGCATCGCGCAGTCGAGCAGGGTCTGGTGCTCCTGCGCCGCCGCCTCGCCGCGGAAGATCACCGCGACCATCTGATAGCGCAGATAGCGGTCATAGACCGAGGCGTGCGTCTCCATCAGCACCTGCGAGCCGCAGGCCGAGATCAGCGCGTGATGGAATTCCCAGTCATAGCGCTTCCAGAGTTCCGGATCGGCGCGATCATTGTCGAGCATCCGCTTTTCCATCAGGGCGAGCTTGTGATGGGCGGCGACGACGCGGCCTTCCCACTCCATGTCACCGGCCGTGAAGGATTGCGCCAGCGCGTGTCCCTCCAGCAGTAGCCGCAGCGCCGCGATCTCGCTCAGATTGCTGGCGGAGACCGGCGCGACCATGAAGCCCTTCTGGCCCTCGGCCTCGACCAGCCCTTCCGAAGAGAGCCGGTTCAGGATCTCGCGCAGTGTGCTGATGCTGGTGCCGTAGGTCTCGCGCAGGTCGTCGAGCTTGAGCCGCTGCGCCGGTACCAGCCGCCCGAAGACGATGTCGGCGCGGATCCGGCGATAGGCCAGCTCTCCGATCGAGGCGGTCGGCGGGGCGTAATTCAGCATGCATGATCCGTGGCAAGTGCGGCAGAGGGAGCATCCTAGCTGCGGAGCGGAGGAGGCACAATTATTATGGCAAAATTGAAATCATCGGAGGAAATCGAAAATACCTGTTGATTGCTGATATGCGCTTGGGCATGGTCTGCTTCGAAGCGGGCCAACCCGCACGGGAGGAACGGCATGAAACACGGTATCGACAGGCGTGCGCTTCTGGCGGCCGGCGGCGCTCTTGCGCTGACGGGTGGTGCCGCGCTCGCACAGGGCAAGCCCAATCTGCGATTTTCGGCGGTTTTCTCGGAGCAGGACATCCGCGCCGAAATGATGAAGCGCTTCGCCGAGGCCATCAAAGACGACTTCGCGCTGCAGCCCTATTACGGCGGCAACCTGTTCAAGCAGGGCACCGAACTCGTCGCCATGCAGCGCAACAACCTCGAAATGGGGAACATCGCGCCGCAGGACGTCTCGAACCAGATTCCGGCCTGGTCGATCGTCACCTCGGCCTATCTCTTCCGCGATGCCGACCACCTCAAGAAGGTCTTCGCCAGCGATGTCGGCCGCGATCTCAAGAAGATCGCCGAGGACAAGCTCAACATCAAAATTCTCGGCCCGACCTACTTCGGCGCCCGCCAGGTCGGCCTCAAGCCAAAGAAGAAGATCAGCACCCCGGCAGATCTCGCTGGCGTCAAATTGCGCATGCCCGGCGGCGACGCCTGGCAATTCCTCGGCCAGTCGCTTGGCGCCAACCCGACGCCGATGGCCTATGCCGAGGTCTACACCGGCCTGCAGAGCGGCGCGATCGACGGGCAGGACAATCCGCTGCCAAACGTCCAGAACATGAAATTCTACGAGGTCTCCTCGCAGATCGTGCTGACCTCGCATCTCGTCGGCTTCGACCTGCTATGCGTCACCAAGCGCGTCTGGGACGGGATGGATGCGAAGAAGCAGGCCGCCTTCCAGGCCGCGGCTGACGCCGCGATCGACTGGAGCACCAAGGAGCACCTGGCCAAGGAGGCCGAGTTGGTCGACTTCTTCAAGAAGCAGGGGCTCGAGGTCTATACGCCCGATCTCAAGGCCTTCCGCGACTTTGCCCAGAAGAAGTACCTGGAATCAGAGCTGGCCAAGGGCTGGGTGCCCGGCATGCTCGACAAGATCAACGCGCTCTAGCGTTTCGCTAAGCTTGAGCGACCGAGGTCTAGCGCCGGTCCTTCGGGGGCGGCGTGGCCCGCCGACGGAGGGGCCGGCGGGCCGAATTTCACCGGAGGGGCGATGCTGAACTCGCTGAAAGCACTCGGCGCCTTCATGGCGCGCCGGGCCGAGAACCTGCTCGCGCTGATGCTGGGGGCGATGTTCCTCGTCTTCCTGGTGCAGATCGTCTTCCGCTATCTGCTCAACTTCCCGATTGGCTGGACCCATGAGATCAGCGTGATCCTCTGGCTCTGGCTGGTGCTGTTCGGCGCCGGCTTCGTGTTGCGCGAGAGCGAGGAGATCCGCTTCGACATCATCTATGGCGCGGTCGGGCCAGGTCCGCGCCGGCTGATGGCGCTGATCACGTCGGTCGCGCTTGTCGTGCTCTACGTGATCTCGCTGCCGGCGATGGCCGATTACGTCGCCTTCATGAAAGTCGAGCGCACCGCCTATCTGAAGATCCCGTTTAACTGGGTCTACGCGATCTACATCGCCTTCGCGGTCGGCGCGATCATCCGCTATCTCTGGCTCGGCTTCAGCGCCTCACGCGGCAAGGCGCCCGAGGCCTTCGATCCCACCAAGGCGGGCTCGGGCGTATGAGCACGCCGTTCTCCCTCGCCATCCTCGCCATCGTCACGCTGTCGCTGCTCGGCCTGCCGATCGGCCATGCGATGATCGCAGGCTCGATCCTGTATCTGCTCGTCGCCGGACAGGATCTCTCGATCGCCGCCGAGCAATTGCTCAACGGCATGTACACCAACTACGTCATTCTCGCCGTGCCGCTCTTCATCCTGGCGGCGGAACTGATGAACATCGGCTCGATGACGGAACGGCTGCTGCGCTTCTGCGACGCGCTGGTCGGTCGCTTCAGGGGCGGGCTCGCCCATGTCAACATCGTCCAGAGCGTGATCTTCGCCGGCATGTCGGGCTCGGCCATCGCCGACGCCGCCGGCACCGGCCGGATGATGCAGGCGATGATGACCAAGGACGGCAAATACCCGCCGGCCTTCGCGGCGGCGCTGACCGCTGCCTCCTCTGTGATCGGGCCGATCATCCCGCCCTCGATCCCGATGGTGCTTTACGCGCTGGTCTCGGACGCCTCGATCGGCTTCCTCTTTCTCGGCGGGGTCATTCCTGGCCTGCTGATGGCGCTGGCGCAGATGACGATCGTCGCCTCGGCGGCAAAACGGCGCGATTTCCCGGTCGAGCCGCCTATCCCCTTGCGGCAGCTGCCCGGGATCACCTGGCGCGCCTTTCCGGCGCTGATGATGCCGGTCGTGCTGCTGGGCGGGATCTATGGTGGCGCGACGACGCCGACCGAGGCTGCCGCGGTCGCCGCCGCCTATGCGCTCGCCGTCTCGGTGCTGCTCTATCGCAGCGTCAGCTTTCGCGCCTTCTACGGTTCGCTCGCCTACAGCGCCCGCACCACCGCCTCGATCGGCATGCTGATCGCCGGAGCGCTGGTCTTCAACTACGTCGTCACCATCGAGAACATTCCGGACAGCCTGCGCGTGCTGCTGGCCGGCTGGAACCTGTCGCCGCTCGGCTTCCTGATCCTGGTCAACGTGCTGCTGCTGATCCTCGGCTGCCTGCTCGAAGGCACCGCGATCCTGCTCATCGTGGTTCCAGTGCTGATCCCGACCGCCAAGGCGCTCGGCATCGACATGGTGCATTTTGGCGTGGTCGTCGTCGTCAACATCATGCTGGGGCTGATCACGCCGCCCTACGGCCTGCTGCTCTTCATCATGACCAACATCGCCGAGGTGCCGCTGCGCCTGATCGTGCGCGAGTGCATGCCCTTCCTCGGCGCCATGCTGGTCGCACTGGCGCTGATCACCTTCTTCCCCAGCCTCGTGCTCTGGCTGCCGCGCCTGATGGGCTACCAGGGCTGACAGGACAGGACCCCCAACCGTGAGCAAACCGATCTACGTCCTCAACGGCCCCAATCTGAACCGGCTCGGCACGCGCGAGCCGCAGATCTACGGCTCGACCACGCTCGCCGAGATCGAGACGATGTGTCGAGCGACGGCCGGCGGGCGCGAGATCGTCTTCCGCCAGAGCAATCGCGAATACGAGCTGATCGACTGGATCCACGAGGCGATCGATCAAGGCGAAGCGATCGTGATCAACCCCGCCGCCTATTCATTCACCTCGATCGCGATCCTCGACGCCCTGAAGATGTTTCCCGGGCCGGTCGTCGAGTTGCACATCTCCAACATCCACCGGCGCGAGCCGCACTACCACAAATCCTATGTCTCGCTGGCGGCGACGGCGGTCATCGCCGGGCTCGGCCCGCAGGGCTATGTGGTGGCGGTCAAGGCGGCGATCGATCTCGCGAGCCGATAGGGCTCGACGTCAACCGGGCTCGCTGTCGTCCGCAGACTCGGCCTTGCGCCGAAAGCCGGTCGCCAGCACGTAGAGTTCGGAGGAATCGGCCCGACTCGCTGCCGGCTTGATGTTGCGCACCTGGGCGAAATCGCGCTTCAGCTCCGCCAGCAGCCCGGCCGTGTCGCCACCCTGGAAGAGCTTGGCGAGGAAAAAGCCGCCCGGTGCCAGCACGCTGTTGGCGAATTCGAGCGCTGCCTCGGCGAGGCCGATGATCCGCAGATGGTCGGTTTTCTTATGGCCGGTGGTATTTCCGGCCATGTCGGACATCACGCCGTCGGCCTTGCCGCCGAGTTTTTCCGTCAACAGGGCAGGGGCTTCCTCCGACATGAAGTCGAGCTCGATCAGCTCGACATGTGGGATGGGGTCGACCGGCAGGAGGTCGATGCCAACGATCCGGCCCTTGCCGTTCTCAAGCCCGATCTTGGCTCCTGCGACCTGGCACCAGCCGCCCGGCGCGCAGCCGAGATCGACCAGCTTCTGGCCGGTTTTGAGGAACTTGTAGCGCTCGTCCATCTCGGCGAGCTTGAACGCCGCGCGCGAGCGATAGCCCATTTCGCGCGCCCGCTTCACATAGGGGTCGTTCAGCTGGCGCTCGAGCCAGAGCTGCGAGGAATGGCTGCGCTTGGCGGGCTTCTTGACCTTGATGCGCAGGTCGCGTGCGCCACCGCCGCTGCCGGATTTTGTTGTCGTCATTGCCTTCGGCGCCACCAGGCGCGATCCTCGTGCATCATCCTGAGCAGGATGCCTTCGCGCAGGCCGCGATCGGCGATGCGCACCTTCGGGCTCGGGAAGGCCCGCCGGATCGCCTCGAAGATGGCGCAGCCGGCGAGCACCAGATCGGCCCGCTCGCGGCCGATGCAGGCATTGGCCTGACGCTGGGCATAGTCCATCGCGACGAGTTCGTCGATGACGCTGCAGATGTCCCGATCCTGCATCCACAGCCCGTCGACCTGCCGCCGGTCATAGCGCGGCAGGCGCAAATGGATGCCAGCGACGGTGGTGACGGTACCGGAGGTGCCGAGCAGGTGAAAATTCGGCGCATTCCGCGCCGCCGCGGCCTTTGCCGCAAACGGCGCCAGCGCCTCGCTGCAATCGGTGACCATGCGCTCGAACTTCTCGCGCCCGACCTCGATGCCGCCATAGCGCTCCGCCACCGAGACCACGCCGATCGGCAGCGAGGCCCATTCGCGGATGCGGGAGGCGGGGTCGCGCCCGGCCTCGCGTCCGCCGAGCCAGACGATTTCGGTCGAGCCGCCGCCGATGTCGAAGACGATGACTGCGCCGGCTTCCGGTGCCGCCAGCGCGGCGCAGCCGGTGACGGCGAGCGAGGCTTCCGTGCGCTGGTCGACGATCTCGAGTTCGAGCCTTGCTTCCTCGCCGACGCGGCGGACGAACTCGATACCATTGGTCGCGGCCCGGCAGGCTTCTGTGGTGATCAGGCGGGCCCGGGTGACGCCGCGATGGTCCATCTTGCTCTTGCAGACCTTGAGAGCTTCGACCGCCCGATCCATCGCGTCGTCGCAAAGCTTCCCGCTGGCGCCGAGTCCCTCGCCGAGTCGCACGATCCGCGAAAACGCGTCGACGACCCGGAAGCCGTGCTGGGCCGGCCGGGCGATCAGCAGACGGCAATTGTTGGTGCCGAGATCGAGCGCGGCGTAAGTGGTCGGATGAGGGCGCTGGAACGGGGCCGGAGCGAAACGAACCGCGTCCGGCGGCGCGGGCCGCTCGCCCGGTAGAGGGACCACCGCCACGAGGGGGCGGTCGGAATCCTGGCGGTCTTCGACCGTCACTGGCTAACCCTTCGCCGGTCAGGACCGTCATGGTGGCCCGCCGGAGTCCAGCAAGAAGCTGGAACGTTTCCATTCGAAGGGCAGCGTAACAACAGCACGCGGCCCCTGCCAAGCGGAACCTGTGGCGAAACTGCGGCATGGTCGGCGGCGCTTGCCTGTGTCCCGTCTTCGCGGCAAAGCTCGCCTCGGCCGGCATGACCAAGCCGGCGGCGACCAATCGGGAGAAACGGCATGGCGGCGCGGCGCATGATTCTGGCGATCGACCAGGGTACGACGTCCTCCCGCGCCATCCTGTTCGATGAGAATCTGCAGCCGCTCGCCAGTGCCCAGCAGGAGTTCCCGCAGCATTATCCGGCTTCGGGCTGGGTCGAACACGAGGCGGAGGATCTCTGGGAGAGCACGCTCTCGGTCTGTCGGCAGGCGCTGGCGCGCGCCGAGGCGCGGGCAGGGGAGGTCGCGGCGATCGGCATCACCAACCAGCGCGAGACCACGCTGGTCTGGGACCGCAGCACCGGACAGGCGATCCACCGCGCCATCGTCTGGCAGGACCGGCGCACCGCCGAGCGCTGCGCCGCGCTGGAAGCGGAAGGCCACGGCAAGCTGGTCGCCGAGCGCACCGGCCTGCGCATCGATCCCTATTTCTCCGGCACCAAGATCGCCTGGATCCTCGACCACGTCCCCGGAGCCCGCGAGCGGGCCAAGCGCGGCGAGCTCGCCTTCGGCACGGTCGACAGCTTCCTGCTCTGGCGCCTCACCGGCGGGCGGGTCCATGCCACCGACGCGACCAACGCCTCGCGCACCATGCTGTTCGACATCCATCAGGGGCGTTGGGACGAGAAATTGCTGGCGCTGCTCGACATTCCCGCCGCAATGCTGCCTGACGTCCGCGACTGCGCCACCCATTTCGGCGACAGCGAACCTGGCCTGCTCGGCGGCGCGATCGCGATTCGCGGCATCGCGGGCGACCAGCAGGCGGCGACCGTGGGCCAGGCCTGCTTCGAGCCCGGCATGCTGAAGTCGACCTATGGCACCGGCTGCTTCGCGCTGCTCAACACCGGCACCAGGGCCGTCACCTCGCAGAATCGCCTGCTCTCGACCATCGCCTATCAGCTCAAGGGTGTGCGCCATTACGCGCTGGAGGGCTCGATCTTCATCGCCGGTGCCGCCGTGCAATGGCTGCGCGACGGGCTCGGCATCATCGAGAAGGCCTCCGACAGCGGCCCGCTCGCGGCCAAGGCCGATCCCGGGCAGCAGGTCTATCTGGTGCCGGCCTTCACCGGCCTCGGCGCGCCGCATTGGGACGCCAACGCCCGCGGCGCCCTATTCGGGCTGACGCGCAATACGGGTCCACGCGAATTCGCCCGTGCCGCGCTTGATTCGGTCTGCTTCCAGACACTGGACCTGCTGGAAGCGATGCGCTCCGACTGGCCGGAGGCGGATGGGGCGGAGACGGTGCTGCGTGTCGATGGCGGCATGGTCGCCTCCGACTGGACGATGCAGCGCCTCGCCGACATCCTCGCCGCCCCGGTCGATCGGCCGCAGGTGCTGGAGACCACCGCGCTGGGCGCGGCCTATCTTGCCGGCCTCGACGCCGGGCTTCTGCCCGAGCCGACGCAGTTCGCCGATCGCTGGCGGCTGGAGCGGCGATTCTCGCCTGGCCTCGCCGAGGAGACGCGCCGTAACCACGTTGCCGGCTGGCGCGACGCCGTCAGGCGCACGCTGAGCGGGAGCTGACGCGCGCCGCTGTCCAGTCGCGTGGGCTCTGGCGATCGCTTGAGATGCTGTGCAAGGCGCAGTGAGCGGCTCGCATGTCGAAATCGTCACAGAAGGCTTGCAACCGGGCGCGAGGTTGTTTAGATCGCCCCCATCCGACGCGTCGCAGACAACGCGCCCGTTGGGGGATCGTCTAACGGTAGGACCCCAGACTCTGACTCTGGTTGTCTAGGTTCGAATCCTAGTCCCCCAGCCACTCCACTAAGTGGTTGATTTAAAAGCGAAATATAAAATCGCTGTAACAGTCGGACGTGGCGCGACACGCTGTCGCGCCTGCTCTTTTGGCCTCGAGTTTAGTCTAAAGGTCCGGCCTGACCGCGTGCGCGCGATCGCATACGAGTGCAAGCCGATTTAACGGATCTGCTGGTCCTTGTCGGCAGGTTTATTATCCCGGATCACCCATAGCATCGTCCGTTATGGCAGCCGTGGCGGGGAAATAGGTTGAGGTCCACTTTTGGCCCCGAACGGACTCTGCCGACCTCCGGTTTTGGGCAGCCTAGCTTGGCGATTGGGCGGCGAGGTCGGGGCTGGCCCATTGTAGACTCCGGCAACGTCTGGTTCTCGGTCGCCACCTCGTGCCGAAATTCGAACCAGACATGGAACAGGATCGTCAGGTTGCCATGCTGGAGTGATGCCGGCGCCTATTCTCGTCGCGCGATAAGCTGTTCCAGTACCGCCTAGTCTAAGAATTTCCCCGCTATGGGCCAACACCTCCGTCCGCATGCGTCGAACTGGTTCTGTGTCTGCCGGCCTTGGCATGCGGCCGATGTACCAGCAATCGGAACAGGCACTGACCCAAATCGGTAGACGCAAAAGCAGGACGTTGCCTCTCGCGATAGTGAGATTGCCTGCACAATTGCGCGCTTCGCAATGCTTCCGGCGCGGCTGAAAGTTAGGCCGGAGTGAGCGCGGCCTCCACCTGAACGCAGCGGACGAGCCGGCCTTCGCCAAGTGCCACGGCAGGAGGCAAGTTTGCTCGGCATATGTCCTGCGCCTGCTTGCAGCGTGGCGCGAATGAGCAGGAGGAAGGGGCCTCGTTCAGCGGCGGTGGCGCGCCGGGGATCGCTTCCAGCCGCTCGCCCTTCTTCGCGCCATGCAGGTTCGCCGCAAGGAGACCCCGCGTATAGGGATGGCGCGGATCCCTCAGCAGTTCGCGCACCGTGCCGGTCTCGACGATCTGGCCGGCATACATCACGGCGAGACGGTCCGAGACCTCGACCGCGACGCCGATGTCGTGGGTGACGAAGATCACGCCCATGCCGAGATCGCGCTGGAGCTGGCGCAGAAGCAGGAGGATCTGGATCTGCACGGTCGCGTCGAGCGCCGTCGTCGGCTCGTCGGCGAGCAGGAGCTTCGGCCGGGCGGCGAGCGCCAGCGCGATCATGGCGCGCTGGCGCATGCCGCCGGACATTTCGTGCGGATAGGCCTTGAGTCGCCGCTCGGGCGAGGGGATTCGCACCAGCTCGAGCAGCTCGAGCGCGCGCGCCATCGCCTGCTTCGCCGAGAGCTTCTCATGCCGGACGATCGCCTCGGCGATCTGCTCGCCGACGGTGTAGACCGGATCGAGCGCCAGCGCCGGATCCTGGAAGATCATCGAGGTGACGGCGCCGCGATAATCCGAGAGTTCCTGTGCGCCAAGCGCCAGCACGTCCTTGCCGTCGACCATGACCTTGCCGCCGATCTCGGTGCGGGTCTCCGGCAGGAGGCGCAGCAGCGTCTTCAGGGTGACGCTCTTGCCGGAACCGGATTCGCCGAGAATGCCGAGCACCTTGCCGGGCTCCAGCGTCAGCGAGACGCCATTGACCGCATGGACCGTCTGCGCGCCCTTGAAGCGGACGGTGACGTTCTCCATCGCGACGAGAGGTGTCGTCATGCGGCATCCTCCAGCGCGGGCGCGCGGCTATGGCCGGAGCCGGGAATCTCCATGTGGCAGGCGGCAAGCCGCTGGCCGGCGCCGACCGGGGTCAGCGCCGGCTTGGCCTTGGAACAGATCGTCTGGGCCTGCGGACAGCGCGGATGGAAACGGCAGCCTTCCGGCGGATTGATCGGGTTCGGCGGATCGCCGGCGAGCGGCGCCTCCATCGTCCGGTTGTCCGGGTCCATCGACGGCATCGCCGAGAGCAGCGCCTTCGTATAGGGATGGCGCGGATCGTCGTAGAGCTCCTCGACCGGGCCGATCTCGACGACCTCGCCGAGATACATCACCATGACGCGGTCGCTGATGAAGCGAACGACGTTGAGGTCGTGGCTGATGAAGATGTAGGTCAGCCCGAACTCCTCGCGCAGGTCCATCAGCAGGTTGAGCACCTGCGCCTCGACCGATTTGTCGAGCGCCGAGACGGCTTCGTCGAGGATGACGAGGCGCGGCCCCAGCGCCAGCGCCCGGGCGATGTTGACGCGCTGGCGCTGGCCGCCGGAGAGCTCGTGCGGATAGCGTGCCGCGAAGCGGGCCGGATCGAGCCCGACCCGGGCGAGCAGGTCGCGGGCCCGCAGGATCGCGCCCGACTTGGGGACGCCGTGCACCATGGGTCCGAAAGCGATCGAATCCTCGATGGACAGCCGCGGGTTGAGCGAGGCGAAGGAATCCTGGAAGACCATCTGCGCCTGGCGGCGATAGTCCTTGAGCGACAGCGCCGAGCTGCCGACGGCCTCGCCATCGAACAGCATCTGGCCCTCGTCCTGCGGGATCAGCTGCATCACCACGCGCGCGGTCGTCGACTTGCCGCAGCCGGATTCGCCGACGACGCCGAGCGTCTCGCCCTTCATCACCGTGAAGTCGACACCGTCGACGGCGCGCACCACCGCGCCGCGCCCGAGCGGGAAATGCTTGGTCAGCGTCCGCGCCTCGAGCAGCGGCGTGCCGGCGCCGCCGCGGTCGAGTCCGTCTTCGGCATGGAGCGAGAGCGACATGGCTCAGCCTTTCACGTCCATGGCCGAGCGCAGCCCGTCCGAGAGCAGGTTGAAGGAGATCGAGGTGATGAAGATCGCGACGCCCGGCAGCGCTGCGACCCAGGGCTGGACATAGATCGCGGTACGCAGCGTGTTTAGCATCAGGCCCCATTCCGGGGTCGGCGGCTTGGTGCCGAGGCCAAGGAAGGAGAGGCCCGAGGCCAGGATCATCGAGACCGAGATCAGGCTCGTGGCGTAGACGAAGATCGGACCGAGCACGTTGCCGAGGACGTGAACGCGGATGATCGTGCCGGAGCCGGCACCGCTGGCCCGCGCCGCCTCGACATAGTCCATCGAGCGCACCTGCGTCGTCACGCTCTCGGCGATGCGGGCGATCGGCGGGATGAAGACGATGGTTAGCGAGAGCAGCGAGTTGAAGACACCGGCGCCGAGAGCGCCCGAGAGCGCGATCGCCAGCAGCACCGAGGGGAAGGCGTAGAAGATGTCGACGGTGCGCATCGTGATCGTGTTGAACTTGCCGCCGAAGAAGCCGGCAGCGACCCCGATCAGCGAGCCGAAACCGAAGGCGATGAAGACCGGCACCACGCCCATGAACAGCGACAGCCTGGCGCCGTGGATCAGGCGCGAGAGCATGTCGCGGCCGAGCTCGTCGGCACCGAGCGGATAGCCCGGCGTGCCGATCGGGCGCAGGCGCCGCAGCATCGAGGAACGGGTCGGGTCGGCCGGGGCGATATAATCGGCGAAGACCGCCATCAGGATGATCAGCAGCACGACGATGCCGGCACCGACCGCGACCTTGTCCTTGCGGAAGCGCCTGAAGACGCCGGACCAGTAGCCGGGAGAGCGCACCGGCTGGGGGACAGCCGGCATGGCGGCCGGAGACGTCACCGCACTCATCTCAACGCCTCCTCACGCGCGGGTCGAGCAGGCCCTGGACGATGTCGACGAGGACATTGAGGCCGACGAAGAACATGGCGAGGACGAGGATCGTGCCTTGCAGCAGCGGCAGGTCGCGCTGGAAGATGGCGTTGCCGAGCAGGAAGCCGGTGCCCGGCCAGGAAAAAACGGTCTCGATCAGGATCGAGCCGCCGAGCAGGTAGCCGAGCTGCAGGCCCATGACCGCGAGCGCGGTCGGTGCGGCATTCTTCACGACATGGCGGAAGACGCCGAAATCCATCAGGCCCTTGGCCCGCAGCGCCGGCACGAATTCCTGGTTCAGGATATCAGCGACCAGCGCGCGAACCGTGCGCGAGATGATGCCCATCGGGATCACCGACATGGTGATGGCCGGCAGGATCATGTGGCTGACATGCTCCCAGTCCCATTTCCAGGAGGCCGAGCCGCCGGGGCCGGCACCGCCCGGCGGCAGCCAGCCGAGCTGCACCGAGAAGACGATGACCAGCACCATGCCGAGCCAGTAATGCGGCACGCTGACGCCGAGCACCGCCAGCATCGAGGCGAACTTGTCTAGGAAGGAGCCGCGGAAATAACCGGCGACGAAGCCGAAGAAGCAGCCGAGCACGAAGCCGATCACGGTGGCGAGGCAGGCAATCAGCAGGGTGTTGCCGACGGCGCGCCAGACCTCGGCGGCGACCGGGCGGCCGGTCGCGATCGAGGTGCCGAGATCGCCCTGCACCGCCTTCCAGAGCCAGAGCCCGAACTGCACCGGCAGCGGCCGGTCGAAGCCGTAGAGCTTCCTGATCTCCTCCTGCATCTGCTGCGAGGCGTCCGGCGGCAGCACCGAGGTCAGCGGGTCGCCCGGCGCGATATGGACGAGCAGGAAGCAGAACAGGCTGACGCCGAGCGCCACCGGCAGCACATAGAGGATACGCTTGGCGAGATAGGTCAGCATGGCCGGCCTCGCGTCATTCGCTGCTCACTTGTCCATCGAGATCGGCGAGAAGTCCTGGAACCAGTTCTGCGCCTGGACGAAGCCCTTGACCTTGGCCGACAGGGCGCGCGGGTTGACGTCGTGCGTCACCATCAGGAAGAGCGCGTCGTCGACATACTTCTCGTGCGTCTTCTGCAGGATCTTGGTCTGCTCCACCGGGTCGAAGGTGGTGCGGATCTGGTCGAACAGCTTGTCCATTTCGGGGTCGCAATAGATGCCCCAATTGGTGCCCGCCGGCGGCTTCAGATCGCATTGCAGATGGCGGATGAAGCCGGTGAAGGGGTCCTGGATGAAATAGGTGTAGTTCATCCCCGTCGCCTTGCGGGACGAGTCGTGGTTCGCGCCGGCCCGCCAGATGTTGATCAGCGTGTTCCACTCGACCACCTCGAAATCGACCTTGATGCCGACCTCGGCGAGGTTCTGCTGGACGAACTCGTTCATCGGCAGCGGCTGCATCTGGCCCGAGCCGGAGGGCGAGATCAGGATGCGGGTCTGGAGCGGCTTGGCCGGGGAGTAACCGGCCTCGGCGAGCAGCTTCTTGGCCGCCGCGGGGTCGTAGCTCAGCTTGAAGCTCGGCTTGCCGAACCATTGATGGCCGGGCGGGTAGAATCCCTCGGCCGGGATCATCATGCCGCCGAGCAGCTCCTTCAGTCCGGCGCGGTCGATCGCGAGATTGGCCGCCTTGCGCACGCGGATGTCGTTCCAGGGCGAACCCTCGACGCGCGAGAGATGCCAGGTCCAGTTGTGCGGATAGGCGTTGGTGACGATCTTGTAGCCGGCGCCCTTCAGAGACTCGACGAGATCGGGCGCCGGCGCCTCGATCCAGTCGACCTGGCCGGAGCGCAGCGCGGCGGCGCGTGCATTGGGCTCGGGCAGCGGCAGCAGCACGAGCTTGTCGAGCTTGGGTACCCGCGCCTTGTCCCAATAGTCCTTGAACGGCGAGAGCTCGGCCCGCTCGCGCGGCTGGAAGGCGGTGAGCTGCCACGGGCCGGTGCCGGACGGCGTCCTGGCGAAGGCCTCCCAGTTCTTGCCGACCTTCTCCCACTGCGCGGGCGACGACATCATGATCCAGGCGAGCTGGTAGGGCAGGGTCGCGTCGGGCGACTTCGTCGTGATCTCGACCTTGTACTTGTCGATCACCTTGTAGGCGGCGACGGCCGGGATGCGCGAGCGGCCCTGCGCCGCCTGGCGCTGGTCGAATTGCGGGCTGTCGTTCTTGAGCAGCTTGTCGAGGTTCCAGACCACCGCCTCGGCGGTGAACTCGGAGCCGTCATGGAACTTCACGCCCTCGCGCAGGGTGAAGGTCCACTTGGTCTTGTCGCTCGCATCGACCGCCCAGGCGGTGGCGAGGCCGGGCTTAAGGTCGGAGGGCTTGTCGGCGCTGGAGAGGTCCCAGTTGATCAGCGCGTCATAGACCGTATAGCCCATGAACCGCATGCCCTCGCCGCCCTGGTCGGTCTGGCCTGTGGTCAGCGGAATGTCGGAGGCGGTCATCGCGATGCGCAGCGTGCCTTGCGCCAGGGCCGGCTGGGCAAGAAGCGCGACGCCGGCAGCGAGCGAGAGGGCCAGGGCAGTGCGAAGCATCGGGCACCTTTGATCTGGAAGAGTTCTGAACCGGCTCAGCAAGGGCCGTGCCATGGGCTTGAAGGCGCCCGAACCGCACCGTCATGCTCGCCGTTGTGGCGAGCATCCACGTCTTGAACGCTGCATGCGATCAGTCACGGGAAGGCGTGGATGGTCGGGACGAGCCCGACCATGACGGAAACGGCAGGCTCTAAGCCCTGTCACTCCATCGACATCGGGGCGATGTCGATGAACCAGCTTTTGGGCTGGACCACGCCCTTGACCTTGGCGCTCATCGCGCGCGGGCCGACATCATGCGCCACCCAGACGAAGGGCGCCTCCTCGACGATACGGGCGTGGAGCTTGGCGAGCGCCGCATCGCGCGCCGTGCCGTCGAAGGAGGTGCGGGCGTCGGCGATCAGCTTGTCGAACTCGTCATTGCCGAAATAGCCCCAGTTGTTGGAGACCGGCGGGAAGGTCTTGGTCGAGACGAAGCGGACCATGGCGAAGAACGGGTCCATCGCCGCATAGGTGACGTTGGTGGCGTTGGCGCCGCGGGCATTGGCGTGCTTGGCGCCCTCGCGCCAGTTGGTGAAGACGGCGTTCCACTCGCCGACCTCGAGCGCGACGTCGAAATAGCAGTCCTTCAGCGCCTGCTGCATGAATTCGTTCATCGGCAGCGGCTGCATCTGGCCCGAGCCCGAGGCCGAGGTCAGCACTTTCACCTTCGCCGGCTTGGAGGCCGAGAAGCCCGCCTCGGTCATCAGCTTCTTGGCGGCTTCGAGATCGTATTTGATCTCGAACTTCGGATTGCCCCACCAGGGATGGCCGGGCGGTACCGTGCCCTTCGGCACCTCCATCAGCCCGCCGAGAAGGGTCTTCAGCTCCTCGCGGTTGACGCACAGATTGGCGGCGTGGCGGACCTTCTTGTCGAGCCAGACCGAACCTTCGGCGAAGGAGAGCTGCCAGGGCCAGACATGCGGCTGGGCATTGGTATAGATCGAGAAGCCGCGCTGCTTGATCTGCGGCACGGCGTCCGGCGCCGGCGCCTCGATCCAGTCGACCTGGCCCGAGAGAAGGGCAGCGGTGCGGGCATTGGCTTCCGGCAGCGGCAGCAGCACGACACGGTCGACCTTCGGTACCCGCTTGGGATCCCAGTAAGCCTTGTTGGCGACCATCTCGAAGCGTTCGCGCGGCACGAGCCGGACGCCCTTGAACGGGCCGGTGCCGGATGGGTCGGCCGAGAAGGCGGCCCAGGCCTGCTTCGAACGCTCGGCGGCGTCGGTCACCGAGGCCGGGACGGCGGCGAGCTTGGCTGCCCAATGCGTGGGCGAGGCCATGTAGAGATTGGTCAGGTTGATCGGCAGGAAGGCGTCGGGCTCGGAGGTGGTGAGCTCGACGGTGAGCGGATCGATCGCCTTGGCCGACTTCAAGGTCGGCATGCGCGAGACGGTGACGCCCACCTGATCGGCAGCAAAGTGGGCTGCCTCTTTATTGAGCACTTTTTCGACGTTCCAGACTACCGCAGCGGCATCGAAGGCCGAGCCGTCCTGGAACTTCACACCCGGGCGCAGCTTGAACACCCATTTCGTCTTGTCGCCGGCGTCGACCGCCCATTCGGTGGCGAGGCCGGGAATGACGACGCTGGCCTTGTCGGCCGAGGACAGGTCCCAGTTGGTCAGCCCGTCATACATCGGGATGCCGGTGAAGCGGTTGCCTTCGAAACCCTGGTCGGGCTGGCCATGAGTCCGCGGGATATCGGCGGCGGTCATGCCGATGCGCAGCACTTTCTCCTGGGCGAGCGCGGTGCCCGCGAGCGTGGTTGAAAAGCCGAGCGCCAGCATGACGGCGCGCGTGGTGAACCTGGACGACATGACGGTGCTCCCCTCGAGGCCCGGCGTTGGTTCGCGCGGATTGGGGAGGGGCTAGCAACGGGCGTGCCACCCGTCAGGGCAGCCGTTGCGAGCAAACAGAGCGGAGGTGTCAGCACTGCATGGCACCAATCTGCAGCATATCACCGGAACGACCGCTTTCAGGCTGTACGTCGATGTCTACCGCAAGTTTCATTCCGCCCTCCACGAGCATATCGGTATGCTGTCGACAGCTGATCACCGTTCGAGAACGGCGACTGAACTCAATATTCGGCTTTGGGCGACGACCTCGCCAATTCCACATTCCTGGCGTGAGGCTGCGCCAACGGGTCCTCGCCGAGCCGGCGCAACCAGGAGAAAACCGGCGGAGCCACGTCGGCGATCGATTCGACGACGACATCGATGAAGCCCGGGCCGTCGAATGCCAGCGCTTCGTCCAGGGCCGCGGTCAGCTCGGCGGCGTCCGTCACCCGCCAGGCTTTGAGACCGAACGCTTCGGCGATGCGCGCTGCGTCCAGCGAGAGAAAATCGACCGAGTAGGTCGCGTTGTGGCCGTGAAGTCGCTGCAGCGCCTTGATCCAGCCGAAGCAGCCATTGTTGAAATGGATAAGGATAGCCGGCACGCCGAGCCGTACCAGGGTTTCGAGCTCGCCGCAGTTCATCCCGAACGAGCCGTCGCCGAACAGCGCGAGCGGTCGCGCTTGCGGGCGTGCCAGCCAGGCACCGACCACGGCCGGCAGTGCGTAGCCGAGCCCGCCATAAGCGCGGGGAATGATGAAATCGGTATCGGGATCGTCGAGCCGCAGCAGGCGCGTCATATGCGGCGTTGGGGTGCCTGGGTCGGAGAGGATGCTGAAGGGGCCGTCCAGCCGCTTGTTCAGCGCCTGGACCACGCGCTGTGGCTTCAGCGGCAAGCTGTCGTCGCGCAGCTCATCCTGCGCGTCCCGCCAGAACTGCGCCCTCCAGCCATTCAATCTTTCGAGCCAGTGCGGGTCGACTGCGAGCGTGTCGGGCAGGGCCGCAGCCAGGCCTTCAGCGACCGCGCAGACATCGCCGTTTATGCTGAGCGCATTGGCCGAGTTGTTGCCGATGATCTCGGGATCGATATCGATCTGGACGATGCGCCGCTCGTGATCCGGCGGCGGGAATGTCCAGCCGACGGACACGACCGAGCCGAGACGGCACCCCCAGTAGATGAGGAGATCGGCTTCTGCGACGGCACGGTTGGCATGCGGATGAAAGCCGTTGTCGCCGGTCACGCCGATGGCGAGCCGATGACCGTCGGGCAACGAACTCTGGCCCGTGATGGTGTTGACGATCGGCATGCCCAGGCGCTCGGCCAGCGCGAGCAGCGCTGCGCCGGCCTGCGACCGCTTCGCACCGCCGCCGAAGACGAAGAGCGGACGCCGCGCCTGGCCGATCATGGCGATCAGGCTGTCGAGCTCGGCCGCTTCTGCCGACGGCCGGTAGGCCGGAAAACTGCGGTGATGGCTCTCGACATGCAGCGAGACGGTGGCCGGCTCGACCTCTTCGTGAAGCACGTCCTCGGGCACGGCGAGATGGACGACGCCCGGTTTGCCGCCCGTCGCGACGCGGAAGGCGCGGCGTATCGTATCCGGCAGCCTTTTGGCAGATTTGACCAGCCATGAGGCCTTCGCCACCGGCTCGAACAGGCGGGCGCAATCGAGTTCGGTGATGACCCCGCGCCCCTCGCTGGCGACCGGCGTGTCGCTCGTGATGACGATGAGCGGGACCGAGGAGCCGTTGGCCTCGGCGACGCAGGGCAGGACATAGGTCGCCCCGGCACCGCTCGGGACCTCGACGATCCCCGGCCGGTTGGTCAGGCGCGCATAGGCATCCGCCATGTAGCCGGCCGACCGCTCGTCACGGGCCATGACATGGCGCAACTGTCCTTGCGCCTGGCGCAGTGCGTCATAGAGCGGAACGTTGGTATCGCCGGGGACGCCGAAGATGACGTCGACCCCATAGGCGGTCAGCATGTGAACGAGAAGATCGGCGCCGCGCATGTCAGAGATTCCCAGTGGAACCCCAAGTTATGCCAGGGCACCGTCGGCAGCATCGGCGTAGCGTCGGAAGCATTGCGAGGTGATCGGCAGAATGCCGGAATTCACTCTCCGCGCGTGAACTTCTTTGCCAGGACGATCAGCGTCATGCAGCGCTCCACCGCTTCCAGGCTTGTAATCTCGTCGATGACGGCATCGAGGTCCTCGCTGAGCGGAGCTTCGACGACGAGCATCAGATCGAACTCGCCGCTGACCGAAGCGCAGCTGCGGACCTCCGGCAGGCTCTCGAGCCGGCGGACCACCTCCGACTGCCGACGCTGCCTGATCGAGAGCAGAAGCATCGCTTCGAGCCGCTGCGCAATTGCCGGGCTGGCGAAGACGGCGCGGTAGCCTGTGATCGTGCCGTTGCGCTCCAGTTTCTCGATCCGCTCATGCACCGTCGTGCGCGGCAGGCCGAGCTTTTTTGCGATCGCCACGGTCGGCTGGCGGGCATTGGCGGCCAGCACCGCCATGATCCTGCGGTCGTTGTCGTCCTCCCGGTTGGCGCGTGTCATGGCAGCGGGCGTCCCGCGACGAACCAGTCGGCCGGCCGGCTCTCGGCGAAGCAGATGTCGATATCTGTCGCGGGCACCCCAAAGCGCGCCAGGGCCGCGATGCAGGCCAGCGCGAGGCTCTGCTTTAGCTCCCGGGAGCGTCCCGCGAGCATGGCGATCTCGACCAGGCAATAGCGCACACCCCGGTCCGCCGGGGCGATCACCCGCCCGGCGGCATAAGGTTGCCAAAGCAAGGTCAGCGCCGCCGGCCCGAGCGAGCATGCCGCCATTGCGGCGTCACGCAGCCCTTCGAGTGCGGCATCCGGTGTGGCACACCAGTCATGCGCGGTGTGAACGGCGATCACGGGCATGATCTAGCTCGCATCCGCAGAAACGACCGTAGCCGCCATCGGCCCTGGCTGCTCCGACAGGATTGTCGCGCTGATCTTCTCGGCGATCATGATCGTCGGGATGTTGGTGTTGGCGCTCGGCACGGACGGCATCACCGAGGCGTCGGCAACGCGCAGGCCGGGGACGCCGATGACACGGCCATCAGCCGCCACCACGGCATCGGGATCGTCCGGCGCACCCATGCGACAGGAGCCGGAGGCGTGCCATACACCATGGACCGCGCTGCGCACGAAATGCTCCAGGATCTCGTCGTCGGCGAGCATCGTCTCCAGCTGTGCGCCTTCGGTGACGACATGGCGCAGGAGCTTGCGCCTGAACCAGGCTGGACCGTCGAGACCGAAGGCGAGGATAGAGGTCAGGATCCGATTCTTGGTCGAGACGATCCCGAGGTCGCGGACACGCTCGCTATAGCTCGTCGGGAAGGGATCATCCGTCACGGCGCGGAGTGCCGGCTGATCGAAGATGCCAGCGGCCAGACGCAGCCCCGACACCAGGCGGTCGAGATCCCGCCGGTCGGACAACAGGGCGAACTCGACTCGCGGCTCCACGGCCGCCAAGGCGGAGGTCAGGACGACCTTGCCCCGCGAGAACGGCCGGTTCACCCAGGTGACCAGCGAGCCGAGCTGCAAGCCGACAGGATGCCACCCGGTCTTGCTCAGGGCGACCATGTACATGTCACCCTGCGGAGCCCCGGCCTGGCCGGAAGAGTAGCGCAAGCCGAGATGGGTGTGGCGGCGAAGCGCCGGCTGGAGCCGCGCCTCGCGGCGGATATAGGCCGAGACCGAGAGCGCCGGATGCTCCTGCAGATTGCGCCCGACGCCACGTCGGTCGGCGAGGACGGGAATGCCAAGTGCTCTCAGCTCCGCCGCCGGACCAATGCCGTTGCGCAGCAGCATGGCAGGTGAATGGAGGGCGCCGGCGCAAAGGATGGTCTCGGCCCCGGAGATGGCGAGCGGCCCGTCCGGTGCTCGCGCCGAGATGCCGGTGACGCGTCCTTCCGAGATCGTCAGCGCCTCGACGCGGCAATCGGCGATGATCGTCAGGTTGCGGCGGCGCCTGGTGGAATTGTCGAGATAGGCGATCGCCGTCGAGACACGACGATCATAGGCGTTCGAGATCGCGATCGGAAAGCAGCCGTCGCCGAACTCCGCGTTCTGGTCCTGCATCGGGGAGAAGCCGGCCTCGACCATGGCCGCGGCCGCAGCGCGCGAGAAGCCCGGCCACACCTCGGGCTGGATTCGCCGGATCGGGATCGGCCCGGTGTCGCCGTGGAGCGGGCCACCGAAGTCCATGTCGCGCTCGAGCTTGCGAAAGAACGGCAGGACGCCTTGCCAGTCCCAGCCTTCGGCGCCATTCGCAGCCCAGTCATCGTAGTCGCTCGGCAGGCCGCGATTGGCCTGCATGTCGTTGAGGCTGGAGCCGCCGCCCATGATCCGCGCCTGCTCGTAGCGCTTTGCCTTCGGCTGGCCCGCCGGATCGTTATGCGGGACTGGCTCAAGGAAGACCTTGAGATCGGCCCAGATATTCGTCGGATTGAAGTAGGCGACACGCGGGTAGCTGTCGAGGATCGCGGGCTCCTCGCGGTCCGGAGGCTGGTCGCGCCCGGCCTCGATCAGGACGACCCGATGCCGGCCAGAAGCGGAAAGGCGGTTCGCCAGGACGCAGCCGGCGGAACCGCCGCCGACGATGATGAAATCGGCTTCCAGTGTCTGCATCGCCACCACCGTCAGGCTTCGTGCACGAAGCGGGTCAGGAGATAGGGCTCAAGCCCTTCGGGCCCGCCCTCATGGCCCCAGCCGCTGGCATCGGACCCGCCGAACGGCACCTCCGGCAACGCGACCGTGAAGGTGTTGACTCCGATGGCGCCGGCGTTCAGCCCTTGCGCCAGTCGCCGGGCCGTCGGGGCGTGATCGGTCACGACATAGCCGGCCAGGGCAAAGGCGCTGTCATTGGCGAGCGCGAGTGCTTCGTCGAGATCGTCGAAGGCCGCGACGGGCGCGATCGGCCCGAATGGCTCGGTGCGCATGATCGCGGCCGACGCGGGCACCTCCGCCAGCACCGTCGGCGGAAAATAGAAGCCGGGGCGCTCGAGGCGGGCGCCACCGGCAACGACCCTGGCCTTCGCCTGGACGGCATCGGAAACCAGGAGCGACATTGCATCGACGCGGCGCGCGTTCGACAGCGGTCCCATCCCGGTAGCATCGTCGCTGCCCGGCCCAACGATGATCGCGCGCGCCCGCTCGGCCAGCCGGGCGACGAAGCGATCGTAGCGGGAACGATGGACATAGAAGCGGCTGGCGACATTGCAGCTCTGTCCGGCATTCCGGAACTTGGCGGCGGCGATGAGGTCGGCGGCAGCTTCGGGGTCGGCGTCGGCGCAGATGATCGCCGCCGCATGCCCGCCGAGCTCCATGGTGCAGCGCTTCAGCGCCGCCCCTGCCTGTTGCGCGAGGTGGCGGCCAACCGCGGTTGAACCCGTGAAGGAGACCTTGCGGACGACAGGCGAGGCGATCAGGGCGGACGAGATCTCGGCCGGATCCCCGAAGAGCAGGTTCAGCGCGCCCGGCGGCAGACCGGCCTGCCCCAGATGATCGGCGATCGCGAGCGCGGTCGCAGGGGTCTCCTCCGCCGGTTTGGCGATGACCGCGCAGCCGGCGGCGAGAGCCGGTGCCAGCTTGCGCACCAGATTGATCGCCGGGAAATTCCAGGGCGAGAACGCCGCGACGACACCGACAGGCTCGCGTGACGTTGCCATGCGCGCGCCGGGGCTACGGGCTGGGATCGTCCGCCCATAGCTGCGCCGGGCCTCGGCCGCATAGAAATCGAAGGTGTCGGCGACGGCGTCGATCTCGGCGAGCGCCTCGCGCATCGGCTTGCCGTTTTCCTGCACGATCAGCGCGGCCATCCTGCTGCTGTCGGCGCGCATCGCCTGCGCCGTCAGGCGCAGGACACGCTCGCGCTCGATGGCCGGCGTCTCGCGCCAAATCCGATAACCGTGCGCAGCCGCCGCCTCCGCGCGCCCGATATCCTCGGCAGACGCGCCGGTGAACTCGGCGAGAGCGCCGCCGGTGGATGGGTCGAGCACGGTGACGGTGGCGCCGGAGCCTTGGCAGGCCGCTCCGGCAATCCAGAGCGAAGGACGGAAATAGGGCATCGAACGTCGCCATTTTCAAAACATATGTTTGAAACATATATTCGAAATCGCGACCCTGACAAGGGGCGTCCGGCTCGGGCTTATCCGGGCGGCGCTTCAAGGCCGGCAGAGACGAAGCGGACGAGGCGGCGGACCGTCTTCTCGTGATCGGCTCGCTCACGATCGGTCTCGGCGACCGCGAGCGCTGAGGCGGGCGCGAGGTGCACGAGCGTCTGCAGGACGGCGCCGCGCGCACAGTCGTAGCGCAGCGCGATCTCCGTGCGTGACAGGTCGGGCAGCAGCTTCTGCAGTAGGTCGACGAAGCGCTCGTGGACGGGGCCGAACTGCTCTTCGACGATACGCTTCGTCAGCGGCAGCTGGCCGGTGCGGACCTGCATCAGGATCGTCATGACATCGCGGTACTCGCCGGCGCCGAGTTCGACGAGCGGCCTGACAAGTGCTTCTGCGACGGCTGAAATCTTCGGCAGCGCCGGCGCCGACTGCCGGATGCAGGCATCGAGCGCACCGCTCCTTGCCCGGATGATCGGCTTCAGCCCGGCCTCGAAGACCTGGCGGATCAGCTCGTCCTTGGAGCGAAAATAATAGTTGATCGCCGCCGTGTTGACGCGGGCTGCCTCGGTGATGTCGCGCACGGTGCCGGCTTCGAAGCCACGCTCGGCGAATACGGTGAGCGCCGCGGCCAGAATCCTTTCCCGCGTGTCAGGCTCGCTCGCCGCCGGCGCTGCTCGTTTCATCGGATCGTCCTTCCATAAGTCCGCGCGCCTGCACGGCCGGGTTGTCGCTCTATCGCTAGCGGTACCGGATCGCGAGCGAAAGCCGCTTGACAACAGTTTTTTACAAACAGATGATTAAAACAATTGTTTTCAACAGGCATCGTGAGGGCGAGCCTGGAAAACCCGGAGGGGAACCCGACCATGCTGACGAAACTGACGTCGACAGCGTTGCTGCTCGCGAGCCTGTTCACCGCTTCGGCGGCCGTGGCCCAGGATTCGCGCACGATCCGCATCGGCCTCGTCGTGCCGCCGAACCAGCAATGGACGCTGAGCGCCCAGGCTTTCGGAGAGGAGCTCAAGGCTGCGACGAACGGACGGCTCTCCGTTGCGGTTTTCCCGTCCAGCCAGCTCGGCTCGGAAGCCCAGATGATCCAGCAGCTCCAGACCGGGGCGCTCGACATGGGCTGGCTGACCACCGCCGAACTGTCGAACCGCGTGCCGGAACTGGCCGCGCTGCATGCTCCATTTCTCGTCAAGGACATGGATCAGGCCCGGGCCGTTCTGGAAAGTCCGGTCGCCGAGAAAATTCTCGAGCGCTTCCCGGCCAGCATCGGCGCCATCGGCCTCGGATACGGCATGACTGGCCTGCGCCAGATCCTGACCCGCGACAAGTCGACGGGCATTGCCGACATCAAGGGCAAGAAGATCCGCGTCATACCGTCCGCGCCGGCGCGTGACTTTTACGAGCTGCTCGGTGCGGCGCCCACGCCGGTGCCGTTCGCCGGTGTCTACGATGCGCTCGCCAATGGTCAGGTCGATGGCATCGACATGGATTTCGAGGCGACGTTCTACAACAAGTACAACCAGCTCGCCAAAACCATGCTGGTGACCAATCACGTCATGGCACCGATGGCCGCTGCCTTCTCGGCGAGGGTGTGGCGCGATCTGAGCGAGGCTGATCAGAAGCTGATCCGCGATCTCGTCGCCAAGCAGATGAAGCTCATCCGCAACGAGTTCGTCGCCAACGAGGAAGCCTTCCGCAAGCGCCTGGCTGAAGCCGGCTTCGAGATGAGGCCGGTCGCGCGCGAGACGTTCGCGGAGGTCGTCAAGGCCTGGGATGCGCGCTGGGAGGCCAAGGCGCCCGATCTGAAGGCGCTGCGAACCTTCACTCGCTGACGCCGGCCGGTCGCGCCAACAGGAGAATGTCGCCATGGATCTGACCGCGCGAGACGCGGCCCTCCTGCGCTGTCGCCGCAGGACTGTCGCGGAGGCGACGCAGGCCGTGAGCCGTGTCGTCGCCGCTGGTGAAAAGGTGCTGGTGACCGCCTTTGTCGCCGCGATCTTCGCGCTGATCCTGCTGAACATCGCAACCCGGGCTGCCGGCCGGCCGCTGATCTGGGTCGACGAACTCGCGATCTATCTGATGGTCGCGACCTGTTTCGTCGGCACCTCACTGACGGTGCGACAGCGGCTCGACTTCGCCGTGACGCTCGTCATCGACACGCTTGGGCAAGCCAAGCGCAGGGTCGTCGACGCGATGCTGACCGTGATCGGCCTCTCTTACGGGCTGTTCCTGATCGTGCTGTGCTGGCGGCTCTTCGACCCGGTGCAGCTGGCATGGTCGGGCTTCGACATCGCGGCCTACACCGCGGCCTCGCTGAACTTCCTCTATACCGATCCGACCCAGACGCTGGGCATTCCGAAATGGGTCGTCCTGCTCGTGCTGCCGCTCTACGCCGTCGGCGTCAGCATTCATTGCCTCGCCAATCTGGTCGAGGACCTGGGCTGGGCGGAGCGCGAACGGATCGCCGCCGACAGCGCCGCGACCCTGGAGGCCGGCTGACATGATCACTGGTGCAGCTTTCACCGCGTTCCTGCTGGGCGGCCTGCCGATCGGGCTCGTGCTCTGCCTTGCGACGTTGTCCTATGTCGTCGCGACGCGAAACTGGCAGCTCTTCGATTCCTATCTGATCCAGCTCTTCGGCGGCATCGATTCCTACGGCCTGCTCGCCCTGCCACTGTTCATCCTGGTCGGCGAGTTCATGAACGCAGGCGGGATCACGACGCGGCTGCTCGGGATGACCATGGCCATCACCGGCCGGATCCGCGGCAGCCTCGCCTATGTCAACGTCTTCGCCAACGGGTTGATCTCGTCGATCCTGGGATCGTCGACGACCCAGATCGCAATCATGGCGCAGACGCTCGTGCCGGAAATGGTGCGCAAAGGCTACGACAAGAACTTTGCCGTCGCCACCACCGTCTCGGCGGGATTGCTCGGGCCTATCATCCCGCCCTCGCTGATCTTCGTGATCTACGGCGTGATGGTGCAGGCACCGATCGGCGACATGTTCGTCGCGGGGATCATTCCCGGCCTGCTGATCATCGCGACCTTCTGCCTGGTGATCTGGCTGATGGGCTTCTGGCTCGCCTATCCCATCGAGCCCCACGCTTCGGTCCGCGAGCGCATCGGCCGGTTCATGCGCGGCCTGCCCACCATGCTGATCCCGATCGTCATCCTGGTCAGCATCATGACCGGATTGGCGAGCCCGACGGAATCGGCGGCGCTGGCCTGCGTCGCAGCGCTGGTTCTCGGCTTGGGCTATCGCGAGATCGATCTGCGCCAGCTGCCGCAGATGTTCCTGCGGACCGGACTCAACACGGCGCTTGTGCTTTATCTCGTCGCCGCGGCCAACGTCTTCACCTGGGTTCTGATCCACGGCCAGGTGCCGCAGGTCGTCGCCAACTGGATGACCTCGGTGGCGAGCGGACCGGTCAGCTTCATGCTCTGGCTCAACCTCATCCTGCTGGTCATCGGCACGGTGATCGACGGCGTCGCCGGGCTGATCCTGATCGTGCCGATCCTCTATCCGATCGCGACTGGCCTCTATGGCATCGATCCGATCCATTTCGGGGTGGTGGTCTCGATCAATCTGACACTCGGGTTGGTTTCGCCGCCAGTCGGGGCTGCGCTGTTCGTCGGCGCGTCGTTGACGAATACCAAACCGAGCGACGTCTTCGCCATGTCACTCCCCTTCTGCCTCGCAACCTGCGTGGTCCTGGTCATGCTCAGCATCTGGCCATGGTTCACGCTGGCGCTGATCAGATAACTCCACGCGCAAACAGGACAATCGCGATGAATCAGTCGAGCACGGCACCTGGCGGCGTCGCCCGCATCTGGCGAGGCCGGACCAGCAGCGCCCTGGCGGACGAGTACACCCGCTATCTCTACGACCACGGGGTGAAGAAGCTCGAATCGCTTGGGGCGCGCGGCGTCCAGATGTTCCGCGAGGACCAGGCGGATTCCAGCTTCTTCATGGTCACGTCGTTCTGGGACAGCATGGAGGCGATGACCCGCTGGGCCGGAGCCGACCCGACCCGGATCAGGCATCTGGACAAGGACCCTGAATATCTTCTCGAACTGCCCAGCAGCGTTCAGATCCTGAGCGTCGTCTCCTGCAACTGGATGCTGGCAGATGCGATGCGCATTTAAGAGCTGGCTCGGTTGATCTGAACAGTTTCGCTGCTGTCTCAAAGAGAGTTTCGGCCTCGGTTATGCCGCCGCCGGGATTGGCAGCAGTGCGTCGAAGCAAGCCTGGTCGGGCGTCTGTCGCGTCAGGCCCTGATGAGCCTCTGGCTGTTGCAGAAGTCGAGATACCGGTCGATCGAGGTGCGTGCCTCCGACACGCTGGCATAGGCGCGCAAGTAGACCTCCTCGTATTCGACTGATTCCAGAGGCGCTCGACGAAGACGTTGTCGCGCCAGGCGCACCTGCCGTCCATGCTGATCCTTTGACCCCGTCCTGCGCGCCGCGATCAAGGCGTCGTGGATCCTCGGCTACAAAGGCTCGATCATCCCGCTGCGCCGCCCGGCCTGACGGCGGCGCCAGGCAATTGCAGGACGCCATCCCGACAAGTCCAACCGAAGAAGCTGCGTCCGCGGCCGGGCCGCGCGCGCTCAGCCTGCTCGTTCGAAAGTGATCGTATGGCGCAGGGGATCGGCGGCGGTCAGCTTGACCTCGATCCTGTCGCCCGGGGTGCCACCTTGTCCGCGGACCCGCGCGACTACAGGCAACTCGCAGAGCTGGATGCGCAGCCCGTGCTCGTCCGCATCGGTCACCACCGCCTTGAATAGGGTGCCTTCACTGCCCTTGAGCATCAGGGCCTCGGCCAGGTCGATCACGGCCCGGTCGATCTGGCCGTCGCGCGCGTCGGCCCGCGCCATCACTTGGGGCAATCGTTCGAATGCGGACGATACCGCCGGCGGCACCGGCTGGCCGTTTGCGACCGCGAGGGCGGCGCGCACCACATAGCGGTCTGCCAGCCGGCGCAGCGGCGCCGTGGCATGCACATAGCTCGCCGCCATCGGCGCATGCCAGGGCACGACGCCTTCGCGGTAGGGGAGATAGCTCGCGCCGCCGCTGGCCCTTCTCACCGCCAGCGTGAAGGCCGCATGTCGGCTGTCGGACAGATTTAGCGTCTTCTCGAACTGGGCGAGGGGCTCCATCTCCGGCCATGTCAATCCCAGCGCCTGCGCAGTGTGGCGCAGGCGCTGGACGGCCTTCTCATCCGGCTCGGGCATGACCCGGAACAGGCCGGTACGGGCCGCCAGGAGCGCGTCGGCTATGGCGAGGTTGCTGGCCAGCGACAAGGCCGCATTCTGCTCCTCGCTTCGCAGGCGTGGCCGGAACGTCAGCTGGTAGCGGCCGTCGCCGAGAGCGCCGACTTCCTGTTCGGGTGGGTCGACGCGCGCCGCGCCGCGCCGGCTTTCGGCGGCATCGATACGGCGGGACAACTCGTCGAAATCGGGCGGCAGGTCGGCGGCGTCGACGCTGTCATAGGCGAGCTTGGCAGTGCTGCGGATGACGGCCCGCTCGGCGCCGTCGAGACGGACATTGCCGTCCGCGTCGACCCGGGTCGTAAAGATCACGGCCGGCCGGGATACCGCCGGCAGCAGGCTCGCGGCGCCCTCGGTGAGGATCGGCGGATACAGCCCGGCCTTGCCGTCCGGCAGGTAGATCGTCGTGCCGCGCCGCCAGGCTTCCTGGTCAACAGCGTCGCCATCGTCGACGAACCAGGCGACATCGGCGATGGCGTAATGCAGCAGCAGGTCGCCGCCGCTGCGCTCGATCGCGAAGGCCTGGTCGAGATCCGTCGAGGTCGCGGGATCCAGCGTGACGAAGCGCCGGTCGGTGCGATCGGCATGCTCGGTCGGCAGGCGCCCGGCTGCAGCTTCCGCTGCGGCGAGGATTTCGGCAGGAAACTGGTCGGCAACGCTGAATTGCAGGCGGATTGCCGCCAGTCCGTCGATCAGCGCATTGGTGGAGTCGATGAGCGTCTTCATGCCGTGCTGCCGGCCTCCACCTGTCGTTCGGCAGGCTGCGAAGGCACCGGCCAGGGACTTTGCCAATGGCCATGTTAGCCGAGCGCAACGCGAAGCAGCAGGCCCCATCCGCAGCGTCCCGCGCAATCCCGGGTGGTGCCAGTATGTGCCGGCCACCCTGCGTGCGAGAGGCTGCGCGCGTTCACCGCTTCGGTCATCGCGTTGAACGGGGCGATCCATGCCTCCGGCCGCTTCGCAGTGACGCTGGCAGCGCGTCCTACAATGCGATCGTCACATCCGAGCGCGGGCGCGAGGAGCAGGCGAGGATATAGCCCTGCGCCTCCTCTTCCGGCGAGATTCCGCCCTCGTGCCGCATCTCGACCGAGCCCTCGACGAGAGTGACCCGGCAGGTGCCGCACATGCCCGAGGCGCAGCCGCACGGGATGACGATGGTCTGGCGCGTCGCGGCCTGCAGCAGCGTCTCGCCCGGCCGGGCGGTGAAATGCTTGTCGCCGAGCCTGACCGCATAGCCTTCGACCGGCGCATCGGCTGGAACCGGCGGTGGCGGGACGGCCGCGACGGCGCCGAAATGCTCGACATGGAAGAGCTCGCGGGCGCCGCCCTCGGCGGCGTGGATCAATCGCGCTTCCTCCATGAAGCCGGCCGGGCCACAGCAGAAGACCTCGCGGCGCCCGTAATCCGGCAGTGCGACCGAGACCAGTCGCCGCCCGAGTCGGCCGGCGAAGCCGAACCAGCCGGGCTCCGGTCGGCTGGCGAGCATGGCGACCTTGAGATTGGGCATCCGCGCCTGCAGCCCGGCGAGCGCGTGGGCAAACAGGATGTCACGTGGCGTGCGTGCGGCGTGGAGCCAGTGCACGTCGATATCGGGCTTGGTCGCAGCGAGATGGCGCAACATCGCCATCAACGGGCTCGCCCCCGAGCCGGCCGAAACCAGGGCGACCCTGTCGGTCGTGCGGCTGTCGATGGTGAAGCGGCCTTTCGGCAGGCGGCCGTCGAGCCGTGCGCCGACCATGAGAGCATCGTGCAGCCAGCGCGTGGCGCGGCCCTTGGCATGCGCCTTGATCGTCATCGCGATCGTGCCAGACGCGTCCGGTGCCGAGGCGAGCGAGAAGGTGCGGAACAGCGTCTCGCCATCGATCGAAAGCTTCAGCGTCATCGACTGGCCGGCTGCATAGCGCGGGACGCCGCCTTCCGGCCGGAAGACGAAGGTCTTCACGTCATGCGTCTCGTCGCGGATCTCGGCGACGACGAGCTGCAGCAGATCGGCTGCCGGAGCAGCGATCGGCGCTTCCAGGCTGCCCAGGCTCATTCTGCGGCAATCCTGAGCGGCGCGGGCTCGCCGGCATAGGCGGCCATCTTGCCGGCATACCAGTTGGTGAAGTTGGTGAGCATGAACTCGGTCGGGGCGTAGGGCCCGGGCTGGTAGCCCATGGAGCGGATGCCGGCATGGTTCACGGCGGCGAGCTCGGCGTCCTGCGCATTGGTCGCGATCCAGACCTCGGTCAGCCTCTTGATGTCGTAATCGACGCCCTCGACCGCGTCCTCATGCACCAGCCAGGTCGTGCGCACCGCGGTCTTGTCCTGGGACAGCGGCAGCACCCTGAAATGCAGGATGTGGTCGGCGAGGAAGTGGTTCCAGTTATTGGGAACCCGGAACATCCGGACCGAGCCGAGATCGGGCTCGGTGAAATCGGCGAGCAGCTTGTTGCAGGCCGGCCCGCCGTCCATCGTGAAGGAGAGGGCGCCTTCGTGGAAGGGCAGGCGGATGCAGCGGAATTCCTCGCCGCCATCGGCCGGCTGATGCGGCAGGCCCAGCGCATCCCATTTCGCCGTCTTGCGCTCCATCAGCTCCTTGAACTCGGCCGGCCCGCGCGGATCGTCCGGCAGCGCGAACTCGACCAGCGTCACCAGGAGCTCCGGATGGTTGCCGGCGCAGTGATAGCATTCGCGGTTATTCTCGATGACGAGCTTCCAGTTGGCGTCCTCGATCAGGGTCATCTCGAAAGCGACCTTGGTGCGCTCCGGCATATGCGGCGCGATATAGGGCGTCACCGCCTCCCGATAGCGCGTCAGGTCGGGGGGGCTCTCGGCGAGGCAGATATAGACCATGCCGCAGATCACCTCGACATGGACGGGCTTCAGCCCATGGGCCGAACGGTCGAAATCGGCGGGCATCTGGCGGGCGTTGAGCAGCGAGCCGTCGAGCTCGTAGACCCATTGGTGATAGGGGCAGACAAGCCGATTGGCGCGGCCCTTCTCATGGCCGCAGATGCGCGAGCCGCGATGCCGGCAGCTGTTGTGGAAGGCGCGCACCTGTCCGTCCCGGTCGCGCAGTACGACCACCGGATTCTCGCCGACTGTCAAGGTCAGGTAGTCGCCCGGTCTTTTGATCTCGCAGGCATTGCAGGCGAACAGCCAGTCGGTCTCGAACACGGCCTTGATGTCCGTCTCGTGCATCGCCGGATCGACATAGAAGGCCTGCGGCAGGCTATGGCCCTCGCGGCGCTCGGCAAGGAGCTGGCGGATGCGGTCGCGATCGATCATCGGCTGAAGACCCTGCGGACGGATGCCGCGATCTTGCGCCGACGCAGGGCAGGGGGGCCGGAGCATTCCGACCTCGCCGGCAAGCTTTGCGACGAGGGCATGTCGCTTTCATTGCAACAATGTCGGAAATCCGCTTTGCTTGGATCGGTTCCAGGCGGGATGATCAGGGCAGGAGGCCAAGGCATGAACGAGGCGCCGGCCGGCACCCAGATCGTCACGCTGCTGCTCGTCGAGGGCTTCTCGATGATGAGCGTCGCCTCGGCCATCGAGCCGCTGCGCTCGCTCAACCGGCTGGTCGATCGCGAGGCCTGGCGCTGGCGGTTGGCGAGCCTCGACGGCGGCGTCCTAGCGGCGTCGAACGGCATTCCGATCCCGACCGAGGCGGCCGAGACCGCCTTGCCCGGCTCGCATTACTTCTTCGTCTGTGGCGGCCTGCGCATCCAGTCGGTCGATGAGCGGCGCTATCTGTCCATCCTGCGCAAGGCGGCGCGCAGCGGCGTCCGCGTCGGCTCGCTCTCGACCGGCACCTATCTCTTGGCGCGCGCCGGCCTGCTCGACGGCTATCGCTCGACGATCCACTGGGAGAACCGCCCCGCCTTCCAGGAGGAGTTCCCCGATCTCGTCTGTACCGACAAGCTCTACGAGATCGATCGCGACCGGATGACCTGCTCGGGCGGCACGGCGGCGATGGACCTGATGCTGCACCTGATCACCGAGCGCCATGGCGCCGATCTCGCCCGCCGCGTCGCCAACCAGTTCCACCATGACCGCATCCGCGACGAGCGCGACAACCAGAGCGGCGGCCGGCTGGAGCGGATGTCGAGCCTGCCGCCGGCGGTGCGCAACGCGCTCAAGCTGATGCAGCGCCATGTCGAGGATACGATCTCGATTGCCGAGATCGCCGAGAAAATCGGCATGAGCCCGCGCCAGCTCGAGCGACTGTTCTTGCGCTATCTGCAGACCTCGCCGGCGCGCTACTATCTCTCCTTGCGCATTGACCGGGCGCGCGAGCTGCTGCTTTATTCCGACCGTCCTGTCCTCGAGGTCGCGATCGCGGCCGGCTTCACCTCGACATCGCATTTCGCCCATTGGTTCAAGAAGCTGCAGGGCGTGCGGCCGAGCCAGCTCCGCGGACGGCCTGCGAGCGAGGAGGCGGCGCCGACTTCTGCCAGTTGAGCACGGCAGGTCGCAAGCGCGACATGCCATGTCGCATTCCCGGCCCGAGGCTGGAACGGTTCTGATCGACACTTTCCCTCGAAAAGGCGGAAAACCGCTGCGAGGGGACGAGAGTGGAGACGATCGCCTTCATCATGGCGAACCTTCCGGTGATCGGACAGCGCATGCTCGAGCATGTCTGCTGGTCGCCGTTTCCGTCGGCGTCGCGATCCTGACCGGCGTGCCGACGGGCATCGCGATCACCCAGAGCAAGCGTGCGGCAGACCTCGTCCTCTACATCGCCTCGATCATCATCACGATCCCCTCGATCGCGCTGTTCGGCCTTCTGATCCCGCTGCTCTCGACCATCGGCCACGGCATCGGCTACCTGCCGGCGGTGATCGCGCTGATCCTCTACGCGCAGCTGCCGATCATCCGGAACAGCTATACGGCGATCATGAACGTCGATCCGGCGCTGCGCGAGGCGGCCCGGGGCATGGGCATGACCACGCTGGAGCGGCTGCGCCGGGTCGAGCTGCCCTTGGCGCTGCCGGTGATCCTGAACGGGGTGCGCAGCGCGGTGGTGCTGAACATCGCGATCGCCGCGATCGCGACCTATATCGGCGCCGGCGGCCTCGGCACCTTCATCTCGCGCGGCATCTCGCAGACCGATATCCGCCAGCTCCTGACCGGCGCCATCGCCGTCAGCCTGCTCGCGATCCTCGCCGATTACGGGCTGCTCTTCGCGCAGCGCCTGCTCACCTCGCCGGGATTGAAGCTGAAATGATCCGTCTCGAGCAGGTCTCCAAGCATTTCGGCACGATGATCGCCGTCGATCGCATCGACATGGAGGTGCCCGCCGGCGCCGTCTGCGTCCTGCTCGGCCCATCCGGCTGCGGCAAGACCACGACGATGAAGATGATCAACCGGCTGATCCCGCCGACCTCGGGCAGGATCTATGTCGACGGCAAGGATACGGCCGGGGTCGACGAAGTCACGCTGCGGCGCTCGATCGGCTACGTCATCCAGCAGATCGGCCTGTTCCCCAACATGACGATCGAGGAAAACATCTGCGTCGTGCCGGACCTCCTCGGCTGGCCGGCGTCGAAGTCGCGCAAGCGCGCCGCCGAATTGCTCGACATGGTCAATCTCGACCCCTCGGTCTTCCTCAAGCGCTATCCCAAGCAGCTCTCCGGCGGCCAGCAGCAGCGCGTCGGCGTGGTGCGGGCGCTCGCCGCCGACCCGCCGGTCCTGCTGATGGACGAGCCCTTCGGCGCGATCGACCCGATCAACCGCGAGGTGATCCAGGACGAGTTCATGAAGCTCCAGGCGGAGCTCAAGAAGACCATCGTCTTCGTCAGCCACGACATCGACGAAGCCGTGAAGATGGCGAGCCGCATCGCGATCTTCCGCGACGGCAAACTGATCCAGTACGACACGCCCGACAACATCCTCGCCCATCCGATCGATGCTTTCGTCTCCGAATTCGTCGGCTCCGACCGGACCCTGAAGCGGCTGCGGCTGATCAAGGTCACCGACGCCATGATGGCGCAGCCGCCGCGCGTGCGCGCCGAGGACACGCTCGACACCGCCGTGAAGCTGATGGAGGAGCATGGCCATGTCTCGATCGTGATGGTCGGGCCGCGCGGCCGGGCCCGCGGCGTGGTGCGGCTGGAGGAGGCGCGCGAGCGCAAGGGCACGGTCGGCGAGCACCAGGAGCCGCTGCCCGGCGTCGTCAATCTCCGAGACGACCTGCGCACCGCGGTCTCGCAGATGTTCACCCATGGCGTGACCTGGCTCGCCTGCGTCGACGATGACGGCTTCTACAAGGGCTACATCACCCAGAAGAGCATCACCCAGGTGCTCGGCGCAACCTACCGGGAAAGCTGAGATGGCGCGCGCGGGCCTGGCAGGAACGCTTCGCTGGCTCGTCGTCTTCGGTGCCTTCGCGCTCGGCGCCTGGCTGCAGGCGCGCGGCACCATCCCCGCCATACTGAGCCACTCGGGCGACGTGACCTATCTCATCCGCCAGCATCTCGCTCTCGCGGCGATGTCGGGCGCCATCGCACTAATCGTCGGCATCCCGCTCGGCATCCTGCTGACGCGCCCGCGCTTCGAGATCTTCGCCGATGCGGTGACGCAGATCGTCAATCTCGGCACGACGATCCCGACCCTCGCTTTGCTCGCGATCTCGATGTCCTTCCTCGGCATCGGCTCGCCGCCCGCGGTCTTCGCGCTGTTCGTGCTGACGCTGCTGCCGATCGTGCTCAACACCATCGCCGGCCTGCGCTCGGTGCCGCAGCATCTGATCGAGGCGGCGCGCGGCATGGGCATGACGCCCGGCCAGATCCTGCGGCGGGTAGAGCTGCCCAACGCCGTCTTCGTCATCCTCGCCGGCGTGCGCACTGCCTTCGCCATCAATATCGGCACCGTGCCGCTCGCCTTCCTGATCGGCGGCGGCGGCCTCGGCGAACTCATCTTCACCGGCATCGACCTGATGGAGCCGAGCATGCTGCTGGCGGGCGCGATCCCGACGGCGCTGCTCGCCGTGCTCGTCGATTTCCTGATCGGCCAGATCCAGTTCTGGCTGGTTCCGAAAGGCGTCAACCCGTTGCGCTGAGCAGCGGCACACAACCAGAAAAGGGGAGTACGACCATGCACAAGCGCAGTTTCCTGGGGCTCGCTTCCGCCGCTTTGGCCTTCGCCGCCCTGCCGCTCGCCGCGCAGGCGCAGACCATCGTCGTCGGCGGCAAGAATTTCACCGAGCAGCAGATCATGTCGGAGATGACGACGCAGCTGCTCAAGGCCAAGGGCTTCACCGTCGACAAGCGCGCGGGCTTGGGCACCGCGCCGCTGCGCCAGGCGCAGGAAGCCGGGCAGATCGACCTCTACTGGGAGTACACCGGCACCTCGCTGATCACCTTCAACAAGGTCGCCGACAAGATGGATGCGGCCGCGACCTATGCGAAGGTCAAGGAGCTCGACGCCGCCAAGGGGCTCGTCTGGCTGAACCCGTCCAAGGCCAACAACACCTACGCGCTCGCCATGCGCAAGAAGGACGCCGAGGCCAAGGGCGTCAGGACGCTCGACGATCTCGCCGCCAAGGTGACCGCTGGCCAGTCCTTGAAATTCGGCTGCAATGCCGAGTTCTACGCCCGCCCCGACGGGCTCGCTCCGCTGCAGAAGGCCTATGGCTTCGATTTCGGCCGCGAGAACGTGGTGCGGATGGATACCGGCCTCGTCTATCAGGCGCTGCGCGATGCCCAAGTCGATGTCGGCCTCGTCTTCGCCACGGATGGGCGCGTTCCCGCCTTCGATTTCGTCATCCTGGCCGACACCAAGGGCTATTTCCCGACCTATGCGATGACGCCCGTCGTCCGCAAGGAGACGCTCGACAAGAACCCGAAGCTGGCCGAGCTGCTGAACGGGCTCTCCGCCAAGCTCGACGACGCGACGATGGCCAGGCTCAACGCCTCGGTCGATGTCGACAAGAAGAGCATCGAGGAGGTCGCTGCCGGCTTCCTCAAGGCGCAGTCGCTGGTCTGATCGTTCCGCCCGAGCCGGAGGCGCACCGCGTCTCCGGCTGTCCTGCGAGAGCCCCATGTCGTCGCTGAAGGTCGCGATCGCCCAGATCCGGTGCGAGCCGGCCGAGTTTTCTGCAAACCTTGCCATGCACCTCGACGCCATCGCCCGGGCGCGCGGGCAGGGCGCAGAGCTGCTGCTCTTTCCCGAGCTGTCGCTGACCGATTATCTCGTCACGCCGGACTGCGGGGCGCTGGCACTGAGGCCGGACGCCGACGCGCTTACGCGCCTCGCCGAGGCGGCCGACGGCCTCACGGTTTCGGCCGGCTTCATCGAGCGCGGCGAAGAGGGCCGCTTCTTCAACAGCCAGGGCCTGTTCCGCGACGGCAGGCTGCTCGCGATCCATCGCAAGCTTAATCTGCCGGGTTACGGCGCCCTGCGCGAGGATCGTGTCTATGCCCGCGGCAGCGGTCTTGCTTCGGTCGAACTCGCTGCGGGCTGGCACGCCGCCACGCTGATCTGTGCCGATGCCTGGAACCCGGCGCTGCCCTGGCTCGCCGCGCTCGGCGGCGCCAGCCTGCTGCTTCTACCGGCAGCGTCGGCGCTCGGCGCTGTCGGCAACGGCTTCGACAATCCGCGCGGCTGGGAGATCAACCTCGCCCACACCGCGATGACCTACAGCCTGCCGACCCTCTTCGCCAATCACTGCGGCAGGCGCGGTGGCGCTGCGTTCTGGGGCGGATCGCGCATCCTCGATGCCTCCGGCCGCGAGCTGGCGCGTGCGGGAGAAGCGCCGGAACTCATCATGGCGGAGCTGTCGCAAGCCGATGGCGAAGCGGCAAGGCGGCGCCTGCCGACCGCCCGCGACAGCGATCCGGCGCTGGTCGGCGCCTTGCTGTGCAGTCTGATCTCGAACAGCGAGCGCATCAGCCCATGACCGGCCCGATCGACTTCATCCACGGTTTGAGTTTCGCGCAGTTGCCGCCCGAGGTCGTCCACCAGGCCCGTCGCTGCCTGCTCGATCTCGTCGGCGTCGCCATCAGTGGTCGGCAGACCGCGCTCTCGCGCATCGCGCATGATTTCGCGGTCGATCATCTCGGCGCCGGGCGAAAGAGCGCGCGCCTGCTCTTCGACGGGCGCCGCGTGAGCGCAGCCGGCGCGGCCTTCGCCGGGGCGACGACGATCGATTCCTTCGACGCCCATGACGGTCACGCTTTGACCAAGGGCCATGCCGGCGTCGCGATCATGCCGGCGCTGCTTGCTGTCGCCGATGCCGAAGGCCTGCTCGAGGACGGCGCTCTCGATGGCGAGGCGCTGCTGACCGGCCTCGTCCTCGGCTACGAGATCGCGACGCGGGCCGGCATCGCGCTGCACGCCAGCGCCTGCGACTATCACACCTCCGGCGCCTGGAATTCGCTCGGCTGCGCCGCCGTCGCCGCCCGCCTGCTCGGCCTCGACGGCGAGCGCACGCGCCACGCGCTCGGCATCGCCGAATACCACGGACCACGCAGCCAGATGATGCGCTGCATCGACCACCCGACCATGGTCAAGGACGGCTCGGGCTGGGGTGCGCTGGCTGGCGTCAGCGCCGCCTATCTGGCGAAGGACGGCTTCACCGGCGCACCGGCGGTCACGCTGGAGGCGCCCGAACAGGCGGCGATCTGGGCCGATCTCGGCGAACGCTGGCTGATCCTCGACCAGTATTTCAAGCCCTGGCCGGTCTGCCGCTGGGCGCAGCCTGCGATCGAGGCGGCCAGCAGCCTTCTTGGCCGGCATCAATTCGAGGCTTCGGACATTGATCTGATCGAGGTGGAGACGTTCCACCAAGCCGTGCGGCTCGGCGCGCAACTGCCCGCATCGACAGAGATGGCGCAGTACGCGATCGGCTTTCCGCTGGCGGCCTTCATCGTTCGCGGGAGACTCGGCGCTGAGGAGATCGGCGGCGCCGGCCTCGCCGATCCCGCGATCAAGGAGATGCTGCAACGGATACGGCTGGTCGAAGTGGCCGAGCTCTCCCGCCGTTTTCCCGCGGAGAGGCTCGCGCGCCTGCGCATCGTCCTGAAATCAGGCCATGTCGCCGAGTCGGACGTCTCGTCTGCCCGCGGTGACCGGCGGCGTCCTTTGACAGATGCCGATCTGTGGGCAAAGTTCGACCTGTATGCAGCCCTGCTCGGCAATGAGCGGAGGGCTCAGCTCGGCCATGGCTGCATGACCCTGGCTGAAGGTTCTACGGCCTGGCGCCTTAGCCGCGACCTGTTCGCGCCCATCTGACACGAGCTCTCTTGCGGCTGGATCCGCGCGAAGGCTGGACGATTGCCGCTCAAGCCCGGCGCTCCCGATGGCGTGTCCGGGGGCTGTGGATTCCGGAGATGAGCTGAAGAATGAAGTGATCGAGTACGGCATTCTCCCGTCAGGGCAAAATGGAGATCGTTATTCCAACTGTATCGTTCTTTTGATCGAACGTTTTCATTGACGCAGCGCTGGGCCGGCGCGCACTCTGGAGCATGCGCAAATGCCGCCCGATATTGTCTTCGGGCGAGGCGCAAACTTGCTGACCAGCTGACTGCGACACGACGATATGAGCCTTGAATCCGAATACCTCTGGTACATCCCCAATGTCGTCGAGCCCGGTCATCGCGGCGATTCCACGATCGAAGGCCATAACAGCCTGGAGACGCTGACCAGCCACGCCAGGGCGCTGGAGGATCATGGCTGGAAAGGCGCGCTGCTCGGCACCGGCTGGGGCCGGCCGGACACCTTTACGGTCGCGACCGCGCTCGCGGCCCGCACCACCACCTTCGAGCCGCTGATCGCGATCCGCCCGGGTTACTGGCGGCCGGCAAACTTTGCCTCCGCCGCAGCGACGCTCGATCACCTGACCGGCGGGCGCGTGCGCATCAACATCGTGTCCGGAAAGGACAATCTCGCCGCCTATGGCGACAGCGAGGGCGACCAGGCGCATCGCTACGGCCGTACCAAGGAGTTCATGCGCCTGGTGCGCAGGCTTTGGACTGAAGAGAATGTCGACTTCGCCGGCGAGCATTTCCGGGTCGACGGATCGACCGTGGTGCCGCGTATCGAACAGCGCGGCGCGCGGCGCCATCCCAGGCTCTATTTCGGCGGCGCCTCCGATGCGGCCGAGCGGGTGGCCGCGACCGAAGCGGATGTCCAGCTCTTCTGGGGCGAGCCGCTCGACGATGTCCGTCAGCGCATCGAGCGGCTGAAGGCCTTGAGCCGCGATCTCGACCGCGACCTGCCGCCGCTCGAATTCGGACTGCGGGTCACCACCTTCGTCCGCGACACCACGGAGCAGGCCTGGGCTGAAGCCCAGGCCAAGGTCGCCGAGATGGCGCAGGGCAAGGGCCAGGGCTGGAACGACCACCGGCGCGGTGTCGCCGTCGGCCAGCAGCGCCTGTTCGACCTGCAGGGCCGCGGCGAGGTGCTCGACGACAATCTCTACACCACGCCGGGCAAGTTCGGCGGCGGCGGGGCCGGCACCACCTGGCTGGTCGGCTCGGCTGAGGACGTCGCGCGCTCGCTGCGCAAGTATCGCGACCTTGGCATCAGTCATTTCGTCCTGTCGGACACGCCCTATCTGCCCGAGATCAGAAGGCAGGGCGAGCAGCTGCTGCCCTTGCTGCGGAGCTGAAACGGGAGGCCTCCGCCTCCCGTCTCAGATCACCTTTGCGCGCAGCGTCGCGGTGACGATCTCGGTGACAACCACGACCGCGAAGATCACGACGAGCACGAGCCCGACCTGATCCCAGTAGAGATTGTCCATCGCTGCCTGCAGGGCGACGCCGAGGCCGCCGGCGCCGACCAGGCCGAGCACGGCGCTCTCGCGCACATTGATGTCCCAGCGGAACAGGCTGACGGCGAGGAAAGCCGGCTTCACCTGAGGCCAGAAGCCCTTGAGCAGGACCGAGCGCCAAGGCGCGCCGGCGGCCCGCAGCGCCTCGATCGGGCCGGGCTTGGCCTCCTCGATCGCCTCGGCCAGGAACTTGCCGGTGAAGCCGATCGAGTGCACCGCCACCGCCATGACGCCGGCGAGGGCGCCGGGGCCGAAGATGGCGACGAAGAGCAGCGCCCAGACCAGCGTATGCACCGAGCGGGTCGCGACCAGGATGAAGCGGCCGAGCGTGTTGACCCAGAGCGAAGACGAGATGTTGCGGGCGCACATCAGCGCGACCGGCGTCGCCATGAGGATCGCCAGCACCGTGCCAAGCGTCGCGGTATGCAGCGTCTCGATCAGCGCCTGCTGCACGGTCTTGGGGAAGTAGGCCCAGTCGATCGGCCACATCCTCGCGAAGAGGTCGACCGTCTGCGCCGGCGCGTCGTAGAGGAATTCCGGGATCACCTCGATGGTCTGGACCGACCAGCCCAGCGCCAGCGCCGCTACGCCCCAGAAGGTGAGGCGCATGCCGCGCTCGGCCGCGGTGAAGCGATGCCAGACCGGGCCGGATGCGCCTTGCTTGACCTCGCCGCTCGGCGCTTCGTCCTGATAGACCCGGCGCATGAAGGCGGAGAGGATCTCGCCGGCCATCACCGCCAGGATGATCGCGATGATGATGGTCAGCACGAAATCGTAGTCGAAGCGTTGGAAGGCGGTGAACAGGGTCGCGCCGATGCCGCCGCCGCCGACCAGGCCGACGAGGGCGGAATTGCGCAGGTTCGAGTCGAGCTGGTAGGCGGCAAAGCCGATGAAGCGCGGCAGCACCTGCGGCACCACGCCCACGACCACGACCGAGAGGAATGGCGAGCCGGCGGCGCGCAGCGCCTCGATCGGCTTCATCGACATCTCCTCGATCGCCTCGGCGATCAGCTTGGCGATGAAGCCGATGGTGGCGACGATCAGCGCCAGGATGCCGGCGAGCGCACCGAAGCCGACCGCCTTGACGAAGAGGATGGCGACGATGACCGGGTGGAAGGTCCGGCAGAGCGCGATCAAGCCGCGCGCCAGGATCGTCACCGGCAGAGGCATCAGGTTGCGGGCGGCGCAAAGGCCGACGGGCAAGGCGAGCAGCACGCCGGCGCCGGTCGCGATGATGGCGATCTGCAGCGATTCCAGCATGCCCTGCGCGAGCAGCTGCAGCTTGTCGTGCGCCAGGTTCGGCGGGAACATGCGGCCGAGGAAGCGCGCACCGTTGCCAAGGCCCTGGACGAAGCGCTCCCAGCGGATGTCGACGATGCCGGCGGCGTAGATCACATAGGCGACGAACAGCACCGCGCCGAGGCGCAGCGGCCAGTTCGGCGGGAAGGCGCGGGCGCGCAGGCTGCCGCCGGCGCTCACAGGAGGGGCGCTCATTCCATCCAGCCTTCGCCGCCATAGATCTCGGCGAGATGGCTGTCCTGCAGCCCGGCCGGCGGCCCGTCATAGATGACGAGGCCCTTGGACATACCGATCATCCGCAGCGCGTAACGTCGCGCCAGCGCGACGTTGTGGATGTTGACCAGCACCGGGATATTGCGCTCGCGCCCGACCTTGGCGAGCAGCTCCATGATCTCGACCGAGGTCTTGGGATCGAGCGACGAGGTCGGCTCGTCGGCGAGGATCAGGTCCGGCTCCTGCATCACCGCGCGGGCGATGCCGACGCGCTGGCGCTGGCCGCCGGAGAGCTGGTCGGCGCGGCGGGTGGCGAAATCGCCGAGCCCGACGGATTCCAGCAGCGCGAAGGCGCGGGCGATGTCTGCTTCAGGGAAGCGCCGCGTCCAGGCGCGCCAGACCGGGACATAGCCGAGGCGGCCGCAGAGCACGTTCTCGATCACCGTCAGCCGCTCGACCAGGTTGTATTCCTGGAAGACCATGCCGAGGCGTCGGCGCGCCGCCCTGAGAGGCTCGCCCTGCAGCTTCGCCAGATCGATCCCGCCGAGCATGATCGAGCCGGAGGTCGGGTCGACCAGACGGTTGATGCAGCGGATCAGCGTCGACTTGCCGGTGCCGGACGGGCCGATGATCGCGACGATGCCGGGCTCGGAGACGCTGAGCGAGATGTCGCGCAGGACCGGCTGGCCTTTGCGGTACTCCTTGACGAGGTTGCGGATGACGAGCGCCCGGCCATGGCCGGGCGCCTCTGCGACGGGAAGGGCGCTCATGAGCTGCGAAAGGCTTTCGGTCAGGGCTTGGCCGGCGCGGGCTGCTGCGCCTTCTTGGCGGCGGCCTCGGCCTCGCGCTTGGCTTCGGCGTCGTAGGCCGACTTGTTGTAGGGCGTGCCCGACTTCTCGGCGACATCGCGCACGATCGCCCAGTCCTTCTGGTAGGTGATCGGCAGGAAGCGGTCGTCGCCGTTGAACTCCTTGGTCATTTCCGGGGTGAAGCGGAAGGAGAAGAAGCAGTCGGTCAGCTTCTTGGCGAGCTCGGGCTTGAGATCGTGCGCATAGGCGAAGGACGAGGTCGGGAAGATCGCGCTGCGATAGATCTCGCGGGTGTCGTCCTTCTTGATCGTGCCGCGCACGATCATACGCTCATAGACGTCGCCGGCGACGGCGCCCATGTCGTAGTCGCCCGAGACCACGCCGAGGATCGACTTGTCGTGGCCGCCCGACATCAGCGGCTTGTAGTCCTTGTCGGCCTCCAGCCCGTGCTCGGGGAAGAGCACGCGCGGGGCGAGGTTGCCTGAGTTGGACGAGGGCGAGGTGTGGGCGACCTTCTTGTCCTTGAGGTCCGACAGCTTCTGGTAGGGGCTGGAGGCCTTGACCACGGCGACGAGATTATAGCCCCGCACGCCGGCCGCCGAGCCCTTGGCGGCAAACGGGATCGCGCCGGCGAGGTTGACGGCGAAGCCGGTCGGCCCGGTCGAGAATCCGGCGAAATGCAGGCGGCCCGAGCGCATCGCCTCGATCTCTGCCGAGTTCGACTGGACGGGGTAGTAGACGATGCGCTTGCCGGTGCAGGCCGCGAGATGGTCGGTCAGCGGCTTGAAGATGTTGGCGTAGACGGCGGGGTCCTCGACCGGCGTATAGGCCCAGACGAGCGCAGACGGGTCCTTCAGCTTCGACGGATCGGTCGGCACGTCGGCGACCAGGTCCTTGTTGGCGTCGCAATACATCGTGTCGAGCTGGCCGCGATTGGGGCAGGCGTCCTGTGCCTGCGCCGCCCCAGCGAGCCCGAGGCCAACGAGCAGCGAGGTCGTGGCGGTCAGGCAAGTCAGCATCTTGGTCATGGTCGGCGTCTCTCCCGGTCGATCTTGATTATGAGCTGGCTATAGTATGTGACACAAAACTGTCATATTCCAGCCGGGCGAAACGTCTCGACTTACGACTATAGTGGTCTTGTCCACCGCGACGGTCGGGCACTCACCAACCCTGACGATGCAGAGTCTTTCTTCTACAACCTTCCCGGACGATCTCGCGGCGTTGATGCCGCGCTATGACGGCTTCCTGCTCGACCAATGGGGCGTGTTGCATGACGGTATCCGGCCGTATTCGGGTGCCGTCGCCGCGCTGGAGATGCTGCGCCGGGCGAGCAAGCGCGTGATCATCCTCTCGAATTCCGGGCGCCGTGGCGCCGAGAATGCCACGCAGCTGGCGAAATTCGGCTTTGCAGGCGAGCTTTATGACGAGGTCGTCTCGGCCGGGGACGACGCCCGCGATGCATTAGCGGCGCGCGACGAACCATTCCATCGCGCGCTCGGCCGGCGCTGCCTGTTGCTGGCACGCGAGGGCGAGGCGCATCTGGCGCAAGGGCTCGGCCTCGACCTGGTCGATGACGTCGCCCTGGCCGACTTCATCCTTCTGATGACGATGGACCCGCCCCGGCAATCGGTCGCCGGCTGGATGAGCTTGCTCGAAGCGGCCAGCGCGCGGCGCCTGCCCATGGTCTGCGCCAATCCGGACCTGCATCGCGCTAGCCCCGATGGCGGCCTGCAGGAGGCGCCGGGCCTCGTCGCGCGCGCCTATGAGCAACTCGGCGGTATCGTGCGCTATCACGGCAAGCCTGAGCCGCGCATCTATCGCACCTGCCTGGCGAAGCTCGGGCTCGACCGCGGGCGCGTCGTGGCGATCGGCGATTCGCTGGAGCACGACATCGCCGGTGCGCAAGGCGCCGGCATCGACAGTGTCTTCATCGGCGGCGGCATCCATCGCGGCGAGATCGTTTGGGATGGCGCGGCGATGAATCCGGCGAGCTGTCTTGCGCTCTTCGCTCGTGCGGGGCGAAGCCCGACCTATGCGCTGCCGCTGCTTGGCTGACGCTTTGGCTCAACGCCCGGTCAGGAAGAAGCCTGACAGGAAATAGGCCAGTGCCGAGATCAGGCCCGCCGCCGGCATGGTGACGATCCAGGCGAAGACGATGCCGCGGGCGACGCCCCAGCGCACCGCCGTGACCCGCCGCGCGGCGCCGACGCCGATGATCGCACCGGTGATGGTGTGCGTGGTCGAGACGGGGACGCCGAGATAGGTCGCCATGAACAGGGTGATCGCGCCGCCGGTCTCGGCGCAGAAGCCCTGCTGCGGCGAGAGACGGGTGATCTTCGAGCCCATGGTGTGGACGATGCGCCAGCCGCCGCAGAGCGTGCCGAGCGCCATCGCCGCCTGGCAGGAGATCACGACCCAGAACGGCACCGAGAAGGTGTCGCCCATCATGCCGTGCGAGAACAGCAGTACGGCGATGATGCCCATCGTCTTCTGCGCATCGTTGGCGCCGTGCCCGAGCGAGTAGAGCGAGGCCGAGACGAATTGCAGCAGGCGGAAGGTCGAATCGACCTTGATGGGCGCCACTCGCAGGAAGGTCCAGGAGACGATCAGCACCAGGAGCAGCGCAAGCGCGAAGCCGATCGCCGGCGACATGAAGATCGCGAGGAAGGTCTTGCCGAGCCCCCACCAGACGATCGACGACAAGCCGACCTTCGACAGGCCGGCGCCGACCAGCCCGCCGATCAGCGCATGCGAGGAACTCGACGGGATGCCGGCGATCCAGGTCACCACGTTCCAGACGATCGCGCCGGTCAGCGCGCCGAAGACCACCCGGTCGTCGACGATCGTCGCCTGGATGATGCCGGAGCCGACCGTCTGGGCGACATGCAGGCCGAAGAACAGGAAGGCGATGAAGTTGAAGAAGGCGGCCCAGAACACCGCCCATTGCGGCGCCAGCACCCTCGTCGAGACGATTGTCGCGATCGAGTTGGCGGCGTCGTGCAGGCCGTTCAGGAAATCGAACAGCAGCGCGACGGCGATCAGGAAGATGAGGGCAGGGGCGAGGCTGGCGATGTCCACGGCGCGGTGCGCCTTTCAGAGGTGTTCGAGCACGATGCGGCTGACGCGCTTGGCGACGTCCTCGAAACGGTCGACCACCTTTTCGAGGTGGTCGTAGATCTCGGCGCCGACGATGAAGCCCATGGCGTCGCTGCCGCGATGGGCCTTGAACAGCTCCTTCAGGCCCTGGTCGTAGAGCCGGTCGGAGTGCTCCTCGATCGCGCCGATCTCCTTGGCGAGCGCCCCGATGCCGACGGCGTGCTTCTTGATGTCGCGCAGCATCGGCAGGAGTTCGCCGACCTTGTGCGAGGCGGTGACGATGGTCTTGCCGAGTTCCTGCATGCTCGGCTCGAAGCGCTCGACCTCGAAGAGCTGGATCGCCTTGGCCGTCTTCTGCATCTGGTCGATGGCGTCGTCCATCGAGCCGATCAGTTCCTCGATGTCGCCGCGGTCGAAGGGCGTGATGAAGGTGCGACCGACCTCGAGCATGACCTCGCCGGCGATCGTATCGGCGCGGTTCTCCTCGGCGAAGATCTCGGCGCAGCCGGCCGCGATCGCTGTCGTTCCGCTAAGGACGCCGTCCAGAGCTGCCGCGCCGGCCTGCAGCGTCTGCGCATGACGCTCGAACAGCACGAAGAACTTGTCTTCCTTCGGCAACAGCTTTTGGAACCAGCCCAGCATCGGAACGGCCTCTCGCCAACTTAGTCTGCCCGCGGCAAAGAGCGGGATGACATGCCTGCGCCTTTTGTGACAGTTTTGCGACAACGGCAATCCGGATTCCCGCTTTGCCACCGTTGGCCTCGACGCCGGCGGACACGGAAAACGATAGGGAGGATCAGAATGTTCACTCGCAGGATCGCGCTCGTCTCGGCGCTCGGACTGGCCCTGGCAGCCTCTGCCGTTCACGCGCAGGCGCCGGCGGGCAAGGTCACGGTGGTGACCTCGTTCTCGAAGGACGTCACGGACCCGATCAAGAAGGCCTTCGAGAAGGCCGTGCCGGGCGTCACGCTCGAAGTCCAGAACCGCAACACCAATGCCGGCGTGAAATATGTCGAGGAGACCAAGGCCAACAACCAGGTCGACCTGTTCTGGGCCTCGGCGCCCGACGCGTTCGAGGTTCTGAAGGGCAAGCAGCTGCTGACCGCCTACAAGCCTAAGGCGTCCGGCATCCCCGAGAAGATCGGCTCCTATCCGATCAACGATCCCGCCGGCTTCTATTTCGGCTTCGCGGCGTCCGGCTACGGCATCATGTGGAACGAGCGCTACGCCAAGGCCAACAAGCTGCCCGAGCCCAAGGATTGGCAGGATCTCGCCAAGCCGGCCTTCTACGGCCACGTCTCGATCGCCTCGCCCGCACGCTCGGGCACGACGCATCTGACCGTCGAGACCATCCTGCAGGGCGAGGGCTGGGACAAGGGCTGGCGGACGCTCAAGGAGATGTCCGGCAATTTCCATTCGATCACCGAACGTTCCTTCGGCGTGCCGGAGGCGGTCAACTCCGGGCAGGTCGGCGTCGGCATCGTCATCGACTTCTTCGCCTTCTCGGCGCAGGCCTCCGGCTTCCCGGTCAAGTTCGTCTACCCGACCGTGACCACCGTCGTGCCGGCCAATGTCGGCATCATCGCCAATCCGCCGAACAAGGCGGCGGCCGAGGCCTTCATCGAGTTCCTGCTCTCGCCCACCGGGCAGGAGGTGCTGCTCGAGCCCGGCATCCGCCGCCTGCCGGTCAATCCGGCGGTCTATGCCAAGGCCGGCGCCGACTATCCCAACCCCTTCACCGATCCGCGCTTCCAGAAGATGATCGGCTTCGACGTCGACAAGTCGGAAGCCCGCACCGCCGTGGTCGACACGCTGTTCGACCAGCTGATCTCGTTCCAGCTCGATGCACTGAAGGGCGTCACCAAGACGCTGCACGAGGTCGACGCCGCGCTCGCCAAGAAGCCGAACGCCCAGGCCAAGGCACTCGCCGACGAAGCGCGCAACCTGATCGCCGCCCTGCCGGTGACGGAAGCACAAGCCGCGAGCCCCGAGCTGCGCGGCGCTTTCACCGGCGGCAAGGAGAAGGGCGCGCGCCAGGCCGAGGTCGAGGCGCAATGGGCCAGCTTCGCCCGCGACAACTACGCCAAGGCGAAGGCCAAGGCCGAGGAGGCGCTGAAGGCGGCGAAATGATCAGCCTCACACCGTCATGCTCGCCCTTGTGGCGAGCATCCACGTCTTGAACACGGCATTCGATCAGTCGGGCGAAGACGTGGATGGTCGGGACAAGCCCGACCATGACGGAAGAGCTCGATCGATATGACCCTGCGAGCCTAGAGCCTATGACCGCCGTCCCCACGACCCCGACCCGTGCCCGCGCGCTCGCCGCCACGCCCGGCCAGATCGCGCTGGCGCTCGCCATCGCGGCCTTCCTGCTCGTCTTCCTGGTGTTGCCGGTGGCGACGGTGATCTATGTCGCCTTTACCGAGAAGGGCACCTCGACCTTCACGCTGGTCAATTTCTACGATTTCGTCCGCACCGAGCTGTTCATGCGCTCCTTGTGGAACTCCTTCTATGTCTCTGCGATGTCGGTGGTCTGGGCCTCGGTGCTGGCGCTGCCGCTGGCCTATCTCACCACGCGCTTCGCCTTTCGCGGCGCTGCGATCGTCCAGACGCTCGGGTTCCTGCCGCTGATCATGCCGCCCTTCGTCGGCGCCGTGGCGATGCAGCTCTTCTTCGGCCGCAACGGCTCGATAAACCTGCTGCTCGACGACTGGCTCGGCTTCAAGATCGACTTCATGGAGGGGCTGAACGGCGTCATCTTCGTCCAGTCGGTCCATTATTTTCCGTTCATCCTGATCAATCTCTCGGCGGCGCTGCGCAATATCGACCGCGCCATGGAGGAGGCCGCGCAGAACCTCGGCTCCTCCGGATTCCGTCTGTTCCGGCGCATCGTCTTCCCGCTGGCGCTGCCGGGCTATCTCGCCGGGGCCTCGCTGGTCTTCGTCAAGGTCTTCGACGATCTGGCGACGCCGCTCCTGCTCAACGTCAAGGACATGCTGGCGCCGCAGGCCTATCTGCGGGTGGCCTCGATCGGCATCGCCGACCCGATGGGCTACGTCATTTCGGTCGTGCTGATCGTCGCCTCGGTGCTGGCGATGTGGCTCTCGGCGCTGGCGCTGAAAGGCCGTGACTACGCCACGACCCAGCGCGGCGGCGGCGGGCTCGCCCGGCGGGTGATGCGCCCGCACGAGGCAGTGCTCGGCTATGGCGTCGTCATCCTGATCCTGGCGCTGGTGCTGGCGCCGCATCTGGCGCTGCTGCTGCTCTCCTTTGCGACGATCTGGTCGTTCTCGCCGCTGCCGGACGCCTACACGATCGCCCATTACGGCCGCGTCTTCGGCGAGAGCTCGCTCTATATCAAGAACACCCTGATCTATGCCGCCATCGCCGGCGGCATCGATGTCGTGCTTGGCGTGGCCATCGCCTATCTCGTGCTGCGCACGAAGCTCGTCGGCCGCGAATGGCTCGACTGGATGGCCACGGCGGCGCTCGCCATCCCCGGAGTCGTGCTCGGCATCGGTTATCTCAGGACCTTCTACGGCATCACCCTGCCGGACGGCACGCCGCTTGCGGCGCTCTGGATCACCATCGTCATGGCGCTGGCGATCCGGCGCCTGCCCTATGCGTTGCGGGCCTGCCATGCCGCGCTGCAGCAGATCTCGGTCTCGCTGGAGGAGGCGGCCGAGAACCTCGGCGCCACCAAGGCCCGCACGGTGCGCCGCATCGTCGTGCCGCTGATGACCGGCGGCATCCTCGCCGGCTTCGTCACCTCGTTCGCGACGGCGGCGGTCGAGCTCTCCGCGACCTTGATGCTGGTGCAATCCAATTCCGATGCGCCGCTGGCCTATGGGCTCTACGTCTTCATGCAGTCGGCCGCCGGGCGGGGCCCTGGCGCGGCGCTCGGCGTCGTCGCGGTCGTGCTCGTCGCGGCCTGCACTTTCCTGTCGCACCTCATCGTCGAACGCAGCCAGAAGGCCAAGGGAATGGGCCACTGACATGAACGCAAACGTCTCCCTGACCACGCCGGCCGTCTCGGTCGCGATCGAGGGCGTCAACCTGTCCTATGGCGACAACCATGTGCTGAAGGACGTGAACCTTTCGATCGAGCCCGGCGAGTTCTTCGCCTTTCTCGGCCCCTCCGGCTGCGGCAAGACCACGCTGCTCCGCCTGATCGCCGGCTTCAATCACGCTGACACCGGTCGCGTCGCCATCGGCGGGCAGGACATTTCCGGCCTGCCGCCGTGGAAACGCGATGTCGGCATGGTCTTCCAGTCCTATGCGCTCTGGCCGCATATGAGCGTGCGCCGCAACGTCGCTTTCGGCCTTGAGGAGCGTGGCGTGAAGCGCGCCGAGATCGAGCGGCGGGTCGAGGCGGCGCTCGGGCTTGTCGGGCTCGGCCATCTCGCCGAGCGCCGGCCCTCGCAGCTCTCCGGCGGCCAGCAGCAGCGTGTCGCGGTGGCGCGAACGGTCGCGGTCGAGCCCAAGGTGCTCTTGCTCGACGAGCCGCTCTCCAATCTCGACGCCAAGATGCGCGTGCAGGTCCGGCGCGAGTTGCGCGACCTGCAGCAGCGGCTCGGCCTGACCACAATCTTCGTCACCCATGACCAGGAGGAGGCGAATTCCATCTGCGACCGCATCGCCGTGATGAACGACGGCATCGTCCAGCAGGTCGGCACGCCGATGGAGCTCTATGAGCGTCCCGCCAACCTCTTCGTCGCCGGCTTCCTCGGCACGGCCAATATCCTGAAGGGGCGTGTCGTCGGCAGCGGCGCGGAGCGCAGCTTCGAGATCGAGGGCGGCGTGAAGTTCCCGATCGGCGACGGGGCCGCCGTTCCCGATGGCGCTGCGCTGGTCTTTCGCCCGCAGCATGCCAGCCTCGTCGAGCCGGCGGGCTCGAAGGAGGGCGCGCTATCCTTGCCCTGCGTCATCGCCAACCGCGAGTTCCTCGGTGCGAGCGTCCGCTATGGCGCCCGGATCGGGTCTGCCGAGGTGGCGGTCGACATGCCGTTCCAGTCCGGGCGCGAGCTGTTCGAGGTCGGTAGCGAAGCCAGCTTGAAGCTCGCCCCGGGGTCGCTTCACTGGCTCTCTGCCTGAGGAGGCCGCCGCCATGCGGGCATCAGCACAGGTGTCTTCACCAGGCGCAGGGCAGCTCGCTTGCCTCGTTCCAGAGCAGCCCTAGACTGGCGTCATGGCACACTCACTCAAGCCCGGCGCGACGCCGGCGACCGCTTCCGCCGGCCCGAACCAGCCGAACCTCGACTCCGATGCAATCTGGGAGGCCAGGCGCGATCTCGCCGCCTGCTTCCGCATGGCGGCGCGCTATGGCTTCGAGGAAGGCATCTGCAACCATTTCTCGGCGCTGGTGCCGGGCTATGACGACCTCTTCATCGTCAATCCCTATGGCTGGGCCTTCCGTGAGCTCACCGCATCAAAACTGCTGATCTGCGATTTCCACGGCAATGTCGTCGCCGGCGAGGGCCAGCCCGAGGCGACCGCCTTCTACATCCATGCCCGCATCCACAAGAACCTGCCGCGCGCCCGCGTCGCCTTCCACACCCACATGCCCTATGCGACGGCGCTCTCGATGACCGAGGGCGATCCGCTGATCTTCGCCGGCCAGACCGCGCTGAAGTTCTACGGCCGCACCGCGGTCGATCGCGACTATAACGGCCTTGCCCTCGACGAGCGCGAGGGTGACCGCATCGCCGGCGCGGTCGGCGACGCCGACATCGTCTTCATGAAGCACCATGGCGTCATGGTGCTCGGCCCGACCATCGCCGAGGCCTGGGACGATCTCTATTATCTCGAGCGCGCCTGCGAGGTGCAGGCGCTCGCGCTTTCGACCGGGCGCCAGGTGCTGCCGGTCAAACCCGAGATCGCCGAAGCGGCTTACCAGCAGATGCGCGAAGGCGATCCGGAATCGGCGCGGCTGCATCTGGCCTCGATCCGCCGCCAGCTCGACGCCGAGGAGCCGGTGTACCTGGATTGAGGTCTACGCACCGAGTTCGCGCAGCAGCCCGTCCAATCGCGCGATGCCTGCGGCGATCTGCGCCTCGTCGAGCGCCGCATAACCGATGACGAGGCCGGCGCGGCGCTCAGGATCGTCCGGCCGGTCATAAAGCCCGCTGACGCCATAGAGCCCGAGCGAGGCCGCTGCTGCCCGCTCCGTCAGCTCGGCCTCGCGCGTTTGCGGCAGCCCGTTGATCCAGGCGAGGACATGGAGGCCCGCATCGGTGCCGACGATGCTGACGCGCTCGCCCAGCCGCTCGCGCAGCACTTTCAGCAGGGCGGCTCGTCGCTCGCCATTGCGGCGCCGGATGCGACGGACATGCCGCTCATAGGCACCGCTTTCGATCAGCTCGGCCAGGGCGGCCTGTTCGAGTTCGGGCGTATGCCGGTCGACCATGCGCTTGGCCCTGGCAAAGACCTCGCGCAGCGCCGGCGGCAGGACGAGATAGCCGAGCCGCAAGGTCGGCGAGAGCGTCTTCGACACCGTGCCGAGATAGATGACGCTGCCGGCCTGGTCGAGCGAGCGCAAGGGCGGCACCGGGCCGACGCCGTGGCGGTATTCGGCGTCGTAATCGTCCTCGATGATAAAGGCACCATGGCGTGCCGCCCAGGCGAGCAGTTCCTGCCGACGCGGCGCCGACAGGATGCTGCCGAGCGGGAGCTGATGGGACGGCGTGACGAAGGCGAGCCGTGCCGGCTGCAGTGTCGCGGTCTGCATGCCCTCGCGATCGACCGGTTGCGGCGCAAGCTCGGCGCCCGCCGTCAGGAAGGCCTGGCGCGCCAGATTGTAGCCGGGGTCCTCGATCACGACGCGGTCACCGGGATCGAGCAGCAGGCGCGTGCACAGATCAAAGCCCTGCTGCGAGCCGTTGACGACGAGGATGTCGTCGATATCGCAGCGCAGGCCGCGGCCGCGCCAGAGATAGCCCTGCAAGGCGGTCCGCAATTCCGGCAAGCCGCGCGGATCGCCATAGCGCAGCCGGGCAGGTCGCCTGGTTACGGCTTTCGTCAGAGCCCGTCGCCAGGCCAATGTCGGGAAATCGCCGCCGGCGAGCTCGCCATAGCGGAAATCGAGCGCGAAAGGCTGAGGGTTCCATGGGATCGGCGCGGCGGATGCCAGCCGCCGGCCATAGGCGGAAAGTTTGGTCGTGCGAGATTCGGGAGTGTCTACCTCTGCCGCCTCCACCTGTGCCAGCCCCACCGCGACCCGAGCCCGCGCGCCCGGCCGCGTCTCGAGATAGCCCTCGGCGGCCAATTGCTCGAAGGCGGCTGTGACCGTGGTGCGCGACAGGCCCCATTCGGCGGCGAGCGCCCGCGTCGATGGCAGGCGCGAGCCAGGCGCATGGACACCGGCCGCGATCTCGCGCTTGATCGCCGCGATGACCCGGCGTTGGGCACCGATCTCGCTGTCGACTGGTCCAGTAGGAATGCTTAAAACTGGTCGTTTCATGCAGGCCAGATTAGCGGCATGACGACGGCGACCGCAAGGAGACCTGTTTCATGTACACGCCGCCGGCCTTCCGCGTCGACGACCGCGCCGAGATCCATGCTATGATGCGTGCCTGCCGTCTGGCCACGCTCGTGACCGCTACGGCCGAGGGGCTGCTCGCGACACCGCTGCCGCTGATCCTGGCGGAGGAGGAGGGCGAGTTCGGCGTGCTCCACGGCCATCTCGCCCGCGCCAATCCGCAATGGAAGGCCGCGGCGATCGGCGAGGCTATGGTGCTGTTCAACGGGCCCGACGCCTATGTCACGCCGTCCTGGTACGAGACCAAGCGCGAGACCGGCAAGGTCGTCCCGACCTGGAACTACCAGGCGGTCCACGCCTATGGCCCGGCCGAGTTCTTCGACGACCCCGAGCGTCTGCTCGATGCGGTGACGCGCCTGACCAATCTGCATGAGGGCACGCGGGCGCAGCCGTGGACGGTCGATGATGCGCCGCCCGAGTTCGTGAAGGCGCAGCTGCGCGGCATCGTCGGCCTGCGGATCCCGATCACGAGGCTCGAAGGCAAGCGCAAGATGAGCCAGAACCGCCCGCTGGCAGATCGCGTCGGCGTCGCCGAGGGATTGGCCCAGAGCGAGCGTCCTGGCGACTTGGCTGTTGCCGCGATGGTGCCGATCGAGAGCTGAGGCTCAGTCGTGCGTCTCGCCCTCATAGGGCGTGGCGCGCATCGACGGGCGCTGGTTGAAGCGGTTATACCAGCCGGTGAGCCTTGGCGCCCGCGCGTGGAAATGGGGCAGGCGCCGGAAACTCAGCCAGGCGAGGGCGGTCGCCAGCCCGATCTGACCGACCGTGACCGGCCCGTCGAGATCGGCCTGCGCTTCGAGATAGTCATAGGCTTCGAGCAGCTTGGTCGTCTGCCCTTCGGCGAGCGGCGGATAGCGCAGCGCCTTCGGCCGGCGCTCGGTCTCCCAGCGCACCGCGATGCCGGCATCGCACAGGCCCTGCGCCAGCGCTTGCAGCCGCAGCGCTTCATAGCGCGCCGGCGCGTCATACGGGATCAGCGAGCCCTGGCCGGCGAGCCGGTCGAGATAATCGCAGATCACCACGGAATCGAAGAGCGCGCCGGCATCGGGCGTCAGCAGCACCGGCACCTTGCCGAGCGGGTTCTGCGCGAACACGGCGTCGTTGCGATTGGTCGGACTGGTCTCATGGTGGACGACATCGAGACGGTCGACCAATCCGAGCTCATGGGCGCAGACCAGCACCTTGCGGGCATAGGGTGAATGGCTCTGGTAGAGCAAAGTCAGCTTGTCCGACATCATGCGGTCTTTCCGGCGACCTCGGCCGGCGTCAATCCGACCAACTCGGCGTAGCGCTCCGGATCGGTCGCGCCCTCGGTGACGACGGCGAAGGCGCGCGAGGTGGCATCGAGCTTCAGCGCCGCACGCGCCTGCGGATCGCGCAGGGCTGCGAGCAGACCGGCAAAGCCCGCCGCGCCGCTCTCGCCGGCGACGATGGCCGGGTCGCTGCCGGCCGGGCGCGCCAGCCGGTTCATTGCTTCGACCGCGACCTCGTCCTCGACCGTCATGAAGGCATCGGCGACGCGCGATAGCACGCGCCAGGCCAAAGGCGAGGGATCGTAGCATTCCAGCATTGCCATCACTGTCGGCTCGCCATGGGCGATCTTGGTCGGTCGCCCGGCGCGGGCGCTCTCGAACAGGCAGGCGGCGCGAGCCGGGTCGACCACAGTGAAGACCGGCCGCTTCTCGCCAAACTCCAGCGCAAGCTGCGCCGCGATTGCCGCCGCGATGCCGCCGACGCCGGCCTGGACGAAGACATGGGTCGGCGGCTCCGGCAGCTGCCGCAGCGCCTCGCGGATGATGGCGGTATAGCCCTGCATGACGAGGCCGGGGATGCGCTCATAGCCGTCCCAGGAGGTGTCGGAGACGGTGGTCCAGCTGTTCTCATTGGCGACGCGCGCGGCCTCGACGATGGAATCGTCATAGGTGCCGGGGACGCGCACGATCTCAGCGCCAAAGCGGGCGATCGCCGCGGCGCGGGGCTCGCTGACGCCGCCATGCATGAAGATCACCGAGCGCGCACCGACGAGCTGCGCGCCCTGCGCGACCGAGCGGCCGTGATTGCCGTCGGTGGCGCAGGCGAAGGTCATTTCGGATGCGATCGCGCGAACCTCCGGCGAGGTCAGGTCAGTTTCGTCGAGCGTTCGTCCGAGCCGCTCAGCTGCCGCCTCCAGCACCAGGCGCGTGACGGCATAGGCGCCGCCGAGTGCCTTGAAGCTGCCGAGACCGAGCCGCTGGCCTTCGTCCTTGAGATGCAGCGCCCCGATGCCGAGCTCCGCGGCCAGGCTTGGTAGGGCGCGCAGCGGTGTCGGCACATGCTCGGCCCGCCCGGCAAGATGCCGCTCGATGGCGTCGGCTCCGCTTGAGCCGAGCGTCTGCGCATCGACCGGGTGGAGCGGCTGGTGGAAGTCCGGGAGCTGGTTGAGCAGGAGCACGGCTTGCCTCATTGAGATGACCAGGTGAAGAGATATTGCAAGCGTCGCGAAAAAGGCGCTGCAATCAGCCGCCAGCCTTGCAAGTTTGTTTCACGAATACTGCCCCTGGAGCTTCGCTTGAGCGAACCATCCGCTTCCGCCCTCGATGCCTTCGACCGGGCGATCCTCGTCATCCTGCAACGGGACAACACGACGCCGCAGCGGGTGATCGGCGAAAAGGTCAACTTGTCGGCGCCGGCCGTACAGCGCCGCATCCGGCGGATGGAGAAGGACGGCGTCATCACCGCCAATGTCGCGATCGTCGAGCCGGCGGCGCTCGGCCACCCGATCACGCTCTTCGTCGAGGTCGAATTGGTCAGCGAGACGGCGAAGGACATCGACGCCGCCAAGCGCGCCTTCCTCGCCGCGCCGGAGGTGCAGCAATGCTACTACGTCACCGGCGAGGTCGATTTCATGCTGGTCGTGCTGGTGCCGAGCATGGCAGCCTATGAGGCGCTGACGCGCCGGCTGTTCTTTGCCGACGCCAACATCCGCAAGTTCCGGACCTTCGTCGCGATGGACCGGGTCAAGACAGGGCTGACTGTGCCGGCGGGGTAAGACGCTGCCTCTCCCGTATGGTCGGGCTTGTCCCGGCCATTCACGTCTTCGCTCAAGCAATGCGGTGTTCAAGACATGGATGCTCGCCACAAGGGCGAGCATGACGAGATGGAGCAGCGGTGAGCCCGCGCTACGACGTCAGCGCGCCGGCCGTCATGCCCTGGACCATGAACTTCTGCAGGAAGATGAAAGCCATCACCAGGGGCAGGCTCGCCAGCACCGAGAAGGCCATCATCGTGTTCCAGTCGGTGACGAACTCGGCCATCAGGCTGTAGATCGCCATGGTCAGCACCCGGTTTTCCCAGGATTCGATCAGCACCACCGCGAACAGGAACTCGTTCCAGGCGAGCAGGAAGGTGTAGAGCCCGGCGCCGATGAAGGCGGGATAGGACATCGGCACCAGCGTCCGGAAGATCGCGCCCAGGCGCGAGCAGCCGTCGACCATCGCCGCTTCCTCGATGTCGCGCGGGATGTTGATGAAGTAGCTGCGCAGCATCAGGATGCAGAAGGGCAAGGTAAAGGTCAGGTAGACCACGATCAGCGAGGTCCGGGTGTCGTAGAGCCCGAGCGTGATGAAGATCCGGAAATAGGGGATGCAGAGCAGCACCAGCGGGAACATCTGCGTGGTGATCAGGAACATCAGCACCGCCCGCTGGCCGGCGAACTTGAAGCGCGCCAGCGCATAGGCCGCCATCGCGCCGAGGAGGAGCGAGAGCGCGGTCACCACCAGCGAGACCATCATCGTATTGGCGAAGACGAGGAGATAGCGCGGGCTCGCGAAGATCTTGCGGTAGCCCTCAAGCGTGAACACCTGCGGCAGCCATGTCGGTGGCATCCGCATCACCTCGATGTTCGGCCTGACCGAGACCGTCAGCATCCAGGCGAGCGGGAAGAACACGATCGCGATCGCGATCAGCAGGAGGAGATAGGAGGCGGCATTGATCAGGCGCTCGCGCCCGCGAATGCCGATCTTGCCGAGATAGGGACGTGTATGCGCGACAGCGCCATACTGGGCGACGGTCATTGCTGATTGCTCATGGTTCGGCGGACATAGATGGCGCTCACGATGAAGAGCACGATGAACATGACCACGGCCTCGGCCGAGGCGTAGCCGAACTTCAGCTTCTGGAAGCCGTCGAAATAGATCGCCGTCGCCAGCACTTCCGAGCTGTGCGCCGGGCCACCGCCGGTCATCACATAGACCGGGTCGAAGGCGCGGAACGTCCAGATCGAGTCGAGCAGCACGATCGTGGTGATGACGCCGCGCAGCTGCGGCAAAGTGATGTGCCAGAATTGCCGGAACAGCGAGGCGCCGTCGATCTCGGCGGCCTCGTAGAGCTGCTTGGGGATCGCCTGCAGGCCGGCGAGCAGCATCACCATGAAGAAGGGGAAGGCGCGCCAGACGTTCATCGCCGTCACCGACCCCAGCGCCGTCGAGGGATCGCCGAGCCAGGAGATGGTGAAGTTGGCGTCGATGATGCCGAGCGAGGCGAGGAGTCCGTTGAATACGCCGAAAGGCTGCAGCATCAGCACCCAGATCATGCCGGCGACGGTCGGCGCCAGCAGCCAGGGCACGATCAGCAGGCCGCGCGCGAGCGTGCGAAAGGCCGGGTCGAGGTTCATGTTGAGCAGGAGCGCCAGGCCGAGCCCGATCACCAGATGCAGCACGACGCTGAAGAAGGTGAAGACGACGGTCTGCCAGAAGGCGCGCCAGAACAGCGGGTCGTTGGCGAGCGCGATGTAGTTGCCGAAGCCGACCCAGACCTCGCGCTGGAGGTTGCTGTCGTGGAGGCTCAGGCGGACCACGTCGATCAGCGGGTAGATCAGGAGCGCGACGAGGATGAGAAGGGACGGCCACAGGAAGGACGCGGCCAGGACTTCCTCGCGGTATTTGCGTTTGAGCGTCAGCAGCATGACTCGCCGATCGTTGCGGAAGCGCGGCTCAGAGCCGGCCTGTCAGAAAATCGGGGTCATCCCGGACAAGCGGCGAAGCCGCGCCGATCCGGGATCCATTCCGGAGCCTCACAGACGAAGGCTCAGGCATGGGTCCCGGGTCTCCCTTCGGTCGCCCGGGACGACTGACAGAGTGAATCCCGAGGGATCACTTGGCCGCGGAGAGCACCTTGTTCCACTCGGCCGCGGCGTCATCCAGCGCCTGCTTGGCGGTTTTCTTGCCCTGCACGGCGTTTTGGATCTCGGTGCTCATCACCTTGTTCATCTGCACGGCGTTGGGCATGGACAGGAACGGCGACTGCGCGTTCGGCTGCGCCATCTGCGTCACGAAGGCCTGGAAGAGCTTGCGCTCCTTGAACCAGTCCTGGTTGGCGACGTCGGTGCGCGCGGGGAAGCCGCCCGAACCCTTCGCCCACATCTCGATTCCCTTAGGTCCCGAGAGCCACTTCACGAAGGTCCAGGCTGCGTCCTTGTCCTGCGCCTGGCTGCTGATGGTATTGAGCGAGCCGCGCACCATGGTGCCGGTGCTCTTGCCCTTCGGCAGCGGGGCGATGTCGTAGTTCAGGTTCGGGTTGAGCTGCTTCTGGATGGCGACGCCCCACGGCCCCTCGAACATCATCGCGACATTGCCGGAGGCGAAGTTGGCGCGCTTTTCCTTCTCGCCATTGCTCAGCACGCCCGGCACCGAGACTTTGTCCTTGTTGACTCGGTCGATGTACCACTCGATCGCGGCGACGCCCTCGGGGCTGTTGAACACGGCTTTGTTGGTCGCCGGGTCCATCAGCGTCGCGCCGCCCTGCAGCAGCAGCGGGTAGATGTCGTAGGTCATGTTGGTCGGCGGCTCGGCCTGGAGCGTGCCGGTGATCGCGAACTGGCGCTTGTCCGGGTTGGTCAGCTTGCGCGCGTACTCGGCGAACTCGTCCCAGGTCTTCGGCGGCCCTGAGAGACCGGCCTCCTTGAAGCGGTCGGTGTTCCAGAACAGCGCGACCGCACCGCTTTCGATCGGCAGGTAGTACTGCTTGCCCTTCCACTTCGCATGGAAGGTCTCCGGGATGTTCGAGAAGAACTCCTTCGGCTCCTTGGCGATGCGCTCGTCGAGCGGCTCGATCATGCCGAGATCGGCGAACTCGGCGACCCAGTCGACCTGGACCAGCAGCACGTCCGGCAGCTTCTTGGCCTGGTGCAGCACGATGGCACGGTCATGGAAGCCGGTGAACGGCGAGTCGACCGGCGTCAGCTTGATGTCGGGATGGTCCTTCTCGAAGGCGGCCTTGAGCTCACCCATGAACTTCTCGCCGACCTCGGTGCCCTTCCACTGACCCCAGCGAACCTCTTTCTGCTGGGCGAGAGCGAGCGTCGGCAGGCTGATCGCCGAGGCGAGCGCCATTGCCGCGAGCGTCAGCAAGGAAGACCTGCGATGCTGATCCATATGCGTTTCCTCCCGGTTGATTATCGTTTTTGGGCTTGAGCGGCGCGCCCGTCGTTGCGGGCGCGCCGTAGTCACGAAGTAGTTCAGGCCGCGCGCGCCTTGCGCAGAGCCTCGGGTACCGGCGGGGCGACCTTGACCAGCGTGGTGTTCTCGTCGACCAGCCTGCTGGTTCCGCCCACGTTCATCCAGGTGAACATGTTGCGGAACATCTCCTGCAGCGAAGCCATGATCGCGGTCTCGGCCGCCTTCGGCATCTCCCAGAACGGCTTCTTCATCACCTTCCAGGACTTCTTGCGGGTGTTGTAGAAGAACTGCGCATCCGTCTCGCCCGCCCCCTTCTCCGAGAGGTGATTGGCGAAGGTGTACTCGCGGATCTGGTCCTTGATCGCCTGCGGCAGGGCCGGGTGGTCGAAGATCAGGTTGTTGAAGCCGAGCGCGAGATGGACTTCGACCGCCTCCGCCTTCGGGAGCTTGGCGAGCTGCGTGCCTGGCAGGGTCGAGGCGCCATGCTGGACCGCGCCGGCCATGTTGTACTCTTGGCGGCAGATCGTCGAGATCGTCTTCAGCAGATCGTAGTCGACGTTGACCTCGGCAAGCGTGCCGTCCGGCAGCACCTTGCCGCCGTGATAGGTGCCGGAATTGATCGAGATCTTGCTGACGATCGGCAGCTTGGCGCCACGCTTGGCCATCTCCTCCAGATAGACCTTCATGAAGGCGCGTAGCTCTTCCGGCGTCGTATTCTCGTGGCCGACCTCGCCGATCTCGGCACCGAGCGAGATCGAGACGCCCTTCGGCTCGATGCCGCGCACGAATTCGGTGAAATGCGCGGTCAGCTCGGCATTGACGCGCTGCTGGTCCTCGACCGTCGCCAGCGACAGGTCGACCACCGTCGAGGCGTCGATGTCGATGCTGTACATACCGGCCGCGATCTGCTCGCGCATGATGTTCTCGAGCTTGCGAACTTCCGCCTTCGGATCGGCGAGATAGGCCTTGGCGTTGATCTGGTCGTGGTCGGCCTGCAGGAAGACCGGGCCGACGTGGCCCTCGCGCAGCGCCGCCGCCAGCACCGCCGCGGCGTATTCCAGCGGCGGCTGCTGGGCGTACAGCGCTTCGCCTACCGCCTGCTCGAAGATGAAGAGCTTCGAATCGAGCTCCTGGCCGGCGCGGAAGACGGCGCGGCAGGTGTGATAGCTCCAGCCGCGCAGGTTCATCGCCGGCACGGTCTTGCCCGACCATTTGCCGGCGGCGCAGGCGAGATAGAGTTCCTGGATCGAGGCCGGCACGATGCCGGCGGCATGGGCGGCCTCGCGGATCGCCCAGATCGCCACGGCGCGCGTCTCCGGCTCGGCCAGCGCCGCAGTCTCGGCCCAGCGGTCTATCATCGCATCCGGCGGGCGCTTGCTTTTGCTGAAGTCGGGCGAAGAGCCGGCGAGGTCGACGCCGATCGTCTTGAGGTCATCGGTCAGTTCAGCGAGCGAGGCGCATGCCATGGGTCATACCTTCGAGAACGGCTTCGAAACGGACGGCGCCGGCGGATGTCCGGGCGTCCGGCGAGGCTGGTCGGGCCGCTGCCTCGTCACGTTCGCAATGAATGCACGGCGCTTTCGTTATCGCAAGTCATATTATCGTTTTCGCGCATTGCAGCATAAGCCATGTTGCAATGCGCAATCGAAGCGGGCCTCAGCTCGGATAGGTCTCTCCGGTCGCAAGTAGGGCCCGAACCGCAGCGCGATCGGGCATGCCGTCCCAGCCATTGGCGCGCTCGGCCTTGAGCGCCGCGACGGCGGCTGCGAGGCGCGCTGCCTCGAGAGGACTTTGGCCCTCGCAGAGGCCAAGCGCATAGGCGCCGTGGAAGACGTCGCCGCAACCTGTGGTGTCCTTCGCCGCGACTTTGAAGGCGGGGACACCGACGAACTCGCCGCCGATCAGCCAGAGACTGCCGGCGCTGCCGCGCGTCACGGCGAAGACCTTGTCCGAGCCATCGGCGCAACGCCGCAACAGCTCTTCGGCCGAGCCGTTACCGGCGTAATCGCGCAGGCCCTCGGCCGAGAAGACGATGTGGTCGGCCTTGGCGATCAGGCGGCGATTATCCTCCGGCGTGCCGCCATCGACGTCGAGTACGCTGGGAATGCCGGCCGCATGGGCGCGATCGAGGACGATTCCCGCGCCGCCCGGCCAGCGCGTATCGGCCAGCACGGCGCCTGCTTCATCGAGCCCATCCTGCGGCAGCACGCTCGCATCCTGCGACAGGCTGCGCCGGTTCGAGACGATGCTGCGCTCGCCGCGCCGGTCGACCAGGACGATTGCTCGCAGCGTGCGCCCTTCGGGCAGGATGGCGACGCCGCTACAGTCGACGCCGTGGCCGCGCAACAGCCGCAGGCCCGTCTCGCCGGCGGCATCGGCGCCGACACGGCCCCAATAGGAGGCTTGCCCGCCGAGATGGCAGATCGCCACCGCGGCAGTCGCGGCCGGTCCGCCGAAGCGCTCGGTGTAGCCGAGCACGCCGGTCTTGATGCCGGCCGAGGGCAGGGCCTCGACCTCGAAGACCTCGTCCTGGACGAGATTGCCGACGCAGACGATCAGGCGGCCGCTCATGCCCGCCATCCCGTGCCGGCAAAGGCGAGCAATTGGGAGATGTGGGCATGGCGGCGGATCCGCCGGCTTCCTGGCCGCGTGGTCAGCATGTTTCGTCCCGCCGGATCTCATTCTCTATCGTGCTGGCAGGATCCGGTTGCGCAGCGAAAGTGATGATGCCCGACGCTTTCACTTTCGCAACACCATTTTCGCAAACGCGCATTGCGTGTAGAGACTCTGCGGTCGTAGAGAGTTCCAGCCGATCGGGCTATGAAGCCGGCCCGGATTCGGCTCTGAGGCAGGCCTGCAATGGAACCGCTGAGCAAACGTCACGCCGACATTCTCGATATCCTCGGCAAGCGCGGCTATGTCGCGATCGAGGAGATCGTCTCGGCCTTCAATGTCACACCCCAGACCGTGCGGCGCGATCTGCAGGACCTCGCCGACCGCGGCCTGCTGCGCCGCCATCATGGTGGAGCGAGCGCCAATCTCTCCACGGCGAACACCGACTACGGCTTGCGCGTCGTCGAGACGGCGGGCGAGAAGGCCGCGATGGCGCAGGCCGCCGCCGAGCTGGTGACGCCAGGCACCTCGCTGTTCATGACGCCCGGCACGACGATGGACGCGCTCGCCAAGGCGATCGCCGAGCGCCGCCCGCGCGGCCTGCGCGTCGTCACCAACAGCACGGCAGCCGCGGCGATCCTCGACAAATGTCCGGAGATCTCGATCCTGATCACCGGCGGGCACTGGCTCGGGCCGAACCGCGCCTGCGGCGGCATGCACGCCGCCGCCTTCATCGAGAATTATCGCTGCGACCTGCACATGACCAGCATCGGCGGCATCGATGCGGCCGGGAACCTGCTCGAATACCGCGACGACGAGGCGGTGGTCGGACGCACCATGCTGCGCAATGCCCGCCGCTCGGTGCTGCTCGCCGACCACACCAAGTTCAGCCGGGTGGCGATGTCGCGCCTGGCGCATCTCAGCGAGATCTCGACGCTGGTGACCGACCGCCAGCCGGCAGCGTCGACGGCGCAGATGATCCGCGACGCACGCTGCGAATTGATCGTAGCCAGCTGAGCGGCCCGATCAGAAGCGGTCGCTGGCTTCGAGATAGATGTTGGCGATCGCTTCGATGCCGGCCTGGTCGTCGGCGTCGAAGCGGCCGGGCTCCGGACTGTCGAGATCGATCACGCCGATGACATCGCCATCGCGGATCAGCGGCACGACCAGCTCGGAGCGCGAAGCGGCGTCGCAGGCGATATGGCCGGGGAAGGCATGGACGTCCTCGACCAGAATGGATTCACGCTTGGCAACGGCCGTGCCGCAAACGCCGCGCCCGACCGGGATACGCACGCAGGCCGGCTTGCCCTGGAACGGGCCGAGCACGAGTTCGCCGCCGCGCATCAGGTAGAACCCGGCCCAGTTCAGCCGCGGCATCGCGTCGAAGAGCAGCGCCGAAAGGTTGGCGGCGTTGGCGATCGCGTCGCGCTCGCCATGCAGCAGGCCTTGGAGCTGCTGGACGAGCTCCCTGTAGAAACCCGGCTTGTCGCTGGCCGAGATCGTCGCCGCTTGGAACATCGTCGCCTCCGTACCGTCGAGGCTGGATATGCGCCGCCCGCGCGGATTTTGCGAGGGTTATGACGGGTCGGAGGGTGGGGGGCAGCTGCGCGTCCAGAGCAGGAAGGCAGAGAGGCGCCGCAGCTGCCGTGTAGCGAAATAGAGGACGTAGACCATCATGCGTCTCCTGACTGGGAGCCCACGACAGTCTCGTGGCGCTTTTAGCTTTGGTGACGCGGTGCAAGCTGCTCCGGCAAATCCCCCGACCGGCTCGCATCGCTGCGGCTCGATACTCAGATCATTCGCAATCGCCGCTGCCGGGTCAATGAAACGGCTGTTCAAAGATTTGATGACAGCAGGCGCAATTGTCCCAGGCGGCGGTCTCCCGGGGAATATTCAGGCGAAATGCCGGTTGGCCGGCCGCGGCAGGCCGAGATGGTCGCGCAGCGTCGGCCCCTGATACTCCCGGCGGAACAGGCCGCGTCGCTGCAATTCGGGCACGACCTTGTCGACGAAGTCGTCGAGCCCTTCCGGCAGATAGGGGAACATCACGTTGAAGCCGTCGCTGCCGCGCTCGGTGAGCCATTGCTCCATCTCGTCAGCGATCGTCTTCGGCGTGCCGACGAAGGCGAGCCCGCCATAGCCGCCAAGGCGCTGGGCGAGTTGGCGGACGGTCAGGTTCTCGCGGCGGGCGAGCGCGATCGTCCGCTCGCGGCCGCTCTTGCTGTGGTTGGTCTCGGGAATCTCGGGAAGCGGGCCGTCCGGATCGAAGCCGGTCGCGTCATGGCCGAGCGCGATCGAAAGCGAGGCGATGGCGCTGTCATAGTGCACGAAGGAATCGAGCAGCGCCCGCTTCTCGCGCGCTTCCTCGACACTGTCGCCGACCACGGTCAGCACGCCGGGCAGAATCTTCAGGTGGTCGGGATTGCGGCCGGCCTGCTCCATCCGGCCTTTCACATCGGCATAGAAGGCCTGGCCCGCCGCGAGCGTGCCATGCGCGGCGAACACGACCTCGGCCGTCTCGGCGGCGAGCTGGCGGCCGGGTTCCGAGGCGCCGGCCTGGACGATCACCGGCCAGCCCTGCGGTGGTCTTGCGATGTTGAGCGGCCCGCGCACCGAGAGATGCTCGCCCTTGTGATCGAGCCGCCGCATTTTATCCGGGTCGAAATAAAGCCCACTCTCGCGGTCGCGGATGAAGGCGTCGTCGGCGAAGGAATCCCATAGTCCGGTGACGACATCGTAGAACTCGCGCGCCCGGTCATAGCGTTCGCCGTGGTCGACCTCGGCGTCGAGGCCGAAGTTCGGCGCGGCGTCCGGGTTCGAGGTGGTGACGATGTTCCAGCCGGCGCGGCCACCGCTGATATGGTCGAGCGAGGCGAAGCGTCGGGCGATGTGATAGGGCGCGTCGAAGGTTGTCGAGGCGGTGGCGACGAGCCCGATGCGCTCGGTCGCGCCGGCGAGCGCCGAGAGCAGGGTGAACGGCTCGAACGAGGTCACGGTATGGCTGCGCTTCAGGGCCTCGACCGGCATGTTCAGCACGGCGAGATGGTCGGCCATGAAGAAGGCGTCGAACTTGCCGGCCTCCAGCTTTTGCGCGAAGCGCTTGAGGTGACCGAAATTGAAGTTCGCATCGGGATAGGCGCCGGGATAGCGCCAGGCGCCGGTATGGATGCTGACGGGGCGCATGAAGGCCCCCAAATGAAGCTGGCGCGCAGTCGTCATGGCTGGCCTCGGCAGACGGTTGCTCAGTGGAGGCTCAGCTATGCCTGAGTCCGTCGCTGCGCCATGGCGCCGCGCAAAAAGCCGACAACGTTCTCTCTAGGTCGACAGCTGCGCCAAAATCGTCTCCCGGGGCTGTGAGATAGGGAGAATTGCTCTCCTGCCTGTCGAGCGCGTCATGGTCGGGCTTGTCCCGACCATCCACGCCTGTTTGGACACAATGCGGTGTTCAGCATGTGGATGCTCGCCACAAGGGCGAGCATGACGGTGTCGAGGCGTGGGCCCTCAGACCGCAGTCTTCTTGATCGCGTCCAGCACGTCGCTGCCGTACTTGCCGACAAACTCCTTCTCGACCTCGGCGGTGACGACCTTGGCGAAGGAATCGCGATCGGGATTCTCGACCGCCTGCATGCCGGCCTTCTTCAGCGCGTCGAGGCTCGAGCCTTCCGTGTCCTCGTTCATCTTGCGCTGGATGCCGGCGCATTCGAGGGCGATCGAGGCGAGCAGTTGCTGGATGTCGGCCGGCATCGCGTCGAACTTGCCCTTGTTCATCACGACCGGGCCGGTGGTGAAGGCGTGGCGCGTCAGCGAGAGATGCTTCTGCACCTCGTTGAACTTGGCGTTGAGGATCAGCGTAACCGGGTTCTCCTGGCCGTCGACCGTGCCGGTCTCCAGCGCGGTGAAGAGCTCGGTGAAGGCCATTGGCGTCGGGATGGCGCCGAGCAGCTGGAAGGCCTTGATATGGGCCGGGTTCGGCGTGGTGCGGATCTTCAGGCCTTTGAGGTCGTTGGCGGTCGCGACCGGGCGGCGGTTGTTGGTGAGGTTGCGCCAGCCGATCTCCCAGGTGGCGAGCGCCTTCAGGTTCGAGCCTTCGAGTTCCTTGCGCAGGCCATCGCCGATCGGGCCGTCCATCACGGCCGCCGCGTGCTTGCGGCTCTGGATCAGGAAGGGCAGGTCGAGCACGTTGAGCTTGGGCGCGAGGCCGGTGAAGAACGGGTTGCCGGTCAGGCAGATGTCGAGCGAACCGCCGCGCACCGCGCTGATCGTCTGCGCGTCCGAGCCGAGCGCGCCGTTCGGGAAGACCTGGACCTCGTAGCGGCCCTGGCTCTTGGCCTTGACCTGCTCGGCGAAGAGCAGCGCCGCCTTGTGCCAGCTGTCGGCCTCCGGATGCGGGTGGGCGAAGCGCAATTTCGTCGCCTGCGCCAGGGCCGGGCGGCCGATGGCGAAAAGGGCGATGCCGGCGCTCGCGCCGGCGAGGGCAGTCCTGCGGGTGATGGTCATGAGCGTCTCCTCCCTGTGTTGTCGTATGGGCGGGCGCGGTCAGCGCCCGTAGAGCCAGCGCGCCGGGACCGTGACGATTTCGGGCACGAAGATCAGCAGCAGCAGCACGGCGAGCTGCGCCAGCAGGAACGGCATGACGCCGCGAATGACCTTGTCCATCGGGATGCGGCCGACGGCGCAGACGACGTTCAGCACCGTGCCGACCGGCGGGGTCAGAAGGCCGATCGCGTTGTTGATGATGAACATCACGCCGAAATAGACCGGGTCGATGCCGGCCTGCTTGACGATCGGCATCAGCACCGGCGTCAGGATCAGCACGGTCGGGATGAAATCGAGCGCCGTGCCGACGACGACGACGAGGAACATCATCGCCAGCATCAGCAGCGTCTTGTTGTCGATCAACGGGCCGAGCAGGCTGGAGACCTGTGCCGGAATGTCGGCGATGGTGATCAGCCAGGCCGAAACCATCGCCGCCGCGACCAGGAACATCACGGCCGCCGAGGTCTTCAGCGCCGCGAGCAAGGCCGGGCGCAGATCCTCCAGCTTCAGTTCGCGATAGATGAAGCCGCCGACGAAGGCGGCATAGACCGCGGCGACCACTGCCGCTTCCGTCGGAGTGAACATGCCGGCTTTCATGCCGCCGATGATCAGGACGGGCAGGCCGAGCGCCCAGAGCCCGTCGATCACCGCATGCCCGATCTCGCGAATACTGGCTCTCTGGACGCGGGCGGCCGGCTCGTCGCGGGCGACGATGTACCAGGTGATCAGCAGCGCGAGGCCCATCAGGATGCCGGGCACGATGCCGGCGATGAACAGCCGCGTGATCGAGACGCCGGCGGCGACGCCGAAGACGACGAAGCCGATCGAGGGCGGGATCACCGGGGCGATGATGCCGCCAGCCGAGATCAGCCCGGCGGCGCGCGGCAGGTTGTAGCCGGCCTGCTTCATCATCGGCAGCAGGATCGCAGCGAGCGCGGCGGTGTCGGCGACGGCCGAGCCGGAAATGCTCGCCATGACCAGCGCCGCCAGCACCGCGACATAGCCGAGCCCGCCGCGGACATGGCCGACCAGCGTCACCGCCAGCGCGATGATCCGGCGCGACAGGCCGCCGGCATTCATCAGCTCGCCGGCGAGCATGAAGAAGGGCACCGCCATCAGCGGGAAGGAATCGGCGCCGCCGATCAGGTTCTGCGCCAGGATCTGCGAGTCGAAGGTGCCGAGCTGCAGCATCAGCGCGACGCCGCAGACCAGCAGCGCCATCGCGATCGGCATGCCGAGAGCCATCGCCCCGATCAGCGAGCCCAGGAAGATGAAGACGGTCACGAGCGCTTCTCCGCCGCCTGCTGGTTCTCGAAGGCGGTGAGCTCTTCCGATTCCGCCCCGACGACCAGTTCGTCATCCGGCATGCGGCCGGTCAGGAGCCGCGCCAGCGCGATCAGGTTGAGCGCGCCGATGCCGATGCCGCCGACGAGCCCGGCGAGATAGGTCACCGCGACGGGCACCCCGGTGACCGGCTGGTGGTTCTCGATATTGATCACGCCCTGCTGCCAGCAGCCGACGACCAACATGCCCATGCAGAGCAGCGAGAGCGCCTCGACTGCGAGCCGGCACCACCAGCGGCCATTGCGGCCGAGCATGGTGACGACGGTGGTCATGCCGAGATGCTGGCCCTCCTTCGCCACCAGGAAGGCACCGCCGAAGGTCAGCCAGACGAAGATCAGACGCGACAATTCCTCCGAGGAGATGATGCCGGAGCTGAAGGCATAGCGCAGCACGACGTTGCCGAAGACCATCGCGATCATCACGACAAAGCCGGCGATCAGCACGTCCTCGGTCAGGCGCAGGAGCAGGGCGCGCAATCTCATGGTGTCGCTCCGTTGCCAGCGAGCCCGTACCAGCGCGCGGCGTTGTCGTGGAACAGTGCGAGGCGTTCGATCGCCGGCCGCTCGCTGACCGCCGCCTTGAACACGTCGAAGATCGTGCCGAACGAGGCGCAGAGGCTGTCGACCGGGAAATTGCTCGCAAAAGCGCAGCGTTCGGCGCTGAAGGCCGAGATTACGCCCTCGATCACCGGTGCCTGCAGCTCAAGCGTCCAGGCCTGCCCGGGCACGCCGATGCCGGAGATCTTGGCGACGACATTGGGCTCGCGCGCCAGCCGTTCCAGCGCAGCCTGCCAGGCTGAAAGGCCCTCGGGGCCGCGATCGGCTGGCAAGCCGGCATGGTTGAGGATGATGGTGGTATCCGGGAAATCGCGAGCGAGCTCGGCGGCCTCACCCAGATGCCACCAGGGCGTCTGCAGGTCGAAGCTGAGCCCGGCGCCCGCCAGCAGGGCATAGCCGTCGCGCCACTTTTGATCACGCATCGAGCCCGGCGCGGCGAAATTCGGCCGATAATCCGCGCGGGGTAGGGCCTTGGGCTTGTGCCGGACGCTGCGGACCAGCGGCATCTCGCTATAGGCCGCGACGACCTCGCCGACATCGTCGCGATCGAGCCAGATCTGGCCGATCGCAGCACTCGGCAGGTCGTGCTCGCGCGCGACCTCGGAAGCCCAGCGCATTTCGCCGATCGGATCGCGCGGGTCCCATTCGCCTTCCATCAGCACGCTGCCGACGACGAGATGACCAGTGGTGGCGCGGCGATAATCGGCCGGCATGAAGTCGCGCTTGATCGCACTGTAGTCGCCATAGCGGAAGGCGACAGGATGGTCGCTCAGCCAAGGGTGATAATTGCGGGCGAGGTCGAAGAAATGGTGGTGGGCGTCGATGATCGGCAGGTCGTCATCGGCGCCGGAGGCGAGGAAGCGGGCGCGCTGGTCGGAGCTGGCCACCATGGCTCAGCTCCGCTGCGGCGGAAGGCAGATGTGGTTCGGGCTGTACCCGGCCGGTCCGGTGCTCGCGCCCATCATCCCCTGCCTCCCGATCGTTTCCTCAGCGGTCGCCCGCCGCGATTAGTTCTATCTGAGTGTTGTATGCTGCATACAGAATGTTGACGCAGAGTCAAAGCGCGCCGGGGTTGAACAGCGCATCCTGCTCGCGGCGCAGGCGAACCAGGGTCGTGCTTTCGTCGAGCGCGATGTCGGCGCAGGTGACCACCGCGCCGCGGGCGACCTTGCGCACCACCGTTCGGCCAGCGGTGAGGTAATAGGGGACGGGCTCGCTCGGCCCGAGCGGACGGGCCGGCGTCAGTTGCGGCTCCAGCCCCTCGATGACATGGCGATAGCCCATGGTCAGCGTCTCGCCGGGCTCGAGGTCGCGGCTCGCCCGCGCCGTCAGGTCGACACGCGGCAGCACCTCCGCGCCGCCGGTCGACTGGCCGAGCAGGGCGGCCGAGAGCGCCGACATCGGCGCCTCCGCCCCGAGCAGGTGCACAGGATTGTGCAGCAGGACGTAGCGGCCATCCGGCGAGCAGGGGATGCCCTTGCCGGCAAAGAGCTTGCCGGTGGCGAGGTCAGGCGTCTCGGCGATGACGAAGACGCCGCCGGCGAAGGAGAGCTCGTCCGGCCGTCGCAAGCAGTTGAACATGTCGACCCGGCTCGTGCCGGCGAGCAGGCCGCCCTCGGCCGCCGGGCGGAACAGGCTCGGCAGCTCGGTGGTGCGAGCGATCGGTGCATGCATCGCGGCCACGTCCGGCATCAGCCCGGTATGGTTGGCGACGATGCCCATCTCGCAGAGATCGGGCACGGTGGCGCGCGGGAAGGGCAGCTTGGCGCGGGCGTCGAGCAGGCTGAGCGGATCGTTGCCGAGCTTGCCGAAGGCCGCCGCGAAATCGGCGGCCGGAACGGCCTTTTCCCAGGCCGTGACCGTGCCGGCCTCGGAATCCCAGACGAAATCGGATTCAGACGACTTCCCGGCGGCGACAATCGGCAGCCCGAGCATGCGGGCCCAGCCGATCAGGCCGATCAGCAGGCTCGGCTGGTCGCCGTCGACCGGAGTATGCACGACGCCCTTCAGCTTGGCGCGATGCGCCAGGATCGGGCCGATGATGCATTCGGCTTCCTTGGTCACCATGACGAGATGGCGGCCGGCCTCGATCGCGGCGAGCGCGGTCATCGCCGCGCCTTCCGGGTCTCCGGTCGCCTCGACGACGACATCGACGGGCAGGCCTTCGAGATGGGCGGCATCGCCGATCAGCGCGACCAGCCCGCGATCGAGTGCCGCCTTGGCCTCGGTGCCGCTATGGCAGTCGACGATCTCGCTCTCGTCGAGCCCGCCGGCGAGCGCGGCCTTTCGGGCGCGGCCGATGTCGAGGTCGCAGACGACGCGCGGCTCGATATGCGGCGCGCGGCGGGCCTGGCCGATGAAGCTCGCGCCGAACTCGCCGGCGCCGACCAAAGCAGCGGAGATGACGCGATCGGGCGCGCTGGGCTTCAGCGCGAACAGGTTCTCGATGTTCACTGGTGTCGCTTTCGTTCGAGCTGGGCAGGGCGGCGGCCGTCAGACGGCCAGGCCCTCGATGGCGTAGATGCGGGCAGGGGCGCCGTCGGCGTTCGGGATCAGCAGCGGCGCCGCCGAGAACAGGTTGCGCGGCGCCGTCAGCTTGCTGGTGTTGACGACGTATTCGATCAGCGTGACGCCATGGCTGAGCAGGACATGGTGTGTCACATGCTCGGGCTTTGGCACCTCCTTGCCTTCGAGCAGGAGCCGGATCGGGTAGTCCTGCGGGAAGTCGAAAGCGACGGCGCTCGGCTTGCGCTGCGCCAGCCACTGCGCCGCCTCAAGCGTCAGCCAGGGTGCTTCAGTCCAGAAGCTCTTGTCGTTGTAATCGCGCCGGTCGTTCCACTGCGTCGCCAGCAGCAGGATCTCGCCATCGGCCCCGCCGGGATCGGCGGCGGCGAGATGCTCGGGGCCGATCGGCTGATTGGCCGGGCGCGCGCTCAGATCGAGGACTCGGCAGGGGCCGACCACCTGGCTGAGCGGCGTCGCCTCAATCGTCGGCGCTCCGGCGACGAAATGCGCGGCAGCGTCGACATGCGAGAAGCCATGGCAGGGCCCGTTGATCTTCGAGACCCGGAACTGGTCGCCCGCCGCGATGTCGCCCTTGATCGAAAGCTCCACCGGCCAGCGGAAATGCGGCGCGATCGGCATGGAAAGGTCGACAATGTGCATGGCGCTGTCCGGATTGCGGAAAGGGACGCCGGCAACCCGGCGGCTCCGTTCTAGAGGCCGAAATTCTTGTATGCAAGAATTTTTCGACAGCGGAGCGGCCACGCGATATACAGAGCGTCATGGATAGTCCGGCCGACACGACCCCGCTCGCAGCGCTTCTCGCCAAGGTTCCACAGCCCGAGCCGGGCCGGCGCAAGGGCGCCCTGCACGGCAGCACGGTTGCGCAATTGCGTAATCTGATCGTCACGGGCGCGCTCGCGCCGGGAGCGAAGCTGAACGAGCGCGAGCTCTGCCTCCAGCTCGGCGTCTCGCGCACGCCGGTGCGCGAGGCGATCAAAACATTGACGCAGGACGGTTTGCTGCGCGCGCTGCCGAACAAGTCGTCCGTCGTCGCCGAGCTCGATGTCGGCGAGATCGAGGCGCTGATCGATGTCGTCTCGACGATCGAGGGCTTGGCCGGCGAGCTCGCCGCAGCGCGCGCCACCGATGAGGCCGTCGCCGAGATCGGCATGCTGCACTACCGGATGATGCTGCATCACACCCGCGACGAGCTGCCGGGCTATTTCGAGGCCAACAAAGCCTTCCATCGCCGGATCGTCGAGCTCGCCGGCAATCCGGTCCTGCTCTGGATCTGGGAGTTGCTGGCGCTCCGGGTCGACCGCGCCCGCTATTCATCCAATCTCTGGCCGAAGCGCTGGAAGATGGCGATCCAGGAGCATGAGCAGATCCTGGCGGCGCTGACCGCCGGGGATGCCGCACTGGCGAGCCAGCGCCTGCGCGAGCATGTCCGCAACGGCTTGTCAGGGCTCGTCGCGGCGCTGAAAGAGAGGGGTGAGGCCGCCAAACCGGGCAGCGCCTGATCGCAGGTCAGTGAGAGGGCTGCCCAACCTCCGGCAGCAGCTTCAGCACCGCGATCGCGTCGAGTTCGCTATCGCCCTGCGCGACCAGCATCCGATAAAGCGTCGTCGCCTGCGCGACCATCGGCATGGCCAGATGCTGCTCGCGCCCGGCCTCCATCAGCATTTCCAGGTCCTTCAGCACCTGCCGGGCATAGCCCTTCGGCGCGAAGTCGCGCGCGACCATGCGGGGCATCATCGCCTGCAGCACCGCCGAATTGCCGAGGCCGGGTGCCAGCGCGGCCGGGATCTTGCCGGCGTCGACGCCATAGGCTTCGGCCAGCCGCAGCGATTCCGCCACGACCACGTAGTTGGTCAGGCACAGTGCCTGGTTGACCAGCTTGGTCGCCTGGCCGGCGCCGACCGCGCCCATATGGGTAAAGAGACCGAGGCTCTCCGCCAATGGCCGCACCGCGGCGATCATCTCGGGCGCGCCGCCGGCCATGATCGCGAGCTTGCCCGCTTCCGCCGCCGGTGGGCCGCCGGAGACCGGCGCGTCGATGAAGCCGATGCCGGCCCCCGCCAGCGCCGCTGCAAGCGCCTTGGTCACGCCGATCTCGGTCGTCGAGAAGTCGATGACGATGGCGCCTAGCGGCAGCTTCGCCGAGAGGATGCCGCCGTCGCCGCTGACCACAGCCTGCACCGCCTTGGTCGTGGTCACCGCGATGCAGACGGGATTGGCGCGCTCGGCCACCTCGGCAGGCGAGGCGGCGAGGACGACGCCGAGCGCTTCGGCTTCGGCCCGCCGGGCCGGGTCGAGATCGTAGCCGACGACCTTGCGGCCGGTCGCGAGCAGGCGCTTGCAGAAGCCCGCGCCCATCAAGCCGAGGCCGATGAAGCCGATGGTCTCGCTCATCTGCCTTGCCAGTTCGGCGTGCGCTTGCCGAGGAAGGCTTCCATGCCCTCACGGAAATCGGCGCTGGTATAGCAGAGGGTGACGAGGTCATCGCCATCGACGTGGGCACTCGCCGCCGCCGTGAGACGGCGCAGCGCTTCCTTGGTGGCGCGCATGGTCAGCGGCGCGTGGCCGCGGATCGTCTCCGCCAGCTCCTTCACCCGCGCCATCAGCGCGGCATGGTCGGCGACGAGCTCGTTGTAGAGGCCGATGCGATGGCCTTCCTCGGCCTCGACCAGCCTTGCGGTGAAGATGATGTCCTTGACGCGGGCCGGGCCGAGCAGGCTGGCGAGCCGGGCATAGTTCGCCATCGACAGGCAGTTGCCGAGCGTGCGCGCCACCGGGAAGCCGAAGCGGGCCGACTGCGTAGCGATCCTGAGGTCGCAGGCGCAGGCGATCGCCGCGCCGCCACCGGTGACCGCGCCGGCGATCGCTGCAATCGTCGGCACCGGGCAGCTCTCGATCGTGGTGATCACCCGCTCGATCCGGTTCTCATAGGCGAGGGCGTCCTCGGCCGTCTTGAACTCGCGGAACTGCGAGATGTCAGTGCCGGCGGCAAAGGCCTTTTCGCCGGCGCCCGTTACCACGAAAACCTTCGGCGCGCCGTGCTTCTCGGGATTGCCGAGGATCTCGGCCAGCCCTTCATACATGGCGAAGGTCAGGGCATTGCGCGCCTGCGGCCGGTTGAGCGTGACCGTGCCGACGCCATCGGCGACGTCGTAGAGGATTTCGTCGTTCATCGGATACCTTTCAGATCGCGCCTTCGGCCTTGAGGCTGGCAATGGCCGCCTCGTCGAAGCCGAGCTCGGTGAGGATTTCGAGGTTGTGGTCGCCGGCGTCCGGCGTCGGCGTCGCGATGCTGGACGGCGTACGCGACAGGCTGACCGGCTCGCCGACGACGCGGATCTCGCCGAGCTTGGGATGCCGGACCGGCTGCGCGATGCCAAGGTGCTGCACCTGCGGATCATCGAACACGGCATCGACCGCATAGATCGGCCCAGCCGGCACGGAGGCCTTCTCGCAGGCCTCGAGCCAATAGGCGCTGTCCTGCGTCGACATGATCTCCTCGAGCAGCGCGCGCAGTTCCGGCCGCGCCGCGAAGCGCTTCTCCATATTGTCATAGCGCGGATCGGTCGCGAGCTCGGGCCGGCCGAGCGCGCCGCAGAAGGAGCGCCAGTGCCCCTCGGCGCCGACGCCGAGATTGATATGGCCGTCGCGCGTCGCATAGACGCCCATCGGCGTCGCGTAGGGGTGGTCGTTGCCGGCCTGCGGCGGCACCTTGCCCTCGACCAGATAGCGCGCGACCTGAAAGTCCATCATGCCGATCTGCGCTTCGAGCAGCGAGGTCTGCACCCACTGACCCTTGCCGGAGACGGCGCGCTCCTGCAGCGCCACCAGCGCGCCGATCGCGCCATAGAGCCCGGCGGCGGAATCGGCGACGGCGATGCCGGCACGCACCGGCCCCTGGCCGGGCAGGCCGGTGACCGACATCATCCCGCCCATGCCCTGGGCGATCTGGTCGAAGCCGGCGCGCAGCCGATAGGGGCCGCTCTGGCCGAAGCCCGAGATCGAGACCAGGATCAGGCGCGGGTTGAGTGCATGGAGCGTCTCGAAATCGAGGCCGAGCCGCTCCTTCACATCCGGCCGGAAGTTCTCGACCAGGAGATCGGCATCGGCGATCAGCTTGCGCAGGATCGCCTTGGCCGGTTCCTTTTTCAGGTTGAGCGTCAGAGAGCGCTTGTTCCGGTGAAGGTTCTGCATGTCGTAGCCATGCCGAGGCCCGCTCATGTTCTCATTGGGATCGATACCCGGCGGGCTTTCGATCTTGATCACGTCAGCGCCGAAATCGGCGAAGATGCGGGCGCAGGTCGGCCCGGCGCGTACGCGCGTCAGATCGAGCACGCGCAGGGCTTCGAGGGCGGTCGACGGCTTCGGGCGAGGCATGATGATCCGGATGCGTCACAAGGGCCGCGACTATCCCGTCATCGTCCCGGGGCGTCAATCTTTAGCTTCATCTTGCATGCAAGATCGGCAGATGAGCCATGCGCCAGCCGGACGACGGGAGGTGGCGAGCAGCGGAAAATCGGCGTTGACCTCCGGCGGAAAGCCCTGCGAGCTTGGCGGGACAGCGTCGGCAACGGACGCGGAAGCCCGGAGGATGACGATGACGGTGGTCGCACTGTTCGGTGCCGGCGGCAAGATGGGCATGCGCCTCGGCCGCAATCTCGCCCGCTCGCGCTTCGAGACCCGCCATGTCGAGATCAGCCCGGCGGGCCGGGATCGCATCCGCGAAGCTTTCGGTGCGGACTGCGTCGATCCGGACTCGGCGATCGAGAGAGCCGACGTCGTGATTCTCGCGGTGCCGGATACCGCCGTCGGGGTGGTCGCGGCCGGCCTCGTACCGAAGCTCGCGGCCGGGACGATCGTCGTCATCCTCGACGCCGCGGCACCGCATGCCGGCCATCTCCCCGAGCGCGCCGACATCACCTATTTCGTTACCCATCCCTGCCATCCGCCGATCTTCAACGACGAGACCGAGGCGGCGGCGCGCGCCGACCATTTCGGCGGCATCGCGGCCAAGCAGCACATCGTCAACGCGCTGATGCAGGGGCCTGAGGCGCACTACGCCCTCGGCGAGGAAGTCGCGCGGGCGATCTGGGCGCCGGTGATGCGCTCGCACCGCGTCACCGTCGAGCAGATGGCGATCCTGGAGCCCGGCCTCTCGGAAACCGTCTGCGCCACCTTGCTCGACGCGATGCGCGAGGCGATGGAGGAGGCGATCGCCCGCGGCGTGCCGCGCGAGGCGGCGCGCGACTTCCTGCTCGGCCATATGAACATCCTGGCGGCGGTCACCTTCGGCGAGGTCCAGGGCGTGTTCTCGGACGCCTGCAACAAGGCGATCGTCTTCGGCAAGGAAACGATCCTCCGGCCGGACTGGAAACGCCTGTTCGAGCCGCAGGAGATCGCGGACAGCGTCCGGCGCATCACCTAGAGGTTGTGCGGTGAGGCTTCGGCAGCATTCGAAGGCATGTTATGGCTGCTTCGCCGGCTCGGCTGGCATGCCTGCGGAGACAAAAAATGAGCGCCATCAGCGAGAAGCCGGACACGACTGTCGATGACGCTGCCCAACTGCGCGCGCTCGTCGGCGAAGTGCACCCGCTGGCCGAGAAGAAGGTGCTCGACCGGCTCGACCGGTTTTGCCGCGATTTCATCGCGCTATCGCCCTTCCTCGTGCTGGCCAGCGCCGACAGCGAGGGCAGGGCGGATGCCAGTCCGCGCGGTGACGGACCGGGCTTCGTCCAGGTGCTCGACGAGCGGACGTTGCTGATCCCCGACCGGCGCGGCAACAACCGGGTCGATTCCCTCGGCAATGTGCTGAGTGCGCCCGGTGTCGGCCTGGTCTTCTTCGTGCCGGGCATCAATGAGACGCTGCGCGTCAACGGCAGGGCCCGGATGACCACCGACGCCGCTCTGCTCCAACCCCTGGCGATGCAGGACAAGGCGCCGAAGCTCGGCCTGATCGTCGAGGTCGACGAAGCCTACTTCCATTGCGGCAAGGCGCTGATCCGCTCGAAGCTCTGGGCGCAAGGATCGCAGGTCGAGCGCGCCAGCTTCCCGACGCTCGGTCGCATCGTCGCCGAGCAGACCAGGGCGATCGACGCCGTCCAGGCCGACGCCACCATGGAAGAAGGCTACCGCACGCGGCTCTATTGAGCGCTGCGCAACCGCGGAGGGCCGACCTTGTCGAAGGCTGACCAGTCCCTGCCCGAGATGCGCTTCAGCTTCCGGCTCGACTTCACGCCGGGCGGGCGTCTCGGTCCCGGCAAGGTGCAACTCCTGGAGGCGATCGGCGAGACCGGCTCGATCTCCGCTGCCGGCCGCTCGATGAAGATGTCCTATCGCCGTGCCTGGCTGCTGGTCGACGATCTCAACCGCATCTTCCGCTCACCATTGGTCGAGGCCCAGCCTGGCGGAGCGAAGGGCGGCGGCGCGCATCTGACGCCGCTCGGCCGCGAGATCGTCGCGAACTATCGCGCCATCGAGGCGAAGGCGCTGGAGGCAGGGGCGGCGGAGATCTCTGCGCTGCGTGCGGCAGTCTCGCCGAAGGCTCCAGTGCGCGCGCCCGGCGAGAAGGCCTGAACCCTCACGGCGTATCGATCGAGACGCTCTTGATCACCGCATAGACCGGGCCGCCGGGCACCAGCCGCAATTGCTCGGCCGACTTCACGGTGAGGCGGGCGAGAAGGCCGACGCCATCGCAGTCGAGCCTGACTTCCAGCGCGCCACCATCGCCGTGAGGCGCCCCGATCGCCGAGACCCGTCCGGGCAAGACGTTGAGCGCGCTGATCCCGTCGAGCGGCTTCAGGCTCAGCATCACGTCGCTGGCGAGGATGCGCACACGCAGCGCCGTCCCTTCCGGCACCTTGCGCCGAGCGATCTGTAAAGGCCCCGCCGCGGTCTCCAGGACCGTCAGGCCGTGCTCCGGCTCATGGCGCAGCACGCGCGCCTCGAGGATCGCGCCGGCCTCCGCCGAGGTGGACAGGACCGGAACGTCGGGGCGCGACATCAATTCGGCGGTGGGCCCGCTCATCGAGACCTTGCCCTGCTCGAGGATGACGAGATGGGTGGCGAGCCGGGCCACCTCGGCGATGGAATGCGAGACATAGACGATCGGGATCCCGAAGCCGTCGCGCAGGCGCTCGATGTAAGGCAGGATCTCGGCCTTGCGTTGCTCGTCCAGCGAGGCGAGCGGCTCGTCCATCAGCAGCAGCCGAGGCTTGGCCAGCAGCGCCCGGCCGATCGCGACGCGCTGCTTCTCGCCGCCGGAGAGCCCGCCGGGCTGCCGTTCAAGCAGATGGCCGATGCCGAGCAGGTCGAGCACGTCGTCGAGCGTGCTGCCGCCATCATCGGCCTTGGGCGCGAACCAGCGGCCATAGAGCAGGTTCTGCCTGACGGAGAGATGCGGGAATAGCCGTGCTTCCTGGAAGACGTAGCCGATGCGGCGCTTATGCTTCGGCACGAAGATGCCGGCTGCGCTGTCGACCATCACCCGCCCGTCGATGACGACGCGGCCGGCTTGCGGCCGGATCAGGCCCGAGATCACGTTGACCAGCGAAGTCTTGCCCGAGCCGGAGCGGCCGAACAGCGCCGTCAGGCGCCCGTCCGAGGTGAAGCTTGCATCGAGCGTGAAGGCGCCCAGCCGGTGCGCCACGGAAACTTCGATAATGGCGCTCATTCGACGGCGATCCGCCGGCCGACCAATCGCGCCAGGAACTCCGAAGCGAACAATGCCGCGACCGAGATAGCGATCGAGATCAGGGTCAGCCGCATCGCCCCGGCATCGCCATTGGGCACCTGCGTGAACGTGTAGATCGCCGAGGGCAGGGTCTGCGTCTCGCCGGGGATGTTGGAGACAAAGGTGATGGTCGCACCGAACTCGCCCATCGCCTTGGCGAAGCACAGGATCATCCCGGCGAGGATGCCGGGCAGCGCGAGCGGCAGCGTCACGGTCAGGAACACCCAGAACGGACCGGCGCCGAGCGTTCCGGCCGCATCCTCGAGCTTGCGGTCGATCGCCTCGATCGAAAGCCGGATCGCCCGGACCATCAGCGGAAAGCCCATCACCGCGCAGGCCAGCGCCGCCCCCGTCCAGCGGAAGGACAGGACGATGCCGAACCAGTCATAGAGGAACTGGCCGATCGGCCCACGACGGCCAAAGCCGATCAGCAGGAGATAGCCGGTGACGACCGGCGGCAGGATCAGCGGCAGGTGGATGACGGCGTCGAGCAGCGACTTGCCCCAGAAGCGCCCGCGTGCCAGCAGCCAGGCGATCGCGAGCCCCAAGGGGAGGCTCGCGAGCATGGCGGTGGTGGCGACGATCAGGCTGAGGCGGACGGCCGTCCACTCCTCCGGGGACAGCCAGTCGCTCACGATGAGGAAGCGGGCTTGTTCAGGACCGTGAAGCCCTGCTTCTCGAAGCTGGCCTTGGCGCCGTTGCCGCGCAGATAGATAAGGAAGCCCTGCGCGTCGGGATTGGCCGAATCCTTGGTGATGGCGACCGGATACACGATCGGCGGATGGGTGTCCTCAGGGAAGGTCGCGATCACCTTGACCTTCGGATCGGCGGCGGCGTCGGTGGTGTAGACGATGCCGAGCGGCGCTTCGCCGCGCGAGACCAGCAGAAGCGCGGCGCGGACATTGTCGGCCTGCGCGATCTTGTCCTTGACCTTGTCCCAGCCGCCGAGCTTCTCCAGCGCCGCCTTGCCGTATTTGCCGGCCGGTACGGAATCGACATTGCCCATGGCGAGCCGGCTCTGGCCGAGTGCGGCGGAGAGGTCGATGCCCGGCGCCAGGGTTACCGTGGTCTTGGCGTCGGACGGCGCAATCAGCGCGATCCGGTTGGCGAGCAGGCTGACCCGGCTCTCCTTGACGATCAGGTTCTTCTGCTGGGCGTAGTCCATCCAGTCGAGATCGGCCGAGAGGAAGAGGTCCGCTGGCGCGCCCTGTTCGAGCTGCTTCGCCAGCGCGTTGCTCGCCGCATAAGAAATCTTCGGCGCCGGCTTGCCGCTTTCCTTGACCCAGTTGGCCGCGGCCTCGTCGAGCGCGGTCTTCAGGCTCGCGGCGGCGAAGACCACCAGCTCCTTGCTCTGGGCGAGGGCCGGGCCGGTGAAGGAAGAGACGCCGATCAGCAGCGCGGCCGTGAACCCCAGGAAGCCGAAGCCCGCGTTTCGACGGTTCGATGACATGACGGCGCTCGCTGCGGTTGCTGTCGCTATGTGCAGCCGAATATAACGGCGCGCGACCAAAGGTCGAGTCCGCCCGGTGCGGACTTGGCGAGGACGTCAGATCGGGCAGACCAGACTGAAGATTTCCGCCCGCAACCAGCTCAAGGGCACCATCGTCGAGATCGTGAAGGGCTCGATCACCGCCCATGTGAAGCTCGATCTCGGCGGCGCCATCGTCTCTCGGCGATCACCAATGCCGCGGTCGACGAGCTCAAGCTCGCAGTCGGGCGACAGGCCTATGCCGTGGTGAAGACTTCCGACGTGATGATCGCGATCGATTGATCGTTGCGTGGCCGATGCCGGCCGCGCTAGCCTTCCCGCAAAAGAAAAAGGCCCACGCCGGAGCGCAGGCCCAAGTCTAGGGAGGAAACGCCCAAGGAGGGCGCCGCAACATCGCTGCTGCGGTGCACAAGAGATAGGGCGCTTCGGGCCGGCCTGCAAGAGGGAAGGGACAGCAGGGCTGACCTTAATTTGTGCAAGATGCGATTTTTCGCGCCGTTCGGGCGAAGTGGCGGATAAGGGACAGATGCCTGGGACGAAACGACGCGGGGCGAACGTTTGCCGAAATGGATTTTCGGCGCTGCTGATCACTTTGGCAGTGAGCGCGGGCGGGACTGCCGGTGCTCAGGTTCCGCCATCTTTGGCAGAGGTGTCAGCCTATGACGGGCTGCACCTGTCGGCTTATCGTGGCGATCTTGCAGCCCTCCGGCAGGCCATCGCGACCGGCCGCGGCCTCGAAACCCGCGACGGCGAGGGCCGCACCGCACTGCTGGCCGCCGCCCATGCCCGCCAGCGCGAGGCGATGCAGGAGCTCGCCAAGGCGGGAGCCGATCCGCGCGCGCTCGACAACCGCGCCTATGACGCGATCACCATCGCGGCGGTCGCTGACGATATCGAGACCATGCGCACTGCGCTCGCCATCGGTGGCGACCCGCGCGCCATCACCAGCCCCTATCTCGGCACGGCTCTGATCGCGGCCGCTCATCTCGGCCATGACGGCGTGGTGCGCGAACTGATCGCGGCCGGCGCGCCGCTCGACCATGTCAACAATCTCGGTTGGACCGCCCTGATCGAGGCGGTGATCCTCGGTAATGGCGGGCCGCGCCATGTCGAGACGGTGAGGGCACTGGTCGGGGCAGGTGCACGGCGCGACCTCGCCGATCGCGATGGTGTAACCCCGCTCGATCATGCCCGCCGCCGCGGCTACGCGGCGATGGTCGCGCTGCTGCAGTAGTCAGGCGGGGAAATCCGGCGCCGGCAGGCTCGCGACCAGCGCGCTAAGCCCGTCACTGTAGCGCTGGCGCAAATCGGCCCAGTAGGGATGGTGGCTGTCGTATTTGGCGAGATGCTTGGTCGAGAAGCTGTCGGCCTCGTAGCGCAAGAGGTCGATCGGCGGTGCGACCGAGAGGTTCGACCGCACCGTCGCATCGAAGGACAGCAGAGCGAGCTTGGCCGCCTCGTCGAGGCCGCTGGCCTCCTGCAGCGCCCGGTCGAGGATCGGTTTGCCGTATTTTGTCTCGCCGAGCTGCAGGAACTGCGTGCGCCCGGAGGCCTCGACGAAATTGCCTGCCGAATAGACCTGGAAGAGGCGATGCGGCTCGCCGGCGATCTGGCCGGCGACGATGAAGGAGCCGTTCGGATCGCCATAGGGTTCGACGAAGCTGCGATTGAGCCGCAGCACCTCGCGCAGCACGCCGCCGACGATCTGCGCCACGTCGAACATGGTCCGCGCCGCCAGGATGTCGCGGTTCTCGCCGCCTGCGGCGCTATCCTGCTTATGGCGGGTGTATTGCCTGATCATCGTGATCACGGCCTGCGTCGTCGCCAGGTTTCCGGCCGAGAGGATCGCGATCACGCGCTCGCCCGGTACCTCGAACAGAGCGAGCTTCTTCACCACCGCGATCTGGTCGACGCCGGCGCTGGAGCGCGAATCGGAGGCGAGGATCAGGCCCGACGGCAGCAGGATCCCGAGGCAATAGGTCATGCGTGGCTCCCCGGCACGGGCGGCAGCATGCGCAGGGGCAGGGACTTTGCCAAGCTCTCTCCGCCGCGATTGCGGCAGGGTCGGACGAATGCCAAGGTCACCTTGACTAGGCCGTGGCGGAGTTCGGACATGCGCAACCTGTCGGACATCGTCGCGAGCGTTCATGCCGACATGGCCGAGCATATCGGCGCCGGCAAGGTCGCCGACTACATCCCGGCCTTGTCGCGGGTTGATCCGCGCCGTTTCGGGCTCGCCGTCGTCACCTGCTCCGGCGAGCATGCGCAGGCAGGCGACGCCAATGTCCCGTTCTCGATCCAGAGCATCTCCAAGGTCTTCACCCTGACGCTGGCACTGGAGCGGGTCGGTGCCCGGCTCTGGCACCGGGTCGGGCGCGAGCCGTCGGGCTCGCCTTTCAATTCCATCGTCCAGCTCGAGCAGGAGCGCGGCGTGCCGCGCAACCCGTTCATCAATGCCGGAGCGCTGGTCGTCACCGATGCGCTGCTGACCGGCCGGACCCCGAGGAAGACGTCGGCCGAAATCCTCGCCTTCCTGCGCAAATGCTCGGGCGATCGTGCGGTCGCGATCGACCAGGAAGTGGCGGGCTCGGAAGCACAGACCGGCTTCCGCAATGCCAGCCTCGCCAATTTCATCCGCGCCTTCGGCAATCTGAAGAATCCGGTCGCCGAGGTGCTCGACGTCTATTTCCATCAATGCGCGCTGAGCCTGAGCTGCGTCCAGCTCGCCCGCGCCGGTCTCTTCCTCGCCGGTGACGGCGTCGATCCCTTGACCGGCGCCGTCGTTTGCCGCCCGGCGCGGGCGCGCCGCGTCAAGGCGCTGATGATGACCTGCGGCCATTACGACGCGTCCGGCGAATTCGCCTTCAAGGTCGGCCTGCCCGGCAAGAGCGGTGTCGGCGGCGGCATTCTCGCCATCGTGCCGAAGCAGGCGGCGATCGCGGTCTGGTCGCCAGGCCTCAACGCCGCCGGCACCTCGCATGTCGGTGCGCTCGCGCTCGAACGCCTGGTCGAGCGCACCGGCTGGTCGGTTTTCTGAAGCTTCAGCCCTTCGCCGGCCCGGTCGCGATGGGACGGTCGCTCGCGCCCCATTCCGACCAGGAGCCGTCATAGACGGCGCGGGTCGGCTTGCCGATCGATTCCAGCGCCGTCGACAGGATCACGGCGGAGACGCCCGAGCCGCACGTCGTCATCACCGGCCGGTCGAGATCGACGCCGGCATCCTTGAAGGCGGCGAGGATGGCTTCGGGCGATTTGAGCTTGCCGTCCGCCACCAGCGCCGAGGAGGGAAGATTGAGAGAGCCGGGAATGTGGCCGGAGCGCAGGCCGGCGCGCGGCTCCGGCGCTTCGCCTCGGAAGCGGTCGGCGGCGCGCGCATCGACGACCTGGGCCGAATTGCTCGCGATGGCGCGCTCGATGTCATGGGCGTCGGCGACGGCGGAATGGTCTAGCCTGGCGGTGAAGCTGCGCGGCGCCCGCGGCCGTGGCGGGCCGTCCTCGACCGGCCGGCCCTCGGCCAGCCATTGCGGCAGGCCGCCATCGAGGATGACGACGTCCTTGGCGCCGAAGGTACGGAACGTCCAGCGCACGCGCGGCGCCGAGAACAGGCCGAGCCCATCGTAGACGACGATACGCATGCCGTCGCCGATGCCCATGGCGCCGACCGCGGCGGCGAAGGCGTCCGGCCGCGGCAGCATGTGCGGCAGGCTCGAGCTCTTGTCCTTGACCGCGTCGATGTCGAAGCGCACTGCGCCAGGAATCCGCTGCTGCGCATATTCAGCGTCAGCATCGCGGTTCTGAGCCGGCAGGTAGTACGAGCCGTCGAGCACGACGATGTCGGGGGCGTCGAGCCGCTCGGCCAGCCATTGCGTGGAGACGAAGATGTCGTTGCGGGCCATGCGCGGGTCCTCGAAAGAGTCTGTTTTCATAATGTTATGGCGGAAAGCTCAAGCCAGTGTCCCGATTCTGAAATTCGCCACTGCCAGATATCAAGCGCGGAGCGAATTTCAGAATCATAGGGGACACGGGCAACTCATAGGTTTTCTAGTGTCGTTTTTTGATTTCGAAGTTCGCGCTTCACTTGATATCGAACGAAAGCGAACTTCGAGATCACGACACTAGCGCGATGCGCACGCGCCGGTTCTGCTTGCCCTTCTTCTCGACGTCGGTGACCACGACCGCGCCGATCTCGGCGGTGTTGCGCACATGCGTGCCGCCGCAGGGCTGCAGGTCGATGCCCTCGATCGAGACCAGCCGGACTCGCCCCGAGCCGCGTGGCGGCTTGACCGACATGGTCTTGACCAGGCCGGGATTGGCATCGAGCTCCTCGTCGGTGATCCAGCGCTCGCTGATCGCGGCGTTCTTGGCCACCAATGCGCCGAGCTTCTCGGTCAACTCCGCCTTGTCGAGACCGCCCTCGGGAATGTCGAAATCGAGCCGGCCGTCGCCGCTATCGCCGATCGCGCCACCGGTGACCGGATAGGGCAGGACAACGCTGAGCAGATGCAGCGCGGTGTGGATGCGCATGCGTTTCAGCCGGCGTTCCCAGTCGAGCTTCGCCGTCACGGTCTCGCCGACAGCGGGCGTGCCTTGGCCTTCAAGCGGGACATGCAGGATGCGGCTCTTGTCCTCGGGATTGTAGATCGCCGTGCCGATCGTGATCTCGGTGCCGTCGCTGCGGACGAGGATGCCGGCATCGCCCGGCTGGCCGCCACCGGTGGCGTAGAATACGGTCCTGTCGAGCTCGATGCCGCCGCGCTCGTTGATCGCGACGACGGTCGCGGGCGTCTCGGTGAGATAGGCGTCGTCTCGGAACAGCAATTCGGTCGGCATCGCGATCTCCTTCATCGCCCGAGGTTATCGCAGGCGCGGACGGTGCGGAAAAGATGGTGGGTAGCCAGGCGGAGATGCCGCTGGCAGGGCTTCCGCTGCGGCCTCCGCATCACTAGGGTCCGGCCAGGACTGCCGCGGCATGGAGGCCCGAACGCAACATGACCCCGCCGCGCATGCAGCCCAAGGACGGCATCGCCTGGGTGACCGGGGCGAGTTCGGGGATCGGCGCGGCCGTGGCCCTGGAGCTGGCGCGCCGCGGCTGGACGGTCGCGGCGACTGCGCGCCGGCTCGACAAGCTCGAGGCGCTGGCGCTCGGAGCAGACGGGTTGCCGGGGCGGATCGTCGCCCATGTCGGTGATGTCGTCGATCCCGCCGCGATGGCGGCGGTGGTCGAAGGCATCGAGAGCGTGCATGGGCCGATCGCGCTCGCCTTCCTCAATGCCGGCATCGCACCGCGCAATGGGCCGGGCCTGATCGACGTCGCGGCCTTCGAGCAGGTTTTCGCGGTCAATCTCATCGGTGTCGTGCGTGGTGCCGCCGCAGTCGCCGAACGCATGGCCTCGCGCGGCAAGGGCCAGATCGCGGTCAATGCCTCGCTGGCGGGCTATCGCGGCCTGCCGGGCGCAGCGGCCTACGGCGCTTCCAAGGCCGCCGCGATCCATCTTTGCGAAGCATTGAGGTTCGATTGCGAGCGGCAAGGCATCCGCCTGCAGCTGGTCAACCCCGGTTTCGTCGACACGGCGATGACCAAGCGCAACAGCTTTCCGATGCCGTTCATGCTGACGCTCGATGAAGCGGCGACGCGGGTCGTCGACGGCTTCGCCCGCGGCGGCTTCGAAGTCGCCTTTCCGCGCCGACTTGCCTGGCTGATGAAGGCGCTGCGGCTGCTGCCCTATCCGGTCTATTTCTGGATGGTGCGCAGACTGGCCGGAGAGCATCGCGGCGGCCGGCGTGACGGCGCGGTCTGACCGCAGAAGATTCCTGACCCAATGGCTTGCGCCAGGAAGCTCATAATCGAAGTGAGGAAGAGCCGAACCGCGATGCCAGCCAATCGACGCCGAAGGCGGTGATTGCCGCAGCCTCGACCAGCACGGAATGAGCGGCGCCGATCAGGCCTTGCCGGCCCTCGCCGGCGGCAAGGAATTCCGTGACGATCCCCGCAAAATAGTCATCGTCCAGCCCCGCGACGATCGGGTCGCTGGTGTCGAACTCCTCGATCATGCGCCACTGCGCACCGGTCGGCGTAACCAGCGGGACCTCTAGCCGCCGGATGCGCTTGCCGGGTATGTCGGCCAGATGTTCGGCATGGTGCAGCAGGGTCAGCGTATCGAGCGGCGCCCCGAGCATCAGCACCTTGCCGCCCGCCTCGACCAGCTTCGCCAATGGCGAGCCCGCGCCATAGCCGTAGTCGAGCGGGTGGTCGGCGGTGAACCACTCCGCCTTCGCGCCGAGCGCCACGAGCGAGGCGCCGGGATTGCCGCTGCGCAGCGCGCCCGGCGTGGTCCGCAGGAACTCCGGCAGCACGCCATTGTCGCGGATCGCGCGCGAACGCTGCGGGTCGAAGGGCGGGACATGCTCGCGCCATTCCGGCGGAACGCGGCCTTCGTCGTCCACGAGGTCCTCGTAACGCGCTTCCCAATCAGCATAGGCGAGGACGGTCCCCGCGGGGCCGACTGCGTCGCACAGCGCGGCAATGATCGTGTCGGGGCCGTCGATCAGGCGGCCGACCTTGCTCACGGCGGCGTGGACCATGACCGCGTCGCCGGGTGCGATGCCGAGCCGGGACAGGTCGGCAGCGAGCGAGGCTCGCGTGACGAAGGAGGCGGGAGGCGATGCCATGGCGGTCAGCTATTCCGAACGAAGGGCAGCGAAGGCGTCGAGGGCGCGCTGGCGGCCGAAGTCGAGGGCGATGATCGGTTTCGGATAGTCGCTGCCGAGGATGATCCCGGCCTTTTTCAGTTCGCCCGCAGGTGCATCCCATGGACGGTGGATGAACTTGTCGTCCAGCTCTGCCAACTCGGGAACGAAGCGCCTGACATAAGCGCCCTTCGGATCGAATTTCTCGCCTTGCGTTACCGGGTTGAAGACGCGGAAATAGGGAGCTGCATCGGCGCCGGAGCCGGCGACCCATTGCCAGCTCGCCGGATTATTGGCGGGGTCCGCATCGACCAGCGTGTCCCAGAACCAGGTTTCGCCGGCACGCCAGTCGGTCAGCAGATGCTTGATCAGGAAGGAGGCCGTGATCATTCGGACGCGGTTGTGCATCCAGCCGGTCTGCCAGAGCTCGCGCAGGCCAGCATCGACGATCGGATAGCCGGTCAGGCCCTTCTGCCATGCCGCCAGGCCGGCTTCGTCGGTCTCCCAGGACATCGCGTCGAAACGGCGATCATAGTTGACGCTGGCGAGCTCGGGATTGTGGAAGAGCAGATGGTAGGAGAACTCGCGCCAGCCGATCTCGCTGAAGAATTTTTCGATATCGGCGGCCGAGCCCGGCGTTCTGCCTGCCTCCTCTGCAGCACGGGTCGCATGCCAGATCTGGCGCGGGCTGATCTCGCCGAAGCGTAGGTGCGGCGACAGCCGCGAGGTCGACAGCCGATCCGGCAGGTCGCGGGCCTCGCGATAGCCGGCGATCGTTTCGTCGAGGAAAGTATCGAGCCGATCCCGCGCCCCATCCTCGCCCGGTGTCCAGGCTTCACGCAGCCCACCGGCCCAGTCGGGCGTCGTCGGCTCCAGAGCGAGACCTGCGACCGTGAGAGTCTGTTCACGCAGGGCCGCTGGCAGCCTCGTTTTGCTAAGCCTGGCTGGGGCAGGGAGCGGGGCCGACGGCTCGCCGCTTTCGCGCACGGCGCGCCAATAGGGCGTGAACACCTTGAATGGTCCATCCGCCTTGGTCTTAACCTGCCAGGGTTCGTTGAGCAGGTTGGCGTTGAAGCTCTCGACCGCGACGCCGGCCTCGGTCAACTCGGCCTTGAGCGCCTTGTCGAGAGCGATAGCGGCGCTGTCATAGCGCCGGTTCCAGGCGACATAGCCGCTGCCGGTGCGCTCGACGACATCAGGCAAAAGCTCTGCCGGATCGCCGCGCAGGATCAGCAGTTCGCCGCCTTTCGCCGCGATGGCGTCCGACAGTGCCTGCAAGGAGCGCGACAGCCACCAGCGCGCAGCGCCGCCGAGCGCCTGGCGCTCCGTCGACGTGTCGAGTATGTAGACGCAGGTGAGAGGGCCGTCCTCGCTCGCCGCTCTCAAAGCTGGATTGTCGGACAGGCGCAGATCGTCGCGGAACCAGAACAGGGCAGGGCGTGCAGTCACTTAGGTCAGCCTTCTCTATGCGATGCTTTGATACGCCGACGGGGTTGGACTGGTTTCGTGGCGCAAAGGGATAGTGCGTCACGAGCCGCAGCGGTTTGTGATAGATTGGGCTGGCTGCGCCCGAAAGAAGGGGGGACGAATTCATGGCTACGCCGGAAGTCGAGGCGCTGAGCCGGCGGATCGCCGTCCTCGAGGCGCAACTCGCAGCTTTGCTGCAGGCCTTCAATGTCGGGCGCGGTGGCGCGGTCGCGATCACGGCCCCGGCCGGGCTCTCGATCTCCGTCGGCGGCACCTGTACCGTCAATGTCGGCGCCGAACTCGCGCTGACCGTCGGAAGCAATTTCCGCACGTCCGTGGGCTCGGCCTATGTCGTGAATGTCGGCAACGCCGTCCGAACGACTGCGGGCACGAGTATCGGCATCATCGCGGGCACTGCGCTGAGCATGAACGCCAATCGCGAGATCAGCCTGGCGACGCGCGCCTTCGAGGTTGCGGCTGCGGTCAGCATCGATCTCGACAGCAGCAAGGACTTCGAGATCGCCAGCGGCAAGGCGCTCGTGGTGAAAGCTGCCGACAGCATCCTGCTCGACACCGGTTCGGCCGAACTCAACCTGAAGAAGGATGGCTCCGTCGACCTCAAGGGCAAGGACGTCACGATCAAGGCGAGCGGCAAGATCAATGCGACGGCGAGTTCCGATGTCGTGATCAAGGGCTCGAAGATCAAGCAGAACTGAGCCGCTACTCAGTCGCCGCCTCCGCCGCCGCAGCCCCCGCCATCGCCGCCGCCGCTGTCGGAGCTGGCGTCACCGGAGGACCTGCTGCTGTCACCGAAGCCGTCCGTGCCTCCGTCGATGGAAGAGCTCGAGAAATCGCCGCCGCATTGCGTGCCGCGGTCGCCATTGCGCCGCAGCGCCTCGCAATCGGGCGCATAGACGAAGCCGTTTGCGATCCTGAGCTTGGTGTCGAGCGCGAAGAGCAGCGGCAGGCGCGTCGGGCGGACCGGGTCGATGTTCTCGTCGCGGCAGCATTGCCACCAGACGCGGCGCAGGGCCGAATTGTCGCGCTGCGCGCCCTCGCGCAGCGTGACGGCCGGCGTGTGATGCAGGAAGCGCCCGAAGGCCTGGTTGCAGAATCGGCCGTAGTCGCGGGTGTAGAGGATGAACTCGTGCCAGAGATCGTCCGCGACCTGCGAGGGCATCGCGACCTCGCGCCGCCCGGAATTGAGATAGGCCAGGAAGAATTGGCGCAGGCCCTCGGAGACCAGCGCCGACTCCTTGCGGGTGAAGCCGGGGTGCTGCTGGGCGAGCTTGTCGAGCAGCCCCCGTGGCCAGGGGTAGCGCCGGATGAACTCCGCCCGGCGCAGGCGCTTGTACGAAGCGAGCGCATTGCCCGCGACGAGCAGGAGAACGACCGCCACCACCATGCCGATGATGATGGTGGCGGCGTTCATCGTGTTCGCTCGTCAGTGCGCCTGTGGCGTCGCCTGCTTCGGCTCGGCCGGCTTCTTCTTGCCGCCGAGCGAGGCGAGCCAGCGCACCACGACGTAGAACACCGGAGTGAACAGCAGGCCGAACAGCGTGACGCCGATCATGCCGGAGAACACCGCGATACCCAGCACCTGCCGCATTTCCGCGCCGGCGCCGACAGACGTCGTGAGCGGCAGAACGCCGAGGATGAAGGCCAGCGAAGTCATCAGGATCGGCCGCAGCCGGGTACGGGCTGCCGCGATCGCGGCATCGCGCCGGCTCATGCCCTCGTCCTCGGCCTGCTTGGCGAACTCGACGATCAGGATCGCATTCTTCGCCGCGAGGCCGACGAGCACGACAAGGCCGATATCGACGAGCACGTTGCGGTCGAAGTCCTTGTAGCCGACGCCGATCATCGCCGCGAGGATACACATCGGCACGATCAGGATGACCGCCAGCGGCAGGGTCCAGCTTTCGTACAGCGCCGCCAGCAAGAGGAAGACGAAGACGACGGCGAGGCCGAAGGCGATGATCGCGGTATTGCCGGCGAGTTTCTCCTGCAGCGCGATCTCGGTCCACTCGAAGCCGAAGCCGGCTGGCAGCACCTGGTTCGCGATCTTCTCCACCGCCGCGATGCCCTGGCCGGTCGAATACCCGCGCGCCATCGACATCTGCACTTCAGCCGCCGGATAGAGGTTGTAGCGGGGCACGCGATAGGCGCCGGTCGTGTCCGAGAAGGTCGCCACCGAGCCGATCGGCACCATCTCGCCATCGGCATTGCGCGTCTTCAGATCGGCGACGTCGCGGATGTCGAGACGCTGGGGATTGTCGGCCTGGGCCGTGACGCGGAAGGTGCGGCCAAGGATGTTGAAGTCGTTCACATAGGCAGAGCCCATATAGATCGACAGCGTCTCGAACACGCGCGTCACCGGGACGCCGAGCATCTCCGCCTTGGTGCGGTCGATATCGGCATAGATCTGCGGCGTCTTGGTCGAGAACAGCGTGAACGGCTGCTGGATGCCGGGCGTCTGGCCGGCTGTCCCGGCCACGGCCCAGGTCGCGCCTTCCAGCGCTGCCAGGCCCTTGCCGCCACGATCCTGGACATAACCCTTGAGACCACCGCCATTGCCGATGCCGGGAACCGCCGGGGGCTCGATGATCAGGGCGAAAGCCTCGCCGATCGAGAACAGCTGGGTGCGCAGGTCGTTGAGGATGCCCTGGGTTGTAAGCCCCTGCTTGGCCCGCTCCTTGAAGTCGGTCAGCGTGACGAAGGCGACACCGGCATTCGGGGCGAGCGTGAAGGTCGCGCCGTCGAGGCCGGCGAAGGCGACGGCATGGGCGACGCCCGGCCGTGACAGGAGGACATCGGTCGCCTTGCGGATGACGGCATCGGTTCGGGGCAGAGACGAGCCGGGCGGCAGCTGGAAGACCGCGATGAAGTAGCCGCGGTCGAGCTGTGGGACGAGGCCGGTCGGGATTGCCGCGAGCCGTTGGCCGGCGACCGCGATCAGGCCCGCATAGACCAGCAGCATGATCACGCCGAAGCGGATCAGGCGCGAGGTCGCCGAGCCGTAAGCGTGCGAGAGCCAGTCGAAGGCCTTGTTGAAGTACTTGAAGAACCAGCGCAGCGGCGCACTCAGCACCGCCAGGAAGCCCTTCGGCTCCTCATGGCTGTGAGGCTTCAGGAGGATTGCGGCCAGGGCCGGCGACAGGGTCAGGGAGACGAAGCAGGAGATCGCCGTCGAGGCCGCGATCGTGACCGCGAACTGCTGGTAGAACGTGCCTTGCAGACCGGTGATGAAGGCGGTCGGAATGAACACGGCGCAGAGCACGAGGGCGATCGCCAGCAGCGCGCCGCCGACCTCGTCCATCGTCTTGTGTGCTGCGTCGACCGCGCTCATTCCCTGCGCCAGATAGCGCTCGACGTTCTCGACCACGACGATCGCGTCGTCGACGACGATGCCGATCGCCAGCACGAGCGCCAGCAGCGAGATCGTGTTGAAGGAGATCCCGACCGCACTCATGATCAGGAAGGTGCCGACCAGCGAGACCGGGATCGCGATGATCGGGATGATCGCGGCGCGCCAGGTCTGCAGGAACAGGATCACCACGATCACGACCAGCACGATCGCTTCGAGCAGGGTCGCGACGACGGCCGAGACGGATTCCCTGATGAACTCGGTCGGGTTGTAGACGATGGTGTGCTCCACGCCGGCCGGGAAGCTCTTCGACAGCGTCTCCATCGTCTTGATGAGCGCTTCCGAGGCAGCCAGCGCGTTCGTGCCGGGGCGCTGGAAGACGCCGATCGCGACGGCCTCCTTGTTGTCGAGATAGGAGTTCGACAGGTAGTCCTGCGCGCCGAGCTCGACCCGGGCGATGTCGCGCACGCGGATCGTGCCGCCGTCGGCATCCGAGCGGACGACGATGTTGTAGAACTCGTCGATGCTGGTCAGGCGCCCGAGCGTGTTGACCGAGAGCTGGAAGGCCCCGTCCGACTTCGCCGGCGGCTGGTTGATCGCACCCGCCGCGACCTGGATGTTGGCGGCGCGGATCGCGGCGACGACATCGCCTGCGGTCAGGTTGCGTGCCGCGACCTTGGCGGGGTCGAGCCAGACGCGCATCGCATAGTCGCGCGCACCGAAGACCTGGACGTCGCCGACGCCCTCGACGCGGGTCAGCACGTCCTTGACGTTCAGCGTGGTGTAGTTCGAGACGTATTGCTGGTCGCGCGAGCCGTCCGGGGACAGCATGTGGATGACCATCAGGAAGTCCGGCGAGGCCTTGCGGACCTGCAGGCCGAGCGTGCGGACTTCCTGCGGCAGGCGCGGCTCGGCCGCGGAAACGCGGTTCTGCACCAGCACCTGAGCCTGGTCGACGTCGGTGCCGGCCTTGAAGACGACGTTGATCGTCACGCGCCCGTCGCCGGTCGACTGCGACGAGATGTATAGCATGTCGTCGACGCCGTTGACTTCCTGCTCGATCGGCGCGGCCACCGTCGAGGCGACGACCTCGGCCGAGGCGCCCGGATAGTTCGCGGTGATCGTGACGGTCGGCGGCGCGATCTCGGGATATTCTGCGATCGGCAGGGTGCGCAGCGTGATGGCGCCGGCGATCGTCAGCAGCACCGAGAGCACGGTCGCGAAGATCGGCCTGTCGATGAAGAAATGGGCGAAGCGGAACATGCGATGGTCCTGGCCTTAAGCAATTCCAGGAAAAGTGGAGACCAGTTTTCCGTTCAAAATTGCGGCGAATACGAAGGCTTGGGCAGGGCGGACGGACAATGCCGTCCACTCTTGGTGCGGCCTGTTGCGGCCGTCAGTTGGCAGCGGCGGCCTTGATCTCGGTCGGCTGCGGCGTCACGGCGACGCCCGGGCGCACCATCGGATTGGCGATGCCGTTCACGATCACCTTGTCGCTCGCAGCGAGGCCCTTGGTGATGACACGCAGCCCGTCGCTGATCGCGCCGAGCTGAACCGGCTTCGGCACCACCTTGTTGTCGGCGCCGACCGTGAACACGATCTTGTTGGCCTGGTCGGAGACGATGACCGCATCCGGCACCAGCAACGCGTCGCCTTCGCCGGCGAAGAGGCGCAGCCGCCCGAAGGTCCCCGGCGTCAGCTGCCCGTCGGGATTCGGGAAGACGGCGCGGGTCCGGATCGTCGCCGAGCGGGCGTTCAATGCGTTGTCGACGAAATCGATCTTGCCTTCGCGGTCCCATTTGGTTTCGCTCGAAAGCCGCACGCGTACTGGCGTCCCGGGCTTGCGCAGATCCTGCGACTTTGCGTAGCGCAGATAGTCGGCCTCCGAGGCGTCGAAGACGAACTTGATCGGATCGACGGCGACGATCGTGGTCAGCAGTGTCGCGCCCGACTGGCCGCCGGCGATCAGGTTGCCCTGGTCGACGCGCTTGTTCGAGACGCGGCCGGCGAGCGGCGCGCGGACCTGCGTCCACTCGAGGTTGAGCTCGGCCGTCTTCAGATTGGCCTCGGCCGCCTGCTGGCTGGCGATCGCGCCGTTGAGGTTGGCACGGCGCTGGTCGATGTCGCGGGCGGTGATGGTACGGTTCTGCGTCAGCGCCTCGGCGCGCTCGACCTCGTTCTGGTTGAGGTCGACCTGCGCCTTGGCGCGCGCCACCTCGGCTCTGGCCGCATCGACGGCGAGCTTGTAGGGCCGCTGGTCGATGGTGAAGAGCAGGTCGCCGGCCTTGACCAGGTCGCCGTCGCGGAAGTGCACCGAATCGAGGAAGCCGGAGACGCGGGCGCGGACCTCGACCTGTTCGCTCGCTTCGAAGCGCCCGGTGAACTCGTCCCAGTTTGTGACGCGCTTGGCGAGCGGGGTCGCGACCGTCACCGGCGGAGCCGGCGGTGCACCTTGAGCGAGGGCCTCGGCTGAAAGGGCCGGGAGCAGGGCCGCCAGGGCAACAATGGCCCGGCTGGAGCGGCGGATCATGTGAAACTCCGAAAATGCGGGCGCGGCGCAACCTTCACGGTTTCCGGCCAATGCGCAACAACTCCATCATACTGACGATTGTCAAGTTTCTTCACTCGACATTTTGCTGCAATTTTCACCGTAACAGGCCATGTTCGCTCCATCGCCGGCTGAAACCGGTACAACAGGCGCTTGCTGGCGACGGGCCGAAGCTCTACCTGAGGGACGCACGCGACAGCGTCAGCAGCAACATCTCGTGGAAGTCCCCTCATGAATGCGCATGTCCGTCCCGCCGACCCGAAGAAGCTGATCAAGGGTGCGACCGGCGACTGGGAAATCGTGATCGGCCTCGAGATCCACGCGCAGGTTACCTCCAACGCCAAGCTGTTCTCGGGCTCCTCGACCGCTTTCGGCGGCGAGCCGAACGCCCATGTCAGCCTCATCGACGCGGCGATGCCGGGCATGCTGCCGGTGATCAACGAGGAATGCGTGCGCCAGGCGGTCCGCACCGGGCTCGGCCTCAACGCGCAGATCAACAAGCGCTCGGTCTTCGACCGCAAGAACTATTTCTACCCCGATCTGCCGCAGGGCTACCAGATCAGCCAGTACAAGCATCCGGTCGTCGGCGAGGGCGAGATCGCGGTCGACCTGTCGCCGACCGAGCAGATCAGCGTCGGCATCGAGCGCCTGCACCTCGAGCAGGACGCCGGCAAGTCGATGCACGACCAGCACCCGACCATGAGCTTCGTCGATCTCAACCGCTCGGGCGTGGCGCTGATGGAGATCGTCTCCAAGCCGGATCTGCGTTCGGCCGACGAGGCCAAGGCCTATGTCTCGAAGCTGCGTACCATCCTGCGCTATATCGGCTCCTGCGACGGCGACATGGAGAAGGGCAACCTGCGCGCCGACGTCAACGTCTCCGTGCGCAAGCCCGGCGCGCCCTTTGGCACGCGCTGCGAGATCAAGAACGTCAACTCGATCCGCTTCATCGGCCAGGCGATCGAGGTCGAGGCCCGCCGCCAGATCGGCATCCTCGAGGATGGCGGCACGATCGATCAGGAGACCCGCCTCTACGATCCCGGCAAGGGGGAGACCCGCTCGTTGCGCTCCAAGGAAGAGGCGCACGACTACCGCTATTTCCCCGATCCGGACCTGCTGCCGCTCGAATTCGACGATGCCTTCGTCGCCGGGCTGAAGGCGCAGCTGCCGGAGCTGCCCGACGCCAAGAAGGGCCGTTTCATCGCCGAATATGGGCTCTCGCCCTACGACGCCTCGGTGCTCGTCGCCGAGCGCGATCAGGCCGACTATTTCGAGGCGGTCGCCAAGGGCCGCGACGGCAAGGCCGCCGCGAACTGGGTGATCAACGAGCTGTTCGGCCGCCTCAACAAGGAAGGCAAGGACGTCTCGGCCTCGCCAGTCTCGGCGGCGCAGCTCGGCGGCCTGGTCGACCTGATCGGCGAGGGCGTGATCTCCGGCAAGATCGCCAAGGACCTGTTCGAGATCGTCTGGACCGAGGGCGGCGACCCGCGCGAGATCGTCGAGGCCCGCGGCATGAAGCAGGTCACCGACACCGGCGCGATCGAGAAGGCGGTCGACGAGATCATCGCCGCCAACCCGGACAAGGTCGAGCAGGTCAAGGCGAAGCCGACCATGCTGGGCTGGTTCGTCGGCCAGGCGATGAAGGCCTCGGGCGGCAAGGCCAATCCGCAGGCGCTGAACGAGATCCTGAAGAAGAAGCTGGGCATAGAGTGACGCAGAAGGACTTGATTATCCGCGATGCTGAGACCGCCGATCTGCCGGCGGTCCGCTCGCTGTTGGTCGAGACCTGGCACGACGCCTATGACGGCATCTATGGCTGGCGCCGCGTCGCCGAGATCACCAATGCCTGGCACTCGCTCGATGCGCTCGCAGCCCAGCTCGGCCGCGACAGCGGCGTCTTCCTGGTTGCGCTTCTGGGCGAGGAGATCGTCGGCACCGCCTCCGCCCGGAGCGAGCCAGACCGGGCGGCGATGCTGACGCGGCTCTATGTCTCGCCGGCGCGGCAGGGCGAGGGCATAGGACGCACATTGCTGCAGGTCGCGCTCGCCTGTTTTCCCGATGCGCCGGTGGCGCGGCTGGAGGTCGAGAGCCAGAACGAGCTCGCAATCGCGTTCTACGAGCGCATGGGCTTCTTCCTCCAGCGTCAGGCCCGCTTCGACGGACGCGAGGACACGCCCAACACGCTGATCATGGCCAAGCGGCTGGTTATGATCTGAGCGCTCCTGGCGGATTCCTGATGGAGACGACGATGGCCGAGGCAGCCGATCATGCCGCAGTGACCATGCGCGAGGCGCGGCCCGAGGACGTTCCACGCATCGCTGCCCTGATCATGCTGGGCGCCGCCACGCAGACGCGCACGCTCGCCGAGATCGAGGAGGAGGCGCAGAACCCGGCCTATCTCGCTGCCTTCGCGGAAGTCGACGCCAGCCCCTACAACACGCTCTTCGTCGCCGAGCTCGACGGCAAGGTTGTCGGCACCTTGCAGCTCACGCTGATCCCGGGCCTGGCCTATCGCGGCCGCAAGCGCGCCAAGCTCGAAAGCGTCCACGTCCACCCCGACCTGCGCGGCCGGCGCGTCGGCGAGGCCATGGTCGCCCATGCCGTCGAGGTCGCCCGCCGGAAGGGCGCCGGCCTCGTCGAGCTCACCTCGGACAAGTCGCGCGAGGCGGCGCATCGCTTCTACCTTCGCATCGGCTTCAGCCAGACCCACGAAGGCTTCAAGCTGGCGTTGTAAACGCGCTGCCCGCATGCCGCGCCCGCTCCGGGCGCACGGCGCCGGCGCTTACGCTGGCCGGACCCACGACCTAGATGTCCTGTCGACCCGCAACAACCCGCGAGGACTGGGACATGGCAGCAGTGCAGGGCAAGCCGATCGATCTCCATTACTGGCCGACGCCGAACGGCTGGAAGATTTCCATCATGCTCGAGGAAACGGGGCTGCCGTACAACGTCATCCCGGTGAACATCGGCAAAGGCGACCAGTTCAAGCCGGAGTTCCTGGCGATCTCGCCGAACAACCGCATGCCGGCGATCGTCGATCCCGAGGGGCCGGACGGCAAGCCGATCTCGGTATTCGAATCCGGCGCGATCCTGCAATATCTTGGCCGCAAGACCGGACAGTTCTATCCGACCGACGAGCGCGGCCGCGTCGCCGTTGACGAGTGGCTGTTCTGGCAGATGGGCGGCTTCGGCCCGATGCTCGGCCAGACCCACCATTTCCGCATCTACGCGCCGGAGAAGGTGCCCTACGCGATCGACCGCTACACCAACGAGGCCAACCGCCTCTATGGTGTGCTGAACAAGCGTCTCGAAGGCCGCGACTACATCTGCGACGACTATTCGATCGCCGACATGGCCTGCGTCGGCTGGGCCCGGGGCTGGGAGCGCCAGGGCCAGGACATCAAGCAGTTCCCCAATGTCGGGCGCTGGCTCGACACGGTGCTGGCCCGTCCCGCCGTGAAGCGCGGCCTCAAGGTCGCCGAGGAACTGCGCAACCCGGCGGGCATCTCGACGCCGGAGGAAAAGGCGGTCCTGTTCGGCCAGAAGGCGCGCTGAGGCGCCGACTTGGCACTGTCGTCATGCTCGGCCGTGTGCCGAGCATCCACGTCTCTGACATCGCATGCGAGCGGCGAAGCAAAGGCGTGGATGGTCGGGACAAGCCCGACCATGACGCTCGAGCTTGGTTTCAGTTGCTGCGCGACCACTTCACGGAGCGGCAGATCAGCCCGCCCATGACGCAGCCGGAGGTGGTTAGCGTGTCGCCCGAAAGCGACATCGTGCCGGAATAGGTCTTGCCGTCCTCCGGGTTGAAGGCGCTGCCGTTCCACTTGCCGGCACTGGCCGGCTTCATGTCGTAGAAGATGCGCTGGCCGACCTTCGCGGGGCCATTGGCCTCCTTGAGCCAGGAGATCGTGCCGCACATCGCCTCGCCGCATTTGGTGAAGCGCACCTTCGAGGCGCCGGTGTCGCGCAGCCAGGTGCCAGTGACGTCCTGCGCCGCCGCGGGAACGGCGACTGCGAGCAGCAGGCCGGCAGCGGTGATGATGGGGCGAATGGCCATGGCGTTCCTCCTCGGGATGGCGATCTTCGTCGCTCAGATGGTTCAGATGTAAACCATATCCGAACCGGCGCCGGCTTCCAAGATGGCAAGTCATGAAGGGCCGCTCGTCGCGCTGACCTTGGGGCAAGGTGAATCGCAGGTTGACGCGCCGGTCGCTGCCGGATTCCGATCCTATTGAAATTGCTGATGAATTGAACCGATGAATCTGAATCGAATCTTGCTTTAACCGCTCGTTTGCGACTCGTTGAGCTTCGATTCATCTCAAAATTTAGCGGGTTGTTTTACTGCCCGGCCCGAACCTCTCCTCACGAGTTGCGGCCTCCAGACGGGCTGGCATCGAAGGAAAACAGGGAGAGTTTGTCATGGCACGCATGGAAATGAGCGCGATCCCGGCCTCGCTGGCGATCCCGATGGAAGCTTCCGCCGACGCCTATTACGAGCTCGGCCTGATGCATGCGTCCGGCCGCTCCGGCCCGGTCGATCTGGTCGCGGCGCAGACCTGGTTCAACGTCGCCTTCGCCAAGGGCTGCGCCCGCGCCGCGGCGCACCGTACCGAGCTCGCGCTCGAGATGAGCCGTGACGAGGTCGCCGAGGCGCTGCGCGAGGCGCGCAGGTTCCTGACCCGGCACTGAATCAGACCCGCAGCCGCGCCATCGTGAGCGCATCGACATAGCTGCCGGCACGGAAAGCGTAAGCGCGCAGAAGACCCTCCGGCTCGAAGCCGAACTTGCGGTAGAGCGCGATAGCCACCGCATTGTCGGAGTAGACCGTCAGTTCCAGCCGCTTCAGCCCGAACCAGTTGTCGGCGGCGTCGACGAGTTCGCCAAGCAGCGCCGTGCCAACGCCGGTGCCATGGTGATTATCGTGCACGCCGATCCCGATATAGGCGACATGCGCCCGCCGGCCGCGATAGCGCTCGATGCCGGCCTGACCGATGAGTTCGCCATCGCGCAATGCGACGATGTTAAGTCCCTCGGTATCCGGATTCTCCAGCCAGCGCCGCGTCACTTCTGTTCGCTGATAGGGCAGGCGCAAGGTTCCGGCGCGAAAACGCGGCAAATTGACCAGCGTCGTCAGCGCTTCCACATCATCGCTGCGCACAGCCCGGATCAGCAGCCGGCCGGAGCCAGGTGACTGCTCCGCTTCGTCGGATGGATCGGCTCTTTCGATTGTCATGTCTGCTCTCCTGGATAGCCGGGAGAGCTGAATTCGATCGAACCCTGCTCGCCGCGGCAGGGTGCGTGGGGGATGATCGCGGCGCGCTTAGCGCAATGCCGATCCCGCACACCCTTCCGGGTGCGTCGACATCAGGATTACGAGGGCAGCCGCGGCGATCATGGCGCGGATCATAACGGCGGATCGCGGGCCTGCAAGGTGCGTCTCAGCCTTGTGGCCGGGGGAGGGCGCCGCTATAAGCGCGCCGCATTCCCCGATTTTCCCGCAAGGATCACAACGATGGCTGTCCAGCGTACCTTCTCCATTCTCAAGCCCGATGCGACGAAGCGCAATCTCACCGGCGCGGTCAACGCGGTCATCGAGAAGGCCGGCCTGCGCATCGTCGCGCAGAAGCGCATCCAGATGACCACGGCGCAGGCGCAGACCTTCTACGCCGTCCACAAGGAGCGCCCCTTCTTCGGTGAGCTCGTCGAGTTCATGACTTCGGGCCCGGTCGTCGTGCAGGTCCTCGAAGGCGAGGACGCGATCGCCAAGTACCGTGAGGTGATGGGCGCGACCAACCCGGCCAATGCCGCCGAGGGTACCGTCCGCAAGCTCTTCGCCCAGTCGGTCGGCGAGAACACCGTGCACGGCTCGGACGCGCCGGAGACCGCCGCGATCGAGATCGCCCAGTTCTTCGCTGGCAACGAGATCGTCGGCTGAGCCGATCGTCTGTTCCGGAAACAAGAAGGGCGGGTCCGCTGGACCCGCCCTTTTTCGTTGCGTGGCTTGAAGCGCCTCAGAACCCGAGATCGAAGGCGTAGCTCGCCGAGATGCCGAAGGTGACGGAGTCGCGGTCGCCGAAGGCCTTGACGATCGGCGCCTTGGCGGCGTCGCCCATCAGGCGCTTGTATTCGACATAGGCGGTGGTCTGCAGCTTGTCGGACCAGTGATAGGTCGCCTGCGCGATCGCGCCGACCGAGTGCACGCCGGCATTGTAGCGCTGCAGCAGGCCGCCGGTGCCCGCGGTCGTGCCGCCGAAATAGGTGCGGACATAGTCGGCGCCGACGATGGTCATGCGTGGGCCGACGCCGAGCGACCACGACCCGATGCGCTGGAAGACGTCGACCTTGGCCTCGGCGACCATGGCGTCATGGGCGACGATGCCGCGGCGCAGGTCGATGCGGGTGCGCAGCCAGGAGGTCGGATAGAACTCGACGAAGGCGCCGGCCTCGGCACCGAATTTGGTGTCGGGCACGCCCATGATGCGCAGGGCGACATTGGTATCGGCCTTGCGCTGCCAGAGCAGGTTGCCGGAAAAGCCGACGCGCCAGGCCTGGCCCGAGAAGAAGCCGATGCTGATCGCGTCGTCCTCGGAGGTCCACCAGGTGCTCTTGGTGCCGCGCCCCAGCGAGATGATCGGCCGCGGCCGGAAGACGTAGTCGTTCGATCCGGAATAGTCCGGCTGGTAGCGCAGGCCGGCGCCCAGCGTCAGGTGCCAGTTCTGCACCTGCTCGGGCGAGGTGTATTGCGCATACTGGGAGGACTGTGCCTTCGCCGGGGCGGTCAGCGCCAGGGAAAGGCATGCGGCCGCAAGGCCGGCAAGGAACGCAACGCAACGCATCGTCAGAACTCCGGCGCGTGAGCGCCTTGGACTACTCGGATGCGGTCAACTTGAATCATTAGTCTTAACCCGGAGTTGACGAGCAGCCGCCAGCGGCACCGCTGCTCGTATGGCTGATGGCCCGGCCGAATCCCCAGCCGCCGGTGACCCGCACCTTGCCCTGCCGCCGCAGGGCAATGCAACCGCCCCGCTTCCGCCAACCCTGGACCTGTTCTAGGAAGGAGGGATGACAGAGCTTCCTCGTATCGCGCGCCTGCCTTCGGTCTGCCCGCATGATTGCCCCTCGGCCTGCTCGCTCGAGGTCGAGGTCATCGACGGCCGGACGATCGGCCGTGTCCGCGGCAACAAGCGCCAGAGCTACACGGACGGTGTGATCTGCGCCAAGGTCGCCCGCTACGCCGAGCGCATCCATCACCCGGACCGGCTGCTGCATCCGCTGCGCCGCACCGGCCCGAAGGGCTCCGGTGCCTTCGAGCGCATCTCCTGGGACGAGGCGCTGGACGAGATCAGCAGGCGTTTCCTCGCGATCGAGGCCGAGCACGGCGCCGAGGCGGTCTGGCCCTATTACTATGCCGGCACCATGGGCCTCGTGATGCGCGACGGCATCAATCGCCTGCGCCACGCCAAGCGCTATTCCGGCCAGTTCTCGACGATCTGCACGACCACCGCCTGGACCGGCTTCATCGCCGGCACCGGCCGGCTCTCCGGCCCAGATCCGCGCGAGATGGCGAAGTCGGATTGCGTGGTGATCTGGGGCACCAACCCGGTGCATACGCAGGTCAACGTCATGCACCACGCCGTCAAGGCGCGGAAGGAGCGCGGAGCGAAGATCGTCGCGATCGACATCTATCGCAACGCCACGCTCGACCAGGCTGATCTGCCGCTCGTGCTCAAGCCCGGCACAGACGGTGCGCTCGCCTGCGCCGTCATGCATGTGCTCTTCCGCGACGGCCATGCCGACCGCGACTATCTTGCCCGCTTCGCCGATGCGCCGGCGGAGCTGGAAGCCCATCTTGCCACCCGCACGCCGGAATGGGCGGCGGCGATCACCGGCCTCAGCGTCGGCGAGATCGAGGAATTCGCCACCCTCGTCGGCACGCGCAAGAAGAGCTTTTTCCGGCTCGGCTACGGCTTCGCCCGCCAGCGCAACGGCGCGGTCAACATCCACGCTGCCTCCTGCATCCCGACCGTGACCGGGGCCTGGCAGCACGAGGGCGGCGGCGCCTTCCACTCGAACAGCGGCATCTACAAATGGCGCAAGGGCCTGATCGAGGGCCTCGACAAGGTCGACCGCAATGTCCGTCAGCTCGACCAGTCGCAGATCGGCCGCGTCCTCACCGGCGATGCGCAGGCGCTGCGCCAGGGCGGACCGGTCAAGGCGCTGTTCATCCAGAACACCAACCCGGTCACGGTCGCGCCCGAGCAGGAGCTGGTGAAACGCGGCTTCGCGCGCGACGACCTCTTCACTGTCGTGCACGAGCAGTTCATGACCGAGACCGCTGCGATGGCCGACATCGTGCTGCCGGCGACGCAGTTCATGGAGCATGACGACCTCTACCAGGGCGGCGGCCACCAGCACATCATGTGGGGCGGCAAGCTCGTCGACCCGCCGGGCGAATGCCGCTCGAACCATGAGGTGATCTGTGCCCTGGCGCAGGGCCTCGGCGCCGAGCATCGCGGCTTCGGCATGACGCCGCGGGAGCTCGTCGACTGGACATTGCGGGAGACCGGCCGCGGCACGCTCGAGGAGCTGGTCGCCAATGATTTCATCGACGTGCAGCCGGATTTCGAGACGGCGCATTATCTCAAGGGCTTCGGCTGGCGTGACGGCAGGTTCCGCTTCAAGCCGGACTGGACCAAGGTGCCGAACAGCAACGAGGGTCTTGTCGGTCCGCATGAGGCGCTGCCCTCGCTGCCCGATCATTGGGATGTGATCGAGCAGGCGGATGAAGAGCATCCGTTCCGGCTCGGCACGAGCCCGGCCCGCAATTTCCTGAACTCCAGCTTCACCGAAACGCCGACCTCGCAGAAGAAGGAGGGCGCGCCGACATTGATGCTGCATCCTCTCGACGCGGCGGCGCTCGGCATCGCCGCGGGCGATCATGTCACGGTCGGCAACCGGCGTGGCACGGTCGAGCTCGACGCGGTGCTGTTCGACGGCCTGGTGCGCGGCGTCGTCATCGCCGAATCGATCTGGCCGAACGGCGCCCATCGCGGCGGCCGTGGCATCAACACCATCACCGGCGCGGATTCGCCCGCGCCTTATGGCGGCGCCGCTTTTCACGACAATAAGGTCTGGATTCGCAAGGCGGTGTGACCTTTGCGTCATTGCTTTTTCGGCGGCGCTATGGACGATCCGCGCCGGGCGACGGCATGGCCTGTCGGGGAGATTCGGGTCTCCCGGGCTTGAGCCGCGGAAACGGACAGTGCGAACGATGACGAAGCGGCGGGTTGGTGCGGTCCTCTGGGCCGCGGGATTGTCCTTGTTGGTTTCCGCGGGGGCGGCGCTGGCCGCCGGCAGCACGAGCTCGCTACCGGCGCCGGACCCGACGGCGAAGAACCTGACGCCCTACATGATCCAGCTGCGCGCTTTTGACGCCTGCCTGGTCACCCAGTCGCGGCTGATGAACACGACCCGCGAGGCGGTGCACACCCCGTGCAGCTGCTATGCCAAGGGCACGGTCAACGCCATGACCAAGGACGAGCTCCAGGCCTTCCGCGACACCGGCTATTTCAACGACTCGGCCCGCGAGAAGGGCTACGACTTCATCGACCGCTGCAAGCTGAAGCGGCCCTGACGGGTCGGCGGGCTACGCCGCCTCGTCCTTGAAATAGCGCGAGCGCATGCGCCCGGCATAGGCGACGAGGTTGGCGTGCTCCTGCAGCGCGCTGCGGATCGGCGAGTCGAAGACGTCGCACAGTCCGGCGATCATGAAGGCGCCGAGCGTCGCATCGGCCCCGGATGGATCGGGCCCGGTCAGGTAGGGTTTGCCGCCCAGGATTCCGGCAACCGCGCCGAGCGCCCGCCGCCCCAGTTCCAGCCGCTCGGCGTCGCTGTGGCGGCCGATGCCGTGGCCATGCAGGTTGCGGCTGATCCGGCGCTTGATCATCGCGATGACCAGCGGCCGCAGCGGCGCGGGCACGGAGTCGAAGAAGCGGCGCGGCCCCCGGTCGAAATTGGCAGGATTGGTCCAGCGTTCCTGCACCACCAGCCAGTAGACCTGATCCTCGAGCATCTTCTCGACCGCCCAGGCCGTGCCGCGCTGCTCGGCTGACAGGCCCTTGTCGAAATCGACCCCATAATTCCGCTCCAGATACATACGGATGAAGGTGGTGTCGGGAATGGTCTTGTCGCCGTCGCGCAGCACCGGGAGCTTGCCCTTCGGCGCCTTCTGCAGATTGCCGCGTACGCGGCGATAGGGCAGGCCCGACATCTCCATCAGAATGATGCCTTTCATGCAGAACGGGCTCGGGTCGGGCTGGCCGAAGGCGGGCCCGAAGACGTGAAGCTCCAGCATGTTTCCTCCCCAGCCGATGCATTCGGTATGCAGCATGCTGCTGACACGCTCCTGACAATTCATGTCAGGGCGAGTAGAGCAGGATGAGCTTACGCCATCTTCCTATCAGCGGAACTATGCCATGCAGCGCGCTGAACGCTTGCTCGATCTGATTCAGGGGCTGCGCCGCCGGCGTCGCCCCGTCACGGCCGAGACGCTCGCCTCCGAGCTCGATGTCTCCGTCCGCACCGTCTATCGCGACATCGCCGCTTTGCTCCGTCAGGGCGTACCGGTACGCGGCGAGGCCGGCATCGGCTATGTCCTTGACGCCGGCTTCGACCTGCCGCCGCTGATGTTCTCGCCCGACGAGATCGAGGCGGTTCTGGTCGGCATGCGCTGGCTCTCGGAGCGCGCCGATCCGACGCTGGCGCGCGCCGCCGAGGACGTCGTCGCCAAGGTCGCGGCGGTTCTGCCGCCGCATCTGCGGCCCATCCTGCTCGACGGGGCGCTGTTCGCGCCGGCCTATTGCAAGGATTCGGCTGTTGTCGACCAGGTCGACGCCGCTGCGATCCGCGCCGCGATCCGCAATGGCCGCAAGCTCGACATCGCCTATCGCGACGAGGCCGGGGCCGAATCGCGGCGGATGATCTGGCCGATCGGCATGACCTTCTTCGACCGGGTCCGCGTTGTCATCGCCTGGTGCGAGCTCAGGCAGGCCTTCCGCCATTTCCGCACCGACCGAATCGCCGAGCTTACCGCCCGCGAGGAGCGCTATCCCGCCCGCCGCGCCGATCTGTTCCGGCGCTGGCAGAAGGAGGAGCAGGAGGCTGCCACACGCCGGGCGATGGAGCAGCACAGCGTGCAGGGTGAGGCGGTGCCGGTGCAGTAGGCAGCTTGTTCAGCGGCCGATTGCCACTCCGTCTTCCAGCCTAGCGGCTCCGGACGCCACCAGTGCCAGCGCCTGCGGGTAGATTCTGTGCTCCTGCTCCAGCACGCGCGCCGACAGGCTCGCCTCGTCGTCACCGGGCAGGACCGGCACCTTGGCCTGCAGGATGGTCGGGCCGGCATCGAGCTCTGGCACGACGAAATGCACCGTGCAGCCATGCTCGGCGACGCCGGCTTCGAGCGCGCGGGCATGGGTGTGCGTGCCGCGGAAGTCCGGCAGCAGCGAGGGGTGGATATTGATCAGCCGGCCCTGCCAGCGCGTCACGAACCAGGGTGTCAGCACCCGCATGAAGCCGGCGAGCGCGACAAGCTCGATGCTGTGGGCCTGCAGCTCGGCGTCCAGGGCTCGCTCGAAGGCTTCGCGGTCCTTGCCGAAGGGGCGGTGGTCGACGCTGGCCGTGGCGATGCCGGCCGCCGCCGCCCGTTCTAGCCCGCCGGCATCCGGCAGGTTGGCGGCGACCAGCACGATCTCGGCCGGAAACTCGGCAGCCCTGGCCGCGTCGATCAGCGCGACCATGTTCGAGCCGCGCCCGGAGATCAGGATCGCGGTCGGCACCCGCCTTGCCGTGCTCACAGGGCGAGCTTCCCGCGATAGGTGACGGCCTCGTCCGCGCCGCGCGCCGTGACTTCGCCGAGCCGCACGGGCTTTTCGCCGGCCTCGGTCAGCGCCGCCATGACGGCATCGGCCTGAGCGGCCTCGGCGACGACGATCATGCCGACACCGCAGTTGAAGGTGCGCAGCATCTCGCGCTCGGCGACGCCGCCGACCTTTGCGAGCCAGCCGAATACCGGCGGCACGGCGATCGCCGGCAGGTCGATCGCGACACCGAGATCGTCGGGCAGCACGCGCGGGATGTTGTCGGGGAAGCCGCCGCCGGTGATGTGGGCAAGCGCCTTGATGCCGGGCGCCGCCTTCAGCGCCTGCAGCAGGCTCTTCACATAGATCCGGGTCGGCTCCAGCAGCGCTTCGGCCAGCGTCTGCTCCGGCGCGAAGGGGGCGGGCGCCTCCCAGCCGAGGCCCGAGAGGGCGACGATGCGGCGGACCAGCGAATAGCCGTTCGAGTGCACGCCGGAGGAGGGCAGGCCGAGCACGACGTCGCCCGCGACGACATCGGCGCGCGGCAGCAGGGTGCCGCGCTCGGCGGCGCCGACGGCAAAGCCGGCGAGGTCGTAGTCGCTGCCGGCATACATCCCCGGCATCTCGGCGGTCTCGCCGCCGATCAGGGCGCAGCCTGCCTGGCGACAGCCCTCGGCGATGCCGCGGACGATCTCGACGCCGGCCTTCGGGTCGAGCTTGCCGGTGGCGTAGTAGTCGAGGAAGAGCAGCGGCTCCGCGCCTTGGACGACGAGGTCGTTGACGCACATGGCGACGAGATCGATGCCGATGGTCGAGTGCCGGCCGCTCTCGATCGCGATCTTGACCTTGGTGCCGACGCCGTCATTGGCGGCGACCAGGATCGGATCACTGAAGCCGGCCGCCTTCAGATCGAACAATCCGCCGAAGCCGCCGATCTCCGCGTCGGCGCCGGGCCGGCGCGTCGAGCGCACCAGCGGCTTGATCGCGTCGACCATGGCATTGCCGGCATCGATGTCGACGCCCGCCTGCGCATAGGTCAGCCCATTGGCGCCCGGTTTGGTCATCGGCACTCGCTCCTAAAGCCCGTTCCGATCGGCTTGCTGCGCAAGCTGATCGGTCAAACGGTCTTTAAACCATAAGTGAGAGACGGATTCACCGATCAGGTCGTTTCGACCTGATCGGATCCGGCTCTTGCTTCGCGAGCGAATAGGCAAGGGCAGGGCGGGGGGCAAGCCCTTCCGCGAAAGCGTTTCGCACTTCTCCCGCCCATGTTCTACCCTGAGACGCGATTCCGTCGGCAGGTTTCCCGCGATGACGCTTCCGAACCTGATCACCATCGCCCGGCTGATCCTCGTGCCGCTGGTGATCGTCATGATCGTCAACGGCCGCTGGGACGAAGCCTTCTTCCTGTTCGTCACGGCCGGCGTCTCCGACGCGATCGACGGCTTCATCGCCAAGCGCTTCGACATGAAGAGCGAGCTCGGCGCCTATCTCGATCCGCTCGCCGACAAGGCGCTCATCGTGTCGATCTACATTACCCTCGCGATCATCGGCATCATTCCGGTCTGGCTGGTGATCGTCGTCGTCTCACGCGACCTGATGATCGTCACGGCGGTCATCCTGTCCTGGCTGTTGGAGAAGCCGGTGACGATCGCGCCCATCGTCGTCAGCAAGCTCAACACCGCCGCCCAGCTGGTCTTTGCGGCGCTGGTGCTCGGCTCGAAATCCCTGGAGATCGACGTCGGCGCCATCATGCCGGCGGCGCAGATCCTCGTTGCGGCCTTGACGCTAGCCTCCATGGGCGCCTACCTCGCGCTCTGGCTGCGGCACATGGCGGGCTGACCCAGAACCTTGGATGATCTGCGGTGGATCACCATAATCAAGCGCCATGGGTCGTGTAGAGGCGAGTACATGAGTCTTCAGCGTCAATTGCTCTTCTGGTTGCTCGCCCTCGCCGTTCTCGTGCTCGCGCTGGTGCTGTTCCGGGACGTGCTGCTGCCCTTCATCGCAGCGCTGGCGCTGGCCTATCTGCTAGATCCGCTGGCCGATCGGCTGGAGCGCTGGGGCCTCAGCCGGCTGACCGCGACGATCGCGATTCTCTGCCTCTTCCTGCTCGTCTTCATCGTTGGAACGGTGCTGCTGGCACCGTTGCTCAGCCAGCAACTCGCCGGGCTGGTGGCACGTCTGCCAGGCGATGCCGCCAAGCTGCAGGCGCTGATCATGGAGCGCGGCGCGCCGCTGATCGAGCGCTTCGGCGGCGCCAAACTCGCCGAGGATGCGCAAAGCTCGCTCGGCAATCTTGTCGGTGAGGCGACCAAATGGGCTGGCGGCTTGCTGGCATCACTCTGGTCGGGCGGCACCGCGATCATCGGCGTGTTCTCGCTCCTAGTGCTGACCCCAGTCATCGCCTTCTACCTGCTCGCCGATTGGGACCGCATGGTCGCGACAGTCGACAGCTGGCTGCCGCTCGACCATCGCGACACGATCCGCGGCCTGCTGCACGAGATGGACACGGCCATCGCCGGCTTCCTGCGCGGACAGGCACTGGTCTGCCTGCTGCTCGGGACGTTCTATGCGATCGGGCTGTCGCTGGTCGGCGTCAATTTCGGCGCGCTGATCGGCATCATCAGCGGCTTTCTGTCCTTCATTCCCTATGTCGGTTCGCTGACCGGCCTCGTGCTCTCCGTCGGCGTCGCCACCGTGCAGTTCTGGCCGGACTGGACCATGCCCTTGCTGACTCTCGCCGTCTTCGCCGCCGGCCAGTTCATCGAGGGCAATATCCTGCAGCCCAAGCTCGTCGGTGACTCGATCGGCGTGCACCCGGTCTGGCTGATGTTCGCGCTGCTCGCCTTCGGCTCCCTCTTCGGCTTCGTCGGCCTGCTGCTCGCCGTACCGCTCGCGGCGGTCATCGGCGTGCTCGCCCGCTTCGTGCTGCGGCAGTATCTCGCCAGCCCGTATTATCGCGGCCACACCGGCCAGGTGACTGTGCCCCGTGCCGAACCCTGAGCCGCCGGCGAAGCCGCGCCAGCTCGCCTTCGACCTGCCGGTCGACAGCCGTCACGGCGTCGAGGATTTCCTCGTCGGCCCCTCGAACGAGCAGGCCTATGGGCTGATCGAGAGCTGGCCGGGCTGGCCGGCTTCGTGGCTGCGGCTGGTTGGGCCGGAAGGGGCGGGCAAGACCCATCTCGCCGCGATCTGGGCAGCGCGGGCCCATGCCTGGACGCTGTCCGCCGCCGAACTCGACGAAGCCAAGGTGCCGCATCTGGCTTCGGGCGGCGCGCTTGTGATCGAGGATTGCGACCGCGCGCCGCTCGACGAGCCGGCACTGTTCCATCTGCTCAACGCCACCAAGGCGCGCGGCGCCTCGGTGCTGCTGACGGCGCGGACCGAGCCGGGACAATGGGGCCTGAAGGTGCCGGACCTGCTTTCGCGCCTGCGTCTGGCGCCGCAAGCCGAGATCGCGCCGCCAGATGATGCGCTGCTGCGCGCGCTTCTGGTCAAGCTCTTCGTCGATCGTCAGCTCATCGTCGACACCGGCACGATCGAAGCGCTGGCACTGCGAATGGAGCGCTCCTTCGCTGCGGCGCGCGATCTTGTCGATGCGCTCGACAAGCTTTCGCTCGAGCGTGGCCGGCGCGTCACTCGCGCCATGGCCACCGAGGTGGTCGCCTCGCTTTTCCCGGACGAGTGATCGCTCAGGCCTTCGCCGTATTCGCCGTGCCGGTCAGGCGGGCGTGGATTGTCTCGATCAGGAGGTCGTGCGCCCGCGCCGCGATCGCGTCGAGCGACGGCGTCTTGACGAACATGGCGGCTGCCTTCTCGGCCAACTCTTCGCGGCTCGGCAGGGTCGGCATGTGCCATTGCGCGATCGCGTCTTGCGCCTGCGCCTGCATCGCATGCAGTTGCTCGCTGGCCCGCGCCTGCAGCGCGGCGAGCGCCTCGCGGAACTCGGGTAGCGTCAGCGTCGGCAGATGCAGCTCGGGCAGGCCGGGCACGTTGGCATAGGCGTCACGCACGGATTGGACGATGCGCTCGACCGGGACGGAGGCGGCGAGCCGCTCGGCCGAGCGCTCGATCACCCGCGGCGGCAGCGCCTGCGACCGTTCGACCACCGCCTGAGGCGGAGCCCGCAGGTCCCAGACCAGGCGCAGCTTCGACAGGCCGAGGATCAGGTAATAGGTTGGGTCCCACTGCCACCAGCGAAAACCCTGGCGGACGCTGTATTGATAGGCGTGGTGGTTGTTGTGCCAGCCTTCGCCCATGGTGATGATCGCCAGCCACCAGTTGTTCCGGCTCTCGTCGCCTGTGACATAGTCCTTGTCGCCATGCACATGCGCCAGCGAGTTGATGCAGAAGGTGCCATGGTAGACCGCGACCGTCGACCAGAAGAAGCCGACGAACAGCCCGCTCCAGCCATCGATGGCGAAGCAGATCAGCGCCAGCGCGAAGGCCGGCAGCAATTCGAAGCGATGCAGGAAATTGAGCTCGGGGAAGCGCGTCAGGTCGGTGACGGTCGAGGTATCGCAGCGGTCATGGCCGTTGCTGAAGATCCAGCCGACATGGGAATAGAAGAACGAGGTCTGCACCGGCGAGTGCACATCGTGCTCGGTGTCGGAGAAGCGGTGATGGTGCCGGTGCTTCGAGGCCCACCAGATCACGCTCTTCTGCGCCGTCGACTGGGCCAAGAAGGCGAGGACGAACTGGCCGATCCTGCTGGTCTTGTAGGTCCGGTGCGAGAAGTAGCGGTGGTAGCCGCCGGTCACCGCGAACATGCGCAGCCAGTACAGGCCGAAGGCGAGCCAGAGCGAGGTGGCGCTGACGCCGCTCCAGAGCGCCCCGAAGCAGGCCAGATGCGCCAGTACGAAGGGAATGGCCGAGGGGTAGACGATATCGCCGTGGTCGTCGGCGTGCTGGTTCTGCTCTGACAAGTTGGCTCTCTGGAATACGTTTGAAGGCATGCGGGATTCACATGCCGACCAAACAGCAGGGGCGTGACGGGTGCAAGCGCCGTCAGCGTCGCAGCACTGGAAATGGCAGGACGTTGACGATGAGGCGCAGCGCGGCGGCGCCGAGCAGCACTGCGATGAAAGGCCAGTACGCCATGTCGAGCTGGGCGCGCTTGCCGAAGGTGACCATGAAGCTCAGCCAGATGTACCAGGCACCGAACAGGTGCAGCCGACGCCAGGCGACCGCGCCGATCAACGCGGCCGTCCGGTCGAACGAGGTCGCCGCCATCGCCGCGATCACGAGATAGGCGCTGCCGCCGGCGGCCAGCATGCTCGATCCGCCCAGTTCCGCGAACAGCTTCGGATCGGTGACCGCGAGCGCGATGATGGCGATGGCGTGCAGCAGGTGCGAGACCGCGAAGCCGAGGCCGAGCTGCCGCCGGTTCCGCAATTGCCAGCGCGTCCATGGATTCGGCCAGATGCGAAACATGGCGGAGGCAGTAAAGGCGAGGAGGAAGAGGGCGAGCGAGGTCCGCGCTGTCAGCCGGATCGCCATGCGGATGCCCTCGCTGCCGCCAGTCGAGGCGAAGGCGGCAAGGGCTGCAATCGTCAGGATGGCGGCGAGGGCACCCAACAGGGGCCAGCCGTCGAGGCTAGGTGGACGAACCGGGCTGCTTTTTGCTTCGTTCGACATTGTCGCTACCCGCTTGCGTGCTTCAGGATGTAATCAACGATTACATTCGGTGAGGGGTGTGGCAACGGAATGTAATCGATGATTACATGATCGTGATGAGCGGCCCGATGGCTGCAGGGGAATGGCAATCTGGTCTAGGCTCGCTGCGATGAGCACGGCGAAAGCGAGTCGGACGGGATCGGGCGAGAGCGGGGCAAGCGGCTCGTCCTATCATCATGGCAACCTGCGCGAGGCGTTGATCGCGGAAGGGCTGGCGCTGGCTGCCGAAGGCGGGCTCGAGGCGGTCAGCATTCGCGAAGTGGCGCGCCGCGTCGGCGTCTCGCCGGCGGCTCCCTTCCGGCATTTCCCCGACAAGGTCGCGCTGATGACGGCGGTGGCCGAGGAGGCGATGGCGCGCTTCCAGGTCGAGATCGCTGCCGCGTTGGCTCGCGAGACCAGCGACGATCCGATCCGGCGCATCCGCGCCATCGGCAAGGCCTTTCTCGACTGGGCGAGGCGCAATCCGACGCATTTCGAGATCATCTCTTCGCGCCGGGCGATCGATTTCGCCGGCTCGGCCTCGCTCGGCGCAGACAATGCCCGGATCCAGGCGCAGATGGTGAGCCTGCTGGAGGAGGCGGGCCGGCGCGGGCTCCTGAGGGTCGACGACCCGCAGCTGATCCAGACCACCGGGCGGGCGCTGGTCTACGGCCTGGCGCGCATGCTGATCGACGGGCAGTTCCCGAGTTGGGGCGTCGCGGAGGACGAGGCCGAGGACGTGATGGAACGCTCGCTCGATCTTTTCCTCGCCGGCTTGCTGAAACATCCGGTGACAGAAGAGCGTTCATGACGTCTGCGCCTCGCCTGTCATCGAACCGTCACGCTACGATGGCTTCAAGGCGAGGGCGGCCACTGCGGCTGCAAGCAAACCGACACAGAACACAGCTACAGGACCGGCAGTGGCACGAGCGGCGTCGACAGCGAGAGCAAAGCGCATGACCCAAGATGTGGCGGAAGCGCCGGTTCCGGAAACGGCAGTGCCGGCTCCCGAGGCTGCGGTCCTTCATCTGGACGAAGATCTCCGGCAGTCGCCGAAGCGCTTCATGAATCGCGAACTGTCCTGGCTGCAGTTCAACCGGCGGGTGATGGAGGAGGCCTCCAACCGCAACCACCCGCTGCTGGAGCAGCTGCGTTTCCTCTCGATCTCGGCGAACAATCTCGACGAGTTCTTCATGGTCCGCGTCTCCGGTCTGCGCGAGCAGCTCAAGGCCGGCGTGGTGACGCCGAGCCAGGATGGCCTCAGCCCGGCCGAGCAGCTTGCGGCCCTCGGCGAGGCGGTCTCGGCCCTGACCCGTGACCAGCAGATCCGCTGGACCGAGCTGAAGCAGGACCTGGAAGCGAACCGGATCGTGCTGTTGCGCCCCGCCGATATCGGTGCGCAGGACCGCATCTGGCTGGAAGACCGCTTCCTGCACTATGTCTTCCCGGTTCTGACTCCGCTGGCGATCGACCCGGCCCATCCCTTCCCGTTCATCCCCAATCTCGGCTTCACCATCGCGCTGGCGCTGGAACGCGTCAGCGACGGGCGCGCGCTCGATGCGCTGATCCGCGTGCCGGTGAAGATGGACCGCTTCATCGAGTTGCCCGATCTGGCCCGCGAGGGCGTCCAGCGCTTCATCATGCTGGAGGACCTTGTCGCGCTGTTCATCGGCAAGCTCTTTCCCGGCTACGAGGTCAAGGGCACGGGTTCCTTCCGCATCATCCGCGACTCCGACCTCGACATCGAGGAGGAGGCGGAGGACTTGGTCCGCGTCTTCGAGACCATGCTGAAGCAGCGCCGCCGCGGCGTCGTCATCCGTCTCGAGCTCCATGCCGACATGCCCGCCCATCTGCGCAGCATGATCATCCGCGAACTCAAGGTCGATCCCGACGAGATCGTGGTCGTCGACGGCATGATCGGCCTGAACGAGCTGTCCCAGCTCGTCGGCGTCGACCGCCCGGACCTGAAGTTCAAGCCCTATAATGCCCGCTTCCCCGAGCGCATCCGCGAGCATGGCGGCGACTGCTTTGCAGCCATCCGCCAGAAGGACCTCATCGTCCACCACCCCTATGAGAGCTTCGACGTCGTCGTCCAGTTCCTGCAGCAGGCGGCGCGCGATCCCAACGTCGTCGCGATCAAGCAGACGCTTTATCGCACCTCTTCGAACTCGCCGATCGTCCAGGCTCTGGCCGAGGCGGCCGAGGCCGGCAAGTCGGTGACGGCGCTGGTCGAGCTCAAGGCGCGCTTCGACGAAGAGGCGAACATCCGCTGGGCCAAGGATCTGGAGCGTGCCGGCGTGCAGGTCGTCTACGGCTTCATCGAGCTCAAGACCCACGCCAAGCTCTCGATGGTGGTCCGCCGCGAAGCCGGGCAGTTCGCGACCTACTGCCATATCGCGACCGGCAACTACCACCCGATCACGGCGCGCATCTATACCGACGTCTCCTTCTTCACCGCCGATCCGGTGATGGCGCAGGATGTCGCCCGTGTCTTCAACTTCATCACCGGCTATGCCGAGCCGGCTGAGCTCGAGCGCATGGCCGTCTCGCCGGTCAATCTGAAGAAGCGCCTGCTCGACGACATCGCCGAGGAGGTCGCCCATGTGAAGGCCGGCCGCAAGGGCGCCATCTGGGGCAAGTGCAACTCACTGGTCGATCCCGAGATCATCGACGCGCTCTATGACGCCAGCCAGGCCGGCGTTCAGATCGACTTCGTCGTGCGCGGCATCTGCTGCCTCAGGCCGGGCGTGCCGGGGCTCTCCGACAATATCCGCGTCAAGTCGATCGTCGGCCGCTTCCTCGAGCACACCCGCGTCTACGCCTTCGGCGCCGGCCACGGCATGCCCTCGGCCAAGGCCAAGCTCTATATTTCCTCGGCCGACCTGATGCCGCGCAATCTCGACCGCCGCGTCGAGGCGCTGACGCCGATCCTGAACGCGACAGTCCACCAGCAGATGCTCGAGCAGATCATGCTGGCGAACTTTCTCGACAACGAACAGAGCTGGACCATCTTGCCCGATGGCGGCTCGCGACGCATTGTCCCGCCATCGGCCGAAGAGTCGTTCAACGCCCACAAGTATTTCATGACGAATCCGAGTCTGTCAGGTCGTGGCAAATCTCTCTCCAGTTCGAGCCCTCGCAGCCTCTCCCGCCGCGCCGGCAAGAAGGCCTGAGCAGGCTTCGGGCCGTCTGAGCGTCGACGACACCATCGCGATCATCGACATCGGTTCGAACTCGGTCCGTCTCGTCGTCTATGAGAACCTGTCGCGGGCGCCCGCGCAGGTCTTCAACGAGAAGGAGATGGCTGGGCTCGGCCGGCAGGTCGCCTCGACGGGCATGCTGGCGCAGGATGCGATCGACAAGGCGCTCTCGGCGCTGGTGCGTTTCCGCATCCTCTGCGAGGCGATGCATGTCGGGCAGCTCAGGGTCATCGCCACCGCGGCGGCCCGCTATGCGTCGAACGGCCCCGACTTCATCGCGCGCGCCGAGGCCGCCGTCGGCCAGCCGATCGAATTGATCTCCGGCGACCGCGAGGCCTATCTCTCGGCGCTCGGCGTGATCTCCGGCTTCGACCAGCCGCACGGCGTCGTCGGCGACCTCGGCGGTGGCTCGCTCGAGCTGATCTCGGTCGACGGCGACAGGGTCGGGGAGGGGATCAGCCTGCCGCTCGGCGGCCTGGCACTGATCGACCGCTCGCGGAGCTCCATGAAGGCGGCCGAGAAGATCGTCCGTGACGATCTCGACCATCACCCGCAGCTCGCCGCCATGCGCGGGCGCGATTTCTACGCCGTCGGCGGAACCTGGCGTGCGCTCGCGACCCTGCATCAGCGCCAGTCTGGCTACCCGCTCAACGTCATGCACGGCTATATCGTGCCGGCGCGCGAGGCGAGCGACTTCGTCCGGCTGGTAGAACGCGCCGACGCCTCGATGCTCGAAGCGATCGAGGCGGTCTCTTCGGCGCGGCGTCCGCTCCTCGCCTATGGCGCGCTGGTGCTCGACCAGATCATCAAGCGCGGCCGGCCGCGCAATGTCGTGATTTCCGCCAATGGTGTCCGCGAAGGCCTGCTGCACGAGCAGCTCGACGAAAGCGAGCGCTCTGCCGACGCGTTGCTGCGCGGCGCCGAGGACTACAACAAGCTGCGTGCGCGCGACCCGCGCCATGCCGCCGACCTGATCGCCTGGACCGACAAGCTCGTCGCCAGTGCCTACCCGCACGACGATCCTGCTTTGCAACGGCTGCAGCTCGCCGCCTGCCTGCTCTCTGACATCGGCTGGCGCGCCCATCCCGACTATCGCGGCGAGCAGACGCTGAACGTCATCGCCCATGCTTCGTTCAGCGGCGTCGATCATGCCGGGCGCGCTTTCCTGGCGCTGACGGCGTTCTATCGCTATGCCGGCCTGAAGGCCTCGGCGCCGGTGGCGGAAGGGCTGCGACGGCTGCTGACGGTGCGCCTGCTCGAGCGCATGCACATCCTCGCTGCGGCCTTCAGGGTCGCTTATCTGATCTCGGCCGGCATGCCCGGCATCCTGTCGCGGGCGCCGCTGGCCTGCGTCGACAGCCGGCTCGTCCTGCGCCTGCCGGATGATCTGAAGTCGCTGGCGAGCGAGCGCGTTACCGGGCGGCTGAAGCAGCTCGCCAAGCTGCTCGGGCGCGAGATCGACATCCGCTGAACGGCGAGAGCGCTTCTAGCGCTTTATGAGGCCTTCGAATGCCGTCGGCTGGATCGAGATCCGGCCGATGAAGGGCCGGTCGTGCGCCAGGATGACGAAATAGGCGGCCGAGGCGACCAGCACGTAAAGGTGCGCCGCCACGATCTGCATGCGGAAGGCATGGCTGTTGCAGATGATGATCGAGAGCAGGGTGGTCGTCGATATCAGCCACATCGCGCACCATTGCGCCCAGCTGACACCGGCGACCGAGGCGGTGAGCCGTGCGAGCCGGGCGTGGCGGATCTCCAGGAGCTGGTTGAGCAGAGGCGAATAGGCGGCAGTGATTTTAAGCCGCGAGACGAGATCGATCGCGCCGAGCAGATGCTTTTCCGATGGGTCGAAGGCCGGATCGTTGGCTGGCTTGCTTTTGGCCATCGCCGGCCAGTCCACGGTGACGACCCCGCGGAGATAGTCCTGCAATTCTTTGGTGAGCGGGGCGCGCGTCTCCTCGGGCAGCACCACGGCCAGGGTGAGCGCCGTCTCCACCGCATCCGCCTCGCGCTGCACGGCAGTCCGGGCCGAGACGGCGTCGTTCCAGATGCCCACCGCCGAGAAGGCGACGATCAGCGCAAACAGCGCCCCGCAGGTGTTGATGATGGAATCGCGGATCGGCAGCGGCTGGTCCAGCCGGTAGCCGAGCCGCGGGATGGCAAAGCGCACGAGGACGATCAGCAGCCAGCAGGTCGCAAGGCTCAGCGCCAGCACGGCGAGGAACATGGCGGCCAGCGGCAATTGATGGAACAGGATGAACACTTCGCCCCCGAGAATCTGCCTGCGCTCGAACGATCGCAACAGACCTCAGTTTCCTCGCGCCGGACAAGCCCCGCCTTCCGAATAGACCGGAACAGGCTTTCCCGGTGGTGGCCGTCTAGCCGACCGTCACCCGCCCGCGCACGATCTTGAGCGAGAGCGAGCCATTCTTCAACGCCAGTGCCTTCTCGCCGAAGATCTCGCGGCGCCAGCCATGCAGCGCCGGCACATCCGCCTCGTCGTCGCTGGCGATCTCTTCGAGGTCATCCGTGGAGGCGATGATCTTCGGCGCGACGCGCTCGGCATCGGCGGTCGCCTTGAGCAGCACCTTGAGCAGGTCGAGTACGGCGCCATTGCCCGGCCGGCCGCGCTCGCGCTCCAGCCGGGGCAGGTCGCGCGGATCGATCGCCAGCCCCCGCTCGACCGCGGCGATCACCTCGCCGCCGGCGCGCGAGCGCTCGAAGCCGTTCGGCACCGAGCGCAACTCGCCGAGCGCCTCGGTGGAGCGAGGCGCACGCTGGACGATGTCCATCAGCGCATCGTCCTTCAGCACCCGCTGGCGCGGCACGTCGCGATGCTGCGCCTCGCGCTCGCGCCAGGCGGCGAGCTCCATCAGCACCGCCAGCTCCTTCGGCTTGCGAAGGCGCCCCTTCAGGCGCTGCCAGGCGTTCTCGGGCTTGACCTCATAGGTCCCCGGCGAGTTCAGCACCGCCATCTCCTCGGCGACCCAGCTCTCACGGCCGCTGGCGGCGAGATCGCCCTGCAGCGCGAGGTAGATGTCGCGCAGATGGGTGACGTCCGATTCGGCATAGACCAGCTGCGCCTCGCTGAGCGGGCGGCGCGACCAGTCGGTGAAGCGCGACGACTTGTCGACGCGCGCCTTGGCGAGGTCGTTGACCAGCTGCTCGTAGCCGACCGAGTCGCCGTAGCCGCAGACCATGGCGGCGACCTGCGTGTCGAACAGTGGCGTCGGCAGCACGCGGCCGAGCATCCAGACGATTTCGAGGTCCTGGCGGGCGGCATGGAAGACCTTGACCACGTTCTGGTCGGTCATCAGCGCCATGAAGGGGGCAAGATCGAGCCCCTCCGCCAGCGGATCGACCATCACGGCCTCGTCCGGCGAAGCCATCTGGATCAGGCAGAGCTTCGGATAATAGGTGGTCTCGCGCAGGAACTCTGTGTCGACGGTGACGAACGGGTGCAGGGCGAGGCGGGAGCAGGCGTCGGCCAACTCTTGGGTGGTATTGATCAGCTTCATGGACGGCGCTCTTAGCAGATCACAGCGCGCCATGTCGCGGGCGTTCTTGACAACCGCGCCGCGCGCGTGTGGTTACGGCGCCAAATCGCTTGCGCGCCCGACCACGGCCGCATGGACGCCCGGAAAGCTTAAGCCAGTGACCCTGCATCGCTACCGTTCCCACACCTGCGGCGCGCTCCGCGAGAGCGACATCGGCGCCTCCGTGCGCCTCTCCGGCTGGTGCCATCGCATCCGCGACCATGGCGGCGTGCTCTTCATCGACCTTCGCGACCATTACGGCCTGACCCAGGTCGTGGTCGATCCGGATTCGCCGGCCTTCGCCGATGCCGAGAAGGCCCGTTCGGAATGGGTCATCCGCATCGACGGCAAGGTCAAGCCGCGCCTTGCCGGCACCGAGAACGCCAACCTCGCCACCGGCGCGGTCGAGGTCTTTGCGACCGCGCTCGAAGTGCTGGGCCCCTCGGCCGAGTTGCCGCTGCCGGTGTTCGGCGACCTCGAATACCCCGAGGACACCCGCCTCAAGTACCGTTTCCTCGATCTGCGCCGCGACAAGCTGCACAGCAACATCATGCTGCGCACCAGGGTGATCGATTCGCTGCGCCGGCGCATGCAGGCCTCGGGCTTTTCCGAGTTCCAGACGCCGATCCTGACCGCGTCGAGCCCCGAGGGCGCGCGCGACTTCCTGGTGCCGAGCCGCCTGCATCCGGGCAAGTTCTACGCCCTGCCGCAGGCGCCGCAGCAGTACAAGCAGCTGCTGATGATGGCGGGCTTCGACCGCTACTTCCAGATCGCGCCTTGCTTCCGCGACGAGGATCCGCGCGCCGACCGCCTGCCGGGCGAGTTCTACCAGCTCGACGTCGAGATGAGCTTCGTCGAGCAGGAGGACGTGTTCGCCACGATGGAGCCGGTGATCGCCGGCGTGTTCGAGGAGTTCGGCGAGGGCAAGTCCGTCACCAGGAACTGGCCGCGCATCCCCTATGCCGAGGCGTTGCGCAAATACGGCTCCGACAAGCCGGACCTGCGCAACCCGATCGAGATGCAGGACGTATCCGAGCATTTCGGCGGCTCGGGCTTCAAGGTCTTCGCCCGCATCCTTGAGGGCGAGAAGAACCGCGTCTGGGCGATCCCCGCGCCGGGCGGCGGCTCCCGCGCCTTCTGCGACCGCATGAACTCTTGGGCTCAAGGGGAAGGCCAGCCCGGCCTAGGCTATCTCATGGTCAAGGAAGGCGGCGAGGGCCAAGGCCCGATCGCCAACAACATCGGCCCCGAGCGTGTCGCGGGAATCGTCGCCCAGATGGGCCTGAAGGCCGGCGATGCCTGCTTCTTCGCCGCCGGCGATCCCGACAAGTTCTACAAGTTCGCCGGCAGCGCCCGGAACAAGGTCGGTTCCGAGCTCGGGCTGATCGACGAGAATGCTTTCGCCTTCGCCTGGATCGTCGACTTCCCGATGTTCGAGTACAACGAGGACGAGAAGAAGGTCGACTTCTCGCACAACCCGTTCTCGATGCCGCAGGGCGGCCTGAAGTCGCTGGTCGAGGACGATCCGCTCTCGATCAAGGCGTTCCAGTACGACATCGCCTGCAACGGTTACGAATTGGCATCGGGTGGTATCCGCAACCACCGCCCCGAGGCGATGGTGAAGGCCTTCGAGATCGCCGGCTATGGCGAGGAGACGGTGATCGAGCGCTTCGGCGGTATGTACCGCGCGTTCCAGTACGGCGCGCCGCCCCATGGCGGCATGGCTGCGGGCGTCGACCGCATCATCATGCTGCTCGCCGGGGCGACGAACCTGCGCGAGGTCGCACTGTTCCCGATGAATCAGCAGGCCGTCGATCTCCTGATGGGCGCGCCCTCGCCGGCGACGCCGAAGCAGCTGCGCGAAGCGCATCTGCGCGTGAACCTGCCCGAAAAGGAAGGCTGAGCAACCATGGCCTTCCTGCCTGCCGGGCGAGCCTTGCTGCTCGCCTGTTTCGTCGCGCTGCCGCTCGGTGCCTGCGTCGCCGGTCATGCCGATACCGCAGCCGGGCGCGCCTCCCTGCTGGCGACGACCGTGTCGCGCGCGATCGCCTGCAAGGCCGGCTCGCCGCAGCGCACGACGCTGGACCGCTTCCTCGCCGCCGAGAAGGCGCGCGGGGCGAGCGACGACCAGCTCGCCGCGGCCCGCTCGGCCTATGTCACGATCTCAGAGGCCGAGACGATCAACCAGGACATCCGCCCGCAACCCTGCACCGCCGAAGAGCGGGCGACGCTGCGCGGCAAGATGAACGATGTCCGCGCCGGCCGCTTCGAAGTGCCCTGACCGTCCATGGCTGCGCTGAAGCTCAGCCTCGTCGCACTCGCGGCCACCGGCCTCGCCGGCTGCACCGCCATGGGGCCGATGCCAGGCACACCCGAGTCCACGGCCGCGCAGGTGTCGCGGGCCTATGATTGCGGGCTGAGGGTCGACCGCGGCCGTATCATCGCGCGCCTGCCGGCCGAGCAGCGCGGGCGCTTCGTTGCCGCCAATGCGAGCTATGCGGTGAAATCCTACAACGCACCGCGCCGCTGCGAGGCGTCCGAGCGCGAACGGCTCCAGGCGGAGCTGCGCCTGGGTTCCAAGCGCTGATCGGCTCTTGCCGAAAGCCGTTCACCCCGCGCAGATGCAAGCCATGAGCCATTCCGCCACCGACGTCACCGCCATCGTCGTCAGTTTCGACAGTGAGCAGGTGCTGCCGGCCTGCCTCGCCGCGCTGGCAGCCGAGGATGTCGCGACCATCGTCGTCGACAATGCCAGCAGCGACGCTTCGCCTGAGCTCGCGGAGCGGCATGGTGCCCAGGTCCTGCGCAACGAGCGCAACGAGGGCTATGGCCGGGCCAGCAACCAGGGCGCACGCGCGGCGGCGACGCCCTTCATCCTGATCGTCAATCCCGATCTCGAAATCCAGCCCGGGGCGGTCGCAGCCCTGCTGGCGGCGGCGGAAGCTTATCCTGACGCCGCCGCCTTCGCGCCGCGGCTGGTCGAGCCGTCGGGGCGGGTGTTCCTGCAACCGCGCTCGCTGCTCTCGCCCGATCATCTCAACCGGGCGCGCCGGATCGTGTTGCCGGAGGGCGATGCCTGCCTGCCCTTCCTGTCGGGCGCTTGCCTATTGCTGCGACGCGAGGTCTTCCTGGGGCTTGGCGGCTTCGATCCTGCCATCTTCCTGTTCTATGAGGACGACGATCTCTGCCGCCGCCTGCGCGAGGCTGGTCACGCGCTGATCCATGTCGATGGGGCGGGCGCGCGTCACGGACGCGGCAAGTCGAGCGCCCCGTCGCCACAGCGCCGCTTCACGGCGCGCTGGCATCTCGCCTGGTCGGAACATCATGTCGCGCGCAAATGGGGGCTGCCGCTGCCAGGTTCAGGAAAGATCGCCGAAAACCTCGCCAAGGCAATCGGTTACGGCCTGATCCTGAATCGCGACAAGATGTACGCCCATGCTGGCTCGGCACTGGGCGCGCTCGCCGGCCGGGCCGGTCGCAGCGCACTGGCGCGACAGGGGCTGAGTGAGCAGCCCCTCCTTGCTGGCACGGACCCTGTCTTGCGATGAGCTAAGGTGCCGCGCCGGGCAGGTCCTCGATCCGTTCGGACAGAAGCGTCGGAATGAGCCGCTTGATCTCGGCTTCCGGGAGCAGCCACCAGCTGCTGCGCAGCAACGCCGCGATGCGCTCCTCGCTCATCCGGTAGCGCACGATGCGGGCCGGATTGCCGGCGACGATCGCATAGGGCGGCACGTCCCTCGTCACCACCGCGCGCGCCGCCACCACTGCGCCATGGCCGATGCCGACGCCGGAGAGGATGAGCGCCTGCGAGCCCAGCCAGACATCGGAGCCGATGACGACGTCGCCGCGCGAGACATCGGCTCTGGCAAGGCCCGCGGCATCGGGCCAGAGGCCGGACATGGCGGGAAAGGGATACGTCGTCGCCCATTCGGTGCGGTGATTGCCGCCGAGCATGATCTCGATCCCGTCGGCGATCGAGCAATAGCGGCCGATCGTCAGCTTCGCGCCACTCTCGGGAAAGCGGACCTTGGGCCGGCCATAGGAATAGGCGCCGATCGTGATCTGGCCGGGCCGACGCGCCACCAGATTGGCGAGATGAAGGCGCGTCTGGTTATGCGGGTTGATCCAGCGGCGCAGAAAGCCGCGTGGGCCGGTCGGGAGACCGGCCCAACAGATGGCAAGGGCATCCGGACGCCAGTCGGCGTCCGGAGCAGGCAGGATTGGCGAGCTCAACGCGCCGACCTCACTCCGCCGTGGCGTCGACGTTGATCTTGTCGAAGATCTCGGTCGGTTCGCCGAGCGCGATCACATCGGCGAGGCCGAGACCGGCCGGTGTCTTGGCTGTGGCCTTCACCGTGAGCGTGCCCGGCTTGGCGACGAAGCGGGCGACGGCGTTCGCCAGCGCCTTGGCGCCGTCGGACGGGCCGAGGATGGCCGCGAGGCCGAGGCTCGCCATCATGCCGTATTCGCGCCGGACGTCCTCGACCTTGCGCTTCGACTTCTTCGCCTCGTTCTCGATCAGCTTCTCGGCGAGGCCGAGATTCTGCAGCTTCAGCTCGACAGTCTTGGCGGTGGCACCGAGCAGCGCGACCTGCGCGAGCGCGATATCGCCGGTGAAGACCTCCTTGCCGATATTGCCGAGCATGCCGGTGGCGTCGAGCCTGGCCATGCCGGCGCCGCCGAGCGAGAGCGTGCGGATGGCGAACTCCTTGCTCGCCTCCTGCCAGGCCAGGGAGAGCTTCGCCGAAAGGTCGATATTGCGGTAGCCCATCGCCAGCAGGTCCTTGGCGGCGGGATTGTCGGCGCTCTCGACGATCGGGAAGGTGATCTTGTCGAGCGTCAGCGTCATGTCGGTGGGGATGCCGTTGAGCTGCTCGCCGGCCTTGAGCTCGAAATTGCCGAGGCCGACCTGGATCGGCGGGCCGGCCGGGCGGCCGCGCTTGCCGTCCTGCGGCACGCTCATCTGCACGCCGCTCATCTTGACCGTGCCGAGCTTCGGGATGAAGCGGCGGAAGTCGAGCGTCTTGATGTCGACTGCGGAGTTGGCGACGGCCTTGATCTCGCGGATGACACCTTCCAGCGAGAAGCCGGAATAGCCGAGCAGGCCGATGACGCCCTTGGCGCCGCTGCCTTCGAACTGCAGGCCCTCGATGGCGACGCCCGATTTCTCGGGGGCGTCCTCGCCGAAGGCGATGCGCGAGAAGCGCATGTCGACCGGCTCCGCCTTGGCGCCGGGCTTGGGCGGCGTCTTCAGCGCCATCACGATGTCGCGGACGTCGCCGCTGCCATAGTCGACGGCGTCGAAGATCTCGGCCATGGCGACGAGGAGCTTGCGGTCGCGCGCCTCGCTGATCGCCGGGTCTTCCTTGCTGTTGAGATTGCGCGAGGCCTTCTCCGATTCGTCGCTGAGCTCGGCGATGCGGGTCAGCAGCTCGCCCATCGGCTCGGAGGCGACGCGCGCCTTGAAGCCGCGGATCGAGGCCTTGCCGGCGGTGACCTTGCCCTGTTCGCCGAGGTCGAGGACGTAGCCGTCCTGATCGATCTTGCCGATGATCGGCTGCAGTGGAGGGGTCTCGCCGGGCTTGGCCTTCTCGCCGAAGATACGGGCGATCTGCATCAGGTCGAGCACTTCGAAGCTGGTGCGCTTGATCTCGCCGTTCATCGGGCCGGTGGCCGCGCCCTCGACCTTGATCGTGCCGTCGCTCGATTCGCCGCGGCCGATCCGGCCTTCGCTGATGTCGAAGAACTTGATGTTGCGATAGGTGGTGACCTGTTTCTGCGGGCCGAAACTCTGTTCCATCACCAGGGTGGGGGCGCTGATCTCGCTGGCCGTGAGCTTGCCGAGCCGGGTGATTGCGCTCTCGCCGGGCTGGCTCGCGCCGGCCATGCCGCCGGCCGGGGCGGCGCTGGTGCCTGACAGGAGCAGCGCGCGGAAGCTGTCGCGGTCGAGCGGAGTACCCTTCACATCGAGCTTCGGGATCGACACGACGAACTTGCCGAAGTCGAGCTTCAGATTGTCGAGCTGGAAGTCGGCGGCGGAAGCTGAGCCCGTCAGGAGGAGGAGCAGGAGCCCCGCCGTGGGCAGCGGCCGGGAGCTGGCAAGGCGGCGGCCGGACAAGATCGTCATTGATGGTCTCCTGAAGCATCGTCGAGGCCCGCGAGCGCATAGCCCGGGCCAAGCTCCGATTGGTGACGTCAGAGGCGGATTCGCCGATGGCACGGCGAATTCGCTTCCGGTGGGAAGTCGCCGCAGACCCTGCCGCAAGGCGGCGGCGAAAGGAAGATGCGAGCGGTGCCGATCGGCGAAAAGCTTGACGGAGGGGCGCAGCTTCGTGCCATTGGCCCCAGAACCGCCACGAGGCCGCGGCAAGGCTGCCGCGGGGATGGCTTTGGGGCGCGAGGCGCGATGATGTCTGTTGTAGAACGTGTGCTGCGGGGCGTCTTCGCCGTCGTGCTGGTCGCCGGCGCCTTCGCCATGCTGCCCAAATCCGCCGAAGCGCAGGGCGCGCCAGCTGCGGGGCTGGAGCCGCTCGCCATCGTCACGAGCTCCGGACGTCACGCCTTCCAGGTCGAGGTGATGCGAACGCCGGAGCAGCGTGCGCGGGGCCTGATGCACCGTCAGTTCATGCCGGCCGATCGCGGCATGCTCTTCGACTTCAAGCAGGTCGAGCCGGTCGCGATGTGGATGCAGAACACCTATATCTCGCTCGACATGCTGTTCATCCGCGCCGACGGCACGGTCGCGCGCATCGCCGAGCGGGCGGAGCCGCTCTCGACCCGGACGATTCCCTCGGGCGAGCCGGTTCTGTCGGTGCTCGAGCTCAACGCGGGCATCGCCGAGAAGCTCGGCATCAAGCCCGGCGACAAGGTCGAGCATCCGCTGTTCAAGCGCTGACCTTCTCTTGGCCTGACTGTTGGGCCGAACGTCCGGCTCACCCCAGTCTTTCGGAAATGGCGCGGCAGGTGGCGAGCAACGCCGCCAGCGCCTCGCGATGCTGCGGACGCGCTTCGCGCCGGTTCAGATAGGGCACGACGATGCTGGCGATGGCCTGGCCCTTGCGGTCGAGGATCGGTGCGCTGATGTCGGTTACGCCGACGACGTCGTGGCTGTCGGCGATCAGGAAGCCATCCGCGGCGATGGCTGCCAGCCCGGAATCAGAATCAGCGCCATCGCGGAAGGCGAGGATGACCTGGCCCGAGGTCGAGGCGGCGGCCGGCCGGCGATAGCCCAGCCGCAGCGTGAAATTGATGTCGCCGGGCCCGGCGATCGCGACGATCACCACGGTCTCAGCTTTGCTCAGCACAACCAGATGCGAGGATTGGCCGATCCTCTCGCTCAAGACCTCCAGCGCAGGCGTAGCGACCTCGACCAGGTCGCGGGCGCGCGGCACCCGCATGCCAAGCTCGAACAGGCGGTTGCTGAGTGCGATCTCGTCGGTCGCCGGATCACGATCGAGATAGCCGCGCTCGATCAGCACGAACAGCATGCGGAAGATCTCGTTCTTTGAGCGCCCGAGCCGCTCTGCGATCGCCCGCGCTGAAAGTGGCGTCTGCGCCAGCGCCAGCAACTCGATGATCTCCAGGCCTTTTTCCAGAGCCGGCGCTGGATAGGGGCGGGTGCGGGCGTCGGCGGCGGTCTCGGCCGTCATCGGCTCTCTCCGGTTTGCTTTATTAGCGAAGCTTGACTGCATATACGAAACCGATAGCATTCCGCTACGTCATCGTCGCTCTGCCGATGAGCGCAGCGCGACTGGCCGTCCGGCTGCAGAAGCGGCCGGCATCAACGACAAATCGGGGGAGCATCATGGGACACGCTTTCAGATCGGCGATCTTCGGCACCCTTGCCCTGTTCGCCGGGCTGGTCGCCAGCCTCGAGGCCCATGCGGACAAGCTCGACGACATCCTGTCGAAGGGCGTAGTGCGCATCACCGTCTTCGCCGATGTGCCGCCCTTCGGCATGATGAACGCCAAGCGCGAGCTCGAAGGCTTCGACGTCGACATGGCCAAGCTCGTCGCCAAGTCGCTGGGCGTGAAGCTGGAGCTGGTCCCGGTGCCGGCGGCGAGCCGCATCCCCTTCCTGCTCACCGACAAGTCCGACATGAACATTGCGGCGATGTCGATCACTGCAGAGCGCGCTCGACAGGTGATGTTCAGCGCGCCCTATGCCGACACCGCGCTCGCCGTCTACGGCGCCAAGGCGCTGGCGGTGAAAGCGGGCGCCGATCTCGGCCGCAACCGCATCGCCGTCGCCAAGGGTACGACCGAGGACCTCGTCCTTTCGGCGCTGGCGCCCTCGGCCGACATCATGCGCACCGAGGACAACGCCACGGCGGTGCAGGCCTATCTGGCCGGCCATGCACAACTGCTTGCCGCCAACAGCGTCGTCGTGGTCGAACTCGCCAAGCAGAACCCGAGCAAGGAATTCGACTTCAAGTTCGCGCTGCGGCGGGCCCCGGCCCACATCACCATCCGCCGCGGCGAGCACGACCTGCTGCGCTGGCTCGACACGCTGATCTTCCAGAGCACGCTGAACGGCGATCTCGACGAACTCCACAGGAAATGGCTGGGCGGGCCGATGCAGCCGCTGCCCGCGCTCTGAGAGCGGCGCGGGAGATGTCGAGGCACGACTTCGCGGTCGAGGAATTCGCCGAACGGCGCGCCCAAGTGCGGCGGGAGATGGCGGAACAGGGGCTGGACTGGCTGGTGCTCTTCCATCCCGTCTCGATCCGCTGGCTGACCGGCTCGGACGCCAAGAGCTACCAGGAGTTCCAGTGCCTGCTGGTGCCGGCGGCGGATGGGCCGATCGCGATGATGGCGCGCGAGGGCGAGCGGGCCGAGATCCTCGACGATGCCCTGGTCGACCGGTTGGAGACCTTCGGAGGTGGCGAGAACGAGGACCCGATTCCGCGATTCGCAGGTCTCGCCGACGAACTCGGCATGCTGGCCGGCCAGATCGGCGTCGAGGTGCCCGCCTATTATCTCCACCCGCATCATTACAGCGCGATCCGCGACCTGTTCGGCTCGCGTTTCGTCGAAGCGACCAATCTCGTCCACGATTTCACGCTGGTGAAATCGCCGACCGAGCTCGGCTATATCAGGCGGGCGGCGGCGATCGCGGATGAAGCGCTGACCGTCTTCGGCAAGGCGCTGCGCGTCGGCCGCAGCGAACTCGAGGTCGCCGGCGAGGTCTATGGCGCGTTGCTGGCGCGCGGCAGCGGCCTGGCGGCGAGCCCGATCAACCTCGTCTCCGGCGAACGCTCCTGCTACAGCCATGGCGCCCCGACCGAGCGCCGGCTGCAGGCCGGCGACTACGGCAGCGTCGAATACGGCGCGACGGTCCGGCGTTACACCGCAACGCTCGGCCGGCAATTCTGCCTCGGCCAGCCTAACGCCAGGATGCGCGAGCTCTACGAAATAGCCCGCCGCGCCTGTGACGCTTGCATCGCCGAGATTTGCGACGGAGCGCCCGCGACCGCTCCGCACGAGGCGGCCAAGCGCGTGATCGGCGAGGCCGGCCTCGAGCATGGCCGCGTCCACACCTCCGGCTACGGGCTGGCGCCCGGCTTCCCGCCGAGCTGGGGCGAGCCGATGCACATGATCGGCGGCAGTCGCTACACGCTGCGCGCCGGCATGGTCGTCAGCGTCGAGCCGCCGGTCTTCCTGCACGAGGAAGGGCTGGGCGCGCGCCTCATCGACAACGTTCTGGTCACCCGGGGCGGCTGCGAACTGCTGTCACGCAGCTCGCGCGATCTCATCGTCGTCTAGGCATTGCGGCTGCGCGGGCTGTTCCCATCCCGCCTGTTCGATGCTATGGCGTAGCGCGTTGCTTCGCCTCGTCGAGGTACGGCGACGGTTCGGTAAGTGATTCCATGCACTTGCAGGATATTCGGGGTATAGCGCAGCCCGGTAGCGCATCTGCTTTGGGAGCAGAGGGTCCCAGGTTCGAATCCTGGTGCCCCGACCATTTTGGGCTTTGCCGGAAGGCGAGGGGGAGCATGACGGCACGCATCTATTCGCCGGCCCGCAACGCGATGCAGTCCGGCACGGCCAAGACCGGCCGCTGGCTGCTGGAATACGAGCCCGAGCGGCCGCGCGAGATCGAGCCGCTGATGGGCTGGACCTCGTCGGGCGACATGAAGAGCCAGCTCAGGCTCTGGTTCGACACGGCCGAGGAAGCTGTCGCCTACGCGACGCGCAACGGTATCGCCTACCGCCTCGAGCAGCCGCATCAGGCCAAGCGCCGCGCCATGACCTATTCGGACAATTTCAAGTTCAACCGCGTCGGCCAGTGGACGCATTGAAGTTCAAGTGAGCGGCGGACACCAAGTCAGCCGCTCCCTTCAGGGCCCGTAGCTCAGCTGGATAGAGCAGCAGCCTTCTAAGCTGCTGGTCACAGGTTCGAATCCTGTCGGGCTCGCCATTGTTGTCGCTCAGTTGTCTGCTCCGATTGGGACAAAATCACCTCGCCGGCCGTCGGGGTCCGACATGGTGATCAGGAGCGCCGCCGCGCGGATGGGCGCTTATCTCGCGGTTATTTCGACATAGTTTTTGTGAACCCAACCCGAGCGGCACGGGCCGGAATACGTCGCGCGGCCCGCTGACTTCACAGTCAGATTCGCTCGACACTCTTGAAGCGACTGGCCCCGATTCGGGTAGACGATGGCGTGCCACGGGCCGATCGTGTTGCAGATGATCAGTCGGTCGCCGTTGTAGACACGGTCGGTCTCGAAATAGCCGCTGCCGCCCGGCCCGGATCGCACGGACAGGAACCCGCTCTTCGGGTCTTCCGGGCGACGTGGCCCGAGTTTCACGACGATGCCCTGGGACGTGCAGGCCTCGGAGCGCGTATCGGGCGCTGGCTTGGCGTCTGCGGGAGCCCCGGCTTCGATTTGCATCTGACCGGGGGCGTAGCGCGCATCGGCCGCCGCGGTCGGCGCATGGCCGGCACCAGTTTGCCTGGCGGATTGGACCAGCGCAGCCCGTGCGGCAAAAGCTTCCGTCGCCAGCCTGCCTTCGGGATGGGCCTTGAGAAAGCGGTCCAGCGCTTCGATCGTCCCCGCCGCCTTCGCTTCGGCGAGGGCGAGGGCCGGATTGCTGGTCACGGTCGGCTGTGCTGCCGATCCGAGTCCTTGCGGCTTAGCTTGCGTGTCCTCCGGCCTGGTCGCTGCGACCGTATCCTTGCCCAGATAGCCGAGCGCCAATTGCCGGTAGGCACAGATCCGGTTGCAGGCGTCGAGATAGGCCTGGTATTTGCCCTCGGCGCCGAACTGCCGCCAGCTCTCGTCGTCTTTGGCCGCCTCGGCGTTGCGCTGCCGTTGCAGCAGCCGATCCATCGCCTGCTGCCGATAGGCACAGGGGGGCGTGCATTGCGCGACATAGCGTTCGAGGGCCTCGCGCGAGCCGTCGGCCGTCGCGCTGAGCCAGCGCGCTTCGTCCTGTGCGCTTTCGAAGCTGCGGCGGATGGTGGCCGACGGCTCGACGGCCGGCAGCGACAGGTTGGCGATGTCGAATTCGGGTTTCTGCTCGCGCCCGCTGTCGCGCCGCGCGGCCGTCTCGACCTCGCGGACGACATAGGATTGCAGCTCGGCCCAGCTGATCCGCCTATCGCTGCCGGCCTGCGCCAGCCCGGCGGCGCCCATCAGGAAGCGGCTGGTGAAGAGGCCGAGCTTCTGGTTGGCGTCCCAATTGGCCGGAGTCGTGCCTGAGGTCGCGACCAGCTTGATGATGCCGCCGCCTGCACGCGGCTTGGCCGGGGTAAAACCTGGCGCCGAGACCGCGAGCAGGCTCTCGCCCTTGCGCCCGGTCTCGCCGGTGAAGCAGGCGTCGATCATCACGATCAGCTGCCGCTGCGCTCCGATCTTCTGCCGCACCAGTTCGAGGTTCCGGTAGAGCGTCTGCAGCGCATAGCCGCTTTCGCTGGCGTTCGGGCTGCCGTCCTGCGGCAACAGGAAGGGCTGCCGCGTGGCGAGGTCCGGCACGCCATGGCCTGAATAATAGACGAAGACGTTGGAACGCCCTTCGACCGCGCTGCGCCAGAGCTTGCCGCCCTGCGGATTGGCCTCGCTGCCGAACATCTGAGTGAGTTCGCCGAGCGTCGCATCCTTCAACAGGAAGACGTTCTGCTCGCGGAAGCGCAGCCCGCGGACGAGATAGTCGCGGATCGCCTCGGCGTCGTTATGGGCGTAGTCAACCGTGCTGGTCTGCTTGTAGTCGCGGTTGCCGATCACCACCGCGATCGAATCCGAATTGTCGTCCAGGATGCGTGCCGGCTCCGCCATGGCCGCCGGCGCGGCAAAGCCGAGCATGAACGCAAGAAGGGTGAAGATTCGAGCCATGATCATGGTCGAATGACGGTGGCGCCTGCTCATCGCGTCCTGGATCACCTAGGCTCGGCTGCCACATTGGCTGGGGCAGAGTAGGCTGCTGTGAAGACGAACGCTGCAGATAATAAGTGGCAAATTCTGCTTTGGCGAGCTTGCCGCGGGCCGGCGATGACGCAAACGAGGTCGGCGCCGGCTCCTGTTCAGAGGGGCCGTCGATGCCTCGCAGCGTCACTCTTGCGCCTCGTCGCGGCGCAGCTCGAAGGCGAGCATGGCGTCCGCCAGCGCTTCCAGTTCGCGCTCTTTTTCCTTGCTGTCGGGCGCGGCGTTGAGCTCGGCCACGCGCTGCTGGGCGCGCTCATAGTCTTCATCGGTGTGAACGGCGATCGGCATCTTCATCGTGCTCCTGCCCTCCTGATATGTGGCCTTGCGACCTGCGGCGCGCACGGCGCGCAAGCGAACCTCCTGCGGATGTGGGGGGCGAGAGCTGGTTTTGCCATGTTCGGAACAAACTTGGCCCCGAATGCCAACCTGCCATGGCTCGCGGCGGGGGCCTTGCGTCACTGCGGATTGCGCCTGCGCGCTTGCCGCGAGCGATGCGAGGCCGTAAACGCGCCGCGGCCAACCCGCTTGCCTGTTCGCCGGTCCGCTGCCCGCAAGGGGCGGGCCATGCATGGTTCGGCCACAAGGAGTGTCGATGATCTCGCTCGGCTCCGGTCTCGACCGGCTCGCTAGCTTCGCGTCCGCGAGCCATCGGCGCGCCTGCCTGCTGCTCGTCCTGTTGTCGCTGGCGGCGTTCCTGCCGGGCTTCGCCAGCCTGCAGCCGTTCGACCGCGACGAGCCGCGCTTCGCCCAGGCCAGCAAGCAGATGCTGGAGACGCGCGACTTCGTCGACATCCGCTTCCAGGACGAGGCGCGGCACAAGAAGCCGGTCGGCATCTATTGGCTGCAAGCGGCGAGCGTTGCCGCCGGCGAAGCGCTCGGCGTGCCGCAGGCCCGGACCACGATGTGGCTCTATCGGCTGCCCTCGCTCATCGGCGCCGTCGCGACCGTGCTGCTGACCTATTGGGCGCTCCTCGCTTTCGTCGGCGCCCGTCTTGCTCTTCTCGGCGGGGCCATGATGGCCGCTTGCGTGCTGCTCGGCGTCGAGGCGCGTTTCGCCAAGACCGACGCGCTGCTCGCCGCCTGCGCGGTCGCGACCATGGGCGCACTCGCCCGCGCCTGGCTCGACTGGACACGTTCGCTCGCTTTCGTGCCGAGCCGCTGGAACTGGCTGGTGTTCTGGTCGGCGACGGCGCTCGGCCTGCTGCTCAAGGGGCCGATCGTGCCGATGGTCTGGGGCCTGGCGATGATCGTGCTCGCTATCCGCGAGCGCTCGCTACGCTGGTTCGCGCCGCTGCGTCCGGGGCTCGGCCTGCTGCTCTGCCTCATCGTCGTGCTGCCCTGGTTCGTCGCCATCGCGATCAAGACCGGCGGCGATTTCTTCGCCGAGAGCGTCGGCAAGGACATGCTCGCCAAGGTCGGCGAGGGGCAGGAGAAGCATTGGGGGCCGCCCGGCCTCTATCTGCTGCTGTTCTTCGGCACCTATTGGCCCGCGGCCGCGCTCGCTTCGATGGCCATCCCCTTCGCCTGGGTGAAGCGTCGCGAGCCGCAGATCCTGTTCCTGCTCGCCTGGATCGTGCCGTCCTGGATTGTCTTCGAAGCCGTGCCGACCAAGCTGCCGCACTACGTGCTGCCGCTCTATCCGGCGATCACGGCGCTGCTCCTGCTCGCTCTGGTCAATGGCGGCATCAACCGCTTGCGCCGTGGTTCCGACCTGACGGCCTTCCTCGTCGTCGCCGTGCCGGCGGCACTGGTCGGCGTGCTGCTCTACGGCACCTGGACGCTCGACCGGACCTTGCCCTGGCTCGCCTTGCCGGTTCTGGCGCTGGCGCTTATCGTCGCCTTCCGCAGCTTCCTGGCCTATCGCGAGGGCGCCTTCGAGGGTGCGCTCTGGCGTGGCGTGGTCGCGAGCCTGCTGCTTGGCGCCGGCGTCTACGGCCTCGCCGCGCCGAGCCTGCGCGGGCTCAAGCTCTCGCCGCGGCTGGCGGAGGCGGTGCAGGCTGTCACCTGTGCGAATCCCGAGGTCATGACCGTCGGCTATCGCGAGCCTAGCCTCGTCTTCCTGGTCGGCACCAATCTGCGCATGGGGGCGGACGGCAGCATCGCCGCCTCGTTCCTGCGCGAACCCGGTTGCCGAGTCGCGCTGGTCGAGAGCCGTTTCCTCGACGGTTTCCGGCAGGGGCTTGCCGCCTCTGGCGTGGCGCCGCGGCTGCTGACCACGATCTCCGGCTTCAACCTCAACGGGGGCAAGCCCATCGCGATGAGCGTCTATGTCCGTGAGTGATCGACGCTTGCCCCATCGCGGCGCTTGACGCAGTTTGCGCGCCGCCATGCAGAAAGACTTCAATCCGTGACCGAACCCGTGCCTTCAGACGGCCAGCTGCGTATCAGCATCGTCGTGCCCGTGCGCAACGAACAGGGCAACATCGCCCCGCTCGTCGGCGACATCGAGACGGCCTGCGCTGGCATCGGCGCCTTCGAGCTGATCTACGTCGATGACGGCTCCAGCGACGGCACCGCTGCGGCGCTGGCCGCGCTTTCGCCGACGCGGCCCTGGCTGCTGGTCGTCCGCCATGCCGAGTCCTGCGGCCAGTCGGCGGCGGTGCGCAGCGGGGTGAGGGCGGCGAGGGCACCCATCGTCGCGACGCTCGACGGCGACGGCCAGAACGACCCGGCCTTCATCCCGGCGATGCTGGCGCAGATCGAGGCGGCTGGCCCCTCGGCCGGCCTGGTCCAGGGCCAGCGAGTCGGCCGCAAGGATACCGGGTTCAAGCGCATGCAATCGCGCATCGCCAACAAGGTCCGCGGCGCCATCCTCAGGGACGGCACGCGCGACACCGGCTGCGGCCTGAAATGCTTCCGGCGCGAGACGTATCTGGCGCTGCCCTATTTCGACGCGCTGCATCGCTTCATGCCGGCGCTGGTCGTGCGCGAAGGCTTCGCGGTCCTGCATCACGACGTGCGCGACCGCCAGCGCCTGACCGGCGTCTCGAACTATGGCTTCTTCGACCGGCTCTGGGTCGGCATCCTCGATCTTGCCGGGGTCTGGTGGCTGATCAGGCGCCGCAAGCGCGTGCCGCAGATCGTGACGGAGGCGCGCTGATGCTCATCGACCTGCAGAACATGATCGGGACCTATTTTCACGACGTCTTCGTCAACAATGTCGATTGGTGGGTGTTGCTCGGCGTGGTCGCGCAGGGCCTGTTCACCATGCGCTTCGTGGTGCAGTGGCTCGCCAGCGAGAAGGCGCAGCGCTCGGTCGTGCCGATGACGTTCTGGTGGTTCTCGATCGGCGGCGGCATGCTGCTGCTGATCTACGCGCTCTACCGCCGCGACCCGGTCTTCATTCTCGGCCAGGGCTTCGGCGTGTTCGTCTACCTGCGCAATCTGCAATTCGTGTTGCGGGCCAGGGCGCGCGGCGAGGACACGAATTCCGGGCCAGGCTGAGGCGAGACGTCAGTATTCGCCAGCCGGGAAACCGTGGCGCGCCATCATGGCGCGGTGCCAGTCGCCGCCGACGAGGCTTTCGAGGGCGGCATTGAAGCGCTCCCGCAGCGTGGCGTCTTGCTTGCCGAAGGCGAACGCTCCGGCGGCTGGTGTGCTTTCGCTGGTGGGCACGGCCACGACCGCCAGGTCTGCATCGGGCTGGCGGGCGAGGTAGCCGCGATGGGCCATGGCCACGCTGGCATAGGCATCGGCCTGGCCGGTTCTGACCGCTGCTACGGCCTCCTCCTGCGTCGCGACGCGGATCAGCCGCTCCGGCGCAATGCCGGCAGCGAGCCCGGCTTGCTCCTGAACCTGCCCGCCGACGACGACGAGGCGGACGCCGGCGACCGCGACGGCGCGGTAGCCTGTCAGCAGCCCACGATCGGCTGACCGGACCAGCAGCCCATCGGCAAGCGCCCAGACGGGGCGGCTGAAATCGACGAGCCGCCGGCGCTCTGTCGTGACGAAGAGCGGCGTGGTCACTGTCCAGCGTCCGCTGGCGAGCCCGGGCAGCAGCTCGGCGAATGTCGTCAGCTGCTGCTCGAACGTCGTGATCCCGAGCGTCCGAAAAGCCGCCGTCACCAGCTCGACGTCGCAGCCTTGCGCCGTGCCGCCCGGCGCCGGCCAGCAGAATGGCGGCTCGTCGAGGTAGGCGAAGACGATCGGCCGTCCCGACATCGAGGCAGCGCTCAGCTTGCCGCCCTCAGGCGCGCAAAGCCGGCGTCCAGATCCTCCTTCAGGTCTTCGAGATCCTCGAGCCCGATATGGAGACGGATCGTCGGGCCCTTGAAGCCGGGCTTGGTCGCGGTGCGATAGCGCTTGCAGTCGAAGGGCAGCACCAGGCTCTCGTAGCCGCCCCAGGATGCGCCCATGCCGAACAGGGCGAGCCCGTCGAGCATGGCTGCGACCGCCTTCATCGAGACGGGCTCGAGCTCGATCGTGAACAGCGAGCAGGCGCCGGTGAAGTCGCGCTTCCAGATGGCGTGGCCGGGATCGCTGGGCAAGGCCGGGTGGATCACGCGGGCGACCTCGGGACGTGCCGCCAGCCAGTTCGCCATTTCCAGGCCGGCAGGCTGCTGCTCCTTCAGCCTGACGGCCATGGTGCGGATGCCGCGCAGCGTCAGATAGGCGTCCTCGGCGGCGATGATCACGCCGAGCGCGTCCCAGGTCAGCTTGAGCTGGGCATGGATTTCCGCCGTGCGGGCCGAGACCGTGCCGATCAGCACGTCGGAATGCCCGGCGTAGTATTTCGTCCCGGCCTGGACCGAGACGTCGACGCCGAACTTGTGCGCGTCGAAGAAGAGCGGCGTCGCCCAGGTGTTGTCCATCATCACCATGATGTCGCGGGCATGCGCCGCGGCCACGATCGCCGGGATGTCCTGGACCTCCAGGGTCTGGGAACCCGGCGACTCGGTCCAGACCGCCCTTGTGTTCGGCTTGAACAGCTCCGCGATGCCTTCGCCGATCAGCGGGTCGTAATAGGTGACCTCGACACCGTAGCGCGGCAGCATCCGCTCGCAGAAATTGCGCATCGGATGGTAGACGCTGTCGGTCACGAGGAAATGGTCGCCCGCCCTCAGGAAGGCGAGCGTGGGCAAGGTGCAGGCGAGCAGGCCGGACGAGCAGGCGAGCACGCCGGCGCCGCCCTCCATCGTATCGGCGGCGGCCAGAAGCGCATCGATCGTCGGGCTGCCTGCGGTGCCGTAGCTGTAGCGCGCCTTGCGGACGAGGAAATCCTCGGTGTTCGGATAGACAACCGTCGAGCCGCGGACGATCGGCGGGTTGACGAAACCATAGCTGTCGGATGGATCGCGGCCGGCGAGGGCAAGCCGGGTCTTCTCGCGGAGCTGCGCGAATTCGGGCTTTGACAGCTTTTTCATGGGGCGGGAGACGAGCCTGGGCGGGACCGGAATGGGGCAGGTTGTGGCCGCACTTGACCACCCCCCGAAAGTCGCATGTGATGTTGGCCGTGAAAAGAGGCAGATATACCAGCTGCCCTTGCTTGACGCTCATGCGTGGCTCTGGCAATCGGCCAGCGCCGAGCTTCGCATAAGTTTTGGGCATCGAACGGGGCAGCAAGTCGCGACGATGCGAGGGGACCGGCACGTTCCGGCCGGCAAACGCCGGCAGGGCCATCAATGGGAGACATCGATATGAAGAAATTCATGGCAGCCGCGGTCGCCGGGTTCGGCTTCGCGCTGGCCGCGGCGAGCGCACAGGCGCAGGCGCCGCAAACCCTCGCTCAGGTCAAGAGCAGAGGCATGCTGAACTGCGGCTCCAACACCGGCCTTGCCGGCTTCGGCGTGCCGGATGGGCAGGGCAACTGGACCGGCCTCGACGTCGAGTTCTGCCGCGCCATCGCCGCCACGGTCTTCAACGACCCGACCAAGGTGAAGTTCATCCCGCTCTCGGCCAAGGACCGCTTCACGGCCCTGCAGTCGGGCGAGGTCGACGTGCTCGTGCGCAACTCGACCTGGACGATGTCGCGCGACACCGCGCTCGGCCTGCAGTTCACCGGCGTCAACTATTATGACGGCCAGGGCTTCATGATCCGCAAGAAGCTCGGCGTGACCTCGGCGCTGCAGCTTAACGGCGCCTCGGTCTGCACCCAGCAGGGCACTACGACCGAGCTCAACCTCGCCGACTTCTTCCGCGCCAATAACCTGAAGTACGAAGTCGTCGCATTCGCGAGTGCGGACGAGACGGTCAAGGCGTATGATTCCGGCCGCTGCGATGCCTTCACCACCGACGCCTCGGGCCTCTACGCCGAGCGCCTGAAGCTGACCGCGCCGGACGATCACATGGTCCTGCCCGAGATCATCTCGAAGGAGCCGCTCGGCCCGTCGACCCGCAACAATGACAGCCAGTGGTTTGGCCTGGTGAAGTGGGTCCACTATGCCATGCTGAACGCCGAGGAACTCGGCGTGACCAAGGCGAACGTCGACGAGATGCTGAAGTCGAGCAACCCCGAGATCAAGCGCCTGCTCGGCACCGAGGGCAAGTTCGGCGAGAGCATCGGCCTCACGACAGACTGGGCCTATCGGATCATCAAGCATGTCGGCAATTACGGCGAAAGCTTCGAGCGGAACGTCGGCCAGGGCTCGCTGCTGAAGATAGCCCGCGGCCAGAACGCGCTGTGGACCAAGGGCGGCCTGCAATACGCGCCGCCGGTCCGCTAAGGGCCCATGCGGGGCGGGCGCTTCAGCGTCCGCCCCGATTCTTTTCCAGGGGACTGGACAAGGTGGTTTGCGGGACCGGGCTGGGTACGGCCCGCTCGCCTACCGATCGAGAACGGGACAAACCCGTTCCGCCAGACAGGGGACATGCATGGTCAGGATCATCAGCGCGGCGCTGTTCGCCGTCGCGGCGTTGCTCGGCTCCGCGAGCGCGCAGGCGCAGCAGACCCTCGCTCAGATCAAGAGCAGGGACGTCCTGAACTGTGGCTCCAACACCGGCCTGATCGGTTTTGGCGCGCCTGATCCGCAGGGCAACTGGAGCGGCCTCGACGTCGAATATTGCCGCGCCATCGCCGCCGCGATCTTCAATGATCCGAGCAAGGTGAAGTTCATCCCGCTCTCGGCCAATGACCGCTTCAAGGCGCTACTGGCCGGCGAGGTCGATGTCCTCGTGCGCAATTCGACCTGGACGATCAGCAACGACACGCCGCCAGGCCTGCTCTTCACCAACGTCAACTATTACGATGGCCAGGGCCTGATGGTGCGCCGCAAGCTTGGCGTCATGTCGGTGATGCAGCTGGCCGGCGCCTCGATCTGCGTGCAGCGCGGCACGACGACCGAGCTCAACCTCGTCGACTTCTTCAAGACTAATAATCTGCGCCACACGATCGTGTCCTTCGACACCGGTCCGGAGACGTTGAAGGCCTACGATGCCGGCCGTTGCGACGCCTTCACCACGGACGCCTCGTCGCTCTATTCCGAGCGCCTTAAGCTGACAGTGCCGGACGACCACATGGTCCTCGTCGAGATCATCTCGAAGGAGCCGCTCGGCCCGCTGACCCGCGACAACGACTCGCAATGGTTCAAGCTGGTGCGCTGGGTCCATTTCGCCATGTTGAACGCCGAAGAGCTTGGCGTGACCAGGGCCAATGTCGACCAGATGCGGGGCTCGACCAACCCGGAGATCAGGCGCCTGCTCGGCATCGACGGCAAGTTCGGCGAAGGCCTCGGCCTGACGGTCGACTGGGCCTACCGGATCGTCAAGCATATCGGCAATTACGGCGAGAGCTTCGAACGGACCGTCGGCAGCCGTTCGGTGCTGAGGATGTCGCGCGGCCAGAACGCGCTCTGGACCAAAGGGGGCTTGCAATATGCGCCGCCGATCCGGTGAGGTTCGGGCGACGTAGGCGCCGACGGATCGGCGGGGTGGTTTGTCCAGGAGAATGGAAAGGAGAGGGCGGCCGGTGGGGACTGGCCTGGAGCTTGCTAGCTAATCGAGAGCGGGAAAACCCGTTCCGCCAAACAGGGGACAACAACAATGAAACAGATCATTGGCGCGGCGCTCATCGCCGTCTCCGCCGCCATGTGCGCGAGCGGAGCGCTGGCCCAGTCGCCCACTCTGGCGCAGGTCAAGAATCGCGGCATCCTGCACTGCGGCTCCGGCACGGGTCTCGCCGGTTTCGGCATCCCTGACCAGCAGGGTAACTGGAGCGGCATGGATGTGGACGTCTGCCGCGCCGTCGCCTCGGCCATCTTCAACGATCCGACCAAGGTCAAGTTCATCCCGCTCTCGGCCAAGGACCGCTTCACCTCGCTCCAGTCGGGTGAGGTCGATCTGCTGTCGCGCACGACGACCTGGACGCTCTCGCGCGACACCGCGCTCGGCCTGAACTTCGCCGGGGTCAACTATTATGACGGCCAGGGCTTCATGGTGCGCAAGAAGCTCGGCATCGATTCCGTGCTGAAGCTCGCCGGCGCCTCGATCTGCACCCAGCAGGGCACCACGACCGAACTCAACCTCGCGGACTATTTCCGCAGCAACAAGATCAAGTACGAGGTCGTCGCCTTCGCCTCCAACCAGGAGACGGTCAAGGCCTACGAGTCCGGCCGCTGCGACGCCTTCACCACCGATGCCTCCGGCCTCTACGCCGAGCGCCTGACGCTCTCGACTCCGGAAGACCACATGGTGCTGCCGGAGATCATCTCGAAGGAACCGCTCGGCCCGGTTGTGCGCCATGGCGACGATGTCTGGCTCGATATCGTCAAATGGTCGCTCTTCGCCATGATCAATGCCGAGGAGCTGGGCATAACCAAGGCCAATGCCGACGAAATGCTCAAATCCGACAACCCGGAGATCAAGCGTTTCGTCGGCACCGAAGGCAAGTTCGGCGAGCCGATGGGCCTGGCCAATGATTGGGCCTATCGGATCGTCAAGCATGTCGGCAATTACGGCGAAAGCTTCGAGCGCAATGTCGGCTCCGGCTCGCTCCTCAAGATCGCGCGCGGCCAGAACGCGCTCTGGAGCAAGGGCGGCCTGCAATACGCGCCGCCGATCCGCTGAGAAACACCAATGCGCGGCATCCACCGCGTATTGATCCTTGAAGCTGTCTTGTTCCGGCGAACCGGATAACAATACCGGCCGGCAGCCATCCGCTTAAGGGTGGTTGCCGGACCCTCGGTCGCCAAAACTCGAAAAGGGCGTCAGACGTGTCGATTACTTCCGCAGAGATCAAGCCGGGCAAGGCCTCGCTGCTCTACGACCCGAAGATCCGGGGCTATGCCTATCAGTTCCTGCTGCTCGCCGTGGTGGGCTTCCTGATCTGGTCGGCCGCCTCGAACGCGATCGAGAACCTGCGGGCGCAGAAGATCGCCTCCGGCTTCGGCTTTTGGCACAACGCCTCCGGCTTCGACGTCAACCAGAAGCTGATTCCGTACGACGCCTCGACCGGCACCTACGGGCGCGCCTTCTGGGTCGGCCTGCTGAACACGCTGCTCGTCGCCTCGATCGGCATCGTGCTCTCGACCTTCCTCGGCTTCTTCGTCGGTGTCGCCCGGCTGTCGAGCAACTGGATCGTCTCGAAGATCGCGATGATCTATGTCGAGGTGATCCGCAATGTGCCGCTGCTGCTGCAGCTGTTCTTCTGGTACAATGCGGTGCTGAAGCCACTGCCCAATCCGCGCCAGTCGATCGTGCTGCCGGCCGGCTTCCTGCTCAACAACCGCGGCCTCTATGTGCCCGATCCGCAGTTTGGGCCCGGCGGCAACCTGATCATCTGGGCGTTTCTGATCGGCCTCGTCGCCACCTTCGTTTTCCGGTCCTGGGCCCGCAAGCAGCAGGCCGCGACCGGCAAGCAATATCCCATCGGCCTCGTCGCCCTCGGCCTGATCGTGGTCCTGCCGACGCTGGTCTATTTCGTCACCGGTCGGCCGATCTCCTTCGTCTATCCCGAGCTCGCCGGCTTCAATCTGCGCGGCGGCATCCAGATCTTCCCGGAGTTCGTCGCGCTGCTGGTGGGCCTGACGACCTATACCGCCGGCTTCATCGCCGAGGTGGTCCGTGCCGGCATTCTCGCCGTATCCAAAGGTCAGACCGAGGCAGCCAATGCGCTCGGCCTGCGCGCTGGGCCGACGCTCAAGCTCGTCGTCATTCCACAGGCGATGCGGGTGATCATCCCGCCGCTGACCTCGAACTATCTCAACCTGACCAAGAACTCTTCGCTGGCGGTGGCGATCGGCTATCCCGATCTCGTCCAGGTCTTCACCGGCACGGTGCTGAACCAGACCGGCCAGGCGGTCGAGGTCGTCGCCATCACCATGGCGGTCTATCTGACCATTTCGCTGGTCACGTCTCTGTTCATGAACATCTACAACAAGCGCATGGCGCTGGTGGAACGGTGAGGGCGCCCCGATGACCGACGCAACCACCGAAATGGCTCCCTACGCCTTCGTCCGCAAGGAAACGCTGGAGCAACAGCCGGCGCCGCTCTCCGTCGCCGGGCCGCTCGCCTGGGTCAGGCAGCATTTGCTCTCCAGTCCGCTCAACATCGCGTTGACGCTGCTTGGCCTCTACCTCGTGATCGATACGGTGCCGGGGCTGGTCAGGTTCTATTTCCTCGACGCCGTCTGGTCCGGCACCAGCCGCGACGCCTGCCTCGCCGAGAAGGTCGGCCGACCCGTCGGCGCGTGTTGGGCCTATATCGCCGACCGTTTCCAGTACTTCATCTACGGTTCCTACCCGATCGCGCAGCGCTGGCGCGTGAACATCGTCTTCGCCATGTTCGCGCTCGGCGTTGCCTGGTTGCTCTGGACCAATGCACCGAAGAAGAAGCTCGGCATCTTCTTCTTCTTCGTGCTGATGCCGATCTCGGCCTATGTGCTGCTGCTCGGCGGCCCCGGCGCCGAACGCTTCCTCGGCTTCTGCCTGACGCTGACGCTGGCGCTCGCCGCGCTCTACGTCATCCTGTCATTCGTGCCGCAGCTCGTCCGGTTCTACATTGGCGGCGCAGCGCTGGCGGTCGTAGAGCAACTCCCGGTCTGGAAGCGCTTCTTCGGGCCGAAGCAGCTCGTGCTGTTCGCGCTGGTCGTCTTCGGCTTCCTGAGCCTGCTCGCGGGCAGCCCCGGGCTGCCCAGGGTCGATACAGGCCTCTGGGGCGGCATGACCGTGACCTTCCTGATCGCGGCGGTCGGCATCGTCTTTTCGCTGCCGCTCGGTGTGGTCCTTGCGCTCGGCCGGCGCTCCAAGCTGCCGATCATCCAGCTGCTCTCGGTGATCTTCATCGAGTTCGTCCGCGGCGTGCCGCTGATCACCGTGCTGTTCATGGCCAACACCATGCTGCCGCTGTTCGTGCCGCAGGAATATTCACCGGACCGGTTGCTGCGCCCGCTGGTCGGCGTCGCGCTCTTCGCGGCCGCCTATATGGCGGAGGTGGTGCGCGGCGGCCTGCAGGCCATGCCCAAGGGCCAGTACGAGGGCGCGATGTCGCTCGGCCTCGGCTATTGGAGCATGATGCGGCTGATCGTCTTGCCGCAGGCGCTGCGGATCGTGATCCCGGGCATCGTCAACACCTTCATCGGGCTGTTCAAGGACACGACGCTGGTCACCATCGTCGGCATCTTCGATTTCCTGCGTACCATCGAGGCGACCCTGGTCGATCCGACCTGGGCGACGCCGACCACCCGCGCGACGGGCTATGCATTCGCTGCTGTTTTCTATTTCCTGTGTTGCTGGGGCATGTCTCGCTACTCGATCGCGGTCGAGAAGCGGCTCGCCGCCGGCCAGAAGCGTTGAGGGGATCAAATCATGGCTATGGCAGAAACCACCAGCTCGCGCCCGTCCGCGCTGAAGCAGACCGCGCTCAACACCGCGACCGCCGTCGAGATGATCGGCGTCAACAAGTGGTACGGCGAGTTCCACGTGCTGCGCGACATCAACCTGAAGGTGTCGCGCGGTGAGAAGCTGGTCATTTGCGGCCCGTCCGGCTCGGGCAAGTCGACGATGATCCGCTGCATTAATCGGCTGGAAGAGCACCAGAAGGGCCAGATCATCGTCGACGGCACCGAGCTCACCAACGACCTCAAGAAGATCGACGAGATCCGCCGCGACGTCGGCATGGTCTTCCAGCACTTCAACCTGTTCCCGCATCTGACGATCCTCGAGAACCTGACGCTGGCGCCGATCTGGGTTCGCAAGATGCCCAAGAAGGACGCCGAGGAGATCGCGATGCACTATCTCAAGCGCGTCAAGATTCCGGAGCAGGCGAGCAAGTATCCCGGCCAGCTCTCGGGCGGCCAGCAGCAGCGCGTCGCCATCGCCCGCTCGCTTTGCATGAGCCCGAAGATCATGCTGTTCGACGAGCCGACCTCGGCCCTCGACCCCGAAATGGTCAAGGAGGTGCTCGACACCATGGTCTCGCTGGCGGACGAAGGCATGACGATGCTCTGCGTTACCCACGAGATGGGCTTCGCCCGCCAGGTCGCCGACCGGGTGATCTTCATGGACGCCGGCCAGATCGTCGAGATGAACGAGCCCAACGAGTTCTTCAAGAACCCGCAGCACGAGCGCACCAAGCTCTTCCTCAGCCAGATCCTGCACTGATCCGGCAGCTCGGTTCCTTCTGCGACGGCGCCCCTTGCGGGCGCCGTTCTCGTTGGCGGGCTGAATTTGGAGGCGGTATCGGTAGGGAACCTTTGCCGGCCCATCTCGTTGCTTTTCCCGACAATGGAGGAAAAGCCGATGAAACTGCTTGCTTCGACCCTTGCCGCGGGCCTGCTGCTGGCCGGCTCCGGCGCCTTCGCGCAGTCCGTCGATATCGGGCCGGGCGGTGTCAGGATCGACCCGCGCACGCCGCAGCAGCGCGCGATGGACCGTGAGGATCGCTGGCGCGAGCGTGATCGCTGGGAGCGCCGCCGAGCCTATCGCGCGGAGCGCGACTGCCGCACCGAGACGCGAATTCGCGAAACTCCGCGCGGGGAAATCCGTCGCACGGTACGTGTCTGCGACTAAGCGTGAGTTGAGTTAGGTTTAGTTGTGTCCATGAGACCGCCGCGCCCATTTGGTGCGGCGGTCTTGTCTTGCGGTGCGACTACTTGGCGTCGCGCGCCTTCACCGCCTGGTCCGGGAAGTCCGAGAACAGCCCGTCGATACCGAGCGCCAGATAGGCCTTGTACTCGGCGGCCGGGTCGCCCTTGAAGTCGGAGGCGAGGCGCTTGGGCTCGCTGCGGAAAGTCCAGGTGTGGACGAAGAGGCCGACGGCGTGGGCGTTCTTCACCACATCGGTCGGCGGCAGCAAGACGCGGTCGCGCTCGTCGATCGTGCCGTCGCCATTGAGGTCACGCGGCTTGCCGTCGTCGCCGATCACCTGCTTGGCCGGCATCAGATAGGGCTTCCAGGGGCCGACGCCGTCGGCATAGGTCCTGACCTCCTTCAGGCCTTCGGCGGTGACGAGGTCCTTGAAGGTGCGCTTGTCGCCGGTGACGACGAAGTCGTAGGGCTTGTCGAAGGGCGCGGCGAGGACGATGCCGCCATCCTTGTCGACATCGTCGGCGTCGACGAGCTGGATCAGGCGCAGCTGCGTCTTGCCGCGCAGATATTTGAGGTTGGCGGTCTCGAAGCTCTGGATGATCACCGGCGAGGTTTTCTCCGTCCAGCCGGCGGCCTTGAGCTGATCGAGCAGCTTGTCCTCGATCGCCAGGCCCAGGGCCGAGTGATAGGTCGAGTGCTTGATCTCCGGGTAGATGCCGATTGTGCGGCCGGTGCGGGCGCTTTCGGCCTTGGCGAGATCGATGACCTGCTGCAGGGTCGGGATCTCGTATTTGCCGTTATGCGCTTGGTCGCGATCGGCGAAGGCCTGCTTGGCCCGCAGCGTCTTGAGCTCGGCGAGCGTGAAGTCGGAGGCGAACCAGTCAGTGGTGTCGACACCGTCGACCTTGCGGGTCGTCTTGCGCGCGGCGAATTCCGGCCGCGTCGCGACATCGGTGGTGCCCGACATCATCGGCTCGTGGCGAACGACGAGATGGCCGTCCTTGGTCGCGACCAGATCAGGCTCGATGAAGTCGGCGCCTTGCTCGATCGCGAGCTTGTAGCCTTCGAGCGTGTGCTCGGGGAGATAGCCGCTGGCACCGCGATGGCCGGCAATCAGGGCCGGCTTTCCGTCGAGCGTCGGCACGGGGCTCTGGGCCTGGGCGGCCAGTGCCAGGGCAAAGGTCGCCAGCATGGTCGCCGGCTGCAACAGGGGCTTCATCTCGTCCGATCCTCGCTTCCTGCGGAAAGGCGGCGAAACTGCTCGGCGGATATGACAGGCTGGTGAAGGCTTCGTGCCCCTGCGCAGCGCCTCGAACATGTCGTCATGGGCGCTGCGAAGGGGAGTATCGGAAACTGGTCGAGGCGCTCGCTCGCTATCCGGCGGCGGGTGCCTCCGGAATCTCAGCGGCGGCCTTCGAGCGAGGTCTTGGCGTCCAGGCGCTTGGCCGGCGGCGGCGTGGTGTCGACCGGCTGGGTGGCGCAGGCGGCAAGCGACAGGCAGAACAGGCCGGCAAGCGCGAGGCGGGAGAGGGCAGTCATTGCAGTGGTTCCTGGGCGGTTGGCGTTGCGGAAGGAGTTGTATCGTCTTGCGCCCTGTGGGACGAGGGCGTCAAGGGTGCTGTCGCGCTTCGGAATCGTTCGAAATGGCGCCGGGCTCGAGGGCTGCGATGCAAAGCAAGCACAGGAACCGCCGGACATGACTCCCGCCGCCCGCATCAGCGCCGCCATCGAGGTCCTGGCGGACCTGATCGAGCGCCGGCGCCCGGCGGCCGACGCGCTCAAGGACTGGGGGCTGTCACGCCGTTTCGCCGGCTCGAAGGATCGCGCCGCCGTCGCTTCGCTCGTCTACGATGCGCTGCGCCGCCGCGCGTCCTCGGTGCATGCGCTTGGTGAGGAGACGCCGCGGGCGCTCGTGCTCGGCATGCTGGTCAGCCAGCGCGGCCTCGGCGTCGAGGAAATCTCGGACCTCTTCAGCGGACAGAATCATGCCCCCGCACCGCTGACCGAGTTCGAGGTCGCCGGGCTCGCCGCCTTCGATCTCAACGCCGCGCCAGGCTGGATGCAGGCCGATGTACCCGACTGGCTCTGGTCTTCCTTCATGGCAGGCTTCGGCGACGATGCGGTTGCCGAAGGACAGGCTCTGGCGGGCCGTGCGCCGGCCGATATCCGCACCAATCGGCTGAAGACCGATCGCGACAGGCTGCGTGCAGCGCTGGCGCATCTTCAGCCCGAACCGGGCGCCTGGTCGCCCGATGCCTTGCGCTTCCTGCCCGGCCCCGATGGCCGCGGCCCGTCGCTGCAGAGCGAGCCGAGCTTCTTCAACGGCGAGTTCGAGATCCAGGACGAGGGCTCGCAGCTCGTGACGCTGCTCGCCGGCGCACAGCCCGGCATGAGTGTCGTGGATCTCTGTGCCGGCGCCGGCGGCAAGACGCTGGCACTGGCTGCTGTCCTCGGCGGAGACGGGCGCATCTTCGCCACCGATCTCGACAGCCGCCGGCTGGCGCCGCTGCATGACCGGCTCACCCGCTCCGGCGCCGGCAATGTCGAGGTCCGCGTGCCCAGGAGCCGCGGCCATGATGCGCTTGCCGATCTCGTCGGCACGATCGATCTCGTGCTCGTCGATGCGCCCTGCACCGGCTCCGGCACCTGGCGCCGCAATCCGGATGCGAAATGGCGGGTGCGCCCCGGCGCGCTGGCCGAGCGCATCAAGGAACAGGCGCAGGTTCTCACGCGTGCCGCCAGTCTGGTGAAACCAGGTGGGCGCATTGCCTACATCACCTGCTCGATGCTGCCGGAGGAGAATGACGGCGCGGTCGAGGCCTTCCTGGTGCGCCATCCCGGCTTCGTGCCGGTCGCGACGCGCTCGCTGCTCGATACCGGCGAGGTCGATTTCGGCCTGCTCGCCCGTTTCGCCACGCGCTTCGGCTTGCAGCTCTCGCCGCGCCGGACCGGGACCGACGGATTCTATTTGAGCTGCCTTGCGGCGCCGGGCTGAATCGTCGATCCAAGCGAAGGTTTTGCGAAGCTTGGGCCGTCCCTATATCATGGGGGCAGCCAATCAGTCTGTCGGGAGTAGCTTCCATGGTGGTCGTTGAAGCGTCGCGGCTTGATGGTGTGACCTTGCAGCAGGTTCTGGCAAAGGTACGGCGGGCGGCCGAGAACGCTCGGCGCGCGCAAGATTGGACCGTGCTCGCAAACCGGCCTGAGCATCTGCCGATCTCGAAGGAATTTGCGGCGATCCGCGCACTGACACCGCCGGGGCCTCAGGAGGACAGCGTCGACATCATTCGGGCGTTGAGGGATGAGTAGCGTTGTTCTCGACGCAAGTTTCATCGTCAAACTGCTCGTCGACGAAAGCGGCTCCAGGCTCGCGCAAGCTGTGCTCGAAGGGTATGAAGCGGCCGGCAGCGTTTTCCTTGCTCCCAGCCACGCGCTAGCTGAAATCGGCGAGGTGCTTTGCCGCAAGCTGCGGAAGGGATCGATCGAATCCGTTCAGTTCGAGCGCGCCTTGGATTCGGCGACGCGGCGGGTTGCCAGCAATGATTTGACCTCTCTGCTCGCTGTGGCAGCCAAGATTGCCATCGATCACGGCGTTTCGGTCTACGACGCTCTCTATGTCGCCTTGGCTGATCAGGCCGGCGCGCTCATGCTCACCGCGGATCGCAAGCTCGCGGAGAAATTGCGTCCAACGCCATTCGCCCCCTTGATTTTATGCGTCGACGAAAGCGGCCTGATCTTCTATGGCGAGCCATGACGAGCTCCCAGCCCCAGAACCCCGCCCATCACGACTCCATCCTGATCATCGACTTCGGCAGCCAGGTCACGCAGCTGATCGCGCGCCGGGTCCGTGAGATCGGCGTCTATTGCGAGATCGCGCCGTTCCAGTCGGCCTCCGATGCCTTCCAGCGGCTGAAGCCGAAAGGCGTGATCTTTTCCGGAGGCCCGGCCTCGGTGCCCGACGGCAATTCGCCGCGCGCGCCCCAGGAGGTGTTCTCCGCGGGGCTGCCGCTGCTCGGCATTTGTTATGGCCAGCAGACCATGGCCCATCAGCTCGGCGGCACGGTCGAGGGCGGTCATGCCGCCGAATTCGGCCGCGCCGATGTCGAGATCGTCACGCCCTCCGCCCTGTTCGCGGGCGTTTGGGAAGAGGGTGGGCGTTATCCCGTCTGGATGAGCCATGGCGACCGCGTCACGCAGCTGCCGGCCGGCTTCACCGTCAAGGCGACTTCGGAGAACGCCCCCTATGCGGTGGCGAGCGACGAGGAGAAGCGCTTCTATTCGACCATGTTCCATCCCGAGGTGGTGCATACGCCGGATGGCGCCAGGCTGCTGCGCAACTTCGTCGTCGACATCTGCGGCTGCAAGCCCGACTGGAGCATGTCGGCCTATCGCGCCGAGATGATCAAGAAGATCCGGGACCGGGTCGGCACGGGCCGGGTGATCTGCGGGCTCTCTGGCGGCGTCGATTCGGCCGTCGCGGCCGTGCTGATCCACGAGGCGATCGGCGACCAGCTCACCTGCGTCTTCGTCGACCATGGCCTGATGCGGATGAACGAGGCCGATGAGGTCGTACGTCTCTTCAGGGACCACTATAACATCCCGCTGGTCCATGTTGAGGCTGAGGAGCTTTTCCTCGCCGAGCTCGCCAAGTGCGGTGCCGACCCGGAAGCAAAGCGCAAGACCATCGGCCGGCTCTTCATCGACGTCTTCGATGCCGAGGCGGCCAAATTGGGCGGCGCCGACTTCCTCGCCCAGGGCACGCTCTATCCCGACGTGATCGAGAGCGTCTCGTTCAGCGGCGGCCCGTCGGTGACCATCAAGAGCCACCACAATGTCGGCGGCCTGCCCGAACGCATGAAGATGAAGCTCGTGGAGCCGCTGCGCGAGCTCTTCAAGGACGAGGTCCGCGTCCTCGGCCGCGAGCTCGGCCTGCCCGAGGCCTTCGTCGGCCGCCACCCTTTCCCGGGGCCGGGTCTTGCCATCCGCTGCCCCGGCGAGATCACCAAGGAGAAGCTCGACATTCTGCGCAAGGCGGATGCGATCTATCTCGAGGAGATCCGCAAGGCCGGCCTCTACGATGTGATCTGGCAGGCCTTCGCCGTGCTGCTGCCGGTGCGAACAGTCGGCGTGATGGGCGACTACCGCACCTACGACCATGTCTGCGCGCTGCGCGCCGTGACCTCGGTCGACGGCATGACGGCGGATTTTTACCCTTATGACATGGCCTTCCTCGGCCGCACCGCGACCCGCATCATCAACGAGGTCAAGGGCATCAACCGGGTCGTCTACGACGTGACCAGCAAGCCCCCAGGCACGATCGAGTGGGAATGATTTTTGCCACAAGCCAACCATGAACGAGCCTGAACTGGCCGCTCATGGGGGCATGCCAAGCGGGCTTTAGGCTTCTGGCGTCGCAGGGCGCTTTGCCTGCCGCTTCGCCCAGCTCGGCCGAACCATATCGAACCGATCCGTCGAGCGCAGATACCCCCCGCTCGCGTGCAGGCGGGCAATGAGCTTCAGCCCCGGCGTGTCGATGTAGCGCCGCTCTGCATCGATGACGAAGCGGTCGTCGATATGGGCATTGAGCACCCTGCCGATCACGATGCGCGAGCTCGGCGTCTCGGTGTTGCTGGTCGAACAGAATGCCCGCGCCGCGCTCGAGACCGCCGATTACGGCTATGTGCTGGAGACCGGCGAGATCGTCCAGCAGGGCAAGGCAGATACCTTGATCCACGATCCAAAACTCATCGCCGCCTATCTCGGGGGCGGCGAGGGGCATTGAACCGTCGCGCCGGCTTGCTCAGGCTATTGCCGGACTGTGCGAATGCGCGCTCGCATGATTGGTGCCGGGCTGATGGCGAAGGGCAGCGGGATCTCGCCTGGCCGGATGCCGGACGACCGAAGAAGAAGGCATTGCCAGAAGCGCAAGGCCCGTCACGGCTGCAAGCCTTGGGAAAGACCCGCTGTCGCTGGGCGCGTCCCTGGGGACACGGTTCTCGTGTACGCCTCCCTCAGCTCTCTCGGCTCGGGGACTGGCGGACCGGTCACCGTGATCCAAGCTCTGCTTCAGGCATTGGGGGCCGAGGGCACAGCCTTCCGCCTTGCCGAGCATCGGGCTTGGCCCGACGGCCGAGGATCATCGAAGGCGCGCCTCGGATGAGCGACGGACAGCGGCAATGGGTCGCCTTCGACATTCCGAGCGTGATGGACGGCGATGCGTTTCTGCGGGTCGGGGTGAGCGCGCTGCGATCGGGATTGGCCACTGCGATATCCTCTGCGCTCATGGCGCGCGAGGCGGTTGCTGTGCTGTACGCCGGGCCGCTGCGGTAGTCCCGAATGGTCGGCAGAGATACCTTCCTGCCTCCTTGCCGATGCCTGCGTTGGCGCTAGCGTGACCTACGGAAGCCATTCGCCGAGAGGCGGTTCAGATGGTCATCACGTTCGTCAGTCTAACGGCGGCCCATCTGCTGATCGCGAGCCTGATCGCGCTCAATTCGGTTCTTGAAGCCGAGCGTGAGCGGCTCACCGCCAAAGACATCCTCATCGTCGCTCTGGTCTGCGCCATCTGGCCACTCGTCGCCTGTGTCCTGCTGCTGACACAAGGACGACGGAAGCAATGTCTGCCCACGATGCGCTGACGCTTCAGCGCCGGACAACCGACACCCCGGCGGACTGGCATGGCCCGTCGGAATGTGGCTTGCCTGAGCAGCCTGGTGGCCGGGCGGGTCAGAAATGCGCTTTCGGCTGAAGCCTCAGCGTCGCACGCGTCGTGTCGGCCATCTTCGACAGCATCCAGTCGGGATTGCCGAGGTTGAAATAGGCCTTCAGCAGCACCCGCCAGAACAGGCGTTCCGCCTGCGATGAAGGTCCGTGCTGGGCGTAGACCCGCGCGCATTCGGCGGCGGTACGGCTCCCATGGATCGCACTGTTGTTGACGCCCGTCCGTCGGAAGCAGGCGATCGGCTGGGTCATCCGGCCGTAAGGCTCCTTCGCCAGGGCCCGGCAGAACATGTCGTAGTCGCCGGCGTCCCGGTAGGCGATGTCGAACCCGCCCAGTTCCTCGAAAAAGGTCCGGGAGAAGTAGGTCGCCATGTGCATGATCGGATTCCAGCCCAGGCAGACAAGCATCGCCGGCGTCATCCAGTTCGGAGGCGCCGCGAGCCCGCCGAGGCCATGTCCGTTCGAATCGATCCATCGGATCGCGCCGACCACCCAGCGCCGCCGGCTCTTGCGGTAGGCGTCGACGACCGCCGTCGCCGCGCCCGGGAGCATGACGTCGTCGGCGCCCAGGAAGCCCAGCAATTCGCCCGAGGAATTGAAGGATCCCTTGTTGATGGCGTCGAAGATGCCGCTGTCCTTGCCCTGCATCACCTTCAGCCCATAGCTGCGCGCGAGCTCCACGGTCCCGTCGGTGCTGCCGCCGTCGACGATGACATGCTCGATCTCGATCCCGCGCGTCGCATTGCGGCGCGCGGATTCGATGCATTCCTTGAGATAGTCGACGGCGTTCAGCGTCGGGGTCACGATTGTCACGATCATTGGCGCAGTTCCGCTGCTGGAGCCGGTGCGGTCAGACGTGCCGAGGAGCGGAAGCCATGTCGGGCCTCGCCGGGATCATCGGCATCGGCGCCGCTTCCGCGGTGTCGGCCTCTTCGACGACCGGAATCCGGGTTACCGCGTTCTGCATGGCCCACATCGCCGCCTGGGTACGGTTCCTGACCCGGACCTTCCGAAGGATCGCCTTGACGTGCACCTTCACGGTGGCTTCGGCGATCTCCAGCTTGCGTGCGATCACCTTGTTGGACTCGCCGAGCATGAGCCCTTCCAGGATACTCACCTCGCGGACCGAAAGCCCCTGGAACGGGGAGCCGTCAGCCCGGCGCTGCACGCCCTGCAGCAGGCGCTGCGGCTCGACCGCCACCTCGGAGAGCTGCGATAGCAGCTCGGGCGGGAACACTGCGCCGTTGGCGATGACGACTTCCAGAGAGGTGATGAGATCTTGCGCCGAGACGGACTCGACGAGATAGCCGACCGCACCGAGCTGCATCGCGCGATGCATCAACTCCCGGCTGCCGCGGAGGGCGAGCGCTACGATCTTGGCGCTCTTGAACTGTCGCTTGATGTCGCCGACGATGGAGCAGGACATGTCGTCGATCACGACGATGAAAAGATCGGGCGCCTGCTGGCCGTTATCGTATCGATGCAGGTCGAGACTGGTGGTTCTCTGGCTTACGTGGAAGCGAGCGCCATCCAACAACTTGGTTATGCCTTCGCGCAGAAGGGCATTGTCGCTCAGTACAGCGGTCTCGATGATGTCTGACATCGGTACTTCCCTCTTACTCGACACAAAACTGGGGTGGCGGATGCAGCCAGGCGCATGTCGCCCAGCCGCACCAGCGGAGGTATTCCGTAGCGCTGTTTGAGAAATTCCGAGATGAAGCAGGCAGTGACTAATCCAAAACGGCCACAAAGTGACACTGAGGGATGCAAGCACCCTGAATGTCATCGTTAATAATTAGTTCATTCGGATGTAGTCGTCTTGTCAGGAAAAATACGATCCCGTCAGGAAAAGCCTTACACGCGACCTGCGACAAAGCGTCCGATTTCACCAGCTTGGCTTGCAAGCTGGGAGGGAGATTATCTTCAGGTTGCCGTAGAGGAAGACGCGGATGATCGGCCGCTTTCCGGGCGAGCCGTCTCAGCCGGTCGGATCGGTCTTGAGGATGCGGATCAGATCCTTGGCCAGCACGGCCGCCTCGGTGCGATTGCGGACGTTGAGCGTCCGCATCAGTGCGGAGACGTGGATCTTGGCCGTCGGTTCCGCAATATGGAGGGCCTGGGCGATCTCCCGGTTGGAGAGCCCGTCCGCCAGCAGCGCGAGGACATCCCGCTGCCGGCGCGTCAGCCCGAACGGATCCTGCTGCGAGCTGGTCCGGCGCTGCGGCGCCTCGCGAGAGCGGTAGGCCTCGGCGGCCGAGCCGAACGGGGTGAGGCCGCGTGGCACCGCGAGGCGGCCGGCGATCACCTCCTGAACCGCTTCGATGATCTCGTCGTCCCGCTGCAGCTTCGAGATGAAGCCGTGGAAGCCCTCCGCGATATAGTGGAGGACCTGGTCGAAGGTGCCGTTGCCCGAGATGACGACGTAGCGTGTCGTCGGGGAGGCCCGCTTGAAATCCCAGATGATCGCCGGATCGGTGGATCCCGTCAGGCCAAGGCTGACCAGCACGAGATGGATAGGCTGTTCTTCCATCAGGTTGCGCATCAGGCCGTCGAAGTCTTCGGCTTCGAGGAGTTCGGCCTCCGGCAACGCGGCCTGCAGGATCGTACGCAGACCCGTGCGGTAGAGCGCATGTTCGTCGGCAACGAGAATCCTTGCCATGGTCGTGCCGCCGCTCTGGTCGTTTTTTCGGTGGGGACGCGGCCGCAATATCGGGCTCCGCCGTTCGAAGGCGGTTCCCGAGCGCAGGCCCCTATCCCCGGCCTGTCGTAGCGGGAACGGCTGTTCAAGTCGCGACGCTCTTCGGGAGATGCCGTTACGGGAGCATGGCCATTATTGTGTCAGTCAAGCCAAGCTGAGTACTCCTCACAGGAGCAGGTCTGGCAATTCAACGCGCCAATGGCTTAGTCAGTATCGTCAGACGTCGAGAATCCAGCCATGGCTGGCGCCGTATCTGATGATGTCGAGACGCGAGTGCAGCATCAGCTTCTTGCAGGCCCTGTAGCGGTAGGTCTCGACCGATTTGATGCCGAGGCCGATGCGCCGGGCGATCTCCTTGTTGGAGTGGCCGACCGCAGCCAGGCGCAGAACCTGCATCTCGCGATAGGTCAGTGTGTCACTCGCGGTCGCCGTGCTGACGCCGGCTGCCGGACACAGCTTGCGGATCCATTCCGAGCGGAAATCCTCCAGCTCGGAATCGATATAGACCCCGCCGCTCAGGACCGTCCTCAACGCCTGGGCCACCTTGTCGCTCGCCGATGCCTTGAGGACGTAGCCGCGAATGCCGGCCCGCAGCGCCTTCTGGACATAGCTCGGCTCTGCATAATGGGTCAGCATGACGATCAGGGTTTCGGGCAGTTCTTCGAGGATGCGCTCGGCCAGCGTCAGGCCGTTCATGCCGGGAAGCCCCATGTCGAGGACAGCAAGATCCGGTCGTTGACCGCGCACGAGCGCGAGCGCCTCGGCCGCGCAACTCGCCTGTCCCACCAGCTCGAAATCCGGCTGGCCGAGCACGAGAGCCTTCAGTCCGGCCAGAACGACCGGGTGGTCGTCGACCAGGATGATCCGCGTCGTCACGAGGAGACGCTCCGCGGCACGACGCCGGTCAAGGGAGCGACCGCGGTGACGATCGTGCCCTTGCCGCAGCGGGGCCCGATACCGAGCGTACCGCCGACATCCGCCATGCGCTGGCGCATGCCTGGCAGCCCGATGCCGGTCTGGAGCCCATCTCCCGGCCGCTCGGGCTGACTTCGAAGTCCGATGCCGTCATCGGCTATGCTGAGCGAGACCGAACTCCTCGCGAAGTCCAGCACGACATCGAGCTTTCGCGCGCCGAGTGCATGTTTGAGAGTGTTGGTCAGAGCTTCCTGCGCCACCCGGTAGAGTGTGTCCTCGATGACGGCAGGCATCGGGTCCGGCTCGGCCCCCTTCTTCCTGAAACAGAGCTGGAGCCGCCCATCCGCTGCGAACGACGCCGCCATGGCCTCGATGGCACGGCTGAAGCCGAGTTCCTCGACGATGCGTGGTCGGCCGCTGACGACGGCGTGATGGATCTTGCGCCCGACCCCGGTGACATGCTCGACGATCTCGTCGAGGCGCCGTCTTGCAAGTCCCTTCGTGCTCTCCTGCAAGGCTCTCAGCTCGATGAGGACCCGGGCCATCTCCTGCCCGGTATGGTCGTGCAGGTCCCGTGCTATGCGCGCGCGCTCGTCGGCTCGGATGTGGTTGAGTTCATCCTCGAGCCGGTGCGTCCGCGCCTCCACGATCCGCAGCGCCTCGGCAACGAAGCAATATTGCTCGACCAGCCGGAGGCGGTCGCTGCGCAACTCGTCGAATTGCTGCATGGCAAGGCGACGCTGCCGCTCGGCCGTCAAGCGTCTCATCCGCTCCGCAGCTGCCGAGAAGCGCGGGTCGAGCAGGGGGAAGAGCCGCAGGAGGAGCGTCGCCGGTTGGCTCTTGCGCCGCGGGACCAGGACATTGCCGAAGCAGCGGTAGTCGCCGGGGCCGTCGGGACCATTGAAGCCGACCCTTTCGATCAGGGGCTGGCGCGAGCCCGAGCAGGCGAGGAGATAGGTCCGCAATGCATCGACCCGGCTCGCGCAGACGTCGAGCAGCGACGTGGCTGCTCGGCCGGGGGCAAGCAACTGGCTGGCGGCGCGATTGAGCGCACGGATGCTTCCGTCGGTCAGGGCGATGACCGACGGCTCAAGATAGACCTCGAGATCCAGCTCATGCCGAAGCTGCAGATGCATCATCTCGGTAATATTCCCTCGTCCCCGGGCCCGGCTCGATCCGCTTCAGACGGAGGACCACGCGGCATTCAGCCGCCCCCGAGGCAATCGTCTCCTCCAGATCGACCGCGGCGTACCCGACTGCGTTGGCGGTCAGGCGGCCGAAGATGTTCGATGTCAGCATGCACAGTGAGGGACGGTTCGCTGCCGCCCGGCCAAGCGGGCACGCGCAATTGCTGAACACGACCCTGTCCTCGTCCTGCTCGACGATCGAGAATGCGCCGCCGGCGCGGTTTTTCAGGTCGATCAGGATCTCGAGCAGTTGATCGCGGTTGAGACGCTGGACACCGAGTGCCGTCTTGTACTGTTTCTCGATATCGGTGCCGAGGCGCGCGGCGATGCCGCTGACATAGGCGCAGGCGTCTTCGACCCCTGCAATGCTTTCCAGCAGCTCGGCCATGTCGGCCACCAAGATGTTGAAAAGACCATGATGATCGAAGTCGATCTCGAGAGCGCCGATACTCGGCGAAATATTGGAGACGGATGGAGTCACGCTCGCTAGCCCCCTGAATTGACACACGCCCCAGGCGATCATTCTTTGCACGCAGCTCTGTACGAGGCTGCTGATCCGCGAGGGAGGTTAGACCAAGAGCCTTTCTCCGATTGGATTCGGGAAGGAATAGTTCAGAAACTTATCTCTTGGATCAGAGATGTGTTTCTTGGTGTATTTCTCTTTTTGTATCTATAAATCGTTTAGCGAATGATATTTTCTGAAAAATAACAAAATTGAGTTCAAGACAAGAGGTATTAGAGAGTTATCGTTTACAACATAAAATCCATTTCCAGGCCCGTAAAATATCGAAACAACCGGTTCTGTTGGGGCAGTTCGTCTCAAATTCTGCGTGGATTCTCATGGTTGATATACGGATAAAAAATACAGGAGAGCAGTGGTCAGTCAGGCGTCGAGAGAACGGATCGTACCGGCCATCTCAGGTTGGGGCACTTATCTTCAGGGTGATAATAGCACATTGTCGGCGTTTGTCTGCCCAGATTCGTGGATGTATTTCCAAAACGGCTCCTTTGAACTATGAATTCTAACATAAGTTGTATCCTCGATTCTGTTTCGAATTTTAGACAGCTGGGGGTGCCGCCTGCGGGGACGAATAGACAAAGAAATATGAAAATATTATTCAAATAAATATATTATTTTAATATTTGAAATAAGATTCAAACAATTTGCAGGTGATTGTTGGAGATATGAAATAAGCTTAGAATCTATAATCAATGATAGTTCGGACTAGATATGGCTAATTTTCGTTTGTCTAAAATGATTCGTATCTGTAGGAATGAGGGCCGGTCGCCAGATCATCGTCCTGGTAATAATTTCGTGATCGGTGCGCCCAGACGCACGATTCCGCGGCGAAAACGTCGCGCAAGGCGTCGGCGTGCTCGGTTGCCGCCGGGTCAATGTTGACGGCTGTTCACATTTGTCAAGATGTTGGCCGCAACAGAATTCCGTTGCGTCACTCGGCCGGCAGGTTCGGCAGGCTGATGTGCCGAGGACGAGGCTGCGAGATCAGCTTGCGAAAGCGCCGCCAGGCGAAGGGCAGGAAGCTCTGCTCGGCGTGATCGCGAGGCGTGCGCAGCACCAGATCGGGGTCGATCAGCATCGCTCCGCCGGTCAGGGCGGCGAGGCGGCGGTTGAAGACGAGATGCTCGCAGATGACGGGGCCTGCCTGACGATAGCTGCCGAGACGATACGTCTCGGCGCGATAGAGGCACAGGCCGTTGAACGTCGAGGCGCAGGAGATCTCGCGATCGGAGGTGAGGGCGCGCTGGTGCGGATAGATGCGTGAGCGGAAGAAGCGGTAGTATTGCACGATCCCTGACCGATTGATCGCAAGCTCGTCAAGTAACGTCGTGAAGGACCTGTGCTCGTCTTCGTAGGCCAGCAGATCGTAATAGTGTGGGCGAGAGCTTGCCGATACGCCGAAGACGCCCGGCCGGTCCAGTTTCGCGGCAGCGGCGAGCAGCGCCGGAATGGGGGGCGGCACGGCGATGACGTTGTCGATGTCGAGCACGCAGACGACACGGGGTTCGAGGCCCGATGCTTCGAGCTCGCTCTTGAGCCGCTGTCGGCCGAGCGCCATCCGCCTCAGCCGCTCCGGCTCGCTTGCCATGAACGCGGTCGGGACGAGGATAAGCTCCCCGCGCCTCTGGGCCTGATCGAGCAACGCCTGCGTTCCGTCACGCGAGCCGTTCTCCCCGACAAAGGCGGCAACGCTCGAGCCGCTGCGCCTCAGCGTTTGCAGCAGCTCCAGAAACGGCGGGATCGTGGCTGCACAATCCTTGGCGAGGGCCAGGAATGCGAAGTCCGGCCGGGGGGGCCCCACCTGTCTCACCTGGCGGGAGCCCTGATGGCGATCAGCGATTTCGGCAGGAACAGGACGTTCTCGGTCAGGATCTTCGCGTCCGGAAAGAGTTCGGCGAGTTGGGCCCGGTCAAGCATCGTGGTGCCTTCGACGATCTGCATCGCCTGGTCGAGGGAGGCCGCCTTCGCGTAGAAGCCGCGGGCCTTGCTCGACACCATCCGCCGCTGCAGCGGTTGCGGCAGCCAGTGCATGATCGGCGCGTTGCTGTGCGGATCGAGCGGAAACCAGAAGTTCGGTGTCTGCACGTAGTAGTTCGGTGCCAGCCGTCTGATCTCGGCTGCGACGCGCTTCATGTCGGCCCAGCGCCCGACATGCTCGATCAGCGAGTTGGAATGGACGAAGTCGAAGCTCTGGTCGCCGAACGCATTGACGTCGCGCGCATCGCCCTGGACGACATGGAAGCGCGGATCGGGCGAAGGGGGCTTGGCTTCGATGTTCAGGAGCGAGATCTCCACCCCCGAAGGGGGCAGGTCGAACTGCCAGTAATCGGCGTCCCCTCCGAGGTCGAGGATGCGGCAGGAGCCCCGCTTCTCGATCACCGCGTCGATGATCGGGCGGACATAGGTCTTGAACCGTTCTTCGCGGAACTGGGAGCGGCGGAACGAGCGCGGAATCATGTTCATGAGCTCTTCGCCTCGCGATGATCTACCGGTTCCCGTGCGCAATCCTAGCGCCAGGCGTTCAGCCGGCAGCCTGGTCCGACGGCTGAGCGCTAGGGCTTCTGGACTAAGCCGTTCTGGGCAGGCGGCCCCTGGTCGGCCCGGATGATCCGGCCGTTCGCCTCCTGGCCGAGATCGCGGAAGCGTTCGTAGGAGACCGGCTCTCCGCCCCAGATGAAGAGCGGGGCTTTGGTCGGTCCGCGCAGCACATAGGTGTTGCGGTCGAACCGGTTTCCGCCTGTTTCGATGATCCCGAAATTCGGATTGGAAGCGGGAACGTCGCTTGCTCCGCCGGACAGGCCGGAGTTGCCGTCGTAGACAATTTCGTTGTCGTGCACGGCGTTGCGCGCCGTCAGATAGAACAGCTTCTTTTGGCCGTCCTTCAGTCTGGGCTGATCGAGCCGCTCACGGCCCTGGTCGACGATGACGATGCCGGTGCCGCCCGAAGCTACTGTGACCTTGTTGCCGTAGACGCTCACGCCTTCGGACGCCGCGATCTGGATGCCGGCGCCCCAGATCCAGGCGCTGCCCTGCTGGCCGCCGCGTCCGGTCCCGTTCAGGCGAACCGTATTGTTGCGGATGATGGCGTCGAAGCTGATCTCGTAGAAAATGCCGGCGTCCGAATTGCGCTCGACGAGATTGTTCTCGAACAGGACGTTGCGGCAATCGACATCGCACCAGAGCCCCGAGCCGTAATTGTCGTGCACATGGTTGCCGCGCAGCGTCAGGCGCTCGACCTTGCCGGCCTTGACGCCGCCGGCCTCCCAGGCAGCATCGAAGCCGTAGATGTTGTTCTCATAGATCTCATTGTCTTCGATCACGACATCGCTGCCGTTGGGCGAGATGCCGAGCTGGCCATTATGGTGCACCTTGTTGCGGCGGACCATGCTCCTCTCCCCGGTCGCGATCCCGGATCCGCTGTTGAAGCGGACCTCGTTGTCCTCGATCAGCCAGTCGGTGGCGCGGGGATGCTCGTCGCCGAAGATCGCACCCTGCTGGGCGGGGGTCGCGTATTTCTCGACGATCAGGCCTTTGACCGTGACACCGCGCGCGCCCCGGCTGTTGAACGCATAGAGCAGGCGCGCCCGCTCCAGCGTTCGGCCGCGCGGATCGTCCGCGAGATAGCTCAGCCCCGTTGCGGCATCGGAATAGACGCGGCCCGGCTGCAGCTCGGCACGGTCGGAAACCGGCTCCAGCGGTTGGCCATCGAGAAAGAAACGTCGCGGATCGTTGCAGCGGGCGCGATTGGGCAGGCAGGAGCCGAACCGCTTGGTCCCGAACTGCGGCATGGCGGTCACCCAGACGGTGTCCTTCGGGCTGATGTCGGTGATCAGCTCGGCGCCGTTCAGAATGGCGCCGGGCTGACCGATGAAGGTTTGTCGATCTTTTGGCGTGACCAACTGGTCTCGATGAACGCCGGCTGCGATGCAGAAAGTGGCGCCCGGCGCGGCCTTGTCGACAAACGCCTGGATGGAGGCGCCCACCGGCACCAGGATCGAGCCGGATGGGCAATGCGCATTTTCGGCAGCGTCGGAGCGCGAGCTGCCCAGCAATGTCATCGCTCCGAGAAGAGCTGCGCCGGCGAGGTGCGCGCCGCCGCGTGCAGCGCGACCGAAGCGGACCGGCGGCGCGACGATGTGCCAGGCGCGGTAGACCATCAGCGAACCGAAGCCGATCCCGAACAGGATCCAGAAGGGGATGCCGAGCATCGGTCCCTCGAGCGCGACGTCAAAGGAGGCGTCGATGACGATCGAGGCGAGGTAGCAGACCAAGAAGACGAAATAGCGCGCCCAGTCGAGGTCGCCGCGCCGCCAGGCGAGGTGGGCGGCCCGCAGCAGCGCGATCGTCCAGCTGCCGATGGCCAGGAGCCAGAGGGCGAGACCGGGCACGCCGCCCCGCGCGAGATAGGTCATGTGTACGCTGTGAGGGCTGCGCACGATGGGTCCGCCGCGTTCGAGGCCGACGACGAAGCCGTCCGCCTCCGCCAGATTCACGCCGAAGCCCTTGCCGGTCCAGAAGTAGGGGCCGTGGATGGTGTAGTTGCGAATGGCTTGCCACCAGCTCAGCCGCCATTGCTTGGTCCCGTCGAGATTATTGGCGTCGCTCGATCCGGCGACGCTGGCGAGGTTCTCGACCACGGCGGCCGCGCTGATCGGCCGCTCGCCTCGCGGCAGGGCGAGCTCGAAATCGGCGGCGTAGGCCACCATCATGACGAGTGTGAGGGCCATGGTGATGCTGGCGAGGCGACCGATCTGGCCGGTTAGGACCATGCACAAAAGCAGGGGAAGCAGCAGGGCCAGCATGCCGCCGCGGCTCTGGCTGGCCACGAGCAGGGCCGCGCCGAGCGCGGCGACGAGCCAGGTTCGGCTGACCCTGCACAGGCCGACCAGGACGAGAACGAGCGCGCCGCACAGATGCGCGGCGAGTTCGCCGGAGCGCACCGAGATGATCTCGATATTCTGGCCCGGCAGCTTCGGGATATAGGCATTGAAGAAGCGCGCGATCAGATAGAACACGATTGCGATCGGGATGAGCACGCGGGCATGGACGCGAAAATAGCCCATGATCTGCGCGATGCGGATCGGACGCTCCACGATCAGCGCCGCGACGATGAAGGCGAAACCGCCATAGAGCGCGACCGCGCCGTCCCGCAACGCGTCGACCCCGTAGGCACCGATGCCTTGCAGCGTCCGCAGCAGGACCCAGCCCATCAGCAGGGCGGCGCTGAGCGCCGGCACGGTGGTCAGCAGCGCCGCGGTGCAACCCGAGGCGAGGAAGGCGAGCAGGCCGAGCGCGAACAGCATCTCACCGACGAAGAGCGGCGGCAGGCCGAGATAGGCGAAGCTCTTGCCGAAGACGACATAGCCGGCAAAGCCGAGCGCCAGGATCGGCAGGTAGCGGTCGGTCGCCCGCCGGTCAATCGCGGCGCTGGCCGGTGCTCGTGGCATTCCCTTCACGGTCGACCTTTGCTCTGCGCGGCGGCTGCCGTCCCGGGAGCAGCGTAACTCCGGGCCGGGCTGAAGCAGGCTGGGCATCCGAGGTAGCCAGGCCGGCGAGACACCTGGCCAACCTTCCTTCTGGGCAGTCCCTATGCCCAGCGCCGTCAGGACGAGGGCGACGCTAGACTTCGCCCGAGAAGATGCGGCCGGACGATGGCCGGCGGGGGCTCGATGACGTTCAGCGCAGGCAAGATGGGTGGGCATTTCGGCCGGGCGCGACGCGAGCCGGCCAGTGTCGCCTCAGATCAGCGCAGCCCGGGCGAGGTATACGAGGGCAAATGGGCACGCCTGCGGGCAATGCGCGATCCGGCGTTATCCTTTACCGACCAGGCGTTGTCGAGCGCCTGCAATTTCCTGACGACCATCCTGCTTGCTCGCGCGCTCGGGCTCGAAGCCTTCGGCGTCTACACGATGGTCTGGCTCGCGCTCTATCTCGCGATGAGTCTTCAGCTCGGCCTCATCGTCAGCCCGATGATGAGTATCGGCACCAAAGAGCAGGGGGCTGAGGCCGAGGCCTACTACACCGTGGTCTTCCTGCATCAGGCCGGTTACGTCGTCGTCGCGACCGCCGCGATCTTCGCCGCCCTGGTCCTCGCGGCAGGCGCGGACTCAGGCCTGGCCGATGCCGCGCTGCCGGGCGCTATGGCTGCGGCCTCCTATCTGACGCAGGATTTCCTGCGCCGTTACCTGTTCGCCCGCCGGCGGCCCGCCGGAATCCTGCTAATCGACGCGATCAACCAGCTCCTCAAGATCGGTGCGCTCGCAGCCCTCTGGCAGGCGGGGATGATCAGCGTCGCAAATGCGCTATGGGCCGTCGCCGGTGCCGCCACCGTCTCGACGCTGTGCGGACTGAGCATGTCGGGACCGCTGCTGTGGCGCCGGGAGATTCTGATCAGCGTGACCGCGCGGCAATGGCGCTCGGCGCGCTGGCTGGTCCTGACCGGCTCGGTGCAATGGGTGCTGAGCTATAGCGGGCTCCTGGTGACGGCCGGCCTGTTCGGACCGAAGGTGCTCGGCGCGCTCCGGGCGGCGCAGAGCCTGCTCGCCGTACTCAACGTGGTGCGTGAGGCGCTGGAGAACATCGTGCCGCCGATGGCCGGGAAAGCCTTTGCCGAGGGCGGCATGCAAGCTCTCCATCGCACCCTCGGTCGCGCCATGCTGTTCGCCGGACTGACCGGGGGCGCGACGGTTCTCGGTCTCGGCCTGTTCGGCCCCTGGCTGCTGCACCAGCTCTATGGCGGCGAGATCCTCGAATTCGACTGGGTGATCATCTGGTACGCCTTCACCTTCCCCATGGCGCTGACGAGCCTGGTCCTCGGCTGCGCCTTCCGGGCGCTGGAGCGCACGCGGCCCGTCTTCATCGCATCGCTTGTCGGAGGCTGTTTCAGCCTGCTCGCGGTCTATCCGGCCGCGGCGACCTTCGGTGTGGCCGGGCTGATCGCGGTGACCCTCCTGTCGGAACTCGCCGCTCTCGTCGTACTGACTATGCTCGCGCTGCGGGTTCCGGGCCTGCTTGCCCGCCCGCCGGCCGGGCCGGTCGGCGGCCGCATCATGACGGCGTCCTCGCCATGATGCCGCTGCCGCCCTCCCAAGTGCATCTTTGGTGCTGCCGGGTCGATCTTCCTGCGATGGAGGCGGCTGAACGGCGCGGAATCCTCTCGGCTGAGGAGCGTGAGCGTGCCGACCGCTTCCACGACGCCAAGGCGCGGATCGCCTTCATCGTGGCGCGCAACTGGCTGCGGCGCGTCCTGGCGCTCTACGTTCCGATTCCGCCGCCCCGGCTCCGCTTCGGCGAAACGGCGTTCGGCAAGCCGTTCCTCGTGAACGAGTACAGCGGGCGCCCGATCGCGTTCAACCTCAGTCATTCCGGCGAGCTCGCGATCGTCGCGGTCGCCGAGGGCATGCCGGTCGGCGTCGATATCGAGCGGATCAGGCCGGTCTCGGCTGATCTCCTGGCAGGCTGTCTCGCGCCGCGGGAGTTCGCCATGCTCGCGGCCCTGACGCCCGAGCTGCGCGAGGAATCCTTCATCCGCTGCTGGACGCGCAAGGAGGCCTGCCTGAAGGCGATCGGCGTCGGCCTCAACGGCTCGCCGTCGAGCTTCGAGGTCTCGCTCGATCCGTTCAGGGCGCGGCTTCTGACGGTGGAATCCGACCCGGCGGAGGCCGATCTCTGGCAGCTCGCCGATCTGGAACCGGCACCCGGCTATTGCGGCACGCTGGCCGCGCGCCATCGCGGCTGGTCCCCGGTCTGGATGGCCCGGCCCTGATCCTCGACGACTAAAGGCGCCGCGATCAGCCCCGGTTCCGCCCTGTGGCCTCGAGAATCCGTTCGGCCATGGTCCGCGATCCGGCTTCGGAGAAGGCGCCTTCATGGCCTTCGCCGTCGACCGAGAAGCAGGGTGTGCCCGGCGCAAGATGCCCCGCCCAGCCGAGGGTGGCATCCGGCGGCCAGCCGGCCGGGATCGCCCCGCTCCGGAAGACCAGGACGCGCCCGTCATAGTTCGGCAACGCATAGCGCTGGACCAGCGCCTCGAGCTCGTCGGTCGTCCGCCAGAAATCGGCCTCGTCGGCTGCTTCCTCGGCCGGGCGCCAGAAGATCAGTCGCTTCGCCTGCCTGACGGCGGCGGTCGATTGCAGCCAGAACGACATGCGCGTCACGAAGCTGCGTGGCCCGCCCTGCCAGAAGCGCCGCGCGAAGCGGCCGGCACGCTTCAGCCGGAACCAAAGGCGTGCGCCATAGGGCTGCCGCAGGAAGTAGCCGGGCGCCCAGCAGTCGATCAGCATGACCAGATCGACCTGCCTGCCGCTCGCTACCAACTGCTTTGCGACCTCGACGGTGATCACGCCGGAGCGGCAGAAGCCCGCAAGCCGATAGCGGCCATTCGGCTCCGTCGCGATGATCGCTTCGCAATAGGCGGCGGCGAGCTGTTCGATCGAGCTCGGCGCTGCGCCGTTCACCAGCGGGTCAAGCAATTGCAGCGCGACGAAAGGGTGGTCAGGCCCGAGTTCCTGCGCCAGCGGCCGATACAGACGCAGATTATGGGCGGTGTGGTTGAGCGCGAACAAGGTCGGCTGCGTGCCGCTTTTTTGCAACCAGGTCCGGCGCAGGCCCGTCACGTCGATCACCGGCGGCAAGGCCGGGGCCGCCGGCAGCCAGAGCGGCGATGCGATCGGCAGGGAGGTCGGCGCCGGATGCGGCAGCTTCGCGGCCGGGTTGGCGACGAGCGCCTCCGCCAGGCTCTCGAACTGCGCCGCCAGCTCGCTGGCAGTCGCCTCGTCATAGAGGTCGAGATGATACTCGCAGGTCAGGCGCCAGCCTTCCTCGCGCTCGACCAGGATGAAGTTCAGGTCGTAGAGCGCGCCCGGCAAAGGCGATGGAATCCCCGAAAGCTGGAAACTGTCGTTGGCGAGCTCGCCGATGAAGGCGCGCTGGACGATGAAGTTGATCGAGATCGGCGGCCGGCCGGCGTCGCCATGGCTTGGCAGCAGTTCGGTGAGCCTGTCGAACGGCCATTGATGATGATCGACCGCGTCCTCGAAGGTCTCACGCGCCGCTTGGCACAGGTCGAGGAAGCTCTGATCGCCGGAGACCTTGGTCCGCAGTACGAGCGTGTTGACGAAAGGACCGACGATCGCTTCAAGCTCGATGTCGTCCCGGTTCGCCATCTGCGTGCTCAGCACGAGGTCGGACGCGCCGGTGCGTTGCCGAAGCAGGGTCAGGAGAACGGCGTAAGCGACTGAAAAGAAAGTCGTGCCTTCCTTCCGCGCCAGATCGGCGAGGCCCGTGGTCAGGGGGCGGGGAAGCAGCCGCGACAGCGAGGCGGCGTGCGTGCTCCGCGTCGCCGGCCGCGGACGATCGCCCGGCACCTCGACGGCTGGCAGATCGGCGAGCTTGCCTTGCCAATAGGCTTCCTCGCATGCCAGCGCACCGCCTTCCAGGCTGTCCTGGCTGCCTTCGGCGAAGTCGGAATATTGCAGGGGAAGCTCTGAGAGGACCGGTTCGCGGCCGCGGCCCAGCGCCTGATAGGCCGCGACGAAATCCTTGGCGATGAGACCCATCGACCAGCCGTCGCTGACGATGTGATGGGCGACGACCAGGATCACCGCTTCGGCGCGGCTCTTGCGTAGCAGCGTCGCCCGCAGCAAAGGGGCTTCGCCGAGATCGAAGCGCGTGCAGGCTTCGCTCTGGGCGATGCGGTCGGCCTCCCGGGCCCGGCCTGCCTCGGGCAGGCCGGAGAGATCGATCTCCGGCAGCTTGAAAGGAACATGCTCGGCAATTGCCTGGACGGGCCGGCCATCCTCCAGCCGGATCGCCGTTCGCAGGGATTCATGGCGATCGAGCATCGCCTGGAACGCATCCTGCGCCAGTGACGCGTCCAGATGCCCGCGGATCCGCCATTTCACGGCGATGTTGAGCGCTGGTGTGCCCGGATCCCTGGCGTCGATCTCCCAATAGCGCTGCTGCGCTGACGAGCACCTGGCCGTCATTACGATGCGCTCCGGTTCGCGCAGTTGCGGCTCCGGTTCGCGGGTGAACTGATTTGCCATGATCGTTCACCCTCTCTCGCGCTGCGAGGCGGCGCTCGGCTCGTTCGGCTGCTGCGCGCCGTCGCGCGGGCGTCGCCATGGCCGCTTCCAGAACGTCGCGGCAGGCGCGGCCGCTGCGGCCGCGGGCTCATCGGGAAGTGCGGCTGCGACGGCGGCGATGGTCCGGTTCCGGAAGAAATCCCGGGCCGCGACCTTGAGGCCTTCGCGGCGGGCACGGCTGGTGATCTGGAAGATGCTGAGGGAATCTGCGCCGAGATCGAAGAGGTCGTCGTCGACATCGATGTCCTCGCGCCGCAGCACCTCGCTCCAGATCCGGATCAGCGTCTCCTCCACTGGGGTTCGCGGCGCAGCCTTGTCTGCCGCCTTTTCGGTCTTGGGCGCAGCGCTCTGGGCATCCGGCGCCGGCAGCGCGGCACGGTCGAGCTTGCCGCTCGCGTTCAGCGGCAGGGCCGGCAGGCCGACCCAGGCGGTCGGGACCATGTAGTCCGGCAGGTCCTGCGCCAGCGCCGCCCGCAATTCGGCCGGCGGCGGACTGTCCGTATCCATGACGTAGTAGCAGACCAGGCGCGGCTCGCCCGGGACGTCCTCGCGCAGGATCACCGCCGAGACGATGCCGGCTTTGCGGGCGAGGACGGCCTCGATCTCGCCGGGCTCGATGCGGAAGCCGCGCAGCTTCACCTGATGGTCGAGCCGCCCGAGATGCACGATACGGCCGTCGGGGAGATATTTGGCACGGTCGCCGGTGCGGTAGGCCCTGGCGCTGGTGCCCGGATCGACCGGGTTGGCGATGAAGCTCCTGGCGGTGAGCTTGGGATTGTTGGCATAGCCGCGCGCCAGGCCTGCGCCGGCGATCAACAGTTCGCCGGGGATGCCGACGCCGACGGGCTGGTTGTTGTCATCGACGACGTAGAATTGCGTGTTGGCAATCGGCAGGCCGATCGTGACGACCTCGTCCTCCGGCTGGATGCGGGCGACCGAGGACCAGATCGTCGTCTCGGTGGGCCCGTACATGTTCCAGAGCTCGCCGCCGCCTTCGAGCAGCTTGCGTGCGAGGTCGAGCGGCAGCGCTTCGCCGCCGCAGAGCATGCGGAATCCCGGCCGTGAGCGGAAGCCGGCTTCGAGCAGCAGGCGCCAGGTCATCGGCGTCGCCTGCAGCACGTTGGCGCCGCTCTGCTGCAGACGCGCCAGCAATTCGGCGCCGTCCTTGGCTTCATCCGCGGTCGCGATGGCGACGCGGCCGCCCTGGATCAATGGCAGCAGCAATTCCAGCGCGGCGATGTCGAAGGTCACCGTGGTCACGGCGAGCATCGTGTCGGCGCTGGAGAAACCGGGCTCGCGTGCCATGGCTAACAGCAGGTTCGACAGCCCGCCATGGCTGACCTCGACGCCCTTTGGCGCGCCGGTCGAGCCGGAGGTGTAGATCACATAAGCGAGCTGGCCGGGGCCGATCGCCGCCGTCCGGATCCCGGCGAGATTCGCCGTGGTCTGGTCGACATCGATCAGCATGAGGTGCTCGTCCGCCTCGACGATAGCCGGATCTGAAGGTCCCGCGGTCAGGAGCGCGACCGCCTCGGAATCCCGCAGGATCCGCTGGATGCGCGCCTTCGGCATGACCGGATCGAGCGGCACATAGGGGAAGCCCGCCTTGAGCGCGCCGAGCATGCCGGCGACCAGCGCCGGCGAGCGCTCGATCAGGAGGCCGACGCGACTTTCGGGAGTGTCGACGCGCGCGGTCAGCTCGGCGGCGATCCGGTCGGCCCAGGCGTTGAGCGCGGCATAGGAGAGCTGCTGGTCGCCGCATGACACGGCGATCGCCTCGGGCTGCTGCTGGACCTTGCGTTCGAAGGCCTGGATCGTGCCGTCGTCGCTCTGGAGCGTGACCTGGGTGTCGTTGATGTCGGAGACGAGGCGCTGGCGCTCGTCGCCCTCGATCAGCGGCATCGCCGCGATGATCATGTCGGGATTGGCGACGAAGGCGGCGAGCAGCGTACGGTAATGGCCGAGCCAGCGGTCGATCGTCGCCGCGTCGAAGAGATCGGCGCCATAGCAGCAATCGATGCGTAGTCCATCATCGGACTCGCCGATGTTGAAATAGAGATCGAAGGTCGAGAAGGCCTTGGGGTTCGGCTCGGCGCTGGCTTTGATCGCAGGACCGAAGTCGAGATTGCCGGCGAGCCGCTCGAGATTGAACTGCACTTCGACCAGCGGCAATCGCCCGGAGACCGGCGGGACGCGCAGCCGCTTCAACAGGGCGCCGAGCGTGAAGCTCTGATGGTCGTAGGCGTCGAGGACGAGGCGTCCGACCTTGTCGAGATGGGCGCTGAACGGCTCGGCCGGATCGATTCCGCCGCGGATCGGCAGGAAATTGACGCAATGGCCGACGGGCGAGGGGCCTTCGAGCTGCGATTGTCCGGCGGCAGGTACGCCGATGACGAGGTCGCGCTGGCCCGAGAGCCGCAGCAGCAGCACCTGGAAGCCGGCGAAGAGCGTGGCGAAGAGAGTCCGCCGGCGCTTTGCACCCGCCGCCTTCACCTGGCGATAGAGCTCGGCCTCGATGAAGCTCGTGCGCGTGCCGCCATTGAAGCTGCGCGGCGCCTGCCGCGGCCGGTCCGTCGGCAATTCCAGCGGCGCGGGAAGTTCCGCGAACATCTTGGCCCAGTAGGCCGCTGCTTCCTCCGTGCGCGGGTCCTCGCGGGCTGCTGTTGCATAGTCCGCGAAGGGCATCGCTTCCGGCAGTGCGTCGATGTTTGAGCGATAGGCCGTTGCGATCTCGTCGAGCAGGATATTGGTCGACCAGCCGTCGCAGACGATGTGATGCGCCGACAGGATCAGCACATGCTTCCGCTCGCCGAGCCGGATGATTTCGGCTTCGGCCACTGGCCCTTGCACGAGATCGTAGGGGCGGCTGGCATAGGCTTCGATCCTGGCCTGCAGCGTGGCCTGCGGGTCGCACTCGCCGCGCAGGTCGCTGATCGCGACAGGGAACGTTCCAGAGGACGAGACCTGCATCGTCTCGCCATCGGGTGAGAAGCGCGCATTGAGGATCGCGTGCCGGCCGGCGACCCGCCTGATCGTTTCGGCGAGGCGCAGCGCATCGACATCGCCGTCGAGCGTCAGGCTGACGGATTCGTTGAAGGCGGCGCTGGCCTCGGGGCCGGTCTGGTCCGACAGCCAGATCTCGGTCTGGGCCTCGGTCAGCGGAAGCTCGATCTCCGAAGGCGCAGCTGGCATGTCCGGCGGCAGGCTTTCGGCTGCGGCTCCAGGCAGCATTCCGTCCCGGCGCATCAAAGCGAGGCAGTCTTGGAACGCAGCGATGATCGCCGCGATCTCGGCGTCGCCGTGCTGGGTCGTCAGGAAGCAGGGATAGTGCTCCTGGATGAAGATGCCGCGGGCGCGCAGATGGTAGTGCAGCAGGCTGCCGAGCCGGTGATCGCGGCCGGGCTCGAAATAGGCGACACTGCCATAGCTCTCGATCGGCACGTCCCAGCCGACCTTGGCGAAGGCGCGCCGCAGCGCCTCGACGAGGCCCTGCATGCGCTGCGTAAGGGCGTCGGTCAGCGCCGGCCCCTTTTCCTTGATGTGCCGGAGCACCGCGACCGTCGCCGCCAGCGCCAGCGGATGCCTGACGAAGGTCCCGGCGAAGAAGGTGACGCCGACCTCGGGAACGCTGTCGTCGCCGAAGCGCCAGGCGCCGCCATCGAGCGCATCCATGAAGCGCGGGGTGCCTGCCAGCAGGCCGACCGGCAGGCCGCCGCCGACGACTTTGCCATAGGTAGCGAGGTCCGGCTTGATGCCGAGCAGGGCCTGCACGCCGGCTGGATGGACGCGGAAGCCGGTGACGACCTCGTCGAGGACCAGCGCGCTGCCGGCCTGCTCAGTGATGGCGCGCAACTCCTTGAGGAACGCCACCGGGAGATAGCCCGGTCGGCGGCTCTGCACCGGCTCGACCAGGACGGCGGCGAGCTCATGCGCGTGCTCGCGCAGCCAGGCGAGGCTCTCATCGGTGCCGTAGTCGAGGATGGTCATGCGCCCGACGGCCTCGGCCGGAATGCCCGGAGCCGCCGGCACCGAGCGGTGCTGCTCGCCGACGCCACGGACCAGAACTTCGTCGAACTGGCCGTGATAAGCGCCTGAGAATGCGACGATTCTGTCCCGGCCGGTGACGGTGCGGGCGACCCGCATCGCCGCCATCACCGCTTCGGAGCCGGTGTTGCAGAAGGCGACCCGGGCATGGCCGGTCAGTTCGCAGAACAGCGTCGAGGCCTCATGTGCCAGCGGCGATTGCGGCCCGATCGCGAAGCCGTCATTCAGCTGCGCCTGGACCGCCTCGACGACGAAATCCGGCGCATGGCCGAAGGCGGTCTGGCCGTAGCCATTGACGAGGTCGATATAGACGTTGCCGTCGACGTCCCAGATCCGGGCCCCTTTCGCCCGGGCGGAGACGATCGGATAGACCATTTCCTTCCAGTCGGCCGCGAAGCCGGAAACGGTGCGCGGATCGGCCAGGACCGGTCGGTGCTGGTCGGCGAGGCGCTTCGAGGTCGCGGTCTTGCCGACATAAAGCTTGGTCAGCCGGGCGATATGCGCCCGCTGGGCTTCGGTAAGCGTTTCGCTGCCGGTGCGGATCAGGGGCTTGAACCGGGCAGTCGAGCCGGATGCGGCGCTTGCGGCCGGGGAAGCCGACGCTGGCTTAGACGGCGCAGCCGCCGGCGGCTGCGGGGCGGGCGAGAGCTGCAAGGCCGGCGTTACGGCTGCGATGGCCGGCGCTGCGGGTTGCCCGCTCAGGGTCTGGAGCTGGCGCTCCATCAGGCGCGACATCACGTCGAGCTGCTCGCGCATCAGCGCATCGAGGCCCGAGCCGGAGGGCCGTTCGGCCAGGATGGTGGCAGCAGGCGCGACGGCAACAGGACCTGTCGTGGCAACAGCTGGTGCGGCGGCTTGCACAGGGGCAACCGGCTTCGCGGCCTCCTGCGGGCAAAGCTCGGCGATATGGCGCGTGACGTCGTCGACGCTCGGCAGGTCGTCGAGCAATTGGCGGAAGCGGATCTGAACCCCGAAGGCCGTCTGCAGGCCCTGCGCGGCTTGGGTCAGCAGGAGCGAGTCGAAGCCGAGCTCGAGGAAGCTCGCGCCGGTCTCGTCCGCGCCGAAAGCGCGCCCGGACAGGTTCTCGAAGATCGCCGCGACCCGGCCGCCGAGCTCCGAACGGCCCAGGGGGATGTCGGTGTCAGCGTGGGAAGCCATGGCCGGTTCCTGCTCGGGTTGGGTAGTAGGCAGAGCTTGAATGGGGGCGGCCGCGGGCACGGCCGCTATCGCGGTGGCGGAGACGGCGGGTGCCTCGACCCAGTGCCGGCTGCGTTCGAATGGATAGGTCGGCAGCGAGACGCGGCGTGGCTGGCCGCCGGCCTGATAGGCCGACCAGTCGGGCGCGATTCCGGCGGTCCAGAGGCGGCCGAGCGCAGCGGCGAGCATGCCCTCGGCATCGCCCTGCGCATCGGGCAGGCAGGAGATGGCGGCCCGGCCCGCACCAGCGCCTTGCAACGCGAAACTGGCCAGTGCGGCGCCGGGTCCCACTTCGAGCAATATGGGCGAGAGGCTGCGCGCCAGCGTCGCGATGCCGTCGGCAAAGCGCACGGGCTCGCGGGCGTGCCGCGCCCAATAAGACGGATCGGTGGTCTGTGCGGCGCTGACCCAGTCACCGGTCACGCCGGAGATATAAGGCAGCTCCGGCGCATTGAGGCGAATGGCTGCGACCGCCTCGGTGAACGGCTCGATCAGCGGGTCGATCATGGCCGAGTGGAAGGCATGTGAAGTCTGCAGGCGGCGATGCGTCACCCCGCGCTGCGCCAGCTCGGCTTCCAGTGCCTCGATCGCGTCGAACGGCCCGGCGAGCACGCCCATGCCTGGCGCATTCACCGCCGCCACGCTGGTGCCGTCCCGCGCCAGCGCCGCGATCTCGGCATCGGGCAGGCGCACGGCCAGCATGGCGCCGCCGGGCAGCTCCTGCATCATCCGGCCGCGCCTGGCGACGAGCAAGAGGGCGTCTTCGAGCGAGAACACGCCGGCGAGGCAGGCGGCGGCGAACTCGCCGACGCTGTGGCCGATCATGGCGACGGGCTGCAGCCCCCAGCTCATCAGCAGTTGCGCCAGCGCGTACTCGAGCGTGAAGATCGCCGGCTGGGCGAGCAGCGTCGCCGAGAGCTTTTCCGGATCGCCGCCATTGCTCGGATAGAGCAGGCTGCGCAGGTCGAGCCCGAGCTCGGGCTTCAGCAGCTCGCAGCAGAGATCGACGGTCCGGCGGAAGACCGGCTCGCCGGCATAGAGCTCCCGCGCCATCTGCGGGTATTGCGAGCCCTGGCCGGGAAACATGAAGACGAGATCGCCGGCGCCGGTCACTGCGGCAGAGCGTTCGGTGTTCTGCTTGCGCAAGGCAACGGCGGCCTCGGCGTGATCGCCGGCGACCACGGCGAGACGGTGCGGGAAGGGCCGTCGCCCCGCTTGCAAGGTGAAGGCGATGTCGGCGAGGCTCTGCTCGGGGTGCGCTTCGATATGCTCCGCCAGCCTGTCCCGCGCCTGCCCGAGCGCCGCGGCGCTGCGGGCCGAAAGCGTCAGCAGTTGGTTGCGGCGGGCTGGCGCCACGGTTTCGCCCGCGGGGGCCTGCTCCAGCACGAGATGGACATTGGTTCCGCCGAAGCCGAAGGCGCTGACGCCGGCCCGGCGTGGTCCGCGCTGTTCGGGCCATTCCTGCCTGTGGTCGGCGATGAAGAACGGGCTGTCGGGCAGCTCCAGCGCCGGATTCGGCTGCGTGACGTGCAGGCTCGCCGGCAGCACCCCGTTCTTCACCGCGAGCGAGGCCTTGATCAGCCCCGTCACACCGGCGGCGGCGTCGAGATGGCCGATATTGGACTTGATCGAGCCGAGCCCGCAGAACCCGCGATCCTCTGTCGTCAGCCGGAAGGCGGCGGTGAGACCGGCGACCTCGATCGGGTCGCCCATCGGCGTGCCGGTGCCGTGGCATTCGACATAGCCGATCGAGCGCGCATCGATATCGGCGGCGGCATGCGCCATGGCGATCGCCGCGGCCTGGCCGTCGACGCTCGGCGCGGTGAAGCCGACCTTGCCGGCGCCGTCATTGTTGACGCCGGCACCACGAATGACGGCGTAGATCTGGTCGCGATCGGCGACCGCATCTTCAAGCCGCTTCAGCACGACGAGTCCGGCGCCGCTGCCGAAGATCGTGCCGCTGGCGCTGGCGTCGAAGGCACGGCAATGGCCGTCCGTCGAGACGATGCCACCCTCCTGAGCGAGATAGCCGCGCCGTTGCGGGAAGGTGATCGAGACGCCGCCGGCCAGGGCCATGTCGCAGCCATGGCAGAGCAGGTTCTGCACGGCCTGGGCGACGGCGAGCAGGGAGGTTGAGCAGGCGGACTGCACGGCGACGCAGGGGCCGGTGAGGCCGAGCTTGTAGCCGATCCGCGTCGCGGTGAAATCCGCAGCCGAGCCGACCAGCAGCGGCAGGTTGCCGATCTGGAAGCCCGAGGTGTAGTCGGCGATCGCCGAGCGGTCGTGCAGCAGGTTCTGCAGCAGATAGGTGCTGGAGGTGGCGCCGGCGAAGACGCCGATGCACTGGCCAGGCACTGCGGGGTCGTAGCCGGCATCCTCCAGGGCTTCCCAGGCGCATTCGAGCAGCAGGCGCTGCTGCGGATCGGTGAGCGCGGCCTCGCGTGGCATCATGCCGAAGAAGGGTGCGTCGAACTGGTCGACGCCATCGAGCACGGGCTTAGCCGCAACGAAGTTCGGGAGCGCGCGCGTCGCAGCGTCGAAAGCGTCCTCGAGTTCGGCGGGATCGAACCTCGTGATCGACTCCACGCCATCAAGCAGGTTCTGCCAGAGCGTGCCGACATTCGGTGCGCCGGGGAAGCGGCCGGCCAGGCCGATGATCGCGATGGCGCGCTCGGGAAGTTGGTCAGTCATGCGAACCGCCTATCGACGTGCCTTCTGGGAAGGATGCGGACAGGCCACGCGAGCGCAGGCCGCGTTCGCGTGCCGCCGCGAGGCTGCCGAGAACGCTGGGCTTCTGTGGCGTCAGATGGCCGGCCAGCGCCCGCACATTCGGATAGCGGTAGAGGTCGACCAGAACGAACCAGGGCAGGTCCCGAACGAGGCGCCGGTGCAGTTCGGCGACGAGCAGGGAATTGCCGCCGAGATCGAAGAAATTGTCGTCGATGCCGACGATGTCGATCTGGAAGATGTCGGCGACGGCGTCGGCGAACCGCCGTTCCATGGCATTGCGGGGCGCAGCATAGGGCGCGGCTGTCTCCGGCCGGGCGCGGCCGGGCGCCGGCAGTGCGGCACGGTCGAGCTTGCCGTTCACGGTCAGGGGGATCTCGGGCACGAAGACGAAGGCCGCCGGCACCATATGCGCCGGCAGGGTCTCGCCGAGGCGAGCCTTCAGCGCCGCGGCCGAGGGGCGTTCCGTGCCATCGGCCACGAGATAGCCGACGAGCCGCTCGTTGCCGTCGTCGGATCGAAGCAACACGGCGGCCTGCCCGATACCGGGATGGGCCATCAGCGCTGTCTCGATCTCGCCCAGCTCGACGCGAAAACCGCGGATCTTCACCTGCTGGTCGGCCCGCCCGAGATATTCGTAATCGTCCTCGTCGACCTGGCGGGCGAGATCACCCGAGCGGTAGAGCCGGGCGCCGGGCTCGTCCGGATGCGGCACGAAGCGCGCAGCGTTGAGTTCTGGCCGATTGAGATAGCCGCGCGCCAGCCCCGCGCCGGCGACGAAGATCTCGCCGATCTCGCCGCGCGGCACCGGGCGCATGGTCTCGCCGTCGAGCAGCAGCAGCTTGAGGTCTGGGATCGCCCGCCCGATCAGGCTCGACCGCTGTTCCGTATCCGTGGGGGAGAGCGGACGATAGGTGACGTGCACCGTCGTCTCCGTGATCCCGTACATGTTGACGAGATGGGCATGCTCGCCGCGGCGCTGGTACCAGCCGGCGAGGCGGCGCGGATCGAGCGCTTCGCCGCCGAAGATCACCAGCCGCAGTGAGAGCTGGTCGCGTCCGCCGCGGTCATGATCGGCGCGGTCGAGGGCAGCGAAAGCCGACGGTGTCTGGTTGAGCACCGTTACGCCCTCGTCGGCGAGCAGCCGCAAAAAAGCGGCGGGGTCTCGCGTCGTGCTCTCCGGCACGATCACGAGACGCCCGCCGTGAAGCAGCGCCCCCCAGATCTCCCAGACCGAGAAGTCGAACGAGACGGAGTGGAACAGGGTCCAGACATCGCCGGGCCGGAAGCCGAACCAGCCATCCGTCGCACTGAAGAGCCGTGTGACCGCCGCATGTTCGATGGCGACGCCCTTCGGCTTGCCGGTCGAGCCAGAGGTGTAGATCACATAGGCGAGATCGCTGGCCGCAGCCGCGCGCCGTGTCGGCGAAGGGGTCGCCTTGGAGCCTTCGGCCTGATGCGGATCGATCCGTTGCCGGCCGGGCGGCAGCCAGTCGGCGCGCTCGGAGGCGATTATCAGCAAGGCATTGGCATCCTCGACCATGAAGGCGAGGCGCTCGCCCGGATAGGCCGGGTCGAGCGGCAGATAGCCGGCTCCGCTCTTCAGGATCGCGACCAGCGCGACGATGAGGTCGAGCGAGCGCGGCAGGCAGAGCCCGACCATTGCGCCGGGGCCGGCGCCCAACATGGTCAGCTGCCCGGCCAGTTTTTCGGCGCGCGCATCGAGGTCGGCATAGGAGAGATGGGTCGCGCCGAATGACAAGGCGACGGCACGCGGCCGGGCCGCGACTTGCGCGGCAAAGAGATCGACCAGGGTCGCCGGCGCGGCTGGCGCGCTTTGTGGCGCTTCCTGCCGGGCGACTTGTGGGCGGGCGACTCCGGCGAGATCGGGAGCGGCGGACGCCCGGGGCCGGCTACGACGCGGGGCCTGGCGGGCAGCTTTCCTGTCGATGGTCTGTGTCATGCAGGGAAGGCTATGCGCCAAGCCCCCCCGACAACATTGGAGCAGGTGGAGTAACGCCATTCTCCCACGGGGTAGGGGCACGGGGCGGGGATGACGCATGCCAAACGCGCTCAGCCGGGCGAAGCATGCCCGAAAGGGCCGTGGATGCGGGGGCGTGGTGCGGGGACGTCAGGATCCTGGATCATCGCGCGTCCGAATGGACGCGATCACGATGATCTATCACTCTGTTATCACGTCGGATTTTTCCGAAAAGTGGATCTCACTTTTCGGTCGGATGCGGTAGCTGGAAGTAGAGCCCTGAATAGGTTTCGACATGGCATTCCGGATGGAAAGGCACATCGAGGCTGCGGGGCTTCTCCCAGGAATCCACGAGCTCATAGCCGAGCGCGAGCAGGCCATCGATGAAGCCGGTGCGCGCCGGAACGCTGTAGGGGCAGAACGAGACCTCGCCCGTTCGCGTGATCACCGACTGGATCGTCACGAATGAGTGTCGCGCGTGGAGCGGCGTGCGCTGGACGATCAGATGCCGGGGGCGCTTCGGCCAGGCCTTCAGCCGCTCGTGCAGATAGTTCTCCGGCAGGTATTGCAGCGAACCCGCTGCGAGCAGGATCTCCATGCCGCAGCCGTCGTCGACGCTGTTGGTGAAGCGCAGGCGTGGCGTGGGCTGCCGTGCGGCTATCGCCTGTCCTGCCCGGGTGATGTGCGGCAGGTCGAAGACGGTCCAGCGGAAGTCATCGGGAAAGCCGAGATACCGATCGTATTGGCGGAAGGCGTGCCCGACATAGCCACCGAGATCGAGCAGCGTCCGGGCGCCTTCGTCGAGCGCGCCGCGCAGCCAGAACAGCAAAGGGTACTCGGTCGCCGGCATCGGCTCGATTCCGCCGGCCATGGTGGTGTAGTGGTCGATGTCCGCCATCGCGTCATGATCGAAGCCGGACAGGCCCGTCGGCAAGGCGCGCTCGGCCGCCTCGAAGCCGGCAAACCTGCCGCTGTAGCCGCAGTGATAGCGACCGGCGCGAAAGCGGGCCTCGTAGAGCTTCCGGCGAAGCTGGGCGATGCCGGGCCAGTGCGCCGAGGCCGTGCGGGCCGTCAGGCGCAGGCTCTGTTTCCATGTGGCGCTGGCGGACATCGCTCAGGCCTCGCCGGCGCGTTTCGCCTCGGGGCGAGGGCTCGGTTTCAGGAGCGGCGCCTTGCCGCGCGGCGAGACCTCGGCGGTGCCGGCCCGCTCGGGCCGCGGCGCGAAGCCCAGCAGCCTGGCGGCAGGCGTGGCGAAAAGCACGGCCAGGACGAGCAGCAGCAGGGCGACGGTCGCCCGCAGGCGGGAAGGGGCCGGCGCGCTGTGCGAGGCGGGTGTGGAAGAGGTCGAGGATTGTGCAGCCTTGTTCGGATTTGGCGGGGGTGATGCCCGCCGCGCGGGTGCACCGAACACGGCCTTGGTCAGCTCCGCGCCGCCTTCGTCGATAGCGAGCCAGTGCTTCGCGAAGGCGGAGTTCCGGACCGCCGGAAGCAAGGGGGCGGTGCGTGCGCTGCTGCCATCATCCCGGCTGTGCTTCTCCGAACTCGTCAAGACTGCCTCCGTCCTGGCCGGGAGAGGGCTTGCTCTCGCCCTCGCCTCGAGATCGCCCGATCATTGAACTGGATCGCGCTCGGCGTCGTCGACAGCTGCCCTTTCAGGCATGGCGGCGCGGCCGGCTCGAGCCGTGACGGGGTCATTGCTGGCTGGCGAGGCCGGTAAGCTGGCGTACCGGCGTCTTTGCCGCCTCCCCGGGAATGGAACTCTCCGCGGCGCGCGTCTTCGGGCTCACCTGGACGATGTCGCCGGGTTGAAGGGTGGTTTCGAAATTCGCCTGGAGCGTCACCGGTGCGAGGCCGGCCTGCCGCGTGATCCTGATGTCCCAATCCGCTGCCGCGCCGGAGCCCTGGCTCGCCACCACCCGGCGGCGCCGGCTTTCGGCGATCTCGCGCGCGGTCGGCAGGCTGCGCTCGACCTCGAGAATCTTTTGCCGGGTGTCCTGCAGCTCGAGCACGACACGGCGCATATAGGTGGTGTCGAGCTCACGCAGCCGCAGCGTCAGCTCGCCGAGCGCCGTCTCGCTCTTGGCCAGCTCCGCCCTCAGGCGCGCCGCCTCGCCCTGCGTGCGGGCATAGTCGCGCTCGCGCTCGACCTGGACGGTGCGCAGGCCATGGCCGGTCGTCGCCAGCTTGTTATATTCGGTCGACTGCTCGCGCGTCAGCTCGACCTGCCTCTCGACCAGTCGGGCTTGCTCGGTCAGGGCGGCCTTTTCGGACTGGAGCCGCGCGACCTGCTGGCTCAGCAAGTCGCGCTCGCCCTCGCGGGCCCGCCGCTGGAAGTCGAGGATCTCCTGCTCGCCGGCCAGGATCTGGGGGCTGCCTGCGCTTCGTGCATCGGCCACGAGCTGCTTGACGCCGTCGCGCTCGGCTTCGAGGCGCTGGCGGCGTGCCGTCAGCGTCTGCAGCGAGGCGGTGAGCAACTGCTCGCGCTCGTCGGCGAGCAGGAGCTCGGATTTGAGCACGGCGATCGACTCGTCGCCGACCCGATAGCCGCCGGCCAATGCGACCGCCGCGAGGATGTTGAGCCCGTGCCGGAAGGGATAGGTTCCCGGCGAGCGCACCTCGCCCATGATGTAGACCGGCTTCAGCTCGGCGATCCGCAGGCTGACCACGGCATCCTTGAGGTAACCGTCCATGAGGCCGCTGCGGATCCTTGCTTCCGCCTCCATCGCCGTGAGGCCTGCGACCTTGATGCGCCCGGCGAGCGGCATGTTGACCGCGCCGGAGCCGTCTAGGACGAAGTCGCCGGAAAGGTCCGTCTGGCCGAAGACCGAGATCGTGACCTTGTCGCCGATCGAGAGCGTCTCGGCCGCCTCGCGCTCGGCGGCCGAGACGGTCGCGACCAGGATGAGTGTCCAAGCCGCCAGCGCCAGGATGAGCGGGTGCAGCCGATGCCATCCCGATGGGATAGCAAGTGCCACGGCGCGCGAGGCATGGTGAAATTTCCGGGGGTGGATTGACGTGTCCAAAGCCGGCTCCGACCGTCTTGCCCGCAGAGGGGCGATGCGATGCCGGCAGGATGTCAGGGCAGGGCCACTTTCCGCATTGGCATTCGGGCCAAGGCGTGTCGCTACCGGATTAACCCCATAGTCGAGCGCGGCAGCCATCCTTGGGCGGGGGTGCCGTTCGCGTCGCCTGGGAGTAGCCCTTCCTTGTTGGCGCCGAGGCGCTTACCTCCCAAAAGCGTCCTTTGAGAAGGCGGCGCTTGCAGCAAAGCTTTTGGCTCCCTCCCGTGCACGATCCGGCGGAGCTCAGACATGCAGAAGCGTATCCTCGTCACTGGCGGCGCCGGCTTCGTTGGCTGCCACCTCTGTGAACGGCTGGTCGCCCAGGGGCACCAGGTCATCGCGGTCGACAACTACTATACCGGGCGCCGCGAGAACCTGACGGCGTTGCTCGGCCTGCCCAATTTCGAGGCGCTCAGGCACGATGTGACCTTCCCGCTCTATCTCGAGGTCGACGAGATCTACAATCTCGCCTGTCCGGCCTCGCCGGTGCATTACCAGCGCGACCCCGTGCAGACCACGAAGACCAGCGTCCTCGGCGCGATCAACATGCTCGGCATGGCCAAGCGGCTCGGCATCCCGATCCTGCAGGCATCGACCAGCGAGATCTACGGCGACCCGGACGTCCATCCGCAGGTCGAGGATTATCGCGGGCTCGTCAGCATCAGCGGGCCGCGCGCCTGCTATGATGAAGGCAAGCGCTGCGCCGAGACGCTGTTCTACGACTACAAGCGGCGCCATGGCGTCGAGATCCGCGTCGCCCGCATCTTCAACACCTACGGACCGCGGATGAATCTGGAGGATGGCCGCGTCGTCTCCAACTTCATCGTCCAGGCGCTGCGCAACGAGCCGATCACGCTCTATGGCGATGGCCGCCAGACCCGCGCCTTCTGCTTCGTCGACGACTTGGTCGAAGGCCTGATGCGGCTGATGAACGTGACCCAGCCTTTGGACAGCGCGGTCAATCTCGGCAATCCGGTCGAGACCTCCATGGCCGAGATCGCCGATCTGATCATCTCGCTGACCGGCTCGCGCTCGCCGATCGTGTTCAGGCCGCTGCCGCAGGACGACCCGCGCCAGCGCTGCCCCGACATCAGCAAGGCGCAGGAGCTGCTGCACTGGCGGCCCAAGGTGTCCCTGCAGGACGGGCTGAAGCGGACGATCTCCTATTTCGAAGGCGTGCTGTCGAGGATGCAAGACCCCGTGCGCCGGGTCGAGGTCGCGAGGGCGAACTCGTGACGCAGGACGGCACGCTTCCCCGCGCCCGCATCATGGGCGTCAACGTCAGTGCCATCACCATGGCGGACGCCCTTGGCGCGGTCGAAGGCTGGATAGCCCGCAAAGATCGGAACTATGTCTGCATCACCGGCGTCCATGGCGTGATCGAGAGCCAGTCGGATCCCAGGCTCATGGCGATCCATGAGCGCGCGGGGATGGCAACGCCCGACGGCATGCCGCTGGTCTGGATGGCCCGCAAGCTCGGCCATGGCCGGACCGAGCGGGTCTACGGCCCGGACCTGATGCTGCGGCTCACGGCACTGTCGGCCGAGAAGGGCTATCGCCAGTACTATTTCGGCGGTGCGCCCGGCCTTGCCGAGCGCTTGCGCGAGCGTCTCGCCGCGCGCTTTCCCGGGCTCGCCGTCGTGGGCACCTTTTCGCCGCCCTTCCGGCCTTCCTCGGCGGAGGAGGACGAGGAGATCGTGCGCATGATCAACGCCGCCAAGCCGGACATCGTCTGGGTTGGGCTCAGTACGCCCAAGCAGGAATACTGGATGGCGGCGCACCTCGACCGGATCGAGGCGCCGGTCATGATCGGCGTTGGCGCGGCTTTCGATTTCCTCGCCGGCACCAAGCGCCAGGCCCCGGCCTGGATGCAGAAGCGCGGGCTCGAATGGCTGTTCAGGCTGCTCTCGGAACCGCGGCGGCTCTGGCGCCGCTACGGCAAGATCGTCCCGCAGTTCATGCTCGGCGCCAGTCTGCAACTGCTCCGGCAGAAGACCGTGCTCGCTGCTGCCTCGAAGAGGTCGATCTAACCCCAACAGATAACTAGTCCCAAAAGGGTTATAGTTCCGTTTAACCACCTGATTTAAAAAGATAAAAACGCTATCACTGAGTTCCATTCTTCAGTGGAGCGAAGTAATGTCCAAGAAATCTGTGCTGGTTACCGGTGCTGGCGGCTTTATCGGCTTCCATCTTGTCAATTACCTCAAGGATCGAGGCTATTGGGTTCGAGGGGTCGACATCAAGGACCCCGAGTATCAAGCCAGCGCGGCGGACGAGTTCCGCATCCTGGACCTGCGCGAGATGGACGATTGCCGCGAGGCGGTCCAGGGCATGGACGAGGTCTACAATCTCGCGGCCGACATGGGCGGTATCGGCTACATCTCCGGCGCGCACGCCTCGATCACCTTCAACAACACGATGATCAGCGCGCAGATGCTGAAGGCGGCCTACGATGCCAAGGTCCAGCGCTTCCTGTTCTCGTCTTCGGCCTGCGTCTATCCGCAATATCTTCAGGATGTGCCCTCGGTCGTGCCGCTGAAGGAGGACGATGCCTTCCCCGCAGATCCCGAACCAGGATACGGGCTGGAGAAGCTCTACACCGAGAAACTGTGCGAATACTTCACGCAGGACTACGGTTTCCAGACCCGATTGGTCCGCTTCCACAATGTCTACGGGCCGCTCGGCACCTGGGACGGCGGCAAGGAGAAGGCGCCGGCCGCCATCTGCCGCAAGGTCGCGATGGCGAAGTCGGGCGAGACGATCGAGGTCTGGGGCGACGGCAAGCAGACCCGCTCCTTCATGTACATCGACGACTGCGTCGAGGGCATCTACCGCATCATGCGCTCTGACTATTCCGGGCCGCTCAACCTCGGCACGGACGAGCTGGTCGATGTCAGCGGGCTGGTCGACATCATCGCCGGCATCTCCGGAAAGACGATCCATAAGCGCTTCAACACCAATCGTCCGCAGGGCGTGCGCGGTCGCAACAGCGACAACAACCGCCTGCGCGAGGTCCTCGGCTGGGAACCGTCGATCCATCTCAGCCAGGGGCTGATCCCGACCTATGCCTGGATCTCGGGCGAGGTGAAAGCGCGGGCCGAGCGCGAGGCCGGCATCGAGCACATTCCGACGATCGCGGCGCAATAGCGCCGCCTTTCCGCCTGGCCGAGCAAGATCCCTGGAGTATGTCATGCCGGATGTAGTCACGACTGTCGTGCCCGCCTCGGTCGGCATGGCAAAGCCGGGCCGGCCGCTCGGCGCCAATGTCACGCCAGCCGAGCGGCGGCGGCTTGTCGCTGCCGCTCTGATGGTCGGAGACCTCGTCACGCTGACCATCGTCATGGGACTGCTTCAGTTGGGCGCGGCCATGGCCGCGTCCGATACCGACACCAATATGGCGAGCCTGATGCTGGTCTGGGCCCTGGCGCTGTGCGGCGCCCTTGGCGGCTTCAGGCTCTATGGCTCGGATCGGGCCGAGCCGGTCGACCGCTTGCGCCGGCGCACGCTCGGCAACGTCGTCGCGGCTGCCGTGGTGCTCACCTGGCTGGCGGTCGATGATCCGGCCAGCCATCTCTGGGGCTTCGTGGTCGCCGGCGCCGGATTGTCGGTCGTGCTCGGCTATTATGTCGAAGCGCTGGTCCGTGGTGCGTTGGTGCGGCGCGATCTCTGGTCCGCCCCGACCGTGCTCTACGGCACCATGCCGGCCTGCCTCGCCCTGGCGCGCGATCTGGCTTTGCACCCGGAGCTCGGCCTGAAGCCGGTCGCCATCCTCACCGACGAGGAGGCCGATGTGCTCACCGAGGCTTTGGAGACTGCGGGCCTTCCGGTGATCACCCGCGGCCAGGCCAACATCATCTCGCCGGGCATCGAGGTCGCGCTCTGCGCCTCGGGGGATCTCCATGTCGAGAAGGCCGACTGGCTGGCTCGCCTGCCGCTGCGCCAGATCTTCGTGGTCCATGACGCCTCGATGCTGCAGGTCCTCAATCCCCAATTGCGGGCCATGGGCGGGCTGCTCGGCCTCGAATTGCGCAGCGCCATCCACATGCCGCGCAACCTGCGCCTGAAACGGGTGCTCGACCTCGTCGTCGCGATCCCGCTCGCCCTTCTCGCTCTGCCCGTGATCGCGGTGCTCGCATTGGCGGTGAAGGCGGTCGACAGCGGGCCTGCCTTCTATGCCCAGCCGCGGATCGGCCGTAACGGCCACGTCTTCAAGGTCTACAAGCTGCGCAGCATGTACGTCGATGCCGAGGCGCGGCTCGCTGCGCATCTGGAGGCCGACAGCGCGGCGCGGCATGAATGGGAGCGCTTCTTCAAGCTGTCGAACGACCCCCGAATCCTGCCGAGGATCGGCCAGTTCATCCGCCGCACAAGCCTGGATGAGTTACCCCAGCTCTGGAACGTCCTGCGCGGCGAGATGAGCATCGTCGGGCCCAGGCCGTTCCCGGCCTATCACAACCAGTGCTTCGACACCGCCTTCCAGGCGCTGCGCACCAGCGTCCCACCTGGCCTGACCGGACTCTGGCAGGTCACGGATCGCAGCGAAGGCGATCTCGTCGTCCAGAAACGGCAGGACAGCTTCTACATCCACAACTGGTCGTTCTGGCTGGATTTCTACGTGCTGCTGCAGACGGTCCCGGCCGTTCTGCACGGGCGCGGCGCGAAATAGTACGCAAGTCGATCTGAGCCGGAGCCGGTCGCTCGCGAGGCGCCGGCCGGGTCGATCGGTATCCCCGGGTGAAACCGCAGGCGAGGCATCAGGCCATGGATCTCTTCAGCGATATGCGAGGCCCCCGTCAGCCTGTGACGCTCGCCAGGCACTATGATGTGGTGACCTTCGACTTTCTCTCCATGCTCTGGCGCCGCAGATTGCTGATCGCCGCAGTGACCTGCGGGGTCATGTTGATGGCGGCCCTCTATCTGATGGTGACGCCGCAGCGCTACACCGCCGACCTGGTGCTGCAATTCGACTTCACGCGCGAAGACAGCGGCGGGGGCGGCAAGGCGAGCAGCGTCGCGCTCGATGCCTCGACGCTGGTCGAAAGCGAGGCGCGGATCATCCGCTCGCTCGCGACGGCGCGCGCCGTCGCGGCGCGCCTTGGCCTCGACCAGGAGACAAGGACGCAGTCCTCCGGCCTTCTCGGAGGGGCGGCCGAACTGATCTTTCCGTCGGCTGTGCGCAGGACGTTGCGCGACCTCACCGGTTTCGGCGATGCCGCCGAGCCGACCCAGCGCGACATCGCCGCCCAGCGGCTGCTCGCGTCGCTGGGCGTCAGTAACGACACCAAGGCCTATCTGGTCACGCTGACCTATCGCGACACCGATCCCGACCGCGCCGCGCTGATCGTCAACACCTTCGGAAACGAGTATCTGCGCCGGAAGATGGAAGCCACGGCGAACGCCTCCCAGCGCTCCAGCCAGTGGTACGGGGCGCAGGCGCAGGAGGCCCGCGCCAATCTCGGACGGATCGAGAAGGAGATCGAGGCATTCCGGGTACGGACCGGCTTCGTCGAGCTCGGGCAGGACGGCGCCGACATCCAGCAGCAGCAGCTGCGCGACATGCTGACCCAGCTCAATACAGTCTCCGCCACGCGGCTCGGCGAGGAAACCCGATTGCAGCGCGCGCGGGTCTCGCTTGCAGCCGGCAACATCCCGCAGACCAGCGATCTCGGCAGTTCGCCAGTGGTCCAGCAGCTGCTCGACGAGGAGGGCAAGGCCCGCCGGGCGCTCGACGAGATGGTCGCAGTGTCGGGCGAGCGTCATCCGGCCGTGCAGCGGCTGAGGCTGTCGCTGACGGCGGTGCAGGAACGGCTGCAGAAGCAGCTGGCGCAATCCGTCGCCAATATCGAGACCGACGTCCAGGCCGCTCGCAATGCCGAGGCGGCGCTGCGCGAGCGCGTCGCCGCCTTGCAGACCAAGTCGATCGAGGCGAGGGGTCTGGAAGGACAGCTGCGCACCTTGCAGGCTGAAGCGACGGCGGCACGCGACCGCCTGAAGCAGCTTTCGGATGCCCACCAGCAGGCCAGCGCCGTGAGCGAATTGCGGCCGATCATCGCCCAGATCGTCGCGCCGGCCGACATTCCCTCGCTGCCGAGCTCGATCAAGCCGTCGCTGCTGCTGGGGCTGGCCATGGCGGGCGGGCTGATGGCCGGGGCAGGACTCTCCTACCTGCTGGAGAAGCGCGATCGCGGCTTCCGCAGCGAGAACGAGTTCGCCACCGAGACAAGGACCAACTGCGTCGGCCTTCTGCCGAATCTCGAGCATTATCCGGGTGGGCTGGAGAGCCTGGTCTTCGCCGAGGCGGTGCGCTCGATGGTGGCCGAGCTGTTCCCGGCCAGCAATCCTCCCAAATTCGTGCTGATCACCTCGTCGGCGCCGGGGGAGGGCAAGTCCTTCGTCGCCTCCGCCATGGCGCGCGTGCTGGCGATGATGGGCCAGCGGGTCCTGGTCGTGGACGGCTCGCCCCGGCGCCTGCTGCTCGGCCAGAACTTTCCGCACGAGGCGCTGCTCGACCAGTGCCTGCCGCAGGTCGGCGACGCCGGCGGTCCGGGAACGAGCCCGGTCGCCACGGTCCGGCGCGCGTCCGGCCTGCGCGACAGCCAGAACGTCTATTCGAATCCGGCTTTCGAGGCGATGTTGCGCGAGGCGCGGGCGCGCTACGACGTCATCCTGTTCGAGGTGGCGCCCGTGCTGCTCTCCGCCGACAGTGCCTTGCTGCGCGAGCACGCCGACACCGTGTTGCATGTGGTCAGATGGAACGACACGTTGAAGAGCACCGTGTCGGCGACGCTCGATCATCTCGGCAAGCTCGGTCTGGATGTCGCGGGCGTTGTGCTCAACGGCGTCGATCTCGAAGAGCAGGGCCGGTACGACGTCTCCGACCGCGGCCGGGTCTATCGCAACTACAAGTCCTTCTATCAGGCCTCGGCATGAGCCGGCGCTTGCATCGCTACGCCGCGCTGCTTGCAGCGCCCGATCTCGGCGGATCTTCGCCGGCGCCGCAGGCTGGCGGATTCAGCTGCACGGAGTGCGGGTCGCCCGCTGTCCACCTGCCGAGCGAGCTGTCACCCGAGGCGCTGGTCATCTGCGACGGCTGTCAGCGCCCGGTCGCAACGCTGGCGGCCTTCCGGACCTATGTCGATCGCCTGGCTGCGAGTGCCAGGTTCTGCGACCATCATCTGACGGTCTGCCATTCGGACGGTGGAACCCGGGCGGACCCGACCGCGTTGACATAGGCGGTGAGTTCGCCTTCTGGTTTCGAGAATGAGGCCATTTGAGGGCCCGATCTGTGAGGCAAACCACTGCCTCGGGGCGTATGAGGCCAATCCGTCAACAGGATGAGGCTGGCGACGCCAAGAATTAATCCATTGATATACTGAACCAAAACAAGACGATTAGTCCGTTCGGACTAATCCTTACGAGTAAGGGCTCGCCGGTTTAGGTAGCACCGAATCAGGCCTCAAGGGTATCTAGGCAGCGATCACTTAATGTGTTGCAGCCAAAAAAGGAGCCCCTTTATGGCCACATTCTACGTCTCGACCACCGGAAGCGACAGCAATACGGGTCTGGATGAGAATTCATCTTTCCAGACGCTGGAGCGGGCGGTCGAAGCCATGCACCAGAGCAATGGTGCCGACACGGTCTACATCGCTGGAGGTACCTATTATGTGGACGATGCTCTGCAGCTGACCTCCGCCGATTCCGGCTCCTCCTTCGTGGCGATGTCCGGCGAGAACGTCGTGATCAGCGGCGGCACGCAGGTCAGCGGCTGGACGCAAGGTTCCGACGGCATCTGGACGGCCCATGTCGACGCGCAAGACGTCCAGCAATTCACCGTCAACGGCGAGAAGCAGACCGAAAGCCGCTACCCCGACGTCGATCCGAACGATCCCGTTCATGGCGGCTGGCTCTGGGGGCAGGACCTCCCGGCAGGATACGACGCCCAGAAGTCGATGGCGTTCGACCCCTCGGACTACCCAGACGGCGAGCAACCCAAGGCCGGCGACACCGTTACGGTCTACACCGAGAACGGCTATGCCAGCGAGGTGCTGACCATCGCCTCGGTCGAAGGCAATGTGATGACCTTCACCACGGAGGCCAATTACGATCTCGGCGCCGCGAGCCGCTACTACGTCTCCCAGGACACGCCGGATAATGTCGGCGAATGGTCCTACGATGCCGAGACGCAGACCATTTCCTACAAGGCTCCGGACGGCTTCACCGGCGAGGGCGGCGTCGTCTCCGGCGACCACAGCATCATCTCCATCGACGGAGCGGACAACGTCACTGTCAAGGGCATCACCTTTACCGACACCGCCTCGAGCTCGGGCGACCCGACCACCGCGGCGATCGAGGTGAACGACGCCAACGGCGTGGTCATCGACGGCAACCAGTTCGTCAATGTCGGCGTCGGCGTCGCCCTGCACGGCGACAGCAGCGGCAATACCGTCTCGAGCAACAGCTTCGAGCACACCTGGTCGAGCGCCATCGCCATGACGGCCGGCACCAGCGACAACCGCATCACCAACAATACCGTTGACCACTCGAACGAGGTGTACGTCCAGTACGGCTCGATCGACATGCAGGAGTCTGCAGGCAACCAGATCGACCACAACACGATCACCAACGTGCCGCGCTTCGGCATCTCGGAGGTCAATTACGATCCCGACAACCAGTCCGGCGGCAACACGATCGAGTACAACGACATCCGCCATTCCGGACAGCAGACGCCCGATACCGGCGCCATCTACCTGTTCTCGGCCGATGACTCCGGCGCTGACGGCAGCATCATCCGCTACAACACGATCGTCGACACCGGTGGAACCAACACCAAGGATGGCGGCTTTGCGGAGGACTGGAGCTCCGGCATCTATCTCGACAACATGGCGAGCAATGCCCAGATCTACGGCAACTTTGTCCAAGGGACGACGTTCAGCGGCATCCTCGTCCATGGCGGCTCGAACAACGAGATCCACGACAACACGCTGCTCGACAACGGCAAGTACGGGATCTCGACGATCGAGGCGGACGGCAATCCGATCGACGGCAACGAGACCTACAACAACTTCATCCAGGTCTCCGGAGACGGCAGCAACACGATCGATACGGACCAGACCGATCCGAGCCTGATCCACGATAATGTCTACTACAACCCGGACGGTGGCGAGCTGACCATTGCCGACGTCTCGCTGGCGAGTTTCCAGCGCCAGGGCGGCGATTCCGGCAGCACCGAGACGAGCCAGGCCGGCTTCACCGATGCGGCGAATGGCGACTACAGCTTCGTGTCGGGATCCGTGGCGCAGGCGCATGGCATCGACTCGGTGCCGTTCGACTCGGTCGGCTCGGCGCTGACCGGCACCTCGCCCGAGGTCGAGACGCCGTCGAGCGGGAACGGCAGCGGCACGCCGCCGACGACCTCCGAGCCGGTCACCGAAACGCCGCCTGTGACGGCCGAGCCGTCGACGCCGAGCGAGGAGACGCCGACGACTCCATCGACCGGGGAAGGCACGTCGCCCGGCACCTCCGAGCCCGGCAACGAAACGCCTCCGGTGACGGCCGAGCCGTCGACGCCGAGCGAGGAGGCGCCGACGACTCCGGCGACCGGGGAAGGCACGACGCCCGACACCTCCGAACCGGACAGCGGGAACCCGGACGTGATCACCATCCCCGATGTCGATACCGGCACGGGCGGGACGGACGCGGAAACGCCGTCGAATTCCGGAGGTGGTGGCTGGGGCGGCCATGGTGGCTGGGGCGGCCTCAGCGGCGGCCGCTGGTCCTGGGATGGCGGCTCATCGCGTCGTGGTGACGACGACCATGGCGGCGGGCGCAACGGGTCGCGGGACAGTCAGGCAAGCAACGACGACGATACCGGCGGTGGTGGCCGCAACGACTGGCGAGGGGGCCAGTCGCGCCATGACGACGACAACGACCACCACTGCCACAGCCAGCTCTCGCACTGGCACTGGTAGCGCCGGAAGCATTGGACCGAAAAGCGGGATCGACTTTTCGGGGAAATCCGGTGCCGAAACAAAGGGCTAGATCGCCATTTTGCGTCCGTTAGGACGCACGGCGATCTGGCCGCTGCCTCGAGGCGACCCGGCCATGGCGGCCGGGTCGCCATTCTCCGCGGCGCGCTTCGCGGGGGCCTCGCCTTCCTCTTCCAATGATTGCCGCCCGCCCGGATACGCCGGCGTCGACGGCTGCAATTGCGCCAAAGGAAACCGACGGACATGCTCTCGCAAACGGTTCGCAAGCTGACGCCCGCATTCGCATCGCTGTTCGGGCTTTCCTTCGTGCTGAACCTGTTCGTCTTCGTCTCCCCGCTCTACACGATGCAGATCTACGACAGGGTGCTGACCAGCCGAAACGGCACCACGCTGGTCATGCTGTCGCTGATCGTGCTCGCCTTGTTCGCGGCTTATGCCGCGCTTGAGCATTTCCGCAGCAGAGCGCTGGTCCAGCTCGGCCTGTGCGTCGACAAGGCGCTGTCCGAGCCTGCCTTCGAAGCCGCCTTCCACGGTGCGCTTGACGCGAAGGGCTCGCCGACCCTGCCCATTCGCGATGTCGAGACATTGCGGGCGACGCTGTCGGGCAGCCTCGTGCCATCGCTGATGGATGCGCCCTGGATTCCGATCTATCTCGCCCTCTGTTTCATCCTGCATCCGGCGATTGGCGCTGTAGCCACGCTCGGCGCCATCGCGATCCTGGGTGTCGCCCTGCTGAACGAGCGCATCACCAAGGGATCGCTGATCCGCGCCTCGGAGCTCGGCCATGGCGCAAACGAGCGACTGACGGCCTCGCTGCGCAACGCCGAAGTCATCAAGGCGCTCGGCATGGGCCAGCCGATCCGAACCGAATGGCAACGGCAGCGTGGCCAGGCGCTGGCTTACCATACGGCCGCGGCCGATTGGGGCGGGACGCTGCTGGCCGCGACGAAGCTGTTGCGGCTGACGCTGCAATGCGCGGTGCTTGGCGTCGGCGCCTATCTCGCGATCAACCAGAACCTCGCGGCCGGCGCGATGTTCGCGGCATCGCTGATCATGGGCCGCGCGCTCGCGCCGATCGAGGGCGCCGTCGGCCAATGGAAGAGCTTCGTCTCCGCCCGCAGCGCCTTGCAGCGGTTGAGCCGGAGCCTGAAGGCGCCATCGGATGATGCGACGCCGATGACCTTGCCGAATCCGGCCGGCTCGCTGCGGGTCGAAGGCCTGAGCGTGCGCAGCCCGAACGGGAACGCATTGCTGCTGCACAATGTCTCGTTCGAAGTCGAGCCGGGGGAGATCGCTGCCGTGGTCGGGCTGACCGGTTCCGGCAAGTCGTCGCTGGCCCGGGCGCTGGTCGGCGTCTGGTCCCCTACCCATGGCGTGGTGCGGCTCGACGGAAACGACATCAGGCATTTCCCCGACGAGCAGCGCGGGCGCATCCTCGGCTATCTGCCTCAGGACGTGGAATTGTTCGCCGGCAGCGTGCGCGACAACGTCACCCGCTTCGATCCCGACGCGACCGACGAGGCCGCCGTCGCGGCCGCCTCGGCCGCCTCCGCGCATGAGCTGATCCAGGGCTTCCCGGACGGCTATGCGACGCAGATCGGCGAGGGCGGGGCAACCCTCTCCGGCGGGCAGCGCCAGCGCATCGGGCTGGCGCGCGCGCTATACGGGCAGCCGGCGCTGGTCGTGCTCGACGAGCCGAACGCCAATCTCGACATGGATGGCGATGCCGCGCTGGCGCGCTCCCTGGCTGGCTTGCGCGACGCCGGCGCGATCGTCGTCGTGATCACCCATCGCCCGCAGCTGCTCTCGCAGGTCGACAAGATCATCCTGATGCAGAAGGGCCAGGCCGTCAGGGTCGGCGGGCGCGACGAAATCCTGCCGGTGCTGCTGCAGCCGGGCAATGGCGCACGCATCCAGCCGCCACAGCGCGGTCAGACGGGACAGGTCGAGCCGCTCTCGGCAGCAAGGTGGGCACGTCGATGAACTCCGTCCTGAACAAGCTGAAGCTCGTCCCGCACACAATGAAATCCGTCCTGAACCGGCTGCCCTGGCGCCGGCATCTCGAACCTCTGCTCGCGTTCGCGAGACAATGGCTCCAGCGCACGAGCGTGCCTGCGCAGGGGGATGGCGATTGGCGCGCCCCGGTGCGCAAGGGTTATGTCGTGGTCGGTCTCGCGCTGGGAGCCGGCGGCCTCTGGTCGGTGACCGCGCGGCTCGACAGCGCCGTGGTGGCGCATGGCAGCATCGTCGTCGAGAGCGATCGCAAGGCGGTGCAGCATCTCGAGGGCGGGCTCGTCGAGGCGATCGCGGTGCGCGACGGGGCCGACGTCAAGGCCGGCGAAACCCTCCTGCGCCTTGATACGACGCAGGCGGCGGCGCAGCGCAGCGTGGCGCGGCTGATCGTGTTGCAGGCCCTGGGTGAGGAGGCGCGCTTCACCGCCGAGATCGACCGCCTCGACCGCATCACCTTCCCGAGCGAACTGCTCGATACCGCTGAGACGAAGGAGGCGCGCCGGGTCATGCTCGACCAGGAGCGCCTGTTCAAGGAACGGCAGTCCACGCAGAAGCTGGAGGTCTCGATCCTCAAGGAGCGGCTGACGCAGTCCGAAAAGCAGTACCAGTCGAACGAAGCGCAGCGCGAGGCCGCGATCAGCCAGGCCGCTAGCATCAACGAGGAGCTGACCAGCCTGCGGCCTCTCGCCGACAAAGGGTTTGTCGCCTCGACCCGGATCAACCCGCTCAAGCGCTCTTTGACAGAACTGCAGGGCCGCATCGGCTCGCTGGAGGCCGATCTGGCAAGGCTGGCCGTCGCCAATGACGAGATCCGGCTCCAGATGAGCCAGATCGGCCTGAAAGCCTCCGAGGAGGCCTCGACAAAGCTTGCCGAATGCCGGGTCAAGCTCGCCGACGCCCGCGAGAAGCTGCGGATCGCCGAGGACGTGCTGGCGCGCGCCGAAGTCCGCGCGCCGCGGGCCGGGCGGGTCGTGGCTTCGAAGATCCATACCGTCGGGGCCGTGGTCAAGCCGGGCGAGACACTGATGGAGATCGTGCCGCAGGACGACGAGCTGATCGTCACCGCCAAGGTCTCGCCGATGGACGTGAACAACCTGCATCCGGGCATGGCCGCGGAGGTTCGCCTGCCATCGTTCAAGGGGCGGGCGACGCCCTTCACCGTCGGCGAGGTCAAATCGGTTGCCGCCGATGCGCTGCGCGACGATGTCCTGCAGCAGATGGTCTATGAATTGCGCGTCAGCGTCTCGGCCTCGGGCTTCCCGCCCAAGGTCAGGGCCAAGCTCAGGCCCGGCATGCCGGCCGAGGTCTATGTCCCGACCGGCGAGCGCACCGCCATCGCCTATCTGATGCAGCCGCTGACCGACTCGATGCGGTCGAGCTTCCGCGAGGAGTGAGCGCGGACGGGGTAGGGCGATCGGAGGAGCCGATCGCCCTGCGGCACGGCAACTTCGCTCGGCCGATCAGCCGAGATGGCCGCTTGAGCCCGCAGGTTTCTCTTCCAGTATTGCGGCGCGATCAGCAGCCGCTTTCGGGGAGCCAAACCTATGCCCAAGATCATCCCGGTCGTGATGTGCACGGGACATGGCGCCAGCCTCTGGCCGATCGCGCGCGAGACGATGCCGAAGCAGTTCATCCCGTTGTTCGGCCGGGATTCCTCCTTCCAGCGCACGCTTCGGCTGCTGTCCGATCCCGATGTGTTCGATCTGCCGATCGTGGTGACGAACGCGGACCAGCGCTTCACCATCGCCGACCAGTTGCAGGCGATCGGCCTGCGCGCCGAGATCGTGCTGGAGCCCGCCGGGCGCGGGGCTGATTCCGCCGCGGCGACCGCGGCCGAGCTCGGCCTTGCCCGCAGCGAGACGGCGCTTGTCGGCATCTTTCCGGCCGACCATGTCGTGCAGGACGGCAAGCTCTTTGTCGAAACCTGCGCGAGAGCCGCCGCTGTCGCCGCACAGGGCCGTATCGTCGCGATCGGCATACCTCCATGCCATCCGGCGACTGCCTATGGCTACATCCGGCCGGGAACGGAGATCGCCGACGGCGTACGCGGGGTCGAGGACGTGGCGGCGAAGCCAGATGCGGCGCTGGCGGCGCGCTATCTCGCCGAAGGCTACCTCTGGAACTCCGGCAATGTCGTCTTCGACGCGGCGACGATGCGGACGAGGCTTCAGGCTGCCGCCAGGGGAGCGATCGGCAACGGTAAGGCGAACGGGGCCAGTCTCGGCATCCGCATGCTCGAAACCGACGCTTCCGCCGAACTGCCGGCGATTGCAGCGGAGCCCCCAGCGCTGGAGCAGGCCGATACCGCAGCGGTGATCGCCGGCCATTTCGGCTGGTCGGATGTCGGCAATTGGACCGCGGTCTGGCAGCTTTCCGAGAAGGGCGCGCACGGCAACGTCGTCCAGGGACGCGGCTACGTGCTCGATGGCACGAACAATCTGGTCCGCTCCGAGGATGCCGTCGTTGCCATTGTCGGCCTGGACGATGTCGCCGTCATCGCGACCCGCGACGCCATCCTGGTGACGTCGAAAGCCAAGGCCGACAAGGTCAAGGACGTCGTCGCGCTGGTTGCGGCGAACCATGAGCCGGAAGCCGCCAGCCATCGCGAGATCCACCGGCCCTGGGGCAAGTATCTCTCCGTCGATCTCGACGAGCGCCATCAGGTCAAGCGCATCACCGTCAAGCCGAACGGCGTCCTCTCCCTGCAGAAGCACCATCACCGCGCCGAGCACTGGGTCGTGGTCCGCGGCACCGCGCAGGTGACGCGCGACGACGAGACCATCCTCGTGCATGAGAACGAGGCGATCTACCTGCCGATCGGCTGCGTCCATCGCATGGCCAATCCGGGCAAGATTCCGCTCGAGATCATCGAGGTCCAGGTCGGCTCCTATCTCGGCGAGGACGACATCATCCGCATCGAGGACATCTATCAGCGCTGCTGAAAGCGCCGTGGTTACCGCACCTCGTTGACGTAGATGTGGGCTCGCGTCGTGGCGCGATGCCAGCCGAGGACCGTGGGAACTCCGGCCTGGTCATAGGCGACCTCGTCGATCGTCAGCACCGGATCACCGGCGGCGAGTGCCAGGAGCGCGACGTCCTCCGCGCTTGCGATGTCGGCGGTGATCTGCTCGCGCATGGCTGAAATCCGGATGCCGTAGCGCTCGAGCAGATGGAGATAGAGCAGAGGCGGCAGCTCGGCGATGTCGCGCGGCCAGTCCCGCAGCCGCTCCTGCGCCAGCACCAGCTTGTCGTGCATCACCGGGCGGCCGTCGGCATGGCGGATGCGATGGACGCGGATCACGCCGCCGGCCTTGATCTGGAGGGCCTCGGCCTGTGCCTGCGTGGCAGGCAGGGCTTCAACGCTGAGGAACTGGCTGGTCGAGCGCACCAGGCTGCCATCGGCCCGGTGCAGGCGAAAATACTGGAAGACGAAGCGCAGGCTGTGATGCGGTGTGCGTCCGGTCACCACCGTCCCGGTCTTGCGGCGGCGCGTCAGCAGCCCCTCCGCCACCAGATCGGCCATCGCCCGGCGGACCGTCCCGACGGCGATGCCGAAGCCCTGGGCCAGCGAGGTCTCGCTCGGCAGCACCATGCCGGGCGGCCATTCGCCGACGAGGATCGCCTCCGACATGTGCCGCTTCACGCGCTCATAGAGCGGCGCGGCCTCCGCAGCGCCGAAATTCGGCAGCGTCGGCGCCGAGGCCCCGGAGCCGTTGCCCGTTCCGGCGGCAGTTGCCGTCGTTTTTTTGGCATTGACAGGAGGCATGCCGTTCGTTCCTATTTCTATATAGTTTATATGAAAAAGAGGTATCCGCAAATGGCTTTGCCCACTGCGGCTTGTCGACGGCTCCATCGCAGATCGCACCGGTGCCGGACAAGCGTTGCGTCGTCGGCTGAGCGATGACCGCGCCTGCATCCCTGCTGTATGACAAGACAGCGCTGGCCGAGGCCCAAGGCTGGATCGCCGCCAATGTCGATGTCGCCGTCGCCGAGCTCGGCCGGATGATCGCGGTCGACACCTCCTTTCCGCCGGGCCAGGGCTATGACGAGTTCGCCGGGCTGATGGAGGACCTCGTCGTGCCGCTCGGTTTCGCGACCGAACGGGTGACCGTGCCCGAGACGCTGTGGCAGGTGCCGAACGGCCCGGCCGTTGGCCCGCGCACCAACCTGATCGCCAGCCGCCCCGGCGATCGGCCAGTCTGCGGCCTGTATTTCCACGTCGACACCGTGCCCGCTGCCGCTGGCTGGGCGACCGACCCGCTGCGGATGCAGTGCGATGGCGATCGCCTGATCGGCCTTGGCGCCGCCGACATGAAGGGCAGCATCGCCGCGATCCTGCTGGCTTTGCGCGCAGCGCAGGCCTGCGGTGTCGCGCTCGCCTATGACCCGATGCTGCTGTTCTGCACCGACGAGGAGGGCGGCCTTTATCCCGGCATTCGCTATCTCGCCGAGCAGGGTAGGCTCTCCGGGCATGTCCTCAACTTCAACGGCAGCGCTGAGGCGCGGATCTGGGCCGGCTGCTTCGGCCTGTTCAACCTGCTGGTGCGCATCCATGGCCAGGCCGTCCATGCCGGCGAGGGAAATGGCAAAGGCTCCGGCCTCAACGCCATAGAGAGCGCCCTGCCGCTGCTCAACGCGTTGATGGCGCTGAAGGCACAGGTCGCGACCCGGATCTCCGCCTTGCCGCCGCCGCCCGGCAAGCCGCCGCTCGCTGCCCAGCTCAATCTCGCCGCGATCGCAGGCGGCACGGCCGGGGGCCAGGTTCCTGCTCTGCTCGAGCTGACGATCAACCGCCGCTATGCCCCCGAGGAGCGTTTCGAGAAGGCGCTGGCCGAGATCGAGGCGGTGATCCGCCGCAGCGCTGCCACAGTACCCGGCCTCACGGTCGAGACCGCCTTGGTCGGCCATCTCATGCCGACGGCCGATCCGGCCGGCCCGCATTGGCCGCGCTGGCAGGCTGCGATGGGAGAGGGCTTCGGCTACGCGCCGGAGGATTTCCGGCGCTGGGGGGCGGCGAGCTGCTCCGATTTCGGCTGGGTCCAACGCGCGACCGGCCGGCAGGAGGTTCTGCTCGGAGGTCTCGGCCGGCCCGATCGCAACATCCATTCGCCCGGCGAATACACGACGGTGCCGGACATCGTCTCGCTGGCGCAGGCGGTGCTGTCCTATCTCGCCGCCGATTTCAGGCCCGATCTCAACCCCGATACCCCGCCGTCCCAGAGCTGAAGGAGCGCCCCATGCCGAGCATCCATCGTCGCGATTTCCTCGTCGCCTCCGCAGCCCTGAGCGGCCTAGCCCTCTCCGGCATGCCGGCCTTCGCCCAGGCGCCGCGCCGCGGCGGCACGCTTCGCGTCAGCGTCGACCAGGCGGTCGCCAAGCTCAACCCGCTCGTCACCCGGGTGAACCCGGAATATCTCGTCGCCGAACTGCTCTATTCCGGCCTGACCCGGCTCAAGCTCGACATGAGTGCCGAGCCCGATCTCGCTGAATCCTGGAGCAATTCCGCCGATCTGACCGAATGGACCTTCGTTCTGCGCAAGGGCCTAGCCTTTCATGACGGCTCGCCCTGCACCGCTGCCGACGTCGTCGCGACCTTCGAGGCGATCCTCGACGCCAAGACCGCTTCGCCCGCCCGCCAGAATGTCGGGCCGATCGCCAAGGTCACGGCCAAGGACGACAACACCGTTGTCTTCAACCTCTCCGCCCCCTTCGCCGACCTGCCGGTGACGCTGGCCTATACCAACGCCAAGATCGTGCCGGCCGCCGTGATCAAAAGCGGGCTGGAGAAGCTCGACCGCCAGGCGGTCGGTACCGGCCCGTTCAAACTCGTCTCCTTCGAGCCCGAGCGACTGATCGTCGTCGCCCGCAACGACGCCTTCTACGACAAGGAGCGGCCCTATCTCGATCGGATCGAAGTGGTGGTCTACCCGGACGTCAGCGCCGAGGCTTCCGCTTTGATCGCGGGCGATACCGACCTCATCACCACGACCCCGCCGACCGAGTTCGGGCGCCTGCAGAAGGCGTCCGGTGTGAAGGCGCTGCGCGTGCCGTCGGGCCAGTTCTGCAATGTCAATTTCGGCTGCGACCAGAAGCCGTTCAACGACGTGCGCGTACGCCAGGCGCTGGCGCTCACCGTCGATCGCGCCGCGATGGTCGATTTCGTCACCGAAGGCTTCGGCTCCGCCGGCAACGACACGCCGCTCAACCCGGCCTATCGCTTCTATGCCGAGCAGCCGCTGAAGAAGGCCGATATCGCCAGGGCCAAGGCGCTGCTCGCCGAAGCCGGTTATCCGAAGGGGCTGGAGGCCACGTTGATCGCCTCCGACCGGCCGGGCCAGCGCACCCAGCTCGCGGTCGCGCTGCGCGAGATGGCCAAGCTCGCCGGCTTCGACATCAAGGTCGAGACCATGCCGCACGCGACCTATCTCGACCAGGTCTGGAAGAAGGGCTCGTTCTATGTCGGCTTCTACAACATGCAGGCGACGGCCGACGCCATCTTCTCGCTGCTCTACACCTCCAATGCCGCCTGGAACGAGACGCGCTGGAACAACGCGGCCTTCGACAAGCTCGTGTTCGAGGCGAGGGCAACGGTCGACGAGGCCAAGCGCCGCGCGCTCTATGCCGACGCGCAGAAGCTGATGAATGCCGAGGTGCCCTCGATCATCCCGGCCTTCTTCGACCTGCTCGGCGCCCAGCGCGACTGGGTCGAGGGCTATCAGCTGCATCCGCGCGGCGCCGTCTTCCGGCTCGACCATGTCTCGCTCGGCGCCAAGGCGCCGAAGCGCGGCTGAGCCGGACGGGATTGCAGCGCCGTGTCGCCGAGTTACGTCCTCAAGCGCATTCTGCTGATCGGCTACACGCTGCTGGTCGTGTCGCTGATCGTCTTCGCGATCACCCAGGTTCTGCCGGCCGACGCGGCCGTGATGATGCTGGGCGAGAATGCGACGCCGGACGCGCTGGCGGCGCTGCGTGCCAGGATGGGGCTGAACGATCCCATCTGGATGCAGTACCTGCACTGGCTCTCCGGCGTGTTGCGCGGCGATTTCGGCGTCTCGATGCGCACCGGCCAGCCGGTCGCGCCGGCGATGCTGGAAGCGCTCGGCCGCTCGCTGCTGCTCGCTTTGTTCTCGATCACGCTGATGCTGGCGGTGGCGATCCCGCTCGGCATCGTCGCCGCGGTCAGGCGGGGCAGGGCGGCCGATCTCGGTGTCGGCTTCCTGTCCTATGTCGGCGTCTCCCTCCCGGAATTCGTCACCGCGACGCTGATCGTGCTGGTGCTGGCCGACTGGCTGCAATGGCTGCCGGCGACCGGCTATGTGCCGCTGACCGAGGATCCGCTGCGGGGGTTGAAACACCTCGTCCTGCCGGTGCTGACGGTGTCGCTGATCCTGATCGCCCATGTCTCGCGCATGGTGCGTTCCGAGCTCGTCGATGTCCTGCACTCCGATTACATCGGCGCGGCGCGACTGAAGGGGCTGTCGAAGCGGCAGGTGCTGTTCAAACACGCGCTGCGCAACGCGCTGCTGCCGACCATCACCATCGTCGCGCTCGATGTCGGCTATCTGCTCGGCGGCGTCATCGTGGTCGAGGAGATCTTCGCGCTCCCCGGTATCGGCCGGCAGCTCATCGTCGCCATCCAGGCGCGCGACCTGCCCTCGATCCAGGCCGGCGCGCTGATCATGGCAACGACCTATGCCATCGCCAATTTCCTTGCCGATATCGCCTATGCCTGGCTCGACCGGAGGATCCAGTATGATTGAGATCCTCCGGCGCATGCTGCGCTCGCCGCAAGGCGCGCTCGGCCTCGTGATCGTCGGGCTGATCCTGCTCGTCGTCATCGTAGGGCCCGCCGTCGCGCCCTACGACCCCGAGAAGATGGCGCCCTTGACGCGCTACAAGCCGCCGAGCGCGCAGTTCTGGCTCGGCACCGACCAGTATGGTCGCGATATCCTGAGCCGGCTGCTGCACGGCGCCCGCGCCACCGTCCTGCTGGCCGTGCTGGCGACGGCGCTGGGCACGCTGGTCGGGGCGGTCGTCGGCACTGTCTCCGCCTTCCTCGGCGGGCGCAGCGACGAGGCGATCATGCGCACCGTCGACGCGATCATGTCGATCCCGAGCCTGCTGCTGGCGCTGCTGATCGTGAACCTGCTCGGCAAGAGCAGCCTCAATGCGCTCTTCGCCATCGCGCTCGCCTTCGCGCCGGGCATGGCGCGCGTCACCCGCTCGGTCGCGCTCTCGGTGCGCAAGCAGGATTATGTCAACGCCGCGATCGCGCGTGGCGAGAGCGCCGCCTTCATCGTCGGGCGCGAGATGCTGCCGAACGTCATCGCGCCGATCATCGTCGAGATGACGATCCGCGTCGCCTTTGCGGTGATGCTGTTCGCGACGCTGTCCTTCCTTGGCCTCGGCGCCCAGCCGCCGGCCTCCGAATGGGGGCTGATGGTCTCGGAAGCCCGGCGCTTCATGCATTTGAGCCCATGGATGATCCTGTGGCCGAGCCTTGCCGTCGCCCTGGTCGCGATCGGCTTCAACCTGCTCGGCGACGGGCTGCGCGACGTGCTGAACCCGAGGAGCTGAGCGATGGGCGAACCGATCCTCGACATCGCCGGCTACAGCCTCGACTACGCGACGCCGAGCGGCTTCACCCGCGCGCTAGATGACGTCACGCTGGCGATCGCCAGGGGCGAGGTGCTCGGCCTGGTCGGCGAATCCGGCTCGGGCAAGACCTCTCTCGCCTGGGCGATCATGCGCCATTTGCCCAAGAGCGCGCGCGAGGCCGGCCGCATCAGCCTGACGGGTCAGGACCTGCTCAAGACTAGCGAGGCCGAGATCGAGGCGATCCGCGGCCGGCGCATCGGCATGGTCTTCCAGGACCCCAGCACCTCGCTCAACCCGACGCTGCCGCTCGGCGAACAGCTCGCCGAGGTGCTGGTGCGCCATCGCGGCCTGACGCGCCGGCAGGCCTGGGCGGAAGGCGAGGAGCGCCTCGCCCATGTCGGCCTCAAGATCCCCAAGCAGATGATGCGGCGCTATCCGCACGAGGCCTCCGGCGGCGAGAAGCAGCGTGTCGTCATCGCCACCGCCTTCGCCTGCCAGCCCGAATGCATCATCTTCGACGAGCCGACGACGGCGCTCGACGTCATCACCGCCCGGCAGATCCTCGACTTGTTCAAGCACTTGCAGGAGGAGACCGGCGTCGCCTCGCTCTATATCTCGCATGATCTCGCGCTGGTCTCGCAGATCGCGAGCAGAGTCGCCGTGATCCATCGCGGCAAGATCGTCGAGCAGGGTGGGGTGGGCGAGGTCTTTGCACGGCCGCGCGACGCCTATACCCAAAGGCTGCTCGCCGCGGTGCCGCGGCCCGATCATCGCCTGGTCGAGGCGGCTCCCGAGACGGCGGACAGGCCGCTGGTCGAGGTCGAGAAGGTCAGCGTCCATTATGGCCGCAAGCCCTTTCTCGGGCACCTGCTCGGCCGGGCGAACACGCAATTCACCGGCAATCGCGAGGTCAGCCTGTCGATCAAGCCGGGCGAGATCCTCGGCATCGTCGGCGAATCCGGCTCTGGCAAGTCGACGCTGGCCAAGGCGATGACGGGCCTGAACCGCTTCGAGGGCGAGATCCGCTTCGCCGGCCGCAGGATCACCGGCCTTTCCGACATGGACCGGGCCTATCGCCGCGACGTCCAGATCATCTTCCAGCACCCCGATTCCTCGCTCAATCCACGCCAGCGCATCCGCGAGATCCTGTCGCGCCCGCTCGCGCTCTACGGCGAGCCGAGAGCGCGCAAGGATGCAGCCGCGATCGGCGAACTGCTGGAGCAGGTCAGGCTGCCGGCATCCTATGCCGAGCGCTATCCGCACCAGCTTTCCGGCGGCGAGAAGCAGCGCGTCGCGATCGCGCGCGCCTTCGCCTCCAGGCCCAAGCTGGTGATCTGCGACGAGATCACCTCGGCCCTCGACGTCTCCGTGCAAGCTTCGGTGATCGAGCTCTTGGTCGACCTGCAGAAGCGCTTCGGCACGGCCTATCTCTTCATTACTCACGACCTCAATCTGGTCCGCCAGATCGCCCACCGGATTGCGGTGATGTATCGCGGCGACCTGGTCGATCTCGTCGATGTCGCCGCGCTCTCCGGTGGCGATCTCCACCCCTACACCCGCTCCCTGCTCGCCGCCGTGCCCGCCCCGGCCACGGCCGCCGCCTGACCTTGCGAGGCCGACGATGAACCCCCGCGACCTGATCCATGCGCTCGACGAGAAGGCCTGCCTCGCGCTCCTCTCCGACTGGGTGAAGCACAAGAGCTACAGCGAAACCGAAGGTGAGAAGGCGCTCGTCCACCATGTCGTCGGGCAGATGCAGGCGATGGGCCTCGAGGCGGAGGCGCAGCCCTTCGACGACGGCCGCCGCGCCAACGCCATCGGTCGCTGGAAAGGCACTGGCGGCGGCAAGAGCCTGCTGTTCAACGGCCATCTCGACACCAATCCGGCGACCGAGGGCTGGACGGTCGATCCCTGGGGCGGGGTGGTCGACGACGAGTTCATCTACGGCATCGGCGTCTCGAACATGAAGGCGGGCGACGCGGCCTATTATTGCGCGGTCAAGACGCTGATCGACGCCGGCGTGAAGCTGAAGGGCGACGTGATCCTGACTTTCGTCGTCGGCGAGTTGCAGGGCGGCGTCGGCACAGTCGCGGCGATCCGCAACGGCATTCGCGCCGACTATTTCGTCAACAGCGAGCCGACCGACCTGCAGGCCGTGACCATGCACGCCTGTGCATTCTCCTTCGTGATCGAGCTCACCGGCAACACGCGCCACCTCTCCAAGCGCGAGCAGGCGGTCGATGCGATCATGGCCGCCTGCGACCTGATCCCGAAGCTGAACGCCATGACCTTCTCCGGCGCGCCGTCGCCCGAGCATGAATCGATCAACCGCGTCCATGTCGGCGTCGTCCACGGCGCGCTCGGCAAGGAACTGCACGAATGGCGCGCCCCGCAGGTCTCGGACTATTGCAAGCTCAAGGGCTCCGGCCGCTATGCGCCCGGCCAGACGCAGGAAGGCGCGCTCGCCGACATGCGGCGCGAGCTCACCGCGCTGGAGCAGCGCTTCCCCGGCCTCAAGACCGCGATCCGCATCGAGAAAAAGGAGGGGCACCAGTCGATGCCGGCCTTCGAGGTCGCGAAGGACGCCCGCATCGTCAAGAGCATCAACGCCGCCTACCAGGTGGTGCGCGGCGAGGCGCAGCCGACCGGGGCGATCAAGCCACCCGGCTTCTTCGGCACCGATGCCGGCCATCTCTATGCCGAGGCAGGCATGGAAGGCATCGTCTGCGGTCCCGGCGGGCGCTACAACACCATGCCCGACGAGCGCGTCGAGATCCGCGACTTCCTCGACATGGTCCGCATCTACATGCTGACCATCCTTGACATCTGCGAAGTGGCGTGAGTCCGGTCTTCCCGCGCGAGGACTTCACCCGCCGGGTCGCCAGGGCCCGGACCGCCATGGCGCAAGCGGGCGCCGAGCCGCTGCCGGTCGACCATGCCGAATTACTGTCCTGACTGACCAGCTATACCGTCTCTGAGACGATTTATCGCGTCGCCTTCCTGCCGCGCGAGGGGCCGAAGGCTGCCGGAGACTGACCGCGACGCCGGGCGGGCTGCTCACCAACCGCATGGACTGAGAGAGAGGGAGGGCCGGCCTTTCGCCGGCCGGCCTTCTTGGCTCAGTCGAATTAGTATTGACTAATGAATTAGCGATTGCTAATTGATTTGTATGCTCGAGATCGCTCCCGTCTCCACCGTCATGCGTGCGCTCGCCGATCCGACCCGGCGTGCCGTGTTCGAGCGCATTTCCGCTTGCGACGAGATCACCGTCGCGGAGCTCACCCGCGGTAGCGGCGTGACGCAGGGCGCCATCTCGCAGCATCTCAAATCACTGAAGCAGGCCGGCCTCGTCGCCGAGCGGCCGGAGGGTCGCAACGTCTTCTATCGCGCCGAGCCGGAAGGCCTGGCGCCGCTCATCGACTGGATCGGCCATTACGGCGTGTTCTGGCGCGAGCGCTTCGCCAACCTTCGCAGCCTTCTCAAGGAGATCGATCCGTGATCGACCTGAAGCCCGCCACACAGGCGATCATCGTCGACGAGATCCTGCCGCACGCGCCCGAAACGATCTGGAAGGCGCTGACCTCGAGCAGGCTGATCGCCCGCTGGATCATGGAACCCACGGGCTTCGCGCCCGTCCAGGGCACGCGCTTCACCTTCAAGACGACGCCGGCCGGCGCCTGGGACGGCACGATCCATTGCCAGGTGCTCGAGGTGATCCCGAACGAGCGACTGTCCTATTCCTGGAAGGGCGGTGACGACGGCAATGTCGGCTACGGCTCCCGGCTCGACACGGTCGTCACCTGGACGCTGTCCAGGCAAGGGGACGGCACGCGCGTGCGCCTCGTCCATTCCGGCTTCGAGCTGCCGCGCAACGAGATCGCCCTCACCAATATGGGCCGCGGCTGGAAGAGTATCCTGCCGCGCCTCGGCGATTTCGCTGGCGAGGACGACTGACCACCGCCGACGCCTTCCACAGTCTCGGCTGTTTCCCATCCCTTCCTGGAGAATGACGATGAGCCATGCCTATACGGGCGGCTGCGCCTGCCGCGCGATCCGCTACGAGATCACTGCCGAACCGGTCGCGAGTAATGACTGCCAGTGCCGCCAGTGCCAGCGCCAGAGCGGCACCGGCCACAGCTCTTATCTCAGCTTCGCCGGCGCGCCCGTCACGGTCGAGGGCAAGGCGAGCACCTGGGACGTGGCCGGCGAGGGCGGCACGGTCAAGCGCTGCGCCTTCTGCCCAACCTGCGGCTCACCGGTCTACCTGACCTTCCCGGACATTCCCGACCTGTTCATCATCCGCGCCGGCAGCCTCGACGAGCCCGCCCGCTACAAGCCGGAGATGGTGTTCTGGCATTCTGTCGCCCAACCGTGGGACCATGTGCCTCCAGAGGCCACGAAGTTCGAGAAGCTGCCGCCTCGGGGAGGTTGAGCATCTTCGGAATCACGCCGTCATCCCGGGCTTGACCCGGGACCCATTCCGGAACCTCACTCGGAAAGGCTCCGGAATCGGTCCCGGATCTCCGCTTCGCTCCGGCGACACCAACTTTGGCGGAGCAATCTTGCCGGCCTCAATAGGGCAGGCCGACATAGTTCTCCGCGACGCTTGTGAGCGCGGCCTGCGATTGCGCGAGGTAGTCGAATTCGGCGCGCCTGATGCGCTGGTCGAAGGCGCTCGCCTCCGGAAACAGATGCAGCAGGTTGGTCATCGACCAGGAGAAGCGCACCGCCTTCCAGACCCGCGCCAGCGCCTTCGCCGAATAGGCATCGAGCCCGGCATCGGAACGCTCGGCATAGTGCTCGCGCAGCGCCTCGAACAGGTAGTGCACGTCGCTGGCGGCGAGGTTCAGCCCCTTGGCGCCGGTCGGCGGCACGATGTGGCCGGCATCGCCGGCGAGGAAGAGCCGGCCGAAGCGCAGCGGCTCGGCGACGAAGCTGCGCAGCGGCGCGATGCTCTTTTCCAGCGACGGTCCTGGCGTCACCGCCGCTGCGACCTCTTCCGGCACGCGCCGACGCAACTCGTCGAAGAAGCGCTGATCCGACCAGGCCTCGACCGTCTCGTCGAGTGCCACCTGGACATAATAGCGGCTGCGGGTCTGCGAGCGCATCGAGCAGAGCGCGAAGCCAAGGGGCGAGCTGGCATAGACCAGTTCATGTGCAGCCGGCGGCCGGTCGACCAGCAGGCCGAGCCAGCCGAAAGGATAGACGCGCTCGAACGTCTTGATCGCCTCGATCGGGACCGAGGCGCGGCAGATGCCGTGGAAGCCATCGCAGCCGGCGATGAAATCGCAGGCGATCTCGCGGCGCTTGCCCGCGACGATGAAGCTGACGCGCGGCAAGGTGCCGTCGAAATCATGCAGCTGGACGTCCTCTGCCTCGTAGAAGCTCGTCGTGCCGGCGCCCTGCCGTACCTCCATCAGGTCCTGCGTCACCTCGGTCTGGCCGTAGACCGTGACCTGCTTGCCGGTCAGGCCCTTGAGGTCGACGCGCTGCAGGCGGCCTTCGAAGGCAAGCGAGAAGCCGTCATGCGGCAGACCCTCCGCCGCCAGGCGCGCGCCGACGCCGGCTTCATGCAGCAGGTCGACCGTGCCCTGTTCGAGCACGCCGGCGCGAATGCGCGAGAGCACATAGTCGGCGCTCTTGCGTTCCAGGATGACGTTGTCGATGCCCTGCCGGCTGAGCAACTGCCCAAGCAGCAGGCCGGACGGTCCGGCGCCGACGATCACGACTTGCGTGCGCATGGCGTTCTCCCTGGAATCCCCGGCTCGCCGAGCCTCGGTACTTTCACGTGAATCTGCCATTGCGATTGATTGACGTGAATGGAGCTTTCACCCAACCTCTTGGACAAATCGAACATCGGATGGTTCGAATGCCCCTCGCCTCGGTGCCCGCCTACTGGCTCTATGACGAGCCGCGAGAGCAGCGGTTCCCGGATGCGCTGCATATCGAGCGGATCAGCGCCCGCAGCGCCCCGCGCGACTGGCGGATCGAACCGCACCGCCATCAGGACATGGCGCAGTTCTTCCTGATCGCCTCGGGCGGTGGGCTGGTGCGGATCGACGGCACGGACCATCGTCTCATCCCCGGCACGGTCCTGCTGCTGCCGCCGCTGGCGATCCATGAGTTCCGTTTCGATCCGGATACCGAAGGCTTCGTCGCCAGTGTCGCGACCTCGACGCTGACGCCGCTGATCGAGGCCGAGCCGGCGCTCGGGGCCGTGCTGGGGGAGGCCTTCGTAGGTCGGCGAGGGGTGGACGACGCCAGCATCATCGAGCTCATAGTGGTGATGGAGACCGCGCTGGCCGAATTCGCCCGCAACCGCGGCATCCGCGAGCTCGCGCTCGCCGCCCATGCAGGGCTGATCGCGATCTGGTTTGCCCGAATTGCGCGCTCGCATGCGGTCGCGGCCAGCGGCGCCAACGATGCCCGCGCCGTGCTCGTCCGCCGCTTCATCGAGCGGGTCGAGAGCCATTTCCACACGCATGAGCCGCTCGACGCCTATGCGCGTGACCTCGGCGTCACCGGCCCGCACCTGACCCGTGTCTGCCGCGAAGTGCTCGGCCATTCCGCCATGCGGGTGATCCAGGGGCGGCTGATGATCGAGGCGCGGCGGGATCTCGTCTATACCCGCTCGACGGTCTCGCAGATCGCTTTCCGGCTCGGCTTCTCCGATCCGGCCTATTTCTCCCGCTTCTTCGCGGCGCGGGCGGGAATGTCGCCGTCGGAGTACCGGGCGGCGGGGTGAGGGCGTTCAGGGACCGGGCTCAGCGGTTGTTCATGTTCTCTTTTTGTTCTACTATCCGAAGATGAGGAGATTATCTCCCGACCAGTTCGACCTATTCGGCGGAGGTGGAGACACTGGACCCGCGAAGCCCTCGTTGCAGGCCGAGGGCCAATCTGACGCGGCTTGGAGCAGCTACTTTTTTGCTGTCGTGCCGCCATCCGACATCGCTCGGTCGATCGACGCGCTCGGGCGTCAGCTTCGGCAATCAATGAAGCTGCGGAGCAATCTGGTCGGGCCCGATCGCTATCATGTCAGCCTTTGCGGTATCGGCGCATTCGGCGAAGCCCCGTCTGGGATTGTCGATCGGCTGAAGCAGATTGGTGCGTCAATTCACGAGCCACGCTTCGATATCTTTTTTGACCAGGCGGAAGCGTTTGGTAGCTCGTACGGAAAGCGGTCGCTCTTCTTACGGCCAGTGACACGCTGCCCGCCTTGCTCGCACTCCAAAGACGCCTTCATGATGCCATGCAGGCGGCGAGCATACCTGTCGCCGAGCGGTTCGATCCGCACATCACTCTGCTCTACGACAAGCGGCCCGTTCCCCGGATCGAGATACCGCGTCTGAGCTTCACCGTTCCCGAGTTCGTCCTGATCCGCAGCGTCCATGGCGCGAGCCGCCACGACCATCTCGCCCGCTGGTCACTCGGCAGTTGATGACCACGCAGCGTCCGCTTAGGCGCCTTCTCCTTCAGGTGCTATCCGCGGGACAGTGCGCAACACCTCTGCCGTAATGCCGCCACCCGCAAGCCGCTCACGCCCGCCCATGCCCTCGATGTCGAAGACGAAGAGCGCCGTGTTGCAATGGCCGCCGAGCCGGCGGATCAGGCGCGCCGCCGCCAGCGCCGTGCCGCCGGAGATCAGGCAATCGTCGACGATCGCGACATGGCGCCCCGCCAGCCGCGCGCCTTTCGAGATCACGACGCCTTCGCCGAGCTCGTAGTTCGCCATGATGCTGCGCATCACGCCGTTGCGCAGCGAATCGACCTTGCGGATGTCGAAGAAGCCGAGGCCGTTGCGAGAGGCCAGCGCGCCGGCGAGGCCGAGCCCGCCAATGTCGATGCCGGCGAGGATCTCGACCTTCGCCGGAACTCGTTGCGCCAACTCGTCCACCATGCGTCGCGTCAGGGTCGCGTCGACGGTTGTGATCGAGATATCGGGAAAATCGACGCCGGCGGCAGGATGATTTTTCCAGGGGCGGAACGGAATGTCGAAATCGTCGTCGCCCGTCGCGAGTGGATCAAGTCCATCGATCATGACACGTCCATTCGATTCTCTGCTCGCCCGATACGCGCCATCGTTACCGATAGCATGACGGAGCGCGAGGGGAGCCGAATGGGTTTGGGCCTCATGCGTTGAGGCTCCGCGGAGACGTCGCTTGATCTCCAACGGCCATCATGCCAACCCGCGCCGACGGCAATCAGGGACGGCCCGGACGATGGTCACGCTCTACGGCATCAAGAACTGCGACACGATGAAGAAGGCCTGGAGCTGGCTCGACGCGCACAAGGTCCCCTACGTCTTCCACGATTACCGCGTCTCAGGCATCGACAAGGCCCATCTCGAAGCCTGGTGCCGCGAGCTCGGCTGGGAGAAGGTGCTCAACAAGGGAAGCACGACCTTCCGCGAGCTGCCCGAGGCCGACAGGCAGGGTCTCGACGAGCAGAAGGCGATCGCGTTGATGCTGGCACAGCCGACCATGATTAAGCGCCCGGTGCTCGATCTCGGCGACCGCCGTATCCTCGCCTTCAAGCCCGACGCCTACGATGCGGCTTTCGCCAAGCGCTGAGCTGCCGACACAGGCCCGCACAGCGCGCAAGGCTCTTCCGTAGAGTGCCGCGCTGGGCTAGGCCCGCGCCCATGATGACGGATTTCAGCTTCCATCTTCTCGGCCGGGACGGCGCTGCCCGCACCGGCGAGGTCCGCATGCCGCGCGGTGTGATCCGCACGCCGGCCTTCATGCCGGTCGGCACCGCCGCGACGGTCAAGGGTATGTATCCCGAGCAGGTCAAGGCGCTCGGCGCCGATGTCGTGCTCGGCAACACCTATCACCTGATGCTGCGGCCCGGCGCCGAGCGCGTCGCCAGGCTCGGCGGCCTGCACAAGTTCATGAACTGGCCGCACCCGATCCTGACCGATTCCGGCGGCTTCCAGGTGATGTCGCTCGCCAATCTGCGCAAGCTGACCGAAGAAGGCGTTACCTTCCAGTCCCACATCGACGGCTCGAAGCATGTGCTGTCGCCGGAGCGCTCGGTCGAGATTCAGAACCTGCTCGGCTCCGACATCGTCATGCAGCTCGACGAATGCGTCTCGCTGCCTTGCGAGGACAAGGTTGCCGAGAAGGCGATGCATCTGTCGCTGCGCTGGGCCGAGCGCTGCAGGAAAGCCTTCGGCGATCCGGCGGGGAGGGCGCTGTTCGGTATTGTGCAAGGTGGCGCCGTGCCGGCCCTGCGCGTCGAGAGCGCCCGCGAGCTCGCCGCCATGGATCTCAAAGGCTACGCCATCGGCGGGCTCGCCGTCGGCGAGCCGCAGGATGTGATGCTGGCGATGATCGAGACGGTCGAGCCGCATCTGCCGCAGGAAAAGCCGCGCTATCTGATGGGCGTCGGCACGCCCGACGACATCGTCGAGGCGGTCAGGCGCGGCGTTGACATGTTCGACTGCGTGATGCCGACGCGGGCCGGACGCCACGGCCAGATCTTCACCCGCTTCGGCCGGATGAACCTGAAGAACGCCAAGCACGCCGAGGATGCCAGGCCGATCGATCCGCAATCCTCCTGCCCGGCGGCGAACAGCTATTCGCGCGCCTATCTGCACCATCTGGTCAAGGCCGAGGAGATGCTCGGCAAGATGCTGCTGACCTGGGTCAACCTCGCCTATTACCAGGAGCTGACGGCGGGCCTGCGCGCCGCTATCGCAGCAGGGCGCCTGGAAGACTTTATCGCTGAGACCAAGGAAGGCTGGGCCAAGGGCGAGCCGGCGTGATCGAACCATGGCTCGGCCTGCTGCTGCTGAAGATGGCGGTCGCGGCCGCCATCGTCGTCAGTTGTTCGCTGCTGGCCGAACGGAGCGGGCCATTGCTCGCGGCGATGATCGCGACGCTGCCGATCTCGGCCGGGCCGGTCTATGTCTTTCTGGCGCTCGACCATGACGCCGCCTTCATCTCGGCGAGTGCGCTCGCCAGCATGAGCTCCAATCTCTCCAATGCCGGCCTGTCGCTGGTTTATGTCCTGCTGGCGCAGCGCTTCGGCACCGTGACCTGCCTTGTTGCGGCGCTGCTGACCTTCTTCGTGCTGGTCTCCGGCCTGCAGGCGCTGGCCTTGCCGTTCAGTGCCTTGCTGGTGGCGACGCCGGTCGTCTTCCTGATTCTGCACCGTATCGTGCGGCCTTACCTCGCCGCGCGCCCCGCGATCACACCGCGGCGGCCCTGGTATGCGATCCCGCTGCGGGCCGCAGCGGTCGCGGCACTGGCCGGCACGGTCACCACCATCAGCGCGCGCGTCGGCCCGGCCTGGTCGGGCGTGCTGGCGACTTTTCCGATCGTCCTGTCGAGCCTGATCGCGATCCTGCAGCCGCGTATCGGCGGGCCGGCCAGCGCTGCGGTCATTGCCAACAGCCTGCTGGGCCTGCTCGGTTTTGGCTTCGCGATGGCGCTGGTCCATGTCGCGGCCGTGCGGCTCGGCTCGTGGCCGGCGCTCGGGCTCGGCCTGCTGGTCTGCATTGTCTGGAACTTGGGGCTGATGGCGCTAGCGCGCCGCCACGCGCCGCCATGAGGCGACGAACAGTCCTGCGATGATCAGCGCGATGCCGCCGACCTGCAGCCCGCTCGGAATCTCGCCGAGCACGGGGATCGCCAGCAGCGTGCCGGCGACCGGGATCATCGGCGGAAAGCGCCCAGCGACGGAGGGGCCCAGTACCGGCGTCGACCAGCTCCAGATCCACAGGCCGACGATGACGTTGAGGACGCCCTGATTGATCGCGTGCAGCAGCAGAACCCACCAGGGCGCGACGTCGAAGCCGCGGAAATAGAAGGCGAAGTAGATTGGCAGATAGGCCATCGACAGCACCGAAACGACGGCCGTGGCCTTGAGTGCATTGACCCGCCAGAGCTGGATTAGCAGCGGATAGCCGCCCCAGACCAGCCCGACGCCGAGGAAACAGAGATCGCCGAAAACGATGCTCGGATTGGAATGCGTCGTGCCGGCAATGCCGAGACATGCGAGGCCGACGAGCACCGCGATCACGCCGAGCACGAGCTGCCGCGTCAACAGCGCGCCGAACAGGACGACGCTGCCGACGATGCCGATCACCGTGACGGTGCCCGGTCCGATCACTGCGCCGTGCGCTGCCGGGGCGAAGGTCAGCCCGGTCATGAGCAGGAAGCTCATCGGGAAACCGCTCATCACCGCTAGGACCAGACCGCGCTTCCAGCCGAGACCGGCGCAATCGCGCAGGCCGCCAGCCATCATGAAGCTCGGCAGCAGCAGGAAGCCGGCCGTGACGAAGCGCAGCGCCAGCATGTCGTGCGATGAAAGCCCGTTCAGCACGGCGTGACGGCTGACGACGAAGTTGGCCCCGAAGATCAGCATGGCGAACGTCATGCCGGCAAAGGCGAGCTGCCGGCGCCGGCGCAGCCGCTCGTCCGAAAGGGGCACGGTTTGATGCATGCCCCAACCTAGTTCAAAGCTGGAGCATGCGGTTAGTGGTGCCAGCGCATGGCGCGGCCGCGCCGCTGGCTATTCCGGTGCAACAGGCTCAGGCCAGCGCCTTCAGCGCCGAGCGGCCGGCATAGACCGCCTGCGCGCCGAGTTCCTCTTCGATGCGCAGCAGCTGGTTGTACTTCGCAGTCCGGTCGGAGCGGGCCAGCGAGCCGGTCTTGATCTGCCCGCAATTGGTCGCAACGGCGAGGTCGGCGATGGTTGCGTCCTCGGTCTCGCCCGAGCGATGGGACATCACCGCGGTGTAGCCGGCGCGCTGGGCCATCTCGACGGCCGCCAGCGTCTCGGTCAGCGTGCCGATCTGGTTGACCTTGACCAGGATCGAGTTGGCGGTCTTCGCCTTGATGCCCTGCGACAGGCGGGTGACGTTGGTGACGAAGAGGTCGTCGCCGACGAGCTGGCACTTGCTGCCGACGAGGTCGGTCAGCGCCTTCCAGCCCTCCCAGTCGTCCTCGGCCATGCCGTCCTCGATCGAGACGATCGGATAGCCGGCGACCAGCTTGGCGAGGTACTTCGCCTGCGCCTTCGGGTCGCGGGTTTTGCGTTCGCCTTCATAGACATAGGAGCCGTCCTTGAAGAACTCGGTCGCGGCGCAGTCGAGCGCCAGCGCGACGTCTTCGCCGGGCTTGTAGCCAGCCTTCTCGACCGCCTGCATGACGAAGTCGAGCGCCGCTTCCGCCGACTTGATGTTGGGGGCAAAGCCGCCCTCGTCGCCGACATTGGTGTTGTGGCCGGCGTCGTGCAGCGCCTTCTTCAGCGTGTGGAAGATCTCGGCACCCATCCGCAGCCCCTCGGCGAAGGAGGGCGCGCCGATCGGCATCACCATGAATTCCTGGAAGTCGATCGGGTTGTCGGCATGGGCACCGCCATTGACGATGTTCATCATCGGAACGGGGAGGACGCGGGCCGAGGTGCCGCCGACATAGCGATAGAGCGGCAGGCCGGAGGCGTCGGCCGCCGCCTTGGCGACGGCGAGCGAGACGCCGAGAATGGCGTTGGCGCCGAGCTTGCTCTTGTTCGGCGTGCCGTCGAGCTCGATCATCGCCTGGTCGATCGCGGCCTGGTCCTCGGCGTCCATCGCGACGATCGCCTCGGCGATGTCGACGTTGACGGCCTCGACCGCCTTGAGCACGCCCTTGCCGAGATAGCGGCTCTTGTCGCCGTCGCGGAGCTCGACCGCTTCATGCGCGCCGGTCGAGGCGCCCGACGGCACGGCGGCGCGGCCCATCGAGCCGTCCTCGAGCACGACATCGACCTCGACCGTCGGGTTGCCGCGGGAATCGAGGATCTGGCGGCCGATGATGTCGATGATCGCGGTCATGGCAGGCTCCGGAGCTGAGGTGGGCAAGGGATGCCGCGCTTCTAGACAAGACAGGCGGCGACGGGAAGGGGCGGTGGCGTTTATCCGGGCCCGGCATTAAAAGCCCCGGCAACTCCAGCGCCCGCCATCGATGGGCGCCACCTGTTCAGGATGACGCCCATGACCATCGACGCCTCGACCCTCCAGCTCGGCAAGGCGAGCGACCTGCCGCGCTCGCCGGAGGAGGCCCGCCTCGACCGCGTGCCGAACCCGCATGCCGGCACCGACTATCTCGCCCGTTTCACCTGCCCGGAATTCACCTCGATCTGCCCGGTCACCGGCCAGCCCGATTTCGGTATCCTGGTGATCGACTATCTGCCGGGCGACTGGCTGGTCGAATCGAAGTCGCTCAAGCTATATCTCGGCGCCTTTCGCAATCACGGCGCCTTCCACGAGGACTGCACCGTCGGCATCGGCAAGACGCTGGTCGAGCTGCTCGAGCCGAAATGGTTCCGCATCGGCGGCTACTGGTATCCGCGCGGCGGCATCCCGATCGACGTCTTCTTCCAGACCGGCGAGGCTCCGAAAGGCCTCTGGCTGCCCGATCAGGGCGTCGCGCCTTATCGCGGGCGCTGACGCCCAGCGCTGAACCTCTAAGTCCGGCTGCCGGCCAGCGGCAGCACGCGCGGCGTTGCGAAGCCGAGCAGGGTGATCCCGGCGGCGAAAAGCAGGATTGCGCCGCTGGTGCCGAACAGATGCAGGGCGGCGCCCATTAGCACCGGCCCGAGCGCGTGGCCGCAGAACAGCGCGCAGGCGAACAGCGCCACCGCCGAGCCGCGCGCGGTCGGTGCAAGCTCGGTCGCCTGTGCCTGGAAGGTGCCGTGCATCAGGAAGAAGCCGAAGCCGTTCAACGTGAAGATCGCGACCGCGCTCCACCAGGGCAGGAAGGGGAGCGAGAAGAGAGCGAAGGCGAGGCCCATCACGATGCCGCCCAGCGTCGTCATCCGGGTCGGGCCGAGCCGCTCGACCAGGATGCGGGTCAGCACGCCATAGACGATGCCGCCGAGCCCGGTGCCGGCGATGACGAGGCCCGCCTGCGACGGCCCGACGCCGGCGCGCTCCTGCAGGATCGCGGCGATATAGGGCGGCATGCCGAAGATCAGGCTGCCCTCGACGATGACGAGCCCATAAAGCAGCTTCGAACGCGGATTGGCGAAGACGGCGGCATAGTTCGCGAGCGCGCCGGCGAAGCTGAGTGGCGCGCGTCGCGCATCCGGCCGCGGCTTCAGCACCAGCACGACGAGCAGCCCGGCGATTGCGGCGATTGCGCCGGCCATCAGGAAGACGTAGCGCCAGCCCAGATGCTCGGCGACCAGGCCGGAGCAAGCCGCCCCGACCATCTGCCCGACGATCATCAGCACCAGGAAGCGGCCGAGCATGACCTGCCGCTCGGCCATGGGAGCCCGGTCGCCGATCGCCGCCATCGCGACCGGAATGATGCCCCCGGCGGCGATGCCGGCGACCATGCGCACGACCGTCAGCACTTCGAACGAGCCGGCGAAAGTCACGGCGAGCGACAGCAGCGCGAGTGCGCCGAGGCAGGTCGCGATCGTCCGGAGCTTGCCCAGAGAATCCGCGATCGGTCCGAGGAAAGGCTGGCCGACGGCGTAGGCGAAGGAGAATGCGGTCGCGACGGTAGCGACCTGGGCAATGCTGCGGCCGAACTCGGCCGCCAGCGTCGGCACCAGCGGGTCGAGCAGCCGCATGGTGAAGGTCGAGGCGAAGCCGCACGCCCCGAGCACGAGGATGAGTGAATTCAGCGAACCTTGCGGGCGCGCGGGCGGAGCGGTGCTGGCTGACGTCTCAGACATACGCCAGCGTAGAATGCGCCGAGCGCTTGGCAAGCCGATCGAACTCTTGCAGCTCTGCGATCAGTGCATGGAAGTCACGCAGTGGCACCATGTTCGGCCCGTCCGACGGGGCGTTGTCGGGGTCGGGATGGGTCTCGATGAAGACGCCGGCGACGCCGACCGCGACCGCGGCACGCGCCAGCACCGGCACGAATTCGCGCTGGCCGCCGGTCGAGGCGCCCTTGCCGCCGGGCTGCTGCACCGAATGGGTGGCGTCGAAGATCACGGGCGCGCCGATCTCCGCCATGATCGGCAGAGCGCGCATGTCGGTGACCAGCGTGTTGTAGCCGAAGGAAGCTCCGCGCTCGGTCAGCATCACGTTCGGATTGCCGCTCTCGGTCACCTTGGCGGCGACGTTGACCATGTCCCAGGGCGCCAGGAACTGGCCCTTCTTGACGTTGACGACGCGGCCGGTCCTGGCGGCGGCGACCAGCAGGTCGGTCTGCCGGCAGAGGAAGGCCGGAATCTGCAGGATGTCGACCACCTCGGCGACCGGCGCGCACTGGCTCACATCGTGGATATCGGTCAGCACCGGCAGCCCGGTACGCTCGCGGATCTCGGCGTAGACGGGCAGGGCGGCGTCCAGGCCCATGCCACGCTGTCCCTTCACGCTGGTGCGGTTGGCCTTGTCGAAGGAAGCCTTGAAGACCAGCCCGATACCGAGCTTTTCAGCCGTCTCCTTCAACTGCAGCGCGATCTCGAGCGCGTGATCGCGGCTTTCCATCTGGCAGGGGCCGGCGATCAAGGCGAGCGGCAGGCCATTGCCGAAGCGGACGGGGCTGGAGAGATCAGCGCCCACGGTGACGATGGCGTTGGCGGTCATGGTGGGCTCCTTGGCTAAGGGCGCGGGTTTAGAAGCCACCCGCGAAGCTGACAAGCCAACGCGGCGTCACGTCACCTCGAACCAACTCCATAGCCCCCGGTCGAAGCGCTCCAGCACGGTGGAGGAGATCAGCCAGCGCCCGGGATTGTCGGCGATGAAGGCGATGTGCAGGCGCTTGCCCTCGGGAATCTGCACCGTATCGAGGAAATAGGGCTCCCAGCCGTCGTCGAGCGGGTGCAGCAGGCGGAAGCAGTGGCCGTGGACATGGAAGGGCTGCACGAAGGCCGTTTTGTTGGTGATGCCGATCACCACCGGCGAGCCGCGCCTGACGCTGAACAGCGGCTTGCCCTTCGGATCGCCCTGGCCACCATTGACGGTCCAGGGCTTCGCAAGGTCGAGACCCGTCAGGTCGAGCTTGTTCTCCGGCGTGACCTTGGCTCCGCCCTCGATGATCATCTCCGAGCGTCTGGCATCCTGGAGTCGCACCGCCGCCGGCAGGGCGGGGTTGAGCGGCATCGCGGTGATCGCCGGGCGCGCCGCTTTCGCCGTGCCCTCGCTGACGAAGCGCACCAGCGGCACGCCCGGGCCGATCAACGCGGTGACGCTGGCGGCGGCGCCAACCGTCTCCGGCATGTCGAAGATCACGTCGTAGCGCGTGCCCGGAGCGAAAGGCAGCTGGCCCCGGACCGGCTCGAAGGTCTCGGTCGGCTGGCCGTCGACCGCGGCGACGAAGGCCTTCATCTCATCGAAACGCAGCCGCATGATCCGGGCATTGCAGGCATTGGCGAGACGAAGCCGAACGCGGGCGCCGGGCGGCAGCTTGACCGGCAGCGGCGGCGGCTTGCCGTTGACGGTGAGCCAGCTGCCGAGCCGGCCGGCCGCCGCGCCGTCCTGCCCGTCGGCAGCGAACGGCAGGAGCTTCTGGTCGTCGCCGAGCAGCCAGTCGCCGATCAAGGCGGGCAGATCGAGATCCACCGAAGGCGGCTCCTTCTCCTCGACGATGAGCAGGCCGGAGAGCCCGCGTCCGGCCGGCTCGGATGAGCCGCCAAGCAGCATCGGCCGATAGAGGAAGGTGCCGGAATCAGGCGGCGCCAGCCGGTACTCGAACTGCCCACCCGGCGGCACCGGCTCCTGGCTGAAGCCGCCGACGCCATCCATGACGTGATCGGCCCGCAGGCCGTGCCAATGCAGCGAAAGTGGCTTGTCGGTCCGATTCTGCAGGTTGAGACGCAAGGTCTCGCCCTGCTTCACCTTGAGGACCGGGCCCGGGGTTGCGCCGTCGAAGGCCCAGACCTCGGTCTCGGGCGCCGGCGCCGGTCGCAGGCGCAGCTTGGCGGGGGCTGCGACGAGATTCCGTGCGGCGCCTGCCGACGCCGCCTGCGGAGCGGCCGGCGTCTGCTGGGCCAGTGCTGACAATGGCGAGAACAGGGTCGCCATGCCCGCGCCCTGTGCGATGACGAGGCGTCGACTGGGATGAGGGCGCGCGGCCGGCGGCGAAGCGTCTTTGCTCATGCTCGCGACATAGCCTCACCGGGTCATTCTGGCGAGCGTAAAGCCGCCTGGAAGCCGCGTTCGCAGAACTGTCGCATTTTTTTGCTGCATGACGCGTCCGAAATGGTATAGCGGCGCGGCCTACGGTGCTGCTGTCGCGAAGACTGCGATATCGCGCACCGGGTCGGCGGGCGTGGCGGAACTGGTAGACGCACTGGTTTTAGGTACCAGCGGCGAAAGTCGTGGGGGTTCGAGTCCCTCCGCCCGCACCATGATTCGGATTTCGCGAGCGCGGCGGCGGTCATCCGGCGTCGCGCTTTGGACATTGAAGTAACGAGCTGTTGGCGGATCGAACAATGAACGTGACGGAAACCCTGTCCCAGGGCCTCAAGCGCGAATTCCAGGTGGTGCTGAACGCCACGGACCTCAAGTCGAGGCTCGATGGCGAGCTGCAGAACCTGCAGGGCAAAGCCAAGATCAACGGCTTCCGCCCCGGCAAGGTCCCGGTTGGCCATCTGCGCCGTCTCTATGGCCGCTCGGTCATGGCTGATGTCGTCCAGAACGCCGTCAACGAGGCGAACCAGAAGATCGTCACCGACAATGGCCTGAAGCTCGCCTTCGAGCCGCAGATCAAGTTCCCCGAGAACAAGGACGAGATCGAGGCCGCGATGGAGGCCAAGGGCGATCTCGCCTTCACCGTCGCGCTCGAAGTTCTGCCGAAGATCGAGGTTGCCGACGTCTCCGACGTGTCGCTCGAGAAGCCTGTCGCGGACGTCCCTGAGGCCGATGTCGATGCGGCGCTGGAGCGCATGGCCTCGCAGAATCGCGCCTTCGAGTCGAAGAAGGACGGCGCCAAGGCCGCCAAGGGCGATCGCCTGCTGATCTCCTTCGTCGGCACGCTCGAAGGCAAGCCCTTCGATGGCGGCACCGGCTCGGAAATCCCGCTCGAACTCGGCGCCGGCCAGTTCATCCCGGGCTTCGAGGAGCAGCTCGAGGGCGTCAAGAAGGGTGAGCAGCGCACCGTTTCGGTGACCTTCCCCGAGAACTACACCGCGACCCATCTTGCCGGTAAGCCGGCCGAGTTCGCCGTCACCGTCGACGACGTCCAGGCTCCGGGCGAGCTGAAGATCGACGACGAGCTCGCCAAGGGCTTCGGCATGGAGTCGCTCGACGCGCTCAAGACCGCGATTCGCGAGCAGATCGGCCGCGAGTTCGGCGAGCAGTCGCGCCGCAAGATCAAGAAGGCCCTGCTCGACGCGCTCGACGGCAAGTACAGCTTCGAGCTGCCGCCGACCCTGGTCGAGCAGGAGTTCGCCGCGGTCTGGAGCCAGGTCGAGGCGGACATGAAGAACGCCAACAAGACCTTCGCCGACGAGAACACCACCGAGGACGAGGCTCGCGCGGAGTACCGCAAGATCGCCGAGCGTCGCGTTCGCCTCGGCCTGGTGCTGGCCGAGATCGGCGAGCAGGCCAAGGTCCAGATCTCCGATGACGAGGTGACGCAGGCCCTGATCGCGCGCGCCCGCCAGTTCCCGGGCCAGGAGAAGGAAGTCTGGGAGTTCTATCGCAAGAACCCGCAGGCGCTCGCCGAGATCCGCGCCCCGATCTTCGAGGAGAAGGTCGTCGACCATCTGCTCGGTCAGGTGAAGGTCTCCGACAAGTCGGTCTCGCGCGAGGCGCTCTTCGCCGACGACGAGGACGAAGGCGCTGCCGAGGCCAAGCCGAAGGCCGCCAAGGCGAAGAAGACCAAGAAGGCTGCGACCGATGCGGCGGATGAGGCCTCGGCCTGATCCTTCCCAGTTGATCGACGATATCGGCGCCGTCCGCACTCTGCGGGCGGCGCTTCCCTTTTCAGCCGCCGCAGGCATGCTTATGTGGGGTCTTCGCCGCTATCGGCTGATTCCCGCCCGCTTTGACCCCAAGGACCGACGATGATGCGTGACCCGATCGAGACCTATAACAATCTCGTCCCGATGGTGGTCGAGCAGTCGAGCCGCGGCGAGCGTGCCTTCGACATCTATTCGCGCCTGCTGCGCGAGCGCATCATCTTCCTGACCGGCCCGGTCGAGGATTACTCCGCCTCGCTGATCGTGGCGCAGCTGCTGTTCCTCGAGGCGGAGAACCCGAAGAAGGAAATCTCCTTCTACATCAACTCGCCCGGCGGCGTGGTGACCTCGGGCCTGTCGATCTACGACACCATGCAGTTCATCCGCTGCCCGGTGACGACGCTCTGCGTCGGCCAGGCCGCCTCGATGGGCTCGCTCCTGCTGACCGCCGGCGCCAAGGACATGCGCTTCGCGCTGCCGAACGCCCGCATCATGGTCCACCAGCCGTCTGGCGGCTTCCAGGGCCAGGTCACCGACATCCTGATCCATGCCCGCGAGGTCGAGAGCCTGAAGCGGCGCCTGAACGAGATCTACGTCAGGCACACCGGCCGCTCCTACGAGGACATCGAGGCGGCGCTGGAGCGCGACAATTTCATGACCGCAGACCAGGCCAAGGAATTCGGCCTGATCGACAAGGTCATCGACAAGCGCGCGGACGAGGCGGCCTGAGGTCGTTGGAGGTACACGCGCCTGTGGGTTGGCGAGCGGCTCCCGAAGGGCCATATTGCCTTGAGACTAGGCCCCATGTTTGCATGGGGCATCTGAAGGGCGCAGCAAGGCGCTCGAGCGGTCCGATTTTGGGTCAGTTTCGTCGCCACCTGCGCCAGAGCGACGCGTTAACCCAAAAATCGTGATCTGGGCGCCTATTATGACGGGGAGACGACATCAGCCCGCCGTTTTTCGGTGGCGGATTTTGTCCTCCGAGATGGAGAATCACGATGACTAAGGCCAGCGGCGGCGATTCCAAGAGCACGCTCTACTGCTCCTTCTGCGGCAAGAGCCAGCACGAGGTCCGCAAGCTGATCGCGGGCCCGACCGTGTTCATCTGCGATGAATGCGTCGAGCTCTGCATGGACATCATCCGCGAGGAATCGAAGTCCGCGCTGGTGAAGTCGAAGGACGGCGTGCCGACCCCGAAGGAGATCCGCAAGGTTCTCGACGACTACGTCATCGGCCAGGACCACGCCAAGAAGGTCCTCTCCGTCGCGGTCCACAACCATTACAAGCGCCTCAGCCACGCGACGAAGCACAACGACGTCGAGCTGGCGAAGTCGAACATCCTGCTGATCGGGCCGACCGGCTCGGGCAAGACGCTGCTCGCGCAGACGCTCGCCCGCATCCTCGACGTGCCGTTCACCATGGCCGATGCGACGACGCTGACCGAAGCCGGTTATGTCGGCGAGGATGTCGAGAACATCATCCTGAAGCTGCTCCAGGCTTCCGACTACAATGTCGAGCGGGCGCAGCGCGGCATCGTCTACATCGACGAGATCGACAAGATCAGCCGCAAATCGGACAATCCCTCGATCACCCGCGACGTCTCGGGCGAGGGCGTGCAGCAGGCGCTCCTCAAGATCATGGAGGGCACCGTCGCCTCCGTGCCGCCGCAGGGCGGGCGCAAGCATCCGCAGCAGGAGTTCCTGCAGGTCGACACCACCAATATCCTGTTCATCTGCGGCGGTGCCTTCGCCGGGCTGGACAAGATCATCTCCGGCCGCGGCAAGGGCACCTCGATCGGCTTCGGCGCGACCGTGAAGTCTCCTGACGACCGCCGTACCGGCGCGATCTTCCGCGAGGTCGAGCCGGAGGACCTGCTGAAGTTCGGCCTGATCCCGGAATTCGTCGGCCGCCTGCCTGTGCTGGCGACGCTCGAGGACCTCGACGAAGCCGCGCTCAAGACCATCCTCACCGAGCCGAAGAACGCGCTGGTCAAGCAGTATCAGCGTCTGTTCGAGATGGAGGACACTGAGCTCACCTTCACCGACGAGGCCGTCAGCCTGATCGCCCGCAAGGCGATCGAGCGCAAGACCGGCGCGCGTGGCCTGCGCTCGATCATGGAGGGCATCCTGCTCGAGACGATGTATGAGCTGCCGGGGCTGGAAGGCGTCGAGCAGGTCGTCATCGGCCCCGAGGCGGTCGAGTCGAAGTCGCGTCCGCTGTTCATCTATGCGGATCGCGAAGAGGAGACCAAGTCGGCCTCTGCCTGAGCTGAAGCAGATTCTGGGTCACTTTGGAACGCGCGCCTTTCGGCGCGCGTTTTGCCTTGTGCGCCAGTGTGGTCAAAGCTGCATCGAAACCGCCCTTGCGTCGCCGGATCCCTCACGGCCTCGTGTGCCTGTTGCGACAGAAGCGGCGGTGGACTGCGTGAGGCGTCGCTTGAAAGCCGGCGTCGAAGCATCCACCTTATGCTCACCTGTTGGAGTCGCGTGCCTGTCGAGGGCGCGGCCGGCGGGGGCGCCTGGCGCGAATGGTCGCGCCGCGCAGTACGTCCGATCGATTGCCTTTCGAAGGGGTCGGCCGGGCGAAAACTTGAAGGACTAGACATGACTGGCTCGACGCCCCGCGCTCCGCTCGTCCCCGGCACGACCGATACTTATCCGGTCCTGCCGCTGCGCGACATCGTCGTCTTCCCGCATATGATCGTGCCGCTCTTCGTCGGCCGCGAGAAGTCCATTCGTGCGCTCGAGGAGGTGGTCAAGAACGATGGCCTGATCCTGCTCGCCACGCAGAAGAATGCCGGCGACGATGATCCGGAGACCAGCGACATCTACGAAATCGGCACGCTCGCCCGCGTGCTGCAGCTGCTCAAGCTGCCCGACTCGACCGTGAAGGTGCTCGTCGAGGGCATCGGCCGGGCCAAGGCGACGACCTATACCGCGACCGACAACTTCTACGAGGCGAAGGCCGAGGCCCTCGCCGAGGAAGAGGGCAAGAAGGTCGAGGTCGAGGCGCTCGCCCGCTCGGTCGTCAGCGAGTTCGAGAACTATGTGAAGCTCAACAAGAAGATCTCGCCCGAGATCGTCGCGGCGGTCTCCCAGATCGACGAGCCGGCCAAGCTCGCCGATACGATCGCCTCGCATCTGGCGGTCAAGATCGCCGACCGGCAGGCCGTGCTGGAGGTGATGAACGTCGCCCACCGGCTCGAAAAGGTGCTCTCGTTGATGGAGAGCGAGATGTCGGTGCTGCAGGTCGAGAAGCGCATCCGCTCGCGCGTCAAGCGCCAGATGGAGAAGACCCAGCGCGAGTACTATCTCAACGAGCAGATGAAGGCGATCCAGAAGGAGCTGGGCGACGGCGAGGAAGGCCGTGACGAACTGGCCGAGCTGGAAGAGCGTATCGCCAAGACCAAGCTGACCAAGGAGGCGCGCGACAAGGCGCTCGCCGAGGTCAAGAAGCTCAGGCAGATGTCGCCGATGTCGGCGGAAGCCACAGTCGTGCGCAACTATCTCGACTGGCTGCTTGGTATCCCGTGGGGCAAGAAGTCCAAGATCAAGAAGGACCTCGCCGCGGCCCAGAAGGTGCTCGACGACGACCATTTCGGCCTCGACAAGGTCAAGGACCGCATCGTCGAATACCTGGCGGTGCAGCAGCGCGCCAACCGGCTCGCCGGCCCGATCCTGTGCCTCGTCGGCCCTCCGGGCGTAGGCAAGACCTCGCTCGGCAAGTCGATCGCCAAGGCGACCGGCCGCGAGTTCGTGCGCATGTCGCTCGGCGGCGTGCGTGACGAGGCCGAGATCCGCGGCCACCGCCGCACCTATATCGGCTCGATGCCCGGCAAGATCATCCAGTCGATGAAGAAGGCCAAGACCTCGAACCCGCTCATCCTGCTCGACGAGATCGACAAGATGGGTCAGGACTTCCGCGGCGATCCGTCGGCGGCCCTGCTCGAGGTGCTCGATCCCGAGCAGAACTCGACCTTCAACGACCATTACCTCGAGGTCGACTACGACCTGTCGAACGTGATGTTCGTGACCACGGCGAACACGCTGAACATCCCGCCGGCCCTTTTGGACCGCATGGAGGTGATCCGCATCGCCGGCTACACCGAGGACGAGAAGGCCGAGATCGCGCGCCGCCACCTGATTCCGGGGGCGATCGCCAAGCACGGCCTGCAGTCCAAGGAATGGTCGATCGACGACGAGGCCCTGACGACGCTGGTCCGGCGCTATACGCGTGAAGCCGGCGTCCGCAACCTCGAGCGCGAGATCGCCAACACCGTCCGCAAGGCGGTGAAGGAGATCGTGCTGACCAAGAAGAAGAAGGTCGCGGTCACGCCTGCGGTGCTGGAGGATTATCTCGGCCCGCCGCGTTATCGCTTCGGCATGGCGGAGACCGAGGATCAGGTCGGTGTCGTCACCGGCCTGGCCTGGACCGAAGTCGGCGGTGAGATGCTGACGATCGAAGGCGTGATGATGCCCGGCAAGGGCAAGATGACCGTCACCGGCAATCTGCGCGACGTGATGAAGGAATCGATCTCGGCAGCGGCGTCCTATGTCCGCTCCCGCGCCATCGATTTCGGCATCGAGCCGCCGCTGTTCGACCGGCGCGACATCCACGTCCATCTTCCCGAAGGGGCGACCCCGAAGGATGGTCCGTCGGCGGGCATTGGCATGGCCACGGCGATTGTCTCGGTCATGACCGGCATCCCGGTCCGCCGCGATGTCGCCATGACCGGCGAGGTCACGCTGCGGGGCAGGGCGCTGCCGATCGGCGGCCTCAAGGAGAAGCTGCTCGCTGCTCTGCGCGGCGGCATCAAGAAGGTGCTGATCCCGGAGGACAACGCCAAGGATCTGGTCGATCTGCCGAAGTCCGTGAAGAACGGGCTCGAGATCGTCCCGGTCTCGCGGATGGACCAGGTGCTCCAGCACGCGCTGGTGCGTCAGCCGACGCCGATCGTCTGGGAAGAGGACCTGAAGGCACCTGTGCCCAAGGGTCCCGAGGACGACGCAGCTACGGCTGGCGTCGCCCACTGAGCCCAACGCTCGCGAATTGAGAGGCCGCCGGCATCGCCGGCGGCCTTTTTTATTGGCTGGGCCCTTGAGCCGCACCCTGCGTCATAGCTTAGCGCTGGGTCAGGAGGTGCCGATGAGCGCGCGGAACGATAGCGAGATCTGGCTCGAGGCCAATGAGTGTTCGGCCCGGATCGGGCTGTCGAAGCGGGCTTTGCGGCTCTACGAGGAGCACGGCCTGATCCGGCCGCGGCGGACGCAGAAGGGTTGGCGCCTCTACGGCGCTAACGAGATCGCGCGCTTGCACGAGATCCTCGCGCTGAAGCGGCTGGGCCTGAGCCTGCAGCGGATCACGGCCCTGCTGCAGGGCAAGGCCATCGATCTCGCCGGGGTTCTCAGCATCCAGCACGATCTGCTCGCCGAGCAACGCGAGCGGGCCGAGCAGGGGCTTGCCCTGGTCCGAGCCGCGCAGGCCAAGCTGGCGACAGGCGCCTCCCTCACTGCCGACGAACTGATCAGGCTCGCGAAGGAGGCCAACATGACCGAGAGCAACACCGATACCGTTGCCTGGCGGCGCTACGACCAGGCGCGGCCGCGCACCGAGGTCAAGATCGACCCACGCCGCTTCGCGCGCTGTACGGGCTTCTACAAGCATCCTGTCGGGCTGATCATGGCCGTCACACTGGAAGGCGATCGCTTCTTCCTGCAGCTCACCGGCCAGCCCAAGGTCGAGCTCTTCGCCGAGAGCGACAGCAATTTCTTCCTGAAGGTCGTTCCGGCCCAGCTCACCTTCGCGTCGGCTGGGAGCGACCGCGCCGAGACGCTGACGCTGCATCAGGGTGGGTACCAGGCTGTCGCCACGCGCATCGACGAGGCCGAGGCGAAGCGCCGGAGCGAGGAGCTCGGGGAGCGGGTGCGCAACCATTTCCCGCATCCGCGCAGCGAAGAAACCTTGCGCGACTTTCTCGAACAGCAGCGGTGCGGCACCATGCCGTCCGAGCTTTTGAGTGAAGAGCTGGCGGCGATCGTGCGCGAGCAGCAGCCGATCGTCAGCGCCGAACTCGAATCGAAGGGCGATCTGCGCAAGCTCAGCTTCCGCCGGGTCGCCGACGATGGCGTCGACATCTACGAGGCGCAGTTCGCCCAGGGCACTCTGCAATGCGGCATTGGCTTCGGCCAGGACGGCCGCGTCCACACGCTCTGGATGCTGCCGGCCTGAGTGGCTCAAAGGAAAGACTGGTGGGCGGTGACGGGCTCGAACCGCCGACATCTTCGGTGTAAACGAAGCGCTCTACCGACTGAGCTAACCGCCCTTGCCCGCCGTTTAAGGCTATGGCGCCGGCTGCGCAAGCCACAGGGCGCGGAGTCCGCAGCCTTTGCCCAGCGGCGAGTTTCGCGGCAAATCGCGCGGGGCGATCTGAACAGCTCCAGGCGCCATGCCAGAAGGACGCAATTGCGCAGTCCGACGCCCAGATTCGCCGTCGCTGGCCGGGCACGCCGATCGATCAACGCAGGTCGCCTCGATCGCAGAGCTGGAGAACTGCCGGTTTCAGCCTCTTTCCACCGACTTTGGCGGTGATCGATATTTTGACGGCTTCTGTGCTTGACAGTCAGGGCCGGGGGCCATAATCCCAACGCCGCCGGGGACGAGTTCCTCCGCCGCCCGCGCGGGCGTAGCTCAGTTGGTTAGAGTGCCGGCCTGTCACGCCGGAGGTCGCGGGTTCGAGCCCCGTCGCCCGCGCCATTTTCAGCACATGATCCCAGTCTGTTGAAGCTGTTGCTTCATGTCGTGCTGAAGCTGTTCGGACACAGGTTCCCGTCCTCCGCAAATTGCCTGCACTGTCCGATGCGACGTCTTGCTTGGCTGTCGCCCATGCTGCGCCGAGGCGGTGAGGGAGCGCCCGGATCACGCGATCAGACACGCTCCGGCCAGGAGCCGGCATGAGCTCACCAGGGCCGGCGCGGCCCTGTGTCGATGTGGATCAGCCCGTTCCAGTAGACTTTGTTGCCGCCAACCTCGGGCAGGGTACGTGCCCATTCCAGCACGGCGCGCGGCCTGACGCCCGGCACACGGAAATCCATCGCCTCGCAGCGCTTGTGGAAGGAGCCGCGTCGTGCCCGCCAGGGCGGCCGCCAGGTCGAGGTCACCTTCACCGCTCCGTACTTGTCCGAGATCTTGCCGAGAATGCTCTTCAGCACCGGCGGCAGGCAGACGATCGACGTGCCTGGATCGGTCGAGATTCCCGGCCGGTCGGGCTTTTCGTTGGGATCGAAGGCGGGTTCCTCAGCGGTCTGTCCCGGCGTGCGCTGAGGCCATTCGGGGCCCTCATCGTCATCGGGCTCGGGCTGGGCGAGGGTGGGCGCAGGGCCCGGCGTGGTCACGACGCTGGCCGCGATCGGAGCCTGGGGGGGCACGACGACCGGTGGCGCGCCCGGCTTGACCTGCAGGTCGAGATCGAAGGGGCGCTCGGGCGGCAGCGGCGCGAGCATCATCTGCGCCGTCGCCTCGGCGCCGAACGCCATCGCAATGGCGCAGGCCAGCGCTGTCCTCCGCATTGCGCTCATGCGATCCGGGATGCCGATGACAAGGCTGCGGCCAAGAGCGCGCGATCACGATGCGTTGTTGGCCACGGCATTCCCGCAACGGTGCTCCTGACGCATCGGCAGTGCCTGCCGACGAATCGTGTCGGCGCCGAAGACTTCGCGTTGCGTCCCCGTTTGCCATGCTTCTGCGCGCTGCGACAACCGTCTTGGGCCAGGCGCGGCCGATCACGAAAATCGGCCCCGAAACAGCCGGGAATCGCGACGCTTCCGCGGGCGGCTCGCGCATATGCGGCAAAGACATGGCGACAGGCGCGTTGTGCGGCGCGGCGAACCCTTGCGTGATTCTAAAGCAGGGTCTAATCGACTGGCGAGATTGAGGGCGCCAGTCGCGGCGCCGGGTTGAAGCGGGGTGACAGATGCAAGCTCTTCCTGTGCAGTCCCTGCTGTCGGACTACCTGCCTCTGGTGATCTTCATCGGCCTGTCGCTGGTGATCGGCCTCGCCTTGCTGATCGCGCCCTTCGCCGTGGCCTATTCCAAGCCGGACGCCGAGAAGCTCTCGGCCTATGAATGCGGCTTCAACGCCTTCGACGACGCGCGCATGAAGTTCGACGTGCGCTTCTATCTCGTCGCCATCCTCTTCATCATCTTCGATCTCGAAGTCGCTTTCCTTTTCCCCTGGGCGGTCGCCTTCGGCGGGCTCGGCTGGGTTGGCTTCTGGTCTATGATGGTTTTTCTCGGCGTGCTGACGGTCGGCTTCGTCTACGAGTGGCGCAAGGGCGCGCTCGAGTGGGATTGATCGTTTTGTCGCGTCGGGCTGATATCAATTTACATTCGACGAAACCCAAAGGTTCGAACTGATGGCCATGACAGCGATCGATCGCGGTGATCCGCTCGTCGCGCAGGCTCCCAGGGGTCTGCTCGGCCCCGACGGCAAGCCGCTCGGCGCGCGCGATCCCTATTTCGTCGAGATCAACAACGAGCTGGCCGACAAGGGCTTCCTCGTCACGGCGAGCGACGACCTGATCAACTGGGCCCGCACCGGTTCGCTGATGTGGATGACCTTCGGCCTCGCCTGCTGCGCGGTCGAGATGATGCAGCTCTCCATGCCGCGCTACGACGTCGAGCGCTTCGGCTTCGCCCCGCGCGCCTCACCGCGGCAGTCGGACGTCATGATCGTCGCCGGCACGCTGACCAACAAGATGGCCCCGGCCCTGCGGAAGGTCTACGACCAGATGCCGGAGCCGCGCTACGTCATCTCGATGGGCTCCTGCGCCAATGGCGGCGGCTACTACCACTACAGCTATTCGGTGGTGCGCGGCTGCGACCGTATCGTGCCGATCGACGTCTATGTGCCGGGCTGCCCGCCGACCGCGGAAGCGCTGCTCTATGGCGTGCTGCTGTTGCAGAAGAAGATCCGGCGGACAGGGACGATCGAGCGCTGAGGCGCTTGGCGACCGGCGGCTTGCGAAGGTGATGCGATGAGCGAAGCGCTCGTGACATTGGGCGAAGAGATCAAGGCGGCGCTGCCCGGCGCGGTGACCGACATCGTCGTCGCCTTCGACGAGATCACGGTGCTGGCCGAGGCGGCCGAGATCGTGCGGGTCCTCAAGACCCTCTATGACGATCAGCGCTTCCGCTTCGTCAATTTCACCGACATCGCCGGCGCCGACTATCCGCAGCGCGAGAAGCGCTTCGAGGTCGTCTATCACCTGCTCTCGCCGCGCCATAACCGGCGCATCCGCGTCAAGGTCCAGGCCGACGAGGCGACCCCGGTCCCCTCCGTGATCGAGGTCTTCCCGGCTGCGAACTGGTACGAGCGCGAGGCCTACGATTTCTACGGCATCCTGTTCTCGAACCATCCGGATCTGCGCCGCATCCTCACCGACTACGGCTTCGAGGGTTATCCGCTGCGCAAGGACTTCCCACTGACCGGCTTCGTCGAGGTCCGCTACGACGATGAGCAGAAGCGCGTCGTCTACGAGCCGGTGAAGCTGAACCAGGAATTCCGCAACTTCGACTTCCTCTCGCCCTGGGAAGGGACGGAATACGTCCTCCCGGGCGATGAAAAAGCCAAGACGGCCTGATCGGACTGGGCGATGTCAGAGCACAACATCCGCAATTTCTCGATCAACTTCGGCCCGCAGCATCCGGCGGCGCACGGCGTGCTGCGTCTGGTGCTGGAGCTCGACGGCGAGATCGTCGAGCGCGTCGATCCGCATATCGGCCTGCTGCATCGCGGCACCGAGAAGCTGATCGAGCACAAGACCTATCTCCAGGCCGTGCCCTATTTCGACCGGCTCGACTATGTCGCGCCGATGAACCAGGAGCATGCGTACGCGCTCGCGGTCGAGAAGCTGATGGGCGTGACCGTGCCGCGCCGCGGCCAGCTCATCCGGGTCCTCTATTCCGAGATCGGCCGCATCCTCTCGCACATCCTCAACGTCACCACGCAGGCGATGGACGTCGGCGCGCTCACCCCGCCGCTGTGGGGTTTCGAGGAGCGCGAAAAGCTGATGATCTTCTACGAGCGGGCCTGCGGCGCGCGCATGCACGCGGCCTATGTCCGGCCGGGCGGCGTCCACCAGGACCTGCCGACCTCGCTCATCCACGACATCGCCGAGTGGTGCGACCCGTTCCTCAAGGTCTGCGACGACCTCGAAGGCCTGCTCACCGACAACCGCATCTTCAAGCAGCGCAATGTCGACATCGGCGTCGTCGATCTCGAAACCTGCTGGAAATGGGGCTTCTCGGGCGTGATGGTGCGCGGCTCCGGCGCGCCCTGGGACCTGCGCAAGTCGCAGCCCTACGAGTGCTACGAGGAGATGGAATTCGACATCCCCGTCGGCAAGAACGGCGACTGCTACGACCGCTACTGCATCCGCATGGAAGAGATGCGCCAGTCGGTGCGCATCATGAAGCAGTGCTGCGAGAAGCTGCTGGCTGCCGATGGCGGCGGCCCGGTCTCCTCGCTCGACGGCAAGATGGTGCCGCCCAAGCGCGGCGAGATGAAGCGCTCGATGGAAGCGCTGATCCACCACTTCAAGCTCTACACTGAGGGCTACAAGGTGCCCGAGGGCGAGGTTTATGCCGCCGTCGAGGCCCCGAAGGGCGAATTCGGCGTCTATCTCGTCTCTGACGGCACCAACAAGCCCTATCGCTGCAAGATCAAGGCGCCGGGCTTCGCCCATCTCCAGGCCATGGATTTCATGTGCCGTAAGCACATGCTCGCCGACGTCTCCGCGATCCTCGGCTCCCTCGATATCGTCTTTGGTGAGGTGGACCGCTGATGTCCGTCCGTCGTCTCGCGCCCGATCACGTTCAGCCGGCCTCCTTCGCCTTCAATGCGGCGAACGAGAACTGGGCCGACCAGCAGATCGCCAAGTACCCCGAAGGCCGGCAGGCCTCGGCCGTGATCCCGCTGCTGTGGAAGGCGCAGGAGCAGCATCATGGCTGGCTGCCGCGCGCCGCGATCGAGGCGGTTGCCCAAAAGCTTGGCATGGCGCCGATGCGGGTGCTGGAGGTCGCGACCTTCTACACCATGTTCAACCTGCAGCCGGTCGGCACGCATTTCATCCAGCTCTGCGGCACGACGCCCTGCGCCCTGCGCGGTGCCGAAGCGCTGAAGAAGGTCTGCGAGGACGTGATCGGCCCGCAATCGACCGTCACGGCCGACGGCAAGCTGTCCTGGCTCGAGGTCGAGTGCCTCGGCGCCTGCTGCAACGCCCCGATGGCGCAGATCAATTTCGATTACTACGAAGACCTCGACCCTGAGAATTTCCGCAAGCTGCTGGACGATCTGCGCCACGGCCGCCCGATCAAGCCCGGCCCGCAGGTCGACCGCTCCTGCTCGGAGCCGCTCGGCGGCGGCGACACGCTGAAGGACCCGGCCCTGTTCGACGGTTCGGTGATCGGTGCCGGCGACTGGCAGGCCCGCATCACCAGGCAGCGCGAAGAAGCTGCGATCAGGATCGCCAGCGAGAAGGCTGCGGCCGAGGCCAAGGCCAAGGCGGAGGCGGAGACTGCAGCCGCGGCGGCCAAGGCCGGCCCGACCGACGTCAAGACCGCGCCGGCTCCCGAGGCAGCCGCGCCCGGCCGCCCGCAGCCCTCCGATCCGAAGCAGCCGGCGAGCGCCGCGCAGGACACCCCGTCCGCGACGAGCAAGGCGATCAAGGACACCGCCAAGACCGAGGCTCCGAAGGCACCGGCGGCCAAGGCTGCACCCGCCACCGACCCGGCTCCCGCCGTCGCTGAATCCAAGCCCGCTCTGCTGTCCGCGGCCCGCGACGGCAAGGGCGACGATCTCGAACTGATCTGGGGCGTCGGTCCCAAGCTCGGCAAGATGCTCAACGAGATGGGCGTCTGGCACTATGACCAGATTTCTGCCTGGACCCCGGCTGAACTCGCCTGGGTCGATGCAAGGCTGACCGGTTTCAAGGGCAGGGCGGTCCGCGACGACTGGATCTCGCAGGCGAAGAAGCTCGCTACCGGCTGGCGGCCGGAGAGCAAGCTCGGCGACAAGCCGGCGAACTGAGGAGGTGGCGATGACAGAAGTCACCAACGAGCTGATCTATGAGGTCCTGAAGCGCATTCAGGGCGATACGGCCGCGTTGCGCGAGGGGCAAACGGAAATTCGCACCGAGCTGGCTGCCATGCGTGGCCATATGCTCGCGATCCAGACGGATGTCGCGAACATCTACGGCAAGCTTGCGTCCCATGATGTGCGGTTGGACCGGATCGACAACCGGCTGAATCTCATCTCGGAACCGGCGCAGTAAGGCGGACCATCCATATGCTTGCTGATCGCGACCGCATCTTCACCAATCTCTACGGCCTCCATGACCTGTCGCTGAAGGGCGCCATGCAGCGTGGCGCCTGGGACGGCACCAAGTTCCTGCTCGAGCAGGGGCGCGACTGGATCATCGACGAGATGAAGAAGTCGGGTCTGCGCGGGCGGGGCGGTGCCGGCTTCCCGACCGGCCTGAAATGGTCGTTCATGCCCAAGCAGAGCGACGGGCGCCCGCACTATCTCGTCGTCAACGCCGACGAGTCGGAGCCCGGCACCTGCAAGGACCGCGAGATCATGCGCAACGACCCGCATACGCTGGTCGAGGGCTGCCTGATCGCCTCCTTCGCCATGGGCGCACACGCCGCCTACATCTACATCCGCGGCGAATATGTCCGCGAGCGCGAGGCGCTGCAGCGTGCCGTTGACGAGGCCTATGAGGCGAACCTCATCGGCAAGAACAACAAGCACGGCTATCCCTTTGATCTCTATGTGCATCACGGCGCCGGCGCCTATATCTGCGGTGAAGAGACGGCGCTGCTGGAGAGCCTCGAAGGCAAGAAGGGCATGCCTCGGCTGAAGCCGCCTTTCCCGGCCAATGTCGGCCTCTACGGCTGCCCGACCACCGTCAACAACGTCGAGTCGATCGCGGTCGCGCCGACCATCCTGCGCCGTGGCGCGAGCTGGTTCTCATCGATCGGCACGCCGAACAATGTCGGCACCAAGCTGTTCTGCGTGTCCGGGCATGTGAACAAGCCCTGCAACGTCGAAGAGGCGATGGGCCTGACCTTCCGGGAGCTGATCGACCGCCATTGCGGCGGCATCCGCGGCGGCTGGGACAACCTTAAGGCGGTCATCCCCGGCGGCTCGTCGGTGCGCATGGTGCCGGCCGAGCAGATCATCGACACGCCGATGGATTTCGACTCCCTCTCCAAGCTGAAGTCGGGCCTCGGCACGGCGGCGGTGATCGTCATGGACAAGTCGACCGACATCATCCGCGCCATCGCCCGCATCAGCTATTTCTACAAGCATGAGAGCTGCGGCCAGTGCACGCCCTGCCGCGAGGGCACCGGCTGGATGTGGCGCGTCGTCAGCCGCATGGCGGAAGGCCGCGCCCAGAAGCGCGAGATCGACATGCTGCTCGACGTTTCCAAGCAGATCGAGGGCCACACCATCTGCGCGCTGGGCGATGCTGCCGCCTGGCCGATCCAGGGCCTGATCAACCATTTCCGTCACGAGATCGAGCAGCGCATCGACGACTATGCCGCCAACCCGCATGGCGAGCCGGTCAGGCTCATGGCGGCGGAGTAAGACCATGACCAAGCTTCTGATCGACGGCATCGAGGTCGACGTCCCGCCGGAGTACACCGTTCTCCAGGCCTGCGAGGCGGCTGGCGCCGAGGTGCCGCGCTTCTGCTTCCATGAGCGGCTCTCGATCGCCGGCAATTGCCGCATGTGCCTGGTCGAGGTGAAGGGCGGCCCGCCGAAGCCGCAGGCCTCCTGCGCCATCGGCGTGCGCGATCTGCGCCCCGGCCCGAACGGCGAGCCGCCGGTCGTCTCGACCAAGTCGCCCATGGTCAAGAAGGCGCGCGAAGGGGTGATGGAGTTCCTGCTCATCAACCACCCGCTCGACTGCCCGATCTGCGACCAGGGCGGCGAGTGCGACCTGCAGGACCAGGCCATGGCCTACGGCGTCGACACCTCGCGCTATGCCGAGAACAAGCGCGCTGTCGAGGACAAGTATATCGGCCCGCTGGTCAAGACCTCGATGACGCGCTGCATCCAGTGCACGCGCTGCGTCCGCTTCACCACCGAGGTCGCCGGCGCCTCCGACCTCGGCGCGATCGGCCGCGGCGAGGACATGGAGATCACCACCTATCTCGAGCACGCGATGAGCTCGGAGCTGCAGGGCAACGTCGTCGACCTCTGCCCGGTCGGCGCCCTGACCTCCAAGCCCTACCAGAACAAGGCCCGGCCCTGGGAGCTGACCAAGACCGAATCCATCGACGTGATGGACGCGGTCGGCTCGGCGATCCGCGTCGACTCGCGCGGCCGTGAGGTGATGCGCGTTCTGCCGCGCGTCAACGAGGCGGTGAACGAGGAGTGGATCTCCGACAAGACCCGCCACATCGCCGACGGCCTGCGGACCCAGCGGCTCGACCGGCCCTATATCCGCGAGAACGGCGCCCTGCGTCCGGCGAGCTGGACCGAGGCGCTCGCGCTGGTCGCGTCCAAGCTCAAGGCCGCCAAGCCCGAGCGGATCGGCGCCATCGCCGGGGATCTCGCCGCGGTCGAGGAGATGTATGCGCTGAAGGCGCTGATGGCCGGCCTCGGCTCGGCCAATCTCGACTGCCGCCAGGATGGGGCGAAGCTCGACCCGGCCTTCGGCCGGGCCAGCTACATCCTCAACGCCGGGATCGCCGGCATCGAGGACGCGACCTCGCTGCTGATCATCGGCTCGAACCCGCGCCGCGAGGCGCCGATCGTCAACGCCCGCATCCGCAAGCGCTGGCTGCGCGGCGATTTCAAGGTCTCGCTGATCGGCGAGGCCGTCGATCTGACCTATGCCTATGACTATCTCGGCGCTGGCGCCGAGACGCTGGCCGATCTGGTCAAGCGCGCCGGTGCTGCCGGCGAGCGGCCTATGGTGCTGGTCGGGCAGGGCGCTCTCACCCGCGGCGACGGCGCCGCGGTGCTCTCGCTCGCGGCCAAGGCGGCCGACGTCCTCGGCGCGGTCAAGGACGGCTGGAACGGTTTTGGCGTGCTGCACACCGCGGCCGCCCGCGTCGGCGGTCTCGATCTCGGCTTCGTGCCGGGCGAGGGCGGTCACGACGTCGCCGGCATGACCAGGGAGGGCGCGCTCGACGTGCTCTTCCTGCTCGGCGCCGACGAGATCGAGGTGCCGGCCGGCGCCTTCGTCGTCTACCAGGGCAGCCATGGCGACAAAGGCGCGCACCGCGCCGACGTGATCCTGCCGGGCGCGGCCTACACCGAGAAGTCCGGCACCTTCGTCAACACAGAAGGGCGGGTTCAGATGGCGGCGCGCGCCACCTTCCCGCCGGGCGATGCCAAGGAGGACTGGGCGATCCTGCGGGCGCTCTCTGCGTCGCTCGGCAAGCCGCTGCCCTTCGATTCTCTGTCGGCACTGCGCCGCGAGCTCTATGCCGCCCATCCGCATTTCGCGGCAGTCGATACGGTCGCCGACAGCGATCGCTCCGGACTGGCGAAGCTGGCTGGGCAGGGCGGCGCGACCGACAAGGCCGGCTTTACCCCGGCCATCGCCGACTTCTACACCACGAACCCGATCGCCCGCGCTTCGGCGGTGATGGCGGAATGCTCGGCGCTGGCCTCCGGCCGCATGCGCCAGGCGGCGGAGTAAGCCTCGATGAACTGGGACCTCGTCCTCGATCTCGCGATCATCGCCGGCAAGAGCCTGCTGCTCTTGGTGGCGCTGCTGGTCTTCATCGCCTTCATGCTGCTCGCCGACCGCAAGGTCTGGGCGGCGGTGCAGCTGCGTCGCGGCCCCAACGTCGTCGGCCCCTTCGGCCTGCTGCAGAGCTTCGCGGACCTGCTGAAATTCGTCTTCAAGGAGCCGATCATACCCTCGGGCTCCAACAAGGGCGTGTTCTTGCTGGCGCCGCTGGTCACCTGCCTGCTGGCGCTGGCGGCCTGGGCGGTGATCCCCGTGGCTGAAGGCTGGGCGATCGCCGACATCAATGTCGGCGTGCTCTACATCTTCGCGATATCCTCGCTCGGCGTCTACGGCATCATCATGGGCGGCTGGGCTTCGAACTCGAAGTACCCGTTCCTCAGCGCGCTGCGCTCGGCGGCACAGATGGTCTCCTACGAGGTCTCGATCGGCTTCGTGATCGTCACCGTGCTGCTCTGCGTCGGCTCGCTGAACCTCTCGGCGATCGTCGAGGCGCAGAACACCAGGGCCGGCCTGTTCGGCTGGTACTGGCTGCCGCTCTTCCCGATGTTCATCGTCTTCTTCATCTCGGCGCTGGCCGAGACGAACCGGCCGCCCTTCGATCTGGCCGAAGCGGAGTCGGAGCTCGTCGCGGGCTTCATGGTCGAATACTCCTCGACCCCTTATCTGCTGTTCATGCTCGGCGAATACGTGGCGATCATGACCATGTGCTCGCTGACCACGATCCTCTTCCTCGGGGGCTGGCTGCCGCCGTTCCCGATCGCTCCCTTCACCTGGCTGCCGGGCGTGGTCTGGTTCGTGCTGAAAGTGATGCTGGTCTTCTTCATGTTCGCGATGGTGAAGGCCTTCGTGCCGCGCTACCGCTATGACCAGCTGATGCGGCTGGGCTGGAAGGTCTTCCTGCCTCTGTCGCTGGCTTGCGTCGTGATCGTGGCGGCGGTGCTGCAGATCACCGGTTGGGGGCCCGCTCCCTGATGGCGGGTCAGGCCGGCCTGATCGGAGCCCTGATCGGCTTCGTCGTCGGCCTGATCGAGTATCGGCTCGTCACTGGACTGGTGGTCGGCGCCTTGCGCCGCACCGACAGCTCGAAGACTGAGGCCGAGAAGGACGACTACGAACGGCGCATCCGCCTGTTGAAGGCGGCGGTGCTGGTGGTTTCGGTGGGCGGTCTGCCCATCGTCGGTTACCTGATCGGCCGGACTCTGTTTGGCTGAGACGAGAGAAGGACGAGACGGATGTCACTCGCGCAAGCCGCCAAGGGACTGCTCCTCAAGGAGTTCGTCGGCGCGTTCGCCTTGTCGATGCGCTATTTCTTCAAGCCGAAGGCGACGCTGAACTACCCCTTCGAGAAGGGCGTGCTCTCGCCGCGCTTCCGGGGCGAGCACGCGCTGCGCCGCTATCCGAACGGCGAGGAACGCTGCATCGCCTGCAAGCTCTGCGAGGCGATCTGCCCGGCGCAGGCGATCACGATCGAGGCCGGCCCGCGCCGCAATGACGGCACCCGCCGCACGACGCGCTACGACATCGACATGACCAAGTGCATCTATTGCGGCTTCTGCCAGGAGGCCTGCCCGGTCGACGCCATCGTCGAGGGGCCGAATTTCGAGTTCGCCACCGAGACGCGCGAGGAGCTGTTCTACGACAAGGACAAGCTGCTCGATAACGGCGCCCGCTGGGAACGCGAGATCGCGCGCAACATCGCGATGGATGCGCCGTATCGCTGAGGACTGCGGCCCGTCGCGCGGTTGTCGCGCTGGGCGGGCCTGACTATAGACGCTCCAAACTGCGGCGGGACTCGGGCCCGCCGCTTGATGAAACGAGGGCCGCCCGCAAGGGCGGAAAGGCTGGCGAAGATGAATGCCGCAGCGGCTTTCTTCTATCTCTTCTCAGGCGTCACCATCGCCTCGGCGCTGATGGTGATTTCGGCGCGCAACCCGGTGCATTCGGTGTTGTTCCTGATCCTCGCCTTCGTCAACGCGGCGGGCCTGTTCCTGCTGCTCGGGGCCGAGTTCCTGGCGATGCTGCTGGTCGTCGTCTATGTCGGCGCGGTCGCGGTGCTCTTCCTCTTCGTGGTGATGATGCTCGACGTCGATTTCGCCGAGTTGCGCCAGGGCTTCCTGCAATACCTGCCGATCGGCGGCCTGATCGGACTGATCTTCGCGGTCGAATTGCTTCTGGTCGTCGGCGCGTGGGTGATCGACCCGCAGATCGTGCGTGCGCCCGTCGCGGCGATCCCGGCCAATGTCACCAACACCGCGGCGCTCGGCCAGGTGCTCTACACGAAATACATCTACTATTTCCAGGCGGCCGGCCTCGTGCTGCTGGTCGCGATGATCGGCGCGATCGTGCTGACCCTGCGCGACCGCAAGGGCATCAAGCGCCAGGATATCCCGACCCAGAACGCTCGCACCAAGGCTGCGGCGATGGATGTGAAGCAGGTGCCCTCGCGCGCCGGCGTTCCCGAGGAGATGGCGTGATGGTCGGGCTTGGATCTTACCTCGCGGTCGCTGCGATCCTGTTCACGCTCGGCGTGCTCGGCATCTTCATCAACCGCAAGAACGTCATCGTCATCCTGATGTCGATCGAGCTGATCCTGCTCTCGGTCAACCTCAACTTCGTCGCCTTCTCGAGCTTCCTGAACGACATTGTCGGCCAGGTCTTCGCGATGCTGGTCTTGACCGTCGCCGCTGCCGAGGCCGCGATCGGGCTCGCCATTCTCGTCGTCTACTTCCGCAACCGCGGCACGATCGCGGTGGAAGACATCAACATGATGAAAGGCTGAGCGCGGCGACGCGCCCGTAACCTGCCATGTATCAAGCGATCGTCTTCCTTCCCCTGATCGGCTTTCTGATCGCCGGCCTCTTTGGCCGGCTGATCGGCGCGCGCGCCTCGGAGATCGTCACCACCACGCTGCTGCTGATCTCAGCGGCGCTGTCCTGGGTCGCCTTCATCCAGGTCGGCTTTGGTTCCGGCACCACACGCGTCCAGGTCGCGACCTGGCTGGCCTCGGCGGACCTGCGCGTCGACTGGGCGTTCCGCATCGACACGCTGACCGCGGTCATGCTGGTCGTCGTCAACACCGTCTCCTCGCTCGTGCACCTCTACTCGATCGAGTACATGCATGAGGACCCGTCGCGGCCGCGCTTCTTCGGCTATCTGTCGTTGTTCACCTTCGCCATGCTGATGCTGGTGACGGCCGACAACCTCGTGCAGATGTTCTTCGGCTGGGAAGGCGTCGGTCTCGCCTCCTATCTGCTGATCGGCTTCTGGTACCAGAAGCCCTCGGCCAACGCCGCGGCGATCAAGGCCTTCGTCGTCAACCGCGTCGGCGATTTCGGCTTCCTGCTCGGCATCTTCCTGGTCTTCGTGCTGACCGGCTCGGTCGCCTTCGACAGCATCTTCCCGCAGATCGCCGGCCTGACGGAGCGCAGCTTCCGCTTCCTCGGCTATGACTGGAACGCGCTGACGCTGACCTGCCTGCTGCTGTTCATGGGCGCCATGGGCAAATCGGCGCAGTTCCTGCTTCACACCTGGCTGCCGGACGCGATGGAAGGCCCGACCCCGGTCTCGGCCCTCATCCATGCCGCGACCATGGTCACCGCCGGCGTCTTCATGGTGGCGCGCCTGTCGCCGATCTTCGAATACGCACCGGTCGCGCTGACTGTCGTCGTCGTCATCGGCGCCACCACCGCCTTCTTCGCCGCGACCGTCGGCCTGGTGCAGAACGACATCAAGCGCGTCATCGCCTATTCGACCTGCTCGCAGCTAGGCTACATGTTCGTGGCGATGGGCGTCGGCGCCTACTCGGCCGGCATCTTCCACCTGTTCACCCACGCCTTCTTCAAGGCGCTGCTGTTCCTGGGCGCCGGCTCGGTCATCCATGCGATGCACCATGAGCAGGACATGCGGAACATGGGCGGCCTCAGGAAGCACATCCCGCTGACTGCTGCGGCCATGACGATCGGCACGCTGGCGCTGACCGGCTTCCCGCTCTTCGCCGGTTACTTCTCCAAGGATGCGATCATCGAGAGCGCTTACGCCTCGGTGGCGCATGGCGGCTTCGCCAGTTCCTATGCCTTCGTGCTGCTGGTCGTCGCCGCGCTGATGACCTCGTTCTACTCTTGGCGGCTCTACTTCATGACCTTCGAGGGCGCCCCGCGCTGGGGCGGCCACGGCCATGCCGCTCACGGCCACGACGATCACGCGCACGGCCATGGGCATGACGACCATGCCCACGCCGCGCATGCTCACAACGATCACGGCCATGGCCATGGTCACGACCACACGCCGCATGAGAGCCCGCTCGTCATGCTGATCCCGCTCGCCGTGCTCTCGCTCGGTGCTCTCCTGGCCGGCTACGCCTTCAAGGAGGCGTTCATCGGCCACGACTACGAGCATTTCTGGAAGACGGCGCTGTTCACCGGCAAGGACAACCACATCCTCCATGCCATGCACGAAGTGCCGAAATGGGTGGTCTGGTCGCCCTTCGTCGCGATGCTGATCGGCTTCCTGCTCGCGCTCTACATGTACGTGCTGCGCCCGGACGTCCCCGGCAAGCTCGCCGCCGCCAATCCGGTTCTCTACAAGTTCCTGCTCAACAAGTGGTACTTCGACGAGATCTACGACTTCCTGTTCGTACGTCCGGCGATGTGGCTCGGCCGTTTCCTCTGGAAGAAGGGCGACGGCGCCGTCATCGACGGCCTCGGCCCGGACGGGGTCTCGGCCCGTGTCGTCGACGTGACCAACCGGGTCGTGCGGCTGCAGACCGGCTATGTCTATCACTATGCCTTCGCCATGCTGATCGGCGTCGCCGGGCTGGTGACCTGGTACCTCATGGCCCGCGGGTGAGATGATGTTCGGCTTCGGTATCCTCACCGGTCTTCTTGTCCTGCCGCTGGTCGGCGCCGCCTTCATCCTGGCGCAGCGCGGCGACGAGGCTTCCGTCAACTCCAACGCCCGCTGGGCGGCGCTGATCGCGACGGTCGCGACCTTCATCCTGGCGCTGGTCGCCTGGGGGCGCTTCGACTCCGCCAATCCCGGCTTCCAGATGGTCGAGAGCCATGTCTGGGTCTCGGACATCATCAAGTTCAAGCTCGGCGTCGACGGCTTCTCCTTCCCCTTCGTGGTCCTGACCGCCTTCCTGATGCCGTTCTGCATCCTGGCGTCCTGGACCTCGGTCGAGAAGCGGGTGCGCGAATACATGGTCGCGTTCCTGATCCTCGAGACGCTGATGATCGGCGTCTTCGTCGCGCTCGACCTTGTGCTGTTCTACCTGCTGTTCGAGGCGGGCCTGATCCCGATGTTCCTGATCATCGGCATCTGGGGCGGCAAGCGCCGGGTCTACGCCTCCTACAAGTTCTTCCTCTACACGCTGCTCGGCTCGGTCCTGATGCTGCTCGCCATCATGGCGATGTACTGGAACGCCGGCACGACCGACATTCCGACGCTGCTGGCCCACAAGTTCCCGGTCCAGATGCAGCCCTGGCTCTGGCTCGCCTTCTTCGCCTCCTTCGCGGTGAAGATGCCGATGTGGCCGGTCCACACCTGGCTGCCCGACGCGCACGTCGAGGCGCCGACGGCCGGCTCGGTCATCCTGGCGGCGATCTTGCTGAAAATGGGCGGCTACGGTTTCATCCGCTTCTCGATCCCGATGTTCCCGGACGCCTCGGCGATGTTCGCGCCGCTGGTCTTCGCGCTCTCCGTCATCGCCATCATCTACACCTCGCTGGTGGCGCTGATGCAGGAGGACATCAAGAAGCTGATCGCCTACTCCTCGGTGGCGCATATGGGCTTCGTCACCATGGGCCTGTTCACCCTGACGCCGCAGGGTATCCAGGGCGCGATGTTCCAGATGGTCAGCCACGGCCTGGTCTCGGGCGCGCTCTTCCTCTGCGTCGGCGTGATCTACGACCGCATGCACACCCGCGAGATCGCGGCCTATGGCGGCCTGGTGAATCGCATGCCGCTCTATGCGGTGGTGTTCATGATCTTCACCATGGCCAATGTCGGCCTGCCCGGCACCGCCGGCTTTGTCGGCGAGTTCCTGACGCTGATGGGCGCCTTCAAGGCCAATCCCTGGGTGGCGTTCCTGGCGACCACCGGCGTGATCCTGTCGGCGGGCTATGCGCTCTGGCTCTATCGGCGCGTCGTCTTCGGCGAGCTCACCAAGCCCGAGCTCAAGGACATCACCGACCTCAACGCCCGCGAGATCGCGATCTTCGTGCCGCTCGTCCTGCTGACGATCTGGTACGGCATTGCGCCCGGCACGATCCTCGACGCCTTCGCGGCGCCGACCGAAGCCCTCATCAAGAACTATCAGGCCGCCATCACCGCCGCAAAGACGGCGATGCTGGCAGTCCAGTAAGGCTGCTCCGATGACCACCTTGCCCGCTTTCGGTCCGGCGCTCCCGGAAATCGTCATGGCACTGGGCGCCATCGCCATGGTGCTCTACGGCGCGATCCAGGGCGAGCGCTCGACGCGCACGCTCGAGATCGCGGCGCTTGCGCTTTTCGCGCTGGCGCTGGTGCTCGTCCTGCGCGGCGAGGGCAAGGTCGTTACCTTCAACGGCGCCTTCATCGCCGATGGCTTCGGCCGCTTCATGAAGGTGCTGACGCTGATCGGCGCCGCGGCCGCGATCGTGCTCTCGGCCGATTTCCTGCGTCGCGACGGCGCCATGCGCTTCGAATTCCCGATCCTCGTCGTCCTCGCCACCATCGGCATGATGATGATGATCTCGGCCAGCGACCTGATCGGGCTTTACGTTGGCTTGGAATTGCAATCGCTCGCGCTCTATGTCGTCGCCGCCTTCGATCGCGACAATCCGCGCTCGACCGAGGCTGGCCTGAAGTATTTCGTCCTCGGCGCGCTCTCCTCGGGCATGCTGCTCTATGGCTCGTCGATGGTCTACGGCTTCACCGGCACGGTGAGCTATGCCGGCATCGCCGAAGCGGTGAAGGGCGGCCATCCCGGCATCGGCCTGATCATCGGCCTCGTCTTCGTCGCCGCCGGCGTCGCCTTCAAGATCTCGGCCGTGCCGTTCCATATGTGGACGCCGGATGTCTATGAGGGCGCCCCGACCCCGGTCGCCGCCTTCTTCGCTTCGGCGCCCAAGATGGCGGCGATGGCGATGACCGTGCGCATCTTCGTCGGCGCTTTCCCGGGCGCGCTGCACGACTGGCAGCAGATCATCGTCTTCATGGCGATCGCCTCGATGGCGCTCGGCGCCTTCGCCGCGATCGGCCAGACCAACATCAAGCGACTGCTCGCCTATTCCTCGATCGCGAACATGGGTTACGCGCTCGTCGGCCTCGCCGCCGGCACGCCGGCCGGCGTCCAGGGCGTGATGACCTATATGGCGATCTATCTCGCCACCACGCTCGCCGCCTTCGCCTGCGTCCTGATGATGAACCGCAATGGCAAGCCGGTCGAGGATATCGGCGAGCTCGCCGGTCTGTCCCGCACGAATGGCTGGATGGCCTTCGCGATGTCGATGATGATGTTCTCGCTCGCCGGAATCCCGCCGCTCGCCGGCTTCTGGGCGAAGTGGTACGTCTTCCTCGCCGCGATCGAGGCCAAGCTCTATGTGCTCGCCGTGGTCGGCGTGATCACCAGCGTCGTCGGCGCCTACTACTATCTGCGCATCGTCAAGGTGATCTATTTCGACGACGCCAAGCCGGCCTTCGACAAGGGCGACGCCGGCGTGCGCGGCGTCTTGCTGATCTCGGCGCTGTTCGTGCTGGTGCTGTCCTTCCTGCCGGCGCCGCTGTTCGACTCCGCTGCCGCGGCGGCGAAGTCGCTGTTCTGAGCGCCTAAGTGCTCGGCGAAGGCGCTCGCGCCGCCGGCTATCGCCTGATCGTCCGCGACGAGGTCTCCTCCACCATGGAGGAGGCGCGCCATGCGCTGCGCGAGGGCGATCCTGGACGACTCTGGATTGTCGCGAAAAGCCAGAATGCCGGGCGCGGCCGGCATGGCCGGCATTGGGGTTCGCCGCCCGGCAATCTCTATGCCAGCCTGCTGCTGGTTACTCCCTGCGAGCCGGCGCTGGCGCCGCAGCTCGGCTTCGTTGCGGGCCTTGCCTTGCACGATGCGGCTGCAGCCGTGACCGGCCTGTCCCATCCGGCGCTTGCCCTGAAATGGCCGAACGACCTGCTGATCGGCGGGGCCAAGACCTCGGGCCTGTTGCTCGAGGGCGAGAGCCGGGCAGGGCGCTTCAACGTGGTCATCGGCATCGGCGTCAACGTGGCCTCTGCACCGGAGGGCACGCCTTACCCCGCCGCCCACCTTTTGGCGCATGCAGCGGACGTGACTGTAGAACGTCTGCTGGCAGCCCTGTCGGATGCCTGGCACCAGCGCTTCTCGGCCTGGTCGCTGCCGGGCGGTTTCGGCCCGACCCGCGCCGCCTGGCTGGAGCGCGCCGCCTATCTCGGCGAGACCATCACCATGCGCCTGCCGGAGGGGCCGGTCTCGGGCCGCTTCCTCGGCCTCGACGCCTCCGGGCGGCTCGAACTCGAAACCGAAGCCGGCCGGCGGCTGATCGATGCCGGCGATCTCTATTTCGGCTCGATGCCCACTTCTGGCACACCGGCAGGTTGAGGTAACGCTTCCGCCTGCTCCTGCCGCTATGGAGGCGCGCCAGAGAGCATGCTAGGCCTGCCGCCGGCCGCTTCGCCAGCTTCAGCATAGAATGTCAGGATTGCCAGTGACCCGTTCCAGCGACCAGCTCGTCTTCGTTCCGCTCGGTGGCCTCGGTGAGATCGGCATGAATGCCGCGCTCTACGGCTTCGGGCCGGAAAAGAAGCGCAAATGGATCCTGGTCGATTGCGGGCTCTCCTTCGCCGGGCCGGAGGCGCCGGGCGTCGACATCGTCCTGCCCGACCTCAGCTACATCATCCAGGATCGGGCCAACCTGCTCGGCATCGTCATCACCCACGCCCATGAGGACCATATCGGTGCGCTCGCCGCGCTCTGGCCCTCACTGCGCGTGCCGGTCTGGTGCACGCGCTTCGCCGCCGGCCTGCTGGCGACGCGGCGCCTCTCCGAGCCGGGCGCGCCCAAGGTCGAGATGAACATCGTCGCCCAGGGCGGGCGCTTCACGCTCGGCCCGTTCGACATCGAATTCGTGCCGGTCGCGCATTCGATCCCGGAATCGAACGCGCTCGCGATCCGCACCCCGGCCGGCCTCGTCGTCCATACCGGCGACTGGAAGATCGACCCGACGCCGCGCGTCGGCCTGCCGACTGACGAGGCCCGCCTGCGCCAGCTTGGCGAGGAGGGCGTGCTGGCGCTGGTCTGCGACTCCACCAACGTCCTGCGTGACGGCATCAGCCCGAGCGAGGCCGATGTCGCGGCGAAGCTGAAGGAACTGGTCGCCTCTGCCCCGAACCGCGTCGCCGTCACCACCTTCGCCTCGAATGTGGCGCGTCTGCGCGCCGTCGCCGAGGCTGCGATGGCCAATCAGCGCGAGGTCGTCGTTGTCGGCCGCGCCATGGACCGCGTCATCGACGTCGCCCGCGAATGCGGCTTCCTCGACGGCATTCCCGCTTTCCGCGGGGTCGAGACCTATGGCTACCTGCCGCGCGACCGGGTCGTGGCACTCGTGACCGGCAGCCAGGGTGAGCCGCGCGCCGCGCTCTCGCGGATTGCTGCCGACGACCATCCGGAGATCGCGCTCTCGCCGGGCGACCGGGTAATCTTCTCCTCGCGCACCATCCCCGGCAATGAGAAGGCCGTCGGCGCCATCCTCAATCGGCTGGCGCGCGACAATATCGAGATCATCACCGACCGCACCCATCTCGTGCACGTCTCCGGCCACCCGCGGCGCGAGGAACTGGCGCGGCTCTATGGCTGGCTGAAGCCGAAGATCGCGATTCCCGCCCATGGCGAGGATCAGCACCTGACCGAGCACGCCACCTTCGCCCGCAGCCTCGGCGTCAAGCATGTGCTGCGCGCGGGCAATGGCGATGTCGTTGTGATCGCCGAGGACGGGGCCCGCAAGCTCACCGAGGTCCAGCATGGCCGACTCTATCAGGATGGTGAGCTTCTGATCGGCGCGCTCGACCGCACCATCCCCGAGCGCCGCAAGCTGTCCTTCGCCGGCGTCATCTCGATCGCGGTGGCCCTGGATGAGAAGGGCGAACTTGCCGGCGATCCGGAGGTCGCACTGATCGGCCTGCCGCTTGCCGCCAAGGACGGCACGCCCTTCGACGATATCGTCGCCGACGCTGTCGAGGACCTGATCGAGGGCCTGCCCAAGGGCAAGCGCCGCGATCCCGAGGCCGTGCGCAGCGCGCTCGAGCGCGGCGTGCGCGCTGCGGTCAACGAGGAGTGGGGCAAGAAGCCGCTGGTGAACGCACTGGTGATCACGGTGTAGAAGAGCTTTGTATTGAATTGCGGCGTCATCCCGGGCGACCGCAGGGAGACCCGGGATCCATTCCGGAGCATATCCGATAGAGGTTCAGGAATGGATCCCGGATCGGCGCCGCTATCGCGGCTTGTCCGGGATGACGCTTCGTTTGAAGTCACGATGATGCGCCAGGGAAGAACTCAATGATCGGACGCCTCAACCACGTCGCCATCGCCGTGAAGGACCTCGCCGCCTCGACCGCGCTCTACCGCGACACGCTCGGCGCCCGCGTCTCGCAGCCGCTGCCGCAGCCGGAGCATGGCGTCACCGTCGTGTTCGTGGAACTGCCGAACACCAAGGTCGAGCTGCTGGAGCCGATGGGCGCGGATTCGCCGATCGCCAAGTTCCTCGAGCGCAATCCCGACGGCGGCATCCACCACATCTGCTACGAGGTCGACGACATCCTCGCGGCGCGCGACCGGTTGAAAGCGCAGGGCGCGCGCGTGCTCGGTTCGGGCGAGCCGCGCATCGGCGCCCATGGCAAGCCTGTGCTCTTCCTGCACCCCAAGGATTTCTGCGGCACGCTCGTCGAGCTGGAGCAGGCCTGAGCCATGATCTCCGAGATCGCCTTCTTCGGCGAGCCGGAACCCGGCTCACCGCGCCCCTTCAGCCTGGCGACGCGGGCCGGCGGCCTCGTCTTCGTCTCCGGCCAGTCGGCGCCCCATGAGCCTGCGAAGGGTATCGTGCGGGGGGAGACGCCGGCCGAGCAGGTGCGGCAGGCGCTGGCGCATGTCGCCGCCATCCTGGCCGAGGCCGGCAGCAGCCTTGAGCGCGTCGTGCAGATGACGATGCTGATCACCGATCCCGGCGACTATGCCGCCTGCAATGCTGAATATGTGAAGCATTTCCCGAATGGCTTGCCGGCTCGGCACACGGCGCGCTTCGGCGTGCCGACCGACGCCAAGGTCGCGTTCGCGTGCATTGCCCTGGCTGACGAGGACAGGCCGTCATGACGATCGGCGGCGGGCTCGCGGTCTATTTCGTGATCTGGTGGACGGTGCTGTTCGTGACGCTGCCTTTCGGCGTGCGCAGCCAGGCGGAGAGTGGTGAGGTCCAGAAGGGCACGGATCCGGGTGCGCCTGTCCTGCCGGGCTTGGCCAAGAAGGCGGTCGCGACCTCGATCATAGCTGGCATTGTCTTCTGCATCGTCTGGTATATCTGGACGCAGCTCGATGCCTGAACAGTGTTCAGTAGTGTTTAGTGTATAGACCAAAACAAAAGGCAAGGCTTGCGCCCTGCCTTTGGAAGTCTGTTTTTTACCGCAGTATCGGCGCACCATTATTCCCGCGCACTCATATACTGAACGGCTGTTTGTTCCTCCCGAGACCTGGTCCGCGGCGCCCTGAAAACGGTCGGGCGTGCCCAGCGCCAGAGTGATTAGCCCATCGCAATAATGTTGTCACCTGTTTAGGCAGCCCGAGATCGATTTTTTTGCAAAATTATTCCAATTTGCTCTTGTGCAGTGCAACATTGTTCGCTCGGCGCGATTCCTCGCCTTGTTCCAGTCATAGGATGTCGCTACCTCGCAACGTCAGATGCGCCGGGCCGTTCCGGCGGTCAGGAGAGGTTTTTCGATGCTTCGCACCACGCTCGCCGCCCTGGCGCTTACCGCTTCGCTCGGCCTGGCCCAGTCTCAAGCCAACGCCCAGGCGCCGGCACCGGCCAATCTCGATCCGCAGAACACCCTGGCGCTCGACACCAAGGACGGGCGCGTCACCATCCGCCTGCGGCCGGACCTGGCACCCAAGCATGTCGAGCAGATCAAGGCCCTGACCAAGCGTGGCTTCTATGACGGCATCGTCTTCCATCGCGTCATCGATGGCTTCATGGCCCAGACCGGCGATCCGAAGGGAGACGGCACCGGCGGTTCCGACCTGCCGAACATCCCGGCCGAGTTCACCCCGACGCCCTATAAGGTCGGCTCGGTCGGCATGGCCCGTTCGCAGAGCCCGAACTCGGCCAATTCGCAGTTCTTCATCTGCTTCGAGGGTTGCGGCTCGCTGACCGGCCAGTACACCCTGTTCGGCGAGGTCGTCTCCGGCATGGACGCCGTGCGCAAGATCAAGAAGGGCAGCAGCGCCAATAACGGCGCGGTGAGCGGCCCCGACAAGATCATCCGTATGCGTCTGCTGGCGGACGCCAAGTAGTCCGATGCGCGGCTCGCGCGTGCTTGTGCTCATGCTTCTGCTGCTGGCCTGCGCCAGCGGCCCGGTACAGGCGCAGGACACGCGCGATCTTGGCCTGCCCCCTGCGTCGGGCTTCCAGAACCCTGTCCTGCCGCCGCCGTCCGGCTCGCAGAACCCGGTGCTGCCTCCGCAATCGGGCCAGCGCTACATGCCGGGTATCGGCGGCCCCTTCGGCGAGGGCGCGCGCCGCCCGGTGGCACCGTCGCCGACGCCCGGCGTCGATCGCGGCGTCATCGGCACCGTCAATCCCGAGACGATCGGAATTGGCGAAGAGACTGTCGACCGGCTCGATCAGATCGGCCCGGCGCTGCGACGCTGCTGGAAGCCGCCGGCGCTCGATGCCCAGAGCGGCGGCGCCAGCGCCAGTGTCCGCTTCAGCCTGCGCCGCGACGGCACGCTCTTCGGCCAGCCGCGCGTCACCTGGGAGATGCGGCGGGCGCCGACCGGCCTGCGCGAGCGTTTCAGCGACTCCCTCATGAGGGCCGTGCGCGATTGCACGCCGATGAGGTTGTCGCTGGGGCTTGGAGGGAGTATCGCAGGCCGCCCGATTACAATCCGCTTCTTCGGCCGTGTGCCGACCAACGAAAGATCAGTCTGATGTCGCTCGATCCCGAGAACACCCTCGTCATGGAGACCACCAAGGGCCGCGTGGTGATCAAGCTGCGGCCGGACCTCGCCCCCAACCATGTCGAGCGCATCAAGCTGCTCGCGCGCGAGGGCTTCTATGACGGCATCGTCTTCCACCGCGTCATCGACGGCTTCATGGCGCAGGTCGGCTGCCCGCACGGCACCGGCACCGGCGGCTCGAGCTATCCGGACCTCGCCCAGGAGTTCAACGCCGAGCCGCATGTCCGCGGCGTCTGCTCAATGGCGCGCGCCCAGAACCCGAACTCGGCCAACAGCCAGTTCTTCATCGTCTTCGACGATGCCCGCTTCCTCGACAAGCAGTACACCGCCTGGGGCCAGGTCGTGGAGGGCATGGAGAACGTCGACAGGATCAAGCGCGGCGAGCCGGTGCGCGATCCCGACTCCATCGTCTCGATGAAGGTGATGGCGGACGCCTGAGGCGTTCCCACACGTTGCGAACAACGTCATCCCGGGTCGACTTCGTCGGCCCGGGATGATTTTTCAGGATCGGTCCATGGACGTCGGTCTCTTCGATTTCGATCTGCCCGAAGAACGCATCGCGCTGCGGCCGGTAACTCCGCGGGATGCGGCCAGGCTGCTCGTCGTACGCCCCGGCTCGCCTGAGCCTCTTGCGGATCGCGGCGTTCGTGATCTCGTCGAGCTGCTGCAGCCGGGCGATGCGCTGGTGTTGAACGACACCCGCGTCATCCCATCCCGCCTCTGGGGGAGGCGCACTCGCGGCGAGGCTTCGGCCCGCATCGAGATCATGCTGCACAAGCGCGAAGCGGATGATCGCTGGCGCGCCTTCGCCCGTCCGGCCAAGAAGCTCAATGTCGGCGAGACGATCGTCTTCGACAGCGACGGCGCCGGCAATGCCTGCGAACTCGCCCGGCTTCAGGCCGAAGTCGAGGACAAGGGGGAGGGCGGCGATATCGGCCTGCGCTTCTCGCTGACGGGTCCCTATCTCGACGAGGCGATCGCACGGCTCGGCGAGTTGCCACTGCCGCCTTACATTGCCGGCAAGCGCGCGACCGACCAGGCCGATGCCCACGACTACCAGACCACCTATGCGCGCGAGGAAGGCGCCGTCGCCGCGCCGACCGCCGGCCTGCACTTCACACCGGAGCTATTCGATGCGCTGAGGACGCGCGGCGTCTCCAGCCATTTTGTCACCCTGCATGTCGGCGCCGGCACCTTCCTGCCGGTCAAGGCCGAGGACACCGACGAGCATCGCATGCACGCCGAATGGGGCACGGTCGGCGCCGCGACGGCCGACGCGCTCAATGCGGTTCACGCCGCCGGCGGCCGCATCGTCGCGGTCGGCACGACCTCGCTGCGCCTGCTCGAAAGTGCGACCGGCGAGGATGGCGTCGTCAAGCCGTTTTCGGGCGATACGGCGATCTTCATTACGCCGGGCTATCGCTTCCGCGCCGTCGACCTGCTGATGACCAATTTTCACCTGCCGCGCTCGACGCTGTTCATGCTCGTCAGCGCCTTCAGCGGGCTCGATGTGATGAAGCGCGCCTATGCCCACGCCATCGCCGAGGGCTATCGCTTCTATTCCTATGGCGATGGCAGCCTGCTGTTCCGGGCCGACGCCTCGGCCTGAGCCTTACTTCGCCGGTAGCGGCGGCACGCCCTTTTGCCACTCGCCCCAATTGCCGACGATGTGATCGACGACACGCGAGCCGACCGCCTCGACATTGGCCACGGTCTCGGCAAAGCCGCCGGCTGTCTGGCCGGGTGCCGGGTCGAGATGCTGCTGCGTCGTCTCGTTCGGATTGCCCTGGTCGAAGTTGACCGCGCCGCGCAGGCTCAGGATCCGGTCGGTGCCGAACTGGCGCTTGATCACCAGCGTGATTGCCGCGGCCTCCATCTCGGTGATGACATAGTCGTCGGCGCCATAGAGCTTCGCCATGTACTGCGCCTCCTTCGACAGGCCCGGGCCGTGGAAGAAAGTGTCGCCGGTCATGTGCGTGCCGGTCTGGACGGAGGGCGCCGCCCGTGCCTTCTCGTCCGGATAGCGCTGGCGATACTGCTTCGCCGACTCCGAATCCTGCAGGTTGACCCCGGCGCTCAGCCGCGTCGCCCAGCCGACCAGCGTCGGGTTGAGCTTGAAGACCCGGTACTCCTCATAGCCCTTGCGCGGGATGAATACCGGCTCGCCCGGCTTGCCTTCCTCCGGCGCCCAGCGATGGCCGAGATCGTAGTCGACCAGCCAGGTGCCCCAGGAGACGTCGCCGATCGTGCCGCGCGAAGGCGGCGTGCCGGCAACGCCGGTGATGACGAAATAGGCTTGCGAGAAGTCGTATTCGGGATCGAGCAGGATCGCCTGCATCGAGGAGGATGAGTTGACCTTGCCCATGCCGAGCACCGCGCCGCAGACACCGTCGTCATTGCAATAGGCCGGCTTCAGCGCGCCGCGCACCTCGTGCGGCTGGCTCTTCTGCCAGTAGCGCTCATACCAGTGCTGGAACTCGCCAGCCCGGTCGCCGGTATTGGCGCCGATCTCGAACATCGAGGCGACGAAGACCTTGACCTTGATCGGTGCCGCTTCTGCCGCACCGCCATTGCCGAGCGGGGCGAGGCTGAGAAGGGCTGCTCCGAGCCTGCTGGCGATCCGGTTCATGGCGCTCTCCTTGCCGCAGCGTGATGGTGGACGCTGAAGCAAGGTGCCTGCCACGAACGGTGCGATCAAGCGTGGGCTTCGGGCGGCGCGCTCATCGGGATCGGCTTGATCACGTCGATCAGCACGCCGCTCGGATCGGCTGTGATGAAGTGGCGCTGGCCGAACCATTCATCGCGCAGCTCCTGCAGGATCGGCAGACCGGCTGCCGTCAGCCTGGCATATTCGGCGTCGACGTCTTCGACCTCGAAGTTCAGGATCAAACCGCTGACGCGGCCGCGGCCGGGGAGGGGGATGGTGTCGTGGCTCCCGTCCAGCACCGCCAGCGTCACCCGCTCGTCGACGGTCGACTGCAGATGGACATACCAGTCCGCCTCGAACTGGGCCTCGAAGCCGAAATGAGCAATGTAGAAGGCGGCGGTCTCGGCGACCTTGTCGGTCATGATCACCGGGTAATAACTGCTGACTTTCATGGGCTTGCCTGCCTTTCATCAAAAACATACAATCTGCATGTTTATGTGAATTAACATACAGGCTGCACGTATGCAAGAAGCTGGACGCCGGTCCAACAAGGATCGCTCCGACACCACGCGCGCCGCGCTGATTGCGGCGGGGCGCAAGCTCTTCGTCAGCCGGGGCTATGCCGAGACCGGCACGCCGGAACTTGTCGCCGAGGCGGGGGTGACGCGCGGTGCGCTCTACCATCACTTCGCCGACAAGCGGGCGCTGTTCCGGGCCGTGGTCGAGGTGGAATCGGCGGCGGTCGCGCGGGAGATCGAGAGCGCGGCCCGGCCCGGCCTGGCGCCGCTGAAAGCGCTCAGCAAGGGCGGCGCGGCCTTCCTGGAGGCGATGCGGGAACCGGGCCGAACCCAGCTTCTGCTGATCGATGCCGTGGCGGTGCTCGGCCGCGAGGAGCTCGACGCGATCGATGCGCGCCATGGCGGGCGGACGCTTCGCGAAGGGCTCGCAGCGGCGATACAAGCTGGTGCATTGCCGAAGTTGCCGCTGGCGGCGACAGCCCAGTTGCTCGGCGCGGCCTATGACCGCGCTGCTCTTGCAATCGCGGCCGGAGCTGAGCCGGGCGAATGGCACAAGCTCATCGATGCTGTGGTGGCTGGCCTGGCTACGCCGGGCGCGCCGTCACGATAGGCTTGCCCTGACGGCTCCGTGTGGCCGTTCCGGCTCGCATTCCGCCGGCAAAGATGCTACCCGGCATGCCGCAGCTTTTCAGCTTTGCGCGAATTCTGTCGGTTTGGCCGATTTTGGTCGAGCGGATGGCGCGTGAAGATCAATTCGAGGCGTCATGTCCGACATTTTCCGCGAGATCGACGAGGAGGTTCGCCGCGACAAGGCGAGCGCCATCCTCAAGAAATATGGCAATGTCTTCATCGCCATCGCCGTGCTGGCGGTGGCGGGCGTTGCCGGCTGGCAGTTCTGGCAGCAGCAGGAGCGCAAGAAGGCCGAGGCCGTTGGCGCCAGGTTCGAGGAGGCGGTACGCGCCTCGCGCGACAACAACGCCAGCGCCGCCGAAACGACGCTGACCGAGCTCGCCGCCAATGCGCCGGCCGGCTACCGGCTGCTCTCGCGCTTCCGCCTCGCTTCCGAGGTCGGCAAGCGTGATGCGGCTGCCGGCGCGACCGCTTTCGACGCCCTCGCCAACGACACCACGCTCGACCAGTATTATCGCGATCTCGCCCGCCTGCGTGCCGGCATGCTGCGCGTCGACCTCGTGCCTTTCGCCGAGCTGCGCAAGGAGCTCGAGCCGCTGGCGACGCCCACCGGGCTGTGGCGCCATTCGGCCCGCGAATTCCTCGGCATTGCCGCGCTGAAGGCCAACCTGTTCGAGGATGCCGGACGCTGGTTCGACGCCGTGGTTGCCGATCCGCAATCACCGCAGGTGCTGCGCCAGCGCGTCGAGCTCTATCTCACGCTGGTGCGCGGCGGCCCTGTCACCATCAAGAACTGACATCGGGCGCCGCCGTCACAGGTGGCCGCCCTCCAGGCTTGGGCCTCTTCCGGACAGTGGAGCCACTTTCCGGACGAAGCCCGATGCTGCATTAAAGACGGATCATGAGCGCCATCATCGCCATCGTCGGCCGACCCAATGTCGGCAAGTCGACCCTGTTCAACCGGCTCGTCGGCAAGAAGCTCGCGCTCGTCGACGATCAGCCTGGCGTCACGCGCGATCGCCGCGAGGGCGACGCCAGCCTCGGCCATCTGCGCTTCACGGTGATCGATACCGCCGGCCTCGAAGAGGCCGACAAGGATTCGCTCGCTGGCCGCATGCGCGCCCAGACCGAAACCGCGATCGACCAGGCCGACGTCATCCTGTTCATGATCGATGCCCGCCTCGGCCTGACGCCGATGGACCAGCCTTTCGCCGAGCTGGTGCGCCGCTCCGGCAAGCCCGTCATCCTGCTCGCCAACAAGGCCGAGGGGAACAAGGGCAAGGATGGCGTGATGGAGGCCTTTGCGCTCGGGCTCGGTGATCCCGTGCCGTTCTCGGCCGAACATGGCGAGGGCACCTCCGACCTGCTGGAGGCGCTGGCGCCTTACGTCGACGACGAGCCGGAGGAGGACGAGGAGGAGGCCTGGGCCGACGTGCCCGCCGATGCCCCGTCTGATGAGGACATCGATCCGAACCGGCCGCTGCGCGTCACCATCATCGGCCGGCCCAATGCCGGCAAGTCGACGCTGGTCAACCGGATGATCGGCGAGGAGCGCCTGTTGACCGGCCCCGAGGCCGGCATCACCCGCGACACCATCTCGGTCGAATGGGAATGGCGCGGACGGCCGGTCAAGCTGTTCGACACCGCCGGAATGCGCAAGCGCGCCCGCATCGACGAGAAGCTCGAAAAGCTCGCCGTCGCGGATTCGCTGCGGGCCATCCGCTTCGCCGAGGTAGTGGTCGTCCTGCTCGATGCCACCATCCCCTTCGAGAAGCAGGACCTGACCCTGGCCGACCTGAGCGAGCGCGAAGGCCGCGCCGTCGTCATCGGCCTGAACAAATGGGACCTGGTCGCCGATAAGCAGGGCCTGCTCGCCGAGCTCAAGGAGAAGGCGCATCATTTGCTGGCGCAGATCCGCGGCGTCGAGATCGTGCCGCTCTCCGGCATCGCCGGCGAGGGCATCGACCGGCTGATGCAGGCGGTGTTCCGCTCCTATGAGGTCTGGAACCGTCGCGTCTCGACCGCGAAGATCAATCGCTGGCTCGAAGGCGTGCTCTCGGCCCATCCGCCGCCGGCTGTCGCCGGCCGGCGCATCAAGATCCGCTATATGACGCAGGCCAAGGCGCGCCCGCCGACATTCGCGCTGTTCGGCAACCAGCTCGACCATCTGCCCGTGTCCTATACGCGCTACCTGGTCAACAACCTGCGCGAGGCCTTCGAACTGCCCGGCACGCCGATCAGGCTTCACACCCGCGGCGGCGCCAACCCCTACGACAAGAGCAAGGGCTGATGCTGGAGACCGTCAGCGCGCTCTTCCTGCGCGCCGACGGGCGGGTGCTGCTTGGGCTGCGCGCCTCGTGGAAACGCGCCTGGGCCGATCACTGGGACGCGATCGGCGGCAGGGTCGAGGCGGGCGAAGCGCTGGATGCCGCGCTCATCCGAGAATGCAAGGAGGAGGTCGGGCTGGTCCCGCAGACCTACCGGCTGATGCTCTCCGCCGAAGAGCGCTTTCCGGAGCGCAACGGCGCAGCGCTGCACCACATCTATGTCGTTTCCGGCTGGGACGGCGACGAGGCCGAGAACCTCTCCGACGAGCATGTCCGCATCGGCTGGTTCTCGCTCGACGAGATGGCGGCGTTGCCGAACCTGACGGTGCCCGACCTGATCGCGGTGGTACGGGAGTATGCGGCGACGTGAAGAGGCGCGTCATGCTCGGGCTCGACACGAGCATCTCATGACGGACGGCGCCTCCATCGGCCTGAGATTCTCGGCTCTGCGCTTCGCTTCGGTCGAGAATGACGCCGGTTGTTAAGCCGGCATCTGCGGCGTCAGCACCTTGCCCTGCGGGAAGTCGAAAATCTTGCCGGTCTCGCTCCACTCCGGCGAAGCGATCTCGACGAGGTGCGGCGCCAGATCCTCGGGCGTCTTCAACGTCATCGGGTCTTCGCCCGGCATCGCTTGGGCGCGCATGCGGGTCCGCAACGGACCGGGATTGACCAGCATGACCCGCAGATTGGTCGAGCGGGTCTCGTCGGCATAGCTGCGCGCCATCGCCTCGAGCGCAGCCTTGGAAACGGCATAGGGCGCCCAATAGGCCAAGCCCTTATGCGCCGCGCCGGAGGACAGGAAGATCGCCCGGCCGGATTCTGAGGCTTTCAGCGCCGGCTCGACCGATTTCAGCAACCGCCAGTTGGCGCTGACATTGATGTCGAAGACCTCGGCCCATTCCTTGGCGCTCACATGCGTCAGCGGCGCCAGCGGTCCGAGGACGCCGGCATTGGCGAGCAGGATGTCGAGCCGGCCCCAGCGCTCGAGCAGGGCAGGGCCCAGCTTCTCGATCGCGGCGGCATCGGCGAGGTCGGCCGGGACCAGGGTCGCGCTGCCGCCGATTGCCCTGATCTCGTCGTCGAGCTCTTCCAGTCCGCCGGTGGTTCGCGCCAGCGCGATCACATGGGCACCTGCCTCGGCAAAGGCGAACGCTGCGGCGCGGCCGATCCCGCGCGACGCGCCGGTGACGAGCGCGATGCGCCCTTCCAGAGGCTTGGTCATCGAAATCCCGTCGAAAGGCTCAGCCGGCGGCCAGAAGCGACATCTGCTGCTTGGCGCTCTCGCCGACGACATCGGTCAGCGAGGTCGGATAGTCGCCGGTGAAGCAATGGTCGGTGAACTGCGGCCGGGTCGGATCGCGCTGTTCATGCCCCATCGCCTTGTAGAGGCCGTCGACAGAGATGAAGGCGAGCGAATCGGCGCCGACGAACTGGCGCATCTCCTCGAGCGTATGGGTCGCGGCGAGCAGCTTCTGCTGGTCGGGCGTATCGATGCCGTAATAGTCGGGATGGGTGATCGGCGGCGAGGAGATGCGGAAATGCACCTCGCGGGCGCCGGCCTCGCGCATCATCTTGACGATCTTCAGCGAGGTCGTGCCGCGCACGATCGAATCGTCGACCAGCACGATACGCTTGCCCTCGACCACGCTGCGATTGGCCGAGTGCTTCAGGCGCACGCCGAGCTCGCGCACCTTCTGCGTCGGCTCGATGAAGGTGCGGCCGACATAGTGGTTGCGGATGATGCCGAGCTCGAACGGGATGCCGCTCGCCTGGGCATAGCCGAGCGCCGCCGGCACGCCGGAATCGGGGACCGGCACGATCACGTCGGCGTCGGCCGGGGCTTCGGCGGCGAGCTGCGCGCCCATCGCCTTGCGGCGCTCATAGATGCTGCGGCCCTTCACGATCGAATCCGGCCGGGCGAAATAGATGTACTCGAAGATGCAGGGCCGTTCCGGCACCGGCGGGAAGGGCTTGTGGCTCTCGATACCCTGCTCGGAGATGACGATAACCTCGCCATTCTCGATCTCGCGGACGAACTTGGCGCCGATGATGTCGAGCGCGCAGGTCTCGGAGGTCAGGATCGGGCAGCCATTGAGGTCGCCGAGCACCAGCGGGCGGATGCCGAGCGGGTCGCGCGCGCCGACCAGCTTCTTGTTGGTGATGCCGACGAACGCATAGGCGCCTTCGATCTGCCGCAGCGCGTCGATGAAGCGCTCGATGAATTTCGGCTTGCGGCTGCGTGCGACGAGATGGAGCAGCACCTCGGTGTCCGAGGTCGACTGATAGATCGCGCCGTCACGGACGAGATTGCGCCGCAGCGTCAGCCCGTTGGTCAGGTTGCCGTTATGCGCTACCGCGAAGCCACCGCCATGCAATTCGGAGAACAGCGGCTGGACGTTGCGCAGGATGGTCTCACCGGTGGTCGAATAGCGGACATGGCCGATCGCCTGCTTGCCCTTCAGCTTCTCGATCACGCTCGCATCGGAGAAGGCGTCGCCGACCAGGCCGAGCTGGCGCTCGGTGTGAAAGCGCTTGCCATCGAAGGAGACGATGCCGGTCGCCTCCTGGCCGCGGTGCTGGAGTGCGTGCAGGCCGAGCGCGGTCAGCGCCGCGGCGTCCTCATGGCCGAAGATGCCGAAGACGCCGCACTCCTCACGCAAACGGTCGGCGTTCGGATCGAACACGGCGTCGGCATCGTGGATCAGGCTCATCGCAAGGCTCCATCGCGGCTTCAATACGGCTTCCGTTCGGCGGGCCGCCGAACGGAGAGAATCTGCCAACTACTTGTTAGAGCGGGGCGTCATCGCAAGAACGGGTGCCGTTTTTGTGATGAGGCCAGGCTCTGGTTCCAATCAGGGCCGGCGTTGCGCCGGGGCGGGCGTCGTGCCGGTGGCGGCCGGGGCAGTCGTATCGATCACGCGCTGCAGCGCCTGCCGGTCGGTGGCGGGCGCCTGGGTGCGGCGCTGCGGATCGGCAGGAGCGGTGCCGCCGGCCGGCGGATTGGTGCCCGGCGTGCGCGGCTCCTCGGCCGGTGCGTCGGTCGATTCAGGCGTCTTCGGCTGCAGCAGCTTCTTCACGAATTCCGAATCGATATCCTGAGGCAGCATGGTCAGCAGGCTGCGGCCGGTTTCTTCCAGAAGCGGCTTGGAGCGCGAATCGCGTGCCCAGGCCGGCTGCATCTTTTCCGGCACCAGCGCGGTGAAGAAGAGATAGCCGACGACGGCCAGCAGCAGGCCGCGGGCGGCGCCGAAGACGAAGCCCAGGGTGCGGTCGAGCGCACCGATGCGCGAATCGAGCACGAAGTCCGAAATCCGCGCCGTGATCAGCGAGACGACGATCAGCGTCCCCAGGAACAGGGCCGCGATCACCGCGACGAGCGCCACAGTCTTGTTCGGGATGTGCTGCTGCACCAGCGGCAGCAGCTGTGGATGGAATATCCAGGCGACGACGGCGGCGGCGGCCCAGGAGGCGATCGCCAGCACTTCGCGCGTCAGGCCGCGCACGGCTGCCAGCAAAGCCGAGATCAACACCACGCCGATGACGACGAGATCGAGAATTGTCACAGGCATGTCAGGGCCGCTTCGCTGCAAAATCGGGGCCGGCACGCGTCAAATGGGTGGGCCGGACGGATTTTGCTATACCTGCTCGCGTGCCGCGCGTCACCCATCCAGTCGGTTCATTTTGCACTGCGGGAACCGGATTCGATCAAGTTATCCAAGCTGATCGGAGAATCCGCCTCTCCGCTCTGACATCGAGTCCGCTTCATCGGTCTGCTTGCTGAGCGCGCTGACTGGAACGAGCCCGGGGAGCGCTTGCTGCGATTTCGGCAACGAGCTCGCCGACATGGCTGAGACGGCGCAATCTCAGGCCGTTGCCGTCGCCGATATCGGCTCCCGCCGCGGGCAGGACGGCACTCTCGAAACCCAGCTTGGCGGCCTCGCGCAGTCTCGCAGCTGCGACCGAGACCGGCCGGATCGCGCCCGACAGGGCGATTTCGCCGAAATGGACCGCGCCTGACGGCAGGATCGCTCCGGTCAGCGAGGAAACCAGCGCGGCGGCGACGGCAAGGTCGGCCGCCGGCTCGCCGACGCGCAGGCCGCCGGCGACGTTGAGATAGACGTCGTGCTGCCCGAGCTTTAAGCCCCCATGCGTCTCCAGCACGGCCAGCACCATGGCCAGGCGGCTGTTTTCCCAGCCGACCACGGCGCGACGCGGCGTGCCGAGCGCACTCGGCGCCACCAGCGCTTGGATCTCGACCAGCACCGGCCGCGTGCCCTCGATGCTGGCGAGCACGGCGGCGCCCGGCGCATCCCGGTCGCGCCCGGCGAGGAAGAGGGCGGAGGGGTTGCCGACTTCGGAGAGGCCGGCGCCGGTCATCTCGAAGACGCCGATCTCGTCGGTGGCGCCGAAGCGGTTCTTCTGGCCGCGCAGGATGCGGAAGGAATGGGTGCCTTCGCCTTCGAAGGACAGCACCGCGTCGACCATGTGTTCGACGACACGCGGGCCGGCGATCTGGCCATCCTTGGTGACGTGACCGACCAGGATCAGGCAGGCGCCGGAGGTCTTGGCGTAGCGGATCAGCGCCTGGGCCGAGCCGCGCACCTGAGTCACCGTGCCGGGCGCGCTCTCGACCTCGGACGACCACATGGTCTGGATCGAATCGATCACCACGAGGGCAGGGCGCTCGCCTTGCCCGAGGGTGGCGATAATGTCTTCGATGTTCGTCTCGGCGGCGAGGTCGACCGGCGCTTCTGCGAGCCCCATGCGCTGGGCCCGCAGGCGAACCTGGCTGGTCGATTCCTCACCCGAGACATAGACCACGCGCCGGCCGGTCATCGCCATGGCGGCGCAGGCCTGCATCAGCAGGGTCGACTTGCCGATGCCGGGATCGCCGCCGATCAGCAGGACCGAACCCGGCACGAAGCCGCCGCCGGTGACGCGGTCGAGCTCGCCGATCCCTGAGACGATGCGTGGTGCGTCCTGCGTCTCGCCCTTCAGGCTCTCCAGCGCGAAGATGCGGCCGCGGGCTCGACCGCCGGAGGGCACTCGGCCCCCACCGGGGACCGGCGCGGCCTGAGCCTCTTCGGCGAGCGACGACCAGGTGCCGCAGGAATCGCACTTGCCCTGCCAGCGGTGGTAGACCGCGCCGCAGGCCTGGCAGACGTAAGTCGGGCCGCGCTTGGCCATCGCTACATTGTCATTCCGGGGCGCGGCAAAGCCGCGAACCCGGAACCCATGACGGGGTGCGGCCTTTGCCTGGCGCTGCAGGAAGCGTTCACCCGGTCGTGGCTTCCGGGTTCCTCGCTGGCGCGAAGCCCCGGAACGACGATGGAGGTGGCAGCCATCGCGTCAAAGCCCGACATAGCGCCGCGCGTGGCGGCGGCCGAGGCTGGTCAGGATTTCGTAGCCGATCGTCTTGGCCCCGGCGCCGACTGCCTCCAGGTCGAGCTCGCCCCCGATCAGCGTAACGGCTGAGCCGCGTTTGGCCGCCTCGGCCGGCGCGTCCGAGACGTCGACGATGATCAAATCCATCGAGACCGTGCCGACGAAGGGGCAGCGCACCCCGCCGACCAGCGCCGAGCCGCCCTGCGAACGATCGGTCCAGCTGGCATTGCGCGGGTAGCCGTCGGCATAGCCCAGGCAGATGGTGGCGAGCTTGCGCCGACCCTTCGCCGTCCAGGTGCCGTTATAGCCGACCTGCGTGCCGGTCTCGACCTCGCGCAGCTGGATGATCTGCGCCTCGAGCCCGACTACCGGCCGCATCGGATTCGGCTTTCCGGGTGTCGGATTGCCGCCATAGAGCGCATAGCCCGGCCGGGTGATTTGGTAGGAGGGGCAACCCGGCAGGAAATGGCCGGAGGAGTTCAGCAGCGAGGCGGGCACGCCGGGAAAGGCCGCGGCGACTTCGGCGAAGGCCGATACCTGCCTGGCGTTGGCCGGGTCGTCGATCACTTCCGAGGCGGCAAAGTGGCTCATCACCAACCCGATGCCGGCGGCGGCGACCACCCCGCTTTTTTCGCGTGCCAGGTCGAGCCCTTCGCCGGGCCACAGCCCGAGCCGGTTCATGGCGGTGTCGACATGCAGAGCCGCCGGCCTGACCTTGGCGCCGCTCTGCCGGAAGCCGGCCCATTCTAGCAGTTCCTCGTGCGAGCCAAGCACCGGCGAAAGGTCGTGCTCAGCGTAAGTCCCGCCGGTTTCCGGCGCGAGGCCGTTGAGCACATAGATCGCCGCCTCAGGTGCGACGGTACGGGCGCGCACCGCCTCGGACAGATGCGCAACGAAGAAGGTCCTGCAGCCGGCCTGGGCAAGGGCCGTGACGGCCGGCTCGATGCCGATGCCATAGGCGTTGGCCTTGACCACGGCGGCGGCTTCCGTGCCGGCGCGCTGCTTCAGCATACGCCAATTGGCGACGAACGCGCCGAGATCGATCGTCAGGATGGCGCCGTGGCCGGCATTCTCGGGCGTGTCGAAGGCGTTCATTCGAGGCGTTCCGGTAGATGGCTCTGATCGGCCCTGTCGGAGAAGCGCGTCACGTCGGCGTCGAACTGCAGCGCGACGGTTCCGGTCGGGCCATGGCGCTGCTTGCCTATGATGAGCTCGGCGAGACCATGGGCCGCCTCCATCTCCATCACCCACTTGTTGTGCTCGTCGGTGCCCGGCCGGGGCTCCTTGCCCTTGAGATAATACTCTTCGCGATAGACGAACATCACCACGTCGGCGTCCTGCTCGATCGAGCCGGATTCACGCAGATCCGAGAGCTGGGGGCGCTTGTCGTCGCGGTTCTCGACCTGGCGCGAGAGCTGCGAGAGCGCGACGATCGGGACGTTGAGCTCCTTGGCCAGCGCCTTCAGGCTGGTGGTGATTTCGGTCAGCTCCTGCACGCGGTTCTGGCCGGCCTTCGAAGAGCCGGAGAGCAGCTGCAGATAGTCGATGAACAGGATGTCGAGCCCCTTCTGGCGCTGCAGGCGGCGGGCGCGGGCGACAAGCTGGGCGATCGAGATGCCGCCGGTCTGGTCGATATAGAGCGGCAGTTTCTCGATCTGGGCGGCAACGTCGGTCAGCCGGGCGAAATCGCCCTCGGTGATGCGGCCCTGCCTGATCTTGTAGGAGGAGATGCCCGACTGTTCGGCGACGATACGTGTGGCGAGCTGGTCGGCCGACATTTCGAGCGAGAAGAAGCCGACGATGGCGCCGTCGACCGACTTGATCGTGCCGTCCTCCTGGCGCTCGCCGCGCCAGGCCTTGGCCATGTTGAAGGCGATATTGGTCGCGAGCGAGGTCTTGCCCATGGCCGGGCGGCCGGCGAGCACGATCAGGTCGGAGCGCTGCAGGCCGCCCATCCGCGCGTCGAGATCGCGCAGCCCCGACGAGATGCCGGAGAGGCCGCCGGCGCGCTGGAAGGCGCTCGCCGCCATGTCGATGGCGAGCCGCAGCGCCCCGTCGAATTTCTGGAAACCGCCCTCGTAGCGGCCCTTCTCGGCGAGCGCGTAGAGCTTGCGCTCGGCATCCTCGATCTGCTCGCGCGGCGCCATGTCGACCGGCGCGTCATAGGCGACGTTCACCAGTTCTTCGCCGACGCCGATCAACTGGCGACGGACGGCGAGGTCGTAGATGGTCCGGCCATAGTCGGCAGCGTTGATGACGGTCGTCGCCTCGGCCGCGAGCCGGGCGAGATATTGCGGCGCAGTGATGCCGCCGAGATCGATCTCGCCGACGAAGGTCTTGAGCGTGATCGGCGTCGCGATCTTCCCCGCCCGGATCATGCTGCTCATCAGCTCGAAGATCCGCCGGTGCAGCTCCTCGAAGAAGTGCTCGGGCTGCAGGAAGTCCGAGACCCGGTAGAAGGCGTCGTTGTTGACCAGGATGGCGCCCAGCAGCGCCTGCTCCGCCTCGATATTGTGAGGCTGGACGCGGAAGTTGGCCTCGTGACTGGTCTCGAGGCGGGCGACGAGGGCGGTGGCAGTGGCCATAGCCTGCAGGCAATCTCGCTGGGATGAGTCGGAACTGGTTCACTCTAGCATTTGCCGGCGCTTGGCGAGTGTCAGGAACGCAATCCACCCCAGTTCACAGGCGATACGAAAAGGGCGCCGTGTTGCCACGGCGCCCATTGACTCGTGCAAGCCTCTGAAAGGGCTCAGCGGTCGTCGCCGGCCTCGGCCAGCGCCGCGCCGACTTCGAGGCCGAGATCGTCGAGATCGAACTCCTCGCGGGCGGTGACGTTCTCGCCGGCCGCCTGGCGCTGGGCCTCTTCAGCCGAGCGGGCGATGTTGACGGTCACGGTGACCGAGACTTCCGGGTGCAGCACGACCGGAACGGTGTGCAGGCCGAGCGTCTTGATCGGGGTGTTGAGCGTGACCTGGTTGCGGTCGACGGTAAAGCCCTCGGCGCCCAGCGCCTCGGCGATGTCGCGGGTCGAGACCGAGCCGTAGAGCACGCCGGACTCGCCCGACTGGCGCAGGATCACGACCGACTGCCCGTCCAGGTTCTCAGCGACCGAGTCGGCCTCGCGCTTCAGCTCGAGGTTGCGGGTCTCGAGCTGGGCGCGCTGGGTCTCGAAGCGCTTCTTGTTCTCTTCGGTGGCGCGCAGGGCCTTGCCGCGGGCGAGCAGGAAATTGCGGGCATAGCCGTCGCGCACGCGGACGGTCTCGCCCATCTGGCCGAGCTTGGCGACGCGTTCGAGCAGGATCACTTCCATGGGTCTTCTCCTTTGAGTTCGTGAGAGGCGTTTGGGTTCAGGCAGCAGGCGACGCCGGCGGCTTGCGCCGGCGAAGGTCGATCAGCGCGTCGGCGATGCCGAGCAGCGCGAGGAATGGGAAGACGGTGATCAGCATGACCACGAGCGCGAGATAGATCGCGAGCAAGGTCGGCGTCCGCCAGGATTTGCCCCGGCTGAGGTCGTGGACGGCGGCGAGCCCGGCGAGGCCGAAGGCGGCGATCAGCGCGCCTGCCAGCGCGGCGCCGGCCAGGCCGATGAAGCCGCCGGCGAAGCTGAGCAGGATCCCGCCGACGAGCCCGGCCACGGCCTGCGCCGGCAGGCGGGTCGCGGAGATGAGAGGCCAGGGGCGCGGCAGCCGGCCGGAGACCCGCACCGCCTTCGCCGCCAGCCAGAGATTGGCGACGATCATCGGCACGAAGGAGGCGCCGGCCGCGGCGGGCACAAGGGCCGCGAGCCGGGCCGCGATTTCGCCGGCGTCGACGCCGGCCGGCAGCCGCACGACCGGGCCGATGCCCTCGCCGCCGCTGAGCACGAGCCGCAGGCCGTGCGTCATGACACGCTGGTAGGTCTCGAAATCGGTGGAGATGGCGAGCGCGCCGCCCACCGTCACCAGCGTCGCGACGGCGGCGATCCAGACCAGCAGGCGTCCGAGCGGATACCATTCGCTGTTGTTCTGGTCGTCATTGCGGGCCAGCAAGGCGAGATAGGCGATCCACCAGGCCGGCAGGGCCGCGCCGATGGCGAAGGCGAGCCCGAGCGAGAGCTTGAGCACGAGGGTGACCGCGAGCGTGCCGGAAGCGACGGCGACCAGTCCGGCGCGGTGATTCCAGCCGAGCGCTGCGATGAAGACGGGGAGCGGGGCGACATAGGACAACAGCAGCGCCAGCGGCGATCCGGTGATCACCACTGTGAACAGAAGGGCTGAAACCAGCCCGGCGCCGATGCCGACGATGGGGAGCATATCCGTCCTGCTGTCCCGCTGCTCGAAAAGGGCAGGGTGAGAGGCTGATCGCCTCAACATACCAGACGGGTTTTCACCGCCTGGCGACTAAAGTCTACGTGGGATCGAAAGCCCGGCGGCGCTGGGCGCCGCCGGGGAAATCTTCACCCGCTCAGCGGATGACGTAGGGCAGCAGGCCGAGGAAGCGGGCGCGCTTGATCGCCTGGGCGAGCTCGCGCTGCTTCTTGGCCGAGACGGCCGTGATGCGCGACGGCACGATCTTGCCGCGCTCGGAGATGTAGCGCGAGAGCAGGCGCACATCCTTGTAGTCGATCTTCGGCGCGCCCTCGCCCGAGAACGGGCAGGACTTGCGGCGGCGGAAGAAGGGGCGGCGGGCGCCGGCGGATGCAGTCGACATGCTCAGGCCTCCCCAGCGGTAGCTTCGGTCGTCGCTTCGTCTTCACGACGCGGACGCTCGCGGCGCGGGCCGCGGTCGAAACGGTCACCGCCGCCCGGGCCACGGTCGAAACGATCGCTACGCTCGTCGCGGTCGCGCTTCTGCAGCATGACCGACTGACCTTCCTCGAGTTCCTCGACGCGGATGGTCATGAAGCGCAGCACGTCTTCGTTGATGCGCATCTGGCGCTCCATCTCGGCGACGGCCGCCGCGGGAGCGTTGATGTTCAGCAGCGAGTAGTGCGCCTTGCGGTTCTTCTTGATGCGATAGCCCAGCGACTTCACGCCCCAGTACTCGACCTTGGGGACGGAACCGCCATTCGCCTCGACGATGCCCTTGAACTGCTCGACAAGGGCCTCGACCTGCTGCGCGCTGACATCTTGCCGCGCGAGCAGAACGTGCTCGTACAATGCCATGATTGGCCTTTCTTCGTTCACCGGTTTCGTTCGACGCGGAGCCCTCCGAGCCCTGGATAAAGGCCCGACAGGATTTCTTCGAAGGCGGAGACACGGGACGGCGGCCCCTTGATGCGGAGCCTACGAAACGCTTCCTTGCGGGAATGGCTTCGCCGTCCGTTCAGCCTCCGGCCGAACAAACCGAGGCGGTCGTTACCGCGAGGCAGTCCATCATGCAAGCGGAAAACATCGCAAAAAGCTGATGCAAGTCGACTTTCGTCGCGTAAACGCCTTGACTTGGCCAGCTGCACGGTGCGACTGCGCCCCGACTTGTTAACCAAGAGCAGGATGCGAAAAAGCGGGAACTGGTTTTTCGCATCCTGCTCTCACCTTTAAGTCAGAGACGGATCTAGTTTTCAGTGGAAACGCGTGGCGCTTCGACCGAAAACATCCGGCTCCGGCATCGTTTTCAGGACCATTGCGACATGGCGACGGCTTTCATCTTTCCAGGGCAGGGTTCGCAGGCGGTCGGCATGGGCAAGGCGCTCGCCGAAGCCTTTCCGGTGGCGCGCGCCGTCTTCGACGAGGTCGATGCCGCGCTTTCGCAGAAGCTCTCCGCCTTGATGTGGGAAGGGCCGGGCGAGGAATTGACCCTGACCGCCAATGCCCAGCCGGCGCTGATGGCGGTGAGCCTGGCCGCGATCCGCGTGCTCGAGGCCGAAGCGGGGCTGTCGCTTAAGAACGACGCCGCCTTCGTCGCCGGCCATTCGCTCGGCGAGTATTCGGCGCTGGCTGCGGCCGGCACCGTCTCGATCAGTGATGCCGCCCGCTTGCTGCGCATCCGCGGCGACGCCATGCAGAAGGCGGTGCCGGCCGGCGAGGGCGCCATGGCGGCGCTGCTCGGCGTCGAGCTCGACCAGGCCCGCGCGATTGCGGCCGATGCTGCGCAGAGCCAGGTCTGCCAGGTGGCCAATGACAATGGCGGCGGCCAGGTCGTGCTCTCAGGTGCCAAGGCCGCGGTCGAGCGGGCGATTGCGCTCGCTGGCGAACGCGGCGTGCGCCGCGCCATGCTGCTGCCGGTTTCCGCGCCCTTCCATTGCGCCCTGATGCAGCCGGCGGCCGAAGCGATGCAGGCAGCGCTCGCCGAGGTCGCGATGCAGGCTCCGGCCGTGCCGGTCATGGCCAATGTCGGCGCCGCGCCTCTGAGCGATCCGGCCGCGATCCGGGCTTCGCTGGTGGCGCAGGTCACCGGCACCGTGCGCTGGCGCGAATGCGTCGAGGCGATGGCGGAAGCCGGCGTCACTCAATTCTATGAGGTCGGCTCGGGCAAGGTGCTCGCCGGTCTGGTCAAGCGTATCGCGGCAGGATCCGCTGCGGCGTCGATCGGAACCCCCGACGACATCGCGGCTTACAAGGCCCAGAAGGGCTGACCGGCTACAAGCCGGGATAGGGGAGGCACAATGCTCGATCTGACGGGTAAGAAGGCGCTTGTCACCGGCGCCACCGGCGGCCTTGGCGGCGCCATCGCGCGCAAGCTCCATGCCCAGGGCGCGACCGTGGCCTTGTCCGGCACACGTGTCGAAGCGCTGGAGGCGCTGGCGAAGGAACTCGGCGAGCGGGCCGAGGTCACGCCCTGCGATCTGTCGGATCGCGATTCGGTCGAGGCGCTGGTGCCGGCTGCCGAGGCCAAGCTTGGCGGGCTCGACATCCTCGTCAACAATGCCGGCGTCACCCGCGACAATCTCTTCATGCGTCTCAAGGACGAGGACTGGGATCTCGTTCTCGCCGTCAACCTGACCGCCGCCTTCCGGCTCTCGCGCGCGGCGGTGAAGAGCATGATGCGCCGGCGCTATGGCCGCATCGTTTCGATCGGCTCGGTAGTCGGCACCAGCGGCAATCCGGGGCAGGGCAACTATGCGGCATCCAAGGCCGGCCTGATCGGCATGTCGAAGTCGCTTGCCGCCGAGGTTGCGAGCCGCAACATCACTGTCAATGTCGTCGCTCCCGGCTTCATCGAGTCGCCGATGACCGACGCGCTGAACGACAAGCAGCGCGAGAGCATCCTCACCGACGTGCCGATGGGCCGGCTCGGGCGGGGAGCGGACGTTGCGGCGGCCGTGGCCTATCTCGCCAGCGAGGAAGCTGGTTACGTCACCGGGCAGACCCTTCACGTCAACGGCGGAATGGCAATGATCTGAACCGTTTATGTCGGTCTTTCAATGCACTTAAAGGTTTGATCTGCGCTCTCGCCAGCCTATTGCGAGTGTGTTAAGGACCCTGCCGGCCAAGCGCCGACCGGTGTTTCGGAGCTCGAACCGATCAGGTTGACGCAACCTGATGGGCAGATTCGGCTCTGGGCTCTTGTTGGGGGATGCGTGATCCGATCAGATGGCGTGGCAATCTGTTCGGCACGTGCTCTTGGGACTTGACGCCGGCCCGGTTGTTGCGTTTGTGCAGCCATGAACACCCGGCGTGGTCCGCCGCCAGGCGAAGGATCCGGGCCGGGAAATCAGTTTCACCCACGCGTCGCTGTCAGCGGTGTGTTTTTGAGGTTTGAGGGAAAGACCCATGAGCGATGTCGCCGAGCGCGTGAAGAAGATCGTGATCGAGCACCTCGGCGTTGAGCCGGAGAAGGTTGTCGAGGGCGCCAATTTCATCGAGGACCTCGGTGCCGACAGCCTCGACACCGTCGAGTTGGTCATGGCTTTCGAGGAAGAGTTCGGCGTCGAGATCCCGGACGACGCGGCCGAGACGATCGTGACCGTCGGCGACGCGGTCAAGTTCCTGTCGAAGTCGGCCTGACAAGGCCTTGGCCCCGGCGCGCGCCGGAGCCGGATGATTTCAGCTGGAAACGCCTTGCGTTTCCAGCTGAAATCTGAATCCGTCTCTCAACTGTAGTTGGAGCAGGATTCATGCGAAAAGCCGGTTTCCACTTTTTCGCATCCTGCTCCAGCGCGCCGGAGCTGAATTGAGGAAGACCGATGCGGCGTGTCGTCGTCACCGGACTGGGCATGGTGACTCCGCTCGGATGCGGGGTCGAGCCGAGCTGGTCACGCATTCTGGCTGGCGAAAGCGGTGCCGGCCCGATCACCACTTTCGATGTCTCCGACCTGCCGGCCCAGATCGCCTGCAGTATACCGCGCGGCGATGGCTCGAACGGCACCTTCAATCCCGACGATTGGATGGAGCCGAAGGAGCAGCGCAAGGTCGATGATTTCATCGTTTTCGCCATGGCTGCGGCGACGCAGGCCCTGCGTGACTCCGGCTGGAAGCCCGAAAGCTATGAGGATCAGATCGCGACCGGCGTCGCCATCGGTTCCGGCATCGGCGGGCTTGGCGGCATCTATGAAGCCTCGCTGCTGCTGAAGGAGCGCGGCCCGCGCCGTCTCTCTCCTTTCTTCATCCCCGGCCGTCTCAGCAATCTCGCCGCAGGCTATGTCTCGATCGAGCACGGGCTGAAGGGCCCGAACCACGCCGTCGTCACCGCCTGCTCGACCGGCGCCCACGCTATCGGCGACGCTGCCCGCATGGTCGCGCTCGGCGATGCCGAGGTCATGCTGGCGGGCGGCGCCGAATCGGCGATCAACCGCATCGGCATCGCCGGATTCTGCGCCTGCCGCGCGCTTTCGACCGGTTTCAACGAGACGCCCGAGAAGGCCTCGCGCCCCTATGACAAGGATCGCGACGGCTTCGTCATGGGCGAGGGCGCCGGCGTCGTCGTGCTCGAGGAACTCGAGCACGCCAGGGCCCGTGGCGCGCGCATCTATGCCGAGGTCGTCGGCTACGGCATGTCGGGCGACGCCTATCACATCACCTCGCCGTCCGAGGATGGCGACGGCGCCTATCGCTGCATGCAGGCGGCGTTGAAGCGCGCGGGTCTGCGCGCCTCGGAGGTCGACTACATTAACGCACACGGCACCTCGACGCAGGTCGGCGACGAGATCGAATTGCGTGCCGTCGAGCGCCTGCTCGCCAATGCGCCGAACCGGCCCGCCATGTCCTCGACCAAATCGGCGACCGGTCATCTGCTCGGCGCCGCCGGCGCGATCGAAGCGATCTTCTCGGTGCTGGCGATCCGCGACCAGATCGTGCCGCCGACGATCAATCTCGACAACCCGTCCGTCGAGACCGAGCTCGATCTCGTGCCGCACAAGGCCAAGAAGCGGAAGGTCGACATTGCCCTGTCGAACTCGTTCGGTTTCGGCGGCACCAATGCCTCGCTGGTGATGCGCCGCCTCGTCGACTGAGGACAAGCGCGCTTTCGCCACAATTTTCGCTAGCCTGTCGCCGCCGTCGTGCAAGAATGCCGCGGCCCGGCCGACAGGCTGGTGTCGACACCGGCGCTGCCGGTCGTGATGTCAGGGAATCAGGCGAAACATCATGAGCCAGCCGCCTCGCGTTGCGCCGAGGAGCCCCAACGAAGCGCTGAAGCCCGTTGCACCGCCGGCCCCGCCGCCGAAGGCACGCAAGCGCCGTCGCTCGCCCTTCGTCGGCCTGCTCAGCGGGCTCTTCACCACTGTTCTCGTACTCGCCGGCGCCGTTGGCGGCGGCATCGCCTATCTCGACAGCCGCAGCAAGGCTCCCGGCCCGCTCGCAGCCGATCGCGTCCTGATCATCCCGAAGGAGAACGGGGTCACTGAGATCGCCGATCTGTTGCAGCGTGAGGGCCTGATCGAGCATCCCTGGGCCTTCAAGGTCGCGGCCTACACCTCGGGCAAGGCTGCCAGCCTCAAGGCTGGTGAATACCTCTTCAAGGCGCGCGCCAGCCAGAAGGACATTCTCGACGTCATCGCCGAGGGCAAGGCGGTCGAGCACTCGATCACCATCCCCGAGGGGCTGACGAGCGAGCAGATCATCGCTCGCCTGCAGCAGAACGACCTGCTCGCCGGCGACATCAACCAGGTGCCGCGCGAGGGGCAGATACTCCCGGATACCTACAAGTTCCAGCGCGGTTCGACACGCCAGGCCATGGTCGACCGGATGACGCGCGACCAGCGCCGCATCCTCAACGAGGTCTGGGCCAAGCGCCCGGCCGACCTGCCGATCAAGACGCCGCAGGAACTCGTGATCCTCGCCTCGATCGTCGAGAAGGAAACCGGACGCGCCGATGAGCGCCCGCGCGTCGCCGGCGTCTTCATCAACCGGCTGAACCGCAAGATGAAGCTGCAATCCGACCCGACGATCGTCTATGGGCTCGTCGGCGGCAAGGGCACGCTCGGCCGTGGCATCACGCGCCCCGAAATCACCCAGGCGACGCCCTACAACACCTATGTGATCGACGGCTTGCCGCCGGGGCCGATCGCCAATCCGGGCCGCGCGGCGCTGGAGGCGGTGGTCAACCATTCGCGGACCAAGGATCTCTACTTCGTCGCCGATGGCAGCGGCGGCCATGCCTTCGCCGAGACGCTTGAGCAGCACAATCGCAACGTCGCGCGCTGGCGCCAGGTCGAGTCGGCGAGACGCGACTCCGGACGGCCAGCCGCCGACGCCGGCGTCGACCGCGCCGAGCCGCCTCCGGGGCCGGATCAGCGCACCGAGGCGCCGGCCGCCGGCCGCCCCGACAGCCAGGCGGCGACGGCGCCCGACCAATCCGAGCCCGAGACCTACCCGGTTCCCGGCAATCGTCGTGCGGCGGCCGGCCAGCCTGTGCAGGCGGGCGCGGCCGGGACGCGGGCGCGCGCCTTCGACGCCTCCGAAGGCACGACGCGTGATCCGCTGCTGAACAAGACCTTCGACCTCAACAGCCCCAAGCAGGTCCCGCAGCTGAAGCCCTGAGCGACCTTTCCACATCTCGCGCTTGTAGAGCAGGCCGGGCCTGAATAGGGTCCGCGCGCATCGCGCATTCCGCTCGGCGTTCCGATCGAGCGATCAGAATTCGCGTCAGTATCTACGTTGCGAGAAGGAAGACGGCGGCCTATGGCGATCGAGAGCATGACGGGGTTCGCGCGCGCGGCCGGCACGACCGGGGCGCACGCCTTTGCTTGGGAAGTCCGTAGCGTCAACGGTCGTGGCCTCGATGTCCGCGTTCGCGTCCCCACCGGTTTCGACAGCTTCTCTGAGGCGGCCCGCAAGCAGTTCTCCACTGCCTTCACCCGCGGCACCCTGCATGTCAGCCTCGCCATCACCAGCGAAGCCTCGGCTCCGCGTCCGCGCATCAACCAGGAGGCGCTCGCCGTCCTGATCGAGGCTGCGAGCCAGGTGAAGCTGCCTGCAGGCATCGCGCCTGCGACGCTGGACGGCCTGCTGGCGATCCGCGGTGTCGTCGAGGTCTCCGAGGAGAGCGGGGATGCGCTGTCCCAGCTCGAGAAGCCCGTGCTTGCGGCGCTGGCGGAGACGATCGCGGCGCTGAAACAGGCGCGGCTGGCCGAGGGGCGGGCGCTCGAAGCCATCATCTCGGGCCATCTCGACACCATTGCCCGCCTGACCCTGGCCGCGGAAGCCCATCCAGGTCGCAGCGTCGAGGCCATCCGCGCCCGCCTCGCGGGACAGATCGCCTCACTGCTCGACGCCAGCAATGCGCTGGAGCCCCAGCGTTTGCATCAGGAGGCGGCGCTGCTGGCGGTGAAGGCCGATATCCGCGAGGAGATCGACCGGCTCCATGCCCATGTCGCGGCCTTGCGTGAGCTGCTCGCCCAGGGCGGGCCGATCGGCCGCAAGCTCGATTTCCTGGCACAGGAATTCGGTCGTGAAGCCTCGACGCTCTGCGCCAAGGCCGGCGATCCCGGATTGTCCCGGATCGGATTGGAGCTGCGCACGGTCGTCGACCAGTTGCGCGAACAGGTTCAGAACGTGGAGTGACGGCGATGGCCGATCTCATTCGCCCAGCCCGCCGCGGCCTGATGCTGGTCCTGTCGTCGCCGTCCGGCGCCGGAAAGTCGACGCTGACGCGGACCTTGTCGCAGAAGGAAACCAATCTCGACCTGTCGATCTCGGTGACGACGCGCGGACGGCGCCCGTCCGAAATCGACGGCGTGCATTACCGCTTTATCGATCGCGAGGCCTTCGACCTGCTGCGCGATCGCGACGATCTGCTGGAATCGGCCGAGGTCCATGGCAATGGCTACGGCACACCGCGCAAGCCCGTCGAGGCGGCGTTGAAGGCCGGCCGCGACGTCCTGTTCGACATCGACTACCAGGGCACGCAGCAGATCCTGGAGAAGGCGCGCGAGGACGTCGTCGCGATCTTCATCCTGCCGCCTTCGATGGCGGAGCTGCGCTCGCGGCTGGTGCGTCGGGCAGAGGACGCGCCGGAGGTGATCGCGCGCCGCCTTGCCAATGCCCGCGACGAGATCGCGCGCTGGCACGTCTACGACTACGTCATCATCAACGACGATCTCGGTGCCGCCTACGAGTCGGTGCGCTCGATCCTGGCGGCCGAGCGGCTGAAGCGCAGCCGTGCCACCGGCATGCCGGCCTTCGTCGAGACCCTGCTAAGCGAGCAGGTCGGCTGATCAGCTCCGCTCTGTTGCCAGCGCATTGGCTAGTGCGACGAAACCGCTGACCGAGACTTCTTCGGCCCGCATCGTCGGCGACAACCCAGCGGCCTCGATCATCGCGACTGGGTCGGGGAACACGGCTTTCAGGCTCTGGCGTAGCATTTTCCGGCGCTGGCCGAAGGCGGCGAGCGTCACCTGCTCGAGCAGGCGCCGGTCGCAGGGCTCCGGCTGCTGGCGCGGTACCAGCTGGACGATCGAGGAGGTGATCTTCGGCTGCGGCACGAAGGCGGTCTTCGGCACGTCGAACAGGATTTTCGTCTCGCAGCGCCAGTTGGCAAGCACGGCGAGCCGGCCATAGGCGGCGCGCTGCTCCGGCGTCGCGACGATCCGCTCGGCGACCTCTCGCTGGAACATCAGCGTCAACGAACTCCACCAGGGCGGCCAGGAACCGGCGCTGAGCCAGCCGACCAGCAGCGGTGTGCCGATGTTATAGGGCAGATTGGCGACGATCCGCGCCGGGCTGCCGCCGAGCAGGCCGGAAAGGTCGACCGCGAGCGCGTCGCCATCGACGACGTCCAGCTGGCCCGGATAATGGGCGGCGATCTCGGCCAGCGCCGGCATGCAGCGCCGGTCTCGCTCGATTGCGATGACCCGGCCCGCTCCGTTCGCCAACAAGGCGCGGGTCAGCCCGCCGGGACCGGGCCCGATTTCGACGACGGTTTGGCCTTCGAGCGGCCCGGCGGCACGGGCGATCCGGCCGGTGAGATTGAGATCGAACAGGAAGTTCTGGCCGAGCGCCTTCTGCGCCATCAGCCCGTGGCGCTCGACCACCTCGCGCAGCGGCGGCAATCCGTCCTGGGCGGCGGCGTTGCTCATGCCGGCGCTCCGTGCTCGGCGGCAGCCATGCGGGCGGCCAGCCGCAAGGCCGCGCACAGGCTGTCCGGCCGCGCAATGCCCTTGCCGGCGATGTCGAAGGCCGTGCCATGGTCCGGCGAGGTTCGGATGAAGGGCAGGCCGAGCGTGACGTTGACGCCATCGTCGAAGGCGATGGTCTTGATCGGGATCAGCGCCTGGTCGTGATACATGCCGAGCGCCACGTCGTAGCCGGCGCGCGCGCGCGCGTGGAACAGGGTGTCGGCCGGATAGGGGCCGCTCGCTTCGATGCCGAGCGCCCGCAACCGCTCGATTGCCGGTGAGACCACGGCCGCATCCTCCTTGCCGAGCGCGCCGCCTTCGCCGGCATGCGGGTTGAGGCCGCAGAGCGCCAGCCGCGGGCGTGCGACACCGAAGCGGCGCTTGAGATCGGCGGCGGCGATCCGGCCGGTCTCGACGATCAGCTCGGTCGTCAGTTGCTCCGGCACCGCCGCCAGCGGGATGTGGATGGTGACCGGGATGACCGCGAGTTCTTCCGACCAGATCATCATCACGGGCCGCGGTGTCGCTTCGCGTCCGCGCCCGGCAAGCTCGGCCAGGAATTCGGTATGGCCCGGATGCCGGAAGCCGGCAGCGTAGAGCACGCTCTTGGCGATCGGGCTGGTGACGAGCGCGGCGGCCTTGCCGGTCTCGACGGCTTCGACCCCGCGCTCGATCGCTTCGATGACGCCCGCCGCGTTGGCAGGATCAGGCCGGCCGGATTGTGCCTGCGCGCGATGCTCGAGCTCGATCACGGGCAATGCGGTGTCGAAACAGGTCTCGGCCTCGTCCCAGCCGACGCTGCGCAATGGAACCGGCAATCCCAGCCGTTCCGCCAATATTGAAAGCGTCGCACTGTCGCCGAGATAGGCGAAGGGCGGAATGCCTCGCTGCTCACGCTGCCGCCAGGCGGCAAGCGCGAGCTCGGGTCCGATCCCCGCCGGATCGCCTTGCGTCAGGGCAAGCAACCGGCGCAACTGCGCTTAGCGGCTGCTGGAGGAGACGCCGTCGCCCGCGCTGCTCGAGCCGAGGTTCTGCGAATAGCTGATCTCGCCGAGCGTGCGCAGTTCCAGGCGGAACATAACGGTCCGCGTATCGTTCGTCCGCGCGCCGTTGACCGCGCGATCGGCATAGGACTGGATGTACGAGACGTCGAAGATCGTGCACTCGTCCTGATACCGCAGTCCCACCGAAGTGGATGCCGTCTGGAATGGGCCGGTGTTCGGGTAGATCGGGCTCGTGCCGCCGTTGACCTGATAGCTCGCAAGCGCATCGCGATAGCGTTCGCGGTCGTATTTGTACTTGTCGAGGTCGAACAGCACGCTGCCGCGCAAGGTCCAGTACTGGGCGAACGAAACAGCCTGGGTGATGCTCAAACCTTCGCGGCGGCGGGTGATGCCCAGGTCCGGTTGTGGCTCGTAACGGCCATAGGCGACCGATGTCGACAGGAAGCTGTAGTTGAACGCAGCCGAGGCATCGATGCGCTGCGCCTCGAAAGTCGTCTCGTTGAAGCGCCCGCCAGCCTGGAGCAACAGGCCCTTGAACGGCTGGTACTGCGCCTTGGCGACATAGTCGGAACGGCGGGTGTCCAGTCCCGAATTGAGGCCGGCATTGACGAGGTCGCCGCTGGCGTAGGAGTTGCGGCCGCCCAGGTGATAGGACTGCCCGACCAGCAGGTTGGCGTAGGACTCGGTGCCGAATGTGCCGCTGTAGCGCAGGCCGACATTGGCGCGGCTGCCACCCTCGACCCGGTCGAAGCCGGAGAACTTGTTCCATTCGAACAGGTTGGTGTCGTCAAAGACTAGGCTCTGCGAATCTTCGTTGGCGACGCGCAGGCTGTTGGTCTCGTTCGGCCGAGCGACGACCTGGGCGACCGGCTCGACAATATGCGTGCCCCAGGAGGTCGAGGCGATGAAGGGGAAGCGATACATCAGGCCGATGGCCGGCATCGCGCGGCCGAACACCTCGTCTGAGGCATCCGCGATCGTGGCGACGTTGGCATTGGCGTATTTCGTCGTGTTCGGATTGATCGAGAACAGGTCGGCCCTGAGCGAGGCATAGGGCGTCCAGACCTGGCCGATCGGATCCACGATGTTGCGCCGCCAATCGACTTCGGCTGTGGCACGCGCAATCGTCCCGGCCATGCCCGTCACCAGACATTTGCCCTTCTCATAAACCACACAGCCGTCGAACAGGCTGTAAGCGGGCTGGCCGGTGGCGGCGTTGCCGCTGCTTTTGATCAGATAGTCCTGATTGCCTGGCGTGAGCGATTTGAACGACGCCGCCTCTCGGGTGAGGTTGGTGATATTGACGGTGAAAGACAGCTCGCCGCCAATCATCGACGGCTTGTGCACACGCTTGTTGTAGTCGACCACAGGCGCGACGACCGGCTGCTGCTTCTGCCAATCGGTATAGGTCAGCGGCTGGAAATAGTAGCCGCGCATGTCGAACCAGGCATCGGCGCTCTGGCCGTTGAGCGCGACGGTTGAGGTCGATTCCTGCAGATAGCTCGTGGTGGTGAGGCTCTCGCTGCGGATCCGGTAGTTCTTGAAGAAGAAGCGATCGGTCGCGCCGGCGATGTCCCAGTTGAAGGTCCAGCGCGGGTTGAGGAAGACCTTGCCGGAGGTTTCGATCGAACCGCGGAACGTATCGTCACCGGCCCCGAGTGGGCTTTTCAGGAAGGCATCCTTGTCCTGCTGGAAGATGCCGGCGGCGCGGATGTTGTAAGAGCCGTTGACGAAGCGATGCCGCCACTCGGCCTGGCCGAGGAAGCCTTGGCGCGTGAGATAGCTCGGCGTCAGCGTCAGATCGTAGTTCGGCGCGAGATTGATGAAATAGGGCAGGCCGACGCCATAGCCGAGCGCCCCTGTGCTGATGAATTTCGGCGCCAGGAAGCCGGTCTTGCGTTTGACCGTCGCATCCGGTCCCGACATATAGGGGATATAGGCGATCGGGACGCCGGCGAACTCGATCCGGGCGTCCTCGTAATAGATCATCTGCTCGGACTTCTTGTGGATGATCCGCGCCGCGCGCACCTGCCAGAACGGCGGGCGCTCGGGCTGGTCCACGCAAGGCTCGCAGGCCGTGTAGATGCCCTTGTCGAAGACGAAGACCTCACCGTCGGTGCGTTCGGCGCGCGGCGCCGAGAAGCGGGTCTTGTCGGTGTTCACGACACGCAGCGAATCGATGAAGCCGTCGCGGAAGTCGTCGGTCAGGTTGAAGCGGTCACCGGTGATCACCGTGCCGTTGGATTCGGTGATGCGGGCATTGCCGGTCGCCACCACGCGCTTGCTCTGGCGGTCGTAGACGACGCGATCGGCCTCGATCGTACGGCCCTGGTAAAGAATCTGCACGTCGCCGACTGCGGAGACGGTGTTGTTGTCCTTGTCATAGACGAGCTCGCGCGCGTCGACGACCATCCGCTCTCCGGGCTTGCCGGCCGGAGCTTGGGCATAGGCAAGGCTCGTCCAGCCGAGGACCGGAGCGAGCGTCGTCACCAGCGCGGTCGCAGCCGCAAGGCGCCTGATGCGTCTTACGCCGGAAGCCATGAACTCAATCCAAAATTAACCATAGCCACCGTATTCTCAGCCATCTTCCTGATGGAGGAGCGCAAGCACGCCAAGCAGCGTGCCCACGGTCGCGGGCAGCCAGGCGGCCACCGAGGCGTTGACGATCCCCGATGAGCCCAGCTCCTCAGACAACTGTGTCGCAACATAGAGCACGAACCCCGCAGCGACGCCACCTACCACCAATCTGGTCACACCACCAAACCGGAAAAATCTTAAGGAAACGGATGCCGCGACCAGGATCATGGCGATCAGCAGAAGCGGCCGCGCCTTGAGCGATTCGTAGCGCAACTCGTAGCGTGTCGTATCCAGCCCAGCCTTCTGGGTTCGATCGAGCACGGCCGGCATCGACCAGAACCCGACCGAGTCAGGCGGAGTGAAACTTTGTCGCACCTGGTCGGGCTCCAGCGTCGTCGCGACGAGGTATGTCGAGTACGTCTGTGGCTCTTCCGTGGCCGAGGTGACGCGTGCCTCCGACAATTCCCAATAGCCGCGATAGAGCACCGCCTGCTTCGCCTCGATGCGCTCTCTGAAGCCGCCATCGGGCGAGAAGGCAAAGAAGGCGACCTGGGCGAGCCCGACGCCTCCATCTAGCGCTGCCGCCGCCCGGATGATCGCCTGGCCGTCGACGCTGCGCTGGCGAATCCAGATCTCCTTGCCGACGACCTGTCCGGTTTTGGCGAAGAGCGAGACTTCGAGCGCCGTGGCGCGCTGTTTCAGCTCGGCGGCGATCGGGTTGTAGATGCCGACGGAGACCAGTCCGACCAAGCCGGCGACCAGCGCCGCCGGTTGCAGGAACTGCCAGGCTGAGATGCCGACCGAGCGGGCGACCACCAGCTCGAGCTTCCGGCTGAGGTTGAGCAGGGCGAACATTCCACCGAACAGCACCGCGAACGGGAAGATCTGCTCGGCGACGGAGGGCGCGCGGTAGAGCGCGAGCTGGATGATGCTGGGCGTCGTCGCGGTCGGGGAATCGCCTGCGCGGCGCATCAGCTCGACGAAGTCGAGCGTCGCGATCAGGAAGAAGAAGGTGCCGAACACGCTCAGGATCGCGCGCAGGAAGCGCTGCGTCAGATAGCGGCCGAAGGTCTTGAACAGTAGCATCAGGCGCGCCGGAAACGGGCTGCAAGGGCGAGGAAGGGCGCGATCAGGGGCTCGGTCAGCTTGTCGATGAAAACGCGCGTCCGCGAACCGAAGCCGATCGCCAGGGCCGCCAGCAGGATCGTGCCCAGCGGCAGGATGTAGAGCAGGGCGGCGGCGATGGGCGAGCGCACGCTGGCGGTCCATGCGGCATAGGCGCCGATCCTGATGGCGCCGACCAGGAAGATGGCGATCTGGATCGCGGCGGCACGCCCTTGCCGGGTCGTGCGGGCCTCGCCGAGGATGGCGAAAGCGACAAGCATGAAGGCGATCGGGTAGAGTGGCGCCGACAGGCGATTGTGCAGTTCGGCCCGGAACCGCCCTTCCTGGATCTTGTAGTAGGGCTCGTTCTTGTCCTGTGTGAGCAGCGCCCAGGTCGTCCGTTCGCGCGGCTTGTAGATCACCCTGGCGCCGTCCTCGCCACCGGCTCCGTCGGCATCGCCCGTCAGCGCCGACAGATTCAGCGCATAGCGCTCGAACGAGATGATCGAGCTCGAATTCTGGTTGCGGCTCTCGCGCTGGATCGTGCCCTTCTCCAGCATCAGGAAGCTGTTGCCGTCAGCCTCGGCCGACTGGCCGCGCTCGGCGATGTAGACGGCCGGCTGGTTGGGATCGCGCCGGTCCTGCATGAAGATTCCCAGCAGGGCCTGTCCCTGCTTTTCGCGATAATGGAAGGTGACGCCGGAATCGAGCGAGACGAACTGGCCTTCCTTGATCACGTTGGCGACGAAGTCGGCGCGGATCAGCGTAATCAGGTCGCGCAGCGCCCGGAAGCCGGCGGGCATCACCACCAGCGACATCCAGCCCACCAGCGCGGCGGTGATCAATGTCAGCGCGAAGAAGGGGCGCGTCAGCCGATGCGGCGCGACGCCGGCCGCGTTCATCACGATCAGCTCGGAATCGCTGTTGAGCTTGTTGAGCGTGTAGAGCGTCGCCATGAACAGCGCGACCGGGGCGATGCCGGCGATCAGCGCCGGCAGCGACAGCAGCGTGACCGTGAAGAAGATCAGGATCGTCTGACCCTTGCCGGTGATCAGGTCGACCTCGCGCAACGCCTGCGTCACCCAGATGACGCTGGTCAGGCCGACGAGCAGAATCACCGCCGCGCCGGCGGCGATTTTCAGGATATAGCGATCGAGAAGTCCAAAACGCACGAGGGTGAAGATCCCGGGGCCTGCATCCTTGAAGAAGGCGCTCCCCTTGGACGGCTCGCCTCGAACTCCCTATGGTATAGCTTCGATGATGGCGCAAACGGGAATCGTTTGTGGCCTTTGCTGGCCTTACCAGGCTGGCGCCCCTCGCAAGTCTTTCTCCCGCAACCCGTGAGCCGTCGATGTCGCAGCGCCTGAAGCTTGAGGTCAAAGCCCTGAACGCCATTGCTGGGGGGGATCTGGTCATCCTCGTCTCGGACAGGCTGGCGCCGCCGAAGGTGGCCGAGGAATGGATCGGCTCGGGTGCCCATGCCCTGATCGCGCGTGCCGCTGCCGCGGAACGCTTCAAGGGCAAGGCACTCGCCGGGCTGACGCTGCTTGCGCCGGAAGATGCAGGTTATGAGCGTCTGATCCTGGTCGGTACCGGGCCGGAATCGGAGCGCGACAAGCTCGATTTCGCCGCGCTTGGAGGCGCGATCGCCGGCCGCCTCGGCCATGGCCGCAGCGCCGACATCATCGCCGCGCTGCCCGAGGGCGAATTGTCCGCCGGCGAGATCGCGGAGATCGGGCTCGGCCTTCGGCTCAGAAGCTACGCCTTCGACCGCTACAAGACCAAGAGCCGCGACAAGGACCAGGCCGAGCCGAAGACTGTGACGCTCCGCGCGCCGGATCCCGCCGCTGTCAAAAAGGCGCTGAAGGCGCGCGAGGCGATCGCCGGCGGCGTCGAGCTCGCTCGCGACCTCGTGAACGAGCCGCCGAACGTGCTTTTCCCCGAGGAGTTCGCCGAACGCGCAGCCAAGCTCGACAAGCTTGGCGTCGAGGTCGAGATTCTCGACCAGAAGGAATTGAAGAAGATCGGCATGCGCGCGCTGCTCGGCGTCGGCCAGGGCTCGCATCGCGAGAGTCGCGTCGTGGTGATGCGCTGGAACGGCGGCGCCAAGGGCGACAAGCCGGTCGCCTTCGTCGGCAAGGGCGTGACCTTCGACACCGGCGGCATCTCGATCAAGCCGGCCGGCGGGATGGAGGACATGAAGGGCGACATGGCCGGCGCCGCTTGCGTTACCGGGCTGATGCAGGCGCTGGCCGCCCGCAAGGCCAAGGTCAACGCCGTCGGCGTAATCGGGCTGGTCGAGAATATGCCGGACGGCAAGGCCCAGCGACCTGGAGACATCGTCACCTCGCTCTCCGGCCAGACCATCGAGATCATCAACACCGACGCCGAGGGTCGGCTCGTCCTCGCCGACGTACTCTGGTACACGCAGGAGCGCTTCAAGCCGGTCTTCATGGTCAACCTGGCGACGCTGACAGGTGCGATCCTGGTCGCGCTGGCGCAGGAAAACGCGGGCCTGTTCTCCAATAATGACGAATTGTCGGAGCGGCTCTTTGCTGCCGGCAAGGCGACCGGCGAGACCGTCTGGCGCATGCCGCTCTCGGCGGCTTACGACAAGATGATCGATTCCAGGTTTGCCGACATGAAGAACTCGTCTGGACGCCATGGCGGCTCGATCACGGCGGCGCAGTTCCTGCAGCGCCATGTCAACGACACGCCCTGGGCGCATCTCGACATTGCCGGCACCGGCATGGGCTCGCCGAACAGCGAGACCAACCGTTCCTGGGGCTCGGGCTGGGGCGTGCGCCTGCTCGACCGTCTGATCGCGGACCACTACGAAAGCTGATTCGGCTCATCAGCCGATTCGCACAAAGGATTGAACCGACTTAGGATTATGGCCGAGGTTCTGTTCTACCATCTGCAGGGGCGCCCGCTCGAACAGGTCCTTCCGACCCTGCTCGAGCGCTCGCTTTCCCGCGGCTGGAAGGCGGTGGTCGAATTGTCGAGCCGCGAGCGTCTGGCCGGACTCGACGACCGGCTCTGGACCTATGCGGACGAATCCTTCCTGCCGCATGCGACGGCCGCCGAGCCGGACGCCGCCGCCAATCCAATCGTACTCACCACGAACTCCGACAATCCGAACGGCGCGCAGGTGCGCTTCTGCGTTGACGGTGTCCGCATTCCCGACGCATTGGATGCTTACGAGCGCGTCATCCTGATGTTCGATGGCGACGATCCCGATGCGCTCGCCTCGGCGCGTGAAGACTGGAAAAAGCTGCGGACGCTCGGCATCGCCGCCACTTATTGGCAGCAGGACGAGACCGGCCGCTGGGAGAAGAAAGCGTGAAAGTTCCTGTTGCCCTCGCTCTGGCGGCTGCGCTCGCCGGCTGTTCCGTCGATATGGGTGGGTTTTCCTTCGTCTCCGACGAGCGCGGCACCCGTACCAGCAGTGCTTCGGCCCGCGTCTCGACGCAGGAAGCGCTGCTCACGCCGGAGGGCGAATGCAGCGCCGACGTCTCGCTCGATCCTTCGACGCGCCCGCTGCCCAAGGAGATCGCGGTCGGCATCACCGAATGCGAGCTCGTCAGGCTCAAGGCGAAGCGGCCCACGGATGTCCTGATCGGCGACAATGGCCGCGGCCAGCGCGAGGTTCAGGTTCTCTATTCGGAACCGGGCAATCGTGAGATCTACATGTTCACCGACAACCGCCTGAGCCGGATCGTCAAGCCGGGCCAGCCCGAGCAGCAGGGCTGACGCGCGTATCGCCCAGGAAATCCGCCTCTGATGCCACCAAGGCAACCGTTCGGCCGATCGGCGCGTTTGCAGTCGATCGGGAGCGGCCGAAGGCGCAGAGGCGGGAGTGTCGAGATGCAGGTTCAACGGCAGAGGCGGGCGGTGCTCAGTGGCCTTGGGCTTCTGGGTGCCGCGCTCATGGCCTTGCCCGCAGCGTCGCAGGTGATCGACTTTCGCTCCTCCGACCGCGAGATGAACCGGGCTATCGATGAAGCCCGCAAGACGCTGCCGGAGTTCGTCGCGCTCTATCGCAGCGGCAAGGGCGAGCGCCATGCCGTAAAGGTCGCGATTCCCTACGACCGCGGGCGCGAGCACATCTGGATGAACCTGACGGCGATCGAAGGCGATGTCTTCGTCGGCAGGATCGCGAACGATCCCGTCCATCTCGACAAGTTGAACAAGGGGGACAGCTACCGGACCGGCAGCGCGATGGTCAGCGACTGGAACTATATGTCGGGCGGCCAGATGTACGGCAGCTACACCACCCGCGTCGCGATCAAGAAGCTCACGCCGACGCAGGTCCGAGAGCTCGGTCTCAAGCTCGCGCCGCTGCCTTGAGAAGGCGTCAGGCGCTCTCCAGCTCCTCGCTCAGCGTCAGCCATTCCTCTTCGGCCGCGGCCAGTGCCTCGGTCAGTTCGCCGCGCTGGCGCGAGAGCTGCAGCGCCTTGTCCGGCTCACGCGCAAAGGCGCCGTTAGCGAGCGCGCCGTCGACCTTCTCGATCAGCCCGGTCAGCTTGGCGATGCGTGCCTCGGCGAGGTTGAGCTTCTGCCTGAGCGGTCCTTGTGCCTGGCGCTTTGCCGCCGCGCCCTTGCGCTCCTCGGCCTTGCCTGCGGCTTCGGCATCGGGCTTGCCGCGCTGGGCCGGCTTGTCGCGACCGAGCACGAAGTCGCGATAATCGTCCATGTCGCCATCGAAGCTCTTCACGGTGCCGTCCCCGACCAGCCAGAGCCGGTCGGCGCAGGCCTCGATCAGGAAGCGATCGTGGCTGACCAGGATGACGGCGCCGGGATAGTCGTTGATCGCGTTGACCAGCGCGGTGCGGCTGTCGATGTCGAGATGGTTGGTTGGCTCGTCGAGGATCAGCAGGTGAGGGCCGCCGAAGGTGGCGATGCCGAGCATCAATCGGGCCTTCTCGCCGCCGGAGAGGTTCTTCACCGGCGTGTCGGCCTTGTTGGCGGGAAAGCCGATCTGCGCGGTGCGCGCCCGCACGCGTGCCTCCGGCGCATCCGGCATCAGCTCGCGGATATGGCCGACCGGCGTGTCCTCCATCCGCAACTCGTCGAGCTGGTGCTGGGCGAAATAGGCCGTCTGCAGCTTCGAGGAGCGCCGCATCTCGCCCGAAAGCGGCGCGAGCCGCCCGCCGATCAGCTTGCAGAAGGTCGACTTGCCGTTGCCGTTGGAGCCGAGCAGCGCGATGCGGTCGTCCGGCGCCAAGCTCAGGTTGAGCCGCTGCAGCACCTTGCGCTCGCCATAGCCGGCGCTGGCGCTCTCGAGCACGATCATCGGCGGCGAGAGCGGCCGCTCGGGGGCGGGGAAATTGAACGGCTGGACGTCGCGATCCTGGATGACCGCGATCTCCTGCATCTTCTCCAGGCGCTTGACGCGCGACTGGGCCTGGCTGGCCTTCGATGCTTTGGCCTTGAAGCGGTCCACGAAGGACTGCAGGTGCTTGCGCTCGGCCTCCTGCTTCTCGCGTGCCTTGGCGAGATGCGCCTGCTTCTCGGCCCTGAGCTTCTCGAAGTCGCTATAGCCGCCACGGTAGATGGTGAGCTTGCCCTGGTCGAGATGCAGGATGTGATTGACGCAGGTGTCGAGCAATTCGCGATCGTGGCTGACGACCAACACCGTATGCGGATAGCGCTCGAGATAGTCGTAGAGCCAGAGCGTGCCTTCGAGATCGAGATAGTTGGTCGGCTCGTCGAGCAGCAGCAGGTCGGGTTCGGAGAACAGCACGGCTGCGAGCGCGACGCGCATGCGCCAGCCGCCCGAGAAGTCGGAGCAGGGGCGCTGCTGCGCCTCCTCGTCGAAACCGAGCCCGTACAATACGGTCGCGGCCCGCGCCGGAGCGGAATGGGCGCCGATATCGGCGAGCCGCGTCTCGATCTCGGCGATCCGCATCGGGTCTGTCGCGCTCTGCGCCTCCGTCATCAGCGCCGCACGCTCGGTATCGGCGGCTAGCACGACCTCGATCAGCGTTTCGGGCCCGCCCGGGGCCTCCTGCGCCACCCCGCCGATGCGCATGCCCTTGGGCAGGGCGACGTTGCCGCCTTCTGGCGAAAGGTCGCCGGTGATGATGCGGAACAGCGTCGTCTTGCCGGTGCCGTTACGGCCGACGAGGCCGACGCGCGAGCCGGTCGGAAGGAACGCGCTGGCATGGTCGAGCAGCAGGCGCTCGCCGAGGCGATAGGTAATGTCGTTGAGGGTCAGCATGGCGGGCGGGGTGTAGCGCGCTTTCGCCCCCGCTGGAACCAGCGTGAGGGCAGGAATTTGTCAGTGCGATGTGCAGGGGCCTGGCTGCCGCAGAGGCATGCCATGGTTTCTCCACCTTTCCGCCACGGCATGGCCAGGCGTTCGCGACACCCATGGACTGGGTAACGCACTGATTCGCATCGAGGATCCATGCAGTTCGACTCTCTCGTCCGGCGGCCGCGCCGGGTGTCGCTGGCAGCCATCGCCATTGCGCTGTTCACCGTCGTTCTTGGCGGCGCCACCGCGCTCGCCGCCTTCGCGCCGCTGCCAGGCGTGTTGTAGGGCCGTTGCGGCGCGTCAAGCGCTTCAAGCAACGTTAACCGCGCTCGTGTTGGCTGTTCTTGCGCAGTCGATGTCGGGCGGAGACCTGATTCGTGTTCAGTCTCAGGATCAGGCTTCCGGTCGCCATGCTCGCCTTGGCCCTGCTCGCCGCATTAGCAGTAGGCTCGTCCGCCTATCTCGCCGTCTCGAACTGGGCGCAGGGCGCCGTGCGCGAGCGCATGCACGCGCTGGCCGAAAGCCATGTCCGCGCCATCGAGCGCCGCTGGTTGCAATTGCGCGCCGAACTAGCCGTCCACGCCCGCAGCGCCTTCACCGTCTCGGCGCTCGACGAGATCGGCAAATGGCTGGAGCTCGGCCCGCACGATTACCGCAGCATACTCGGCTACTATCAGGGTGACGGTTCGCTCTCGCTGGCCGAGCGCGTCGCCCGCACCGGTCGCGAGCACCAGCACGGCTATTCCTGGCGGCATGTGCCGGTCCACGAGACCTATTCGGCGGCACTCAAGCAATTCAATTACGCCGATATCTACCTGGTCTCGCGCAAGGGCAGGGTGGTTTACAGCGTCACCAAGGGGCCAGAGTTCGGCCGCCTCCTGAGCGACGAGGATCTCGCCGGCACCGGCCTGGCAAAATCGGTAGAGCTGGCCCGCGGCAAGGCGGCGGGCGAACAGGTTGTGCTTGACTTTGCACCCTATGACCCGGTCGGCGGCGATCCGCGCGCCTTCCTGGCGGCGCCGTTCTACGATGCCGAAGCCGGGACGGGCGAACAGGTCGGGACGATCGTCATCGCCGTCGACACACGCCTGATCGACGACGTCCTCGCCTTCAACCCGGCCGGTTCCGGGGCCGAGCGGATCTTCGTCATCGGCTCCGACGGCTTCATGCGCTCCAATCCGGCTGCCCGGCGCAATGGCGCCTCACCGCGCGAAACGCTCGATCGCAGTCGATTGGCCGGGCAGCCGGAGCATGCGCTCATCCGCATGACCAGCCATGATGGCCGCTCGCTTGTCGCCAGCGGGCAGGAGGTGGTCATCGGCGATCAGCGCTGGCTGCTCTGGCTGACCGAGCCGGAGGCGAACGCCTTCGCCGTGGTCGGCACGATCCGTAGCGCCGTCGTCTCCGCCGGTTTGCTGGTGCTGCTGCCCCTGTTCGGCATTGCGATCCTGCTCGGCTGGTCGGTGGCACGCCCGATCACGCGGCTGTCCGACAGGCTGGCGGGCGTTGCCGCGGGCCGGACCGAGGAAGGCATTCCCGGAGCCGGACGCCGCGACGAGATCGGCGGCATCGCCAAGTCGATAGACATGATCCGCGAGACCTTGCGCGGCGAGGCGCAGCGGCGGGAGGCCGAGCAGGAGATCCGCCTTGCCGATGCCGAACAGCACCGCCGCGCCTTGCTGAAGGAGCTGGCAGGCGAACTCGAAGAATCTGTCAGGACCGTCTCGGCCTCCGTTTCCGTCTCGGCGCAGACCCTGGACGCGACGGCGCATCAGCTCGCGGAAGGCGCGCGCGAGACCCAGGCCGGCGCCGCCGATACCGACGCAGCGACCGGCAATGCCATCCGCAGCGTCAAGTCGATCGAGCATGCGGCGCAGGACCTGCTCGGCGCGGTCGATGCGCTCGCCGCCGAAGTGCGCACCTCGGATGCGACCGCCGGCCAGGCGCGCGAGCACGCGGATTCGGTCAGCCGGATCGTCGATGGTCTCTCCAATGGCGCGGCGCGGGTCTCCGAGGTGGTCGGGCTGATCTCGGCCATCGCCGGCCAGACCAACCTGCTCGCGCTCAACGCGACGATAGAGGCGGCCCGCGCTGGCGAAGCCGGCAAGGGCTTCGCCGTCGTCGCCAATGAGGTGAAGTCGCTGGCGACGCAGACCGCCAATGCGACGCAGGATATCGCCCGCCAGATCGAGGCGATGAACCAGGCGACCGCCGCGACGGTCGAGGGCATCGTCGGTATCCGCGCGCTGGTGCTGGAACTGAACGAGGCGACGCGCCGCACCAGCCAGACCATGCAGCGCCAGCATGAGGCGGCCCACGCCATCGCCGCCGACGTCCTCGCCGCGACCCAGGAGATCGTGCTGATCGGCCAGGCCACAAGTCAGGTCGCACTCGCCTCGCGCAACACCACGGGCGCGTCGGATGCGGTGCTGAAGGCGGCGAGCGAATTGACCGGGCTGGCCCAGGCGCTGAATGCGCGTGTCGACCATGTCATCGGCGAGCTGCGCGTCGCATAGAGTCGGATTCTATCGGGCTCTAACTTCAACGTCAGAGACGAATTCACGGACCAGGGTGAAACAGCCTGATCCGATCCGGCTCTATGGCTTGTCGCGGAAGCCTGCGTTGGCTAACGCTCAGGGCATGAGCCACACCGCCTTCTACGCCGGGTCGTTCGACCCCGTCACCAACGGCCATCTCGACATGATCGAGGCCGCCTGCCGGCTGGTCGACAAGCTGGTCCTCGCCATCGGCGTCCACCCGGGCAAGACTCCGATCTTCACCGCCGAGGAACGCGCCGAGCTGCTGCGCGCCATCGCCGGCCCGGTCGCCGCCGAGTTCAAGACTGAGCTCGAGGTCACGACTTTCGCCGACCTGACCATCGATGCGGCCAAGCGCGCCGGCGCCACCATCCTGGTGCGTGGCCTGCGTGACGGCACCGATCTCGACATGGAAATGCAGCTGGCCGGCATGAACCACACCATGGCGCCCGAACTGCAGACCGTGCTGCTGCCCTCGACGCCGCAGGCGCGCCACATCACCGCGACTCTGGTGCGCCAGATCGCCGCGATGGGCGGCGACGTCTCCGCCTTCGTTCCGCCTGTTGTCAGCGACAGGTTGAAGACGAAGTTCGCCAGGCGCTAACGCCTTCGCGAACGCCATCGATGTGCATTTGCCTCGCGGCGACGTGCATTAGCGTTTGCAATTTGCAAACGCCGATGGTGTCTCTGGACTGATCTGAATCGGTGCGCGCTCGGTGCATCGCCCCTTCGACGAGTGTTCCATGCGCCTGTCCCGCTACTTCCTGCCGATCCTGCGCGATACGCCCAAGGAGGCGGAGATCGTCTCGCACCGGCTGATGCTGCGCGCCGGCATGATCCGCCAGCAGTCCGCCGGGATCTACTCGTGGCTGCCGCTCGGCCTGCGCGTACTCGACAAGATCAGTGCGGTGGTGCGCGAGGAGCAGAATCGCGCTGGCGCCATCGAGATCCTGATGCCGACCATCCAGTCGGCCGATCTCTGGCGCGAAAGCGGGCGCTACGACGCCTATGGCAAGGAGATGCTGCGGATCAAGGACCGGCATGACCGCGACATGCTCTACGGCCCGACGAATGAGGAGATGGTCACCGAGATCGTCCGCTCCTACGTCAAGTCCTACAAGGATCTGCCGCTCAACCTCTATCACATCCAGTGGAAGTTCCGGGATGAGGTCCGCCCGCGCTTCGGCGTGATGCGCGGCCGCGAGTTCCTGATGAAGGACGCCTATTCCTTCGATCTCGACAAGGAAGCGGCGCGGCACGCCTACAACCGCATGTTCACCGCCTATCTGCGCACCTTCACCCGGCTCGGCCTGAAGGCGATCCCGATGAAAGCCGACACCGGCCCGATCGGCGGCGACCTCAGCCACGAATTCATCGTGCTCGCATCGACCGGCGAGAGCGAGGTCTTCTGCCACAGCGACTACCTGACCTTCGACACGCCGGCCGCAGACACCGATTTCGACAGCGTGCCTGGCCTGCAGGGCATCTTCGACAAGTGGACGAGCCTCTACGCCGCCACCGAGGAGATGCACGACAAGGCCGCCTTCGAGGCGATTCCCGAGGACAAACGCGTCTCCGCCCGTGGCATCGAGGTCGGCCATATCTTCTATTTCGGCACCAAGTACTCCGAGCCGATGGGCGCGAGCGTGACCGGCCCGGACGGCCAGCAGGTGCTGCTGCATGGCGGCTCCTACGGCATTGGCCCCAGCCGTCTCGTCGCCGCGCTGATCGAGGCCGGTCATGACGAGGGCGGTATCGTCTGGCCCGATGAGATCGCGCCCTTCGACATCGCCGTGCTCAACCTCAAGGTCGGCGACGCCGCCACCGACGCCGCCAGCGAGCAGCTCTACAAGGGGCTCGCCGCGAAGGGGTACGACATGGTCTATGACGACCGCGACGAGCGCCCGGGCGGCAAGTTCGCCACCGCCGACCTGATCGGCATACCCTGGCAGATCATCGTCGGCCCGAAGGGGCTGGCCGAGGGCAAGGTCGAGCTCAAGCGCCGCGCCGGCGGCGAGCGCGAATTGGTCTCGCTCGAGGCGGCGCTGGCGCGCTTCCCGGGCAAGGCCACGAACGCGTGAGCGGAGGAGAGCGGTCATGAGCGCCGGCTCCGAGGCTCGGGAGAGCGTGCCGACCGGCACGAAAGCCTTCGCCGGCTTCGAATGGCTGCTTGCCGGCCGCTATCTGCGCACACGCCGGCGCGAGGGCTTCGTCTCGGTCATCGCCGGCTTCTCCTTCCTCGGCATCCTGCTCGGCGTCGCGACGCTGATCATCGTGATGTCGGTGATGAACGGCTTCCGCAAGGAGTTGCTGGAGAAGATCGTCGGCGTCAACGGCCATATCTTCGCGACGCCGATCGACCGCCCGCTCGACGATTACGAGCAGGTCGCAGCCAAGCTGCGCCAGGTGCAGGGCATCAAGCTCGCCATCCCGCTCGTCGAGGGGCAGGCGCTGGCCTCGTCGCAGGTCGGCAATGGCGGCGTCCTGGTGCGCGGCATCTCGGAGAGCGACATCAAGTCGATCCCCTTCATCGCCGGCAATGTCCGCCAGGGCACGCTCGACGGCTTCGCCACGGCCAACGGCGTCGCGATCGGCCGGCGGCTCGCGGGCTCGCTCGGCCTGCAGGTCGGCGACACCATCACCATCGTCACGCCGCGTGGCGCTTCGACGCCGTTCGGCACGGCGCCGCGGATCAAGGCCTATCCGGTCACGGCGATCTTCGAGATCGGCATGTCGGAGTTCGACGCCTCCTTCGTCTTCATGCCGCTCGCCGAGAGCCAGGCCTATTTCAACCGCGATGGCGACGTGAACGTCATCGAGATCTTCATCGACAATCCCGACCAGACGCAGGCAGTGCGCGACAGGATCGAGGCCGACCCGCCGCGGCCGCTCGTTCTGTCCGACTGGCGCCAGCGCAATCGCACCTTTTTCAACGCGCTCGAGGTCGAGCGCAATGTCATGTTCATCATCCTGACCCTGATCGTGCTCGTCGCGACGCTGAACATCGTCTCCGGCCTGATCATGCTGGTGAAGGACAAGACGGAGGACATCGCGATCATGCGCACCATGGGCGCCTCGCGTGGCACGGTGCTGCGGGTCTTCCTGATCACGGGCGCGGCGATCGGCGTGGTCGGCACGTTCGCCGGCTTCGTCCTAGGCATCCTGTTCGCCAGGAACATCCAGACCATCAACAAGGGCTTGAGCAAGCTGTTGGGTATCAATCCCTGGGATCCGACCGTGCGCTTCCTGAGCGATATTCCCTCGGTGATCGACTGGCGCGAGGTTGCCACCGTCGTGGTGATGACGCTCGTCCTGTCTCTGCTGGCGACGCTCTATCCGGCGTGGAAGGCGGCGCGGCTCGACCCCGTCAAAGCCCTGCGGATGGGTTGAGGACGCGACAATGGCAACCGAGACGCCGGCGCTCTTCCTCTCCCAGATCGAGCGCTACTATCCCCAATCCGACGGTCCGCTCGAGATCCTCCGCAAGGCCGATTTCGCGATCTGGCCGGGCGAGCTCGTCGCGCTGGTCGCCCCGAGCGGTACCGGCAAGTCGACCCTGCTGCACGTCGCCGGCCTGCTGGAGAGCCCCGATGGCGGCGAGGTCTTCATCGGCGGCGTGCCGACCTCGCAGCTCGACGACAAGGGCCTGACCCGGCTCCGGCGCACCGAGATCGGCTTCGTCTATCAGTTTCACCATCTCCTGCCGGAGTTCACCGCGCTGGAGAATGTCGTTCTGCCGCAGCGCATTCGCGGCCTGGGCAAGGCCGAGGCCGCATCGCGCGCGACCGAGCTGCTGAGCTTCCTTGGTCTGGGCGACCGGCTCGATCACCTGCCGGGCGAATTGTCGGGCGGCGAACAGCAGCGCGTCGCGATCGGCCGCGCCGTCGCCAATGCGCCGCGCGTGCTGCTGGCCGACGAGCCGACCGGCAATCTCGACCCGCACACTTCGCTGCACGTCTTCAACACGCTGGTGGCGCTGGCGCGTGCTTCGGGCCTCGCGGCGCTGATCGCGACGCATAATCTCGACCTCGCCTCCCGCATGGACCGCCAGGTCACGATCCGCGACGGGATGGTCGTGCCGCTCGGCTGAGATCTTGGCTCAGCCCCCGCCGCGGTCGTAGCACTCGGCGAAATAGAGCATGAAGGCGTCGACCAGCCCGTCCTCGTAAGGGGCGGTCTTCGCCTCCCAGCGCGCGACATAGGCGTCCCAGAGCTTGCCCTTGCGCGAGGAGAGCAGGCCGTCGAGCCCGCGCCCGACGTCGAGCCCTTCGGCGACCGCCTGCGGATCGAGGTCCTCGACCAGCATGCGCAGCGCGTGCTGCATCGCCGAATAGGTCTTGATCTGGTGGACCTTGAGGTCCCTGAAGCTTTCCTCGAACGCCTTCTGCGCATTGAGGTAGCCGCTCGTCGGCCGGCCGAAGATCAGCTTCAGCGCATCCTCGATCGTCGGCGAGAACTTCAGCGGGTTGTTGTCCTGCGCCTGGATCATCGTCTGGTTGGAGCTGCGCGCGATGCGCTTGCTCTCGGCCCGCGCCGCCAGCAGCGCCTTCAGCTCGATGGCGATCAGGCGCATCAGCGCGCCGGTCTGCTCGGCGAAGGCGCCGGGATCCTGCCAGGTCAGCTCCTCGACCGGCAGGCCCGCCCCACGCGCGAAGCGGGCGATGAACTCGGCCGCCGAGATCGACGGGCCGCCCGCCGGTGCGCCCATTGACGGCGGGGGAGGTGGCGGCGGCGGCGCCATGGGCCGGGGCGGCGGGTCGTAAGGAGCGTCGAAACTCGGACGTGGTGGCGGCACGGCCGGCGCCTCGTCCCACGGATTGCCGACCGGCGCGGCCGAGGGGGGCCGGCGCGGCGTCGGGATCGGGGCGATCGGCTCCGGCTCGGGCACCGGCGGTGGCTGGTAGGGCGCCCAGGCAAGGTCGTCCGGCCGTGACGGTTGGGGAGGCGGAGCCGGCGGCGCAGCATAGACCTGCGCCGATTCCGACGGAGTCGGGATATCGGCGGCCCAGTCGATGAAGGGCGCGTGCACGGGCTGGTATTTTTGCGGCGGAATCAGATCGCGGCGGGCGATCGGCGGCGCTTCGTCACCGTTCGAGTCCCACAACGATTCGCCGGGCGGCGGCGGCATCGCCGCTCGCTCGGCCGGGCCGGGGGCTCCGCGCTCCGCCTCGTCGATCGCGACCGCGATGATGTATTGGCCGATCTCGAGCCGGTCGCCATGCTGCAACCGGTAGGGCGACTGCACCCGATAGGCACCGCCATTGACGAAGGTGCCATTGGTCGAAATGTCGCGCAGCCAGTAGGCGTTGTCGTTGAAGCGGATTTCGCAATGCCGCCCGGAGATGGCCCGGCTCGGATCCGGCAGGCACCAGTCGAGATGCTGGTCGCGGCCGATATCCAGCCCGCGCCCGCCGCTCAGCGTGACGCTGAGCGGGCCGCCATCCGGCAGTGAAGCCTGGTTCTCGATCGTCAGCGTCAGCGCCATGTCGGGCCGCCCGCCTCGTCATAGTCCGACACCGGCTGCCGCATCGGCGCCGGGGCCAAGCTATGCTCTCGTCCTGCCGCTTTCGTCATCGATCAGACGAATGCATGCTTCGACGCAATTTCGCAATGCGGCATCGCGTTCTGGCTCGGATACCCTTCCGAGTGCGGTTAATACCGCGATCCGCGCCGTCTTGGCGGTCAAGTCCGGCGGTGCGGGCACGGCATGGCTCGCCACCATGCTGCCGCCGGAATATCCGGCCGCCAGCGCGACCCAAGTGCCGAGGCTGGCGTGATGGCCGCTTTCGCCGAGCGCCAGGGCAGCACGGCGCGTCTCGTCGGTCGGGTCGCGAACCCAGGCTTCGGCTGCCTTCAGGCCGGGATCTGCTGCGGTTCCGGCAGGCTGCATGCGCTGGACGCTCTGCAGGGCCCACCAGACGGCTTCGCGGCGTGGCATCAGGAAGGCGCAGAAGCCGATCGCGTCCTTGTGATCGCCCGAGGCAAGGAGCTTGCGCAGGAAGCTTAGCGGCGGCTCGGTGGTCGGCGCGGTCTGGATGATCTCGCGCGCGGCGGGGAAGGTCTCGAAGACCTCCTGCGCTGTGCTGAACCGAAGTTTCGACATCGCTGTACCAGAGGCTGTCAGTTGATCTTGACGACGCCGCCCGTGATGATGGTCATGCCGCCGCCGTTGATCTCGGTCTTTGCGGTGCTCTCGACCTTGATCATCGGCGAGGTGATGGTGATGTTGGTCGGCGTCATCGTGATCTCGCTCTGGCCGCAGACCAGCTTGATCTCCAGAGCAGCCTCGACATAGCGCTTGCCCTGCTTGACGTGCAGCTTGTCGCTGCCGCTCAGGATCTGCGTCGTGCGGGCGAAGTCGGTCGGGCCGCCCTCGAATTTCTTGCCGACGTCGCGAGTCTCGAGGTTGAAGACCTCGGTCTTGTGGTCGCGTTCGGCCTGCATGGAGAAGACCTCCTTGCCGGCCAGGTCCTCGAACTTGATCTCGTTGAACTTCCCCGACTTGCCGCCGCCATCGGTCGATTCCGACTTCAGGCCCGATTGGGTCTTGTTGGCCGGCAGGTCGTAGGGTGGCATGTGCTGGTCGTTGACCACGGCGCCGGTGATGATCGGCCGGTCGGGATCGCCGCCGATATAGGAGACCACGACCTCCTGGCCGATGCGCGGGATGATCTGGCCGCCCCAGTTCTTGCCCGACCAGGCCTGCGCCACGCGCACGCGGCAGGAGGTCGACTCCTTCTCGCGGTCCCAGTGGAAGCGCAGCCAGACCCGGCCGTACTTGTCGACGTCGATGTCGCCTTCCTCGCCCTTGTTCTTCTCGCCGACCACCTTGGCTGTGTCGGGGCCGATATGGAGCGGGGAGGGTGTCAGCAGCGGGGCGCGGAAGCGCTTGGTGGCTTTCTGGAGTTCGTAGGAGCCGTGATAGATCGCCTGGTCGGTGCGCTTGGACGAGCGATAGCTCTGCACGCCGTAGCTGTGCGTCGCCCGCACCACCAGGAACTCGGCGTTCTCCGAGCCGACGGGATGATCGGCCAACGTCATCAGGGTCCCAGGATTGAGGCTGGGCGCATCGCCGACGGCGAGGCGCCGCTCGTCCTGCGCCTGCTCGGCCTGGACCTGGATACGGGCGAGCTTCTCGCCCTTGCCGCGGTCGAGATAGGCGCCGGGATAGTCGAACGCCTCGTAGGACTTGGTGCGCGGGAAGCCGTCCTCGGCGCGCGCCGTCAGGTCCGAGGTGGATTTCTCGAAATCATAGTCCTTGATCTCGATCTTGCCGGTCCGCAGCCGCCGCTGCGCCGACCATTGCGTCAGATGCTCGATCCGGCGCCTCTGGGCCCCGTCCGTCGGCATGAACGGGTAGGCGGCGCCGGCTCCCGCGAAGCTCGGCTCGGCTGCGGCAGTCACCGCATCATGCGAGTTGCGCGCATCCGAAAGGACCAGCTTGTGGTCCCCCTCGGTGTGCTTGAAATAGTAGTAGATGCCGTATTTCTCCATCAGGCGCAGGACGAAGTCGAGATCGGACTCGCGGTACTGCACGCAATAGTCGATCTCCGGCGGCGGCTCGCTGACGCGGTCCTCGAAGCTCGCCTTGTCCTCTTTCCCGAAGATCGTCTTGATGATGTCGAGCGCCGTCTTGTTCTTGAAGATGCGGCAATCGGAGCGCTGCGAGAGCAGCCAGAGCCAGGGCCGCAGCACGAAACGGTAGTGGTCGAGATCCTTCTCCCGGCCGAGCCACTGCGCCTCGACGAGCACGCCGTTGAAGATCCGGTCTTCACCGTTCTTCAGCGTCATTTTAATATGGCATTTCTCGCCAATTAAATTTTGAAGATCGTCGCCCCGAGAAGTACTCACAGCCTCGATTTGATAAACAAATAATTCGCTGAGAGCTTCGCGCGCCTCAAACTTGAGAAGTGAGAAGACATCTTGACCCGCCGGTGTCGTAAAGGAGGCAAGTCTTTTCGATTGTCCTGGAGCGGCGGGCATCAACAAAACCTCGTGGCTTGCGACAAGAGACGACTATTGACGCAGCAAACGCTGCGAGGCATAGTTCGCGCCGTCAGTCTTCAACCGCCTCAGCGAACCTAAACGGGAGGAAGACCGTGCGCAAGCAGGCCCTTGTCATGGTTAGTGCCGCTCTTGCCGCAGGCTTCTGCGTCCTGTCGCCGTTTTCCGCGCAGGCACAGGCCTACAAGGCGGACGATATCGTCAAGCACTTCGGAGCCGCGAAGCCGAATCTCGGCGTCTCGCGCGGCCTGTGCGTCGGCACCGAGGCCGAGTGCAACAAGGCCGGCCACGTCGTGAAGCCGCCGACCGCCTTCGATCTCGTCGTCAAGTTCAAATACAATTCCGACGTGCTCGAGCCCGAGGCGCGGGTGAATCTCGACGAGTTCGCCAAGGCGCTGAAGGATCCGCAGCTTTCGGCGAGCAGTTTCCTGGTCGAGGGGCACACTGATGCCAGCGGCACCGCGGACTACAATCTGAGTCTGTCGGAGCGGCGCGCCAAGGCGGTCGTGCGCTATCTCAGCGATCGGGGCGTCGATACCGCCAAGCTCGTCCCGCGCGGCCTCGGCCAGAGCAAGCCCGTCGTTTCCGACAAGTTCTCGGCCGATAATCGCCGGGTCGAGACGCGGCTGCAGGTGGAGTGACGGCCAGGCGGCCGCCCCGATAAGCTCGATTGATCGTGAGGGGGCATGGCCGCGCTCAATTTCGCTGATCTGGCGAAGCCGGTTTCGGCGGATGATCCCTGCGGTCCCGATCCGGATGCCGATCCCGATGTCATGAACGTCATGGCGCGCCTCGAAGTGGCGCTGCCGACCTCCTATTTTCGCCGCGACGACGAAGGGCGGCAGATCCCGTTCGATCGCAGCACGATCGATTTTCCCGTAGCCTTCGGCGATCTCGGCAAGGTGCTCAAGCAGAGCCGCGACCTGCGTGGCTTCGTCCTGGCGGGCAAGCTTTGTCTGCTCAATCGCGACATCGCCGGTTTCGCCGCGAGCCTCGGGCTGATCGTGAGCTATCTCGGCGACTATTGGGAAGAGGTCTATCCTCGGGCCGAGGACGGCGACTTCATCATGCGCGAGGTCGCGCTGCAGGGGCTCGACGAGAACGCCACTGTCGCCCTGCCGCTGCAGCATGCGCCATTGTTCCTGAGCAAGCGGCTGGGACCGGTGATGTTCCGCAGCCAGCTCGTCGCCTCGGGCGAGCTGCGGCCCGGCGAGGATGAGAAACACCCCGACGCCGGCGGAATCAACGCGGCGCTGAAGGAGGTGGAACTCTCCGACCTGACGGCGATGCTCGGCCATGTCACCGCGATCCGGGACGCGCAGTTGCGATTGCGCGCGATCTGGAGCGAGAAGCTCGGCACCGACCAGGCGGTGACCTTCCCGCGGCTTGCCGGACTTGTCGGGCAGATCATCGCGTTTCTCGAGGCCGCGATCGAACGGAAGGCGCCCGGCGGGCAGGGCGCCGCCGGCGCCGAGGTGCCCGCAGCCGTCGGCGGCGCTGCGACCGGGACGATTGTGGTTGCGGCGCTTCCGCCCGGCGTCTGCGCCTCCGTCGACGAGGCCCAGGCCGCGCTCGCCGGCTGTCTCGCCTATTTCCGCCGGGTCGAGCCGTCGAGCCCGGCCGTGCTGCTGATCGGCCAGGCGCAGCGCCTGATCGGCAAGTCGCTGATCGAGGTCATCCAGATCATGTTCCCGGAGCACGTCGACAAGGCGATGCTCGAGATCGGCGACGACACGAAATACCAGCTGCCGCTGGAGCGCCTGGGTGGCGATGGTTCTGGCGGCGGCTATGGCGACGACAGCGGTGAGGACGACGGCTACGCCTCCGATGGCGACGAAGAGAGCTCATCCTATGATGACGAGGAAAACTCGTCCGATGATGAGGAGACGGACGCCGGGGACGGAGCTGACGAGGAAGCCGACGACGAAGGGGAACAGGGCGCCGACGAGGAGACTGAGCGCGAGCAGCCTGAGGAAGCCGAGGTTGAGCCCAAGGCGAGCGCCGCGACAATGGCCGCGCCTGTCGCAGCGATCGCCGTCGCGAGCCGGGCCGAGGCGATCGCCCGGATGAAGGCCGTCGCCGGCTTCTATCGTCACGCCGAGCCGTCCAATCCGGTGCCGCTGCTGATGGACAAGGCCTGTGCGCTGGCGCAGCAAGATTTTCTGTCGCTGCTCGGCGATATCCTGCCTGAAGTCGGCATAAGGCAGAGCAGCGGCGAGTAGGTCGCGACGGTCCCTTCGTGGAGCGCCGCGCCTCATTCGTTCGGTGGATGCGGTGACGTCATCCGCCTGCAAAGCTGAGCTGGCTGGATCTTGTGCAGCCGATGCGAGCAGTTCGACAAGAACTGTCAAGCGGTCGGCAAGTGTGTATGGTATAGCGAGCTGGATCGTAAGCGTGGCATCACGCTCTCCTTGCGTGATGCCTCTAAAGGAAGGGGCGCCGTCATGGCCGGAGATTCGGGGCAGAAATTCATTCGCCGCAATAGGCCACCGCGGGTCCACATTACCTATGAGGATCCCTACAATGCCGACCAGAAGGTCGAGCTGCCCTTCGTGATGGGGGTTCTCGCCGATCTGTCGGGCAATGCTTCGGCGGTCGAGAAGCCCGACGTTGGCGACCGCAAGTTCCTCGACATCGACATGGACAATTTCGATCAGCGCATGGCCGCGATCGAACCGGGCGCGGCCTTTACCGTGCCGAACAAGCTCGGGGACGGGAGCGACAAGCTGTCCGTGTCGCTGAAGTTCAAGAAATACGAGGACTTCAACCCGGCTGCGATCGCCCGCCAGATTCCGGCGACGGCCAAGCTGCTGGAGGCACGCGAGCAGCTCGCCAACCTCCTGCGCTACATGGATGGCAAGGTCGCGGCCAGCGACCAGCTCAAGGCCCTTCTGGCTGATCCGCAATTGATGGCGGCGCTGAAGGACAAGCTCGGCGAAAAGCCGGCTGGTGACGACAAGCAGGACAGCAACGGGTAAGCGAGGCGGCTATGGCGGAAGCACAGATCCAACAACCCGGCGCGGCAGCTGCTGAAACGCAAGGCGCCGACGACTTCTCGGCACTGCTGAAGCAGAGCTTCAAGCCGAAGACCGAACGAGCGGCCAGCGAGGTCGAGAACGCGGTCGCGACCCTGGTCAACCAGGCTCTCGCCGACTCGACGCTGATCAAGGGCGACGTACTCGACACGATCGAGGAGATGATCGCCCGGCTCGACGCCAAGCTCAGCGAGCAGATGAACGAGGTGCTGCACGCACCGGAATTCCAGAAGCTCGAAAGCGCCTGGCGCGGCCTCAACTACCTCGTCTTCAACTCCGAGACCGACTCGCAGCTGAAGATCAAGGTGATGAACGTCGGCAAGACCGAGCTCTACCGCAATCTCAAGACCTATCCCGGCGCCCGCTGGGACCAGAGCCCGCTGTTCAAGCAGCTCTACGAGCAGGAGTTCGGTCAGCTCGGCGGCCAGCCCTTCGGCGCGCTCGTCGGCGACTATCACTTCAGCCACGCCCCCACGGACGTGCAGTTGCTGCGCGATCTCTCCAAGATCGCGGCCGCCGCCCATGCGCCATTCTTCACCGGCGCCGACCCGAACCTGATGGGCATGGACTCCTGGACGGAGCTCTCGAACCCGCGCGACCTTGGCAAGGTCTTCGACACGCCGGACTATGCGGCCTGGAAGGGCCTGCGCGACGCGGCCGACTCCCGTTATGTCGGCCTGTGCCTGCCGCGGGTGCTGGCGCGGGTTCCCTACGGGGCCAAGTCGGAGCCGGTCGAGGAGTTCGCCTTCGAGGAAGACACCGACGGCCACAAGGGCGAGAAATACGCCTGGATGAACGCCGCCTACGCCATGGCGGTGAACATCAACCGGGCCTTCAAGGAGTATGGCTGGTGCACCCGCATCCGCGGCGTCCAGTCGGGCGGCGAGGTTCTCAACCTGCCGACCCATACCTTCCCGACCGATGACGGCGGCGTCGACCTGAAGTGCCCGACCGAAATCGCGATCAGCGACCGCCGCGAGGCGGAACTGGCCAAGTCCGGCCTGATCCCGCTGATCCATCGCAAGAACACGGACAAGGCGGCGTTCATCGGCGCGCAGTCGCTCTACAAGCCCAAGACCTTCTTCGGGCCCGACGGCGTCGCGGCGACGGCCTCCGACAACCTGTCTTCGCGACTTCCCTATATGTTCGCCGTGTCGCGCTTCGCGCATTACCTGAAGTGCATGGTGCGCGACAAGATCGGCTCCTACAAGGAGCGCGAACCCCTGCGTCGCTGGCTGCAGGAGTGGATCACCGAATATGTGGACGGCGATCCGCTGAACTCCAGCGAGGAGACGAAGGCGCGCAAGCCCCTGTCCGATGCGCGCATCGACGTCTTCGAGGACGAGGAGAACCCTGGCTATTATTCGGCCAAGTTCTACCTCCGGCCGCACTTCCAGCTCGAGGGCATGGATATCGGTTTGAGCCTCGTCTCGCGCCTGCCGGCGCCTAAGACCTGAGACCTAGGCGGGCCCTTAGGCGCGCCGGCCCCCAGGACAACAGTCGACCCTGCGCTCGCGGCGCAGGGAGAGTAGCGACGCATGGGGGAGCTCTCCAGGCGACGCGAGTTCTATGCCTAAATCACCTCAATCAGCCAACAATTGGAGAGCACCATGGCTAGCGACTTCCATCTGGAGATCGACGGTATCAAGGGCGAAAGCCAGGACGCCAAGCACAAGGACACGATCGAGATCGAATCCTTCTCCTGGGGCGTCAGCAATTCCGGCACGCACGCCGCCGGGCATGGCGGCGGCGCCGGCAAGGCGAGCTATCAGGACCTGCACTGCACGGCCAACGTCAACAAGGCATCGGCGACCCTGATGCTGAAGTGCTCGACCGGCGAGCACATCAAGAAGGCCGTGCTGCACGTCCGCAAGCAGGGCAAGGGCCAGCAGGAGTTCTACACGGTCACGCTCGAGGACCTGCTCGTGTCAAGCTACCAGTCGGGCGACTCGACCGGCGGCAACCCGGTCCCGACCGATCAGTTCTCGCTGAACTTTGCCAAGATCAAGTTCGAATACAAGCCGCAGAACAAGGACGGCTCGCTCGGTTCGGCGATCACTGGTACCTACGACCTCAAGAAGAACCAAGAGTAATACGCCATTCCAGCCGGGTCCGCTCGGGCGGGCCCGGCTGGAGGGCAGCTTCCGGTGTCTCGCCTCGACCGGCGTCGCCGATCCTGTCACGTTCCGCATGGACTCCCCGCGATTGCGGCAGCAATCACCGGGAGTCCGTCGCATTGAGCAGCTTCGTTCGGGATGACCCAGATGCTCGACCCCAAGTCGAAGAACCGGTTGCGACCGCCGTTGATGTTCGCCTTCCGCGAGGCGCATCGCGCCAAGGACGCGAAGGTCCAGCTCGACCTGCGCGACGCCGGCGGCGAGCGCGTGGTGGCTGGGCGCCGCGCTGCGCCGCGGACCGCGATCACCGAGAGCAAACTGCGCCAGGAGATCGCGCTCGACCTCGAAGCCCTGGTCAACACGATCAATTTCGCTTCCTCGACGGATCTGTCGCGCTTCGAGCATGTCCGCCGCTCCGTGCTCAACTGCGGCTTCCCGGACGTCCAGAACAAGTCGATCGACGAGCACCGGGTCGGCGCGATCAAGGACGAGCTCGCGCAGGTGCTGCTCGCTTACGAGCCGCGGCTAATGAAGCAGTCGATCGTGGTCGAGCGCGACGAAGGGCTCGACAAAGCCGAGCTCAAGATCCGCTTCATCGTGCGGGCAGATCTCAATTGCGAGCCGCTGAATATTCCGGTGCAATTCGTCGCCGATGTCGAACTCGACACCGGCAAGATCGCGATCAAGAACCGGTAGCGTGGAATGAACCAGGAATTCCTCGACTTCTACAATCGCGAGCTCAGGCTCTTCACCGAGCATACGAAGGAGTTCGCCGAGGAATACCCCGGCATCGCCGAGCGGCTCGGCGGTCTCGTCGGCGAGCGCATGGACCCGATGGTCGGCGGCCTGCTGGAGGGGGCGGCCTTCCTTGCCGCGCGGGTCCAGCTCAAGCTCAAGCACGAATTCCCCGAGTTCACCAACAATCTGCTCGAGCAGCTGATCCCGAACTATCTGGCGCCGACGCCGTCGGCTCTACTGGCCGGGATCGCGCCCACCTACGGCGACCCGGCCCTGCGCGAGGGGGTCGAGGTGCCGCGTGGCTCCTATCTCGACGCAACCTATGTCGAGCGCGACCGACGCGTCGCCTGCCGCTACCGGCTGAGCTCGCCCGTCACGATCTGGCCGTTCGAGGTCGCCTCGGCCGAATACATCGCCGCGCCGGGGCGGCTGCAGGCGCTTGGGCTCCCGGCCGACGGCCGGGTGCTCTCGGGACTGCGCCTGTCGCTGACCCATCGCATCGCCAGCGACCCGGCCGAGGAACCGTCGCCGGAGCAGGCGAGCAAGCTGCCGAACAGCTGGTTTGCCGGCTGCAAGACGCGCGAGCTCACAGTGCACCTGCTCGGCACGGAAGCCGATGCGATCGCCCTCTATGAGCAGATCTTCGCCGACCGCCTCGGCCTCTATTTCCGCTATCTCGACGAGTTCGGCGATCCCGTGGTGCTGTTGGGGGCGGAGTGCGCGCTGGAGCAGATCGGCTTCGATGAGGACGAGGCGCTGCTGCCGGCCGATACGCGGGTCTTCCGCGGCTTCGACCTGCTGCGCGAGCAGTTCTGGTTCCCGCGCAAATTCCTCGGCTTCAAGCTGAGCGGTCTCGACAAGGTGATGTCCCGGCTCAAGGCCAAGACGGTCGACATCATCTTCGTCTTCGACGAGGTCAACACGCGCCTGCCGGCAGCGGTCCAGCGCGAGATGTTCGCGCTCTATGCCGCCCCCGCGGTGAACCTGTTCGAGAAGACGACCGACCGCATCCCGGTGCGCCGGAACGAGCACGAATATCACGTCGTGCCCGATCGCAGCCGCATGCTCGACTACGAGCCGCACTCGATCCTCGACGTCTACGCGCATTATAGCGGCGGCCGCGACAAGCAGCCGGTCCACCCGCTCTATTCCTCACCCGAAGGCGCTTCGCCGACCCACGGCCTGCTCTACACGCAGCGGCGGCTGCCGCGCCGGCGTTCCTCGGCGGAGCGCCGCGAGGGGCGGGCGTCCGACTATACCGGCACCGAGATGTTCATCTCCCTCTACGAGCCGGCGACGGTTTCCGATGCCGCAGCCGTGGCCGAGCTCAGCATCCGGGCTCTCTGCTCCAACCGCCATTTGACCGAGCATCTGCCGACCGGCGTCGGCGGCGCCGATTTCCGCCTGATCGACAATGTCGTGCTCGACGTGACCTCCCTCGCCGGTCCGACCCCGCCGCGCGAGCCGATCGTCTCGCAGCTTCGGCTGCGCTCGGAGACGGCGAGCACCGGCGTCGTCACCTGGCGGCTGATCAATCTGCTCAGCCTCAACCATCTCGGCCTGGTTCAGCGTGGCGCCGGCGAGAACGCCGAGGCGCTGCGCGAGATGCTCTCGCTCTTCGCCGACCTCGCCGATAGCGCCACGGAGCGCCGCATCCGCGGCATCAAGAGTGTCGACAGCCGCCCGGTGATCCGGCGCTTCCCGCAGCGGGCCGGAACAGGCGCTGCGCGCGGGCTCGAGATCACAGTCCTCTTCGACGAAAAGGCGTTCGAGGGCAGCGGCGTCTTCCTGCTGGGGGCGATCCTCGACCGCTTCTTCGCCGAATACGCGGCGATGAACCATTTCACGCAGACCGTGATCCGCACCGTCGAGCGCGGCGAGGTGATGCGCTTCCCGCCGCGCGCCGGCACGAGGCGTATCCTGTGAACGAGCGCGCTCCAGCCCTGCCGCCACCAGCTGCACTCGACGATCTGCGTGTCGAGCCGCCCTTCGTCGAGGGGCTGCGGGCCGAGCCCTGGCGGCATGATTTCTATGCGGCGCTGCGCCGGATCGAACGTAGCTTCCCGGAGCGCGAGCGCATCGGTGACGTCGCCGCCAGGCGGGACGAATACGTCGCGCTCGGCGAACAGCCCTATATGGACTTCCCGGCCTCGACCATCGCCGAGGCCGATCGCGACCTGCAGGGCCGGCTGCGACTCTTCGTCAAGTTCCTCGGCCTGCTCGGCCCGCAAGGTGCGCTGCCGCTGGCGACGACCGAGGAGAGCTATCACTGGCAGCTCGTTCGCGACGACGCCTTCCCGCGCTTCCTCGACATCTTCAACAACCGCTTCCTGCAGCTCTTCTACCGGGCCTGGGCGGATTCGCGGCCTGTCGCGCAGCATGACCGGCCCGACAGGGACCGCTTCATCGCCTATGTCGGCAGCATGACGGGCCTGGGCTCGCAGCCCTATCAGAACCGTGACAGCGTCCCCGATCCCGAAAAGCTCGCCCATGCCGGTCTCACCGGCGCGCAGGCCAAGTCGGCTTCGCGCCTGCGCAGCCTGCTCGCCGGGCTCTTCGACATCGAGGTCGAGGTCGAGCAATTCGTCGGCATGCGGCTGGTCTTCGACCCGGAGGACAGGACCAAGCTCGGCCGCGGCCAATGCGCCTTGGGCAGCAATGTCCTGCTCGGCGCCAGTGTCTACAGTGTCGAGGACAAGTTCCGGGTCAAGCTCGTCGCCCGCGACCTCGAGCAGTTCAATCGCTTCCTGCCGAATGGCGATCGCTGCGAGCCTCTGGCCGACGCGGTGTTCTTCTATCTCGGCGAGCAGTTCGAATGGGATGTCGAGCTCGCTTTGCCGGTCGGCAAGGTCCAGCCAATGCAGCTCGGCCGCTCCGGCGCGCTCGGCTGGTCGAGCTGGATCTCGCCGAACTGGAACGTCCCGGACGGCAGCCTGCGCCGCGATGCCCGTTTCCACCCGGCCGAACGCATGCGCCAGAAGCGCAGCCGGCAAAGCCAGAACTTGACCAAGCAAGCTTCCACCAAGCCAGCTTCATTGAAACAAACCTGATTCAAAAAGACAGACGATAGGGGACCGCCATGGCCGACATCAGTCTCGAAGCCGTCACCGGCAAACTCAACCGCGTCGGCTATGAAGCCTTCATCCAGGCCTTGCGCCAGGCCAAGGGAGCCGGCAACCGCAATGTCGAGCTGGCGCACTGGCTCGCCCAGATCCTGCAGCGGCGCTCCACCGATATCGGGCTGACCGCGCAGCATTACGGCCTCGACATGGCTCGGCTGGCCACCGATATCGGCGGCGTCATCGAGGGTTTCCGCAAGAACGAAACGGAGATGCCCGGCGTCGCGAACAACGTCGTCGACGTGCTCGACCGCGGCTGGCATTACGCCACGCTGTTCTTCGGCGAGACCCAGATCCGGAGCGGCCATGTCCTGGTCGCGGCGCTGAAATCGCTCGAGCTCAAGCGGGCGCTGACCGGCATCTCCAAGGAGTTCGGCAAGATCCCGGTCGAGGAGCTCGCCGCCGGGTACGCCAAGATCTGGAAGGACTCCGAAGAGGAGAACCTGCGGCCGATGGACGGCTCGGGGCTGCGCGCCGCCGGCACGCCGGGCGCAGAGCAGGCGGATGGCGCCAAGGGCACCACCGCGCTCGACCGCTTCTCGCAGGACCTGACCGAGAAGGCGCGCTCAGGCACGATGGACCCGATCCTCGGGCGCGACGACGAAATCCGCCAGGTCATCGACGTGCTGATGCGCCGGCGCCAGAACAACCCGATCCTCACCGGCGAGGCCGGCGTCGGCAAGACCGCGATCGCCGAAGGCTTCGCCCAGCGCATCGTCGCCGGCGACGTGCCGCCGCCCTTGCGCGGGGTCAAGGTCTGCGCCCTTGACATCGGCCTGATGCAGGCCGGCGCCTCGATGAAGGGCGAGTTCGAGCAGCGCCTGCGATCGGTCATCGACGAGGTCCAGTCTTCGCCGACGCCGGTGATCCTGTTCATCGACGAGGCGCATACGCTGATCGGCGCAGGCGGAGCTGCCGGCACCGGCGACGCCGCCAATCTGCTGAAGCCCGCGCTGGCCCGTGGCACGCTGCGCACCATCGCCGCGACGACCTGGTCCGAGTATCGCCAGTATTTCGAGAAGGATCCGGCACTGACCCGGCGCTTCCAGCCGGTCCAGGTCGACGAGCCGGACGTTGTGCGCTGCTGCACGATGCTGCGTGGCCTGATCGGGCCGATGGAAAAGCACCACAAGGTCCGCATCTCCGACGCCGCCATCGTCGCAGCCGTGCAGCTCTCCTCGCGTTACATCCCGGCACGGCAGCTCCCCGACAAGGCGGTGAGCCTGCTCGATACGGCCTGCGCTCGCGTCGCGATCAGCCAGACTGCAACCCCGGCGGCGATCGAGGATGCCCGCGTCGCCATTACCGCGCTGGAGAAGGAGAAGATCGCGCTTATCGCCGACAAGGATCTCGGCGACGCCACCGATGAGCGCCTCGGCAAGATCGAGGAAGAGAGCGCTGCGCTGACGGCGAAGCTGGAGGCGCTCGAAGCCGACTGGGCTTCCGAGCTCGCCCTCGTCGAGGAGATCACGCTGCTGCGCGGCAAGCTCGGCGAGAAACCGGCCGCCGAGGCTGTTCCTGCTGATGGCGAGGCATCGGCCGAGGCCGCGCCCGCCGAAGCGCCGGCCGATCCCGAGGCGACGCGCGCCAGCCTGCGCGAGAAGTTCGATGCGCTCGGCGCGATCGATCCGGCGGGCCGGATGATCTATGCCCATGTCGACGAGCAGTCGGTCGCCTCCGTCGTCTCCGACTGGACCGGCATCCCCGTCGGCCGCATGGTCAAGGACGAGATCGAGACCGTGCTCAACCTCGCCGCGACGCTGAACAAGCGCGTGGTCGGGCAGGGGCATGGCATCGCCATGATCGCCAAGCGCATCGAGACCAATCGCGCCAAGCTCGACAATCCGAACAAGCCGATCGGCGTGTTCATGCTCTGCGGCCCCTCCGGCGTCGGCAAGACCGAGACGGCGCTGGCGCTGGCTGAATCGCTCTATGGCGGCGAGCAGAACGTCATCACCATCAACATGAGCGAGTTCCAGGAGGCTCACACCGTCTCCACGCTGAAGGGGGCGCCTCCCGGCTATGTCGGCTATGGCGAGGGCGGACGCCTCACCGAGGCCGTGCGCCGCAAGCCCTACTCGGTCGTGCTGCTCGACGAGGTCGAGAAGGCCCATCCGGACGTGCACGAGCTGTTCTTTCAGGTCTTCGACAAGGGCACGATGGAGGACGGGACCGGAAGGCGCATCGACTTCAAGAACACACTGATCATCCTGACCTCGAATGTCGGCACCGACGAGATCATGCGCATGGCCGGCGACGAGGCGAGCCGTCCGGATTCCGAGGAGCTCGCGGTCGCGCTGCGGCCGGCACTGCTCAAGGTCTTCCCGCCCGCGCTGATCGGCCGTCTGGTGACGATCCCCTACTACCCGCTCTCCGGCGAGATGCTCGGCGGGATCGTGCGCCTCCAGCTCGGGCGCATCGGCAAGCGCCTGCGCGACAATCACAACGCCGCCTTCACCTATGACGACGCGGTGGTCGAGCACATCGTCGCCCAGTGCAACGACCCGGATTCGGGCGGGCGCATGATCGACAACATCATCACCAACTCGATGCTGCCGGCGCTCTCGCGCAGCATCCTCAACCTGCAATTGGAGAAGAAGCCGCTGACCGAGGCGAAGGTCACGGTGGAGGATGGCGCTTTCCACTACGCGTGCAATTGAAGTCGTGGTCCCAGCGTCATTGCGACGGAAGGCGAAGCAATTCACGAGCGGCGGGCTCTACGTGCCCTGGATTGCTTCGTCGCTACGCTCCTCGGAATGACGGAACGGGGCCAGCAGCGAGACAAGCATCGCCGCCGATCTCTGTTTGAGATATACTTGCGCGGCGGGTTCGACGCGGAAACAGAGACGTGCAACCGGTTCGCCTGAAGCGACGGCCCGACGAGGCCGCCAGCACCACCTCTCTCCAGCCGGAGAGCGAGACAGCGCGGCGTCCGCGTGGCGGTGGCGGACGGTCAGGGTCGGGACGCGGCAGCGTGCTGCCCTGGATTCTGGCTGTCCTGGCGATCGTCGCTGCCGGCGTCACCGGCTATCTGCTCTATGAGGAGAAGAGCCGCGTCGCGGCACTCCAGCAGGAGCAGGCCATCCTGCAGAGCAGCTATGACGAGAAGCTCAAGGCGCTGCAGCGTCGCCTCGTCAGCGCCATCGTCGCCTCCGGCAATTCGCCCGGCCTGCCGTCGCAGCCGGGCCAGCCCGCTGCGTCCGGCAAGGCGGGCGACCAGCTCGCCGACCTGATCACGCGTCAGATCGAGCTCGAGGCCCGCCAGGCCCTGCTCGGCGCGCTGACCGGCCAGGCAGTCGGGCCGATCCTGCCGCAGGGCGGCGCCAAGGCGCAGGGCGGCAATCAGTTCGCCGACGGCCAGAATGTCCTGGATCGCGTCAATCCCGCCATACTGGCGCAACAGCGCAGGCAGGTCGCGGCAGCGGTCAAGGCAGCTGAGACGATGTCGCTCGACCAGCGCATCGCCATACTCGGCCAATCGCTCGACCGGGTGCAGAACGGCCAGAACCAGCAGCTTCCGGCGCTCGGGCGCATGCTTGTCGGCCGTGTGCAGGAAGTGAAGGCAGCGCTGACCGAGATCGGGCTCGATCCTGCCAAGGTCAAGCTGCCGCCGGGCCAGCCGGGCATGGGCGGCCCGCTCATACCGATGACGGTGAAGCCCGGTACCTTCGAGCATGCGCTGATGCAGCTCGGCGAAGCGCGCGCAGTTTTCGGGCGCTGGCGTGACCTTGCGACCATCGTCCCATTCCAGCGCCCGGTCCCGACCGACGACACCACCACCAGCAATTTCGGCCCGCGCTCCGACCCGTTCACCGGCGGCACCGCGATGCATGCCGGCATGGACTTTCGAGGCGAGACCGGCACGCCGGTGCATGCTGCCGGGGCAGGCAAGGTGCTGCGTGCCGAGGTTGCCGGCGGCTACGGCAACCTCGTCGAACTCGATCACGGCAATGGCGTGACGACGCGCTACGGCCATCTTTCGGCCTTCGACGTCAAGGCCGGCCAGATCGTCGCCGCCGGCCAGGTCATCGGCCGCGTCGGCTCGACCGGCCGCTCGACCGGCCCGCATCTTCACTATGAGACGCGGCTCTCGGACGAGGCGCGCAATCCCCTCAAATTCATCCAGATTGGCGACAAGCTGACGGTCGGGCCGAGCGGCCTGCGCTGAGTGGGCGCGAGGTGCCGTCCGGCGCCTAGAGCATTTCCGGCGAACACGGGTTCGCCTTCAATGCTCCATCTCTCTATTTTCACGCGACTCCTGACGCAAAACAGCTGCGCGCTGTTGCTGGAATTGCTCTAGCCGGCGCCGGCGAAGAAGGAGACAAGTCGCTCGCTCAGTTCGACCGGTCGCTCTTCGGGAACATAGTGCCCGCTATGGCTGGCGATCCAGCCCTGTGGATCTGCTGCGACCCGCTGCATCGTCGCGAAGGCTGCGCCGCGATAGCCGTGCTCGGCGCCGATCGCCAGGACCGGGAGCATCAGTTTGCGCGAGCCGAAATCCAGGTTGTCCTGAAGGTCATGCGACAACAGGGTTCTGTAGTAGGCGAACATGCTCCGCAGGCAGCCGGGGGCTGCCGCTGCCGCGGCATAGACCGCGATGTCCGCCTCGGCGATGGCCGTGCGGTCCCATAGACCGACCTTGTCGCGATGCAGCATATGGCGGATGAACATGTGCTCGCGGCCGGCGACCAGGGCCTCGGCGATGTCGCCGGCGGCGTTGAAGCCGAAATGCCAGCTCCCGCCCTGCGCGATGTTCATGGCGTTCTCCTGGCCGAAGCCGGGCAGGCCCGACTCGATGAACACCAGGCCCTTCGCCCGCTCCGGCCATTGCGCCACGAACGGATAGGCCACCTGTCCGCCCATGTCGTGACCGACCACCCAGCACGACGGAATGGCGAGGCTGTCGAGCAGTTCGAGCAGGTCGCGTGCGACGCTCTTCTTGTCATAGCCGTCGGGCGGCTTCGAGCTGTAGCCGAAGCCACGCAGATCCACCGCGATCGCCCGGTATCCGGCCTTTGCCAGCAGGGGCGCAACGTGTCGCCAGGCATAAGACGTCTGGGGCCAGCCATGCAGGAGCAGGACCGGCTCGGCATCCCGAGATCCGAATTCCGTCAGATGAAGCCGGACCCCGCTGGGCAAGAACGCCGCAGCAGGACGGACCTCGTTGCGATCACCATCAATCATCGACGCTCTCGCTTCCGCTTCGACGTCGATAGCGCTCCGGCGAGACCAGCTGCAAGTGAGAGCTCAGGTGTCCCGATCTCACCTTGCTGTCAGGTTGCGCTTGAACCGACCTCCCGCCACGCGCTTCCGGTGTCGTAGAAGAAGCGCTCTTCGGCGATGCGGTCGCCCCGCCAGCGCTGGAAAGCCAGCTCTTCGAGCCGGCGCGTCACGCCTGTCTTGTCGGTCGCGTCGAAAATCCAGCGGACGACGACATGGTCGCCGTCGACCAGCACTGCGGCGGGGGGATGCGTATGCATCTTCTCGAGCCGCTCCAGCGCGCGCGCCTCGTGCGCCATCAGCGCCTCGCGGCCGCGGCGCGGCTCGTTGGCGTTCTCCTGCATGGTCGCGTCGTCAGTGTAGAAATCGCGAATGGCGCCGACATGATCGCCGCCCACGACGGCGGCGACAAAGGCATCGACTCTCGCACGCTCAGGCATGGCCATCTCCATCTCGTCAGGCCGAGATGGTGGAGAATAACTCCGTCCGCGATGGAGCGTGTCAGCATCAGCTCCGGTGCTTGGGCGCTCCGGGCTTGGTCGGAACTTGCGGCGCGACCGGATCGCTGGCGGGAAAGGTGTCCTTCAGCGCCTTGTCGAGTTCCTTCTCGGCCGAGCCACCCGCCTTCTTCGCGTCATTGCGCTGTTCGCGCTGCTCCTTGCGCAAGCTCTCGACCGCGTGGTTTGCCGAATTCGCCATGATAGTCCCCCTGTAGTGTCGCAGGACCAGCCTGCATGTCCCGTCAACGCAGGTGCTTGAGCGAAAGTTCCTGCGGCAACGGCTCAGGCGCGCTCGCGAGCAGGCTCGGAGTCGGTGGTTCGGGAAGGATCTTCTCCTTCTTCCTCGAAATAAGAAAATTCACGCTATCTGATGTAAATTGATTGATAGGCTTTCAAGTTATATGTGGATTGTTCGATTTACAGAACATCCCACTGACTGACGACATGGCAGGTCGTGGCGGGCGAGGGCGGCATCGTGCCGTCCGTGTCGGCCTGGTCCGCGCAGAGCAAGCACATGGTCGAGTTGCAGGAACAGGCCGAAAACCTCAATGCTGCGTTCGGAACGTCGGATGCAGCCGGGCGCCTCGCAGGATTGGTGCGGAACACTGGTGGGCGCCTTGTCTTCACCACCAGCTTCGGCCTCGAGGATCAGGTCGTCACCCATCTGATCGCAACCCAGAACCTGCCGATCGAGATCGTCACGCTCGATACCGGCCGGCTCTTCGGTGAGGTCCATGCGCTCTGGGCGCAGACCGAGGCGCGCTACGGCATCACGATCACGCCGTTCTATCCGCGTCACGACGCGGTCGAGGCCTTCGTGCTCGGCCACGGCATCAACGGCTTCTACAATTCGATCGAGGCCCGCAAGGCCTGCTGCACTGTCCGCAAGGTCGAGCCGCTCGGCCGGGCGCTCGCCGGAGCCGCCGCCTGGATCACCGGCCTGCGCGCCGACCAGTCGGCCGCACGCGGTGGCGTCGCGCTCGCCGAGGCCGACCGGGAGCGCAGCCTCATCAAGTTCAATCCCCTGCTCGACTGGTCGCGCGACCAGGCGCTGGCCTTCGCCCGCAAGCACGATGTTCCGCTCAACCCGCTGCATGAGAAGGGTTTCCTCTCGATTGGCTGCCAGCCCTGCACCCGCGCCATCCAGCCGGGCGAGCCGGAGCGGGCGGGGCGCTGGTGGTGGGAAGAGGAAGCCGCCAAGGAGTGCGGCCTGCATGTCGGCCCGGACGGCCGGTTGGTGCGGTCCAAGCCGGCCGCGGAGGTTTTGGCGTGATCCAGCTCAGTCATCTGCAGAAGCTCGAAGCCGAGGCGATCTTCATCATCCGCGAGGTCGCCGCGACCTGCGAAAAGCCGGTGCTGCTCTATTCGATCGGCAAGGACTCGGCGGTCCTGCTGCATCTTGCAATGAAGGCCTTCTATCCCGGCAAGCCGCCATTCCCGCTGCTCCATGTCGACACGACCTGGAAGTTCCGGGACATGATCGCCTTCCGTGACCAGACCGCGAGCCGGCTCGGGCTCGACCTGATCGTGCACATCAACGAGGAGGGCCGGAGGGCCGGCGTGAACCCGTTTGCCTCGGGCTCGCGCCTGCACACCGATGTGATGAAGACGCAAGGGCTGAAGCAGGCGCTCGACAAATACGGCTTCGACGCGGCCTTCGGTGGCGCCCGTCGCGACGAGGAGAAGAGCCGGGCCAAGGAGCGGGTGTTCTCGCTGCGCTCGGCCCAGCACCGGTGGGATCCGAAGAACCAGCGGCCCGAGCCCTGGCGGCTGTTCAACACCCGCAAGGCCCAGGGCGAGAGCTTCCGCGTCTTCCCGCTCTCCAATTGGACCGAGAAGGACGTCTGGGACTACATCGCGCTCGAGAACATCCCGGTCGTGCCGCTCTATTTCGCCGCGCCGCGCCCGGTCGTGCGGCGCAACGGCGCCTGGATCATGCGCGACGACGAGCGCATGGAGCTGCTGCCCGGCGAAAAGCTCGAGACCCGCATGGTCCGCTTCCGCACGCTCGGCTGCTACCCACTGACCGGCGCGGTCGAGAGCGAAGCGGCGAATCTCACCGACATCATCGCCGAGATGCGGGCGTCACGCTCCTCCGAGCGGGAAGGGCGCGTCATCGACCATGACGGCTCCGGCTCGATGGAGCAGAAGAAGCAGGAAGGCTATTTCTGATGGCGGCGCTCGCGAAGTTGAAGGGCCAGCCCGCTCCGGCTGGCCAGCCGCACCCCGCCAACGACCAGAGCCAGAGAACCGAGGGCAGCGCCCGCGCCTTGCTGCGCTTCATCACCTGCGGCTCGGTCGACGACGGCAAGTCGACTCTGATCGGCCGGATTCTCTATGAGGCCGGCGCGGTCTTCGACGACCAGCTCACTGCGCTCGACTCAGATTCCCGCAAGTTCGGCACGCAGGGCGCGGCGCCGGACTTCGCTCTGCTGGTCGATGGGCTCTCGGCCGAGCGCGAGCAGGGCATCACCATCGATGTCGCCTATCGCTATTTCTCAACCGACCGGCGCAGCTTCATCGTCGCCGACACCCCCGGTCACGAGCAGTACACCCGCAATATGGCGACCGGCGCCTCGACCGCGGACCTCGCCATCATCCTGATCGACGCCCGCAAGGGCCTGCTGCCGCAGACGCGCCGGCACTCCTTCATCGTTTCGCTGGTCGGCGTCCGCCATGTCGTCGTCGCCGTCAACAAGATGGACCTGGTCGGCTATGACGAGGCGGTCTTCCGCCAGATCGAGCAGGACTATCGCAAGGCGGTCGCGGGCTTAGGCTTCGCCAGCATCGACTTCGTCCCGGTCTCGGCTCGAGACGGCGAGAACGTCACGAGTCTTTCCAAGCTGACGCCCTGGTATCGCGGCCCGGCGCTGCTGCCCCTGCTCGAATCCGTCGTGGTCGTCGCTGAGGCCGAAGTCGAAGCCGGCTTCGCTTTGCCGGTGCAATGGGTCAACCGGCCCGATCTCGACTTCCGCGGCTTCGCCGGCACGGTTGCGCGCGGGCGCCTGCGCGTCGGCGATGCGGTCGCGGCGCTGCCGTCGGGCCGTCGCAGCACGATCGCCCGCATCCTCGCGCCGTCAGGCGACGTCTCGCAGGCGAGCGCCGGCCAGTCGGTGACGGTCACGCTTGCGGACGAGATCGACGTCTCGCGCGGCGACGTCATCGCCTCGGTCGCTCACGCTCCGGTGGTGAAGCAGGAATTACAGGCGCGCCTGCTCTGGACCGGCGAGGCGGCGCTGCGGGAAGGCGGCGAGTTCATCGTGAAGCTCGCCACCGCGAGCGCCAACGCGCAGATCGTGCGCCTGCACCACAGCGTCGACATCGAAAGCTATGCCGAGGCACCGGCCGACAGCCTGGCGATGAACGGCATCGGCCTGGCGACGCTGACGCTCGACCGGCAGCTCGCAGTGCTCGACTACACGCATAGCCGCGAGCTCGGTGGCTTCATTCTGATCGACAGGCTCAGCAACCAGACGGTCGCCTTCGGCTTCGTCGAGACCCATAAGGCTCAGGACAAGGCTCGTTCGATCACTGAGGCTGGTGCGGTCAGCCGCGCTGTCCTGCGTCTCGTCGGCTGGCGCGGTGCGCAGGAACGACGCGCTTGGTTCGAGGCCGCGAGCTGGCGCCTGGCAAGCGGATTGTTCGTCTTCGCCGTCGTGGCGCTGTCAACGGGGCAGTGGGGTCTCGCGGCCGTGCTTGCACTCGGCGATATCGCGCTGCGGCCGCTGCTGAAGGGCCTGCATGCGAGGCTGTGGGCAAAGAAGGCGCCGCCTTCGCTCTATGACGGGGCGGGCATCTGAACCGCATATCCCGAGAGCGCCGGACGGCCTTCTGCCGGCCCGGCGTTGCGCAAGCGGTGATCAGGCCGCCTGGGAATAGGTCGTGCCAGCGGAAGCCTTCGCTCCGAGCTGGTAGGTCTGGCCATAAGCTTCCGACGCGCCGCTGATCTCCGCCGGCAATGGTGGCGGAGGCGGCCGCTGCGAGGCGCGTTCTTCCATCTGCTTCTTGAAGTCGGACATCTCCTCCTTGGAGACTTGGCCGTCCTTGTCCGCATCCATCGCGGCGAAGAGGCGGCTTAGCAGGCCGTTCGAGCTGTCTCCGTCGGGAGCGACCACCTTCAGGAATTCGTCCTTGGCGACGCTGCCGTCTGAATCGGCATCAAGCTTGGCGAAGTAGTTCTTGTCCTCGCCATCCTTGGCGTCGGTCTTGGTCGACGTCTTGGCGTTGGCCGTATCCGACTGGAGCATCAGCAGGAGGGCCTGCGTCTGCTGGTCGGCCTTCTCCGCCTTCGCCTTGAAGGCGTCCGATTCCGCCTTGCTGACCGAACCGTCCTGGTCGGTGTCCATCGCCTTGAACAGTTTCTCTGTCTTGGCGTTGTCGGCGCCTTTCGGCGCGCCGGCGGAGAATTCGGCGAGGTTGAGCACCCCGTCGCTATTGCTGTCGAGCTTGTCGAAACTCGGCGGCTTTCCTGGCGGTGGCGGGCGAAAGCCCCCAGCGCCGCTGATACTCGTCATGCGATACTCCTGACGATTCACCGCCCGGATCAGGCGGCGCTGTCGAGTATCGTGGCTAATTCTTGGTAAATTCCTAGCGCGTCTTACACTGCGCCGGAGCGACGGCTCAGCCCGGCAGCACCGCTGTCGCCTCGATCTCGACCATCGCCTCCGGCTCGACCAGAGCGGGAACGGAGACCACCGCCATGGCGGGGAAATGCCGGCCGAGATTGGCGCGATAGGCCGGGCCGAGCTCGGCCAGGCTGTTGCGATAGGCCTCGATGTCGGTGACGTACCAGGTCAGGCGCACGATATCCTCGACCTTGCCGCCGCCGGCTTCGACCACGGCCTTGATGTTGGCGAGCGTCTGGCCGACCTGGGCGACGAAGCCCTTGGCGAAGACGCCCTGGACGTCCCAGCCGACGAGACCGCCGGTCACCAGCACCTTGCCTTCGGCGACCATGCCGTTGGCATAGCCGCGCGGCTGCGGCCAGCCTTCGGGCAGGACCGCGCGGGCGCGGCGCGAAGCGGAATCGGATGGCGAGGTGCCGCTGGTCATGGGCGTGGTCTTTCTCAAGCAATAGTCAGGAAGCCGAAGCTTCCAGGCGCGCGATCTCGCGCAGGGCGAAGCGCTGCAGCTTCCCGGTAGAGGTCTTCGGCAGGGTTGTCACGAAGGCGATGGCGCGTGGGTATTTGTAGGGCGCGATAGTCGCCTTGACATGCTCCTGCAGCGCCTTGGCCAGCGCGGCATCGCCAGTGAAGCCCTCGCGCAGCAGCACATAGGCCTTCACAATCTGGCCGCGCTCGGGGCAGGGCGCTCCGACGACGCCGCATTCGGCCACCGCCACATGCGTCAGCAGGGACGCCTCGACCTCCGGCCCGGCGATGTTGTAGCCGGCCGAGATGATCATGTCGTCGGAGCGCGCCTGATACCAGAAATAGCCGTCGCCATCGCGCAGATAGGTGTCGCCGGTGACGTTCCAGCCATCGAGGATGTATTTGGCCTGGCGCGGATCGGCGAGGTAGCGGCAGCCGGTCGGGCCGCGCACGGCGAGGCGCCCGGGCGTGCCGTCCGGTAGCTCCTTGCCGTCCTCGTCAACGATCTTCGCCTCGTAGCCGGGCACCGGCAGGCCGGTCGAGCCCGGCCGTATCTTGTCGCGCGGCGCGCCGATGAAGATGTGCAGCATCTCGGTGGCACCGATCCCGTCCATCAATGGCAGCCCGGTTGCCTCCTGCCAGGCGTCGAAGGTCGCCTTCGGCAGGGTCTCGCCGGCCGAGACGCAGATGCGCAGCGACGAGAGGTCGCGCTCGGCGAGTTTGCCGAGCATGGCGCGATAGGCAGTGGGAGCGGTGAAGCAGACCGTCGCACGATGGCGCTCGATCGCTTCGGCGAGATCGGCCGGCGCGACCTTGGTCGGCAGCACGCAGGCGGCGCCGATGCGCAAGGGGAAGAGCACGATGCCGCCGAGCCCGAAGGTGAAGGCGAGCGGCGGCGAGCCGATGAAGCGGTCGTCCGGCGCGGCCTTGAGTACGCGGGCGCCATAGGCGTCGCAGATCGCCAACAGGTCGCGCTGGAAATGCATCGTGCCCTTGGGTTCGCCGGTGGTGCCCGAGGTGAAGGCGATCAGGCAGACATCGTCCTGCGCGGTGTCAGCCGGCTCGAAACTCTCGTAGCCGGCTTTGCCCATCAGGGCTTCTAGCTCGCCATCGCCCCATGTGACGATGGTCGAGAGTTCTGCTGCAAGCCGTTGGGCAGCCTTGAGTTCATCGACCAGCGTCGCATCGCACAGCGCCAGCTCGATCTTCGCCTTGCGGATCGGATAGGCGAGCTCGCCGGCACGCAGCATCGGCATGGTCGCGACCACCACGCCGCCGGCCTTGAGCACCGCGAAATAGGTCGCGACCATCATCGGCGTGTTGGCGGCGCGCAGCAGTACCCGGTTGCCCGGCACCATGCCGAGATCGCGGGTCAGCACATTGGCGATGCGGTTCACGATTTCGGCGAGCGCCCGATAGCTCCAGGTCTCGCTCGGGCCGATCACCGCGTCGCGTTCGCCGCGCCCCTCGGCGACATGGCGATCGACGAACTCGGTGACGACGTTGAGCCGTTCCGGATAGCTCAGCCCGGCGGCTGCGAGGTCGAGGCGCGGCCAGCTTTCACGCGGCGGCAGGTTGTCCCGCGCGAAAGAATCCACATGTCCCGACCGCATGAGATCTGCGGTACCCATCTCGTTCCCCTGGTCTATTTTTTGAGCGTAGTCTTGTCGCAAAACCGGTTCCCACTTTTGCGGACCATGCTCGCGCCTACTTCAGCAGGTCGCGTGCGATCACGACCTTCTGCACCTCGCTGGCGCCCTCGTAGATTCTGAGCGCCCTGATCTCGCGATAGAGTTCCTCGACCTTGACGCCGCGGGTGACCCCGAGACCGCCATGGATCTGCACGGCGCGGTCGATCACCTTCTGAGCGTTCTCGGTCGCGACCAGCTTGGCGAGCGCCGCCTCGCGGGTGACGCGAGGCGCGCCCCGGTCCTTGGTCCAGGCGGCGCGGTAGACGAGGAGGGCGGCGGCATCGACCTCGGTCGCGCTGTCGGCGATCGCGGCCTGCGAGAGCTGGAGGTCGCCGAGCGTCCCGCCGAAGAGCTTGCGGTTCTTGGCATGGGAAACCGTTTCGTGCAGCGCCCGCCGCGCGAAGCCGAGCGCCGCGGCGCCGACCGTCGATCGGAAGATATCGAGCGTCGCCATGGCGACCTTGAAGCCGTCGCCAGGACCGCCGATGCGGTTCGCGGCGGGGATGCGGCAGCCATCGAAGCGCAGGGTCGCGAGCGGATGCGGCGCGATCACGTCGATGCGCTCGGCGATAGAGAGACCAGGCGTATCGGCCTCGACCAGATAGGCCGAGAGGCCGCGCGCGCCGGGCGCCTCGCCGGAGCGGGCGAAGACGACGTAATGGTCGGCGATGCCGCCATTCGAGATCCAGGTCTTCTCGCCGTCGATCCGTACATGGGTATTGCCGTCCGGCGTCGCCGTTGTCGCCAGGGCGGCGACGTCGGAGCCGGCCTCCTTCTCGGAGAGGGCGAAGGCGGCGATCCTCTCGCCGCGCGCCACCGCCGGCAGGATGCGCGCCTTCATCTCGGGCGAACCGGCGACGCTGATCGAGCCGGTCCCCAGCCCCTGCATGGCGAAGGCGAAATCGGCGAGCCCGTCGCGGGCGGCGAGGATTTCGCGGGCGAGGCAAAGCGTGCGTACGTCGAGCGCGGCATGCAGTCCGCCGTATTCGGCCGGTACGGCGGCCCTCAGGAAACCAGCCTCGCCCAGCGCTTTCACCCGGGCCCGGCAGGCTTCGTCGACATCGTCATGCGGCAGGCCGGGCAGGGTGGCGTCGGCCCAGGCGGAGAGCCGCCCAGCGAAGTCGCGGTGATGCGCCTCGAAGAAGGGCCAGTCGAGCGTGTCGCCGAGGATTCCTGTGCCGAACGCAGCCATCTCAGTTGCCCTCGAACACCGGCTTCCGCTTCGCGGCGAAGGCGTGGTAGGCGCGGGAAAAGTCCTCGGTCTGCATGCACAGCGCCTGCGCCACCGCCTCCGCCTCGATCGCGGATTCGACCGACATCGCCCATTCCATCTCCAGCATGCGCTTGGTCATGGCGTTGGCGAAGGTCGGCCCGTCGGCGAGCTCGGCCGCGAGCGCCTGTGCCTCGGCGAGCACGGTGTCGCGGGCGATGAGCCGGTTGAGGAAGCCCCAGCGCTCGGCTTCCTCGCCCTTGAGCACGCGGCCGGTATACAGAAGCTCGGCGGCGCGACCCTGTCCGATGATGCGCGGCAGCATCGCGCAGGCGCCCATATCGCAGCCGGCGAGGCCGACGCGGTTGAACAGGAAGGCGATCTTGGTCTCGGCCGTGCCGAGGCGCAGATCGGAGGCCATGGCGATGATCGCGCCGGCGCCGGCGCAGATGCCGTCGATCGCGGCGACGATGGGCTGCGGACAGGCACGCATCGTCTTGACCAACTCGCCGGTCATCCGGGTGAATTTGAGCAGGTCCTTGGTATCCATCGCGACCAGTGGCCCGATGATCTCGAAGACGTCGCCGCCCGAGGAAAAGTTGCCGCCGGCGCCGGTCACCACGATCGCCTTGACCGCTTCCTCCTTCTGCGCTGCGAGGAAGAAATCGGTCAGCTCGCGATAGCTCTCGAAGGTCAACGGGTTCTTCTTCTCCGGCCGGTTCAGCGTCACGGTCGCGACCTTGCCGGCGACCGAGAGCTGGAAATGCTGCGGCTTGAAGCCGGAAAGCGGCAGGGTGACGGGGTTTGCGCTGGTCATTCGGTCTCCCCCGCCGCGGTCGGCGTGCCGTTCTGGCGGTTGCTGATGGCCTGGTGGAGCGAGGCCTTGACGCCGCCGAGCAGGCGGAAGAGCTGGCCGATCTCGGCCGGGCCGAGGTGGGCGAAGAGCTCCGCGATCCAGCCTTCATGACGCTCGGCCATCGCCTTGAAAGCGCGCCTGCCTTGGGCGGTCAGCGTCAGCACCTGGACGCGCCGGTCCTGCGCGGCTGGGCGCTTGTCGACCAGCCCGTCGGTGAGCAGGCCGGCGACGACGGCCGTGACGTTGCCGTTCGAGACCATCAGCCGCTGCGAGACCTCGCCGACGGTCATGCCGGTGGTCGACTTCTCGAGCTGCGCCATCAGGTCGAAGCGCGGCAGCGTCGTCTTGAACTCCTCGCGCAGGCGGGTGCGGATTTCGCTCTCGATCAGGGTCGAGCAGGTCAGCATCCGCAGCCAGAGGCGCAGCTCATCCTTGTGGTCGCCGGGGCGCTCGCTCGCCTTGGTTTCGCGGTCGAGCAGGGGGGCGGTGGACGGGATTTCCATGCTCAGAACTCCCCGCCGTTGATAAGGACGGACTGGCCGGTGATGCCGCGGCTCTGCGGGCCGCAGAGATTGAGAACGGCCGCGGCGACCTCTTCCGGCGTGATCAGCCGGTGCTGTGGATTGTCCTTGGTCAGCTCCGCCAGCGCTTCCTCGCGGCTCTTGCCGGTTTTGGCGGCGATCGTCGTCAGGCTGCCGGCGACCATGTCGGTATCGGTATAGCCGGGGCAGACGGCGTTGACCGTGATGCCGCTGCGCGCCGTCTCCAGCGCCAGCGAGCGCACGAGACCCACGACCGCGTGCTTGGCGGCGACATAGGCTGAAACATAGGCATAGCCACGGTGCCCGGCGGTCGAGGCGATCGCGATCAGCCGGCCCGAGCGGCGCTCGGTCATGCCAGGCAAAGCGGGACGGAAGCAGTTCACCGTGCCGATCAGGTTGATCTCGACCATGCGCCGGAACAGCTCGGCGTCGCTGCGCTGGAAGCTGGCGCTTTCGGCCGCGCCGGCATTGGCGACGACGATGTCGAAGGGTTGTCCCGCCGAGAGTCCGGCCATCGCCTCGCTCACGGCGCTCTCATCGGTCACGTCGACGGCATGGGCGGCATCGGCTGCGCCAGCGATCACCGCCTGTTGCAGGATGTCGTCATTGCGGCCGATGATCGAGACGCGGGCGCCGGCCTGGCGCAGGATGGAGGCAATGGCGCGGCCGATGCCGCGTCCGCCGCCGCTCACCAGGGCATGTTGTCCCGCCAGAGCCGATGCCATGCCGTTCACTCCCTCTTGGCAGTCAATATATTTTAGGTCTGAAACATTTTGCAAGAGGGATGGAGAGAAACAGGGATGAGGATAAATATCGTCGATATGACAATGTATTATGCGGATTTAGCTTTGACTCGACCAGCCTGTGCTGCGGTCGGGAACATGGCCGATCCATCGGGGCTTGAGCCAAAATTATTTTAGGTTTAAAATGATTTCACGAGCGAGGGAGAGCGTCATGCGGATTGCGGTGGTGGGCGGCGGGCCGGCAGGCCTCTATTACGCGCTGCTGATGAAGCGGGATTGGCCGCAGCTCGACGTCACCGTCTTCGAGCGCAACCGCCCCGACGACACCTTCGGCTTCGGCGTCGTCTTTTCCGACCAGACGCTCGACCTGTTCAAGGCGGCCGACCTGCCGAGCTATGAGGCGATCGTTCGCAGCTTCGCCTATTGGGACGATATCGAGATCCATTTCAAAGGCACGGTGCGTCGCGTGCCCGGCAACGGCTTCTGCGGCTGCTCGCGCCGCACGCTGCTGATGCTGCTGCAAGAGCGGGCGCGCCAGGTCGGCGCCAAGCTCGTCTTCTCGCAGGAGATCGGGGACGTCGCCGCGCTCAAGCGCGATTACGACCTCGTCGTCGCCGCAGACGGCATCAACAGCCGCATCCGCGAGGACGACCGCGAACGCTTCGCGCCGCAGGTCGATCTGCGGCCGAACCGCTTCGTCTGGATGGGGTCGACCCGGCCCTTCGACGCCTTCACCTTCTTCTTCAAGCAGACGCAGCACGGCGTCTTTATCGCCCATTGCTACCAGTACGAGCCGGGGCAATCGACCTGGGTGCTGGAGACCGACCCCGAGACCTTCGCTCGCGCCGGGCTGGAGGGCCTGGATGAGGCCGGCACAGCTGCCTTCCTTGAACAGGTCTTCACAGAGGAACTGCAGGGTCACAGGCTGATCACCAATCGCTCGCTCTGGCGGCAGTTCCCTATGATCCGCTGCAGCAACTGGGTCGTCGACAATGTCGTGCTGGTCGGCGACGCGAAGGCGACGGCGCATTTCTCGATCGGCTCCGGCACCAAGCTCGCCATGGAGGATTCGATCGCGCTGCATCGCGCCTTCCATCGCGCCGGGCTCGACGTCAAGGCGGCGCTCGCCGGCTTCGAGACCGGGCGGCGCGAGGAGGTCGAGAAGACCCAGCACGCCGCCGACGTCTCGCTGGTCTGGTTCGAGCAGTTGAAGCGCTTCTGGGATTTCGAGCCGCTGCGCTTCGCCTTCGGCCTGATGACCCGTTCCAAGGCGATCACCTACGACAACCTCGCGCTGCGTGCCCCCGAGTTCGTCGCGGCGATCGACAGGCTGGTCGCCGACGATCTCGGCGCAGATCAAGCGACGCGCCGCGACGGCACGCCGGTGCCACCCGCCTTTCAGCCCTTCTTCCTGCGCGAGATGAAGGTGGCGAACCGCTTCGTCGTCTCGCCGATGTGCCAGTATTCCGCACAGGATGGCCTTCCGGGCGACTGGCACCTGATGCATTACGGCGCGCGCGCCATCGGCGGGGCAGGGCTCATCTTCACCGAAATGACCTGCGTCTCGGCCGATGCCCGCATCACCCCCGGCTGCGCCGGGCTCTACAATGATGCGCAGGAAGCCGCCTGGAAGCGCATCGTCGATTTCGTCCATGGCAACTCGGCTGCGAAGGTCTGCCTGCAGCTCGGCCATGCCGGGCGAAAAGGGGCGAGCAAGCTGATGTGGGACGGCATGGACCGGCCGCTCGCCGCGGGCGCTTGGCCGATCATCTCGGCATCGCCGCTGCCGTATTATCCCGAAAGCCAGGTGCCACGCGAAATGACCCGAGCCGACATGGAGCGGGTCAAGGCCGATTTCGTCGCGTCGGCCGAGCGCGGCCTGCGCGCCGGCTTCGACATGCTCGAACTGCACTGCGCCCACGGCTATCTGCTGGCGAGCTTCCTTTCGCCGCTGACCAACAAGCGCAGCGACGAGTACGGCGGTTCGCTCGAGAACCGCCTGCGCTTCCCGCTCGAAGTCTTCGACGCGCTTCGCCAGATGTGGCCGGCGGACAAGCCGATGTCGGTACGGATCTCGGCGACCGACTGGCAGGAGGGCGGCATCAGCGCGGAAGACTCCGTCGGGATCTCCGAGGCCTTCGCCGGGGCCGGCTGCGACCTCGTCGACGTCTCGACCGGGCAGACGACGCCGCGCGCCCGCCCGCATTATGGCCGCATGTTCCAGACGCCGTTCGCCGACCGCATCCGCAACGAGGCCGGCGTCGCGACCATGTGCGTCGGCGCGATCACCACGGCTGACCAGGCCAATACGATCGTCGCCGCCGGCCGCGCCGATCTCGTCGCGCTGGGACGCCCGCACCTTGCCGACCCCTCCTTCGTGCTCAGGGCCGCCGCCTGGTATGGGGCGGACGTCGCGCAGCCGGTCCAGTACCAGCCTGGCAAGGACCAGCTCATGCGCAACACGCCGCGCGAGCGCGAGGAGCTGGAGACACTCAAGCTCAAGGCCAAGCCGAGCCGGCACGGTGGCGCACCGGCTGATCCGACGAGCATTCCGGCTGCGCGAGCGGCGGAGTAGGCGGAACCTGATCGGGCGGTGGCCGGTTGATCAAGGACTTCCTCGATCAACCGGAGATCCGCCATGACTGCCAGGACGACGCTGCTTGCCCTGCTGACGACGGTCGCGCTGACTGCCGCCGCCGTGGCGCAGACACCTCAAACCACGAAACAGCCCGACAACTCGGGCGTCGGTCCGGCTACGACGCATCCGAGCCAGGTAGACAAGGGCCAGAACATGATCCTGCCTTCGGCGGGACAGGCCGGGCAGTCGGCCGCGCCGACCATGGTCTATGACTGCAAGAACAAGCCGCAGGATTGCACCACGCCGCCATCGCCGGGTGACAAGAGCAGCTTGCCCAAGCAATCGTCCTCGCCGCCGAAACAGGTTCCATGATTGCATTCATGCAATTTATGATTGGATGCGCGCCGTCTTTATGGCGTAGGCGCAAAGATTATCTTGGTGAGCAGCGCAAGCGCTTCGTCAGATGAAGCCCGCAACCAAGGGGTCCGCATTATGCAGCTCACCGGCATCCACCATGTCACCGCAATAACCGCCCAGGCCGCAGAGAACCGGCGCTTCTATGTCGAGACGCTCGGCCTGCGCCTGGTCAAGAAGACGGTGAACCAGGACGACACCTCTGCCTACCACCTGTTCTACGCCGACGGCGCCGGCTCGCCCGGCACCGACCTGACCTTCTTCGACTGGCCGGCCGCTCCGGCCAAGCGCGGCACGCATTCGATCACCCGCACCTCGCTCAGGGTCGCGAGCGAGGCCTCGCTCGACTTCTGGCGCGAGCGGCTGACGGCGGCCGGTATCGCGGTTTCCGATACGCGCCTCCTCAATGGCCGCGCCGCGCTTGATTTCGAGGACCCGGAGGGCCAGCGCCTGACGCTCATCGTCGATGGCGGTGCGATTCCCTTCGTCGCCTGGGAGAAGAGCCCGGTTCCGGCTGAGCATCAGATCCGCGGCCTCGGGCCGGTGACGATCTCGGTGCCGCAGATCGAGCGCACGGAGCTGGTTCTGACCAAGCTGCTCGGGCTGGAGCGCATCGCGGATTATCGCGACGCGGGCCACGCGAATGGTGACATCCATGTCTTCCGGATCGGCGAGGGCGGCCCTGCGGCCGAGCTCAATGTCGCAGTCGAGCCCGGTCTTGCCCCGGCCCGCGAAGGCGCCGGCGGCGTCCATCACCTGGCTCTGCGGACGCCGAGCTTCGGGGAGTACGACGCCTGGGCCGAGAGGCTGCGCGCCTCTGGCTATCCGAACAGCGGGCCGGTCGATCGCTTCTATTTCCGCTCGCTCTATCTGCGCGAGCCGAATGGCGTGCTGATCGAGATCGCCAGCGACGGGCCCGGCTTCGCCACCGACGAGCCCTTCGAGACCATGGGCGAGGGGCTCTCGCTGCCGCCTTTCCTGGAGCCGAAGCGGGCGGCGATCGAGGCCGGGCTGAAGCCTCTGGCCTGACGGCGCCCGGGCCACAGAAACGCGCTGCGGTCAGGACGGCCGCAGCGCGAGAAGCATTCCCTAAAATGCTTTTGATTCATCGCGAATTAACCAAGGTCGCGCTGAATGAACCTCGTGAGGTTGGGGCCTCCCGAGACTGATTAGCAGGCCGCTACGGTCTCCCGGTGCGTATCGAGCGCGGCGGCGAGACGAGCAAGGCGCTGCGCCTCAGCGGGAGGCCTGCAAGGTGTTCCGAGGCGTTGCGTATGCGTAGCTCGAACAAGTTCGCCGGTTATTCCTATAGCCTGAAGCGTCGGCGCGGCAGCCCCTTCATCCGCCTTGGCGTCGTCGTGGCCGTTGCCGCCGGCGCGATGGCGGGGGCGTCGGTCTGGTCTGGCAGGCAGACCGAGCAGGCGGCGACCGCAACACTGCCGCCCCAGAAGCACGCGCTGGCCCATTCGACATCGCCCCACAGCGCAACACCGCTGCTCCGCCCCGGCTATGTCGTTGGCTATGTCGCGCAATCTCTCGCCGAGAGCGCACCGCTCTCCAGTCGCTTCCAGTCGACAGTCGCCGCCCCGCAGGCCGTGGTATTCGATCCTGAGACGACCGGCTCGATCGCGCCGTCCGAGCCGGCGGCCGGCCCAAGCCTGGCGACGACCACTATTGCCGTCCAGCACGCTACGGCCGAAACCCCGCGAATCGCGCTGATCGCGCCGCGTCCAGTTCCGCGCCCGTCCGATCTCAAGCTGCCGACACCGCCTGAGCCGCGCCTCGCGACGCGCGCAATCTCGCGCCAGGGCAAGGACATCGTCGCCAAGGCAGAGCCTGCCCCCGACAACCGCTCCTTCTTCGAGAAGCTTTTCGGCGTGAATGCAAATGCCCCGCAGAGCTCCGGCGAACGTCTCGCCTATGCCGCGCCGCAGGACGACATCACCCAGCGCAGCGGCCGAGGCAGCGGCCTCACGGTCGCTCCGGCGCCCATGCCGGCGCCGATCGCATCGACGGCGCCGGCTGCCAGCGGCAAGACCGCAGTCTACGACATCAGCGCTCGCACCGTTTACTTGCCCAATGGCGAGCGGCTGGAAGCCAATTCCGGCCTTGGCGACAAGATGAACGACCTGCGCTACGTCCATGTCCGCATGCATGGCCCGACGCCGCCGCACGTCTACAATCTGACCGAGCGCGAGGCGCTCTTCCACGGTGTGCGCGCCATCCGCATGCATCCGGTCGGCGGCAGCGGCAAGATCTTCGGCCGCGCCGGCCTGCTGGTGCACAGCTACCTGCTCGGGCCGCGCGGCGACTCGAATGGCTGTGTATCGGTCAAGGACTACGACCGCTTCCTGCAGGCCTTCCTGCGCGGCGAGATCAAGCAGCTCGTCGTCGTGGGCGGGCGGAGTTGAGGCGCCGCCGCCAGCCTTGCCCCCATGGGAGCCCGGCTGCTCTGATCGGCGGATGACGAGACCGCCCACTCTTCCGACCTCTCTGCTGGCGCTTGCTGTGCTGGCACTCTCTCTGGCGGTGGCCGCTCCGGCCGCCGCCGAAGTGCGTTTCGGCAGCAATGTCCGCATCGGCGGCCACGATGCCTCGAACCAGCGCTTCGATCGCCGCAATCGCGGCGCCTACCGCGTCTACGAAGGGCGGCCGCGCAGTCCCGGTTGCTCCTGGCATGCGGATGGCAGGGGTGGGCGGGTCAAGATCTGCCATCTGCAGCGCATCAGGCGGCGCTGACCAACGAAAAGGGGCCAGCTTGCAGCTGGCCCCGACCATGTCTCCGTTCAACCAGTGCGTGGGGCGTGCCGCGGGCCCGCGCCGAGCGTTCTGTTTCAGAACTCTTCCCAGCCCGCGTCGCCGCCGCGGGCATTGGCGACCTTGCGGGCAGGGGCCGGCATGGGCGCGGGCACAGCATGTTCGCGACGCGGTGCCGGCTTGTGCTGGGCAAAGGCGGCCTCCGCACGCTGCTGCAGCCGTACCGGCTCCGACGCGTTGACCAAGACGAACGCAGCCGACTGCGGCGAGGCGGCGCCGGCGCTCGCACTGGTCCGGAAGCCGGAGACCAGGGCGTTGAGTTCGCCGATCTTGCTCGACAACGCGCCGGCAGAGGCGGCGCTCTGTTCGGCGAGTGCCGCGTTCGCCTGGGTCATCTCGTCCATATGCGCGACGGTCTGGCTCATCTCCTCGATGCCGTTGGCCTGTTCGCTCGAGGCCGCAGCGACCTCGGAGACGGTCGCCTGGACGCTCTGCGAGGCGGAGACGATGCGGGTCAGCGCGTCGCCGGCCTGGCGAACCAGTTTGACGCCCGCTTCGACCTCGGTGTTCGAGGAGGAGATCAGGCCGGTGATGCCCTTGGCCGCCTCGCCCGAGCGCTGGGCGAGCGTGCGGACTTCCGACGCGACGACCGCAAAGCCCTTGCCGGCGTCGCCGGCCCGCGCCGCTTCCACCGCTGCATTGAGCGCCAGCAGATTGGTCTGGAAGGCGATGTCGTCGATCACGCGGGTGATGTCGGAGATCTTCTTCGAGGCCGCCTCGATCCGTTCCATCGCCGAGACGGCGTCGGTGACGATGTTGCCGCCGGCCTGCGCGACCTGCATCGCCTCGCCGGCCTGGCGCACCGCCTGCTGGGCGGCCTGGGCGGCGGCCTTGACGGAGGCGGCGAGCTCCTCGGTGGTCGCAGCACTCTCCTCCAGCGAGGAGGCCTGCTCCTCGGTGCGCTTGGAGAGATCGTCGGCGCCCATGTTGATCTCGCGCGCCGACAGGCCGACATCCGCCGACATCGTCTGGATCGTGCTGACGGTCGCCGACAGCCGCGACAACGTTTCGTTGATCGCATCCTTCAATTCGGCGAAGCGGCCGCGATAGGCCGTCGGGACCTGACGGGTCAGGTCGCCGGCGGCGAGCGCCTGCAGCACCGCGACGAACTCCGTGGTGGCGTTGTCGACGACAGCATTGATCTCGTTGATCCCGGCAACCAGCTTCTGCATCTGCTCGTCGCCATGATCGATCTGGAGCCGGGCTGAGAAATCGCCGGCGGCGGCCGCGGCGACGACTTCGCCGACATCGGACACCACCGAGGCCATCGCATCCGCCGAGCGAATGCGCGCTGCGGAGGCGGCACGCTCCTGCTCCTGCAGCAGCGCGACCTGCTCGGTGCTCTGGCGCAGGACCGAGACTGCCCGGGCCATCTCGCCGATCTCGTCGCGGCGCTTGGTATGTGGCACCTCGATCTGGGTCTCCCCGGCGGTGAGGCGGCTCATCGTCCCGCCGAGGTCGACGAGAGGACGGATGATCGAGCGCCGCGAAAAGACCAGCGCGCCGAAGATCGCGCCGCCGAGCACCGCGATCAGGGCGACCGGCAGCCAGGTCCGCACCTGCTCCGAAAAGGCGCTGGAGGCTGCATCGACCTCGTTGGCGAGCGTCTCGTTGAAGCTGCTCAGCGACGTCAGCTCTTCCTGCAGCGTCGCGCGGTTCTTCTTGCTGGCGTCGCTGTTGCCCCAGGCTTCCGCCGCACGGGCCGAGATCTCGCGGACCATGCGCGTCGTCTCCAGCCGGATGGCGACGAATTCGGTGATCAGGCCACTGATCTTCTCCATCCGCTCGCGTTCGGCCGGCGGGACGAGCCTGGCGAGATCCTTGCGGCGCTCCTCGACCCTGGCGAGGCCGCCCTCGACCGTCGTCGCTGCGATGCCGGCGAAATGCGGGTTGCGGGCGGTGTAGACGAGGTAGGAATCGGCGACGACGAGATTGACCGCGGCATTGAGCCGTTCGGCGGCGAGGGCGATGTGGTTCTGCTGCGACGAACGATCGTTCATCGTGTCGATGCGGGTCATCGCCAGCAAGGCGCAGCCGAGTGCAACCAAGGCGCCGGCCGCGACGATCGCGATCAGCCCCAGAATCTGGGTCCTGATGGATTTCATGATGTCCCCTCGCAGGCCGCTAGTTCGACTGCGGCGCTGAAACCTAGCGAGAGGCTTTGAATCCGGAGTTAACCGTGATCGTTTTTAGAGCGCTTTTTCAATCGTTTGAAAGATCGCTGCGGGCGAATGGCGGCTATTCTTCCGCGGCGCTGGCCTTCTTGGCCTTTGCGCTCTTTGCTTTTGCTGGCGCCTTCTTGGCTGCTGCCGGCTTCTTGGCAGCTGCCGGCTTCTTGGCGGGTGCCTTCGCCTTGCTCTTGGTGCCACCGCCGGTCGCCGCCTTGGCGTTGACCAGCTCGATCGCCTGTTCGGTGGTGATGCTCTCCTGCGCCATAGTCTTCGGCAGCGTGGCGTAGACCTTGCCCCATGCGACATAAGGACCGTAGCGGCCGGCCCTGACCTCCATCTTGCCGCCCTGCGGGTGCTCGCCGAGATCGCGCCCTGGCGTCGCCGCGGCATTGCCGAAACGGCGGCCGCCCGCACCGCTCTCCTTGGCCACGATCAGGTCGATTGCGCGGTTGGCGCCGATCTCCAGGATGTCGTCGCCCTTGTCGATATTGGCGTAGGTCTTGCCGTGCTGGACGTAAGGGCCGTAGCGGCCGATGCCGGCGAGGATCGGCTCGCCGCTGGTCGGATGCTTCGCGACCTCCCGCGGCAGCGAGAGCAGGGCGAGTGCCTTCTCCAGCGTCAGCGAGCCGACGGTCTCGCCCTTGGGCAGGCTGGAGCGCTTCGGCTTCTCGCCGTCGCCAAGCTGGATATAGGGGCCGAAGCGGCCGTCGCGCGCGGTGACCTCGAGATCGGTGACCGGATCCTTGCCGAGGATGCGGACGCCATTGACGGCCTGCCCGCCTTCGGCCGACGCCTCGCCATCGGCAGCGGACGCCGTGAGCGGGCGAGTGAAGCGGCATTCGGGATAGTTCGAGCAGCCGACGAAGGCGCCGAACTTGCCGAGCTTGAGCGAGAGCGTGCCGGTGCCGCAGACCTGGCAGCTGCGCGGATCGCTGCCATCGGGGCGCGGCGGGAAGACGTGCTGACCCAGGATGCCGTTCAGCGCTTCCAGAACGTCGCCAACGCGCAGCTCCTTGGTTTCGCCGATCGCCTTGGTGAATTCGTCCCAGAACTCGCGCAGCAGGACCTTCCAGTCGACATCGCCGCTGGAAACCAGATCGAGCTTCTCCTCCAGGCTCGCCGTGAAGTCGAACTCGACATAGCGCTTGAAGAAGGACTCCAGGAATGCCGTGACCAGCATGCCCTTGTCCTCGGGCACCAGGCGCTTCTTCTCGACGCGGACATATTCGCGGTCGCGCAGCGTTGCCAGCGTCGCGGCATAGGTCGAAGGCCGGCCGATCCCGAGCTCTTCCATGCGCTTGACCAGGCTCGCTTCCGAAAAGCGCGGCGGCGGCTCGGTGAAATGCTGGTCGGCGGCGATGGCGCGCTTCTCCAGCGGATCGCCGGCCTTCATCGGGGGCAGCTTCCTGGAGTCCTCGTCCTCCTCGTCGTCGCGGCTCTCCTGATAGAGCGTCAGGAAGCCGTCGAAGAGCACGACCTGGCCGGTCGCGCGCAGTTCGAGCGCGCGGGCCCCGACCTGGGCGGCGATATCGACTGTGGTGCGCTCCATCGAGGCCGATTCCATCTGGCTGGCGATGGTTCGCTTCCAGATCAGCTCATAGAGCTTGGCCTGCTCGGGCTCGAGATGACGCGCGACCATCGCCGGCAGGCGGCCGAGATCGGTCGGGCGGATGGCTTCGTGCGCTTCCTGCGCATTCTTGGCCTTGACCGTGTATTTGCGCGGGGCGTCGGGCACGTAGTTGTCGCCGAACTCCTTGCCGATGACCCGCCGCGCCGCCGTGATCGCCGAGCCGTCCATGTCGACGCCGTCGGTCCGCATATAGGTGATCAGGCCGACGGTCTCGCCGCCGATGTCGACGCCCTCATAGAGGCGCTGCGCGACCTGCATCGTGCGAGCCGGCGCCATGCCCAGCTTGCGCGAGGCCTCCTGCTGCAGGGTCGAAGTCTGGAAGGGCGGCTGCGGATGGCGCTTGACCGGCTTGGCCTCGACCTCGGCGACCGAGAACCTTGCGGTCTCCAGCGCAGCCTTGAAGGCCGCGGCCTCATCGCCCGTGCCGATGTCGAGCCGGGTGATCTTCTTGCCGTCGGCGCCACTGAGACGTGCGTCGAAGGTTGCGCCGCTGGCGGTTGCGAGCGTCGCGATCAGCGACCAGTATTCGCGGGCCCGGAAGGCCTCGATCTCGCGTTCGCGGTCGCTGACCAGGCGCAGCGCGACCGATTGCACGCGCCCTGCCGAGCGGGCACCGGGGAGCTTGCGCCACAGCACAGGCGACAGGGTGAAGCCGACGAGATAGTCGAGGGCGCGGCGGGCGAGATAGGCGTCGACCAGCGCCTGGTCGATCGGGCGCGGATTGGCCAGCGCCTTCTGCACGGCATCCTTGGTCACGGCGTTGAAGGTGACGCGCTCGACCGGGATGCCCTTGATGGCCCGCTTCTGGTTCAGCGCCTCCAGCACGTGCCAGGAGATCGCCTCGCCCTCGCGATCCGGGTCGGTGGCGAGAATGACCTTCTCGGCGTTCTTCGCCGCCTTGGCGATCTCGGCGACCTGCTTGGCGCCGCGCCCCTCGGTCTCCCAGAGCATTGCGAAGTCGTTCTCGGGATCGACCGAGCCGTCCTTCGCGGGGAGATCGCGAATGTGCCCGAACGAGGCGATGACCTCGTAGTCCGGGCCCAGATATTTGTTGATCGTCTTGGCCTTGGCCGGCGACTCGACGACGAGGAGCTTCATGACGCTTTCGATCTCATAGACAAGGGTAAGGCGGGCACTAGCAGCCAGCCTCGCCGAACTTGGCGCGGGGCGCGTTGATAGCGGTTCGGGATTGCGCGCGAAAGTGGTTCACGCGGCCGGTCCTGTCAAACCCGATTCTGCTTTCCGGGGCAGGGCGGTCAGGCTACGTCAGCAGCCGCCGCCGTTTCGGCGTCTGATATGGAGAGCTTGGCATGTCGTCGCAGAACCGGACAAGTCGGCTGACCTCGCTCAATATCCGCGGACGCAAGGGCGGCGAGCCGCTCGTCGCCCTGACGGCCTATACCGCGCCGATGGCCAGGATCGTCGACGAGGTCGCGGATGTCGCGCTCGTCGGCGACTCGCTCGGCATGGTCGTCTACGGCCTCGACAGCACCGTCCCGGTGACGCTGGAGATGATGAGCCTGCACGGCCAGGCCGTGGCGCGCGCGACGACGCGTTCCCTCGTCGTGATCGACATGCCGTTCGGCAGTTATGAAGAGGGCCGTGAACAGGCCTTCCGTAATGCCGCCCGGCTGCTCAAGGAGACTGGCGCCGGCGCCGTGAAGCTCGAAGGCGGCGCGAGGATGGCCGAGACCGTGCGCTTCTTGGTCGAGCGCGGCGTGCCGGTGATGGGCCATGTCGGGTTGACGCCGCAGGCGGTCAACACGCTCGGTGGCTACAAGGCGCAGGGTCGCAGCAAGGCTGAGTGGCCGGCCCTCATCGCCGACGCCACGGCGATCGCCGATGCCGGGGCATTCTCCCTGGTGATCGAGGCGGTTGCTGAGCCGCTGGCGGTCGAGATCACCAACAAGGTCGCGATCCCGACCATCGGGATCGGCGCCTCGGCAGCCTGCGACGGGCAGGTCCTCGTCCTCGACGACATGCTCGGCCTCACCGACCGCGTGCCGAAATTCGTGAAGGCCTATGGCAATCTCGCAGCACAGGCCCGGGAGGCGGTGCGTGCCTACGCCGCCGAGGTGCGCAGCCGCCAGTTCCCTGGTGAAGCACATGTCTACGCGTTGAAAGCAGAGTGACGCACTGAAGAACGTGCGCGCCGCCTTGCGCCGGCCACGACTCGCCCCTAAACAGCGGTCTTCAAATGACATCGACCGTATCGCTCTATCCGCACCGCCATCTCCTCGGGATCGAGGGGCTGTCACATCTGGATATCGAGGCGCTGCTCGAGCGCGCCGAGACCTATGTCGCGCTCTCGCGCCAGATCGAGAAGAAGACGGCGACGCTGCGCGGCCGCACCCAGATCAACCTGTTCTTCGAGCCGTCGACACGGACGCAGGCCTCGTTCGAACTCGCGGGCAAGCGTCTGGGCGCCGATGTGATGAACATGTCGGTCGGCTCCTCCTCGGTGAAGAAGGGCGAGACGCTGATCGACACTGCCGCGACGCTGAACGCGATGCGGCCGGACATTCTGGTCGTGCGCCACCATGCCGCCGGCGCGGTCAATCTGCTCGCCCGCAAGGTCGATTGCTCGGTCGTCAATGCCGGCGACGGCGCCCATGAGCATCCGACGCAGGCCCTGCTCGACGCCCTGACCATCCGCCGTAACAAGGGCCGGATCGCCGGGCTGACCGTCGCGATCTGCGGCGACATCGTGCATTCGCGCGTCGCCCGCTCCAACATCATCCTGCTGAGCGCCCTTGGTGCCAAGGTCCGCCTGATCGCGCCTTCGACCCTGCTGCCGACCGGTGTCGAGCGCATGGGCGTCGAGGTCTTCCGTGACATGAAGAAGGGGCTGGAGGGCGTCGACATCGTCATGATGCTGCGCCTGCAACTCGAGCGCATGAACGGCGCCTTTGTTCCGTCCTCGAAGGAGTACTTCCGCTATTTCGGGCTCGACCGCGACAAGCTCTCGCTGGCCGCGCCGGATGCGCTCGTCATGCATCCCGGCCCGATGAACCGCGGCGTCGAGATCTCGTCCGAGGTGGCGGACGGCGCCCAGTCGCTGATCCGCGAACAGGTCGAGATGGGCGTGGCCGTGCGCATGGCGGTGCTCGATGCGCTTGCGCAGCATCTCCCGAATGGCTGAGCCGGATGGAGCTCTTCCTCGCCTGGCTGCTGCGACAGATGCGCCGGGCAAGGATCGTCTTCGTCGGACTCTATCTCGTGGTCGTGGCCGGCTTCGTCTATGCCGAGCCGCGCTCCGCCTGGACCTGGCTGATCGTGCTGCTCGGCGCGCTCCTCTGCATCGGCATCTGGGGGCTGGTCGGGTTCTGGCATTATGTCTTCACGCAGCGCCGCGAGCGCGAGAATGGGATCGAGCGTAGCGATGGCTGAGAGCAGCGATCTTGCGATCATCGGCGCGCAACTGGTCGACCCGGCCTCCGGCCGCGAGGGCGTCGGCAGCGTCCTGATCCGCGACGGTGTGATCGCCGATGTCCATTGGGGTGGCGATCGTCCGGAGCTTCCGGCCGGCATCGAAGTGGAGGAGGGCCGCGGCCTCGTGCTCGCGCCCGGCCTCGTCGACCTGCGCGCCTTCCTCGGCGAGCCCGGCGCCGAATTCCGCGAGACGCTCGGCACCGGCTCGCAGGCGGCAGCCGCCGGCGGCGTCACCACTGTGATCTGCCGCCCCGACACCGATCCGCCGATCGACGATCCCTCGGTGATCGACTTCATCAAGCGCCGTGCCCGCGACAAGGCGATCGTCAATGTCCTGCCCGCTGCGGCCTTGACCAAGGGATTGCACGGCAGGGAGATCACCGAGTTCGGCCTGCTGCTCGAGGCCGGCGCGGTCGCCTTCAGCGACGGCGCCAATGGCGTGCGCAACCCGCAGGTGATGCGCCGCGCCATGATCTATGCCCGCGACTTCGACGCGCTGTTGATCAACCATGTCGAGGATCCCGATCTGCGCGGCGTCGGCGTGATGAACGAGGGCGAATTCGCCAGCCGCAAGGGCCTCCCGGGCATTCCGCACGAGGCCGAGACGGTGATGCTCGAGCGCGACCTGCGCCTCGCTCGCGCCTCCGGCGCCCGCTACCACGCCGCCATGATCTCCTGCTCGGATTCGCTCGCGCTGATCCGCCGGGCCAAGGAGGACGGGCTTTCTGTCACCTGCGGCGTCTCGATCAACAATCTCTGCCTGAACGAGAACGATGTCGGTGAGTACCGCACCTTCTGCAAGGTCTCGCCGCCGCTGCGGCACGAGGACGAGCGGCTGGCGATGATCGAGGCCGTGGCTGAGGGCCTGGTCGATGTCATCGTCTCCGACCACGACCCGCAGGACGTCGAGACCAAGCGCCAGCCCTTCGCCGAAGCCGCCAATGGCGCGCTCGGCATCGAGACGCTGCTGCCGGCGGCGCTCAGGCTCTATCACGGCGAGCAGGTCGGCCTTGCCGCGCTGTTCGCCGCCCTGTCGAGCCGGCCGGCTGAATTGCTCGGGCTTGGCTGCGGCCGGCTTGCGATCGGCGCACCGGCCGATCTTGCCTTGATCGACATCGACGCGCCCTTCGTCGTCGACAAGCGCAAGCTGAAATCGCGCGCCAAGAATTCGCCCTTCGACGAGGCGCGGCTGCAAGGCCTGGTGCAGGCGACCTGGGTCGGTGGCCGGGTGGTGTATCGCGGCGAAGCAGCTTAGGGTTGCGGCCGTACGGGCGGGAGAGGTTGCATGGCTGAGGCGTTCGCTTGGGCGTATCCGAGCCAGATAGGGCTCGCCGCGCTTGTCCTCGGCTACCTCCTCGGCTCGATTCCGTTCGGCATTATCCTGACCCGGCTGAGCGGCGGCCCGGATCTGCGCACGATCGGCTCCGGCAATATCGGCGCGACCAATGTCCTGCGCACTGGCAACAAGAAGCTGGCGGCGCTGACGCTGCTCGGGGACATGCTGAAGGGCACGGCGGCGGTCCTGCTCGCCGGCTGGCTGCTCGGCGGCAAGGCGGCTGCGCTCGCCGCTGGCCTCGGCGCCTTCCTCGGCCATCTCTTCCCGGTCTGGCTGCGCTTCAAGGGCGGGAAAGGCGTCGCGACCTTCCTCGGCATCCTGATCGGCTTGAATTGGTCGATCGCGCTGATCTTCGCGGCGGTCTGGCTGAGCATCGCCTATCTCTCCAAGTATTCCTCGCTTTCGGCCCTGATCGCCAGCCTGCTCACGGTGCTGCTGCTCTGGTTCTGGATTCGCGATGCCCAGGCGGCCGGGCTGATGGCGATCCTCGCGCTATTGCTCTGGTTCATGCATCGCGAGAACATCGCGAGGCTGCTCGCCGGCCGCGAGGGCAAGATCGGACAGAAGGGCTGAATGGCGATGGCCGGTTTCGCTCTCGACGATCGGCAACGCCTCGACTGGCTCCGCCTGATCCGCAGCGAGAGCATCGGCCCACGCACCTTCCGCACCCTGGTCAATCGCTTCGGCGGTGCCGCCGGGGCTCTCGAAGCCTTGCCGCAGCTCGGCCGGCAGGCCGGGCGGACGCTTCGGCTGTGCACGCCAGCGGAGGCCGAGCGGGAATTCGAGGCGCTGCACCGGCGTGGTGCCCATCTGATCGCGCTCGGCGAGGCCGCCTATCCCGTGCCGCTGCAGGCGATCAATTCGGCTCCGCCGCTGATCGCGATCGAAGGCGACCCGGCGGTGCTGGGTCGCCCCTGCGTCGCCCTGGTCGGCTCGCGCAACGCCTCCGCCGCCGGGCTGAAATTCACCGCGACGCTGTCGCGGGAGCTGGGCGAGGCCGGCTTCGTCGTCGTTTCGGGTCTTGCCCGAGGGATCGACACGTCGGCGCATCAGGCGAGCCTGGAGAGCGGCACGATCGCGGTGCTCGCAGGCGGGCTAGACGAGGTCTATCCACCGCAGAACATCCCGTTGCTGGATCGTATCCGCGGGCGCGGCGCAGCGCTGAGCGAGATGCCGCTCGGCTGGGTGCCGCGCGGGCGCGATTTCCCGAGGCGCAATCGCCTCGTCTCGGGGCTGGCTTTAGGGACGGTGGTCGTCGAGGCCGCGCGCAAATCCGGTTCGCTGATCACCGCCCGCTTCGCCAATGAGCAGGGCCGTCAGGTCTTCGCCGTGCCGGGTTCGCCGCTCGATCCACGGGCCGAGGGTGGCAACCACCTGATTCGCGAAGGCGCGATCCTCTGCGCAGAAACGGCTCATGTCGTCGATGTCCTGGCGCCGATGCTACGGCAGGGCGATCTGTTCGGGTCAGCGCCGATTCTGGCGCGCGAAGAGGCTGGCACGGAACCCCGGAAGGAAGCGCTCTGGGACGAGCTCGATCTGCCGGAGATCCTGCCGGCCCCGAAGCTCGAGCTCGAACGCGAGCCCATCTCGCAGGAGGGGCACGTCGAAGATGCTCCCCGCCGGCGCCTGCTCGACCTGATCGGGGCCACGCCGACGGCGCTGGACGATCTCGTTCGCGCCAGCGGCCAGCCGGTGCGCGAGGTCAGCCGCATCGTGCTGGAACTGGAACTGGAGGGCATGGTGCAGCGCCACGCCGGCGGCGCGCTTTCACGGTCGACCTGACCCTGGAGGCGAGACGGTCAGCCGGCCGCCTCGCCCCAGCGGCTGCGCTCGCGCTCGGCCTCCGCCGCCGCAAGCTCGAGGAAGGTCACCAGCAGGTCAAGCTCGGCGGCGCGAGCCTGGTTGCTAAGTTCGGCGAGCATAGTCGCCGCCTTTACGGCAACGTCGCGCTGCAGGTCGCGTTGACGGGCTCGCTTCTCGACCAGAAGCTGCAGGGCCAATGCCTCCGGTTCGCCGTGACGGTACAGGCCTTGCGAGGAGAGAGGGGCGCCGCTTGGGTAGCGATAGTCGGAGAAGCCGGCATCGGACACTCCTGTCAGGTTGCTGAATCCAATTCATGCAACCTATAGTTTGATAATCTGCAAAGCCTGGCCTCAAGGCGCACTGTCGGGATCGGCCACGTCGCCGAGCTGCAATTGGCAGGTCCGTCGATTGATCGCTGCCTCAAGCCGCGTCATCTCGACGAAATGGGCCAGGCTGCTGAGCTGTGCCGCCCGGGCCATCGCACCGAGCTCGACGGTGATCTCCTCGATATAAGATGCAATCTCCAATTGCATGTGCGCCAGCGCGTCCATGCTGTACGGACCGGGCGAGGCCGAGGCGCTGCGGCCGATGCCGGAAGCTCGAGGCAAGTGATTGTCATCCCGATAGATTTTATCCTCCTTGATTCGCCGCGATGCTGCTTTCCTCATCTCGCCCAACCCTGTGGCCGCACTCGTTCGGGAAACGAACCGGCGTTCGACGCAGCTATTTTTGCTACTCGCTCTCCAGAAATGCAATCACTGCGTGTAATTATTCTCTCGAAAGGAACACCTTCCGGATTGCCGGGTTGATTGCCAGTCGCAATTCCGCCGCGATTGGTTCAGGCCCGGTTCAACCGGAGCGAGCTAGATCAGGCGTCAAGGCGGGAACCCGCCGAGAAGGAGAATGCCATGTCAGCTTTCGGAAAGAGCCGTTTCCTCGTGACGCTCGCCGTCACCGGCAGCGTTCTGGCGGCAGGCCTGACGCCCGTCATGGCGGGCGAGACCCGCCCGGTCGGCTTCGACAAGAGCCGTCTCGATGCGGCGCAGGCCGACTACTCGCAGTACTATCGTCGCGGCTGGCGGGGCGGCAATCGCGGCGCTGCGGTCGCAGCTGGTGTTGGCCTCGGCCTTCTTGGGGCTGCGGCGATCGCTGCCAGCCGTCCGGCCTATGCCGAACCGGTCTATGGCTATGACGACGGCTATTACGACGAGCAGCCGGTTTATGTGGCGCCGCGCCGCTACTACGCGCCGCGCTACTACGCCCCCGACAACATCCGCGACCCGGCCGGCGGCAGCTATCGCTGAACGCCGACCAGGATAAACAGCCTTAATCAATTCTGAACGCCTGGCGCCTAGGCTTGAAGGGCCGCTTCCGTATCATGACGGGGGCGGCCCTTTTCATGGCCTACGGGAGCTTGCGGCTCCGATCCCGGGGCGTTGCCTTGCCGACCTTGGAGAAAAAACGATGAAACCCTCGCTCAAGACACTGCTGTCCGGCTCCGGCGCGGTCGCCCTGGCGGTGCTCTGCTCCGGCGCGGCAACGGCCCAATACTATTCCGATGACGGCTACGGCCGTCGCCGCGGCTATGACCGGGGTTATGACGGCGGGTACGATCAGGGCCGCCGCGACAGGGGCTATGGTCGCGACGATCGCGGTTATGGGCGCGACGACCGCCGTTATGGCGGCCAGGACGGTGGCGGCTATCGGCGCGGCCCCAATCCCAATAATCCGCTCGCCGGCATGAGCATCGAAGACCAGAAGCGGGCGATCAAGAACCATCGCGACGCGCAGAAGAAGGCGATCAAGCGCGGCTACGTCATTCCGTAGTCGTCCTCCTGCTGCTCGCTCGCATCGGCGGTGATGCGGCCGAGCCGATCGAGCGCGCCTTGCAGGATATAGGCGGCGGCCATCTTGTCGACGACGGCCGCGCGCCGGGCGCGCGAGGCATCAGCGTCGAGCAGGGTGCGGGTGACGGCGAGCGTCGACATCCGCTCGTCCCAGAAGACGATCGGCAGCGCCGTCAGCGGCGCGAGATTGCGCACGAAGGCGCGGGTCGACTGGACCCGTGGACCTTCCGTTCCATCCATGTTGAGCGGCAGGCCGATCACCAGCCCGGCGATCGCGTGCTTGTCCGCCACCTTCAACAGCGCCGCAGCGTCCTGGCGAAACTTGATGCGCTGGATCGTCTCCAGCGGCGTTGCGATCCGGCGCTCGACATCGGACAAGGCGAGCCCGATCGTCTTGGTACCGAGATCCAGCCCCAGCAGGCGGGCGTGCTCGGGCAGAGCGAGGAAATGATCCAGGGCGACGAGATTGCTCATCTGCCGCCGGTAGCATGGGCCGCCCGCAGAGGCGAGCGGCCCAGCCTGACGCTAGTTGGCGTTCTGCGGCGTCAGCCCGGCGGCCTTCAGCGCCGTTCCCCATTTAGCGACCTCGGCGGCGAAGCGCTTGGCATGGGCCTCGCGCGTCCATTCGCTGGCCGGGAAGGCGCTGGTGCCGACGGCCTTGAAGCGCTCGAGCACGACCGGGTCGTTCAAGGCGGCCTGCAGCGCGCCGTTGAGCTTGTCGAGCGCAGCGGTCGGCGTGCCCGTCGGGGCGTAGAGCCCGTGCCAGATCGTCATGTCGATCTCGGTGCCGGCCTCGCGCGAGGTCGGGACGTTCGGCAGCACGCCGAGCCGTTCCGGCGAGGTCACCGCATAGGCGCGGATCTTGTCGGACTGGATCTGCGGCACCGCCGTCGTCGATTGGTCGCAGAGCACGTCGACCTGGCCGCCGACCAGGTCGTTCATCGCCGGCCCGGTGCCGCGATAGGCGACTTGGGCAAGCTTGACGCTCAGGGCCTGCGAGATCAGCACCGCGCACAGATGCGCATTCGACCCGACACCGGCATGGGCGACGGTGAGTTTCTCGGCCTGCTGCTTGGCGTAGGGGAAGAAGGCCTTGCCATCGACCGGGGGTAGCGCGAGCTTGCCGGCAATCACCATCGGCCCGGTGTTGATGAGCCCGACTGGTGCAAAGGCGGTCTGCGTGTCGTAGCCAAGATTGCTGTAGAGCGCCGGCGCTGCCGCGAGCGCGAGATGGTGGATCAGCAACGTGTGCCCGTCCGCCTCGGCCGAGACGAGGCGCTTCGCGCCGGCCGTGCCACCGGCGCCGGCGATGTTCTCGACGATGACCTGCTGGCCAAGCGTGCGGCCCATATGCTCGCCGAGCAGGCGGGCGATCACATCGCTGGGCCCGCCGGCGGCAAAGGGAACGATCAGGGTGATGGGCTTGGTCGGGAAGCCTTGAGCCAGGGCAGGTGCGCCCAGGCCCAGCAGGGCCAGCCCAGCGAGGGCGCTGCGGCGCGTCATGAGGATTCTGCGGATATGCGCGATCATTCGTTTCCTCCAATAGGGCGGCCGCTCTGCGTCGGCTTGGTCGAAATCTCGTGGCTTTTCGGTCCTCGAGTTTGGTTCGCTCGATTTCGAGCGGAACTTTAGAAATGCAGGGCAACAAACTGATCTTGCACCGGTAGATGATCGGTGCTCGCACGAAATCGGGCAGGGACGGTTCAGCGCAGGTCCGACAGGTAGTGAACCTCCTGGGTCAGACACAGGCTGAGCCGGTGCTCGACAGGCGTGCCATCGAGCGACAGGGCGATACGGTCGATCTGCAGGGCCGGTTCGCCAGCCGCAGCTCCCAGCACTGCGGCGTCCTTCGCCGAGAGCGCCACCGCCTTCAGCCGTTCGCGCGCATTGGCGATGGTGATGCCGTAGTGCCCCGCATACAGGCTGTAGAGATTGTTCGGGATCGGCCCGCTCTCCAGCCCCGGGAAGAGGGCTTGCGGCAGGCTGACCGTCTCGACGATCAGCGGCGCACCGTCGAAGGAGCGCTGCCGGCGGATTCGGATGATGGGGGCCGCCTCCTGCAGGTCCAGCGCCGTACGCTCCGCGTCGTCAGCCGGTCCCGTCGTCACCGAGAGCACGACGCTGTCGGGAAAGCGCGGCGCACCCTGGTCCGGCGCCAGCTTGAAGAACTGGAACAGGATGCGGCGCTCGTCATGCTCGGCGACGAAGGTGCCGCGGCCCTGGCGCCGCACGACGAGGTTCTCGGCAGCAAGCTCGTCGAGTGCCTTGCGCACCGTGCCCTGGCTGACGCCGATCTCGGCGGCGAGTTGCCCTTCGCTCGGCAGAACCGCGCCGGGAGCCCAGACGCCATCCATGAGCCGGCGTACGAAGATCGCTTTGACCTGCCGGTAAAGCGGCCGGAAGCCGAGCGTCTCCGGCATGTCGGGCTCACGAGGCTGCGCTGTGATTTCGAGCTTGTGCACACTCATATGTCTTATATAAGACTTGGGCGCAGCCGCGTCGAGCCCCATTCGAAAAGGGATCGCGAAGCGTGGATTACGGGAACGGTCAGGGATATCAGCCATGAGCAAGCCGCATCTGCTGGTGCATGAGAAGAAGGACACGGTCGGCGTCGTCGTCGTCGAGGGCCTGAAGGCGGGAACCGACATGCTCTGTGTCGTCACGCACGACAATTCCGACTTCCGCCTCGCCGCCAAGATGGACATCCCGATCGGCCATAAGGTCGCGCTCAAGGACATCAAGAAGGGCGATACGATCTGGAAATACGGTCAGGACATCGGCAAGGCGATCGCCGATATCGCCAAGGGCGAGCATCTCCACGTCCACAACGTCAAGACCAAGCGCTGGTGAGCGCAAGGTCTTCGCCGATCACGCAACGAGGCTCCCGTCAGGTCGAGCCCGCAACCTTTCAGGAAACGCCCATGTCCTCCATCGTCGCCAATTTCGACCTCGTCAAAAGCAAGCTCGCCAAGGTGAAGGGCCGCAAGATCGAGGCGCCCGAGTTCAAGACGCCCTTCGTCAAGCGCCCGACTGGCCGCAGTCTCGATTCCTTCATGGGCTGGCGCCGCGAGAACGACCGCGTCGGCGTGCGCAACCATGTGCTGCTGCTGCCGCTCGACGATCTCTCCAACGCCGCCTGCGAGGCCGTTGCCAACAACATCAAGGGCACGCTGGCGATCCCGCATGCTTATGGCCGCCTGCAGTTCGGCGAGGACCTCGAGGTCCATTTCCGCACCCTGATCGGCACCGGTTCGAACCCGAACGTCGCGGCGGTGGTCGTCATCGGCATCGAGGATGGCTGGACCAAGCGCGTCGTCGACGGCATCGCCAGGACCGGCAAGCCGGTGGTCGGCTTCGGCATCGAGGGCCATGGCGACATCGCCACCATTGCGAAGGCGTCCTATGTCGCCAAGGAGTTCGTGCAGTGGGCGACCGAGCTCCCGCGCGTGAAATGCGGCATCGAGGAGCTCTGGGTCTCGACCAAGTGCGGTGAATCGGACACCACCACCGGCCTGTCCTCCTGCCCGACGGTCGGCAACATGTACGACAAATGGATCCCGCGCGGCGTCTATGGCGTCTTCGGCGAGACATCCGAAATCACCGGCGCAGAGCATCTCTGCAAGGCGCGCGCCGCGACGCCGGAGGTCGGCGAGCGCTGGTACAAGATGTGGAAGGCCTATCAGGACGACGTCATCGAGGCTCACAAAACCGACGACCTCTCCGATTCGCAGCCGACCAAGGGCAACATCGCGGGCGGCCTGACCACGATCGAGGAGAAGGCCCTCGGCAACCTCGAGAAGATCGGCCGCGAGTGCAAGTTCATCGACATCCTGGAGCCGGCGCAGGCGCCTGAGAAGGGGCCGGGCCTCTACTACATGGACACCTCCTCGGCCGCGGCGGAGTGCGTGACCCTGATGGCGGCGGGCGGCTATGTCGTGCACACCTTTCCGACCGGGCAGGGCAACGTCATCGGCAATCCGATCGTCCCGGTCATCAAGATCACCGGCAACCCGAAGACCATGCGGACCATGCCCGAGCACATCGACGTCGACGTCTCCGGCATCCTGCGTCGCGACCTCACCATCCCGCAGGCCGGTGATGCGTTGATCGAGACCATCGTGCGCACCGCGAATGGCCGCCTCACGGCAGCCGAAGCGCTCGGCCATCGCGAGTTCTCGATGACCAAGCTATACCGCAGCGCCTGAGGAACTGCGTCTCCGGGCGCGACGAGGCAAACGTGTCGGTCAGCATCGCTTCCAGCATCGTTGCACTACATGAGCCGGGGCAGGATGTCTTGCCCGCCTATGTCCGTGCTCTCGAAGCAGGCTGGTCGCCGAACACGATGCGCAACGTCGCGCCGGAGCAGCTCGCGGCGATCGCGGCCGATCCGGACGCCTTCGTCGCCGGGCTCAACCAGCGCGGCGGCACCATCCGCCTGCATGACGGCAGCGAGGTCGCGCGCCTGCCTGACATGATCCGCTGGATCATCGCGACCGACCGGCCGGAGCGGCCCTTCGTCGGCAGCATCAATCTGCGCTGGCAGGAAGATGAATCCGGCAAGCCGGTCACGGAATTGCCGCCGCATGTGCTCGGCCATGTCGGCTATACCATCCTGCCGCAGCACGCGGGGCGGGGTTATGCCAGCGCCGCCCTGACTGCGGTGCTCGTCGAGGCGCGTAGTATTGGCCTGCCATTCCTGAAGATCACCTGTGACGTCGCGAATGCGGCTTCGCGCCGGATCATTGAGAAGGCCGGCGGACGTTTCGTCGAAAGCTTCGTTGCGCCATTATACGGGCCGGAAGAGCGGCTGATGTATCGGATCGACTTGCAATCATGAGCGAAACGGCGACCTTGCGCCTGACGAACGGGCTCGGCCGGCTCGCACCGGGCATCGCCCTGTCGGCGGCGGTGGCGATCGCCTCCGTGCTGGCCGAGCCTGTCGTGAAGCAGCTCGCCGGCGGGCGCGTCGGCCTCCCGGCCGTCGTCATCGCCCTGGTAATCGGCATGACCCTGCATCCGATCGCCAATACGAAGCGCTTCGAGCCTGGCATGACCTTCTGCGTCAAGAAGCTGCTGCGCTGGGCGATCGCGCTGCTCGGCCTGCGCGTAGCGCTCGGGGACATCGTCGCGCTTGGCCTCGGCACGGCCCTGCTCGTCATCGTCGCCATGACCGCGACGATCGTCGCCGGCTTCGTGCTGGCGCGCCTGCTCGGCCGTGAGCCAGGCGTCGGCGCGCTCGGCGGCGTCGCAACGGCGGTCTGCGGTGCCTCGGCCGCGCTCGCGACCTCGACCGTCGTGCCCGACTACCGCAACAAGGCCGCCGACACCGCCTTCACCGTGATCGCGATGAACGTGCTCTCGACGATCGCGATGCTGGCCTATCCGCTGCTCTGCGCCTGGCTCGGCCTCTCGCAGCAGCAGACCGGCGTGATGCTTGGAGCGACCATCCATGACGTCGCGCAGGTCGTCGGTGCCGGCCAGGCGGTCTCGGACGAGGCGGCGAATGCGGCTGTCATCGTCAAGCTGTTCCGGGTCTTCCTGCTGCTGCCGGCTGTGCTGATCGTCGGCTGGTGGCTGACCCGAGATGGCGAGACCCATGGCGACGCCAAGGTGCCGGTGCCGGTCTTCGCTTTCGTCTTCCTGATCATGTGCCTGATCAACAGCGTGCTGAGCACGCAGGCGGGGCTCGCCGGCATCTACATGCCGATGCGCGACATCCTGCTCGAAATCTCCCGCTGGGGCCTGCTGATCGCGATCGCGGCGCTCGGCCTCGGCACCTCTATCGCGGCGATGGCCCGGCTCGGCTGGCGGCATCTCGCCGTGGTCACCGGCACCAGCCTCGTCATCCTCGTCGTCGCCACGGGCGGGATCATCCTGCTCGGCTGACTGGACTTCACAGCGGAAACAGCCATGACCGAGATCGTCATCACCGAATTCATGGACGAGGCGGCGGTCGCGGCGCTCAAGGCGCGCTACAGCGTGCACCATGACCCGGATCTCTTCGGCAAACCGGACGAGCTCGCGCGGCTGGTCGCCGACATCCCCGCGCTGATCGTGCGCAACCAGACGCAGGTCCGTGGCGAGGTGCTGGCAGCCGCCAAGAACCTGAAAGTCGTCGGGCGGCTCGGCGTCGGGCTCGACAATATCGACATGGAAGCCTGCTCGGCGCGTGGCATCAAGGTTTTCCCGGCGACCGGTGCCAACAGCCTGTCGGTGGTCGAGTACGTGATCGGCACCGCGATGACGCTGCTGCGCGGCGCCTATTTCGCCAATGACGCCATGCTCGCCGGCGAATTTCCCAAGACCAGGCTGATCGGCCGCGAGATCGCCGGCAAGCGCATGGGCCTGGTCGGCTTCGGCGCGATCGCCCGCGATGCGGCGCGGCACGCAAGAGCGCTCGGCATGACCGTTGCGGCCTATGACCCTTATGTTCCCGCTGGCGATGCCTGGCAGGGCATAGAGCAGCTCGAGCTCGACGCTTTGCTGTCGACGTCCGACGTGATCTCGATCCATCTGCCGCTGACGCCTGAGACGCGCGGACTGATCGGCAAGGCCGCCTTTGCCAGGATGAAGCCCGACGCGATCCTGATCAACGCGGCGCGCGGCGGCATCATGGACGAGGCGGCGCTGGTTGCGGCGCTGAAGGGCGGGCGCCTCGGCGGCGCGGCGCTCGACGTCTTCGAGCAGGAGCCGCTCAAGGCCGATGGCGCCAAGGTCTTCGCGGGCACGCCCAATCTGATCCTGACGCCGCACATCGCCGGCAATACGGTGGAATCGAACGGGCGCGTCTCCGGTCTCGTGGCAGAGCGGGTGATGGCGGCTTTGGAGGGCAGGGCGTGACGAAGCTCTCGCTGGAAGCGGCCGAGCAGAAGGTCGCGGATCTCTTCATCGAGGCCGGCGCCTCTGCCGCCAACGCCGCCTCAGTCGCGCTGGCGCTGGTCATGGCCGAAGCGGACGGGCTGAAGGGGCACGGCCTGTCGCGCGTGCCGACCTACATCTCGATGCTGCGCTCCGGCAAGATCGACGGTCAGGCCGTGCCGATCGCGCGCCAGCCCAAGCCCGGCGTGCTGGCGATCGACGCCGCCCACGGCTTCGCCTATCCTGCGATCGACCTCGCCGTGATTGAACTGCCCGAAATCGCGCGCAAGCAAGGCATCGCCGCCGCGCCGATCCGCCGTTCCAACCATTGCGGCGCTGCCGGCCTCCATGTCGAGCGGCTGGCCGAGCAGGGGCTCGTGGCCCTTCTCTTCGCTAACACGCCCGGCGCGATGGCGCCCTGGGGCGGCGCCAAGCCGGTCTTCGGCACCAATCCGATCGCGTTTGCCGCGCCGCTGGCCGGCCGCGAGCCGCTGGTGATCGACATGGCGCTGTCCAAGGTGGCGCGCGGTCCGATCGTCGCGGCTAAGCAGAAGGGCGAGCCGATCCCCGAAGGCTGGGCCCTTGACGCCCAGGGCAAGCCGACGACCGATCCGGCGGCGGCCATCGCCGGTACCATGGTGCCGCTCGGCGACGCGAAGGGCGCGACGCTTGCCATGATGGTCGAGATTCTCGCCGCGGCGCTGGTCGGCACCCATTTCGCCTTCCAGGCCTCGTCCTTCCTCGACGACCAGGGCGGCCCGCCCGACACCGGCCAGCTCATCCTCGCCATCGACCCGGCGAGCATGGGCGGCAACTGGTTCGCTGAGCGCATGCGGACGCTGACGCATGCGATCGAGGAGCAGCCGGGGACGCGGCTGCCCGGTATGCGGCGCTATGCTTTGCGGGCCAAGGCACGGGCGGAGGGCATCGACGTCGCATTCTAACGATGCCGCGTCCTTCCGGGGGCAGGCCGAAGGGCTGAGCCCGGAACTCATGAACACAGGTCGCTTCCAGAAGGCAGCGGCACTCGACGCGCCTCTTCAGAAGCCTCCGGTGTTCATGGATTCCGGACTCTTTCCTGCGCAAAGCCCCGGCAAGACCCCAGTCTCTCGCTCACACGAAATCGAATCGATCAACATCGACAAGGCCTTTGTCGGTGATCTTGAGATGCGGGATCACCGGCAGGGTCAGGAAGGCGACCTGCAGGAAGGGTTCGGCCAGCACGACGCCGAGCGCCTTCGCAGCCGCGCGCAGGCCTTCCAGCCCATGCCGCACCCTCTCGAAAGGCTGGTCGCTCATCAACCCGGCGACGGGCAACGCCAGCTCGGCAACGACCTTGCCGCCATCGGCCACCGCGAAGCCGCCGCCGGTCTCGATAAGCCGGTTGGCCGCCGCCGCCATCGAGGCCGCGTCGACGCCGACGACGCAGAGATTGTGGCTGTCATGGCCCACCGACGAGGCGATGGCGCCGTGCTTCATGCCGAAGCCATGGACGAAGCCTGAGGCGATGCCGCCATTGCGGCCATGGCGCTCGATCACCGTGACCTTGACGGCATCCTGGTCGAGATCGGGCAAGGCGAGGCCGTCCTGCATCGGCAGGCGCATCGAAAGGCGCTCGGTGATGATGCGGCCGGGAACGACGCCGATCACAGGCGTCTCGCCATCGCGCGCCTTCACCGCGAAATCCTCCGGCGCGAGCCTGCGGCTGCGGACGCTGGCGAGGCCGACGGGTGGAACCGTTGCCCTGTCGGAGAACAGGGCGTCCTCGACCAGCCTGCCGCCGGCGAAGACCCGCCTGACGCGACAGGCCGCGAGATCGTCGACCAGCACGATGTCGGCGCGCTTGCCGGGGCCGATGAAGCCACGATCGAACAGGCCGAAGTTCCGTGCCGCCGACAGGCTCGCGGTGCGATAGGTCGCGAGGATGTCGGCGCCATGCGCGATCGCGGTGCGGATCATGTAGTCGAGATGGCCTTCCTCGGCGATGTCCAGCGGATTGCGGTCGTCGGTGCAGAAGGCGAGGAAGGGCGAAGCGTCGCGCGTGATCAGCGGGATCAGCGCATGCAGGTCCTTCGAGACCGAGCCCTCGCGGATCAGGATGGCCATGCCCTTGCCGAGCTTTTCGCGCGCTTCCTCGGCGGTCGTGGTCTCGTGGTCGGTGCGGATGCCGGCGGAGAGATAGCCGTTGAGGTCGAGCCCGCGCACCAGCGGCGCATGGCCGTCGATATGCCGGTGTGAGAAGGCTTCCAGCTTGGCGAGGCAGACGGGATCGCGATGGAGGACGCCGGGGAAGTTCATGAACTCGGCGAGGCCGATCACCTTGGGATGATCGATGAACGGGGTAAGATCGGCCGCTTCCAGCGCAGCGCCCGCCGTCTCCAGATGCGTCGCCGGCACGCAGCTCGAGAGCTGGACACGTAGATCCATCCGCATCGCCTGCGCGCATGCGAGGAAATAGCGGATGCCCTCGGCGCCGAGCACATTGGAGATCTCGTGCGGGTCGCAGATCGCGGTGGTGACGCCGTGCGGCAGGACGCAGCGCTCGAATTCGAGCGGCGTCACCAGCGAGGATTCGACATGGAGATGCGTGTCGATGAAGCCGGGCACGGCGATCAGGCCGGAGGCATCGAAGCTCGCCTTGCCCTCGTAGCGGCCATGGGTGCCGACGATCGTGTCGCCGCAGAGCGCGATGTCGGTCGGGGAGAGGTCGCCCGTCACGAGGTCGAACAGCCGCGCGCCGCGAATGACGAGATCGGCCGGCTCGTCGCCCCGTCCTTGCGCGATCCGGCGGGCGAGGGTGGCTGCGTCGGTCATAGGCGTGAGCTCCGGGTTTGGGCCGGCTTGGCTATGCCATCTCGCCGGCCTAGACAGGCGCTGTCCAGTCGCCTTTTCGCGGAGACCATCATGCAGCTCACCTGGTTCGGCCATTCGGCGTTTCGGCTCGACCTGCCCGGCGCCTCGGTCCTGATCGATCCGTTCTTCACCGGCAATCCGGCTTTCGAGGGCGATGTCGCAGCGGCCGGCAAGGGCGTCAGCCATATCGTCATCACCCACGGCCATGGCGACCATGTCGGCGACACGCTCGCCATCGCTGCCGCGAACGACGCCACGGTGATCACCAATTACGACCTCTGCATGCACCTCGCCTCGAAGGGGCTGAAGACGTTCCAGCCGATGAACACAGGCGGCACTGTCGATCTCGGCGCTTTCTCGGTGACCCTGGTCCGCGCCGATCATTCGGCAGGCATGGGCGAAGCGGGGGTGGCCGTCCCGGTTGGCAACGCCAATGGCGCGATCATCAAGACGCCTGGCGAGAAGACGCTCTGGCACATGGGCGACACCGACATCTTCTCGGACATGGCCCTCCTCGCCGAGATCCACGGCGTCGAGGCCTGCATCTGTCCGATCGGAGATCGCTTCACCATGGGCGCCAGGACCGCGGCGCTGGCGATGACCCGCTTCGTCAAGCCCAAGCTCGCCATCCCCTGCCACTACGGCTCCTTCCCGATCATCGCCCAGGATGCAGCAGTCTTCGTCGAGGGGCTGAAGGGCAGCGGCATCGAGGCGCTGGTGCCGGAGAAGGGCAAGGCGGTCACGGTCTGACGCCGCAGCCATTGTGAGCAGCCGCAGCCGGTGGACCGCAAGTAAGTGCTGACTTACTGGCGGTCCGCGCGCTATAGCGCTGGCGAACCATGTCCGGCGCCGTTGCGCCGATCCCAGCAGGAGCCAGCCCATGTCGGTCGACGCCGCCACCGTCAAACGCGTCGCGCATCTCTCGCGCATCGCCGTCGATGATGCGGATGTGCCGAAGCTGCAAGGCGAGCTCAACGCCATCCTCGGCTTCGTCGATCAGCTCAACGAGCTCGACGTCACAGGTGTCGAGCCGATGACCTCGGTCACGCCAATGGTGATGAAGAAGCGCCAGGACGTCGTGACCGATGGCGAGATCGCCGCCGATATCGTCGCCAACGCGCCGGCTTCCGAGGACGACTACTTCATGGTGCCGAAGGTGATCGAGTGAGCGCCTGACGCGCACCGTTCACCCTCATCGCCCGTTCCTATACGTTTTACGGATATTTCCCGTGACCGATCTCACCCGCCTGACCCTGACCGACGCTCGAGACGGGCTTAAGGCCAAGCAGTTCTCCGCCACCGAACTCGCCAAGGCGCATATCGCCGCCGTCGAGCAGGCGCGCGCGCTCAACGCCTATGTGCTGGAGACGCCCGAGCATGCGCTGAAGCAGGCCGCCGCCTCCGACGAGAAGCTCGCCAGAGGCGAGGCCGGCCCGCTCGAAGGCCTGCCGCTCGGCATCAAGGACCTGTTCGCGACCAAGGGCGTGCGTACCACCGCCTGCTCGCGCATCCTCGGCAACTTCGTGCCGCCTTATGAATCGACCGTCTCGTCGCAGCTCTGGCGCGACGGTGCCGTCATGCTCGGCAAGCTCAACAATGACGAGTTCGCCATGGGCTCGTCGAACGAGACCTCGGCTTTCGGGCCGGTGGTCAACCCCTGGCGTCGGCAGGGTTCCAATGTCGGGGCAGGGGCTGCCGGCGCGATCGAGGGCAACCACTTGGTGCCCGGCGGGTCTTCTGGCGGCTCGGCCGCGGCTGTTGCCGCGCATCTCTGCCTCGCCGCGACCGCGACCGACACCGGCGGTTCTATCCGCCAGCCGGCCGCCTTCACCGGCACGGTCGGCATCAAGCCGACCTATGGCCGCTGCTCGCGCTGGGGCATCGTCGCCTTCGCCTCCTCGCTCGATCAGGCCGGGCCGATCGGCAAGACCGTGCGCGACACCGCGGTGATGCTGCGTTCCATGGCCGGGCACGACCCGAAGGATACGACCTCGGTCGACAGGGCGGTGCCAGATTACGAGGCGGCTGTCGGCCGCTCGATCAAGGGCATGAAGATCGGCATCCCTCGGGAGTATCGCCTGGAAGGTCTCAACCCCGAGATCGACGCGCTCTGGCAGCAGGGCATCGACTGGCTGAGGGCTGCCGGGGCCGAGATCGTCGAGGTTTCGCTGCCGCACTCCAAATACGCACTGCCGGCCTATTACATCGTCGCGCCGGCGGAAGCCTCGTCCAACCTCGCCCGCTATGACGGTGTCCGCTACGGCCTGCGCGAGCAGGGCCGCGACATCGTCGAGATGTACGAGAAGACCCGTGCCGCCGGTTTCGGCGCCGAGGTCAGGCGTCGCATCATGATCGGCACCTATGTGCTGTCCTCGGGCTATTACGACGCCTATTACCTGCGCGCCCAGAAGGTGCGCACGCTGATCAAGCGCGATTTCGAAGCTGTCTACGAGCAGGGCATCGACGCGGTGCTGACGCCGGCGACGCCGTCCTCCGCCTTCGGCATCGGCGAGAAGGGCTCGTCCGACCCGGTCGAGATGTATCTCAACGACGTCTTCACGGTGACGGTGAACATGGCCGGCCTGCCGGGCATCGCCGTGCCTGCCGGGCTCGACAGCCAGGGCCTGCCGCTCGGGCTGCAGCTGATCGGCCGCCCCTTTGACGAGGAGACGCTGTTCTCGCTCGGCCAGGTCATCGAGGAAGCGGCCGGCCGCTTCCCGGTCGGCGAGCGCTGGTGGGCCTAAGCACCGGACCGGAAAGTGGAATACACTTTTCGGGCGAATCCGGTGCGGCTGGATCAAAGCCCGTCAGCGCGTGATCGATCGCATTCCGAATCCTGATTTCTCGGACGCGACACCGGGTGGCACTCTCCGCGCCTGACCAGGCTGCCGGAGACCGCCATGCCGTCCTATCCGTTCGAGACTGTAGACGTCTTCACCAACACCCGCTTCGGCGGAAACCAGCTCGCCGTCTTCACCGATGCGCGCGGCCTGTCCGATGCCGAGATGCAGGCGCTGGCGGCAGAGATGAACTACAGCGAGACGACCTTCGTGCTGCCGCCGAGCGATCCGGCCAACACGGCGCGCGTCCGCATCTTCCACCGTACCGCCGAGATGCCTTTCGCCGGCCATCCCAATGTCGGCACGGCCTGCGTGCTTGCAGGCCATGGCCGCGACCGCGACGGCATCCTGCTGTTCGAGGAGATAGCCGGCCTCGTCGAGGTCCGGGTGGCGCGCGATGCCGGCGGGCTGGTGACGGGCGCGACTATCGCCGCGCCGCAGGCGCTTTCGCTTGGTATACAGCTGCCGGCTGATGCGATCGCCGCCTGCGCCGGGCTCAGCCCGCAGGATGTCCTCACTGGCCGTCATCCGCCGCAGCAGGCCTCGGTCGGCGTCAAGTTCTTCTTTGCCGAGCTCACGCCGGAGGCGCTGACGCGGGCGACACCGGACATCGCGGCCTATCGCCGGCTGTCGGCCGCCAATCCGGCCCTGGAGGGGCGCCTGTCCATCTTCTTCTACGCCTGGGATGGCGAGAGGGCGCGCGCCCGCATGTTCGCGCCGCTATCGGGCACCTGGGAAGATCCGGCGACCGGTAGCGCCAGCGCGACACTCGCCGCCCTGACCCTCTCGCTGTCCGACAAGGGCAACATCGCCTTCGAGATCGCACAGGGCGTCGAGATGGGGCGGCCGAGTCTGCTGCAGGTCACGGCGCGGCGGGTCGGCAGCGAGATCCGCGCGACGGTGGGCGGCGGCTGCGTGCCGGTGCTGCGGGGTGAAGCGACGGTCTAAAGATTGCTCGTCATGCTCGGGCTCGACCCGAGCATCTCAGGCCGGCGGAGGTCCTGTTTACGCCTTCTCGTCACGAGATTCTCGGGTCTGCGCTTCGCTCCGCCCGAGAATGACGCGGTTGTTAGCCGAGCCCCAACTCCGCGCGAACCTTCCTTGTCAGCCCAGCCGCGACCAGCCGGTGGCTCTCGCGCAGATAGTCGCGAAACGCGTCGTCCGGCAGGCCTTCGTCGGAGAAGCGCTGGATCCACTTCATTCCGCGCGGGGCGAGATAGGGCGCCGGGCGGCAGCCCGGCGCGTCGCGCAGCATCTCATAGGCCATCGGCGAGCATTTGAACGAAACGAGCAGTGTGCCCTCGGCATCGTCGCGGCCGAGCGCGAACACCTTGCCGCCAACCTTCCAGACATCGGCCCCGCCCCATTGCACGACATGGCTGGTCGCGGGCAGGGCGGCGCAGAAGGCGTTGTATTCGGCGAGTGTCATGTCGTCCTGCTATCGCGAGTCGCTGGGTCGGATCGCTTGATATCCTAATCGCAGCCGGCGGGTGTCCGGAGCCGGCGACACGATCCGCTAGCGTTGCCAGAAGCGCTTGGCGAACTCGGTCTCGACCTGCTGTTTCGTCAGGCCGATATCTTTGAGCAGGTGCGGATTCTCCTGCGCCATCTGCGCCAGCGTCCAGCGCGCGCGAATGCGTTCGCGCCAGATTGCCAGCAGGCCTTGTGGGGCAGCCGGAGGTGAACTGGGTGCGAGAACGGGACCATCGTGCATGGAAACCTCCCATGGTTCGGGGGCGCACGGCACCCGGAGTGAAGGGAGGTTTCGTTCTGCTTGATGCGGTCAGCCTGGTCCTTAAGCCCGCCCGAAGAGTTCCAAAAACTTCCAAACGGGCTATGGATTCAGCCCATGCAGGGATCGCGCTTCGCCTTCGGCCCTTTCGTGCTCGATTCGGGCACGGGAACGCTTCTCGAGAACGATATTCCCGTCAGCGCCAGCTATCGTGGCCTGAAGCTGCTCGCGGCCCTCGTCGGACGGCCCGGCGGTGTCCTGAGCAAGGCCGAGCTACTGGAGGCCGCCTGGCCGGGCATGGCCGTCGAGGAGGGCAATCTCACCGTCCAGATCGCACAACTGCGTAAGCTGCTCGGCGAGCCCGCAAATGGTGGTGATTGGATCGTCACGGTACCGCGTGTCGGCTACCGCTTCGCCGGAGTGGTCGAACAACTGGGAAGTGCGAGGCGAGAGCCCTTGCCGCTGCCGAGCAAGCCGTCGATCGTCGTGCTGCCCTTCGTCAATGTCAGCAACGATCCCGGGCAGGAAAGCTTTGCGGACGGACTGACCGAGGACCTGATCACCGACCTGTCGAGGATCCCGGAGCTCTTCGTCATCGCCCGCAATTCGGCCTTCGCCTACAAGGGCAAGGCGAGGGAGGTGCGCGAGATCGCCGAGGAACTCGGCGTGCGCTACCTGCTGGAAGGAAGCGTCAGGCACGCTGCCGGGAGGGTTCGCATCAACGCCCAGCTCGTCGATTCGCTGACCGGCGATCATCTCTGGGCCGAGCGCTTCGACCGCGAGCTGGGCGACATCTTCGCCGTCCAGGACGAGGTCACGGCCAGGATCGTCGAGGCCCTACTCGGGCGTCTGCGAACCCCGCTGCCGCGCCAGCGGCCGAAGAGCCTCGAGGCCTATGAACTCTGCGTGCGGGCGCGCCGATTGATGGACGACACGCCGCAGGCCGCGCAGGAAGCGCACCTCCTGCTGACACGCGCGATCTCGCTCGATCCGGACTATGCCGAGGCCTATCGCTGGCTTGCCTTGAACCACTGGATGGGCTGGGTGCACTCCGGCGGGCCGAGCGAAGCCTCTCGCGGCACCGCCCTTGACCTGGCGCGCAAGGCCGTAGCGCTCGATCAGGACGATGCCGGCTGCCGTTGGACGCTCGCCTATCTGCTCGCCTATGAGCGCGACTTCGCCGCGGCGGATGCGGAATTCGCCCGGGCGATCGAGCTCGATCCGAACGAAGCCGATGCATGGGCAGCGCTCTCCGATATCTCGGTGCTGGCCGGGCGGGTCGAGGAAGGCCTCGAACAGATCCGCAAGGCCTTCCGGCTGAACCCGTTTCCGGCGAGCTGGTACTATCTGCCGCTCGGCCAGGCGCTCTACGCCGCCGGCGAGTATCAAGCGGCTGTAGAAGCACTGCGCCGGGACGAGACCCACCGGACGAGCTCGCGCCGCTTCCTGGCCGCGAGCCTTGCCCAGCTCGGCCATCTCGAAGAGGCGAGGGCGGAGGCCGAACTGTTCCTGGTCGCCAATCCGGATTTCAGGATCGGCCACTGGGTGACGATGGAACCCTTCCGCGACGCTGCCCTGCGCGAGCGCTTCGTCGACGGCTTCCGCAAGGCCGGCCTGCCGGAATGATGGAACCCGACCGGCTCATATGTCGTTGCCCTGTCGCGGCCGATGGCGAAGACCCGAATGCGAGGCGAGGATGAAACTCTCCGGCGGCTGCAATTGCGGACAGGTACGCTACGAGCTCGACGGCGAGCCCATTCGCGTCGGCATCTGCCATTGCGAGACCTGCCGGAAAAGCTCCGGCTCGGCGTTCTCCTATTTCGGCATCTGGCCGCGGGCGAGCGCGACCCTGTCCGGCGAACTCGGCTGCTGGCAGGCCCGCGCCGGCGGCGAGCGCTTCTGTCCCGCCTGCGGCTCGCCGCTGTTCTGCTGGGCGGAGGGGACCGACGAGATCGAGGTCAAGCTCGGTACATTGGACAGCCCACCGAGCGCGCTCGTCCCGGCCTATGAGCTCTGGACGATCCGCCGCGAGCCCTGGCTGGCACACCAGAAGGGCGCCGAGCAGCACACGCGTGATCGCGAGAAGCCTGACGGCTGAGCGCGATCAGAACCTTTCGGCGTCGACGCCATGAGCCTTGGCGGCGGCGACGATCTGCGACCAGGTCTCGTCGTCGAGCGGAATGCCGTCGCGCTCGCGCTCGATCCGCATCGCGCGTTCCTTGTCGCCCGGCGCCAGCACGGGCTGCGAGGAATCCTGCGGCGCGGCAGCGCGGACGAATTTCAGATAGCTCTCGATCCGCTGCCGACGCAGGTCCGCATCCGGCTCGAGCCGCGCCGGATCGATCAGGACGCCGAACAGCGAATTGATGATCCAGGTTTTATGCGGCTTCTGGTCGATGCGCGCCGCTCCCATCAGCCCGGCCGAGAGCAATTCGGCGATCAGGGACAGGCCGGCGCCCTTGTGGTCGCCGAAGGGCAGCAGCGCCCCCAATGGCAGGTCCGGCTGCGCGAAGACGTGGCGAGGCTCGACGGTCGGCCGGCCCTCGCCATCGATGATATAGCCCTCGGGCACGTTGACGCCCTTGTTGAAGGCGACGCGGGCCTTGCCATGCGCCATGCGACTGGTGGCGAAATCGAGGATCAACGGCTCGCCGGCCGGCACCGGCAGGCCGATGGAGATCGGATTGGTGCCGAAGCGCGCCTGCTTGGCAGCGAAAGGCGCGACGATCGGCGGACGCCCGGCGACATTGACCCAGAACACCGAGATCAGCCCGGCAGCCGCCGCGACCTCGGAATAGTGGCCGATGCGGCCGATATGGTGGGAATCGAGCAGATTGAGCACGGCGACGCCGCCAGTCCGGGCGATCGTGATGGCGCGGTCGACGGCGTTGCGCGCGGTCGGCTGGCCGAGCGCGATATTGCCGTCGACGATCAGGAAGGAGCCGAGCTCGCTGCGGACGGCCGGCTTGGCCTCCGGCTTCAGATTGCCGTCGGCAAGCGAGTTGAAATAGAGCGGCAGCATGCCGACGCCGTGGCTGTCATGGCCGCTGAGATTGGCCAGCACCAGATGCTCGGCCGTCTCCTTCGCCTCGTCCTCGCTCCAGCCGGCGGCGGTGATCATGGCGCGGGTGAGGGCACGGAGCGCCTCGGGCCGGTGCAGGCGATAGGATGTCATGGCTGTCTGTCGGATGCTGCGATGGTGGGGCCAGAGTGCACGGGCGTGCGCTCCATGCAATGGACGCAAGCAAATGGCGCCGTCCCGGCCGGTGCATCTCGACGTTGCGCTCACCAATCCTTATGTTGCTGTCAGCAATCCTGCTTTCACCGGACCTTGAATCCGGTCGAGGAGGGACGAGGATATGTTTTCGATACCCGGCCTTAAGGTGGTCTCGCTGACCGATGCTGCTGCTCGGCGCATTCGCGAGATCATGGCGCAGTCGGCGCGCGACAATCCGGATGCGCCGGCGCTCGGCCTACGCGTCGGCGTCAAGAAGGGCGGCTGCGCCGGCATGGAATACACCTTCGAGGTCGCGCACGCGGCCGGGAAGGGCGACGAGGTCGTGACCGAGAAGGACGCGACCGTGGTCGTCGACGCCAAGGCGGTGCTGTTCCTGCTCGGCACCGAGCTCGACTTCAAGACCGACCGTTTTTCCTCGACCTTCGTCTTCAACAACCCGAACCAGGTTTCGGCCTGCGGCTGTGGCGAATCGGTCGAGATCAAGCCGCGTTCGGAGACGGTGCTGGCGGCCCAGTAGCCAGCGATGGATGCCGCCGCCGTTGCGGAACTGTTCGCGCCGGTGGTCGCGGTTCGTACGCGCCGCATGTTCGGCGGGCTCGGCGTCTATACCGGCGAGGTGATGTTCGCGCTCGCCTTCGATGGCGAGATTTTCCTTAAGACGACGGAAGCGACGCGGCCGGAATTCAGGGCGGCCGGCAGCGAGTCGTTCCGCTATGCCGCACGAAGCCATGAGCGCGAAACCGGCTATTGGCGCCTGCCGGCTGCGGCTTTCGACGACGAAGATGCGCTGCGCCATTTCACTGAGCTCGCGCTTGCCGCAGCGCGCGAGGCAGCCCTCAATAAGGGTATCAGGCCGCTCAGGCGACCTTCGCGGCGTCCTGGACCGCGTCCTCAGTGACGGTGCGGTTGCGGCCGTCGCGCTTGGCCTGCAGCAGTGCATTGTCAGCCCGCTCGACGATTGAGCTCGCCGTATCACCGCGTCGGTACATCGATACGCCGAGCGAGATGGTGATCCGCCCGAGGCTCTCATTGGTCGAGCGCTTGACCAGTTCGCGGGTCAGCAGCGCTTGGCGCACCGTCTCGGCGCCGAACTTGCCGGCAACGACATCGGCTTCGGGCAGGATGATGGCGAACTCCTCGCCGCCGAAGCGGGTGATGATCGCCTTGTCCTTGAACTTGTCCTTCATCGTCCTGGCGACCAGACGCAGCACTTGGTCGCCCGTCAGATGGCCGTGCATGTCGTTGAAGTGCTTGAAGAAGTCGATATCGGCCATGACCAGCGCGAAGGGCTCGCGTCGCAGCGTCGCCTGATCGATCGCCTTCTGCAGCATCTCCTCGAAATGGCGGCGATTGGCGAGACCGGTGAGGGGGTCGGTCAGCGCCTCCGCCCGTGTCGATTCCAGCGCCTCGCGCAGATTGCGGATCTCATGAGCGCTCTCGCGCAGCTGGCCTTCGAGCTGGGTCTTGCGGGCGACCTCCTCGCGGGTCGACAGGACGAGCGCCTCGACCCATTCGCGCAGCTTCTGCCGGTCAGCTGATGGAGGCACTTCCTCCGACATGGCGCAGAGCCGGCCATGATACTGCTCGCTGGAGCTGAGCGCCCTATCGACCAGCGCCATCATGCTCTCGATCTCGGCGAGCACCTGCAGGCTGGTACGCTCCGCCTGTCGCGACAGGCGGTCGGTGCTGACGAACTTCTCGTAGAGCGTGTCGATGTCGGCAGCGCCGACTTCGCCATTGCTGGCGGCGATCACAGCCTGCATCGCCATGCTGAGCGCCGGCATCTCGCCGCTGAGATGAGCGTACCAGACCTCGAAAGCGCGCGGATACCCAGGGGAGTAATGCTGTCGCATCGCTGCGACGACCTGCTCGGCGAGGTCGTGAGCCTGCGGCGAGCCTGAGCTGCTGTTGGTCATGACATCCTGTCCCCTGCCGAGCGCGAAATTCTTCCGCGCCCGCCACGCGCCTGACCCTAGGACAGGCGAAGTTAAAGCAAGGTTGCCAGGATACGTATTTTAGCCGACGCGGACAGGGCGCAGCAGGAAGGCAGGGACGTGGTCGCCGAGGCCTTTGACCTTGGGGCCGTCGTCGAGGTCGTCGCGACGCGGTGAACGGCCGCGATTGCCGTGCGGCGCACCGTTGCCGGAGGCTTCCTCGCGGCGTGGCGCGCGTGGTGCCTCGTTGCCGCGCACAGCCTCCACCTCGGCCCGCTCGGGGCGGCTTTCGGATCGAGCGTGCTCGCTCCTTGGCTCGCTGCGCGACGGCTTGCCATCGCGTCCGCCGCGTGCAGGGCGGCCGCCTTTTCGGTCGTCACCACGGCGGCCGCGGCGCTCTTCGCGCGGCTCGGCTGCCGGCAGGCTATCGAGGCCCGGCCCGGCCCATTCGATGCTCTGGCCGGTCAGCTTCTCGATCGCGGCGAGGAGCTTGTCGTCATGGCGGGTGACGATGGTGAAGGAGGCGCCCTCGCGGCCGGCGCGGCCGGTGCGGCCGATGCGGTGGACATAGTCCTCGGCATGGGTCGGCACATCGAAATTGAAGACGTGGCTGACGGCGGGAATATCGAGGCCGCGCGCCGCGACATCGCTCGCGACCAGGATGGGGTTCTCGCCCGTGCGGAAGGACTCGAGCGCCGCCATGCGGGCGTACTGGTCCATGTCGCCATGCAGCGCCACAGCCGGGAAACCATGCTTCTGGAGGGACTTGTGCAGCGTTGCTACATCGCGCTTGCGGTTGCAGAACACGATCGCGTTCTGCAGGTCCTTGGCGTCCTTGATCAGCTTGCGCAGGGTCTCGCGCTTCTCGAAATCCTGGCTGTTGGAGGCGATCAGGCGCTGCGTGATCGTGGTCGCGGCGGTCGCAGGCCGGGACACCTCGATCCGCACTGGATTGTGCAGGAACTGCTCGCTGATCCGGGTGATCTCCGGCGGCATCGTCGCGGTGAAGAACAGGGTCTGCCGCGTGAAGGGAACAAGCTTGCAGACCCGCTCGATGTCCGGAATGAAGCCCATGTCGAGCATGCGGTCGGCTTCGTCGATGACAAGCAGCTCGACGCCGGTCAGGAGCAGCTTGCCGCGCTCGACATGGTCGAGCAGGCGGCCCGGCGTCGCGATCAGCACGTCGACGCCGCGCGTGATCTTGGCATCCTGGTCGCCGAAGGAGACGCCGCCGATCAGCAGTGCCACCGAAAGCTTCTGGTTGACGCCGTAGCGAGTGAAATTCTCCTCGACCTGCGCTGCGAGCTCGCGCGTCGGCTCCAGGATGAGCGTGCGCGGCATGCGGGCACGGGCGCGGCCGTTTTCCAGGATGGTCAGCATCGGCAGGGTGAAGGCCGCGGTCTTGCCGGTGCCTGTCTGGGCGATGCCGAGCACGTCCTTGCGGGCGAGCACGTGGGGAATGGCCTGGGCCTGGATGGGGGTAGGCGTCGTGTAGCCGGCGGTGGTGACCGCGGTTAGAACCTTATCGCTCAGGCCGAGTTCGGCAAAAGACATCGATGGCTGCGCTTCTCAAGGGTCGGTGACACGTGGCGGGATGACCGATCGACCGCAACGGTGGCGCGACTTTGCTGGGTTGCGCGCCTTCGGACGCCCGTGCAATGCAGAAAAAACAGGGCAAAGTCAACATTCTAGCGAGCTTGATGAAGAATGGCTGCGATGCAGACAACGATTCCAGAACCACTCGTCCTGATTCCGGGACTGAATTGCACGCCTGCACTCTATGCTCCGCAATGGCCAGCCCTGGCGCCGGGGCGGCAGATCCTTGTCGCTGACAACACAACCGACGATACGATCGCCGCCATGGTCGAGCGTTTGCTGGCTACGGCGCCGGAGCGCTTTGCGCTGTGCGGATTGTCTATGGGCGGCTATGTCGCCTTCGAGGTGGTGCGTCGTGCGCCGGAGCGGGTGACGCGGCTCGCTTTGCTCGACACCACCGCCAAGCCGCCGACACCCGAAACCAATGCGCCACGCGAACAGATGATCGCGCTGGCGGAGAAGGGCGCCTTCGACAATGTCGTGACCTTGCTCTGGCAGAAGCTGGTCGCGCCCGACCGGCTGGCCGACGAGACATTGCGGCTGGAGGTGCGGGCGATGGCCGAGGCCGTCGGGCCATCAGGTTTCATCCGCCAGCAGCGCGCCATCATGGGCAGGTCGGACGCCCGGCCGGTGCTGCGTACGATATCCGTCCCGACGCTGGTCGTGGTCGGCGCGGAGGACGCGATCACGCCGCCCGACGAGGCGCGCGAAATCGCCGGCGGAATCGGGACGAAGGCGCGTTATCTGGAAATACCGGGCTGCGGCCATCTCTCGACGCTGGAGGCGCCGGAGATCGTCACGGCGGCTTTGCGCGACTGGCTCGCTTAGGGCTCAGCGCGGGACCACGCAGGGGTCGAGTTTCGTCTCATTGGCGCGCTTGGCGAGCGAGCCGGTGACAAGCGGGTCGATCGCCTGCCCCTTCGCCGCGGCCTGGGCGACCTCGCGCATCGCGTCACGATCGAGCTGTGCGGTGTGGTTCGAGACGAAATTGGCGGCGATGACGGAAAGGAAGGCGATCGCCGCGCCGGCCTTGGCGACATCGGCGACCATGGTGCCGCGCGTGTTGCGCAGGAAGGCGATGACGAGCTGCATCGCAGAACTCCGGAAAGCAAATGGCTGGGATCGCCGATAGACAGAGCATGCGGCAGCGGCTGTAAAAACTTGGTTAGCGAAGCGTCTCTGGCTCAGTTCGCCATCGCTAGGCGCGAATAAACGGCTTACGCTAGGACAGTCAGTGGTCGTCACCGTTAGAGGGGCGTCGGATGCTGAAACTGGGGGCACGGGGTGAGCCGGTCCGCTTGCTGCAGAACCAGCTCAACATGCTGCCGACGCGGCTGGTCAAGCTCGTCGTCGACGGCATCTTCGGCACGCGGACCCACGGCCGGGTACTGGAATTCCAGGGCAACAATCAGCTCGAGAAGGATGGCGTCGTCGGCCCGCTGACGGTGCAATTGCTCGAGAACCTGCTCAAGAACCTCAACAATATTTTGCCGGTTCCGCCGCCCATGCCGGTTCCCAAGAAGCCGTCGGCGGTGAGGCTAGTCACCGACGAGATCCTCGGCTCCTTTCCATCGGCGAACGGCCTCATCACTCAGGTCATCCCGCCGATCGCCGTGATCCAGACCGCGACCTACAAGCAGGGAGCGGGCGGCCCGCCGCTCGACTTCCAGATCATGCCGCTGACGACCGGGCGGCTCGCGATCTTCGCCGCCCGCAACAAGGACGGGATCGAGCGCGCGGTGATCCTGCTGCTGCCGGCGCAGGTCAAGCCTGATCGCCTGCTGATCTGCATCAGCCACGGCTTCGGCGGGCAGGGGCCGAAGACGCGGGCCAGGCTCGCGGCGCTGAACTGGACCAATCCGCTGTCGAAGCCGCTGATCGACTATGTGCTGCTGAATCATGTCGTCAATCGCTGGGGCGCCCAGACGCTTGCGGCCCAGAAGCGCAATCTCGGCTATATGCAGATCGTCCGCTCCGGCGCGGCTGGCGGCGAGCTCGGGCCCTTCGCCAGGGACGCTGCCTTCCTGCGGCAGGTGCTGACCGAGATGAGCGACCTGACTAACGGCGCCTTCTCGTTCGACACTCTGGAGACAATGACCTTTTCGAGCGGCATCAGCGATCACAACCTGTTCGTCTCACATGCCGAGAAGCAGTTCGACATTGCCGCCAGCTACGCCATCGATCCCGTACCGCAGACTCGGCCGGCGAATTCCAAGGGCAAGAAGCGGCTGTTTCGCAGCGGAGTGACCTCGCAGGGGCCGCCGCTGCCCGGCTCGGATTTCCTGCCGGTCGGCCGCTGGCGCAATGAATGGGCGAATTTTCGCCTGAAGACCGACGGCGAATACGACTACATGCACAACTGGACGATGCCGTTCTACTGCCTCTATCTGGGCATCCAGACATCGTGACGAAAAACGCGGTGCGCCGTCAGCGCTTGCCTTCCAGCCTGCCACGATGCTCGCGGAACAGTGCACGCAAGGCGTCGAGCGCGGCCAGCACAGCCGGCCGCTGCCTGCTGCTCTCGTGCGAGACCAGGAAGATCTCGTCGGCGGTCGCCTCGGGCGGTTCCTCCAGCCGGATCAGCCCCGCATCGCCATCCGCCAGGAAGCATGGCGCCATCGAGACCGCACCGGATGAGCGGATGCTCTCATAGCGCGCGGCCGAATCGCCGACGCGCGCGGCGATCGGCCGTCCGGCGGCCCAGGCGAGGATGTGCTGCTCGATGCGTGAGGAGACGTCCCGACTGACCGAGATCACCGGTGCGGTCGAAGGATCGACATCGCGGTGGACGTAGAAGGCCTGCGCCAGCCTGCCGACCTTCTGGCCGAAATAGCCGGCGTCACCTGGCGGTTTGCGCATGCGGATCGCGATCTCGGCCTCGCCGCGTGCCAGATCGAGCCGCTCGCGGGTACTGATGATGACGATCTCGATGCCGCCCGCGGCTGCCGAGAGCCGGGCGGCGTGCTGGGTCAGGAACAGGCTGATCGAGGTCGTCGCCGTGATGCGGACGGGAGCGTCATCGCGGGCGCGGGCGGCGTTCGCTCGTGTCGCGAAGCGCGCGACGGCCTCGGCCGCCGCTGCCGCATCGTCGGCGAGCGAGAGGCCGATCTGCGTCGGGATCAGACGGTTGGCGCCGCGCTTGAACAGGGGCAGGCCGAGACGCGCCTCGAACGCTTTGAGGCGCCGCGCAACCGTCGTCTCGCTCAGTCCGAGCGCAGACGCTGCCAGAGCGAGGCCGCCCGTGGCCGCGATGGCGTGGAAGATTTCAAGATCGGCCCAGAGCGAGGTCTGGGCCGAAGCCAGGGCATCGCGTCGAGATGGAGAGGCAGGAGGCTCGCCCATTCGCTCAAGGGCCGGAAAGAGGGCGCGGACTCGTGGCGCTGGGCGGGATCATGATCGGCATCGTGCAGGTCGGTCGGCATGCGCGCAAAGTGCGCGCATGTCGGTTGCAAGACAGCCCGGCGGGCTTGCCGGGGAGCCCGGCGCGCGAGCCGGCCAGGCTTCGCCTCACAGGTCGATCAACTCGCCGGCGAAGGCGGCCCGCTCCTGGATGAAGAGGAAACGCGCCTCGGGCTTGTTGCCCATCAGCCGCTCGACCGTGTCCGAGGTCTCTTCCTTAGCCTCATGGTCGACCATGACCTTGAGCAAGGAGCGCTTGCTTGGGTCCATCGTGGTCTCCTTGAGCTCGGCCGGCATCATCTCGCCCAGGCCCTTGAAGCGGCCGATCTCCGGCTTCTTGCCCTTGAAGACAGTCTCGATCAACTCGTCCTTATGGGCCTCGTCCCGGGCATAGACGGACTTGGTGCCGTGACGCAGCCGATAGAGCGGCGGCACGGACAAGTAGAGATGCCCCTTCTCGATCAGGCGCGGCATCTGGCGCCAGAAGAACGTGACCAGCAGCGAGGCGATATGGGCGCCGTCGACATCGGCGTCGGTCATCACGATGACCTTCTCGTAACGCAGATCGTCCTCGCGGAACTGGCTGCCGATGCCGCAGCCCAGCGCCAGGATCAGGTCGGCAAGCTGCTGGTTGGCGTTGAGCTTCTCGCGGGTCGCATTGGCGACGTTGAGGATCTTGCCGCGCAGGGGCAGGATCGCCTGATTGGCGCGATTGCGCGCCTGTTTGGCCGAGCCTCCGGCGGAATCGCCCTCGACGATGAACAGCTCGGAGCCTGCGGCGCCGGCATTGCTGCAATCGGCGAGTTTGCCGGGCAATCTCAGCTTGCGTGTCGCGGTCTTGCGCGAGACCTCCTTCTCGAGGCGGCGGCGCTGGCGCTCCTCGGCCCGGTCGACCGACCAGTCGAGCAGCCTCAGCGCCTGTTGCGGCGAGGCGGCGAGCCAATGGTCGAAAGCATCGCGGATCGCGTTCTCGACGATGCGGGCCGCTTCAAGCGTCGCCAGCTTGTCCTTGGTCTGGCCCTGGAATTCCGGCTCGCGAATGAAGACCGAGAGCATGGCGGCGCAGGTCGCCATCACGTCGTCGGCGGTGACCTGTGCCATGCGCTTTGACTGGCCGATGCGCTCGGCATGGTCGCGCAGGCCGCGCAGCAGCGCGATGCGCAGGCCGGATTCATGCGTGCCGCCCTCCGGCGTCGGGATGGTGTTGCAGTAGGAAGAGGAGAAGCCGTCCTCACCGGTCGCGAGCCATGCCACCGCCCATTCGAGCGAGCCGTGGCCGCCTTCCTTGGTGATCTTGCCCGAGAAGATCGGCTCGGCGACGAGGTCCTTGCCCTCGATCTCGCGGGCGAGATAGTCGCGCAAGCCGCCTGGGAACTTGAACACCGCCTCGGCCGCGACATCGCCTTCCGGCTGCAAGCGCGACGGCGCGCAGCGCCAGCGGATCTCGACGCCGCCGAAGAGATAGGCCTTGGAGCGGGCCATGCGGAACAGCCGCGCCGGGACGAAATGCGCGCCTTCGCCGAAGATCTGCGCGTCCGGATGGAAGCGAACGCGGGTGCCGCGGCGGTTCGGCGCCCGGCCGACGGTCTCCAGCGGCCCCAGCGGGATGCCGCGCGAGAAGCTCTGGCGATAGAGCATCTGGCCGCGCGCCACCTCCACCTCGACCAGATCGGAGAGCGCATTGACGACGGATACGCCGACGCCGTGGAGACCGCCCGAGGTCTCGTAGACCTTGGAGTCGAACTTTCCGCCGGCGTGCAGGATCGTCATGATGACTTCGAGCGCCGACTTGTCCGGAAATTTCGGATGCGGGTCGATCGGCATGCCGCGGCCATTGTCGGTGACCGCGAGCGAGCCGTCGGCGAAGAGCTCGACATCGATGAAGCTGGCATGGCCGGCGACCGCCTCGTCCATGGCATTGTCGATCACCTCGGCGAAGAGGTGATGCAGCGCCCGCTCATCGGTGCCGCCGATATACATGCCCGGCCGGCGCCGCACCGGCTCCAGACCCTCGAGCACCTCGATCGCGGACGCGTCGTAGCCGGCCTCGGAGGGCGTGCCGCTGCGCGGGGGCGGAGCAGGGCGCGCGGCCGGCTTCGGCGCAGGGGCGGGCGCACGCGATTCCTCGCGCATCTCCTTGCCGCCATCTTCGCCGAAGAGATCGTCCGTCATCGTCACCGCACTCGCTGATTCGCTCAGATCGCAGGATAGCGCATCGGCCTGCCGACCGCCTGCCGGAGCCCCTATAACCCGCCGCTCTCCCGCAATAAACCGATCGGATCGCCGCCGAAAGTCAGGATCAGCGAGACCGTCGCCGAACCGTCATTCAAGGATGACACGGTCGGCCATGGAACCTTGGCCGGCACTTGTCGGTTCAGCAGCCATTAAGGGCCCCGGTTTCATCATCGCGATGCAAATCGGGACTGGCTCCGACAGCACATTCGGCTAAGCTGGCCAGAGGGGGGGAAGGTCTCGTGGCGTCGCGTTCCGCTGTACCCAAGATCCGTATTGCCGGCCTCGAGCGGGCCGCGCGTTTTGCCGGCGAGGCCTTCGCTTACGAGGAACTCTCCAGCGTAGAGACTCGGCACGATGCCGAGAGCGCGCAGCTGCGGCGGCTCTGGTGGGGCGCCGCCATCGTCGCGCTGATCGGTCTGGCGATCGTCGCGCTGCGCTGAGCGTATTTCAGGCAGGAGCCTTCAAGCCGTCATAGAAGCTGATATGGGCGAGGGCGGCCTCACTCCATAACTTGGCGAGATCGACGCCGATCGCCTCCGCCTTGCGGACCTGGGCGGCGAGGATCGCCTCGGCGAAGCGCTCGGGCGTGGCGTCTGTCGAGCAAAGCACCGTCGCCGGATTGTCGATCTTCGCCTTCAGCGCGGGCGCAAGCGCGAACTCGTCCTGCCGCTCCGGTTCGGTCGAGACCAGCGGGATCGCGAGCTGGCTGACCGCCTGGAAGCTGCCGCGCCGCGTGCTGATCCCGTCGGTGAAAGGCAGCAGGAAGACATCGGCGGCCGAGAGCGTCGCCATCAGCTCGCTTTCGTCGTCGATCCGGCCGCGGAAATCGAGCCAGTCGGAGACGCCGAGTTCGCTCGCGAGCGCAAGGAAGGCTTCGCGATCTCCAGGTTTGTCCCAGAGGAAATCGCCGCAGATCAGCAGGCGCGCCTTGACGCCGCGCTGGTGCAGCGCCTGCGTCGTGCGCAGGAGGACATCGGGCCGCTTGCTGGCATAGAGCACGCCGAAATAGCCGATCACGACATCGGCTTCGCTTGCGCCGCTGCCGCGCAGCTTCACTCGTTCAGCCGCGACCCGCTCGGGATCGATCCGGGCCGGCATGATGTTGGGGCCGATCGGGATGACCGGCGCCGCCTGCTTCTTCGCCGAGCCGACCAATGGCGTCGTCACGAAGCCCTCGCGCTGCTGCGGCGAGACGAGGACGAAGCCGTCGCAGGCGAGGATGTCCGGTACCATCGAGAGATAGCGCAGGCGATTGAGCGAGGCCCATTCGTGCAGGGTGATGGCGATGCGGCCCTTGCGGGTCATCAACCGCGCCGCCATCAGCGCCGAGCCCGGCACGACGCTGTTGCCCCAGCCCTCAATCGGCATCTGGAAATGCACGACGCGGTCGCGGCGCAGTTCCTCGGCGATGGCGCCGATGAAGGCGGCCGGACGTTCCGGCTCGATCGTCCGGATCGCGACGAGGCCCGGGCGCAGCGCATTGACGGCGCCGGCGAGCCGATAGGCGTAGTCCATCACCGCGCAGGTGACGGGCTTGGCCGAGCCGAAGATGACGACGGAGGGGGCGGGGGCAGCGGGCATCGGCGGCAATCTACAGCATGGGCGGGTGGCCCACCTTCGCACCGCTTTGCTAAGCTTCGGTTGAGCGCCGCCCCCAGCACAAGGGATTGCGCGGCGCCGCCTGGATCAGGACACCGGCCTGAACCAGGTCCCGTTCGCGACCGCGGCGAGCATGATGCACCCGAAGCAGAGAAGAGCCGCCGCCAGCGCCGCAAAGAGCCCGGTGAGCCCTCCGCCGGACGCGAGTGCCAGCGAGCCGATCCCCAATGCGATGGTCATGCGGACACCGCCCGCGATCAACGGCCAACGCAACTGGCCGGCACCCTGCGAGGCGAAATAGAGCGACAGGCCGAGGCCGAAGAAACCATAGGCGGGCCCGACGATCCGCAGATAGAGGCTTCCGGTCGCGATCGCGGCAGGATCGGTCGTGAAAAGCCCGATCCAGGCCGCCGGCCATGCCGCGGCGGCCAGCCCGATCGCTTCCGTCAGCGCAAAGGCGATGGCTCCGCCCGTCAGTGCGATCCGCAGCGCGCGGTCCTGGCGGCCCGCGCCGATATTGGTGCCGACCAGCGCGACGAGCGGGGCGCCGAGCCCGAAGACGAGCGGGATCAGCAGGTATTCGAGCCGTGCGCCTGTCCCGAAACCGGCGACGGCGCCGACACCGGCCGCACCCGCGACCAGAGCTGTGGCGGTCGCGATCGTCAGATTGGTCATCAGCGACGTCACCGAGCCTACGGCGCCGACGCGCAGGATCGACCAGAACAGCGGCCAGCGCAGCGGCACCCAGCGGAAATGCGCGAGGTTCCTGCCAGAGAGCACGTACCAGGCCAGTGCGGCCGCTCCGCCCGCATAGAACAGAACGAGCGCGGTGCCCGCTCCCGCGATGCCCAATGCAGGCACCGGCCCCCAGCCGAAGATCAGCAGTGGTGAAAGCGGGATCAGCAGGGCGACGCCGACGATGGTGACCAGCGCCGGGACAAGCATGTTCCCGGTACCGCGGATGACGCTCGCCAGGCCGTTCATCAGCCAGAGCAGCAGGTTTCCCGCGAAGACGACATCAGAATAGGCGAGGGCGGCATCAAGCTCGCCGGAGGTCGCGCCGAGTGCCCGATAGATCGGCCGCCCCCAGACCAGCATGACAGCCGAGAAGACCAGTCCGAGCAGCAGGTTGATCACGACGGCATGGAGCACGAGCGCGTCGGCTTCCTCGCGCTGGCCGGCGCCGAGGGCCCGGGCCACGGCCGAGGAGATGCCGCCTCCCATCGCGCCGGCGGAGATCATCTGCATCAGCATTGCCGCCGGGAAGACCAAAGCCATTCCCGCAAGCGCCTCGGTGCCGAGATGCGAGACCCACCATGTCTCGATCAGGCCCGTCGAGGCCTGGGCGAGCATGATCAGCATGTTGGGCCAAGCGAGACGCAGCAGTGTCGGGACGATCGGGTCGTTGAGCAAACGCAGCGTGCGCGCGCTGTGGATGGCGTTTCCGGGCGCCGCCTCGGTCGTGGTCACGAACGGCTCTCCGCCTCGTGCCGGACGCGCGCCGCTGCGATCAACGCCTGGCGCGCAAGACCGCGATTGCCCAGCGCCGGACCGGGCCTGGTCTCGAAGATGGGGTCGGCGAGCGACTTGCCGCTGACGCTGTCGACGAGGATCGGCTCGGCGGCCAGGCCCGTCGTCCGATCGACGATGAGCATGCTTGGCCCCTCCGGCGCGAAATGCCGGTTCCCCCAGGCGAGCAGCGCCTGCACCACCTCGCGGAAGTCGCGGCCGCGTTCGGTCAGGACGTAATCGTACCGCCGCGGACGCTCGCTATAGGCGCGCTTTTCCATCAAGCCGCCGTCGACCAGTCCTGCCAGACGTCGCGCCAGCATGTTGGGCGCGATCCCCAAGCTGCGCTCGAACTCGTCGAAGCGGGTCAACCCTTGCAGGGCATCGCGCAGGATCAGGATGCTCCACCACTCGCCGACGCGGTCGAGGCCGCGGGCGATCGGGCAGGACATTGCGGCGAAGGGGGTCCGTTTCATGGGTCGCCTCGATTGACTTGCATTATGCAAGTTACAGATGCGACTTGCATGATGCAAGCTACCTTGAGCGGCGCCATGCGAAGAGCGCCGAACGCCCTATTGGGAGGCCGGACGCTGGACATGAAAAAACCGGGGCGTTTCCGCCCCGGTTTGAAGGTGGACTGCGGATCGCCGCAGCCAGGAGGAAATCCTGTCCGGACCCGAAGCCCGGCCGGAAACCTGCTCAGTAGGAATAGTACATCGTGAACTCGACCGGGTGCGGCGTCATCTCGAAGCGCGCCACGTCCTGCATCTTGAGCTCGATATAGCTCTCGATGAAGTCGTCGGTGAAGACGCCGCCGGCCTTGAGGAAGGCGTTGTCCTTCTTGAGTGAATCCAGCGCCTCGCGCAGCGAGCCGCAGACGGTCGGGATCTTCTTCAGCTCGCGCGGCGGCAGGTCGTAGAGATCCTTGTCCATCGCCGGGCCCGGATCGATCTTGTTGAGGATGCCGTCGAGGCCGGCCATCGTCAGCGCGGCGAAGGCGAGATAGGGGTTCGCCATCGGATCGGGGAAGCGAACCTCGACGCGCTTGGCCTTCGGCGAAGTCGTCCACGGAATACGGCAGGAGGCCGAGCGGTTGCGCGCCGAATAGGCGAGCAGCACCGGCGCCTCATAGCCCGGGACCAGGCGCTTGTAGGAGTTGGTCGACGGGTTGGTGAAGGCGTTCAGCGCCTTGGCGTGCTTGATGACGCCCCCGATGAACCACAGGCACTCCTGCGACAGGTCGGCGTACTTGTTGCCGGCGAAGAGGGGCTTGCCACCCTTCCAGATCGACAGGTGGACGTGCATGCCCGAGCCGTTGTCGCCATAGACCGGCTTAGGCATGAAGGTCGCGGTCTTGCCGTAGCTCTGGGCGACATTGTGGATGGCGTACTTATAGACCTGCATCTGGTCCGCCATATGCGTCAGCGTGTCGAACTTCATGCCGAGTTCGTGCTGGGCCGAGGCGACCTCGTGGTGGTGCTTCTCGACCTTGACGCCCATCGCCGCCATGGCAGCGAGCATCTCGCCGCGCATGTCCTGCGCCGAATCCTGCGGCGGAACCGGGAAGTAGCCGCCCTTGATCGCGATGCGGTGGCCGAGATTGCCGCCTTCGTACTCGGTCTGGCCGTTGATCGGCAGCTCGACGCTGTCGAGCTTGAAGCCGGTGTTGTACGGGTCAGCCGAGAACTTGACGTCGTCGAAAACGAAGAATTCGGCTTCGGGGCCGACATAGACGGTGTCGCCGATGCCGGTCGACTTGAGGTACGCCTCGGCCTTCTTGGCCATGCCGCGCGGGTCGCGGCTGTAGGGTTCGCCGGTCGCCGGCTCGAGCACGTCGCAGTTGATGACCATGGTCGAGGCCGAGAAGAACGGGTCGATGCAGGCCGTCGTCGGGTCGGGCATCAGCAGCATGTCGGACTCGTTGATCGCCTTCCAGCCGGCGATCGAGGAGCCGTCGAACATCGTGCCCTCGGCGAAAATCTCTTCGTCGATCATCGAGACGTCGAAGGTGACGTGCTGCCACTTGCCGCGCGGATCGGTGAAGCGGAAGTCGACGTATTTGACGTCATTGTCCTTGATCGCCTTCAGGACCTCTTTGGCGTTCTTCATCTCACGACTTCCTTTGTCGACTGCTAGGGTCTCACGACAGACGCTGCCCGCGGGACTCCGCCGGCGCACGCATTCCTTCGGGGATGGGACCAATCCTCAGATCGCGTCCGCGCCGGACTCGCCGGTGCGGATACGGATCGCCCCCTCCACGCTCGATACAAAAATCTTGCCATCGCCGATGCGGCCGGTCTGGGCCGCCTTCTTGATCGCCTCGATCGCGCGCTCGACCATGTCGTCGGCCAGCACGATCTCGATCTTCACCTTCGGCAGGAAGTCGACCACATATTCGGCGCCGCGATAGAGCTCAGTATGACCCTTCTGGCGGCCGAAACCCTTCGCCTCGAGCACCGTGATGCCCTGGAGGCCGACCTCCTGCAGCGCCTCCTTCACCTCGTCGAGCTTGAAGGGCTTGATGATCGCTTCGATCTTCTTCATGCGCCGACCGACCTCCTTGGCGTGACCTTCGACCACTGTACGCAGCCTTTTTCCGTTCTGACCATGGCGGCCGGTCCGGATCAACCTCGGCGCGTCCAGCAAAACCCCGCCTGTGCTGCTCATAGCATCGGCGCCGTCCGGCCGCCATGACGCCCCCCAGGGCAAACCGCCTCTTGAAGAGGCGAAAAACCGTCCAAAAAATATGCAGATGCTTATCTTGGGTGCAAATAAGTAAATTGCCTGCATCCTTGCCTCGGCGCCTGTGCCGGCAGACAATCCTTTGATGACGATGGCTGCCGATCTCTCGCCCCTCGCTTTGCTCAGCGTCGCCGAGATGGCGGCGGCGGACGCGGCGACGATCGCGACCGGTACGCCGGGCATCGTCCTGATGGAAAGGGCGGGCAAGGCGGTCGCCGATGCGGTGACGCGGCGCATCCGCCCCGGTCAGAGCGTCCTCGTGCTGAGTGGCCCCGGCAACAATGGCGGCGATGGTTTCGTCGCGGGCCGGCTGCTGGCCGAGCGCGGCTGCCGGGTCACGCTAGCGCTCGCCGCTGACCCCACCGCCTTGACGGGCGATGCGGAGCTGGCGGCGCAGGGCTGGACGGGCCCCGTCGCGGCAGTCGGTGAAATCGACCCGGCCAGGCATGACCTCGTGGTCGACGCCCTGTTCGGCGCCGGGCTCAGCCGTGCGATCTCCGGCGAGCTCGCGGCGCTTGTCGAGCAGGTCAACGCCGCAGGCAAACCCGTCGTTTGCGTCGACGTGCCGAGCGGTGTCCACGGCGATACCGGGCTCGCGGACGGCCCCGTCATCCGCGCTGCCGAGACCGTGACCTTTTTCCGGCTGAAACCCGGCCATCTGCTCCAACCGGGTCGATCGCTCTGCGGTGTCGTCACCCTGGCCGATATCGGCATCCGGGCCGAGACCATCTTCGCGCCGGGCAGGATCACGCCATCGACCTTCCGCAATGCGCCAGGCCTCTGGCGCACACGATGGCCGGACCATGACCCCGGCGTCCACAAATATGCCCGCGGTGCTGTTGCAGTCGCTGCGGGCGGATTGTCCGGTGTCGGGGCGCCGCGGCTTGGCGCTCGTGCGGCGCTGCGCATCGGCGCAGGGCTCGCGACGATCATCTGCCAGCCGGAGGCGCTGGCGGCGCATGCCGCGCGCGGCCCCGATGCCTTGATGCAACGTGCGGCGGCCGACGCCGCAGCCTTCGAGGCGATGCTATCAGGAGGCAAGGTCGACGCCCTGCTGATCGGGCCGGCTCTCGGCCTCGACGATGAAGCGCGATCCTGGGTGGCGGCCGCTCTACGCAGCGACCGTGCTTGCGTCTTCGATGCCGACGCGCTGACTCATATCGGCGCGCAGCGGCCGGCCTTCACTGATCTGCTGCAGCAGCGTGCCGGATTGGCAGTGCTGACGCCGCATGAGGGCGAATTCAAGCGCCTCGTCGCCGATGCCGCGGGCTTCGACCCCGAACGCGGCAAGCTCGAGCGGGCGCGTCGCGCTGCCGGGCTGATGGGAGCAGTCGTTGTCCTCAAGGGGCCGGATACGGTCATCGCCGCGCCCGATGGGCGCGCCGCGATCAACAACACTGGTTCTTCCGCCCTGGCGACCGCCGGCTCAGGCGATGTCCTCGGCGGAATCGTCGCCGGCCTGCTGGCGCAAAAGATGCCGGCGTTCGAGGCGGCCTGCGCCGCCGTATGGCTGCATGGGCGGGCTGGCGAGACGAGCGGCCTGGGCTTGATCGCCGACGACCTGCCTGAGGCGCTCCCTGGCGTGCTGGCAGAGGTCGAGGACTGAAGTGCTCGGCAAACAAAAGGCCCGCCCCTTTCAGGGCGGGCCTCGAGTGAGCGTTGCCAGCGCGTGCTTAGCGAGCGGCGTAGGTCACGGCCGGAGCGGACGTCAGTTGCTCCTTGGTCATCGTGATCTTGCCGTGGTCGGGATACATCTCCGGACCCTTCTTGGCTGCCGGCGGCGCGTTCATCGCCGTGCTGCCGCCAGTTCCGGTTCCGCCGGCCGGGGAAGGAGCCGGCGTAACCATCGGCTCCTCGCTCCACTGCACCTGCTCGAACGGGATGGCGACATCCTTGGTGCCGATGCCGAGGAAGCCGCCGACGCCGACCGTGACAAGCTCGATCTTGCCGGCCTTGTCGAACACGACCTCGGTGACGTCGCCGACCTTCTTGTTGTCCGGACCGTAGATGTCGACGCCCATCAGCTTCGATGCCCGCCATTTGCCCTGGCCGGCGAGGTTGTTCTCGGGAGCCTTGGCGGTTTCGGCCGCCGGCGCCGGGGTGGCCGGCGCGCTCGTCGCGGGCGCGGTCGGCTGCGGGCTCGGCGGCTGGTTCGAGGGCGCGCTGGTCTGCGCGACTGCAGCGGTGGCAAGCATGACGCCGCCGATAGCCGTCAATGCAACGTGACGCTTGTACATCGTATTTCCTCCTATCATGTCCGCATGTGCGGAATGATCGAACAACGCGGAAAAGGCGTTTTGGTTCGCGTATGGGGAGCATGCGCCTGTCGTTTTACGGAGGCGGAACTCCGCGACGCCTGTCGGCTTAGCGCTTCGGTAAGGCCTGTGCGCTTTGCTGACGGCCCGCCACGTGGCTCGGAGCCTGACAGAATGCGCAGGAATCTTACGCTTCTGAGCCTCGCTGCCCTCGGTATGATCGCGACGACACGACCCGCCGCGGCCTTCTGGGAGCGCTCGCAATGGCGCGTCTGCTCCGAGGGGACGACGGCAGCCGACTACCAGCGCTGGCGCTGTTGGGAGCTCGACGCCTATGGCGGAGCGATCGCGCCGTCGGGAGGCCAGTCCTTCGGTGGAAGGGCGCTGCGGCAACCGCGGGGGAAGCCGCCGGGCGGCATCGTCGAACGTCTGGGCTAAAGACGGCAGGGCCGGCGGCTTTGCCGATCCAAATAACGACGTCGGGCGCTTAACCTGGCCTCATGCTGGCGGCATGCTCCGGAGGATTCCACTGGGGACTCCACATCAAGCATCACCTGGACTGGCTTTCTGAAATGCTGGAGTAGGCCGCGTGAAGTAGCGGTTGAGTCGCGACCGATGCCGCGGAATCGCGCTTACCGACCAGCAAAATGCTTCCCAAAACACAGATTGGGAAGCAATCTGGAAAACGCTACTTATAAAAAATCAAGCCAAACTATTGATTTTGTTGGTGAGCGGGGAGGGGATCGAACCCTCGACCACATGATTAAAAGTCACGTGCTCTACCACTGAGCTACCCGCCCTCACCGGCGCGCTTCCCGTTCGCTCGATCAGCGAAACGATCATGCAGCGCACCAATTCAGTCTGCTCCGGTGCGCTGACATAGGCAGGTGGCGCGCGCCGGTCAACATTGTTCCGGCCGACGCATCGTGGCAGAAGCACTGCCGATGGCGAACGAGCGTGCAACCGGAGCAGTGCCGAGCGGCGCACCGCAAGACTGGCGCGGCTGGACCACGGCGTTCGCGCTTGCCGCCGCGACGCTGACGGCCTTCCTGCTCGGCTTCATCATCGTGCTCGATCCCTACGGTGCGCGCTTGCGGGCCGGCCAGCCCGCGCGGCCGCTGATGGATCTCAACCAGCGCTTCATGTATCCGCAGATCGTCAAGTCGGGAGCGTTCGATTCGGCCGTCCTCGGCACCTCGACGATGCGCCTGCTCGATCCGCAGATTCTGTCGAAGGGATTGTCCGCCCGCTTCGCCAATCTCGGCATGAATGCCGCCACACCCTGGGAGCAGAGCCAGATCGCCGGCCTGTTCGCGCGCAAGGTTACGGCCCCGAAGGTCGTGATCTGGGGTATCGACCAGACTTGGTGCGACGCCGATGCGACCGACGAGGCTCGCCGGTTGACGCCGCGGCCGTTCCCGCCCTGGCTCTATGACGACAGCGCTTGGTACAACTGGCCAAAGCAGCTCAATGTCACCACGCTCGAGATCGCGCTGCGCCTGGCTGCCTATCGGCTCGGCCTGCAGCCGGAGCGCCTGCGCGGCGACGGCTACGAGGTCTTCACGCCGCCCGAAGAGACGTATGATCTCGCTCGCGCGCGCTCCCATCTCTATCGCAGCCACGGCGGCAGAGCGCCTGATCTGGCGCCCCAGGCGCCTGGCGCCGCGGTGTCGGCCGCCGAACGCGCGAGCTGGCGCTTCCCGGCGCTTGCCTGGCTGGAGCAGGGCCTCGCCGCGTTTCCGGCGGCGACGCGGCGTCTGATCGTGCTGCCCCCGGTCCATGCCGGCGCGATGCCGCGCGAAGGCAGCCCGGCCTGGCAACGCTTTGCTGCCTGCAAGGCGCAGATCGCGGCGATCGCGTCACGTCAAAAGGCCGTGGTCGCCGACTACACCCATCCGTCGGCATTGACCCGCGAGGATGCCAATTACTGGGACCCTCTGCACTATCGGTTGCCGATCGCGCGCCGGCTCGAAGCCGATCTGATCACGCTGGGACAGGGGCAGCGAGCTCCGGACGACCCGGCCTTGATCGTGATTGGCGCTCCTCGTTAACTGCGCATCAACCAAGCGACTCTACCGTGGCGGCATGGTCATCCGCCGCGGTCTCCGCTCTGTCCTGGTCACGCTCGCGCTCTATCTCGTGTCGAGCGCTGTGGTCGGCTATTTCCTGTTCCACGCGCAGCACGGAGCGCGCGGGCTCGAGACGTCGGCCGGCCTGCGCGAGAATCTCGGCGAGATGGAAGCGGAACTCGCTAGCCTGAACGGCGAACGGCAGGACTGGGAGAAGCGCCTGGGACTGATGCGCGACGAGGCCATCGATCGCGACCTGCTCGAGGAGAGGGCGCGTGCCGTGCTCGGGCGCATCCACCGCAACGACGTCGTCGTCATGGGGCGTTGACGCCCCCGCAGCGTCCTTGAGGCGAGGCCAGCGAGCCGACGTTCCAGCCGGGAAAACAGCTCTACCGATCGGTTGCGAGGCACACGCCGAAAGCGGCGCCGAGCCAGCTTTCCCAGCGTCATTGGTCGCAAAAAGATCGATTAACCGATAATCGGTTAAATGGCATTATCGTATAAATGTCAGATACTTAGGTTATGTTGCAGTGCGAGATGCCCGTCTCGCCAAGGTGTGGGGCTTACTCTACAACCAAAGCAGTAGAGCTCGGGAGGACCGTTCATGGCCATTGCCGCACGGAAGACGAAAGCAGGGGCGCCTGCGAAGGCAGCCGCAAAGGCGCCAGCGAAGAGCGCTTCGAAAGGTGCGGCCAAGACGCTTTCGAACGTCCCGACCTTCAACAAGGACGAAGACCTCCACGCCTATCGCGAGATGCTGCTGATCCGCCGCTTCGAAGAGAAGGCGGGCCAGATGTACGGCATGGGCCTGATCGGCGGCTTCTGCCATCTCTATATCGGCCAGGAAGCCGTGGTCATCGGCATGCAGATGGCGTCGAAGGAGGGCGACCAGGTCATCACCGGCTATCGCGACCACGGCCACATGCTGGCTTGCGGCATGGAATCGCGTGGCGTGATGGCCGAGCTCACCGGCCGGCGCGGCGGCTATTCGCACGGCAAGGGCGGCTCGATGCACATGTTCAGCCGCGAGAAGAATTTCTATGGCGGCCACGGCATCGTCGGCGCCCAGGTTTCGCTCGGCGCCGGCCTCGGCTTCGCCAACTGGTACCGCCAGGACGGGCGCGTATCGATGGCCTATTTCGGCGACGGCGCCGCCAATCAGGGCCAGGTCTATGAGAGCTTCAACATGGCCGAGCTCTGGAAGCTGCCGGTCGTGTTCGTGATCGAGAACAACCGCTATGCCATGGGCACCTCGGTCAACCGTGCCTCGGCCCAGACCGACTTCTCCAAGCGTGGCGTCTCCTTCGGCATCCCGGGCGAGCAGGTCGACGGCATGGACGTCCGGGCCGTGCGCGAGGCGGCGAGCCGCGCCATCGAGCATGCTCGCTCCGGCAAGGGCCCCTACATCCTGGAAATGCAGACCTACCGCTATCGCGGCCATTCGATGTCCGATCCGGCGAAGTACCGCTCGAAGGACGAGGTCCAGCGCATGCGCGAGGAGCACGACCCGATCGAGCAGGTCCGCGCCCGCCTGACCCGCGAGCATAAGGTCGGCGAGGACGAGCTCAAGGCGATCGACGCCAAGGTCCGCGAGATCGTCAACGACGCGGCGGAGTTCGCGACGCATGACCCGGAGCCGGACGTCTCCGAGCTCTACACCGATATCCTGCTGGAGCCGGCGCAGGCCTGAAGGCCGCGCTCGATCCTCCCCGCCCTTTCAGCCCTCGCGGCCATCCCAGAAATCCGGGTGCGTAAATGCCGATCGACATTCTGATGCCCGCCCTGTCGCCGACCATGGAACAGGGCAAGCTCGCCAAGTGGCTGAAAGCCGAAGGCGACAAGATCAAGGCCGGTGACATCATCGCCGAGATCGAGACCGACAAGGCGACCATGGAGGTCGAGGCGGTCGACGAGGGCGTGCTCGCCAAGATCCTAATCGCCGACGGCACCGAGAACGTCGCGGTCAATTCGCTGATCGGCCTGATCGCCGCCGATGGCGAGGACGTATCCGCCGCGGCCAGCGGCTCCGCCAAGGCGGCTCCCGCGCCGCAGGCCGCGGAGAAGCCGGCGGAGCCCGAAAAGGCCGCCGAGGCGCCCACCAGCCCGGCTCCTGCCGCAGCGGCGAGCGTTCCGGCACAGGCGAAATCCTATGACGCCTCCTCCGAGTTCCCGGCCGGCGCAGAGATCGTCTCGATGACGGTGCGCGAGGCGCTTCGCGACGCCATGGCCGAGGAGATGCGTCGTGATGCCGACGTCTTCGTCATGGGCGAGGAGGTCGCCGAGTATCAGGGCGCCTACAAGGTCACGCAGGGCCTGCTGCAGGAGTTCGGCGCCCGCCGCGTCATCGACACCCCGATCACCGAGCACGGCTTTGCCGGCATCGGCGTCGGCGCGGCGCTGACCGGCCTGAAGCCGATCGTCGAATTCATGACCTTCAACTTCGCCATGCAGGCGATCGACCACATCATCAACTCGGCGGCCAAGACGCTCTACATGTCCGGCGGCCAGATGGGCTGCCCGATCGTCTTCCGCGGCCCCAACGGCGCCGCCGCCCGCGTTGGCGCCCAGCACAGCCACGACTATGCCGCCTGGTACTCGAACGTGCCCGGCCTCAAGGTGGTGATGCCCTACAGCGCTTCCGATGCGAAGGGCCTGCTGAAGAGCGCGATCCGCGATCCCAACCCGATCATCTTCCTCGAGAACGAAATCCTCTACGGCCGCTCCTTCGACGTGCCCAAGGGCGACGATTTCACGATTCCCATCGGCAAGGCCAAGGTCGTGCGCCCGGGCAGCGACGTCACCATCGTCTCCTTCGGCATCGGCATGACCTATGCGCTCGGCGCGGCCGAGGCGCTAGCCAAGGACGGCATCGAGGCCGAGGTGATCGATCTCAGAACCATCCGCCCGATGGACATCGAGACCGTCATTGCCTCGGTGCAGAAGACCAATCGCTGCGTCGCGGTCGAGGAGGGCTTCCCGCAATCGGGCGTCACTGCCGAGATCGGCATGAAGATCATGGAAGCGGCCTTCGACTATCTCGATGCGCCCGTCGCGCGCGTCACCGGCAAGGACGTGCCGATGCCCTACGCCGCCAATCTCGAGAAGCTTGCGCTGCCGAATATCGGCGAGGTCGTCGCGGCGGCCAAGGCCGTCTGCTATCGGGCCTGACCATGCAGGTGACGATCGGAGCCATGCTGGTTTCGGTCGGCCTCGCGGCGATCGGGGGGCTGGCGAGCTATGCCTATGTCCAGCCCCGCAAACGGCTGGCGCCGCGCCCGCTGACACCGAGAGACCTCGCTACGACGCGGCTCTATCTGCACCGTGTCGACATATTCGCCTTCGTGCTCGCCGCCGCCGGCGTGCTGACGCTGATTCCGGAAAGCGTCCAGGCTTTCGCGCCCGAACTCATGGCCGGCAAGACGCTGGCCGGCACGGCGCTGGAGCATCTCGACTATATCGCCTTCGTTCTTGTCTCCGTCAGTTTCGGCATGGGCGTCATCCGCCGCATGCTGTTCATCGCATTGGAAAAAGCGAGCCTCCAGCCATGCCCGTGAACATCCTGATGCCCGCGCTCTCTCCGACGATGGAGAAGGGCAATCTCGCCAAGTGGCTGAAGAAGGAAGGTGACGCCATCAAGTCCGGCGACATCATCGCCGAGATCGAGACCGACAAGGCGACGATGGAGGTCGAGGCGGTCGACGAGGGCGTCCTCGCCAAGATCGTGGTGCCCGAAGGCACCGCCGACGTCGCCGTCAACGAGGTGATCGGCGTGATCGCCGGCGAAGGCGAGGATGCCAAGAGCGTCTCGGCGCCCGCCAAGGCCGATGCTCCGAAAGCCGAAGCTCCCAAGCTGGAGCCGGCAAAGGCCGAGGCGGCTGCACCGAAAGCGGAAGCCAAGCACGAATCGACACCGCAGGTCACCGCGGAATCCGGCTTGAACACCGGTGGCAAATCGGTCTCGGGTGATCGGCCCTTCGCCTCGCCGCTGGCACGCCGCCTCGCCAAGGAGGCCGGCATCGACCTTGGCAAGGTCCAGGGCTCGGGCCCGCATGGCCGTATCGTCGAGAAGGACATCGAGGCAGCCAAGCAGGGCGGGACGGCCAAGACCGCGCCGGCTGCTGCCCCGGCAGGCGCTCCTGCCGCGCCAAAGCCCGCCGCCGCGCCGCTCGCGACCGGCCCCTCGGACGAGCAGACCAAGAAGCTGTTCGCGCCGGGCTCCTATGAGGAGATCCCGCATGACGGCATGCGCAAGACGATCGCGCGCCGCCTGACCGAGGCCAAACAGACCATCCCGCACTTCTACGTCACGCTGGATTGCGAGCTCGACGCGCTGCTGAAGCTGCGGGCCGAGCTCAATGCCGCCGCGCCGGAGAAGGACGGCAAGCCGGCCTACAAGCTCTCGGTCAACGACATGGTGATCAAGGCGCTGGCGCTGGCGCTCAAGGCCGTGCCGGACGCCAACGTCTCCTGGACCGATGGTGCCATGCTCAAGCACAAGCATGCCGATGTCGGCGTCGCCGTCTCGATCCCGGGCGGGCTGATCACTCCGATCATCCGCGACGCCTGCCACAAGACGCTCTCCCAGATCTCCAACGAGATGAAGGACATGGCGGCACGGGCGAAAGCGCGCAAGCTGAAGCCCGAGGAGTATCAGGGCGGCACCACGGCGGTCTCGAACCTCGGCATGTTCGGCGTCAAGGACTTCGCCGCGGTGGTGAACCCGCCGCATGCGACGATCCTGGCGGTCGGCGCCGGCGAGCAGCGGGTCATCGTCAAGGGCGGCCAGCCGGCCGTCGCGACGGTGATGTCGGTGACGCTCTCGACCGACCACCGCGCCGTGGACGGCGCGCTCGGCGCCGAGCTGCTCCAGGCCTTCAAGGGCTATATCGAGAAGCCGATGGCGATGCTGGTGTGAGGCGGCGATGACCCGCCAGGCCCGCATCCTCGCTTTCGGCGATTCCCTGACCTGGGGCCGGATCGCAAACCGGCCGGAGCGGCATGGCGACGATGTGCGCTGGCCGCGGGTGCTCGAGAAGGCGCTCGGCGGCTATGCCACGGTGATCGAGGAGGGGCTCAACGGCCGGCGGATCGCGCTCGAAGACCCCTTACGCCCCTATCGCTCCGGCATCTCGCTCCTGCCACTCTTCATCGAGTGCCATGCGCCGCTCGATCTCGTCATCCTGATGCTCGGCACCAATGACTGCCAGCGCCAGCATTCGCTGGCGCCCTACGACGTCGCCCGCTCGATGCGGATGCTGGCGCAGGTGGCGCAGCGCCCACCCGTCGAGCCCGGCATGCCGGTACCGGAGGTGCTGATCGTCGCGCCGCCGGTGGTGCGCATGCCGGATGACCCCGAGCATGAGGCCAATTTCTTCATGGAGGGGGCGCCCGAGAAGATGGCGCTGCTGGCGACCTATTATCGCCGCATCGCCGACGAGATCGGCGTCAGCTTCTTCGACGCGGCTGCGGTCGCGACGGTGACCGGCGCGGACGGCATCCATCTCGACGCCGAGAACACCCGCGCGATCGGGCTGGCGCTTGCCCCCGTGGTCGACGGCCTGCTCGGCCTGCCATTGCCGGCGCGCGGGCCGGCGCTGCGGATTACTGGGCGCGTGGGATGATGGCGCGACAGGTTGTTTGCGCATGCGCTAACCCCTCCCCCCTGGGGGGAGGGGCAGGGGTGGGGGTCGTCCTGCAGCGCTGGTCCGTGGTGGGGTGCATTATGCCGTGGGTGCAAGCCAAGGATCGCGTCGCTGGCGAGGCAGCTAAGCGAAACGCTGCGACGCTACGGCGTAGCCAAACAGAACCCGAGAAGCGCCTCTGGATGCTTCTTCGCAAGCGCTTGCCGCAAGAAGGCCGGCATTTTCGCCGGCAGGCCGCGCTTGGATATTATGTTGTCGATTTCGTCTGCTTCAGCGCCCGTCTCATTATCGAGGTGGACGGCGACCAGCACGGATCTGATACGGCGGTTCGCTATGACGCAAAGCGTTCCGCCTGGCTTGAAACCCAAGGATTCCGCGTCCTGCGCTTCACTAACCGCCAAGTGATGATCGACGCCGATATGGTGGTCGACACGATCTTTGCCGCCCTGACGAATAGCCCCGAACCCGGTCATACCACCCCCACCCCCAGCCCCTCCCCACAAGGGGGAGGGGAGGAGCGCTAGCCATGGCTGACTACGACATCATCATCATCGGCTCCGGCCCCGGCGGCTATGTCGCGGCGATCCGCGCGGCGCAGCTCGGCTTCAAGACGGCGATCGTCGAGCGCGAGCACCTTGCCGGCATCTGCTCGAACTGGGGCTGCATCCCGACCAAGGCGCTGCTGCGCTCGGCCGAGATCCTGCACTACGGCCAGCACGCCAAGGATTACGGGCTGACCCTGGAAGGCTCGTTCAAGGCCGATCTGGAGGCGGTGGTGAAGCGCTCGCGCGGCATCGCGGTCAGGATGAATAACGGCGTCCAGTTCTTGATGAAGAAGAACAAGGTCGACGTGATCTGGGGCGAGGCCAAGCTCACCAAGGCCAACACCATCGTGGTCGCGCCGACCAAGAAGCCGGCGATGCAGCCGCAGGGGCCGATCCCGAAGGGCGCCAAGGGCGAGGGCACCTATACCGCCGACCATATCATCGTCGCGACCGGCGCCCGTCCGCGCGCCCTGCCGGGGCTGGAGCCGGACGGCAAGCTGATCTGGACCTATTTCGAGGCGCTGGTGCCGCCGACCATGCCGAAATCGCTGGTGGTGATGGGCTCCGGCGCGATCGGCATCGAGTTCGCTTCGTTCTATCGCACGCTCGGCGCCGAGGTGACGGTCGTCGAGGTGATGCCGCAGGTCGTCCCCGTCGAGGATGCCGAGATCGGTGCCTTCGCCCGCAAGGCTTTCGAGAAACAGGGCATGAAGATCCTGACTTCGACCAAAGTCACCAAGGTGGAGAAGGGGGCGAACTCGGTTACCGCCCATGTCGAGGACGACAAGGGCAACAAGCAGACGATCACCGCCGAGCGGATGATCTCGGCCGTCGGCGTCGTCGCCAATGTCGAGAACCTCGGCCTCGAAGCGCTCGGCGTGAAGCTCGATCGCGGCGTGATCGCGATCGACGGCCTCTGCCGCACCAATGTGAAGGGCATCTACGCGATCGGCGACGTCGCCGGCCCGCCGATGCTGGCGCACAAGGCCGAGCACGAGGCGGTGATCTGCGTCGAGGCGATCAAGGGCCTGCACCCGCACCCGATGGACAAGGCGATGATCCCGGGCTGCACCTATTGCCACCCGCAGATCGCCAGCGTCGGCCTGACCGAGGCCAAGGCCAAGGACGCCGGGCACCAGCTCAAGGTCGGCCGCTTCAACTTCGTCGCCAACGGCAAGGCTGTGGCGCTGGGCGAGGACAGCGGCATGGTCAAGACGATCTTCGACGCCAAGACCGGCAAGCTGCTCGGCGCCCACATGGTCGGCGCGGAGGTCACCGAGCTGATCCAGGGCTTTGTCGTCGCGATGAACCTCGAGACCACCGAGGAAGAGCTGATGCACACCATCTTCCCGCATCCGACCCTGTCGGAGACGATGAAGGAGGCGGTGCTCGATGCCTACGGCAAGGTGCTGAACGCCTGAGGAGGGACAGCGTCCAGAATCCTTCCGCTCCGTTCATGGAGGAACGCGGGTCATCCCGGACAAGCGGCGAAGCCGCGCCGATCCGGGATCCATTCCGGAACAGTTCAGGCATGGGTCCCGGGTCTACGCTTCGCTGCGCCCGGGACGACTTGATCATGCGGCGCGCCGCACAGCGTTCACATCCGCTTCACATCGGTCCGGCGATGATATGAGGCCTGATCAGGAGGATCGCCATGGACCTTCGTGCCGTTCTCGTCGCTCTCGCCATCGGCGCCGTCGCCGGCTGGCTCGCCAGCATCGTCATGGGCGGCGGCGGCCTGATCCGTTACATCATCACCGGCTTGATCGGCGCCTTCGTCGGCAGCTTCCTGCTGCAGTTCCTCGGCATCAGCCTCGGCATCGGCAATCCGCTGGTCTCGCAGATCGTCACCGCGACGATCGGCGCGATCGTGGTGGTCTTTTTGGCCCGGTTGATCGCCTGATCTCCCGGCGCTGGAATTCGCGCGCGGCCGAGGCCATATCCGGCCGATGACGCGCGCCCGCAAATCCGCCAAACCCGATCGGATCGTTCCGGACGACAAGATCGAGATCCTTCCGCCCGGCACGAAGCTCGCGCTCTACTGGCGCCGGCTTCTGCCTCCAGTGGCGTTCGGTACCGGCGCGGGCTTCATCGCCAGCCTGGTCGTCGGCGGTGGCGGCTTCCTGCGCCATGCCGTGGTCGGCCTGCTCGGCATGCTGGTCGGGCAGGGCATCGTCCGCGTCACCGGCTGGCGCGCGAGCACCGGCTACCGCTTCCTCGATTCAATGGCGATGGCGGTGATCGGCGCCATCCTGGTGGTGCTGCTGGCCCGCTTCATTGCCTGACGGAACCAGCGCGCGGGTGGCGCGTTGCAGACTGCGGCCGGCTGGCCGGACTTGAGGGCAGGGGGATTGCCATGAACGACCAGATCTATGCCGCGCTCGGCACGCCGGGCTATGGCTTCTTCATGACGCTGCTGATCGGCGTCATCGCCGGCTGGATCGCCGAGCGCGTCACCTCGTCGGATCACGGCCTCTTCACCAACATGATTGTCGGCGTCGCCGGCTCCTTCGTCGGTAGCCGTATTGCCGAACTGCTGGAGATCCCGATCTTCGGCTTCTGGCGCACGCTCGTCGCTGCGATCGCCGGCGCCTGCCTGCTGATCGTGGTCTGGCGCGCGGTGCGCAACTGAGTCCCATGGCGCGCGGGTTGCTCGCGAGGCACTTCGGCATTAGCTAGACGGGAGTGGCCGCGCCCTGCTGCGCGGCGCCAGTAACGGACCCGTCCATGGCCGTCGTGCTCGACCTCCTCAACCGCGATCCGCGCCCCAATGCCGGCAACCCGAAATCCGAGGTGAAGCCGGAGCTGCGCCATCCGGAAAAGCAGAAGCGGCCGGAGAATCCGATCCTGCGCAAGCCGGACTGGATTCGCGTGAAGGCCCCCGGCTCGCCGAAATGGGCCGAAACCCAGAAGATTGTGAAGGCCGAAAAGCTCGTCACGGTCTGCGAGGAGGCGGGCTGCCCCAATATCGGTGAGTGTTGGGAGAAGAAGCACGCCACCTTCATGATCATGGGCGACACATGCACGCGCGCCTGTGCCTTCTGCAACGTCAAGACCGGCGTGCCCGAGGCACTCGATCATGACGAGCCGCGCAAGGTCGCCGACGCCGTCGCCAAGCTCGGCCTGGACCATGTCGTGATCACCTCGGTCGACCGCGACGATCTCCAGGATGGCGGCGCCGAGCATTTCGCCCGCGTCATCCGCGCCATCCGCGAAGCTTCGCCCGGCACGACGATCGAGATCCTGACGCCGGACTTCCTGCGCAAGCCCGGCGCGCTCGAGATCGTCGTCGCGGCCAAGCCCGACGTCTTCAACCACAATCTCGAGACGGTGCCCGGCAAGTACCTCAAAGTGCGCCCCGGTGCCCGCTATTTCCATTCGCTGCGCCTGCTGCAGCAGGTGAAAGAGCTGGACCCGACCATCTTCACCAAGTCCGGCATCATGGTCGGCCTCGGCGAGGAGCGGAACGAGGTCCTGCAGCTGATGGACGATCTGCGCTCGGCCGAGGTCGATTTCATCACCATTGGCCAGTACCTCGCTCCGTCGCGAAAGCATCATGCCGTCATCCGCTTCGTCACGCCGGACGAGTTCAAGAGCTTCGAGACCATCGCCTATGTGAAGGGCTTCCTGATGGTCTCCTCGACGCCTTTGACGCGCTCCTCGCATCATGCCGGCGAGGACTTCGCCAAGCTGCGGGCTGCACGCGCGGCCAAGCTCGGCAGCTGATCGGCCCAAGTCACATGCCGATGTTCAACAGCACCCGCCGGGTGAAGCATTCGCCCGGAGAGATGTTCGCGCTTGTGGCGGATGTCGAGAAGTACCCGCAGTTCCTGCCGCTTTGCGAGGGGCTGACGGTGCGCAGGCGCACGCCCCGCGAGGGCGGCGGGGAGGTGCTGCTCGCCGACATGACGGTTGGCTACAAGGCGATCCGCGAGACCTTCACCAGTCGCGTCACGCTCGACCCCGGCAATCTCAAGATCGTGGTCGAATATGTCGACGGGCCGTTCCGCTATCTGGAGAACCGCTGGAGCTTCAAGCCGCTCGATACGGGCAGCGAGATCGGCTTCTTCATCTCCTACGAATTCGCCAGCCGCATGCTCGGCCTGCTGATGGGCGCGATGTTCGACAAGGCCTTCCGCAAATTCGCCGAGGCGTTCGAGAAGCGTGCCGACGCGATCTATGGCAGCAGCCCGGCGGCGCTCACCTAGTCTTAAGCGGCCTGCGCCATTGTTTCCCTCGTTCCGGCAGGGGGAAGGCATGGACACTCCAGTGATGCAGACGCCTGCCGGCGCCAGTGCGCGCGGGATGAGCGCGGTACTGCCGGTCTTCGCCGGCACGATCTTTCTCTCCGCCTTCCTGCTCTTCGGCATCCAGCCGATGTTCGCCAAGATGGTGCTGCCGAAGCTCGGCGGCTCACCGGCAGTCTGGTCGACGGCGATGGTCTTCTTCCAGGCGATTCTGCTCGCGGGCTACGCCTATGCGCACTGGCTTGTCAGCCGCTTCAGCGTGCGGCGCGCCGCGCTGATCCACATCGCCCTGATGATCGTGGTCGTAGCGACCTCACTACCCATCGGCATCGCCGCCGGCTTCGAACGCCCGCCGCAACAAGGCGAATTCTCCTGGCTCCTGCTGCTCTTCGCCGCCTCGGTCGGGTTGCCCTTCTTTGCTGTCTCCGCAAACGGCCCGTTGCTGCAGGCCTGGTTCGCCCGGACGGGCCATGCCCATGCCCGCGATCCCTACTTCCTCTATGCTGCCTCCAACATCGGCAGCTTCCTCGCTTTGCTCGCCTATCCGTTCGCGGTCGAACCCGCCCTCAGACTGGCGACACAGGCTTCGGCCTGGGCCTGGGGTTTCGGTCTGCTGCTCGCCGGCATCACGGCTTGCGCCGGATTGTGCGTCGGATCGGCGGCGGGCACGCGCGATACCGCCCCGCTGATGGCCGAGCCGATCCCTGCCGGCCGCAAGTTGCATTGGCTCTTCCTTGCCTTCGTGCCGTCTGGCCTGCTGGTCGCCGTAACGGCGCATATTTCGACCGATGTTGCGGCCGGCCCGCTGCTTTGGGTCGCCCCGCTCGCACTCTTCCTGCTGACCTTCGTCATCGTCTTCCAGCGCAAGCCGCTGCTGCGCCATGGCTGGATGCTGAACGTGCAGCTGCTGCTCGTCCTCTGCTACATGGCCTCGATGGTGTTCAACCTGCGCCTGGGCTGGGGCAGCGAACTCGTCCTCCATCTCTCCATTCTGTCCGTCACGGCGATGGTCGCGCATGGCGAGCTGGCGCGGCTGCGGCCGTCAGCGGCGGAGCTGACGAGCTTCTACCTCTGGATGTCGTTCGGCGGTGTGCTGGGCGGCGTGTTCGCCGCCTTGCTGGCGCCATTGCTGTTCAATTCCGTGGCCGAGTATCCGCTTCTGGTCGTGGCAGGCATGCTCTGCCGCCCGGGTTTCACCTCCGTCCGGCCGTCGCGGCGGCAAGGTGCCGCGCTTGCTTGCCTGGCCGTTGTCGCAATGACGGCGCTCATCGTCCGTGAAACCACCCGGACGGACATGGTTCGCTCCTTCTTCGGCGTGCACCGGATCAGCGAGATGCAGGCGGGCCGCTTCCGCGTACTCAGTCACGGCAGCACGATCCATGGTGCGCAACGCCTGCGTCAGGATGACGGTACGCCGGTGTCCGGGCGCCCGGAGCCGTTGACCTATTACTTCACCGGCGGTGGCATTGCCGATGGCATCGACTCCGTTCGCCAGGCGAGGGGAGGCACCCTTGGAGCCGTCGCCGCGATCGGCGTCGGGACGGGCTCGCTCGCCTGCCAGGCCCGCACCGGCGAGGATTGGCGCTTCTACGAGATCGACCCGGCGGTGATCGGGATCGCGACCGATCCGGCCCGCTTCAGCTTCTTCAGCGTCTGTGCACCCAAGCCGACCTTCGTCATCGGCGATGCGCGGCTGACGCTCGGCGACGCCAGCAACGGCTCGCTCGACCTGATCGTCGTCGATGCGTTCTCGTCCGACGCGATCCCGGTCCATCTGCTCACCAGCGAGGCCCTGGCGCTCTATATGCGCAAGCTCAAGCCGGATGGAGCCGTGCTCCTGCACATCTCCAACCGGAACATGGAGCTTCAATCCGTGGTCAGGGCGACGGCGGCAGGGCAGGGGCTGACGACCTGGATCAACAGCCCGGTTCGGACCGAAGCCGATCTGCAAGCCCTGAAAACCGCTCCGAGCGTCGCAGTGGTCACGCGGCCGGGCGTCGATCCGGGTCCGGTCGTGAAGGGGTGGAAGCAGCAGGTCGGACCGGGGACGACCCGTCCCTGGAGCGACGACTATGCCGACATCGTCGGCGCGATCTGGCGGCAGCTTTCGCCGAAATAGGCACCGCAGCCTATTCGATCGTCAGCGCGGCCTCGCGCAGCAGGTCGAGCGCCTCCAGCACGCTGAGGCGCCTGATCTCGTCGCGTCCCGTCGCGCCGAAGCGCTTCTCGCGATGCAGCGTCCGTGCCCCGTTGGCGCAGGCGAAGTGCACAAGCCCGACCGGCTTCGCTTCGCTGCCGCCGTCAGGACCGGCGATACCCGTGACGGAGACGGCAAGCCGCGATGACAGCCGCTCGCGGCCACCCTCCGCCATGGCGCGCGCGACCGGCTCGCTGACCGCGCCATGCTGGCGGATCAATTCGGCCGGGACATCAGCCAGAACCGTCTTCGCTTCGTTGGAATAGGTTACGAGGCCGCCGAGCACCATGCTGGACGAGCCGGAGATCGCCGTCAGGGCGCCTGCAACCAGCCCGCCCGTGCAGGATTCGACCGTCGCGACGGTGATGCCGCGCTCCCGCGAGATGTTCAGCAGTTCGGCGGCAAGCGAACGGATATCGAGATCGAACATGGCCTCACTCCGGTTCCGGCAGGCGGATGGTGGCGGTGGCGAGCGCGGCGAGGCCCTCGCCGCGCCCGGTGAAACCGAGACGCTCCGAGGTCGTCGCCTTGGTACCGACCTGGTCGAGGCGCAGGCCCGCGATCTCGGCGATGCGGGCGCGGATGGCATCGCGCTGCGGGCCGACCTTCGGTCCCTCGCAGACGATGGTCAGGTCGAGATGATCGATCCGCCCGCCGCGCTGCCGGACACGGTTTGCAGCGAAGGCGAGGAAGCGATCAGAGGAGGCGCCCCGCCATTGCGGATCGCTCGGCGGGAAATGGCTGCCGATGTCGCCATCGGCCAAGGCGCCCAGCACGGCATCGGTAAGCGCATGCAGGGCGACGTCGCCGTCGGAATGGGCAGTGACACCGCGGCTGTGCGGGATGCGGATGCCGCCGAGCCAGACATGGTCGCCCTCGGTGAAGGCGTGGACGTCATAGCCGGTGCCGATGCGGGTGACGAGCGGGCGGGCGAGGCGCTGCTCGGCCAGTTCGAAATCGCCGGGATAAGTCAGCTTCAGGTTCATCGAATCTCCGGCGAAGGTCGCTACCCGGTGGCCGGCCCATTCCATGATGGCGGAATCGTCAGTGAAGCCAGCGGCTCCAGCGGCATGGGCGGCCCGGTGCGCGGCCAGCAGCGGCTGGAACGCGAAGGCTTGCGGTGTCTGCACCGACACGAGCTGCTCGCGCGGCAGGGTCTCTTCGATCTGGCCGGTGGCATCGACGCGCTTGACGGTGTCGGTGACCGCGAGTGCCGGAATGGCGGCGACACTCTCGGCACCGGCCGCCAAGGCCCGCTCGATCAGCGCTGGTGACACGCAAGGCCGCGCCGCATCGTGCACGAGAATGGTGCCGGTGAATCCCGACGCCGCGAGCGCCTCCAGCCCCGCGCGAACCGAATCCTGGCGGGTCTCGCCACCTTCGATCGGCGCGAGCAGCCGAGTGCGGGCGCTCTGCGGAAGCCGGCTGATCGCGTCGTCATAGCGGTCGTTGTCACCGGCCCCGGTCACCACCAGCACCGTGCCGAGGCGGCTTTCCGCCAGGAAGGGCGCGAGCGTACGGCACAGGACCGGCACGCCACCCAGCTGCCGGTACTGCTTGGGAGAACCAGCTCCGGCGCGCAGGCCGCGCCCGGCGGCAACGATCAGGGCTGCGACGGCCGGTGTCATCGATCCTCTTGGGTCCGGATCACGGGGCTTCGCTGATAGGACGGCAAGGGGCTCGCGCCAAGCCATCAGCACGCTGAAGCAAGAGGCGAGATGAGGATCAATTTCCACGCATGTCGATATTGCATTGCAACATCGCGTGAAATTCTCTTGCGCGCCGCACCATTTGTCCAATAAATCGGCAGAATGGAAACTGCCTCAAATTCGGGCGAGCGCAAAGTGTCGATCGGCGGGCTGCTGCCGGTCTCGCGCGCCTTCCTCGCGCCGATGTCGGGCGTGACCGATCTGGCCATGCGCCGGATCGCCGCGCGCTTCGGCGCCGGGCTCGTAGTGTCCGAGATGGTCGCATCGGACGAGCTCGTCCGCGGCAGCGAAGAGGCGAGGCTGCGGGCCGAGGGCGCCGGCGTCACGCCGCATGTCGTTCAGCTAGCCGGTTGCGAGGCGCGCTGGCTCGCCGAAGCCGCGCAGGTCGCCGAGGCCTCGGGCGCGGATATCGTCGACATCAATATGGGCTGCCCGGCCAAGCGCGTCGTCGGCGGCTGGGCCGGCTCGGCGCTGATGCGTGATCTCGACCATGCCGTCGGCCTGGTCGAGGCCGTCGTCGCGGCGGTGAAGGTGCCGGTCACGGTCAAGATGCGGCTCGGCTGGGACGATGCCAGCCGCAACGCGCCGGAGCTGGCGCGCCGGGCTGTCGTTGCCGGCGCAGCTGCGATCACCGTTCATGGCCGCACGCGCCAGCAGTTCTACAAAGGGCAGGCCGATTGGGCCGCGATCCGCCCGGTGCGCGCCGCAGGCACGTTTCCGCTCGTCGCCAATGGCGACATCGCGACGCTGTCGCAGGCGCGGTGCTGCCTGGAACGATCTGGCGCCGACTATGTCATGGTCGGCCGCGCCGCGATGGGCCGCCCCTGGCTGCCCGGCGCGATCGGCGCCGAACTCTCCGGCCGCGTCCCGCTGGAGATTTCGCTCGCCGCCAAGCACGACATCGCCCGCGAGCATTATGAGGACCTGCTGTCGCTGATGGGACGCGAATCCGGCGTCCGTCATGCGCGCAAGCATCTTGCCGCCTATGCCGACGAAGCGCTCGCCAGCGGGCTGGAGCCCGACGAGGGCGCCCGCCGCGAGTTGCTCACCACCACTGAACCCGCGCGGGCGATCGCTGCGCTCGGGCAATTGTTCTCAAGCGACCGCCTCGGCGCCGCCGCCTGATCACGAAAGTCCGCATATGACGATGGCGATGTTCAACGACGGTGTGGAGGGGCGGCACGATCCATTGTCCGACCTGCTCGAAATCCAGGCCCTGAACGTCCTGCCCATGCCCGTGCTGGTGATCGGGGAGCGGCATGGCATTCTCTACGCCAACACCGCTGCCGAAGACTTTTTCCAGGCCAGCGCGCTTGTCCTGAAGCGCCAGCGCCTCGATGACCTCGTCGCCTTCGGCTCCCCGGTCCTGGGACTGGTCGAAGAGGTGCAGCGCCGCGGCGCCAGCGTCAGCGAGTATCGGCTCGAGCTCGCTTCGCCGCGGCTCGGCCTTGACCGGATCGTCGACGTCTTTGCCTCATTGCTGCCCAGCCAGCCCGATGCCGTGGTGCTTCTGCTGCAAGAACGAACAATTGCCGAAAAAATGGACAGGCAATTGACGCATAGAGGGGCAGCCCGCTCAATCACGGCGCTCGGCGCCATGCTTGCGCATGAGATCAAGAACCCGCTCTCCGGCATCCGTGGTGCGGCGCAGTTGCTCGAGGCTTCGGTCGGCGACGAGGATCGCCTGCTGACGCAGTTGATCTGCGATGAGGCCGATCGGATCGTGAAGCTGGTCGAGCGCGTCGAATTGTTCGGCGACGAGCGCCCGAGCGAGCGCGGGCCGGTCAACGTCCATGACGTGCTCGACCATGTGAAGCGGTTGGCGCAGTCTGGCTTTGCCCGCCACATCCGCTTCAGCGAGGCCTACGATCCGTCGCTCCCTCCGGTCGCCGGCAATCGCGACCAACTCGTCCAGGTGCTGCTCAACCTGGTTAAGAACGCGGCCGAGGCGATCGGCCAGGACGCTATCGACGGCGAGATCACGCTGACCACAGCCTATCGCCCGGGCATCCGCATGCAGGCGCCGGGCTCCGGTGCCCGGCTCGCTCTGCCGCTCGAGATCGGTGTGCGCGACAATGGGCCTGGCGTGCCGCCCGAACTGCACCAGCTCCTGTTCGATCCCTTCGTTACCACCAAGGCGCAGGGAAGTGGCCTTGGACTTGCACTCGTCGCCAAGGTGATCGGCGATCACGGCGGAATCGTCGAATGCGAATCCGTGCCGCGACGCACGACATTCCGCATTCGGTTGCCCCTGCACGAGGCCAAACCGTCTCAGGCCGGGTGAAAAGACGAGTAGGACACGGAAAAGCGCATGCCGACGGGTAACATTCTCATCGCCGACGACGACGCCGCGATCCGCACCGTCCTCAACCAGGCGCTCGCCCGCGCCGGCTACGAAGTCCGCACCACCGGCCAGGCGGCGACGCTCTGGACCTGGGCGGCGCAGGGCCTCGGCGATCTCATCATCACCGACGTGGTGATGCCGGACGGCAACGCCTTCGACCTTCTGCCGCGCATCAAGCGGGTTCGGCCCGAGCTGCCGATCATCGTGATGAGCGCGCAGAACACCTTCATGACCGCGATCAAGGCTTCCGAGCGCGGCGCCTACGAATACCTGCCCAAGCCCTTCGACCTGAAGGAGCTCGTCGCCATCGTCGGGCGGGCCCTGTCGCGGCCTCGCGGCGATGCGCCGCGCAACCATGCCGCCGAGCCCGAGGACATCCCGCTGGTCGGCCGCTCGCCGGCGATGCAGGACGTCTACCGCGCGTTGGCGCGGCTGATGCCGATCGATCTCACCGTGATGATCAACGGTGAATCGGGCACCGGCAAGGAGCTGGTCGCCCGCGCCCTGCACGACTACGGCAAGCGTCGCAATGGCCCCTTCGTCGCGATAAACATGGCGGCGATCCCGAAGGACCTGATCGAATCGGAGCTGTTCGGCCACGAGAAGGGCGCCTTCACCGGCGCTTTGACCCGTTCCTCCGGCCGCTTCGAGCAGGCCGAGGGCGGCACGCTCTTCCTCGACGAGATCGGCGACATGCCGATGGAGGCGCAGACGCGCCTGCTGCGCGTGCTTCAGCAAGGCGAATACACCACCGTCGGCGGCCGCACCCCGATCAAGACCAACGTCCGCATTGTCGCCGCGACCAACAAGGACCTGCGCATCTCGATCGCTCACGGACTGTTCCGGGAGGACTTGTTCTTCCGCCTCAATGTCGTGCCGATCCGCCTGCCGCCGCTGCGCGAGCGCGTCGAGGACATTCCGGATCTCGTCCGCCATTTCTTCGCGATGGTCGAGAAGGAGGGACTGCCCCGCAAGCAGATCGATTCGGAAGCGATGGACGTGCTGCGGCGCTATCGCTGGCCCGGCAATGTCCGCGAGCTGGAGAATCTGGTGCGGCGTCTGGCCGCGCTCTATCCGCAGGAGACGATCACGGCGCCGATCGTCGAAGCCGAGTTGCAGCCGGCGACCGGTGCTCCGATGCAAGCCGGGAGCAGCAGCAGCGCCCCGGAGCGTGCAGAAACCCTGTCCGGTTCGGTGGAGCGCCATCTCGGCCAGTATTTCGGCGGTTTCGGCGACCAGATCCCGCCGCCCGGCCTCTATCACCGCATCCTGCGTGAGATCGAGCCGCCCCTGATCGCCGCCGCCCTGGCGGCAACGAGGGGCAACCAGATTCGCGCCGCGGAGCTGCTAGGACTCAATCGCAACACTCTCCGCAAGAAGATCCGCGAGCTCGACATGCAGGTGGTACGCTCGCCGCGCTAGAGCCCGCTCCGATCAGCTTGCTCCGCTAGCTGATCGATAAAGCGGCGTCGCCTTAAGTTGAGAGCCGGATATACGGATCAGGTTGAATCGACCTGATCGGAGCCGGCTCTCGCAGCAACTGTGGCTGCCTTGCATCTGTCATATTTTGACAACACCGTTGCGGCGGCGCATCAGTGCGCTGTGCGGTAGTTCCGATGACGGACCGCCGCTGCAATGGAGCTCCGATTCCGTCTTGACCACTTCGACCGGCGACATGCGCATGACGCCCCGGACCGACGACCCGCCACGCCGGGTCTCGGGCTGGCTCGGCGCGCTCGTCGTCGGGTTCGCGCTGGTCTCGGCGCTCACCACCTTCCTCGTTCTCTCCGGCGCGACGCCGGTCGCACCCGTCCACGAGGTCGTGGTCGGCGTCTTCATCATCAACGGCCTGCTGATCCTGCTCCTGCTGATCATCGTCGCCTTCGAGGCGGCGGTTCTGATCCGCGCCAGGCGCAAGGGCGTGGCCGCCGCCGGCCTGCATGTGCGGATCGTCAGCCTGTTCAGCATCGTCGCCGCCCTGCCGGCGATTCTCGTCGCGATCATCGCGACGGCGACGCTGGAGCGCGGTCTCGAGCCCTGGTTCTCCGACCGGATGCGCGACGTGATCTTCAAATCCGTCGAGGTCGCCGACGCCTACACGACCGGCCAATGCCGTTCGCTCGGCCGCGAGATCAGGTTGCTCGCCGACGATCTCGGGCGGGCGAAAACCGCCTACGACGCTGATCGACGCTGGTTCGAGACCTTTCTGACGGCGCGGGCCACGGCGCTCGGCCTGCCGGTGGTCTGGATCATGAAGCCGCCGGACACCGTCGTCGTCCGCGCCAATATCGACGTGCTGCGCGACCCTCACAAACCGAATGCCGACGCATTCGAAGATGCGCAGAGCTCGCCGGAGCCGATCTGCGTATTACCGTCGGAGGGGCGGGTCTTCGGTGCGCTGATGAAGCTGCCGACCTATGACGGCGCCTTCCTCTATGTCGCCCGCGAGGTCGATCCGCTTGCAGTCGAGTTCCCGGCCGTCGCCCGTGGTGCCGCGGTCGAATATCTCGGCATTGATGCGCGCCGAAAGGGCGTGCAGATCGCTTTTGCCTCGATGTATGCGTTGATCTCGGTGATCCTGCTGCTCTCGGCGATCTGGCTCGGCCTCAACTTCGCCAACGGTCTGGTCGCCCCGATTCGGCGGATGATCCACGCGACCGACCAGGTCTCCAGCGGCAATTTCTACGTCCAGGTGCCGATACGACGAGCGGAGGGGGATCTCGCCCATCTCGGCGAAACCTTCAACAAGATGACCGCCGAACTGCGCCGCCAGCGCGATGGGCTGGTCACGGCAAGCGAAGTGATCGACCGACGCAGGCGCTTCACCGAGACGGTGCTCTCCGGCGTCTCTTCGGGCGTGCTCGGCATCGACGAGGACGGGCACATCACCCTCAGCAACCGCTCGGCCGAGACCTTGCTCGGCTCCGGCGGCCGGCTGCTCGGCGAACCCGTCGCGCGCGTCGTTCCCGAGATCGCCGGCTTCGTCTCCGAGGCACTGAGCAATCGCCAGCGCCTGAGCTCCAGCCAGGCAGCGATCACCCGTGGCGGCCGCGAGCGCATGCTCAACATCCGCGCGACGCGCGAAGGCGAGGGGGCTGGTGCCGGGCTGGTCGTGACGCTCGACGACATTACCGATCTCGTCTCGGCGCAGCGCACAGCCGCCTGGGCCGACGTCGCCCGCCGCATCGCCCATGAGATCAAGAACCCGCTGACGCCGATCCAGCTCTCGGCCGAGCGGATCCGGCGCAAGTTCGGCCGCGTCATCGTCGACGACAAGGAGATCTTCGACCAGTGCACGGCGACGATCGTGCGCCAGGTCGAGGACATTCGCCGCATGGTCGACGAGTTCTCATCCTTCGCCCGCATGCCCAAACCCTCGCCGGCACGGGACGACATCATCGAGACGGCAAGGCAGGTCACCTTCCTGATGCGGGTCGGCAATCCCGAGATCGACATCACCGACAACCTGCCGGAGGCGCCGGTCCTGGCCCATTTCGACCGGCGCCTGATCTCGCAAGCCCTGACCAACGTCATCAAGAACGCGACCGAGGCGATCCAGGCGGTGCCAGCCGAGGAGCGCGGCAAGGGCCGCATCGAGATCAGTTTCGAACGGACACAGGACGGGCGGATCGTCATCGACATCCTCGACAACGGCAAGGGCTTGCCGGCCGACCAGCGCCAGAAGCTGCTCGAGCCCTACATGACGACCCGCGACGGCGGTACCGGGCTCGGCCTCGCCATCGTCGGCAAGATCCTCGAGGATCATGGCGGCGGCATCGAACTGCTCGACCGCCCCGACGGCGCCCGCGGCGCCCGGATCAGGCTCTGGTTCATCGAGACCGGACCGCCGCCGGCCGACGAAGACAGGCCAGAAGCACGCAATCACCCGGCGAATTCCGCCGCACGACAAGTAAACGGGACGAAGGCATGAGTGCTGACATTCTCGTCGTCGACGACGAGGTCGATATTCGCGAACTGGTGGCCGGCCTCCTGGAGGACGAGGGCTATCGGACGCGCAAGGCGGGCTCCGCCGACGAGGCGCTGGCCGCGATCGCGGCACGGCGCCCCAATCTCGTCTTCCTCGACATCTGGCTCCAAGGCAGCCGGCTCGACGGGTTGCAGGTGCTGGAGCTGATCAAGGAGAGCCATCCCGACCTCGCGGTGGTGATGATCTCCGGGCACGGCAACATCGAGACAGCCGTCTCGGCAATTAAGAGCGGCGCCTACGACTTCATCGAGAAGCCGTTCAAGGCCGACCGGCTCGTTCTCGTCGCCGAGCGGGCGCTGGAGGCCTCGCGCCTGCGCCGCGAGGTCCGCGAGCTCAAGACGCGCTCGGTCCAGGCCAGCCGTATCGTCGGCCGCTCGACCGCGGTCAACCAGTTGCGCCAGACGCTGGAGCGCGTCGCGCCGACCAATGCCCGCGTGCTGATCACGGGCGAGCCGGGCTGCGGCAAGGAGCTGACCGCGCGCACCCTGCACGACGCCTCGACCCGCTCGGCCGGCCCCTTCGTGGTGATCAACGCCGCGACGATTACGCCCGAGACGATGGAGGAGGAGCTGTTCGGCATCGAGGGCGGCGACGGGCGCTCGCGCCGGGTCGGCGCGCTCGAGGAAGCGCATGGCGGCACGCTCTACATCGACGAGATCGGCGACATGCCGCGCGAGACTCAGAACCGCATCCTGCGCGTCCTGGTCGATCAGAACTTCCAGCGTGTCGGCGGCGCGACCCGCGTTCATGTCGACGTCAGGATCATCTCGTCGAGCAGCCGCGACCTCGCCAAGCTGATCGCCGACGGTCAATTGCGCGAGGACCTGTATCACCGGCTCGGCGTGGTGCCGATCCGCGTGCCGGCCTTGTCTGAGCGGCGCGAGGACGTTCCCGAGCTGATCGAGTTCTTCATGGACCAGATCTCGGTCGCGACCGGCCTGCCCAAGCGCCGGATCGGCGGCGACGCCATGGCGATCCTGCAATCGCATGAATGGCCGGGCAATGTCCGCGAGCTGCGCAACAACGTCGAGCGGCTGATGATCCTGACCAAGGGCGAGCCCACGGCGGAGATCACCGTCGACATGCTGCCGGCCGAGGTCGGCGCCATGGTGCCGACGACGCCCTCCGGCTCGGGCGGCGAGAAGCTGATGAGCCTGCCGCTGCGCGATGCCCGCGAGATCTTCGAGCGCGAATATCTGATGGCGCAGATCGCCCGTTTCTCCGGCAACATCTCGCGCACGGCGGAGTTCATCGGCATGGAGCGTTCAGCCCTGCACCGTAAGCTGAAATCGCTTGGAGTGGGCTGAAATCCAACCGTCGTGTTGCGCCGCACGCAAGGCGGTTGGCCGAAATTGACGTTCCGCAACCCTTGCGCGTTCTCGCCGGGTCACGATCTAATGAAGCGTCGGTGTTCCGACGGCCCGGCGATTGGCGCCGAAGCCGAACGGAACGATCTGGATCGCAAGGGCAAGCCGATTGCGATCCCAACAACAGGGATTACCCATGGCCGCCGAACGGGCTCAAAATCTCCAGGACACCTTCCTCAACCACGTCCGCAAACAGAAGATTCCGCTGACCATCTTTCTCGTGAACGGCGTCAAACTGCAGGGCGTGGTCACCTGGTTCGATAATTTCTGCGTTCTCCTGCGTCGCGACGGGCATTCGCAGCTCGTCTACAAGCATGCGATCTCGACCATCATGCCAGGCCATCCGGTCCAGTTGTTCGAGCCCGAGGACACGGACAAGGCCTGACCGTGGGCGGCAAGGCCGGCGGCGCGACGACGGGCAGCGGAAGCGCAATCGGGATCTCGATCGATGCGGCCGAGCATGCCTTGGCCGCTGACACTCGCGCCTTTGTGATCGGTCCTTACCTGGCGCGCCATGCCGCCAGCCGGGCCGCTGCGGGCGACGAGAACCAGCGCAGCCATGCAGCGCGGCTGGACGAGGCGTTCGGCCTCGCTAGCGCCATCGACCTCCAGATTGTCGAGGCGATCCCCGTGGTCCTGACGGCGCTGCGGCCAGCAACCTATCTCGGCAAGGGCAAGGTCGAGGAACTGGCCGAGCGCGTCAAGATCGAGGAAATCGGCCTCGTCGTGATGGACTGCGCCCTGTCGCCGGTGCAGCAGCGCAATCTCGAAAAGGCCTTCGGCTGCAAGGTGATCGACCGCACTGGCCTGATCCTCGAGATCTTCGGCCGGCGCGCCCGCACGCGCGAAGGCGCGCTGCAGGTCGAGCTCGCCCATCTCAACTATCAGAAGAGCCGCCTGGTCAGGTCCTGGACCCACCTAGAGCGCCAGCGCGGCGGCTTCGGCTTCCTCGGCGGACCCGGTGAGACCCAGATCGAGGCCGACCGGCGCATCATCCAGGAGCGGATGACCAAGATCGAGCGCGAGCTCGACAGCGTGAAACGCACGCGCTCGCTGCATCGCGCCAGCCGCAAGCGCGTGCCCTATCCGGTCGTCGCGCTGGTCGGCTACACCAATGCCGGCAAGTCGACGCTGTTCAACCGGCTGACCTCGGCCGAAGTTCTGGCGCAGGACATGCTTTTCGCCACGCTCGACCCGACGGCGCGGGCGCTGAAGCTGCCCCATGGCGCCAGGATCATGCTCTCCGACACGGTCGGCTTCATCTCCGACCTGCCGACGCAGCTCGTCGCGGCTTTCCGTGCAACGCTTGAAGATGCGATCGAGGCTGATGTGCTGCTGCATGTCCGCGACGTTTCGCATGAGGACACGCAGGCCCAGGCCGCCGATGTCCAGGGCATCCTGCGCGATCTCGGCATCGACCCGGAGGACGGCGAGCGCGTCATCGAGGTCTGGAACAAGGCCGATCTGCTCTCGGGCGACGAGCGCGAGCGCCAGGCGGCGTTGACCGAGCTCAAGCCCGGAGCCTCGCGGCCGGTGCTGGTCTCCGCCTTGACCGGCGAGGGCATGGAAAGGCTGACCGACGCGATCGAGCGGCGCATCGCCCGCACGCGCCCGGTCTATCGGCTCACGCTGGAACCGGGCGACGGCAAGTCCCTGGCCTGGCTGCACGCCAATGGCGAGATCCTCGAGCGCGAGGATGCGGAGGACGGCGCGCTCAGCCTGCTGGTGAGATTGCCGCCCGAGCGGGAAGGGGCCTTCGGCGCCCGTTTCCCTCAGGCTGAACGCGTCGGCAGCAACTCCTGAGGAGGCCGGTCACGGTTGCACTGGCCGCAGTCTGAAACGCCGGGGCTTCAGGTCGGCGAGCACGGAGCGGGCCGCATTGTGCCCCGGCGCGCCGGTGACGCCGCCGCCCGGATGGGCGCCCGAGCCGCAGAGATAGAGGCCCGGCACCGGCATGCGATAATCGGCGTGGCCGAGCACCGGGCGGGCGCTGAAGAGCTGGTCGAGCGTCAGGCGGCCATGGAAGATGTCGCCGCTCACCAATCCGAAGCGCGCCTCCAGATCGCTCGGCGCCAAAGCCAGCCGGCCGATGACGGAAGCCCGGAACCCCGGGGCGTAGCGGTCCACGGTGTCGATCATCAGATCGGCCACCGCGTCGCGATGCGCATCCCAGCTCCCACCGTCCGGCAGCTGTGGCGCAACATGCTGGCAGAACAGGCTGGCGACATGGCGACCGGGCGGGGCGAGGCCATCGTCCAGCGTCGACGGGATCAGCATCTCGACGATCGGCTCGCTCGACCAGCCCGACAGCCGCGCCTGCGCATGCGCGCGGTCCATATAGGCGAGCGAGGGCGCGATGATGATTCCGGCGGTGAGGTGGTCGCCCGGTTCCGGCAGGCAGGTGAAGCGGGGCAGTTCCGACAACGCCAGGTTCATCCGGAAGGTGCCAGAGCCCGAGGCATAGCGGCGGATGCGCTCGCCGAAGTCGGCGGCAACGATCGCCGGATCGACGAGCCGCTCGAACAGCAGGCGCGGATGCAGGTTGGACACCACGGCGCGCGCCCGCACCACATCGCCCTGTTCGGTCACGGCACCGACGGCGCAGCCTTTTTCGGTCAGAACCTGAGCGACCAGCGTCTCCAGCCTGATCTCGACGCCCTGTTCGGCGCAGGCCCGCGCCATGGCCTGCGTGATCGCGCCCATGCCGCCGAACGCATGGCCCCAGGCGCCGCGCTTGCCGTTGACCTCTCCGAAGACGTGATGCAGCAGCACATAGGCCGAGCCGGGCGTATAGGGGCTGGCATAGTTGCCGACCACGCTGTCGAAGCCGAACAGCGCCTTGACCGGATCGCTCTCGAACCAGCCGTCGAGCCAGTCGCCGGCCGATTTGGTGAAGAGGTCGAGGAGATCGCGCCGTCCGGACTGGTCGAGCCCGGCGATGCGCCGCCCGAGCGCGGCCGCGTCCAGCATCTGCGGCAGCGCCGCCAGCCAGCCGCCATCCCCGAGATTGGGCGGCGCCTGCAGCACGAGATCGCGCAGGATCGCGGCGATCTGTTCCAGCCGCGCGCCATAGGTCGATAGCCGCTCCGCGTCGCGGGCGGAGAATTTCGCCACCTCCGCTTCCGTGCGCCCCTCGCCGGCAGCGAGATAGCGCCCATCCGGCAGCGGCAGGAAGTTCGCCATGCGCCGCTCGACGATGCGCAGCCCGTGCCGTGCCAGCTCCATATCCGCGATGATGCGCGGATTGAGCAGGCTGACCGTGTAGCTCGCCGTGGAATTGCGGAAGCCGGGATGGAATTCCTCGGTGACCGCCGCGCCGCCGACCACGGCGCGCCGCTCCAGCACGATGACCTTCAGCCCGGCTTTGGCCAGATAGAAGGCGCAGACGAGGCCATTATGGCCACCGCCAAGAATGACGATGTCGGCATGGCTGGTGCTCACGAAACCACCCCTTCGTCAGCACGCAGCACGTCTATTGGAAACTCGGCAACTCAGTTCAGCTCGGCCTTGTCGAGTCGATACTTGCCCTTGCGGTCGCGCCGGAAATATTCGCGCGCCTGCGGATGACGGATCGGCTGGCCCGACTCGTCGATCACGAGATTTTGTTCCGAGACATAGGCGACGTACTCGGTTTCCTCGTTCTCGGCGAAGAGGTGATAGAAGGGCTGGTCCTTGGACGGGCGCAGATGCTCCGGAATCGCCAGCCACCATTCGTCCGAGTTCGAGAACACCGGATCGACGTCGAAGATCACGCCGCGGAACGGATAGACGCGATGGCGTACAACGTCGCCGATGCGGAATTTCGCCGTGCGTGATTCCATGACCCTCGTTCAGCCCCAGGCCGGCCCGTCACAGCCGGTGTCGCCGTAACCCTGCGCTTGACGTAGGATTACGTCGCAAATGCGTCAATATCCGTCGATGTCGCGGCAGCGCTCTTTCAGAAGCCGTAGCGCGCCGCCAGCGCCGGATCGCGGGCCGCAACCTGCCGCGCCAGGTCGACAATGACCTTGGCCTGCTTCCAGGTCGCGTCGTCCTGCATCTTGCCGTCGATCATCACCGCGCCTGAGCCGTCCGGCATTGCTTCCAGGATGCGTCTGGCGAAGGAAACCTCGTCCGGATCGGGGCTGAAGACGCGCTTGGCGATCTCGATCTGCGAGGGATGCAGCGTCCAGGCGCCGGCGCAGCCGAGCAGGAAGGCGTTGCGGAACTGCGCCTCGCAGGCGGCTCCGTCCGAGAAGTCGCCGAACGGGCCGTAGAAGGGCTTCAGGCCGGCCGAGGCGCAGGCGTCGACCATCTTCGCCAGGGTGTAATGCCAAAGATCCTGCTGCGCCACGGCGCGCGGGCCGCCATCGGGCGTGGGGTCGGCGATGACCTTGTATTCGGGATGGCCGCCGCCGACGCGCGTCGTCTTCATGGCGCGCGAGGCGGCGAGGTCCGCCGGGCCCAGGCTCATGCCATGCATGCGCGGGGAGGCGGTGGCGATCGCATCGACGTTCTTCACGCCCTCGGCCGTCTCCAGGATGGCGTGGATCAGGATCGGCTTGGGCAGGGCATGGCGCGCCTCGTACTGCGCCAGCAGCTGGTCGACATAATGGATGTCCCAGGGGCCCTCGACCTTCGGCACCATGACGACGTCGAGCTTGCCGCCGATCTCAGCCATGATCGCGGCGATGTCGTCGAGAAACCAGGGCGAGTTCAGCGCATTGACGCGGGTCCACAGGCCGGTCGCGCCAAAATCGGTCGCTTTGGCAAGCTCGATGAATCCGTCGCGCGCCGCCTGCTTCGCCTCGACCGGAATCGCATCCTCGAGGTTGCCGAGCACGATGTCGACCTGGCCGGCGAGCTCGGGAACCTTGGCGCGGACCTTCTCGAGGTGCGGCGGCACGAAATGGATCATCCGCTCCAGCCGCAGCGGCAGCTCGCGATAGGGCTCGGGCGCGCCGATCGCCAGCGGGCGGAAGAACTGGCGCGGCGTCTTGGTCGTCATGCTCGGCTCCATGCTGCGATGCAGCGAATGTGCCGGAAGGTCGCCGCGCCGTCCATCGGTCTTTCGGCAGGCTTTGGGTGAATTATCCTAGGGCAGAAATCCTAGGATAATAAACTTAAGACCGCTCAGTTGCGCGAAAATGGCGTCTGCAGCACGACGCGCGCCGGATTCGCAATCGGATCGCGGGGGGTGAGCACGCCACGCAGGCCGAGCGTATCGGCGTCGCTGGCATAGCTGTCATCGTGCAGGCTGGCCTCGCGCACCCGCATCTGCCGGCGCAAGGCGCGGACCTGCGCTTCCCGATGCGAGACGCCGACCTTCTCGTCGATCTGGCGACGGTCGCTGGCCGTCAGGTCGGGCGCGCCGCGGAAATCGCGGAAATCGGCGGTGTTGTAGGGCCATTTGCCGCCGGTGAAGGTCCGCACCCGTCCGTCGAGCACGATGCTGTCGCCCGGACGCAAGGTGAAGTCGCGCAGCAGCGAGACGCGGCGATCCTTCGCCGTTGCGATGGCAGGCCGGCAGGCTGGATCGGCGCCGCGCTCATAGGCATAGGCCATCGGCAGCTGGCGATAGGTCTTGCCGTCGTTCGCCACGGCGTCGTCGATCGTCGCGGCGCCGGCCGCGACCTTGAAGACCTTGACCGGCACGCCGGGGTTGGCGGCCTGGCAGAGCGCCTCATGCGCCCTGAGATCGGACTGGCTGCGCAGATGGCCGATCGGCGTCTGGAAGCCGTCGCAGAGGCGCACGCAGATGGTCCGCGTCACATCGGCCGCGCCGGACACGGTGTCGTAGCGGATCGGCGGCAGCTTCGGCTTCTGCTGCACCTGCCTGGCTGCAGCACGGACCGGCTTGAACGGATTGAGCTCGACCGGCGGCGGTGCAAGACGCCCATCCGGGCGTGCCTGCTGGAAGAAGGGCACGGACCAGGTGTGGCGGGCCGGGGCATAAGCCGACACGGGAACGGAGGCGTAGGCGGCCCGAGCCGGCACGCGTTCGGCCCGGCGGGTAGCTTCCTCGCGATAAAAGGCGCGGATTCCGGCGTCGTCCTCGGCCTGGACCAGCGAGACGGTCAGGACCGTGCCACTCGCGCCGAGCGCGAGCCCGACGCCGGCCATGGCGACCATGCGCAAGCCACCGCTGCGGCCACGCGAGACGGAATTCACCTTCGTCGAGGAACTGGAACCGGTCGGCGGGACAGGATCGGAACGCAGGCAATCGACATTACGGACACGAAGCACCGCGATCTCTCCACCGCTCGCTAGTTCATTGTCCGCCGCAGGATTGGCTTAGTTTACTTTTCGTTAAGACTCAACGGCCGCGCAGCAGCCGTCACCGCAAAGCCGGCGTCATCGTTAATGCGCAGATCGCTGGAATAGGGTCTGCCGGTCTGAAGCGACCGGCGGCCGGAGCCGGATGCCTCAATCCGGCTGGCGATGCACCGCCTGCGGGATCGCGACCGGGATCGCGCCCGGCACCGAGGCCGCTTCCTCCCGCTCGCCGCGACCGCGGCCGGAGATGAAGCTGTCGACCTTGTCGAGATAGAAATAGACGACCGGCGTGATGTAGAGCGTCAGCAGCTGCGAGACGACGAGGCCACCGACCACGGCGATGCCGAGCGGCTGGCGCAGTTCCGCTCCGGCGCCATGGCCGAGCGCGATCGGCAGCACGCCGAAGATCGCCGCGAAGCTCGTCATCATGATCGGCCGGAAGCGCACCAGCGCGGCATCACGGATGGCAGTCAGCGCGTCGTCACCCATCTTGCGGCGCTCGATCGCGAAGTCGACCATCATGATCGCGTTCTTCTTGACGATGCCGACCAGCATCAGGATGCCGATGATCGCGATCACTGACAGGTCCATGTGGAAATACTGCAGGGCGAGGAGGGCGCCCAGGCCCGCCGAGGGCAGGCCGGACAGGATCGTGATCGGGTGGATGAAGCTCTCGTAGAGAATGCCGAGGATGATGTAGATCACCAGGATCGCCGCGAAGATCAGCAGGCCCTGGCCCTTCAGCGCATCCTGGAAGAGCTGGGCCGAGCCGGCGAAGCTGGTGACGATCGAGGCGGGCAGGTTGATGTCGCGCTCGGCGGCGCGGATCGCGTTGACGGCATCGCCGAGCGAGACGCCAGGTGCCGTGTTGAACGAGATCGTCACCGCCGGCTGCTGCGAGATCCGGTTGACTGCGAGCGGCCCGACGCTTGGCTTGATCGTCGCCACCGCCTCGAGCGGCACGTTCTGGCCGTTGGCGGCCTTGAGCATCAGGCGCGACAGCACCGCCGGGTCCTGCTGGTAGGCGCGCTCGGCCTCCATGATCACCTGGTAGTCGGTCGCTGGCGTGAAGATCGTCGCGATCTGGCGCGAGCCGAAGGCGTTGCCGAGCGCCTGGCGGATCTGGTCGCTGGAGATGCCCAGGCTGGCGGCGCGCTCGCGATCGATGTCGATCGAGAGCTGCGGGTTGCGCAGTTGCAGGTCGATATTGGCGTCGCGCAATTGCGGCAGCTGCGCCAGGCGCTGCTGCATCAGTGGCGCGTAATTGAAGAGCGCGCCAAGGTCGGGCCCCTGCAGCGAATAGAGATACTGCGCCCGCGAGGAACGGCCGGCGTTGAGGTTGATGTTCTGGACCTGCTGGAACACCGCGGTGATGCCCGGCACCTCCGAGACGGCCCGGCGCAGGCGCGCGATCACGACCTCGGCCTTGTCGCGCTGCTCCTTCGGCTTCAGCGCGATAAACATGAAGCCGTTATTGGTGGCGTTGAAGCCGCCGATATTCGAGGTCAGGTAGTCGATCGCGGGATCGGCCTTCACGATCTCGGCGAGACGGATCTGGCGCGCCGCCATCGCCTCGAACGAGGTATCGGGCGGGCCTTCGGTCGAGCCGCGCAGGAGGCCGGTATCCTCGGTCGGGAAGAAGCCCTTGGGCACGTCCATATAGAGCTGGACCGAGACATAGACCGTGCCGAGCGTCACCAGCAGCATCAGGAAGCGCGCCCTCAGCACGAGGTCGAGCGTCCAGCGATAGGCGCCGAGCATGCCCTGGAAGCCGGCTTCGAACACACGCTCGACGATGTTCGGCTTCTTGTGATGGTCGTGCGCCTTGAGGAAGCGGGCGCACAGCATCGGCGTCAACGTCAGCGAGACGAAGCCGGAGACGATGATCGCCGCGGCGATCGTGCCGGCGAATTCGGCGAAGACCTTGCCGACCACGCCGCCCATGAAGAAGACCGGGATGAAGACGGCGACGAGCGAGATGGTGATCGACAGGATGGTGAAGCCGATCTCGCGCGAGCCGTCGAGCGCCGCCTGGAACGGCTTCTTGCCCATTTCGATATGCCGGATGATGTTCTCCAGCATGACGATGGCGTCGTCGACGACGAAGCCGACCGCAAGCGTCAGCGCCAGCAGCGAGATGTTGTCGAGCGAATAGCCCAGCGCAAACATGATCGCGAAGGTGCCGACCAGGGAGATCGGCAGCGCCAGCGTCGGGATCACCGTTGCGGCGAAGCTCTTCAGGAACAGGAAGATCACCATGATGACGAGGGCGATCGCGATCATCAGCGAGACCTCGACGTCCTCGACCGCCTCGCGGATCGGGATCGAACGGTCGTTCAGGACGTGCAGTTCGATCGCTGCGGGCAATTGCGCCCGATAGGCGTCGAGCTTGTCCTTGATGCTGTCGACGACCTGGACGGTGTTGGCGTCCGACTGGCGGTAGACCGCGAGCATGATCGAGCGCTGGCCGTTGTACCAGCTGCCGGTCTGGTCGTTCTCAACGGAATCATAGATCTGCGCGACGTCGTTGAGGCGGATCGGGATGCCATTCTTCTGCGAGATGATCAGGTTGCCATACTCGCCGGCGCGTTCCATCTGGCCGGTGGCGCCGAGCGTCAGGCGCTGGTTGGAGCCATTCAGCGTGCCGACCGGAGAGTTGGAATTCGCCGCAGCGATGGCGGTGCGGACTTCGGCAAGAGAGAGGCCGCGGGCCGAGACGGCGTCGGGATTCACCCGCACTCGCACGGCGTATTTCTGCGCGCCGAAGATGTTGACCTGAGCGACGCCGGGCAATTGCGAGATCTGCTGCTGCAGGATGTTCTCGCCGAATTCATGGACCTCGTAGAGCGGCTTGGTCGCCGAGGTCAGCACCATGAACAATACCGGCTGGTCTGCCGGGTTGACCTTCCTGAAGCTCGGCGGGGCAGGGAGCTCGGGCGGCAGGCGCCGCACCGTCGCGCTGAGCGCCGCCTGCACGTCGAGCGCGGCGCCGTCGATGTTGCGGTTGAGGTCGAACTGAAGCGTGATCGAGGTCGAGCCCTGCTGTGAGACCGACGACATCGAGGTGATGCCGGAGATCGAGGCGAATTCGCGCTCGAGCGGCGCCGCGACCGAGGAGGCCATCGTTTCGGGGCTCGCACCCGGCAGGCGGGCGCTGACATTGATGGTCGGGAAATCGACCCGGGGCAGTGCCGCGACCGGCAGCTGCTTGAAGGCGAACAGCCCGAAGATCAGGAACGTCGCCATCAGGAGGGTCGTCATGACCGGGCGACGGATGCAGAGCTCGGGCAGGTTCATCAGCCGGCGCTCCCCCGCTGGGAGGTGAGATTGGGCGCCGGCGGGCTCTGGCCGCCGCGGCCGCGCTCGATGGTGCGCGCGCCTTCTGTCAGCAGCAGTTGCCCGTCGATCGCCACGGTCTCGTCGCCGGTCAGGCCCGAGGCGATGACGGCGCGGTCATCGACATTGCGCGCGACGACGATCGGCCGGGCGCGGGCGACATTGTTCTCGATCACGAAGACATAGGAGCCGTTCTGCCCGGTCTGGACGGCCTCACGCGGCACGGTGACGGCATCGGGCTCGGTCCGCAGCGTCAGCCTGACCTGGCCGAGCGCGCCCGGCCAGAGCGTCTCGGCGGGATTGTCGAAGCTGGCGCGGATCTGGATCGTGCCGGTCGTCGCATCGACCGCATTGTCGATCACCGCGATCGTACCCTCGATGGTCCTGCCGACGCCCTGCTGGCTCGCCTGGACGACCGCCGTCTTCGCCTGCATCGCCTCGCGGATCTCCGGCAGATAGCGCTGCGCCACGGCGAAGCTGACATAGATCGGGTCGATCTGGTTGATCGTCGCGAGCATCGCCGAGCTGTCGCCGCTCTTGGCGATGTTGCCTTCCTTGAGGGCGGCGACGCCGACGCGGCCCGAAACCGGCGCGCTGATCGTGTAATAGCTGAGCTGGACGCGCAGGCTGTCGACAGCCGCCTCGCCGCCGCGGATGGCGGCGCGCAGCGTGCTCACGGCCGTGCGGGCGGTATCGAGCCGTGCGTCGGTGGCGATCTCGCGCCGCGAGAGCTCTTCGGCCCGCCGCAGATCGGATTCGGCCGCAATCAGCGAGGCCTTGTCGCGCGCGACATTCGCCTCGGCCTGACGGAGCTGCGCCTCGAGCTGGCGTGAATCCAGCCGGAACAGCACGTCTCCCTTGTTGACCATGGCGCCATCGCGGAATTCGACCGCCATGATCTGGCTGTCGACGCGCGAGCGGATGTTGACGGTCGAGATCGCCTGGACGGTGCCGATCGCATCGATCCGCACCGGCATCGGCCGGCGCTCCACCTTTGCGGTGACGATCGTCACCGGCGGCCGGTTGGCCTGGCCCCAGCGGTTGTTGCCGCCCGCTGCGGGGGCTGATGCGGTGGCGGCGGGCTTGGCCGGGCCGGGGATCACCTTGCCGTAAGGAACCTGATCGAGTGGCCAGGGAACGGGGCGCCCAGTGTAATGAAGAAACGCGCCCGCGGCGAGCACGCCCGCGGCCGAGAACAGAGCCACACGCCCGAAAGTCAGCACTGCCATAGAAAGCCTTGCGCCACGGGAACGCCGTATCCGGCAAATTCGGACGGTCGCTCCCCCCATTGTCCTCACCGCAAGAATTTAGCATGAAGACGGCCCGGTTTCGACGCAAGTGTCTAACACGGTTTATTGAGCGCTGTAGCGACGAGGTGACAGGACGACAATTCGGCCGGTCGAAATCGGCCGCACACGTCTTGCGTGCGACAAGCAAAAGCTGTTCAGAGAACAGCAACCACGATACCAACCCACATGAAGAACAGGCAAGCAATGCCAGCAGCAAAGATGAGTGCACGCTGCTTCAGGCTGTTGGTTCCAGTGTGAACCAATGTATGGACGACACGTGTCGCGACATAAGCCCAGGCCAGCGCTGCCATGACGTAGCCGGTCGCGCCGACATGGATCGCGATCAGGATCAGCGCGAAGAACAGGACCGGAGTCTCGAACTGATTACTGAAATTGGCCGCGGCCAGTCGCGCGGAGTCAGGATAACGCTCGGTCGAGACCGCGATATCGGCGAGCCCGACCTCGCGATTGGCGAAGGCCCGCTTGCGGCGCTGGAACATGATGACGAGGACGACGAAGCTCCAGAAAATCTGGGCCAGCGCCGGATAGATAAGCTTGAGCGTCATGTCGTCCTCTTCGCGGAGCGGCGGACCGACAACTGGGTCCACGCTCCGGAAGTATCTGATGCCCGATCGAAAAAGGACAGATCGCCGTGAGGCGATCCGAGATCAGGAGCGCGTCGGATAGTTCGGGCTTTCGCGCACGATCGTCACGTCATGGACATGGCTCTCGCGCAGGCCGGCGCTGGTGATGCGGATGAAGCGGGCCTTGTTGCGATAGTCTTCGAGGTCGCGGCCGCCGACATAGCCCATCGCGGCGCGCAGGCCGCCGGCGAGCTGATGCAGCACACCCGAGACCGGGCCCTTATAGGCGACCTGGCCCTCGATGCCCTCAGGCACCAGCTTCAGCGCATCCTTGATGTCCTGCTGGAAATAGCGGTCGGCCGAGCCGCGCGCCATCGCACCGACCGAGCCCATGCCGCGATACGCCTTGTAGGAGCGCCCCTGGTACAGGAAGGTCTCGCCCGGTGTCTCGTCGGTGCCGGCAAGCAGCGAGCCGACCATGGCGCAGGCAGCACCGGCCGCGAGCGCCTTGGCGAGGTCGCCCGAATACTTGATGCCGCCATCGGCGATGATCGGGATGCCGGCCTTCTGCCCCGCCGAGGCCGCATCCATCACCGCAGTGAGCTGCGGCACGCCGACGCCGGCGACGATACGGGTGGTGCAGATCGATCCGGGGCCGATGCCGACCTTGATCGCGTCGGCGCCGGCATCGATCAGCGCCTGAGCGCCGCCGGCGGTAGCGACGTTGCCGGCGATGACCTGGACGGCATTGGAGAGCTTCTTCACCCGCGTCACCGCCTCCAGCACCTTGGCCGAGTGGCCATGGGCGGTGTCGACGACGATGAGATCGACGCCGGCATCTATCAGCATCTCGGAGCGCTCGAATCCGAGGTCGCCGGTCGTCGTCGCTGCCGCGACCAGGAGCCGGCCCCGGCTGTCCTTGGCGGCATTGGGATGCGTGACCTGCTTCTCCATGTCCTTGACGGTGATCAGGCCGATGCAGCGGTAGTGATCGTCGACCACCAGCAGCTTCTCGATGCGGAACTGATGCAGCAGTCGGCGGGCTTCATCCTGCGCGACGCCCTCGCGAACCGTGATGAGGCGGTCCTTGGTCATCAGCTCCGAGACGGGCTGTTCCGGATTGGCGGCAAAGCGCACGTCGCGATTGGTCAGGATGCCGACCAGCTTGCCGTTGTGCCCCTGAGGCCCGCGCTCGACGACCGGGATGCCGGAAATGCCGTTGTTGCGCATCAGCGTCAACGCGTCGGCCAGTGTCTCGTCGGGATGGATCGTGATCGGGTTGGCGATCATCCCGGATTCGAACTTCTTGACGAGGCGGACCTGGTCGGCCTGCTGTTCGGGGTCGAGATTGCGATGCACGACGCCGAGGCCGCCGGCCTGCGCCATGGCGATCGCCATCTTCGCCTCGGTGACCGTATCCATCGCCGAGGCGATGATCGGCAGGTTGAGCGAGATCGTCTTGGTGAGCTTGGTCGAGATGTCGACATCGCCAGGCATCACCTCGGACGGGCCGGGCTCGAGCAGCACGTCGTCGAAGGTGAAACCGTCGCGAATGAGGCCGTCAGTGATCGTCGCCATCGTCAACTCCGGGGCCGGTGCGGCCGGCACTGAAAAAGGGGCAGGGCGGATATGCCCTAAGCCGAGTTGACGAGGCCCGATATCACGCGTGTGACCGGCCCGCTAGGGGCGTTGTGACAAAAACTGTCTGAGCGGTCCCGGCCGGACGGCCGGACCGCTTAGAGCCCAGATGGGGCCGAGCCTATTGCTGCTGCGCCGGGCGTGTCCGGCCAGCCTGCTGCGCTGCCGGCCCGGCCGCCTTCGGCTCGACGCCGAAACAGCCCATGCCCATCATCATGCCGCCTTTGGCGTTCGCCATCTGCTGGCATTCCTTCTGACGGGCGCAGTTGTAGTTCCGCAGCGCATCGCCCGAACCCGGGGTGACGACGCGCATCGCGCAGCCGTCTTCCCAGCTGGTCGACTGGGCCAAGGCCGGCGCCTGGCCAGCGCTGAAGAACGCGGCGCCGGCCAGCAAAGCGACAGCGGCACCGTGACGCAAAGCGGTCACGGTGAGCGAGCGGACTGCGTGGTGGGTGGAGTTGATCATAGGACACCTCTTGCCCGCGGACCGGCCGCGTCGGCGTAAGCGAAACCATCGCCCCTTCAACCCAAGAGATAGGTATGGTTGAGCCGGATCGCCTTGTCGCAAACGCATAACGGGGCCGCTCTCACGTCCTTGTGACGACGTGAGAGCAGATCGGAAGCCGACTTTCCTTGAATAGCCACAGTCCCCTCGCCATGCACCGGATCCAATCCTCGTCACCAAGCCCCTATTGGCCCTCGCCAGCCGGATAGAGCCGCATTAAAGGGCAGCGGGCGGCGAAAAATCCGAAAGTTCGATACCTTGCAGCGCGCCAAGCTCCTGCCTCTCATCGTCGCCTGCGCGTTGTTCATGGAGAACACCGACTCGACGGTGATCGCGACCTCGCTGCCGGTGATCGCCAAATCGCTCGGCGAGGATCCGATCGCGCTCAAGCTGGCGCTGACGTCCTACCTCGTCAGCCTCGCCGTCTTCATCCCGATCTCCGGCTGGATGGCCGACAAGTTCGGAGCCCGCACCATCTTCAGGACGGCGCTCGGCATCTTCATGTTCGGCTCGGTGCTTTGCGCCTTCTCGAACTCGCTCGGTGCCTTCGTCGGCGCGCGCTTCATCCAGGGCATGGGCGGAGCGATGATGGTACCGGTCGGCCGGCTCGTCATCCTGCGCAGCGTCGAGAAGTCCGAACTCGTCAGCGCGCTGGCCTATCTAACGGTGCCGGCGCTGGTCGGCCCGGTCGTCGGCCCGGTGGTCGGCGGCTTCATCACGACCTATTTCGACTGGCGCTGGATCTTCTTCATCAACCTGCCGATCGGCCTGCTCGGCATCGCGCTCGCGACAATGTTCTTCGAGGATATCCGCGAGGAGGACGTCGCCCCGCTCGACATCACCGGCTTCCTGTTGTCATCGACGGGCTTCGCCGCGCTGATGCTCGGCCTCGCAACCGGTGGGCGCCATCTCGTGCCCGTTGCCGTCTCCTATGGCTGCGTGGCGTTCGGCATCGTGGCGCTGGTCATCTACTGGTTCCATGCCCGCCGGCTGGCTTATCCGGTGCTCAATCTCTCGCTGCTGCGCATTCCGACCTATCGGATCGGCGTCCTCGGCGGCTCGATATTTCGCGTCGGCATCGGCGCGATCCCCTTCCTGCTGCCTTTGATGCTGCAGCTCGGCTTCGGGCTCGACGCACTGCAATCTGGCCTGATCACCTTCGCTTCGGCGGCCGGCGCCCTCGTGATGAAGACGCTGGCGAAGACGATCCTCGCCCGCTTCGGCTTTCGCGGCGTGTTGACGTTCAACGCGTTGATCGGCTCGGCCTTCCTGGCGGCTTCAGGCCTGTTCACGCCGACGACACCGCACTGGCTCATGCTTGGCGTGCTCTTCGTCGGCGGCTGCTTCCGCTCGCTGCAGTTCACCGGCATCAATGCGCTGAGCTATGCCGACGTCTCGAACCGCGACATGTCGAGCGCGACCAGCTTCTCCAGCGTCGCCCAGCAATTGTCCCTGAGCCTCGGCATCACCGTCGGCGCCTTCGCGCTGGAGGCCGCCAATCTCTACAATGGCGGCAAGGCGCTGGGCGCAGGCGATTTCTGGCCAGCCTTCGCCCTCGTCGGCCTGATCTCGGCCTCATCGGCATTGTGGATGATCAGGCTGAAGCCCGATGCCGGTGCAGAGGTCTCCGGCCACGCTCCGGTGAGCGCCCGCAAGGTCACGGCGCAGGCGATCGAGGATCAGAAGCCGCTCGAGTGATGCTCTGCCGATTGACGAAGCCGCGCCGCTGCGCCAGCGGTGGCGCATGACCCTCGGCCAGAATCGCCTGTTCCTCGGTGTCGGGCACTCCGCCCTCGGACGCCCCTGGCGCAATCGCCTCGATCCCGCGGGCCTCGCGCAGGCCGAGGCGCTGGCGCAGGTCGAAGGCGTGCCCGACACGCTGGCGCGCGTCCTCGCCGGCCGCGGCGTCGCCTCCAGCGAGGCGCTGCGCCATCTCGAGCCGAAGCTGCGCGACCTGCTGCCGGACCCGTCCGTGCTGCGCGACATGGACCGCGCCGCACAGCGGCTCGCGCAGGCGGCGATATCCGGCGAGAAAGTCGCGATCTTCGGCGACTACGATGTCGACGGCGCCTGCTCGGCGGCCCTGCTCGCCGGTTTTCTCGCCGAGGCCGGAGCAAAGCCGCGCATCCATATCCCCGATCGGCTGATCGAGGGCTATGGCCCCAATGCCGAGGCGATCACGATGCTGGCCGGCGAGGGCGCGACGCTGCTCGTCACCGTCGACTGCGGCACCACCAGCCACGAGCCCCTGCAGCAGGCGGCACGGCTCGGCCTCGACACCGTCGTGCTCGACCATCACCAGGCGCCCGAACTGCTCCCCGAGGTCCAGGCGCTGGTCAATCCCAACCGGCAGGACGATCTCTCCGGCCTGGGCCATCTCTGTGCCGCCGGCGTCGTCTTCCTGGCGCTCGTCGCGACCAATCGCGAACTGCGTCGGCGCGGCGCCTGGCAGGCGAGGGGCGGTGAGCCCGATCTGCTCGCGGCGCTCGATCTTGTCGGGCTGGCGACGGTCGCCGATGTCGTGCCGCTGATCGGCCTCAACCGAGCCTTCGTGCGCCAGGGCATCGCCGTGATGCGACTGCGCCAGCGCCCCGGCCTCGCGGCGCTGCTCGACGTCGCCGGGCTCGATGGCCCCGTGCAGGCCTGGCATCTCGGATTCCTGCTCGGGCCGCGCATCAATGCCGGCGGGCGCATCGGCGACGCCGCTCTCGGCGCCCGCTTGCTTCTGACCCGCGACGAGGTCGAGGCGCGCACGATCGCCGCCGAGCTCAACCGGCTCAACCAGGAGCGTCAGGAGATCGAGCGGGCTGCGGTCGAGGAAGCGGTGGCCGAGGTCGAGCACCGCTTCGAGGATGCCGCTTCGCATCCGGTGCTGGTCGTCGGTTCGGCCGATTGGCATCCTGGCATCGTCGGACTGATCGCGGGCCGCCTGAAGGAACGGTTCAACCGGCCGGCCTTCGCGCTGGCGCGCAATGCCAATGGCGGCGCGACCGGCTCGGGCCGTTCGATCGCCGGCGTCGATCTCGGCTCGGCCGTGCGCCAGGCGGTCGAGGCCGGCCTTGCGGTCAAGGGCGGTGGCCATGCCATGGCGGCGGGCGTGACGCTGGCGCCAGGACAGGAGGGCGCCTTCGCCAATTTCGTCAGCGAGAGGCTGGCCGGCGGCGTCGCCGGCTCGCGCGAGGCCGAGGCCCTGCTGATCGACGCGGCGATCAGCGCCGGCGGCGCCAATCCGCGCCTGCTCGCCGAGATCGACCGGGCCGGACCGTTCGGCGCCGGCTGCCCGGAGCCGGTCTTCGTGCTGCCGGCGCACCGCCTGACGGAGGTGATCGAGGTCGGCGCCGGCGGGCATCTGCGCATCAAGCTGCGGGCGGGCGATGGCGCCACCATCGGGGGAATCGCCTTCCGCGCCGCGCGCGAGCCGCTCGGCCAGGCGCTGCTGGCGGCACGCGGCGAGAGCGTGCATCTGGCCGGCACATTGACGCTGAACCGCTGGGGCGGCAGCGAACGGGCCGAGGTGCGCGTGGTGGATCTGGCCCGGCCGCTGTGAGCGAATGCGAAAAACCCTGACAACGGGGTTGCCCAAGCTTCGCCGGGACACTATAGCTCGCCCCGCCTCGCAAGAGCGCTTCGCGCTCAGGCCCGCGGTCTTCGTCTATCGGTTAGGACACCAGCCTTTCACGCTGGGGAGACGGGTTCGACTCCCGTAGACCGCGCCATTCCCGCCAGCGCTATAGGCATCGCAACGCCGCTTGGCATACGTCCTCTCGGCGCTCCGGGTAGGCTACTTCCTCAGATACATGTCCCAGCAGGGCGACAGCGCGACGAGCTGGCGGCCCTCCAGAGCCTGCGCGAACTGCTTCCAGATCGCCGCCCGCTTGACCTCGTAGGGGCATTTGGGCCGCATGATCGCGTCGATGTCGCGCAGGGCCTCCAGCATCTCGCGCGTGACCTTCGGATTGGTGCGCTCGGTATCGATGCCGAGCGCAACGTGCTGCGGCGCGGCGCGACCGAGCAGATGGTTGAACGGGCTGACGAAATCGAGTGCGAAGAAGCCGTTCAGCTGGCGACGATTCGCCGCCTCCCAGCGCTTGATCGCATCGAGCCCCTGCTGCACTTCGAGCAGCCAGGTCGCCTGGTGATCGATCTCCGAGAACAAGGTCGCCGACGGCAGCAGGCCCTGGCGGGCGAGGTCCTCATAGGCCTCCTTGTATTTCGGATAGTGCTCGATCTGGGCGATCGCCCGCTGTGCGAGTTCAGGCTTGAGGCTGACGCGGCCGAGCGGTCCGACATCCGGCACCGCCAGCGCCTGGTAGCGCGGCGCAGCGATCAGCGCCCGCGCGCCCCGCTCCAGGAAAATCACGGCGCTCGGCAGCGACACCGCCATGACGAGCACCAGCACCCATGGGCGCAACGGGTCGCCGAACCTGTGAGAATGGTCCTTGAGGATCAGGATCAACACCGGCCAGAGCCCGATGAACTCGAGCGATCCGCTGTTCTGCGTCTCGCCTAGGACGAGGGCGAAGAGGCTTGCGCTGAGCCAGCCCAGCGGCGAGATCAGCAGGCTTGCCGGCGACAGCCTGTCTCTTCGCGCCATGTAGGCAAGGACGCCGATCAGCGCCAGGCAGGGCGCTATCACATTGAACTTGATCGAGCCCAGCGTCAGGAAACGCCGCAGGAACGAGGCGGAGTTGAGCAGGGCGAGGTCGATGATGTCCTCGACATAGGCATAGACCACGCCCGTCGCGAGCTCGATCGCGCCCAGGCACGCTATGACCGCGCCGGCGGCGATCGACGCATCGCGAAGGCGCATGCGCCCGGCCAGGACCGCATAGCCGACGAGGGCGGCGCCCGATACCGGGCCCGTGACCTTGACCAGGAACAGCGCGACCATCAGCACCGCGACGAGCGTCGTCAGCAGGATCCGGCTCTCGACGAAGAGGAGTGCCGCCAGCAGCAGATAGAGCAGCAGGGCGACATGGCGGTTGTAGTACCCGAAGCCATCAAAGCCGGGCGACGGGTAGAGGCTATGGAGGTTGATCGGAAGCGAAGTCAGGAACAGGAACGGAATGACGATCGCCAGCGAAAGCTTGCGCGAGCGCGCGTCGATGTCCCAGGCGATCAGCGCGGCGATCGGCAGCGAGATCGGCACGATCGCCCAGTTGGCTAGCAGGGCCGGCTGGGCCTGCGGGAACAGCGCCTTGATCCCCGCGGTGAGATAGAAGCCGAGCGGACCGATCGAGGTGAAGAAGTCGATATTGGGGATTTGGCCCTGCCGGATGCGCTGGGCGGCGTCGAGATAGATGTCGGTATCCCAGTAGTTCGGCCCCAGCGGCAGGCGGATCGGCAGTGCGAGCCCCAGGATCACCATCACCAGGAATGCCACGATCCAGAAGACCGGAGACGTGATCGAAGATCGCCAGACTGCCCCGGACACCGAGCTACCTGCTGCCGCTTGAGAGCTGCTCATCATCGCCTTTTCCATGAGCCATTCGGGGAACATGGCAGAAATGTGTTACCCGATCGCTTCCAGCTTTGTCGAAAGCTGCAATTTTTAGTTGCATGAAACGAGGGGGCGGAACTCGGGCAGCGGGCTCACCGCAACGGCATTTCGCGACCGGCGCAGGGATGTGCGCCCCTGCGGGTTCTCAGGCGCCGGCGGCCATCCTATAAGGCGGCGCAGCCGCCATCGTCGGCGCTCGAGAGTGCCGCATGGCCGACATCGCCAGCCTGTTCAATCTGGTCGCACCCTTCTTTGGGTTGATCCTGCTCGGCTTCCTGATCGGCCGCTACAAGCGCCTGCCGGGCGAGGGGCTCGCCTGGATGCAGTTCTTCCTGATCTATGTCGCGCTACCTTGCCTGTTCTACCGGCTGATCGCCGACAAGCCCCTGAGCGATTTGACCAACTGGCGTTTCGTCGCGGTGACGACGCTCGCGACCTTCTGCGCCTTCGTGCTCTCCTTCGCGCTTGGCTGGCGCCATACCCATGGCGACATGCCGCAGGCGGTGATGCAGGGCGTCGCCGGCTCCTATTCCAATATCGGCTATATGGGCCCGCCGCTGATCCTGGCGGCGCTAGGGCCCGTCGCCAGCGCCCCGGTCGTCCTGATCTTCGTTTTCGACAACCTGCTGCTGTTCTCGCTAATTCCGTTCCTGATGGCCCTGGCCGGCGTCGAGAAGCGCAGCTTCGCCGCGACGGCGGGCGAGGTGATCCGGCGGGTCGTGACCCATCCTTTCAACGTCGCCACCGTCGCCGGCGTGCTCGCGGCCTTTCTCAAGCTCGAATTGCCGACCGCGATCGACAAGATGACGCTCTGGCTCTCGCAGGCCGCCGCCCCCTGCGCGCTCTTCCTGCTCGGCGTGACCGTTGCATTGCAGCCGATCCGGCAGATGCCGAGCGAGCTGCCCTGGCTCGTCGCCATCAAGCTGCTGCTGCACCCGCTTCTGGTCTGGCTGCTGCTATCCGGCCTTGGCGACTTCTCGGCACCCTGGGTTTATGCCGCCGTGATCATGGCGGCGCTGCCGCCGGCACTGAACATTTTCGTGATCTCGACGCAGTACCGCGTCGGCATCGAGCGTGCCTCGGCCTGCATCCTTGTCGGAACCATCGTCTCGACGGTGACGCTGACGGGCTTCCTGTGGCTGGTGAAGACGGGCAGGATGCCGGCAGATTTGTTCCACTGACGGCCTGAACGGCCTGTCTTCCCGGGCCCAGCGATGCAGCCACTCTCCGACCTCCTCGTCCTCGACTTCTCGACCCTGCTGCCCGGACCTCTGGCGAGTCTCTTCCTCGCCGAAGCGGGCGCGCGCGTGATCCGGATCGAGCGGCCGGATGGCGAGGACATGCGCCGCTTTCCGCCGCAATTCGGCGAGACCTCCGCTCCCTTCGCCGCGCTGAACCGCGGCAAGCGGAGCCTCGCCATCGATCTCAAGGCGCCCGGTGCGCTGGAGCGGCTGACACCGCTGATAAGGCAAGCCGACATCGTGATCGAGCAGTTCCGGCCGGGCGTCATGTCCCGGCTCGGCTTCGGCTACGAGGCTCTGAAGGCGCTCAATCCGCGGCTGGTCTACTGCTCGATCAGCGGCTACGGCCAGGACGGCCCACGCGCCGCCGAGGCTGGCCACGACATCAACTACCAGGCGATCGGCGGGCTGCTCGGCCAGTCGCTCGCGCCGGGCCGCGAGGCACCACTGCCGCCGACCCTAGTCGCCGACATTGCCGGCGGCGCCATGCCGGCGGTGATCAACATCCTGCTGGCCTTGCGCGAGCGCGACCGCTCCGGCCAAGGCTGCCATCTCGACATCGCCATGACCGACGCGATGCTCACCTTCTCATGGTACGCGCTGGCACAAGGGCGGGCCTCGGGCCGCTATCCCAATGGCGGGGAGGGGCTGCTCACCGGCGCCAGCCCGCGCTATGGCCTCTATGCCACGGAGGATGGCTGTTTCCTCGCCGTCGGTGCGCTTGAGGAGAAGTTCTGGACGAGTTTTTGCGAGGGCATCGGGCTCGCCAAAGAGCTCCGCGACGACCGGCATGATCCCGCAGCCACGCGAGCCGCAATCGCCGCGATCATCGCCGGTCAGCCGGCCACTCATTGGCGGGCGACGATCGAGCCGCTCGACTGCTGCTGCACCGTGGTGCGCACGCTCGACGAGGCGCTGGCAGATCCGCAGCTGACCGCGCGCGGCCTGCTCGACCGGCAGGTTGAGGAGCCCGGTGGAAAGCGCATGGTGTCGACGCCATTGCCACTCGCGCCTGTCTTCCGCGACGCCGCGCCGGCGCTGCGGCCAAGCCCGCCGGTCGGCGACTACGAGATTTGAGGTTCAGCCCGCCGCAGTGCCGCCGGCCAGCCCCTGGCGCATGACCAGGCGGCGCAAGGGTGCGATGCGCGACAGCGCCAGCAGCCCGGCGCCACGCATCAGGTCGGCCGGCAGCAGGTCGGTCAGCAGGGTCCGGTTGAGCGCATCGACAGCGCCGGTGCGCAGGCGCACATCGGCCTGGCGCGAGCGATCATAGGCTGACAGCGCCGCAAGCTCGCCGGGATCGTCAGCGCCGGCGACGGCATCGCGCAGGGCCGCGACGTCGCGCAGGCCGAGATTGAGCCCCTGCGCCCCGATCGGCGGGAAGACATGCGCGGCTTCGCCGATCAGCGCCATGCGCCCACCCGCGAACCGATCGACCGACAGGCCGCCCATCGGCACGCGCCCGCGCGGGCCTGCAACCGTGAGCGCGCCGAGGATCGAATGGGTCCGGCGTTCGACCGCCTGGGCGAACGCAGAATCATCGAGCCCGGCGATCCGCTCGGCCTCAGTCGGTTCGACCAGCCAGACCAGCGAGGAGCGCCGGCCGGGCATCGGCACCAGCGTGCAGGGCCCCGAGCGGGTGTGGAATTCGGTCGATGCGTCCCGATGCTCGCGGCGATGGCTCAGGATCGCCGTCAGCGCCACCTGCGGATAGCTCCAGTCGCGCGTCGTGATGCCGGCAGCCTCACGGACCCGCGACTTGCGGCCATCGGCGCCGACGACGAGGCGGGCCGCGACAGGCGTGAAGCCGTCACCCGCCAGACGGACGCTGTCGGCGCCCGCCGTGATCTGCGTCACTGCCTGCGGGATCATGCGGATGCGTGGCTCGGCGGCCGCCTTCGCGGCCATCGCCGCGACCAGCGCGGCGTTCTCGATGTTCCAGCCGAAGGCCGGCAGCCCGAGCTCGGCCGCCTTGAACTCGACCGGCGGCTGCCGAAACAGGCTGCCGGTGTCATCGACCATACGCATGACCGCAAGCGGCGCCGCGACTGTGTCTAGCGTTTCCGTCAGGCCAAGCGCTTCGAGCAATCGCCACGAGCCGTCGAGAAGAGCGACCGTGCGGCCATCGCGCGGCGCGCTGGCCTGCCCGAACAGCGCGACCTGCCGCCCGGCGGCGGCGAGCGCGAGCGCCGCCGCGAGCCCGACCGCGCCCGCCCCGACGATCGCGATGTCGCAATGCTGCTGGTCCGTCATGGCCTTTCGGTAACCCATGCCGGCGCCGCTGGCGAGCGCACGCTTGCCGCAGGACAGCGCCGTCTATGCAAATTCGCCAGCACGCCCGGCGTCGAATGCCGGTCGCGAATGCGGCGCGGCCGTTGCGCCCAAGCAGGGCAAGTCCCTATCGTCGGCGCCATCGACAGGAGGAGATGATCGCCATGGCGAAAGCAATCCGCGTACACAAGACCGGTGGCCCCGAGGTTCTGCAACTGGAGGAGATCAGCCTGCCGGCACCGGGGGCGGGCGAAATCCTGATCCGCAACCGCGCCATCGGCCTCAACTTCATCGACACCTATTTCCGCACCGGCCTCTATCCGGCGCCGCTGCCGTTCACGCTCGGCAATGAATCGGCCGGCGACGTGCTCGCGGTCGGCCCCGGCGTGACCGAGTTCAAGCCGGGCGACCGCATCGCCGTCGTCGCCGCCCACGGCGCCTATGCCGAGGAGCGCATCGTTCCGGCCTCGGCCGTCGTCGCCTTGCCCGACAACGTCTCTTACGAGGCCGCCGCCAGCATGCTGCTGAAGGGGCTGACTGCCGAATACCTGCTCCATCGCACCTATCCGGTGAAGGCCGGCGACACGATCCTGGTCCATGCTGCGGCCGGCGGCACCGGCTCGATCCTGTGCCAATGGGGTAAGGCGCTCGGCGCGACCGTGATCGGCACGGTCGGCAGCAAGGAGAAGGCCGAACTCGCCAAGGCGAACAAGGCCGACCATGTCATCCTCTACCGCGACGAGGACGTTCCGGCGCGGGTCAAGGAGATCACCGGCGGCAAGCTCTGCAACGTCGTCTATGACGGCGTCGGCAAGGACACCTTCATGGGCTCGCTCGATTCGCTGCGACCGTTCGGCCTGCTGGCGAGCTTCGGCAATGCCTCGGGCGCGGTCGAGGCCTTCAATCTCGGCATCCTCGCCGCGAAGGGCTCGCTCTACGTCACCCGCCCGACGATGAACACGCACACCGCCAACCGTGAGACGCTGGTCGCGATGGCGAAGAACCTGTTCGAGGCCGTCGGCTCCGGCAAGGTCGCCGTCGCGATCAACGCTCGCTTCGCGCTAAAGGACGCCGCCGACGCCCACCGCGCGCTGGAAGGGCGCGGCACGACCGGCTCGACGGTGATCGTGCCGTAGCGGCGGCGCAATTTCCGCCTGAATCAAAGGTTAGGTGAATTGCGGTCCGGCCGGGTGGCCGGACCGTTTCCGTTTCAGGTATGCCGCTTGCGCATTCACAGGGTCATCGTTTCGTCGAGCCTCGTTCTGGCTCTCGCAGTTGGCGGAGCCGTGATCGCTCCGCCGGCTTTGCAGGGCTGGCGCCTCCAGCAGGCGCAGGACGATCCCACCGAGCTGTCGCGGCTGCGCCTCCCCGGCGTCGCGACGCAGGATCGCATCGCCCATGAGGTCGACCTGGCGGTGACGACCGGCGATCTTCCCCTCGCCGAGAGTTTCGTCGCGCTGGCAGCCGAGCGCGGGATCGCCGTCGCACCAGAACGCATCGCGCGGATCGAAGTGTTGCACGAGACTGCGCTAAGGCGGGCCGTCTCCGACTTCGGCTACGGCTTCGTCGCGGGTGAGCGCGAGAGCGAGGCCGCCTTCGCCGGTGCGCTGGTCGGCGATATCAGCGGCTTCGGCGATCTCCGCGATCTCGCCCGCGAAGGCAGCAGGCTGGCGGCTGGCGAGACGATCGACGAGACAGTGTTGGTGCTCGCCGCTGTCGGCCTGGCGATCAGCGCCGCAACCTGGGTCAGTCTCGGAGGTGGCCTTCCGGCCCGGGGCGGCGTCAGTGCCGTCAAGGCGGCGAGCAAGGCAAAGCTGCTTTCCCCCGTGCTGACCGCGAATCTCGGCCGCATGGCCACCGGCGCCATCGACCGGCCGGCCCTGACGGCGAGCCTCGGCGCAGCAGCCCGCCTGGACCTTGCGGCAGCAAAAACGGCGGCAGGTGGCATCGTCCGGCCCGCAGCGCTGGCGCGCTTCACCGCGCTCGGCCAGGACGCCGGCGCGCTCTATGCCCGGACAGGTCAGCGCGGCTTGCGCCAAGTGCTCGCCGTCGCCGAGGACGCCGGCGATGTCGGCCGGGCCGCGAAGCTCGCGGCGGCCAAGCCGTCGACCGTGCGCGCAACTCTCAGATTGCTCGGGCGCTCGGCGTTGGTGCTCGGCGCGCTCAGCCTGCAGGCAGCCGGCTGGATGCTGGCGCTGCTCGGCTACGCACTGGCCGTCGCCATGGCGGCGCAGCGCTTCGGCTGGTGGCTCGGACGGCTCGGTCGAAAGCGTCGCGCCATCTCTCGCAGGGAAGCGTCCGCGCCAACTCCCTGACGTAGAGGGAGCAAGAAAATCGAAAATTCCGAAACCTGAAAGCGAAAGCGCACCTGGAGCCGGCAAAGCGGGACCAACAACAAGATCCCTGGTCCCTACGTCATGTCCCCGCTTCTTCGCCGCGTTGGTTTCGCTCTCTCCTTCGTCATTGTCGCGATGGCGCTCCAGGCGCAGCTCTCCGCCCGTCCGACATTGCAGTTCGCCACCCAGATCAGCGATGCCCAGGTCGTCTTCGAGAAGTCGTCGCGTCCCCGCGTCGGCCGAGTGACCGAACCGCGCCGCATGCCGCGGACTGTGTCGGCTGCGCTTGCCTGATCAGACCGCCATGCCGTGCAGGTCGTAGGCGTCGGCGCGCTCGATCTTCACGGTGACTATATCGCCTGGCCGCAGCGGCCGCCGGCTCGAGACATAGACATTGCCGTCGATCTCCGGGGCGTCCCATTTCGAGCGGCCCTTGGCGACTGTCGGCCCGGCCTCGTCGATGATCACCGGAATGCGCTTGCCGACACGGCCCTTGACGATGCGGGCCGAGACCTCGGCCTGCGTCTTCATGAAGCGATGCCAGCGCGCCTCCTTCTCGCCCTCGTCGACCAGCGGCAGGCCGAGATCATTGGCGGTCGCGCCCTTGACCGGCTCGTATTTGAAGCAGCCGACCCGCTCCAGCTTCGCTTCCTTCAGCCAGTCGAGCAGAAAGTCGACGTCCTCCTCGGTTTCGCCGGGGAAGCCGACGATGAAGGTCGAGCGGATGGCGAGGTCCGGGCAGATCTCGCGCCATGTCCGGATCCGCTCCAGCGTCTTCTCGTGATGGGCCGGCCGGCGCATCGCCTTCAGCACCGAGGGCGAGGCATGCTGGAACGGAATGTCGAGATAGGGCAGCACGTTGCCCTCCGCCATCAGCGGGATGACCTCGTCGACATGCGGATAGGGGTAGACATAGTGCATCCGCACCCAGACCCCCATCTGCCCGAGCTCGCGCGCCAGCTCGAAGAAGCGGGTGCGGACTTCGCGATCCTTCCACATCGACGGCGCATACTTGATGTCGAGCCCGTAGGCGCTGGTGTCCTGCGAGATCACCAGCAGTTCCTTGACGCCGGCCTTGACCAGCTTCTCGGCCTCGCGGAGCACATCGCCGATCGGCCGCGAGACCAGGTCGCCGCGCAGCCTGGGGATGATGCAGAAGCTGCAGCGGTTGTTGCAACCCTCTGAGATCTTTAGGTAGGCGTAATGCCGCGGCGTCAGCTTGATGCCCTGGTCAGGCACCAGGTCGATGAAGGGGTCGTGCTTGGGCGGCACGGCCTGATGCACGGCCGAGACCACGCTCTCATAGGCCTGCGGGCCGGTGATCGCGAGCAGGTTCGGGAAGGCGTCGCGGATCTGCTCGGGCTCGGCGCCCATGCAGCCGGTGACGATGACCTTGCCGTTCTCGGCCATAGCCGAGCCGATCGCCTCCAGCGATTCCTGCTTGGCGCTATCGAGGAAGCCGCAGGTGTTGACGATGACGACGTCGGCGCCCGCATGGCTCTTGCTGAGCTCATAGCCCTCCGAGCGCAGCGAGGTGATGATGCGTTCGGAATCGACGAGCGCCTTGGGGCACCCGAGAGAGACGAACGAGATTTTCGGCGCGACGGCGTTCATCGGCGGCGGGACTCTGAAATACGGAGCAAGGGAAGGGGGCGGCAAGGCCGGCGCGTTGGCGCTTCCTTTGATCCTTTTTGGACGAATTTGCAAATGTGGAACGAGGCCGCCCCGATCTTGTTCAATCTGCCTCGTCATTCCGGCTGGAGCGAAGCGGAACGCCGGAATCCATCGTAAGGCCCGGCGCTCGACGATGGATTCCGGAGCTGCGCCGCTCGCGCGGCTTGTCCGGAATGACGCGGAGGTTGATCGAGTGCGGCTAGTCTGCCCCCACCTCGACTGGCCGCTCCGGGTCCTGTGTCCAGTCGGTCATCGAGCCATCGTAGAGCGAGACCTCCTCGCGCTCGAGCAGCTCCGACATCACGAACCAGTTCAGCGACGCAGTGTGGCCGGTGTTGCAATAGGAAATCACCGGGCCGTTCGGCACCGGGCCGAACAACGTGCCGAGCTCTCCGGCAGGCTTGAACCGCCCGGTCGAAGGGTCGAAGGCCGCCGAATAGTCGCGCGAGACGGCGCCGGGAATGCGCCCGGCGCGCGCGGCCTCCGCCGCCTTTTCCTGTCCCTCGAAATAGCTGGCCGAACGAGCGTCGACGAGCGTCGCCAGCTTGCTGCGCGAAGCAACGAGCGTGGCGTCGGCGGTGCTTCTGAGCTTCTGCTGCACGACCACCGGGTAAGGCGAGGCCGGCACCGGCCTGGACGGACCGGTCTCGACCCGCAGGCCGGGCGCGGTTCGCCAGCCGTCGAAGCCGCCGTCGAGGATGGCCTGCTGGCCGTGGCCGATCAGCTTCAGCGTCCAGTAGACGCGCGTCGCGGCGGCAAGATCGCTGGCGCTGAGCCCGGCGGGGACGATCACCACCTTGCTCGGGGGAGTGACGCCGAGCCGCCCCACCAGTTCGGCGAGATGGTCGAGCGGCGGCAGCATGCCCGGCGCATTGCCGACTTTGGCGCGCCAGCCGTCGGCGGCGTAGTCGCTGTGCACGGCACCGGGGATATGGCCGGCCTCGAAGGCCTGGCGCCCGCCCTCGGCGGCGGCACGAATATCGATGATGACGAGATCGGGCGAACCCAGCGCTCCGGCCAGGACGTTGGGCGATACCAGCCCCGAGGTCGGGATGTCCGTCATTCGGCGGCCTCCTGTTGCAGTTCCTCGATGACCACGAGCGAGGTGCTCATCTGCGCGGTCGCCCCCAGCATGATCGAAGCGGAACAGTACTTTTCCTTCGACAATGTGACGGCGCGCTCGGCCTTGGCCTGCGACAGGCCGCGGCCGCTGATGCGATAGGCGAGGTGGATCTTGGTGAAGACCTTGGGGTCCTCGGTCGCGCGCTCCGCCTCGACCTCGACCTCGCAGCCGGTCACCGCCTCGCGGCCCTTCTTCAGGATCTGCACGACGTCGAAGCCAGTGCAGCCGGCGAGCCCGATCAGCAGCATCTCCATCGGCCGAATGCCGATATTGCGGCCGCCATATTCAGGCGCACCGTCCATGACCACTGCATGGCCGCTGCCGGCTTCACCCAGGAAGGCCATGCCCTCGACCCATTTCGCTCGCGCCTTCATGGCCATCTCCTGTCGTCAGAACATGTCAGGCGACAGGGATAACCCGCCCGGTGCGCGAAAAGCGAGGGCGGCATCAGGCCGCGGCGAAGAGGTTGCCATGCGTGATGCGCAGCCGGATCCGCTCGCCGATCGCCGGCGCGACCTGACTGGCGAGGTCGACGTCGAGCCGCTTTGGCAGCCCTTCGACGGCGACTTCGGCGCGGCGCAGCGGCCCGTTCCGGCGCAGATGCTCGACGACACCGGGCAGAGCGAGCGGCGCATCATCGACGATGCGCAAATGCTGCGGCCGGACATAGAGCGAGGCCGGGCCGCCCTGATTCTGGCGCAGACCGCCCAACACCGGCCGGTCCTGGAAGAAGGCCTGGCTGCCGACGACCTTGACCGGCAGATGGTTGGCGTCGCCCAGGAACTGGCAGACGAAGGGCGTCGCCGGATGGTCGTAGACATCGTCGGGCGAGCCGACCTGCTCGAGCCGGCCGTCATGCAGGATCGCGACCCGGTCGGCGAGCTCCAACGCCTCCTCCTGGTCGTGCGTGACGAAGACGGTGGTATGGCCGGTGTGCCGGTGCAACTCGCGCAGCCAGGCGCGCAAATCCTTGCGGACCTTGGCGTCCAAGGCTCCGAAAGGCTCGTCGAGCAGCAGCACGCGCGGCTCGATTGCCAGCGCCCGGGCGAGCGCGATGCGCTGACGCTGGCCGCCCGAGAGTTGGCTCGGATAGCGCTTTTCGAGGCCCGGCAGCTGGATGAGTTCCAGAAGATCGGAGACGCGCTTCTTGATCTCGGCCGAACTCGGCCGTTCGGCGCGCGGACGCGACTTCAAGCCGAAGGCGATGTTCTCGGCGACGCTCATCGTCTTGAACAACGCATAGTGCTGGAAGACGAAGCCGATCCGGCGCTCGCGCAGCGACAGCTCGCGGGTATCGGTCTCGCCGAAGAGCACGCGGCCGCGCTCGGCCTGTTCCAGCCCGGCGATGACGCGCAGCAATGTCGTCTTGCCCGAGCCGGAGGGACCGAGCAGCGCGACGAGTTCGCCCGGCTGGATGTCGAGCGAGACGCCGCGCAGGGCGGGGAAGTTCTGGAAGCGCTTCTCGACGCTTTCGATGGTGACGGCGACCGACATGGGCTGTTCCACTCAGTGACGGCGGCTGGCGGCGATCGCGTCGGCGAAATGCCACTCCAGGACGCTTTTTAGGACGAGCGTGACGAGGGCAAGGCCCGCTAGCAGCGAGGCGACGGCGAAGGCGGCGGCGCCCATGTACTCGTTGTAGAGAATCTCGACATGCAGCGGCATGGTCGTGGTCACGCCGCGGATCTTGCCCGAGACGACGGCGACCGCGCCGAACTCGCCCATGGCGCGGGCATTGCAGAGCAGCACGCCGTAGAACAGGCTCCATTTCACATTCGGCAGCGTCACCGTGAAGAAGGTGCGCCAGGGCGAGGCGCCCAAGGTCAGCGCCGTCTCCTCGTCGGCCGAGCCGAGCGACTGCATGTGCGGGATCAGTTCGCGCGCGACGAAGGGGAAGGTGACGAAGATCGTCGCCAGCAGGATGCCCGGCACGGCGAAGATGATCTTGAGGTCGTTGGCCGCGAGCCAGGGGCCGAAATAGCCCTGCGCGCCGAAGAGCAGCACGAACACCAGACCCGAGATCACCGGCGAGACCGAGAAGGGCAGGTCGATGAAGCTGATCAGCAGGCTCTTGCCGCGGAATTCGAACTTGGCGATCGCCCAGGCGGCCGCCAGGCCGATGATCACGTTGAACGGCACCGCGATTGCCGCGATGAGCAGGGTCAACCGGATCGCCGCCAAGGCATCCGGCTCGAGGATCGCCTCACGGTAGGCGTGCCAGCCACGCGCCCCGGCCTCGACGAAGACCGAGATCAGCGGCAGGAACAGGAAGAGGCTAAGGAAGAGGAGCGAAATCGCAACCAGCACGAACTGGACGATGCGGGATTCGCCCTTGACGCGCCTTGCGGCGCGGGCGGGCGCGAGGTCCTCGATCTGATAGGGCAGGCTGGCGTCAGACATCCCCGAACCTCCGGCGGGCGCGCGCCTGGATCAGGTTGACGAGCAGGATCAGCGAAAACGAGAGCAGGAGCATGATCGTCGCGACCACGGCCGCCCCGGCATAGTCGAACTGCTCCAGCCGGATCACGATCAGCAAGGGTGCGATCTCGGAGACCATCGGCACATTGCCGGCGATGAAGATGACTGAGCCGTATTCGCCGACGGCACGCGCGAAGGCGAGGACGAAGCCAGTCAGCAGGGCCGGCAGCACCGGCGGCAGCAGCACGGAGAAAACGGTGCGCCAGCGGCTGGCTCCGAGCAGCGCCGCCGCCTCCTCGATATCGGCAGGCAATTCCTCCAAGACCGGCTGGATGGTGCGGACGACGAAGGGCAGCCCGATGAAGATCAGCGCCACCATCACGCCGAGCGGCGTATAGGCGACCTTGATGTTGTAGGGGGCTAGCAGGCTGCCGACCCAACCATTGGGCGCATAGATCGCCGCGAGCGCGATACCGGCGACGGCCGTCGGCAGGGCGAAAGGCAGGTCGACCGCCGCATCGATCAGGCGCCTGCCCGGAAAATCATAGCGGACGAGCACCCAGGCCAGGATCAGCCCGAAGACGGCATTCACTGCCGCGGCGAAGAAGGCTCCGAAAAAGGAGAGCTTCAACGCGGCCAGCGTCCGCGGCGAGGTCGCCACCGCCCAGATGTCGGCCGGGCCGGCGCTCGCCGCCTTGATGAAGAGCGCGGCCAGAGGAATCAGCACGATCAGCGACAGGGCCGTTACGGTAATACCCAGCGCCAGGCCGAAGCCTGGCAGGATGCTGGGCTCGCGCCAGCGGGAGACTGCCGCCGTCATGCTCAGCGCGCCGGCTTGTAGAGCTGGTCGAACGTGCCGCCGTCACCGAAATGGGTGGGCTGCGCCTTGGCCCAGCCGCCGAAGCTCTCGTCGATGGTGACGAGCTCGACCTTCGGGAATCGGGCGATGTCCTTGGGGTCGGCAGCTTCCGGATTGCGAGGGCGGTAGTAGTTCTTGGCGATGATAGCCTGGCCCTTCGGCGTGTAGAGGAATTCGAGATAGGCTTGCGCCTCGGCACGGGTGCCCTTGGTATCGACATTGCCGTCGACGATCGCAACCGGCGGCTCGGCCAGGATCGAGAGCGAGGGCACGATGATGTCGAACTTGTCCTCGCCGAACTCCTTCAGCGCCAGGAAGGCCTCGTTCTCCCAGGACAGGAAGACGTCGCCGATGCCGCGCTGGGTGAAGGTCGTGGTCGCCCCGCGCGCGCCGGTGTCGAGCACCGGGACGTTGCTGAGCAGCTTCCCGATATAGTCGCGGACCTTGGCCTCGTCCTTGTTGAAGGCTTTCTCGGCATAGGCCCAGGCGGCGAGATAGTTCCAGCGCGCCCCGCCCGAGGTCTTCGGGTTCGGCGTGATGATCTGAACGCCGGGCTTCACCAGGTCACCCCAGTCCTTGATCGCCTTCGGATTGCCCTTGCGGACGAGGAAGACAATGGTCGAGGTGTAGGGTGAGGAGTTCTGCGGCAGCCGCTTCTGCCAGTCGAGCGGCAGCTTCTTCGAGCGCTCGGCGACGGCGTCGATGTCGCCGGCGAGCGCCAGCGTCAGCACGTCGGCATTGAGGCCGTCGATGACGGTGCGAGCCTGGGCACCCGAGCCGCCATGCGACTGCCGAATCGTGCCGATCTTCTTGGCGTTCTTGCCGTTCCAGTCGGCGATGAAGGCCGCGTTGATCTCCCGATAGAGCTCGCGGGTCGGATCATAGGAGACGTTGAGCAGCTCGGTCTGCGCGCGCGCACCGCCGATCACGCCGAAGCAAACGGCAAAGGCCCCGAGCGCCAGACCGGCTTGCAGCAAGCGGTGAAGTCTCTGTCGCGTCATCTCAGTGCTCCGTGTCGGACAGTTCAGAAAACCGCGTGAACGGCTCAAAAAACTGTTCTGAAAAACAAACAGAACGTACTGAATTGGCGGTCATGGCTCAACTAGCGGAGGCAGTAGAGCCCTTCCAAACTTTTCGCGCCAGAGAGAAAACGCATCTCCGGCGGTTTGGTTCACGTCAGCCGTGCGCCAGGTTGCCGCTGGATGCAGCCGGCAGCGCGGCGCCCATGGCGTGACCGATCAGCACGAGGACTGGCCCCTTGCTCGGAAGCTCGCCCAGCCGCTCCGGCAGGTGCGCGATCGTGCTCGCGATCCGCATTTCAGTCGGGGTGGTTGCGCCGAGCACGGCAACAGCGGGCGTAGCCGGGTCGAGCCCCGCCGCGAGCGCCTTCTCGCGGAACAGCGGCAGCGTAGCGCGCGCCATGTAGAGCACCGTGGTTGCGGCGGGGTCGGCAAGCGCCTTCCAGTCGAGATCCTGCGGCAGCTTGCCGTCGCGGGCATGACCCGTAACGAACTGCAGCCGACGGGCATGATCGCGATGCGTGAGCGAGAGACCAAGCGAGGCGGCCGCGCCCTGCGCCGCCGAGATGCCGGGCACGATCGTGACCGGGATGCCGGCACGGTGGCAGGCTTCGATCTCCTCGCCGGCACGGCCGAAGATGCCGGGGTCACCACCCTTCAGGCGGACGACATGCTTGCCCTGGCCGGCGAGCGAGACGAGCATCGCATTGATGTCATCCTGCTTCACCGCCGGGCCGTAGCCCTGCTTGCCGACCAGCATGCGCTTGGCCTCGCGCCGGGCAAGCTCGAGCACGCCTGCCGAGACGAGGTCGTCATAGAGGATTATGTCGGCGCTCTGCAGCGCCCGGATCGCCTTCAGCGTCAGCAGTTCCGGATCGCCAGGACCGGCGCCGACGAGCGTGACCCGGCCGTTCGGCGTGCCGCCGCGCTCGATATCGTCGAGCACCCTCGCGAGATCGCGGCGATCGTTCTCGTCGGGCTGGCGCTGCGGCTCGGCCAGAGCCCGGCTGGTGAAGCGTTCCCAGAAATCGCGGCGCAGCGGGAACGAAAGCTCGCGCGCCTTGACCATCGGGCGCCAGTCATGTGCGGCCTGCGCCCAGGCCTTGAGGCCCGCCGGCAGCAACGCCTCGATCTTGGCGCGGATCGCCTGGCCGAAGACGGGAGCGGCGCCGTCGGTCGAGATCGCGATGACGAGCGGCGAGCGGTTGACCAGCGAGCCGAAGGCAAAATCGCAGAACTCGGGCTTGTCGACGACATTGACCGGGACGCCGTTTTGCCGGGCTGCGGCGACGAAGGCCTTGGCTTCCTCGAGCGAGTCGATATCGGCGATGGCGAGCGCAGCGCCATCGAGATCATCCGCCTGCCAGGCGCGCGGCAACACCGTCACCGAGCCGGCCGGCGGGTCGGCAGCGAGGCCACCGAAGACTCCAGGCTGATCGCCGGCGAGGATAAGCAGCTCGGAGCCGGCGGCGGCGAGCAGTTCCGCCTTCCAGAGCGCCCCTTCGCTCGCGCCCGCGAGCACGACCTTGCGCCCTTCCAGCTTGTGGAAGAGCGGCAGGGTGGCGAGCCGGTCGATCCGGCGCGCGGCGGTTGTCTCCGGGCGTCTTGCGCTCATCGTTGCGTCGCTGCGGCCTTCACATCGGGGGGCAATCGGCTGTCGCCCGCAGGTGGCACGAACAGCCACAGGCCGGCAAGCACCAGGATGATAAGCCGGAAGCAAAGATCGAACCAGCGCTCGCGCGGTGCGGAAACAGACTGGCCGATGGCACGGTCGATATCGCTCAGCATGGCCTCCTCCCATTCATCGTCGCTATGGCGGTCGGCGGGCCGGCGCAGGCTCGATTGGGCCGAACCGTGCATCGTCTCAGCCCGCCGCGACATGTTTCAGCCGGGCCGAACGGCGCCGGTCGAGGATGTTGCCGCTGTCGCCATAGCCGCGCTGATAGCCATGGCTGATCTGGCCGAGCGCATTGACCCATTGCTCGACGGGCTGGCGCGCCGCGCTCGCCTCGGGCAGCTCGACCTCGTCGAAGCCGCAGGCGATGGCATAGGCGAACTGGTCCGCGATCAGTGGGCCGCTGGCGCGCAGGGTGCCCGTGAAGCCGTGATTGCGGATCAGCCGCGCCAGGCTGAAGCCGCGCCCGTCGCCGAAGGAGGGAAAGCTGATCGCGATCAGCGAGAGCTGGCGCATCAGGAGCTTCAGCTGGGGAATGCGCACTGTGTTGGGGATGACGACGCCGATGCGCTGGTCGCGCGTCTTCTGCGCCAGCGCTTCCGGCAGCGCCGCCCAATCGACCAGCGCGTGCGAGATGTTGTCGATCGCTGCGCCTTCGCTGCGCGTCCAGATTTCGGTCTTGGCGCCGTGACGATCAAGCAACGGCATGGCTGACCTCCCGGTTGGTGTCCTGGAAAGCCGCCTTGAACGGCGCGAGGCCGAGGCGGCGAACATTGTCGATGAAGCTTTCGCCGGCCTGGCGCTGCGCCAGGTAGACCGAGACGATGCGCTCGATCGCATCCGGCACCTCCTCGGCGGCGAGGCCCGGGCCGAGGATCTCGCCGATCGCGGCGTTCTCGGTCGCGTCGCCGCCGAGGGTGATCTGGTAGGATTCGATGCCGCGCTTCTCGAGCCCGAGAATCCCGATATGGCCGACATGGTGATGGCCGCAGGCATTGATGCAGCCGGAGATCTTGATGTTGAGCACACCGATCTCCTTCTGTCTGACGGGGTCGGCGAAGCGCTGCGCCAAGGCCTGCGCGATCGGGATCGAGCGAGCCGTCGCCAGCGCGCAATAGTCGAGGCCGGGGCAGGCGATGATGTCGGTGATCAGCCCGGCATTGGCCGTCGCGAGTTCGGCCGCGCCGAGGCGCTGCCAGACCGCGAACAGGTCCGACAGCTTCACATGCGGCAGGACGAGGTTCTGCGCGTGGGTGACGCGGATCTCGGAGAGCGAGAACTCATCCGCAAGGTCGGCGACGACGCGCATCTGCTCGCTGGTGGCATCGCCGGGGGGCGCGCCGATCGGCTTCAGCGAGATCGTGAGAGCGGCATAGCCCGGCTGGCGATGCGGCGTGAGGTTGGTCTCGACCCAGCGGGCGAAATCGGGATTGCCGGCCCTGGCCGCCTCGAAGGCACCGCTGGTCGCCGGCAGCGTCTCGTAGGCCGGCGGCGCGAAATAGGCGGCGATCCGCGCGACCTCAGCCGGATCGGCATTGACCGAGGGGCCGTCGAGCCTGGCGAACTCCTCCTCGACGCGGCGGGAAAACTCCTCCGTGCCGATCTCGTGGACGAGGATCTTGACCCTGGCCTTGTACTTGTTGTCGCGCCGGCCTTCGAGATTGTAGACCCGCATGATCGCCTCGAGATAGGCGAGCAGGTCGGCCTTGGGCAGGAACTCGCGCACGACCTTGCCGATCATCGGGGTGCGGCCGAGGCCGCCGCCGACGATGACCTCATAGCCGATCTCGTGCGTGTCGGGATGGCGCAGGATGCGCAGGCCGATATCGTGCGCCTTGATCACGGCGCGGTCGTGCTCGGCGCCGGTGACCGCGATCTTGAACTTGCGCGGCAGGTAATCGAACTCGGGATGCAGGCTCGACCATTGCCGGATCAGCTCGGCGGTCGGGCGCGGGTCCTCGACCTCGTCCTGGGCAACGCCGGCGAAATGGTCGGCCGTGACGTTGCGGATGCAATTGCCCGAGGTCTGGATCGCATGCATCTCGACATCGGCGAGCAGGTCGAGAATATCCGGGATGTCGCGCAGCTTGGGCCAGTTGAACTGCAAATTGGTGCGTGTGGTGAAATGGCCGTAGCCGCGGTCATAGCGCTCGCCGATCAGCGCGAGCTGGCGCATCTGCTTCGACGACAGCGTGCCGTAGGGAACCGCGATCCGCAGCATATAGGCATGCAGTTGCAGATAGACGCCGTTCTTCAGGCGCAGCGGCTTGAACTCGTCCTCGGTCAGCGAACCGTTCAGCCGGCGGCCGACCTGATCGCGGAACTGCGCGACGCGCTCGCGGACAAAGCGTTCGTCGAATTCATCGTAGCGATACATGCGTCAGGCTCTCAGGAAAGCTGGGGCGAGCGGCAGTTCGGCCTGCTTGCCGAGATCGCGCCGGATGCTGGGGCCGGTCGTCTTCATCCGCTCGCGGTAGTGGCGCGGCACCGGCACGCCGTCCTCGATCGCGACATCGACCAGATAGGCATCGACGACCTGCTGGTTGCCGAGTTCGGCGGCGGCGAAGGCGTCGAGCCGGTCGGCGGTCGCATCGTCATCGCCGACCAGCGCGGCACCAGGATCACGCGACCAGTGCAGGCCAGTCGCATCGCCGGCCGCGAAGACGACATCGCCATCGAGCAGGTCGTTGGCCAGCAGGATAACCGGCAGGGCAGGGCGCTTGGCGGCAGCCATGAATGATGCTCGCTACGTTCGCTATTCCGAACGTTTTACATAAGGCACGGGCGTTCGAGCATCAATTCACGCGAGGTAGTGTGATTTTTCTTATTCCCGTTCAAAAAGAGGAAATCTCTCTTCGGGCTGTCCCGACAACAGGCCGAGCGGAAAAAATCATGCTGTCGCGATCCATATTGCGCGTGTCGTCCCGGGCGACCGCAGGGAGACCCGGGACCCATTCCGGAACCTCTTTCGGACAAGCTCCGGAATGGATCCCGGATCGGCGCGGCTTCACCGCTTGTCCGGGATGACAGCCAGATTGATGCGTGGATTTACGAAGCCTCACACCAGCCCGCCGAGCCGATACCCCACCCCCGGCTCGGTCTCGATCAGCTTCGGCTCGGCCGGATCGTCCTCGAGCTTCTGCCGGAGCTGGCCGACGAAGACGCGCAGATACTGCACGTCGTGCTCATGGGCCGGGCCCCAGACCGCGGTGAGGATCTGCTTATGGGTCAGCACGCGGCCATTGCCCTGCGCCAGGCAGGCGAAGAGGTCGTATTCCTTCGGCGAAAGCTTCACGGGAGCACCGCCCTTGCTGATCCGGCGGTTGACCAGGTCGATCTCGACATCGCCGACCTGCAGCGCCGGCTCCGAGCCCTGGCGTTCGAGGCGATGGCGCAGCGCGACGCGCAGGCGCGCCAGCAACTCGCCGACGCCAAAGGGCTTTTCTACATAGTCGTCGGCGCCGGCGTCGAGCGCGTCGATCTTCTCGGTCTCGCGATCGCGGGCCGAGAGGATGATCACCGGCCCGTCATAGAAGGCACGTGCTTTGGCGAGCGCCTCCTTGCCGTCCATGTCGGGCAGGCCGAGATCGAGCACGACGGCATCAGGCGGCTTGCGGGCGATCTCGCGCAGGCCGGTCGTGGCGTCGTCGGCGCGGATCGGCTCGTAGCCGGCGGCGTCGAGCGCCGGGCCGAGGAAACGGTGGATCTGCGGCTCGTCGTCGATGACGAGAATGCGCGGGCGAAAGGCGGTCATGACTTGGTTTCTCCACCCGCGGCGTCCTTGCGCAGGCTGATCAGGATGCGGGTGCCGCCCTTGCTGCCGTCCGGGCGGTCATGGATCGGGCTGGCGGCGGCGATGCGCCCGCCCATGGCTTCGACGAAGCCCTTGGCGATGGCGAGGCCGAGGCCAGCACCCTTGCCGCGCTCGCCACCGCGATCGATCGATTCCTCCAGCCGCCGGAACTTCTCGAAGACGCGCTCCAGCTCGGCGGTCGGGATGCCGCGACCCTCATCCTCGATCGAGATCACGACATTGCCGCGATCCTCATAGGCGGCCGCCTCGATCAGGGCACCGTCCTCACTATAGGCGATGGCGTTCTCGAGGATGTTGACCAGCACCTGCTCCAGCAGCCCGGCATCGGCCCTGACGAGCGAGAGTTCGGCTGGGAAGTCGCGCTGGACCCGGCGTTGGCCGAGCCGGCGCGAAATGCGCGATAGCGCCGATGCGATCACGTCGCGGACGTCGATCCAGTCACGCCGCGCCACCAGCGCCCCGCCTTCGAGCCTGGTCATGTCGAGCAGATCGCCGACATAGCGGTTCAGGCGCTCGGCCTCTTCGCGGATCGAGAGCAGGAGGTCGTCGCGCACGGCCGCCTTCATACCCTCGCCATAGTCGATCAGCGTCGTCGCCGAGCCGAGCACGGTGGCGAGCGGCGTACGCAGATCATGGCTCACCGAGTTGAGGAGGGCGGAGCGCAGCCGGTCGCTGCGGCGCAGCGCCTCGGCATCGACAGCCGCAGCGGCGAGCTCGGCCCGCTCGATCGCAATCGCGCCCTGGTCGAGCAGCGCCATTGCGAAGCGCGCGTTCTCGGCCGTCGCCAGCGCCTTCGGCTCGAACCCGACGACGCCTGAACGGGCCCGCACGCCCTGCAACGGCCGGAAGGTCCAGGCCGCATTGGGCAAGGTCCCGGTACCGGCCCCGGCCGGCTCGCCGCGGCTCCAGGTCCAGCGCGCCGCGGTCATGTCGGCGGTCGAAAGCGCTTCGAGCTCAGGGGCACCGGCGGCGGGAGCGATCTCGCCATTGACAGGAAGCAGCACCACGACCTTGCCGGAGGTCGCAGCCGAGACCTGCTCGGCCAGGATAGCGGCGGCGTCCTCGCGCCGCGCCGCGGCCGAGAGCCGGCGGCTGGCCGCGAGCAGGGCCGTGATCGCCGAGGCGCGCCGCGCCGTCGCCTTGGCCTGGTCGCGGATGCGCCCGGTCAGGCCGCCCGTCGTCAGCGCCACCGCGAAGAAGACGAGGAAGGTCAGGACATCCGCCGGGTGGCCGATCCAGAAGGACAGCCGCGGCTCCAGAAAGAAGAAGTTGTAGGCAAAGGCCGCGAGCGCCGCCGCCGTCACCGCCGGCCACAAGCCGAAGGCGAGACCGGCACCGAGCACGCTGACCAGAAACAGCATGGCGAGGTTGACGTTCTCGACCCGCTTGTCGATCAGCTCGGCGAGGCCGATCACGAGCCCGACCATGGCGATCGCGCCGAGATGGGCGAGCCAGCTGAATCTGGCGGGCGACGTGTTCGGGCTCGCAGGCTGAACCGGGCCGCTCGTCACCTCGGTGATGATGTGTAGCGCCGCACCGTTCTGCGCCTTCAGCAATTCCGGCGCGAGCGAGCGATGGAACCAGCCGCGCCAGCCCTTGCGATGCGATTTGCCGACGACGATCTGGGTGACGTTGTTGCGGCGCGCATAGTCGAGCACGGCGCCGACGAGATCGTCGCCATTCAGCACGACGCTGGCGCCGCCGAGCTGTTCGGCGAGCTTCAGCGCTTCAGCCAGATGGGCGCCGCGGCCGGAATCGGGCTCCGCCCCGCCGGGCCGCTCGACATGGGCGACCGTCCACGGCGCATCCATCATCATGTCGGAGAGGCGTCGTCCCGCCCGCACCAGCGAGCCGGCCATCGCGTCGGGTCCGATCAGCACGAGGATGCGCTCGCCCGCAGCCCAGGGGCCCTCGACGCCGGCGCGCTTCATCGCCTGGCTGAGCTGGTCGTCGACCGTCTGAGCGGCTCGGCGCAAGGCGAGCTCGCGCAGCGCGGTCAGGTTCTCCGGCTTGAAGAAGTTGCCGGCGGCGAGCCGCGCCGTCTCGGGTACGTAGACCTTGCCTTCCTCCATGCGCTGGCGAAGCTCGGTCGGCGTGATGTCGATCAGCTCGATCTCGTCGGCACGGCTGAGGGCGCTGTCCGGCACCGTCTCGCGCTGGCGCACGCCGGTGATCTTCCAGACCACGTCGACCAGGCTTTCGAGATGCTGGACGTTGAGGGTCGTCCAGACGTCGATGCCGGCCTGCAGCAGCTCCTCGACGTCCTGCCAGCGCTTGGGATGGCGGCTGCCCGGCGCGTTGGAATGCGCATACTCGTCGACCAGCAGCAGCCTCGGCTTCAGCGCGAGAGCCGCATCGAGGTCGAACTCCATCATCAGCCGGCCGCGGTGCTCGAGCGGCCGGCGCGCCATGACCTCGAGCCCGTCGAGCAGCTCCTCCGTCTCGCGGCGACCGTGCGTCTCGACCACGCCGACAAGCACCTCGCCATGCTCCGTCTGGGCGCGCCGACCTTGCGTCAGCATCTCGTAGGTCTTGCCGACGCCCGGCGCCATGCCGAGAAAAATCTTCAGCCGGCCACGCTTGCCGCGGCCGGCTGAAGCCAGCAGGGCGTCGGGGTCGGGCCGCCCTGCCTCACGGAACTGGGATTCGTCTGTTGCCATCGAACCTAACGTTGAGCGCGCGGCCAGCGCGCGTCGAGTGCCAAATTGACGGCGAGCACATTGACGCGCGGCTCGCCGAGCAGGCCGAAGGTCGAGCCTTCGGTGTTGGCCGCGATCACGGCCTGCACCTCCGCTGCCGGAGCCCTGCGGGCCGCGGCGATACGCGGAACTTGCCGGGCCGCATTGGCCGGCGAGACATGCGGGTCTAGGCCGGAGGCCGAGCTGGTGACGGCGTCGACCGGGATCGGCGCCTTGCTCTCGGCGCGCAGAGTCTCGGCATCGGCCTTGATGCGGGCGGCAAGGTCCTCGTTCAGCGGCCCGAGATTGGAGCCAGACGAGCCCGAGGCATCATAGCCGTCCTTGCCGGCAGCCGAGGGGCGGGGCCGCAGATAAGCCTCGTCCTTGAAGTTCTGCCCGATCCAGCGCGAGCCGACGATCTCGCCGGACGCGTTGCGGATCAGCGAGCCGCCGGCCTGCGCCGGGAACAGCGCCTGCGCCAGCCCGGTGACGCCCAGCGGGTAGGCAAAGCCGAGCAGGGCCGTGAAGAGGACCATCGAGACGATGGCGGGGCGAAGATTGGCGATCATGACCTGTGTCCTGTTCTGACCATCACGCGAGCCCGAAGGCGGCGACGATGAGATCGATCAGCTTGATGCCGACGAACGGCGCGATCAGCCCGCCGACGCCGTAGAGGGTGAGGTTGCGCGAGAGCAGCTTGGCCGCGCCGATCGCCCGGTAGCGCACGCCGCGCAGGGCCAGCGGAATCAGCGCGACGATGACGAGAGCATTGAAGATCACCGCCGAGAGGATGGCGCTCTGCGGGCTCGCAAGGCCCATGATGTTGAGCGCGCCCAGAGCCGGCAGCGAGACGACGAACAGCGCCGGGATGATGGCGAAGTATTTCGCGACGTCGTTGGCGATCGAGAAGGTGGTGAGCGCGCCGCGCGTGATCAGCAACTGCTTGCCGACCTCGACGATCTCCAGGACCTTGGTCGGGTCGCTGTCGAGATCGACCATGTTGCCGGCCTCGCGCGCCGCCTGCGCGCCGGTCTGCATGGCGACGCCGACATCGGCCTGGGCCAGGGCAGGGGCGTCGTTGGCGCCGTCGCCGCACATGGCGACGAGGCGGCCCTTGGCCTGCTCGGTGCGGATGATCCGCAGCTTGTCCTCCGGCGTCGCCTCGGCAAGGAAGTCGTCGACACCGGCCTCCGAGGCGATCGCCGCGGCGGTGACCGGGTTGTCGCCGGTGATCATCACCGTGCGCACACCCATGCGGCGGAGATCCGCGAAGCGTTCCTTCACGCCGGGCTTGACCACGTCCTTGAGATGGATGACGCCGACCAGCGCACCGTTCTCGCTGACGGCGAGCGGCGTGCCACCCGAGCGGGCGATGCCGTCGACCGCCTGGCGCAGTTCCGCCGGCACCTGGCTCTCGACGAGGTCGAGCGTCTTGATCACCGCGTCGACCGCGCCCTTGCGCCAGGATTTGCCGTCGAGGTCGAGGCCCGACTGGCGGGTGGTGGCGCTGAACGGGATCGTGGTCGCCCCCGCCGGGACTTCAGCGGTGACGCCCTGATTGCGGGCGAGTTCGACGATGGAGCGGCCTTCCGGCGTCTCGTCGGCGAGCGAAGCCATCAGCGCAGCGCGCAGCGCCGCGTCCGGACGCACGCCGGGAACCGGGATGACCTCGACCGCCATGCGGTTGCCGAAGGTGATGGTGCCGGTCTTGTCGAGCAGCAGCGTATCGACGTCGCCGGCGGCCTCGACGGCCCTGCCTGAGGTCGCCAGGACATTCACTTTCAGAAGCCGATCCATCCCGGCGATGCCGACGGCGCTGAGCAGGCCGCCGATCGTGGTCGGGATCAGCGTGATGAAGAGCGCGCCCAGGACCATCGGATCGAGCGAGACCCCCGAGAAGGCGCCAAGCCCTGTCAGGGTGACGACTGCGATCAGGAAGACCAGCGTCAGCCCGGCGAGCAGCACGGCGAGCGCCAGCTCGTTCGGGGTCTTGCGCCGGTCGGCGCCCTCGACCATCGCGATCATCCGATCGAGGAAGGAGGAGCCCGGCCGCGAGGTCACGCGGACCTTGATCCAGTCGGAGACGACGGTGGTGCCGCCGGTGACGGCCGAGCGGTCGCCGCCGCTCTCGCGGATCACCGGGGCGGATTCGCCGGTGATCGCGGCTTCGTTGACCGAGGCTACGCCCTCGATGATCTCGCCATCGGCAGGGATGACGTCGCCGGCCTCGACCAGGACGATGTCATCAGGCGCGAGTTCGTGAGCCGGCGTCGGGATCATCGCATTGCGCTCGCCGTCGATGATCAGCTTGGCCTTGGTGGTGACGCGGGTGGCACGCAGCGAGTCCGCGGCCGCCTTGCCGCGCCCTTCGGCGATAGCCTCGGCGAAGTTGGCAAAGACGACGGTGAGCCAGAGCCAGATCGCGATCTGGAGCGGGAAGGCGGCGGGCTGGCCATTGGCGATGGCGACGACCGCCGACACGGTCGCGAGCGCGGCGACGACCTCGGTGGCGAGGATGACCGGATTGCCGGTCAGCCGGCGCGGGTCGAGCTTGATGACGGCACTCTTCAGCGCGGTCAGCACGATGGCCTGGCTGAAGGCGCTGGATTTGGCGAGTGAGACACTCATTTGACGGAGTTCCTTTGTCGGCTCAACGAGTGGCCGCAAGCACCTGGAAGTGCTCGACGATCGGCCCAAGCGCGAGCGCAGGGAAGAATTGCAGCCCGCCCAGGATCAGGATGATGCCGATGAGCAGGCCGACGAAGAGCGGGCTGTCGCTCGGCAGCGTGCCGGCGGTCGGCGCGAGCTTCGGCTTGGCGGCGATGGCGCCGGCCATGGCGATCACCGGAACCATGTAGGCAAAGCGGCCGAGCAGCATTGCGATGCCGAGCGTGGTGTTCCACCAGGGCGCGTTGGCGGTGAGCCCCGCGAAGGCCGAGCCGTTGTTCCCCGCCGCCGAGGAATAGGCGTAGAGGATCTCGGTGAGCCCGCGTGGTCCCTTGTTCAGCAGCCCCTCGAGCGCGACCGGCAGCACCGCTGCGATGGCCGAGAAGCCGAGGATCGCGAGCGGCAGGATCAGCACCGCCAGCATGGCGAACTTGATCTCGCGGGCCTCGACCTTCTTGCCGAGATATTCCGGCGTGCGCCCGACCATCAGGCCAGCGACGAAGACGGCGAGCAGCGCCATCACCACCATGCCGTAGAGGCCGGAGCCGACGCCCCCGGGCAGGATCTCCCCGAGCTGGATCAGGAACATGGCGACGCCGCCGCCGAGCGGCATGAACGAGCCGTGCATGGCGTTGACCGAGCCGTTCGAGGCGCCGGTGGTCTGCGCCGCCCAGATCGACGAGGCGGCGGCGCCGAAGCGAACCTCCTTGCCTTCCATGTTGGCGGGCGCATCGGTGATGCCGGCAGCGATCATCGCAGGCTGCGGCGTCAGCGTCTCGGAGGAGTAGATCGCAGCGGCGCCGAGGCCGACCAGGATCACCATCGCCGAGAGCAGGGCACGCGCTTCCTTGCGGGCGCCGGCGACACGTCCGAACGCGACGACCGTGCCGAAAGCGAGCGCGTTCAGCGAGACGACCTCGATCAGGTTGGTCAGCGGCGTGGGGTTCTCGAGCGGATGGGCCGAGTTGACGTTGAACAGGCCACCGCCATTGGTGCCCCACTGCTTGATCGCTTCCTGGCTGGCGACCGGGAAAAGGGCGATGATCTGGTCGGCGCCTTCCAGCGTCTTCGCCGTGACATTGGCGAGCAGGCTCTGCGGCACGCCGGCAGCGACGAGCGCGAGCGCAGTGACGATCGAGACCGGCAGCAGCACATAAAAGGTGTTGCGGGTCAGATCGACCCAGAAATTGCCGAGCGTTTCGCCGCGGTCGGCGGCGAAGGCGCGCGCCACGGCCGCTGCGACGGCGAGGCCGGCGGCAGCCGAGACGAAGTTCTGCACCGTCAGGCCGGCCATCTGGCTGAGGCTGCTCATCGTCGTCTCGCCACCATAGGACTGCCAGTTCGTGTTGGTCACGAAGCTGACCGCGGTGTTGAAGGCGAGATGCGGTGACAGGCCGTCGAAGCCCAGCGGGTTCAAAGGCAGGAAGCCCTGCAGTCGCAGGAGGCCATAGAGCAGCACGAAGCCGGCCACGCTGAAGGCGAGCACGGCACCGGCATAGCCGAGCCAGTTCTGCTCCCTGTTCTTGTCTATGCCGAGTGCGGCGTAGAAGCTTGCCTCGACCGGCTGCAGCACCAGGTCGAGCGGCGTACGCTCGCGCGCCCAGACGCGCGCCATATAGATGCCGAGCGGCCAGCCCACGGCCACTGTCAGTGCGATCGTGAAGACGATCTCAGCCCAGCCCCGCCAGTCCATGCGAGGTCTCCTTTTTTGTGTTGTTCAGAAGCGGTCGGGGCGCAGCAGCGCGGCGACCATGTAAATCGCGAGCCCGAGGGCTGCGGCGGCATAGAGCAAGGTCAGGCCCATGGCGTCAGACCTTGCGCAGCAGCGCTGCGTACCAGCCGAAGAGCGCGAAGGCCCCGGCTCCGAGCGCGAGAAAGACGATATCGGCCATGACGGATCTCCAGCCTGGTTTTCAGACCGGAGATGTGGTGCAGCCCCTGCTAAGCGGTCGAGCGGGAAGGGCAGGCGGGGGCATAAGGGCCGCGTAAAGATGCTCGACGGAACTCTGGCGAGGAACGATAGCATCCCAGCGCGAGACTAGGCGCACGAGAGGCGTCGCAAGCTAGGCGCTAAAGTCAGACGTGGAATGTGAGAAGTCGGGGCGAGCGGGCCTCAGCTGGCCGCTTCCAGCCCCACGATGGCGAGAAAGCCCGATAGCGCCAGGCCCGCCCAGAAGAAATCGTTGAGAACGCCCTGCAGGGGCGCGGCCCCCATGGTCACTACAGACAAGCCGCCGGCCAGGAACAGCGCCGACGCCGCAACAAGGCTGTTCATGATGACCTCCCGCATTTTGGCTTCGAACGCGGCGGGAGCGATTCCGTTCCCCCGATTTGATGCGGTACCAAATCAGTAGTTTTGATGGGTTTTATCGCAGCCTATGATTGCTGTGATATGACGGTGCGCAACAAGGAGCGGGCCCATGACGCATCGCTTGAACGGCGCCTGTCATTGCGGCGCGATCGGGCTCGAATTGACGCTGCGGCGCCCGCCCGAGGAGGAAGTTGTCGGCGCCTGCCAGTGCTCCTTCTGCCGCAAGCACAACGCTCGGACAGTCTCCGACCCTAGGGCACAGGCCCGCCTCGTCGTGCACGAACCGGCCGAGCTGCAACGCTATCGCTTCGGGCTCGAAGCCTCGGAGGTCGTCCTCTGCCGCCGCTGCGGCGTCTACGTCGCCATGCTGATGACCGAGGCCGGCAAGGCCTGGAGCACGATCAACATCGATGCGCTCGACGAACGCGCCCGCTTCACCCGACCTGCCGAGCCACGCGATTTCAGCGGCGAAGCGCTGGAGGGACGGCGCGCGCGTAGAATAGCGCGCTGGACGCCGACCAAGCTGGTCGGCTGGCCGAAAGAGTGACGCCGGTCAGGCAGCAGGCGCGGCCAGTCGTTCTAGCTGCTCTCGCACAGCATCCGAGAACGGCCGCGCCTTGCGCGTCGCGTCGTCCATCTGGACGATCACAGAAAGCCCGCTGGCGACGCAGCGCTCGCCCTGGAAGATCGCCTGCTGGAGCCGAACCGAGCTGCGGCCGACGGACGCGACGCGCGTGCCGATCTCGACCTCGCCCGGCCACAGCAGCTCCGCCCGGAAATCCAGCTCAAGTCGCGCGAGAACGAAGGCCGTTCCCGGCTCGGCCAGCCGACCGGCCTGGCCATAGATCAGCTCGACCCGTCCGGTTTCCAGAAAGGTCGAGAACACCGCGTTGTTGACGTGGCCCTGGCGGTCGGTGTCGCCATAGCGGAGCTTGTCTCGCGCCCGCAGCGGAAAATCGGTGATGGCGAGATCGTCCGGCATGGCAGGCCCCGTTTCGTGACGGAGCCTTCAAACGCGATCGGCCGGCGCGAGGCAAGCTGAGAGCGGCGAGGGTCCCTCAGGCGAGCACGTCGCGGTAGTCAGGATGGCGATGCGCCCAGGCGACGACGAAAGAGCAGCGCGGCACCACGCGCCGTCCGCTGGCACGGGCGATCCTGAAGATGCCCTCGGCCAGTTGCGAGCCGATTCCGCGCCCGTTGAACGCCGGCGGCACCTCGGTATGCGTCACGACGATCCGGTCGCCTTCGCTACGATAGACCGCGAAGGCCTGTCCGCCGGGAAAATCAAGCTCGAAACGCCCCGTCTCGGACCGTTCGACGACCTCGATCGGGTCAGCCTCCAAATCCTGCGTCATGCTTCGCCTCCGCGAATACCTTCCACACCAATGTGGGTGCGTCGCGACCGCTTGTCGTCGGTGCGATCATGCGGAAAGCGAATGGCAGGGCTGCGGACGAACCCCAGCCCCGCAGGGCTTGGGTCAGGACAGCAATTCCTGCTGGCGGCGGCGGGCGCGCTCGCCCTTGAGCTCGTCCTCAGCACCGTGATCGACAGTCTCTTCGCTGCGGTTGCGGAAGGTCCAGATCGCTTTGGCCGCTTCCCAGTGCTCGTGATCGCGGCCGTCCGGCTGCCCTTCTTCCATCCAGAGCGCATAGGCGATCTTGCGGATCTCGCGCTCGGCCTTGCCAGTATGACTCATCTCGTCCTCCTGGTTCCGTTGCGGTCGATAAGGAAACGATGGAACGCCATGGGGCGTTCCGCGCTTCCAAGGCTAACTTGCCACGGCAATATGGCGCTCGCATGAGCCCTTTCGGAGGCAGGTGACGGCTCCTTCGGGCGAAGCCGGCGTTATTCGGCCGCCGCCGCCGGGGCAGGGGTCGTCATCTGTTCGAAGCAGTCGAGCGTGCGCGCGGAATAGACCAGCGCTGCGCCCGCATTCATCGCGATCGCGACGCCGAGCGCCTCGGCGATCTCCTCGCGGCTGACCCCGGCCTTGATCGCCGCATCGACATGGGTGGTGATGCAGCCGTCGCAGCGCGTGGTGACGGCGACGGCGAGCGAGATCAGTTCGCGCGTGCGGGCGTCGAGATGCCTCGTCTTCGCCGCCCCGCCGGCCAGCGCGACATAGCCGCGAAGCGCGTCGGGAGCAGCCTTGCCGAAATCACCGACGCGGCCCTTCAGCTCGGTGCGATAAGTGGTCCAGTCCAGCATGGCACTGCCCTCCGTCGTGAGATCGGCCCGGTGATCGGCCGGCCACGATTGTTAGGCAGAGGGGCCGGTACGCGCCAGCCTCGGGCGACATCGTAGAGCCGAGCGCGTCTTGCGCTTCCGTCGTGAGACAGGGCTGGCGCGTGTTCTGCGCGGGTGGGCGCCATGCGCATGCTTGAAGAAAGCGAACCTCACCCCAAATCCCGATGAAAGGGTGCCATCGCCTCCTGTGAAGCGGAGCTCGCCATGAACCAAGAGAAGCTGAAGCAATTCCGCAAGCAATCGGTCGAAAAGGCCCTGCGTGCCGGACTCCCCGCCTATTTCCTCGACGAATGCGAGGATGAGGGGGTGATCCGGGTCAGGCCTGGCGGCGCAGCCGAGCGGATCGTCATCCTGCAGGGCCGGGCGCAGGTTCAGCCCTTCGAATGCCGGGCCTGCTGAGGAGGTCTGCCTCGCTCGTCCAGCAACAAAACCACCCGACTAGACGAACAAGGCGGCGCCGGAGCGCCGCCTTTGCATTGCGCAGACAGAGCTGCGTTTCAGACAGCCAGACCGCGATCTCTGCAGGCTTCAGACTCGCGCTTCGCGTTCCCCGCCTCCAGCGGCAAAGCATGAGATCGGCGCGTCGGGCTCTAAGGATAAATGGCGGAAGGGGTGGGATTCGAACCCACGGTGGGCTTGCACCCACGGCGGTTTTCAAGACCGCTGCCTTAAACCACTCGGCCACCCTTCCGGCGCCTCGTCATTGCCGTTCCCTGTCGATTTTTGCAAGCCGCATGAGGAGCGATCGTGGCAATCTTTGCCCAACCTCCGGAGAATACGCGCGTTTTCAAAAGCTTGCGGCAATGCTCCGCGCATCTCGTCAAGCCGCACCGTGAAGCCCGTTCGGGCGTTGCGGCTCGGTCACGCTCCACCGAAAAATGGCAACGGAATGGTGGCGGATTGACAGCTGCCGCATTTCCGACACCTTTGTGCCCGCCCAAGGGCGGTGCTGGGTTTCCGTTGACGGTCACGCGTTCACGCTGCCGCCGCTTAACGATCCCTTAATGGAATTGGTCGAAAACTGCGCCCCTGCCACGGTGGTGGCTTGGGCGGCGCAGCATTTTCGGCGCGACGAACAGGAATGCGGCATGATGCGAGGCACGAGCGCAGCGGCGGAGACCTCCTCTGTGGCCGAGTCCGGCTACGCCCCTCGTAGCTCCTCGCCCTCCCTGTCCACGGCGACCCGCCTTGGCTGCGTCGTGCTGGCCGGCCTTTTCCTCGCCAACTGCGCCAACAACCAGGTCGCCCGCCGCGGCAAATCGAAAGAGATCGGCGCCTTCCCGTCCTCGAAATACGGTCCGGCCAGCGCCCGCGTCGTCGAAGAAGGGCAGCCGGTGCCCAAGGGCGGCGGCCGCGAGCTGATCGGCCGCAGCTACACCGTCGCCGGCAAGCGCTACACCCCTTACGAAAAGCCGGTCGGCTACACGGCCGTCGGCACCGCCTCCTGGTACGGCGAGGCCTTCCATGGCCGGCGCACCGCCAACGGCGAAGTCTATGATCGCATGAGCATCAGCGCCGCGCATCCGACCATGCCGCTGCCGGCCTATGCCCGCGTCACCAACGTCACCAACAGCCGCTCGATCATCGTGCGTGTCAACGATCGTGGTCCGTTCCATGGCGGCCGTGTCATGGACGTCTCGCAGAAGACCGCCGATGCGCTCGCCTTCCGGCATCTCGGCACGGCGCGCGTCAAGATCGAGTATCTCGGCCAGGCCTCGCTCGCCGGCTCGGACGACCAGATGCTGCTCGCCTCGCTGCGCACCGACGGCTCGCCGGCCTCGATACCGGGCCAGAGCAGCCGGACGATGATCGCGAGCGCCGCGTCTCAGGTCGATCTCGGCCGCTCCGCGGGGCCGGATCTCGACGACGAAGCCGCCAGGCCCGCTCCCGCTCCGACGCCTGTTCGCACTGAACCTGCGCCGGTCGAAGCGCAGCCCGTCGTCCAGGCCTACGCTCCCGAGCAGCCGCGGACGATCGCCGTGCAGAGCCCGATCGTCGCCAGCGTCGCGGCGTCGCCGTCTGCGGCGGGCGTCCCGATCAGCGGAGTCCGCCTGCCGCCGTCCCGGCCCTTCGATCTCGGCGCCGCCGCCCATGCCGGCAAGCCGGTTCCGGGCTTGCGTCCGAATGTGACGACGACGCTGCCGGTGCCGCGCACCGCCAGCCTCCCTGCCGCCACCGAGAAGGCGCCGGCCCTGCGTCTTGCCAAGGGCTCGCCGCTGTCCACCGGCACGAAGCAGCAGCCTCTGGCGCGGAATTGATCCTGTTGCGGGCTTGACCGCCCGGACTGGCACATCATCTGATCTCGATATGACGCAAGGTCGATCAGGGATGGCGCGCGCCCGCTATTTGCCAGCCTCCGGCGGAATTCTCGCAGTGCTGGCCCTGCTGCTTGCGCTGGCTCCGGGGCTCGCTCGCGCGCAGGCTTTCCAATCAGCCGCGCCCTACGCGATCCTGCTCGATTCCGCCAGCGGCGCCGTGCTCTATGAGAAGGCCGCCGACGAGCTGATGGTGCCGGCGAGCCTCGCCAAGCTCGCCACCGCCCTCGTCGCCTTCCAGGAGATCGCAGCCGGCAAGATGACGCTGGAGACCGAGATCTCGATCTCGGAGAACGCCTGGCGCAAGGGGGGCGGCGTCTCGGGCGGCTCGACCATGTTCGCCATCGTCAACAGCCGGGTGAAGCTCGGCGACATCCTTCAGGGCCTGATCGTGCACTCCGGCAACGATGCCGCGATCGCGCTGGCCGAGGCCGTGGCGGGCGATGAGGCGAGCTTCGCCAGGATCATGACCGAGCGTGTCCACGCGCTCGGCATGCCCAAATCGCAGTTCCGCAATGCCACCGGCATGGCCGATCCGCAGCAGAAGGTGACCGCGCGCGAGCTCGCCTTCCTGGCCGACCATATCGTCAAGACCTATCCAGAGCTTTACCGGATCTTCGGCCAGCGCGACTTCACCTGGAACAAGATCAAGCAGAGCAACCGCAACCCGCTGCTCGCCATGGATATCGGCGCCGACGGCCTCAAGACAGGCAATATCGACGAGACCGGCTACGGCCTCGTCGGCTCGGCCGTGCAGAAGGGCCAGCGTCTGATCGTCGTGGTCAACGGGCTGAAGAATGCGCGCGATCGCGCCAGCGAGGCCCGCAAGCTGCTCGAATGGGGCTTCCGCTCCTTCGAGCAGCGGCAGGTCTTCGCCGAGGGCGAGACCGTCGGCGAGGCCAGCGTCTTCGGTGGCGAGAAAGGGCGCATCGCGCTGAAGGCGAAAGGGCCGGTCAATCTGCTGGTACCGCGCGGCAGCAGCGAACGCCTCGCTGCTCGAATCGTTTATCGGGGGCCCCTGCAGGCGCCGGTGGCGGAGGGGACGGAAGTCGGTCGCCTGCTGGTCACGCGCGGCGAGATCAAGACGCTGGAGATCCCGCTCTATGCGGCCGAGTCGATCGCGGCCGGAACCCTGCAGCAGCGGGCGTTCGATGCGCTGATGGAGGCCGCGACCGGCTGGGTCCGCAAGGCCCTGAAGCGGAGTTGAGCTTGGCCAAAGCTAAGGTGCAGCCTGCGACCGGGCATTTCATCACGCTCGAGGGCGGGGAGGGGGCCGGCAAGTCGACCCTCGCCAAGGCGCTCGCGGCGCGGCTGGAGGCGCAAGGGCTTACCGTCGAGCTGACACGCGAACCCGGCGGCTCTCCCAAGGCCGAGCGCATCCGCGAGGCGCTGCTCGCTGGGCGGATCAAGCCCTATGGTGCCTTCGCCGAAGCGCTGATGTTCCAGGCAGCCCGCATCGACCATGTCGACAGCCGGATCAGGCCGGCGCTCAAGCGCGGCGCCTGGGTGATCTGCGACCGCTTCATCGATTCGACCCGCGTCTACCAGGGCACGCTCGGCGAGATCGCCGGAGACAAGCTCGCTGCCCTAGAGACCGTCGCCATCGCCGGCCTGATGCCGGAGCTGACCTTCATCCTCGACCTCGCGCCCGAGACGGGCCTCGCCCGCGCCGCCCGTCGTCGCCAGCCGGGCGAGGCGACAGACCGTTTCGAAAGCGAAACGATCAGCTTCCATCGCCGCCTGCGCCAGGGCTTTCTCGACATCGCTTCCGCCGAGCCGCAGCGCTGCGTCGTGCTCGACGCCAGCCTCCCGCCGGAGGTGCTCGCGGATACCGCCTGGGAAGCGCTTTCCAGCCGGCTGCCCTTGCCGCAGATTGCGCCGGCATGATCGAATCGAGCAACGAACCCGACCGCCTGCCGAACGCGCCGCATCCACGCGAGACGCTGGCCCTTGTTGGTCACCAGCGCCAGGAGGAAGCCCTCCTGACGGCATTACGCTCAGGCCGCATGCACCATGCCTGGCTGCTCGGCGGCCCGGAGGGCGTCGGCAAGGCGAGCTTCGCCTATCGCGCCGCCCGCTTCATGCTGGCCGAGGGCGATCCGCTGCGCCGCGCCGAAGATTCCCGCGATCTCGCCGTGCCCGAAACGGAGGGAGCCACCCGCAAGATCGCGGCGCAGTCGCATCCCGACCTGCATCTGCTGCGGCGCATCGCCAAGCCGGATGGCAAGAGCTTCACCAGCAATATCCCGGTCGATCTCGTGCGCCGGATCATCGACCGCTTCGGCTCCAGCGCGGGCGAGGGCGGCTGGCGCGTCGCGATCGTCGATTCAGCCGAGGACCTCGACCGGCCGGGCGCCAACGCCCTGCTGAAGCTGCTCGAGGAGCCGCCGCCGCGCTGCCTCTTCCTGATCGTCGCCCATGCGCCCGGCCGCGTCCTGCCGACCATCCGCTCGCGCTGCCGGCTGCTCTCCTTCGAGCCACTCGGCGAGGCAGATGTCGCGCAGGCCGGCGCGATCGCGCTGGAGCGCATGCGCCTGCCCTATGACGCCTCGGCGCTCCACCGCGCTGCCACTCTGTCCGAAGGCTCGGTCAAACGGGCGCTGACCTATGTCGACCCGGAAACGCTGGCGCTGGTCGAAGCGGTGAGGGCGCGGCTCGACGCGTTGCCCTCGATCGATCTCTCGGCCCTGCTGGCGCTGGGCGAGGATGTCGCGGGCAGGGCAGGCGAGGCCGATTTCGCGGTCATGATCGAGACCGTGCAGGGCTGGCTCGGCGCGCACCTTCATGCGCATGCCGCCGCCGGCCCGGCCCGGCTTGCGCCCCTCGCGGAGGTGTGGGAGAGACTTGCACGCGCCGCGAACGAGGTCGAAACCTACAATCTCGATCGCCGCCCCCTCGTCATGTCGCTGTTTCACGATCTGTCGGAGGCGGTTTCCCGTTCGCGCGCGGCCTGAAACCAGGAGCAGGATGCGAAAAGTGGAAACCGGTTTTCGCGCAAGTCCTGCTCTCACTCTTTGACGACCGGACAGACCAATGGCCTCGGCCCCGAAGTTCTATCTGACGACTGCGATCCACTACACCAACGGCCCGCCGCATATCGGCCACGCCTATGAGATGGTGTCGGCGGATGCGATCGCCCGCTTCAAGCGCCTCGATGGCTATGACGTCTTCGCCATGACCGGCACCGACGAGCACGGCCAGAAGGTGCAGCGCACTGCTGCGCAGAACGGGCTCTCGCCCAAGGATTTCGTCGACGGCATCGCCGTGCGCTTCGAGGAGATGGAGCAGCGGCTGGGCTGCTCGTTCGACCGCTTCATCCGCACCACCGACACCGACCACCTGCCCTCGACGCAGGAACTCTGGCGCAGGATGGAGGCCAATGGCGACATCTACCTCGCCAAATATTCCGGCTGGTACTCGGTCCGGGACGAAGCCTTCTATGGCGAGGAGGAGACGACCCTCCAACCCGACGGCACGCGCCTGGGCGGGCAGGGCACGCCGGTCGAATGGGTCGAGGAGGAGAGCTATTTCTTCCGTCTGAAGGCCTATCAGGACAAGCTGCTCGCGCTTTATCGCGACGTGCCGGACTTCGTCTCGCCGGAAACGCGCCGCAACGAGATCGTGTCCTTCGTCCAAAGCGGGCTCGAGGATCTCTCGATTAGCCGCACCACCTTCGACTGGGGGCTGCCGGTCCCGGGCGATCCCAAGCATGTGATGTATGTCTGGGTCGACGCGCTCAACAACTACGTTACCGGCTGTGGCTTCCCCGACGAGAGCGATCCGCGCTGGCACTACTGGCCGGCCGATGTCCACATCATCGGCAAGGACATCGTACGCTTCCATACGGTCTACTGGCCGGCCTTCCTGATGTCGGCGGGGCTGCCGCTGCCGAGGCGTGTCTTCGGTCACGGCTTCCTGCTGAACAAGGGCGCCAAGATGTCGAAATCGGTCGGCAACGTCGTCGACCCGTTCGCGCTCGCCGATAGCTACGGCGTCGACCAGCTGCGCTATTTCTTCCTGCGCGAGGTCTCCTTCGGCCAGGATGGCAACTACAGCCACGAGGCGATCGTCGGACGCATCAATGCCGACCTCGCCAATGATCTCGGCAATCTGGCGCAGCGCTCGCTGTCGATGATCGCCAAGAACTGCGAGGGCAGGGTGCCGCCGGCCGGTGCGCTGACGGAAGGCGATCGCGCCATGCTGGCGCAGGCCGACGGGCTGCTGGCGAAGACGCGCGCGGCCATGCAGGATTTCGCGCTGCACGTCGTGCTGGCGGACATCTGGGCCGTGGTCGCCGAGGCCAACCGCTATTTCGCCAACAACGAGCCGTGGAAGCTCTCCAAGAGCGACCCGGTCCGCCGCGATACGGTGCTCTACGTCACGATCGAGACGATCCGGCAGGTCGCTATCCTGACCCAGCCGGTGATGCCGCAATCGATGGCCAGGCTGCTCGATCTGCTCGCGGTCCCGGCGGAGGCGCGCGACTTCGCCGCGCTCGGCGAGGCCGGCCGCCTCACCTCGGACACCGTGCTGCCGGCGCCGAGCGCGGTCTTCCCGCGCTATGTCGAGCCGGAAGGCGGCGAGGCGGCCTGATGCTGATCGATACGCATTGCCATCTCGATTTCCCGGATTTCGCCGAGGATATCGCGTCTTACGTCGGCCGTGCCGAAGCGGCCGGCGTCGGCCGGATGGTGACGATCTCGACCCGTGTTGCTCGCTTTGACACCTATGCGGCGCTGGCCGAGCGTTTCCCCTCGGTCTGGTGCACGGTCGGCACGCATCCGCATGGCGCGCATGAAGAGCTCGACGTCACCGCCGGGCAGCTGGTCGCACTGTCGCGTCATCCGCGCTGCGTCGCGATCGGCGAGGCCGGGCTCGACTATCACTACGACAAGAGCCCGCGCGAAGCGCAGGAGCAGGGCCTGCGCACCCATATCGCCGCGGCCCGCGAGACCCAGCTGCCGCTGGTGATCCATTCGCGCGAAGCCGACGAGGACATGGCGGCGATCCTGCGCGAGGAAATGGGGAAGGGCGCCTTCCCCGCCATCCTGCACTGCTTCACCGCCGGTGAGATGCTGGCCAGCACGGGTGTCGAGCTCGGCCTCTATATCTCCTTCTCCGGTATCCTGACCTTCAAGACGTCGCAGGCGCTACGGGATATCGCCCGCGACATCCCGATGGAGCACCTGCTGGTCGAAACCGACGCGCCCTACCTCGCCCCCACGCCTTACCGCGGCAAGCGCAACGAACCGTCCTATGTCGTTGAAACTGCTAAGGTTCTCGCCGAGGTCAAAGGCGTCTCCTTCGACGAGATCGCCCGGATCACGACGGAGAACGCCAGGCGCTGCTACTGGAAGATGGACCATGCGGCGCCTGTGGCGCGGGTTGCCTGAGGCTGGCGCCGCCGCATGAGCCTGACCGTCACCATCCTCGGCTGCGGCTCATCCGGCGGCGTGCCACGGCCAGGCTCCGGCTGGGGCGCCTGCGACCCCAACGATCCGAAGAACCGGCGCCGGCGCTGCTCGATCCTGGTCGAGCGCCGCGGCCTGAACGGCGCGACGAGCGTGCTGATCGACACCACGCCGGACCTGCGCGAGCAGCTCCTGTCGGCTGAGATCAACCGGCTCGACGTGACCCTGTTCAGCCACGACCATGCCGACCACACCCATGGCATCGACGATCTGCGCGCGCTGGTGCTGCATATGCGCAAGCGCATCCCGGTCCACGCCGATGCCGTAACGGCCGTGACGCTGCGCCAGCGCTTCGGCTATCTGTTCGAGACGCCGCCCGGCAGCTTGTATCCGCCGATCCTCGATCTGAAGCCGCTCGCAGCCGGCGAACCGCTCGTGATCGACGGCGCTGGCGGACCGATCGAGACATTGCCGTTCCGGCTCGAGCACGGCCCGAACTATGACGCGCTCGGCTTCCGCTTCGGCGATTTTGCCTATGCGCCCGATGTCAGCGCGATCCCGCCAGAAGCGATGGCGGCGATGAACGGGCTCGACCTTCTCGTCCTCGACTGCCTGCGTGAATCGCCGCATCCCAGCCACTTCAATCTGGAGCAATCCCTGGAAGCGATCGCGCAGCTCAGGCCGCGCCGCGCCATCCTGACCAACCTCCACGTCGATCTCGATTATGCCAGCTTAGCCAAGCGCTTACCGGCCAATATTGAACCGGCGTTCGATGGCATGACGCTGACGGTCGAGAGCTAGGCCGGCCTCACTGGGGCATTTCCGGGCATCAATTTAAGTTCCATAATATGTCTTATGCGAATCGGATCTGGGCCTGCGGATCGCTTCTCTCCAGCCCCTCCACTCCGTCTTCCAACGCCCGGCGCAACCACACCAGGCGTTGAAGCAATGAGCCGATCGCGTTGAGCCCCCTGCCATCGCGACGCGCAAGCCCTTCACGCCACCGCCAGCTCCGCCCGCTTCTCGGGAAACGGCCGGAAGCTCCACAGGACCAGCATCGCCGCCAGGCCGAGGAGCCAGGAGCCGACATACATCGGCGCGTAGCTACCGAACCGGTCGTAGATCAGGCCGCCGAGCAGCGGGCCGGTCGACATGCCCAAGCTTCCGGCCATCGCCGTGCCGCCGATGATCGTACCCATCATCTTCAGCGGGAAATTCTCGCGAATGATCACGGCATAGAGCGGCATGGTGCCGGCGTAGATGAAGCCGACGATCACAGCGACCGCATAGAAGCCGGCGAGCTCGCCGACGAAGGCATAGGCCAGCACGCCGAAAGCCTGGGCCAGCAGCCCGAGGATCAGGACCCGCTGCGCGCCGAACCGGTCCCCCGCGACACCGAAGCCGAGACGGCCGAACATGCCGGCCAATCCCTCGACGCTGTAGATCGACACGGCCGCGAGCATCGGGATGCCACAGCTCACGGCATAGCTCACCGTGTGGAAGATCGGCCCGGAATGCGTGGCGCAGCAGAAGAAATTCGCCAGCATGAGCGTGATGAACTGCGGCGAACGCACCGCCTGGCCGACGCTCATCTCTTCTTGCGTGACTTCGGTCGTCTCGGTCTTGGCAGCAGCTGCCTCCAGCGCTGGCGGCCGGCGCACCAGGAGCGCCGCAGGGATCATCAGCACCGCCGCGATGCCGGCGATGATCTGCATCGAGGCGCGCCAGTCATGGATGGTGACCAGCCAGGCTGCCAGCGGCGCCATGGTCATCGGCGCCATCCCCATTCCGGCCGAGACGAGCGAGACCGCAAGGCCGCGCTGAGTCTCGAACCAGCCGGTGACGCAGGCCATCATCGGCGCGAAGACGGCTGCGGTCGCCGCACCGACCAGAAGGCCGAAGAGCAGCTGGAATTCGATCAGGGAATCCGCCCTGCTCGCGAACGCCAGGCTCGCAGCCAGGACGATCGATCCGGTCAGCACCACCGGGCGCGGCCCATAGCGATCGGAGAGATTGCCCCAGACCATGCTGGCTGCCGCCATGGCGAGGAAACCGATCGTCATCGCCGTCGAGATCCCGGTGACGGACCAGCCGGTATCCTGCGACATCGGCCGCAGGAAGACCGGCAACGAGAACATGGCGCCGACCGCGACGCAGCCGAGCAGGCCGCCTGCGGCGACGATCACCCAACGATAGGACTGGCTCATCACCTTCTCCGAGGAGCGCCCCGGTCAGCCGGACTGGCCCCGCGGGTGCGCTCAATGCCCCAAGGACGGATCGGCCTTGGCGAAGCCGACATCCCGCCGCAGCTTTTTATCGGGATCGGGCCGCCTCAGCCCTGCGACGGTTTCCAGTCGGCCGACGGGATGGTGTTGACCATCCACGGGATTCCGAACTTGTCGACGAGGGAGCCGAAGCCGGGCGACCAGAAGGTCTCGCTGAACGGCATCACGGCCCTGCCCCCGTCGGCCAACTGCTCGAACCAGCGCTGGCCCTGGGCCTTGTCGTTGGTGTGCAGGGTGACGTCGAAGCCGTTCTTGGGTTTGTCGATGTTGTGGGCCCAGGCGGTATCCATGTCGGCGCCCATCAGCGCCTGGTCGCCGACCTCGAGCCAGCAATGCATCAGCCAGTTCTTATACTTGCCGTCGGTGTCCGGCATGCCCATGCCGGGCGGCGCATCGCTATAGGGCATGGCGGCCGTGATCTTGCCGCCCAGCACTTTGGCATAGAACTCGAAAGCCTCGCGGCACTGCCCCTGAAAGCTCAGGCTGGTCACGATCTTCATGGTCGTCTCCCTTTTTCGTCTGAGATCGGCGCGAATCTGGCGGCATCGACCGACCGAAACGCACCCGGTTAGGTGGTGACCCAGCCCACACCCTCGTCGTAGCCGTCATTGTCCAGCAGCGGCGCATGACGTGTTCGCCAACCGGCGACCTTACCCATGCGGCTCCTGCTCATCGCCAAACGCCCGCTGTCGAGCACGGTTCAGGCCGGCCGTTCTGCTGTCAGGCCGAACGCTCTATATATGTTGATATCAACGTACTAGGCCGATGAATGTCAATCTCCGCAGCCGACACTCCTGCCAACCGGTTGGCTTCAACGTGATGCAAAACGCCCGGATTTCCCGGCCGATTTCGGTTGCGGCGATCCTGACAGCCAGTTCGGTCGGCTGCCGGGTAGACCCTGCTTTGGTCGGGTTGCCATTCCGATATCGCAATGCGCTAATCTGACGGAACGCCCGGCATTCTGCCAGAAGCGATTGCAAGGACCTTCAAGAGTCCGGATATCCAAGGGAGATCAAATCGATGTCGAAATCCGGCTGGCTCGGCGCACTCGCGCTCGCCACCCTCATCCAGCTCGTCCCGGCAGCGCCGGCGACGGCTCAATCCTGGCCGCAGAAGCCCGTCAGCTTCATCGTGCCGTTCCCGGCCGGCGGCGGCACCGACGCCTTTGCCCGCCCCCTTGCCGCCCAGCTCGAGCAGCAGTTCGGCCAGCGCATCCTGATCGACAACCGCGGCGGCGCCGGCGGCACGGTCGGCGCTTCGGCCGCCTCGAAGGCCGCGCCCGACGGCTACACCTTCTTCATCGGCGCCGCGCACCACGCCATCGCGCCGGCCCTCTATCCGAAGCTCGACTACAACATCCAGACCGATTTCATCCCGATCGGCGTCATCGCCCAGCCGCCGCAGGTCGTGGTCGTCCATCCCGGCAAGGTCCAGGCCAAGACGCTGGCGGAGCTGATCGACTTCGCCAAGAAGAATCCCGACAAGCTGAACTATGGCTCGGCCGGCAACGGCACCACGCACCATCTCGCCGGCGAACTGTTCAAGCTCACCACCAAGGTGAACCTGACCCATGTGCCCTATCGTGGCGCAGGCCCGCTGATGCAGGATCTCGTTGCCGGTCAGGTCGATCTCGCCTTCGACGGGCTGGGTTCCTCCGCCGCGCAGATCTCCAGCGGCACGCTGCGGGCCCTCGCCGTCGCGGCGCCCAAACGCGCCAGCGCCTTCCCCGATGTTCCGACCACCGCGGAAGCGGGCGTGCCGGGCTACGAGGTCTCGACCTGGTATGCGATGTGGGCGCCGAAGAACACGCCGCCCGAGATCGTCGCGAAGATGACGGCCGAGCTGCAGAAGGCGCTGGCTGCGCCGACGGTGACCGAAGCCTGGAAGAGAAACGGCTCGGAGATCCCGAACCTCTACGGCCCCGCCTTCGGCGATTTCGTCAAGGTCGAGGTCGCGCGCTGGGGCAAGGTCGTGGCCGAGGCCAACGTCAAGCCCGATTGACCGGTCCAGCGGTCACCCGCCCTCGCCCGCGTCGTCGATCACGGCGCGGGCGATCGCTAGGCTGAAGCCGGCGCGTGCCAGCGCCGCGATATGCTTTTGCCGCTGCGCGACGCGATCACCGCGGCTCCATGGTCCGAGGCGCTTGCGGCGGGCAGCGATGCGCGCGGCATCCAGCTCGGTCTCCTCGTCGGTCGCCACGACCTCGGCGACGAGGCCGCGCTCGACGCCCTTGGTCGCAAGCCCCGCTGCCACGGCCCGCGCCGAGCGCCCCTTGCGGCGCAGGCTCTGCGCCCTCGCCTCGGCGAAGCGGCGGTCGTCGACGAGGCCCGAGGCGACGCAAGACCTGACGATCTCCTCGACCGCCGTGCGGAATGCCTGGGGGTCTTGGCCGTGATGCCGGCAGCTGCGCTCGACCTTGCGCAGCAGGACGCGCTGCAATTGCACCGCCGGGACTGAATAGCGTTCGAGATAATGCAGCGCGGCCCGCCGCAGATAGTCGGCCGTGATCCGCTTGGGCGCCGGCCGCTCTCCTGGTGCCGCCTCTTTGCCCCGCCCTAACGCCAAGCTAGTCGAACCTCGGCTTGCCGCGGGTCGACTTGACCGAGGAACGCTTTACCTTCGAAGCTAGGCGCCGCTCCTTTGAGGCCTTGGTCGGCTTGGTCGCCCGCCGAACCTTAGGTCGCACCTCCGCCTGCCTGATCAGCTCGACCAGCCGCGCCAGCGCCTCTTCGCGGTTGCGGCTCTGGCTGCGATGCTCCTGCGCCGTGATGACGATCACGCCATCCTGCGTCAGCCGGCTGCCGGCGAGCTTCATCAGGCGGAGCGCGACATCATTGGGCAGCGAGGCCGAGCGGCGGGCGTCGAACCGAAGCTCGACGGCGGTCGAGACCTTGTTGACGTTCTGCCCGCCCGGACCGGAGGCGCGCACGAAGCTCTCCTCGATCTCGCTGTCGTCGATCGCGATGGACGGGGTCACTTGAATCATGGGAGGACGCTACCCCAACACAGGGAGAATTGCAGCGATGAAGCCGTCTCGCGACATCGAGCGCCTGATCGAGATCATGGCCGCGCTGCGCACCCCGGGCTCCGGCTGCCCCTGGGATCTCGAACAGGACTTCGCCTCGATTGCGCCCTACACGATCGAGGAGGCCCACGAGGTCGCCGACGCGATCGCCCGCGGCGATCTCGTCGATCTCAAGGACGAGCTCGGCGACCTCTTGCTGCAGGTCGTGTTCCACGCCCGAATGGCACAGGAGCAGGGCAGCTTCGCCTTCCCCGACGTCGTCGAGGCGATCACCACCAAGCTGATCCGCCGGCATCCGCATGTCTTCGGCGATGCGCGCGATCTGTCGTCCGCTGAGGTCAAGGCGCTCTGGGGGCAGATCAAGGCGCAGGAGAAGGCCGACAAGGCGCGCGCCAGAGCCGAGGCCGGGCTGCCGGAACCTGCAGAGGCCAAGGGCGTGCTCGCCGGCGTGCCGACCACCCTGCCCGCGCTGACCCGCGCCTGGAAGCTGCAGGCCAAGGCCTCGACCGTCGGCTTCGACTGGAACGATGCCCGATTGGTGCTCGACAAGGTCCGCGAGGAGACCGCCGAGATCGAGGAAGCGCTCGCCGGCGGCGACAAGGCCGCGATCCAGGAGGAGATCGGCGACCTGCTCTTCGTGGTGGCCAACCTCGCCCGCCATGTCGATGCCGATCCCGAGGCCTGCCTGACTGCTGCCAACGCAAAATTCCAACGGCGCTTTGCCGGCATCGAGGCGGCGTTGGAGCGCCAGGGGCGCGAGCCGCGGGAGGCCACCCTGGAGGAGCTCGAGGAGCTCTGGCAGCAGGTCAAGCGCACTGAGCGCGCCGCCCCTTGAACACATGAAAACGCCGGGCACGAGGCCCGGCGTCGATATGCATTCTACCTGTTCGATCGATCAGGGCTTCGGAGCCGGCGCAGGCGTCGCGCCCGGAGCCGGGGCGGCCGGCGTACCGGGGGCCGGCGCCGCGCCAGGGGTCGCCTCGGCGCCGCTGAGGCGCTTGCGCAGCTCCTCCTGGCGCTTGGCGAGTTCGTCCTGCAGCGCCTTCTGCTGCTCTTCCAAAACCTTCGGGTCGATCGGCGCGCCGTCAAAGGCCTTGGCGAAATCAGCCAGCGGGATGGCGAAGGTGACCTCGCGCGCGCCTTGGTTCTGCACGCTGATGTTGAGGGTGGTGCCCTTCTTCATTGCGTTGATGAGGTCGTCCTTGACCTGCGCCTCGGCAAAGCAGCCGTTCGGGAAGCAGATCGCATAGCGGCCGGGCGTCGGCTGCGCGTTGTCGACGCCGAAGCGGATGCCCGGCTGCAGCAGCAGGCCGAGCGGCATCAGGAAGCGCACGATCTTGTTGGCGTCGCCCTTGACGTCGTAGACCGCGGCGGCAAGCACCGGCTGGCCCTGGTCAGAGACGAAGTCGCGGGTGGTGTAGCAGATTTCCTTGTTGGCCGCCTGATCCTTGCCGCAGACCTTGGTCCAGCTCGTCTGGGACGGCTCGGGCTTGACCTGGACGACGGTGGGACCGGTCTGGGCAGCCTGGCCCTGGCTCGGCTGCTGAGCGGGAGCGGGCTGCTGCGCCGGCGCGGCCGGGCGATTCGCCGGACGCTGCGGCTGAGCCTGCTGCGCGCTCGCGGCGATCGGGGCTAGAGCGACGGCGGCGCCGAGGATGAGCGCGAGGCCGCGGACCGTGCTCTTCGCGGTGGCGCCCTGGCTCCGGGACAGGCGGGTCGAAGCTGACATCTGCGTTTCCTTGACCATGAAACTGGTTCGGCCGCCGGATTCGGCGGCATGCATCACCCAAGGCTCAACCCAGCAAGGTGCCGGAGCCGGTGGCGGCGTGAGCACATCAAGCGCGATTGCGGCGTTTGGATGACGCCCGGCCTGCGTTTAGCGAGTTCTGTCGCAGGTTTCCAGCCCCGAAGAGCCCGGCGCGACAAGTTTGATCGCATGTTATTCTGCGGCAGGGAATCAGTTTCGAGCATGCATCGACCTTTCAGCGCAGCGGCGCGTTACGCGTGGTGTCTCTGGCTCGTCCTGGCGGGCTTGGCGGCTTTCGGGCCGATCGGGAACCCGCGCGCAGCTGCGGCCGAGAACGATGCCGCCATCGCCATGCATGGCGAGCCGGAGCTGGCCAAGGGTTTCGCTCACCTGCCCTATGCCGATCCGCAGGCGCCGAAGGGCGGGCGAATCATCTACGGTCAGCAGGGCACCTTCGACAGCCTCAATCCGCTGGTGGTGTTGGGTGTCGCCCCCGACGCCGTCCCGCGCTATGTCCAGCAGAGCCTTCTGTTCCGCTCCGCCGACGAGCCTTTCACCGCTTATGGCCTGCTGGCCAGCAAGGTCGAGCTCAACTCGGAACGAACCCGCCTCGCCTTCCAGATCGATCCGCGCGCCCGCTTCTCCGATGGCAAGCCGGTGACGGCGGACGATGTGATCTTCACCTTCGAGATGCTGAAGACCAAGGGCAAGCCGTTCCACCGCTCGAGCCTGGGTCGCGTGACCAAGGTCGAAGCCCCCTCGCCCGATCGCGTCGTCTTCGAGCTCGGCGACGGCTCCAACCGCGAATTGCCGCTGGTGATCGGCGCCATGCCGATCTTCGCCAGGCACGCCACCGACGCCGAGAAATTCGGCGACACCAGCTTCAAGCCGGCGCTCGGCTCCGGCCCCTACCTCGTCGAGGAGGTCAAGCCAGGCGAGATGCTCCGGCTGAAGCGCCGCAAAGATTTCTGGGCCGAGGATCATGCCCTCACCCGCGGCCTCTTCAACGCCGACGAGATCCGCTACGATTTCTACCGTGATTCCAATGCTTTGTTCGAAGCCTTCAAGGCAGGACTTTACGATGTTCGTCTTGAAAGCGACCCGACGCGCTGGATGACCGGCTATGACGTCCCGGCCGTGCGCGAGGGTCGGATCGTCCGCGACACCTTCCGCTTCCAGACGCCCAAGGGCATGACCGGGCTGGTCTTCAATACACGCCGCCCGCAATTCGCCGATATCCGCGTCCGCGAGGCGCTGGCCATGCTGTTCGACTTCGAATGGGCCAATCGCAACCTGTTCCACGGCGTCTACCGACGTGCCGGCAGCTTCTTCGCCGACAGCGAGCTCTCGGCGCTCGGCGTGCCGGCCGATCAGCACGAGAAGGCGTTGCTCGCCGCCTTCCCCGGTGCGGTGCGCGATGACATCCTCGCCGGAACCTGGGCCCCGGCCACGACCGACGGCTCCGGCCGCGACCGCGACCAGGCCCGCCGCGCGCTCGCTTTGCTGGAAGCCGCCGGCTACCGGCTGAACGACGGGCAGCTGCGCAAGGACGGCCAGAGCGAGGCTTTCGGCTTCGAGATCACCGTCACCAACCGCCCGCAGGAGCGGCTGGCGCTGAACTATGCGACCTCGCTCGCACGCCTGGGCATCACCGTCTCGGTCCGGTTGATCGACGACGTCCAGTACTGGCGCCGGCTCTCGACCTTCGACTTCGACATGATCCAGTGGACCTGGCCGGCTTCCGCCTCGCCCGGCAATGAGCAGATCGGCCGCTGGGGCTCGGCCAATGCCGAGCGCAAGGGCGCGCTCAACTATGCCGGCGTGCGCTCGCCGGCCATCGACGCAACATTGCAGGCACTGCTGGCGGCGCGTTCGCGCGAGGATTTCGTGGCGACCGTGCGCACGCTCGATCGTTTGCTGCTGTCCGGCTTCTATGTCGTGCCGCTCTACTATCTGCCGGAGACTTGGCTGGCGCGGGCGCGCGAGATCACCCTGCCCGAGCGGCGACCGAAATTCTTCTTCTCAAATGAGACGCTGGCGCGGTCGCCCTCCCCGCCCGCGCCCGCCAACTAGAGCAGGACGCGAGAAAGTGGGAACCGATTTTTCGCAGGAAACCTGCTCTGAACTCTCAGAACCGATCACGCTTTATGGTTTTGGATCGACCCGATCCAAAACCATCGGGATCTAGGGCCGGCGATGCGGATGGGCTCCGACGAAATCTCCATCGGCGCGCTGGTCGAAGGGCTCGATTTCGACAGCCTGCTGAAGGCACTCGCCGCCCGCCGCGGCTATGAGCCGGCTTTCCGCGACCCGCCCGGCCGGCGCGACTGGAGCGATTTTTCCCCCAATGCCTTCGGCTTCGCCGAGCTCGACGGCCGCGTCGACCGGCTCGCCAACCTTCTGCTCCTCGCCAAGCCGCAAGCCGGCGCCTGCGTCGCGATCCTGGCCCCGCTCGGCCCTGAAGCACTGGTCTCGATCCTCGCCAGCCTGCGGGCCGGCCTGTCGCCGATGCTCCTGCCGGCCCACGCCAAGGAAGCGGAGCTGTTGCCGATCATCGAGCGCTCCGGCGCGGTGATGGCGCTCGGCGTGCCACGGATCGGCGAGCTGCAGCCGCTGCACCTGCTCCGCGACGTCGCCGCCCGCTCCTTCGGCATGCGCTTCATCGGCGGCTTCGGAGCGCGCGTACCCGACGGCGTCGCGGCGCTGGAGCCGCTGCTCGGCCACGGCGCTACGCCATCGGCATTGCCGCCTGCAGCGAACCGGGCGCCGATCCGCGTCGTCGACGGACATAGCCTCGCCGGTCCCTTCACGGTCAGTGAGAAGGAGGTGCTCGCCAAGGCGCTCGAGATCTCGCGCGTGCTGAAGCCGCTGGCGTCCTCGCGCATCGTCACCACGCTGGTCGGCGGCGATCTCGCTGCGCTCGCGACCGGGCCCGGCATCGCGCTGCTCACTGGTGTCGAGCTCCTGCCGCTCGGACTGTTCGTGCTCGACGACCTGCGTGCCTGCCTGGAAGGCGGGCGCATGGTCCATCTCGTCATCCCCGCCGCGCTGGAGCCGGCGCTCGCGCGCTCGCGGCTCGGCGGCCACAAGTCGCTGACCAGCCTGGTCGTCACCCGCCGCGCCGGCGAGGACGATGGTTTGCCGCGCCTAGACCGACCCGACCTCGCCATCGTCGACGTGATCACGCACGCGCCCGAGCGCGTCGAGATCAGGCGGCGCAATCCGGGCTCAGCTTAGAGCCTATCCGAAAATGATAGATTTGTTTTCAAAGGGTTAGGTTTCAATACCCCTTGCGGCGTCATCCCGGACGGAGCGAAGCGGAGATCCGGGATCCATTCCGGAGCCTTTCCGATCAAGGTTCCGGAATGGGTCCCGGGTCTCCCTGCGGTCGCCCGGGACGACTCGCGCCTTTTTTTGCAAAGCGTCCTAGCCTAAGCCGCCTTCTTCCGCTCGGCGATGCGCGCGAGATCGGTCAGCAGCCGGCGCGTGCCGGTCAGGCGTTGCTCGGCCGTCTCGAAATCGTCGATGAAGACGACGCGCATGTCGGGGCGAACCTTGGCCAGCGTCCCGATCTTCGCGACATACGAGACGAGCCCCTCCGGATTGGCGAACTCGTTGTCGCGGAAGGCGACGATGATGCCCTTCGGCCCGGCCTCGACCTTCTCGACATTGGCGCGCTTGCAGAGCGCCTTGATCGCGACGATCTCCAGCAGCTGCTTGACCTCCTCCGGCAGCGGGCCGAAGCGGTCGATCAGCTCGGCGCCGAACGACTGCAGGTCGCCGTCGTCGTCCATCGTGGAGAGGCGCTTGTAGAGCGTCAGCCTGAGCGTCAGATCGCCGACATAGTGCTCGGGGATCATCACCGGCGCGCCGATCTGGATGCTCGGCGACCAATGAGCGTCGCTCTCGATCTCGATGCCGGCCTTCAGCGCCGCCACTGCCTCCTCCAGCATCTGCTGGTAGAGCTCGTAGCCGACCTCCTTGATATGGCCCGACTGCTCGTCGCCGAGCAGGTTGCCGGCGCCTCTGATGTCGAGGTCGTGGCTGGCGAGCTGGAAGCCGGCGCCGAGCGTATCGAGCGACTGCAGCACCTTGAGGCGCCGGTCGGCCTGCTCGGTCAGCTTGCGGTTGGCCGGCACGGTGAAGAGCGCATAGGCGCGCACCTTGGAGCGGCCGACGCGGCCCCTGAGCTGATAGAGCTGCGCCAGGCCGAACATGTCGGCGCGGTGGATGATCAGCGTGTTGGCGGTCGGGATGTCGAGCCCGGATTCGACGATCGTGGTCGAGAGCAGGATGTCGTACTGGCCCTCGTAGAAGGCGGTCATCACGTCTTCCAGTGTGCCCGCAGCCATCTGGCCATGGGCGATGCCGACCTTGCATTCGGGCACCTGCTTGTCGAGGAAGTCCTTGACCTCGGCGATATCCTCGATGCGCGGCACGACATAGAACGAGCGCCCGCCCCTATAGCGCTCGCGCAGCAGCGCCTCGCGCACGATCAGCGGATCGAACGGCGTGACGAAGGTGCGCACCGCCAGCCGGTCGACCGGCGGCGTCGCGATGATCGAGAGCTCGCGCACGCCGGTCATGGCGAGCTGGAGCGTGCGCGGGATCGGCGTCGCCGTCAGCGTCAGCATGTGGACCTCGGCGCGCATTTCCTTCAGTCGCTCCTTATGGGCGACGCCGAAATGCTGCTCCTCGTCGACGATGACGAGGCCGAGATCCTTGAAGTCGATGCCCTTGCCAAGCAGCGCATGTGTGCCGACGGTGATGTCCATCGTCCCGTCGGCAATACCCTGCTTGACCGCCTTCAGATCGGGCGCCGAGACGAAGCGCGAGGCCTGGCCGACCTTGACCGGCAGGCCGGCGAAGCGCTCGGCGAAATTGCGGTAGTGCTGGCGCGCCAGCAGCGTCGTCGGCACCACGACCGCGACCTGCTTGCCGGCGAGCGCGGCGGTGAAGGCGGCGCGCAACGCCACCTCGGTCTTGCCGAAACCGACATCGCCGCAGACCAGCCGGTCCATCGGACGGCCAGCCGCGAGATCCTCGAGCACGGCATCGATCGTGTTCTGCTGGTCCTCGGTCTCCTCATAGGGGAAGCGGGCGCAGAACTCGTCGTAGAGCCCGTCCTGCGGGATCAGGCGCGGCGCTTCCTTGAGCGCGCGGGCAGCCGCGATCTGGATCAGCTTGCCAGCCATCTCGCGGATGCGCTGCTTCAGCTTGGCCTTGCGCGCCTGCCAGCCGCCGCCACCGAGCCGATCGAGCACAACCTCGGTGTCCTCCGAGCCGTAGCGCGAGAGCAGCTCGATATTCTCGGCCGGCAGGAACAGCTTGGCGTCGCCGGCGTAGTGGATTTCGAGGCAGTCATGCGGCGCGCCGGCCGCCGTGATCGTCTGCAGGCCGACGAAGCGGCCGATGCCGTGATCGACATGGACGACGATGTCGCCGGGTGTCAGCGAGGACAGCTCGTTGATGAAGTCCTGCGGCCGGCGCGTCTTCTTGCGCGGCCGCACCAGCCGGTCGCCCAGGATGTCCTGTTCGCCGATGACGGCGAGCCTGCCGGCCTCGAAGCCGGTCTCGAACCCCCAGACGGCGAGCGCCGTGGTGCCGGGCTTGAGGTCGAAGGCAGCCCGCAAGCTACCGGTCATCTGGACGGTCTTCAGGCCGTGATCAGCCAGCACATGGGCGAGGCGCTCGCGCGAGCCCTCGGACCAGGCGGCGAGGATGACGCGTCGCCCGTCTGCCTCCAGGGCCTTCACATGCGCGACGGCCGCGTCGAAGACGCTGCCGGAATTGTCGGCGCGTTCGGCGGCAAAGTTGCGGCCCTGCTTGGCGCCGAGATCGACGACGAGCTTGCCTTCGCTCTCCGGCAGCTGGAACGGCGTCAGCGAGGCGACGCCGGCCTCGCCGATGATGCCGCGCCAATCGGCCGGCGAGAGATAGAGCGCCTCCGGCGGCAGCGGCTTATAGGGTATCGAGCCCGGCGACGGCTGGTCGAGCGCGCTCTTGCGGGCGTCGTAGTAGTCCTTGATGAGGCTGATGCGCTCGGCCACCGCATCATCGGCGTGATGGTCGAGGACGATCGGGACATCGGGCAGATAGGTGAAGAGCGTGTCGAGCTTCTCGGCCAGCAGCGGCAGCCAGTGCTCGAGACCGGCCGGACGCCTGCCTTCGCTCACCGCCTCATAGAGCGTGTCGTCGCGGCCGGGCGTGCCGAAGGTCGCGATATAGGATTGGCGGAAGCGACGGATCGAGTCGCTGGTCATCTGCGCTTCGGACATCGGCACGAGGTCGAGCCCGCGCAATTGCCCGGTGGTGCGCTGCGTCTCCGGATCGAAGGTCCGGATCGATTCCAGCGTGTCGCCGAAGAAGTCGAGCCGGATCGGCGCCGGCATGCCCGGCGGGAAGAGGTCGACGATGCCGCCACGCACGGCGAACTCGCCGGTCTCGCGCACCGTCGAGGTCCGCAGGTAGCCGTTGACGTCGAGCCAGCGCGCCAGTTCCTCCGTATCGACCATGTTGCCCGGCGCGGCCGAGAAGCTCTCGGAGGCGACCTTGCCGAAGGCCGGCACGCGCTGGAGCGCGGCGTTGACGGTGGTCAGCAGCAGACGCGGCCGATCGCCGGACTTGGTCCTGGCGAGGCGCGACAAAGTCGTCATCCGGTGCGCCACGATCGAGGGCGCCGGCGAGACGCGGTCATAGGGTTGGCAGTCCCAGGCCGGGAAGCTCATCACCTCGAGATCGGGCGCGACGAACTGCAGCGCGTTCTCCAGCACCTGCAGGCGCTGACCGTCGCGGGCGATGAAGACGATCAGCGCCGGCCCTTCCGATTTCTTCGCCCGAGCCCGCGTCAGATCGGCGAGCACGACGGCGTCGAAACCATCGGGCACGCCGGAGAGCGTCGGGTTGTCGCCGCGGTTCAGCGCATCGAGGACGCGCTCGAGCTGCGGCTTGGCGATCTGGGCAGGAGGCGGAATGCTCATCGGGCAATTTTCTCAGGCGTCATTCTCGGGCTTGTCCCGAGAATCTCAGGACGAGAGCCCACTGGTTTCCGAGATGGTCGGGTCAAGCCCGACCATGACGGCGGTTCACACATGGATCGGCTTGTCGTGCTGGTGAAATGCTTTTAGCCGCCGGAAGACGTCGGTATCGTAGTTCTCCGGCACCTGCGCCTCCCCCGTCACCCAGCTCAAAAGGTCGCGGTCGAGTACTTCGATCAGCCGCTCGAATTCGTCGAGCTCCGCATCGGTCAGATTGCCGATCTGCGCATCGGCGAAGCGGCCCATGATCAGGTCCATTTCGCGCATGCCGCGATGCCAGGCGCGGAACAGGATCTTGCGCCGGCGCGGGTCGAGATCGGCGCTGCTACGGGTCGAGCCACTCATCTTCGGCCTCGCGAAATGGAAATAGGGCCGGCCCCGTCGCGGAGCCTGCCGTCGCGAGCTATATAGCGATGCCATCTCGCGAAGTCAGCGGCAGGAATGCCGCCGGGCTCGCACTCCTGACATGCCGTGAAGCCATTGCGTCCATCCGTCCTCGATCCGCTCTTCGCACCGGCCACAGCCCTCTCCGGCGTCGGCCCCAAGCTCGCCAAGGCGCTCGACCGGCTGCTGGGCGACGAGACTCATGCCGCTCGCGTCATCGATCTGCTGTTCCATCTGCCGACCGGCGCCATCGACCGACGGCCGAGCGAGAGCATCGCCGAGGCGCCAATCGGCGAGGTCGCGACTTTCTCGGCGCAAGTGACCGAGCATCGCCCGGCCCCACCGACCAAGGCGAAGGCGCCCTATCGCGTCATCGTCGAGGACGAAACCGGCGACGTCACGCTGGTCTTCTTCCATGCCGATGTCCGCCATCTCCTGCAGACCCTGCCGATCGGCGCTTATCGTATCATCTCGGGCAAGCTCGAACTCTGGGACGGCATGCGTCAGATGGTGCATCCCGACCGCATCCTCGATCCCAAGCTCGCCGCCACCCTGCCCTCGGTCGAGCCGGTCTACGGGCTCACCGAAGGCATAGGCGGGCGCGTCATGGCCCGCATCGCCGCCGGAGCGGCCGAGCGCTGTCCCGAGCTGCCGGAATGGCAAGATCCGGCCTTCCTGACACGGCACGATTTCGTGCCCTTCCGCGACGCCATCCACGCTCTGCATCACCCGGTCGATCTCAAGGCCGCGACAGGGGAAACGGTCGCCCGCCGGCGCATCGCCTATGACGAATTGCTGGCGAGCCAGATCGCGCTCGCTTTGGTGCGCCGCCAGCAGAAGAAGGCGGCCGGCCGCGCCACCGCCGGCGACGGCGCCTTGCGCCACGCCATCGAAACCGCCCTGCCCTTCACGCTGACCGACGGCCAGCGCAAGGCGATCGCCGACATCCATGACGACATGGAGAAACCCGAGCGCATGCTGCGCCTGCTCCAGGGCGATGTCGGCTCGGGCAAGACCGTGGTCGCGCTGATGGCGATGGCAGCCGCAGCCGAAGCCAGAAGACAATCGGTGCTGATGGCGCCGACCGAAATCCTAGCCCGGCAGCATGCCGAGCGCTTGGCGCCTCTCGCCGACAAGGCCGGCCTCAAGCTCGCTCTGCTCACCGGCCGCGAGAAGGGCGCCGGCCGCCGGCAGGTGCTGGAAGGCCTGGCGAATGGCGAGATCGACATTGTCGTCGGCACCCATGCGCTGTTCCAGGAGGGCGTTGCCTTTCACGACCTTGCGCTCGCCGTCGTCGACGAGCAGCACCGCTTCGGCGTGCACCAGCGCCTGCTGCTCGGCGCCAAGGGCGAAGCGGTCGACATTCTCGTCATGACAGCGACGCCGATCCCGCGCACGCTGGCGCTGACCTGGTTCGGCGACATGGACGTCTCGATCCTCTCGGAGAAACCGGCCGGCCGGAAGCCGATCACCACGCGGGCGATCTCGCTTGAGCGCTATGACGAGGTGGTCGGCGCGGTCGGGCGCGCACTCGACGCCGGTGCGCAGGTCTACTGGGTCTGCCCGCTGGTGCAGGAATCCGACACGCTCGATGTCGCGGCGGCGCAGGAACGCTTCGAGGCGCTGCAGGCCATCTTTGGCGACAAGGTCGGCCTGCTGCACGGCCAGATGCCGGGACGCGACAAGGATGCCGCCATGGCCGCCTTCTCCGGCGGAAAGACGCGGGTGCTGGTCTCGACCACGGTGATCGAGGTCGGCGTCGACGTGCCCAAGGCCTCGGTGATGGTGATCGAGCATGCCGAGCGCTTCGGCCTCGCCCAGCTCCACCAGTTGCGCGGGCGGATCGGCCGAGGCAGCGCTGCCTCGACCTGCCTGCTGCTCTACAAGGGTCCGCTCGGCCAGGTGGCGGAAGCGCGCCTCACCATCATGCGCGAGAGCGAGGACGGCTTCCGCATCGCCGAGGAAGACTTACGGCTGCGCGGCGAAGGCGAGGTGCTCGGCACGCGTCAGTCCGGCTCGCCCGACTGGCGCATCGCCCGGCCGGAGATCGACGGCGATCTCCTCGCCGCCGCGCGCGACGATGCCCGCCTGCTGATCGAGCGCGATCCGCAGCTGGAGACGCCACGCGGCCAGGCAATCCGGACGCTGCTCTACCTGTTCGAGCGCGACGTCGCGATCCGCCTGCTGCGGGCCGGCTGAGATGATACTCAGCCCTGCGCGAACTAGGCGTTTTCGGTAGCCTTGGACGGAATCCGGGCGACGACCTTAAGTTCGAAATCGAAGCCGGCGAGCCAGGTCACGCCCACGGCGGTCCAGGTCGGATAGGGCGGCTCGCCGATTTCCTCGGCGCGGATCGCCATCATCTTCTCGAACTGCGTCTGCGGGTCGGTGTGGAACGAGATGACGTCGATGACGTCATCGAAACTCGCCCCCGCCGCCGCCAGCACGGCGCGTAGATTGGCGAAAGCTCGCCGGACCTGGTCCTCGAACACGGGTTCGGGCGAACCATCCTCGCGGCTGCCGACCTGGCCCGAGACGAAGAGCAGGTCGCCATGCCGGATCGCGGCCGAATACTGATGCAGATCGTACAGTGCGTGCCGATCGGCGGGGAAAATCGCAGCGCGTTTAGCCATGTCGGTTCCTTTCATGGACTGCGAACGCAGCGGCCTCTCCGCGTGGTTCGCTTTAGTCGACAGGAGATAGCGGGCGACCATTGTTCGGATTAGCCGTTGAGTTTGGTACGCGCTGATGCAAAATCACCAGCAATGACTCGCCCTTCGCTGAACGACCTGACCGCCTTCGTCACTGTCGCGACCCGTCGCAGCTTCCGGCGCGCGGCGGACGAGCTCGGCACGGCGCCCTCCACCTTGAGCCATGCAATGCGGGCGCTGGAGGAGCGTATGGGTGTGCGCCTGCTCAACCGCACGACACGCAGCGTCTCGCCGACGGAAGCCGGCTTCGAATTGCTCGGCCGCCTTCAGCCGGCGCTCGCCACCCTGGACGAGGCGCTCGACAGCGTTGCCCCCTTCCGCGGCAATGTCGCAGGCACCGTCCGGATCAATGCGCCGCGGCTGGGGGCAACCATCCTCCTGCGCGACATCCTGCCGGCGATGTCCGAACGCTTTCCCGACGTGGTCGTCGACCTCGTCGTCGAGGGGAAGCTGATCGACATCGTCGCGGGCGGTTTCGATGCCGGGGTCCGCCTCGTAGACTCGATTCCGAAGGACATGATCGCCGTGCCCTTTGCCGGCGCGGTCAGCTTCGTCTGCGTCGCGTCGCCGGCCTATCTCGAACGCTTCGGCGAGCCACGGACGCCCGACGAGCTCACGCGACACCGCTGCATCGGCCATCGCGTGCCGGGCGGGAAACTCTATCGCTGGGAGTTCGAGCGGGCCGGACAGGCGCTGACGATCGAGGCAGCCGGCCCGGTCATCCTCGACGACGAGGAACTGATGGTGGATGCCGCGATCACGGGCCTCGGCATCGCCTATGTCGCCAGCCCGGCGGCCGAGGCGGCGCTGGCCAAGGGTCGCCTTCGCCGGGTTCTGGCAGCGTGGACGCCCGCCCCAGAGCGGGTCGCGATCTACTATCCCGGCCACCGCGCCGTGCCGCCGGCGCTGCGGGCCTTCCTCGATGTCGCCAAGGCTGCGCGCTGGAAAGAGCGACAGCAATCCTGATCAAGCAGACGCGCTTCGCCTCCGCCATGGTGCCGGCGTTTCGTGAGTGAGCCATGGACCCGATCAAGAAAGCCCTTTGGTGCATCGAAAGCCGCTTCGCCTCCGAGCTCTCGCTCGACGAGATCGCGGAGGTCAGCGGCGTCTCTCGCTTCCATCTCAGCCGCGCCTTCGGCGTGGCGACCGGCCGCTCGGTGATGCGCTATGTGCGCGAGCGCCGGCTTTCGGAAGCGGCGCGCCAGCTCGCCGATGGGGCACCCGACATCCTTCAGGTCGCGCTCGACTGGGGCTATGGCTCTCACGAGGCTTTCACCCGCGCCTTTCGCGAGCAGTTCGGCATCACGCCGGACGAACTGCGATCGAGACGCGATCTGTCATCTCTTGCTCTCGTGGAGCCTCTGTCCATGCACGCTGCAAACCGCACTCCCCTCGCCGAGCCGCGTATCGTCACCGGTACCCCCTTGCTGATCGCCGGCTTCAACGGTCATTTCTCGGTCGACAACACGCAAGGTATTCCGCTGCTCTGGCAGAGAATCGCCCCGCATTTCGGCCATATCCCCGGCCAGAAGGGCTATGTCGCCTATGGCGCGAGCTACAACTGCGACGATGTCGGCGCCTTCGATTATATTGCCGGTGCGGAAGTCGCTTCGTTCGGCGACCTGCCCGACGAGTTCGCCCGGCTGAGCGTGCCGGAGCAACTCTGTGCCGTGTTCGAGCACAGCGGCCACATCACCGGCATCAAGCAGACCTATGAGGCGATCTGGCGCGACTGGCTGCCGAAATCGGGCCGGGAGCCGGCGATGGGCGTCACGCTCGAACGCATGGACCAGCGCTTCGACGGCGCCAGCGGCAACGGCATCGTCGAGATCTGGGTGCCGCTGAAAGGCTGAGTTACTTCGCCCCGTCCGACAATGGCTCGCCGGGCTGGATCAGCCCAGCCGACATGATCAGCTTGGCGCCATCCTCGACGGAGATCGACAATTCGACGATCTCGCGCCGCGGCAGATAGAAGAAGAACCCGGTGGTCGGATTCGGCGTGCAGGGCAGGAAGACGCCGATCTGCTCGTCGCCGTCGGGCAGCTTGCCGGCGATCTCCGGCGCCGCCTCCTGGGCGATGAAGACGATCGACCACATGCCCGGCTGCGGAAACTGCACCATGCCGACCGTCCGGAACGAGGTGCCGGACTGCGAGAAGATCGTCTCGAAGATCTGTTTCACGCCCTTGTAGAGGCCGCGCACCACCGGCATCCGGTTGAGGAGCGATTCGCCGGCGCCGATCAGGGTGCGCCCGACCAGGTTCGCGGCAAAAAAGCCGATCACCGTCAGGCCGATCAGGGCGATGATCAGGCCGAAGCCGGGCAGCGGGAACGGCAGATGGTTTTCGGGCCAGAACTGGGCCGGCACCAGCGGTTTCACCATGCCGTCGACCAGGTTGATGAACCACCAGGTCACCGAGGCGGTGATGGCGAGCGGCGCTGCCAGCACGAGACCGGTCAGGAAATAGCGCCTGAGCCTGGTCCCGAAGGTTGGCCGCAGCAGATCGGGCTGGACGACGAGGCGCGGATCGGGCGTGCGGGCAGTCATAGGCGATCCGGGTCTCCGTCGCTCTTGCGGCCTGACCATATTGCGCCGCACTATCGAACGATAGCCGAGCGCCAGCCGCTGACTAGCCCCCGATTCGTCGATAGGCCTCGTGTCCGAACCGTCCAGATCTCAACGCCGCTGGCATCGGCCGCTCTATCTTGCGGTCGGCTGGCTCTGCGTACTGCTCGGAATCATCGGGCTGATCCTGCCCGTGATGCCCGGCACCGTCTTCCTGATCGCGGCGGCCTGGTGCTTCTCGCGCTCCTCGCCGCGGTTCGAAACCTGGCTGGTCAATCACCCCCGGCTCGGCCCGCAGATCGTGCGCTGGCGGGAAACCGGCGCGATTGCCCGCAGGACGAAATATCTCGCTTGCGGCTCGATGCTGCTGAGCTTCGTCATCGTGGCGGCGACCGATGCGCCGCCGATCGCGCTCTGGCTGAGCGGCGCCGGCCTGATCGCCGCCGGCACCTATGTCGCAAGCCGGCCGGAGCCGGACTAGAACCGGGTAGAGATCACTCGACGGTGACCGACTTCGCCAGATTGCGCGGCTGGTCGACGTCCTTGCCCATGAAGACGGCCGTCTGATAGGCGATCATCTGGATCGGCACCGCATAGACGATCGGCGCGAACAGCGGATCCATCTCCGGCATGATGATCGTCGCCTCCGGCACGACCCCGGCTTCGGCCGCTCCCTTGGCGTCGGTGATCAGGATGATCCGGCCGCCGCGTGCCGCGACCTCCTGCATGTTCGAGGCCGTCTTCTCGAAGAGCGCATCGTGCGGGGCGATGACGATGACCGGCATGTCCTCGTCGATCAGCGCGATCGGGCCGTGCTTGAGCTCGCCGGCCGGATAACCTTCGGCGTGGATGTAGCTGATTTCCTTGAGCTTCAGCGCGCCTTCCAGCGCCAGTGGGAAGGCGGTGCCGCGGCCGAGATAGAGCACGTCGCGCGCCCTGGAGAGCTTGCGGGCGAGCTTCTCGATCTCGGACTCCAGCGTCAGCGCCTGCGCCATCAGGCCGGGTAGCGCGATCAGTTCCTGGACGTAAGCCGCTTCCTGCTCGGCCGTGAGCGTGCCCCGAGCGCGGGCCGCGGCGATGGCGAGGCCAGCGAGCGCCGTCAGCTGGCAGGTGAAGGCCTTGGTCGAGGCGACACCGATCTCGGGGCCGGCCAGCGTCGGAGCGACGACGTCGCTCTCGCGCGCGATCGTCGAGGTCGGCACGTTGACCACCGACATGATGTGCTGGCCTTCCTGGCGGGCATAGCGCAGGCAGGCGAGCGTGTCGGCGGTCTCGCCCGATTGCGAGACGAAGAGCGCGAGCCCGTTCGCCGGCAGCGGCGCCTCGCGATAGCGGAACTCCGAGGCCACATCGATCTCGACCGGCAGGCGGGCGAGCTTCTCGAACCAGTATTTGGCGGTGAGACCGGCGTAGTAAGCTGTGCCGCAGGCCGAGACGGACAGGCGCGACAGGCTCTTCCAGTCGAACGGCGTCTCGAAAGGCAGCCGCGTCACGCCATTCGCCATGTCGATATAATGCGTCAGCGTATGGCCGACCACTTCCGGCTGCTCGTAGATCTCCTTGGCCATGAAGTGGTGGTGATTGCCCTTCTCGACCAGGAAGGCACCGGCCGCGACGCGCTGGGCGCGGCGCTCGACCTGGCTCCCGTCGGCGTCGTAGAAGGTCGCACCCTTGCGGTTCAGCACCACCCAGTCGCCCTCGTCGAGATAGGCGATCAGATTGGTGAAAGGCGCCAAGGCCAGCGCATCCGAGCCGAGATACATCTCGCCGTCACCGATGCCGACTGCGAGCGGCGAGCCCTTGCGGGCGCCGATCAGCAGGTCTTCCTGTCCCTCGAACAGGAAGGCGAGCGCGAAAGCGCCACGCAGATGCGGCAGCGACGCTCCGACCGCCGCGATCGGGTCCTTGCCGCGATCGAGCTCGCGGGTGACGAGATGGGCGATGACCTCTGTATCGGTTTCGCTGGCGAAGACGTGGCCGTCGGCCTCGAGCTCGGCCTTGAGCTCGCGGAAGTTCTCGATGATGCCGTTGTGGACGACCGCGAGCTTCTCCGTGGCGTGCGGATGGGCATTGCTCTCGGTCGGCTTGCCATGCGTCGCCCAGCGGGTATGGCCGATGCCGATCAAGCCATCGAGCGGCTCGTTGGAGAGGCGCACTTCGAGATTCTTGAGCTTGCCCTCGGCACGGCGGCGGCTGAGCCGGCCGCCTTCGAGGGTCGCGACGCCGGCTGAATCATAGCCGCGATATTCGAGCCGCCGCAACGCCTCGACGACCTGGCCGGCGACGGCCTGCTTGCCGAGAATGCCCACGATCCCGCACATGGATGTGCCTCATCCGTTGATATCGATGTGCATCGCAATAAGCCGCGAGCCGGCAAATGCGAAATCACGTTGAATATCGAACTGTGAACGAAATGCCTTGCAAATCGCTTATTGTCGGGCCTTTCGGGCCTGCGCTGCAGCCCTGAAGGCCGAAGCCCAGCCCTCGCGCTCCATCTGCCGGCCGCGCGCGACGGCGAGCGCATCCGGCTTGACGTCGCGGGTGATGACCGAGCCCGAGCCGACATAGGCACCCGCCCCGATCGTCACCGGCGCGACCAGCGCGGAGTTGGAACCGACGAAGGCGCCCTCGCCGATGATCGTCTTAGACTTGACGAAGCCGTCATAATTGCAGGTGATCGTGCCGGCGCCGATATTGGCGTTCGCGCCGATCTCGGCATCGCCGATATAGGTCAGGTGGTTGACCTTGGCGCCCTCGCCGATCGCTGCCGCCTTGATCTCGACGAAGTTGCCGACCCTGGCGCCCTTCGCCAGTTCGGCACCCGGGCGCAGGCGCGCATAGGGGCCGATCGAGGCGCTTGGGCCGACGCTCGCCCCCTCGAGATGCGAGAAGGCGTGAATGACGGCATTGTCCGCGATCTTGACGCCGGGGCCGAAGACGACGTTGGGCTCGATCAGGACATCGCGGCCGATCACAGTGTCATGGCTGAAGAACACGGTTTCGGGCGCGATCAGCGTGGCGCCGGCCAGCATCGCCTCAAGCCGCTTGCGGCGCTGGAAATCGGCCTCGACGGCCGCGAGCTGGACCCGATCGTTGACCCCCTGCACCTCGGCCTCGGGCGCAACCCTTGCGACCGTCTTCAAGCCTTGCGCTCGCGCCACTGCAACGGCGTCGGTCAGGTAATATTCGTTCTGCGCATTGGCGCAGCCGATCGCGTCGAGGATACCAAGGGCCTTCTTGCCGTCGAGCGCCATCAGCCCGGCATTGCACAGGGTGATCCTGCGCGTCGCCTCGTCGGCATCCTTGTGTTCGACGATGGCGTGCAGCGCACCGTCCTGGGTGACGAAACGACCATAGCCGGCTGGATCTTTCGCCTCGAAGCCCAGCGCCGCAACGCCGACACCGCCATGCAACGCCTTGCGCAGGTCGGCGAAGGTCTCGGGACGCACCAGCGGCGTATCCGCAAACGCCACCAGCACATCGTCGTGCTTGCCCGCCAGGCTCTCACGGGCCGCCAGCACCGCATGCGCGGTCCCCTTGCGCTCGCTCTGGACGAAGACCGCGGCGTGCGGAGCATGCTTCCTGACCTCGGCCGCCACATCGGGACGATCGGGCCCTATGACCACAGCGAGCGCATCGGCGCCGGCGGTCGTCACGGCTGCCAGGACATGGCCGAGCAGCGAGCGGCCAGCCACCTCGTGCAGCACCTTCGGCCGTGCCGATTTCATCCGGGTCCCCTCGCCCGCGGCCAGCACGATGGCAAGACAGGTCCGGGCGGGCTGCATTTCCGTCATGATCGTCCTGTCACATGCTCGTTAACGAGGAAGCGCGGCCACGACCGGCCGTCGTCGCGGGCGCAGGCGAATGCCGCCCGGCGGTGGATAGCCGATAGCGAGCGGATTTGGCAAAGCCCAGCGGACGAAGCGCCCAGATGCCGGCCTCTGACGAGCCATTCGGCACGGCTTCGTTTTCAGCATGGCATTCCTGCATGCAAGGCGCTCCTTTTTTCGCCTTTGGCCTTGCACTGCGCTTTTCAGCCCCGCGCGAAATGCTCTAGAAGCGCAAGTCGGCAGAGCTTTGCCGGCCCAAGTTGGATATCATGTCGAAATCCTTGAATCGCCGTCGATTTTTGAGCCTCGCAGCGACCGGCGCCATCGCGCAGCGGTTTGCCGTCGGCACTGCGGCGGCGCAGGCCCCGACGGCATGGGCCGGGCTGGTGCAATCGGTTATCGCCGAAGGACAACGCTTCGATCCCGCACTCGTCGTCGAAGCGGCGCGCGTGCTCTCGCGCCGGCCGATGGTGCCCTTGGTCGCCACCGACCTGCCGGAGGGCTACGCCACCCTGCCCTACGACCAGTATGTCGGCATCAGGGCGCAGCCTTCGGGCATGATCTGGGCCGGCGAGAATCGCGGCTTCACCGTCGAGCCGCTGCACCGCGGCTATGTCTTCTCGTCGCCGGTCAGCCTGTTCACGGTCGAGGACGAGATCGTCCGGCGCGTCGCCTTCGATCCCAGCAAGTTCAACTATGGCCGCGTGGCGCCCCCGCCTGCGGGCGCAGACCTCCAATTCTCGGGCTTCCGCGTTTCGGCAGGGCTGGAGCGTCCCTATGAGCTGGCGCTTTTCCAGGGCGCGACCTTCTTCCGCTCGCTGGCGCGCGGCCAGAATTTCGGGGCCGTGGCTCGCGCCCTGATTCTGCGACCCGGCGAGACGCGCGGCGAGGAAATCCCTTTCTTCCGCGCCTACTGGATCGAGCGGCCGAGCGCCGCCGCCGGTATGCTGATCATCCACGCGCTGCTCGATTCCGAGAGCGTCACTGGCGCAGTCCGCATGACGCTGCGCCCGGGCGACGTGACCTTCATCGATGTCGAGATGACCCTGTTCGCCCGTGCCAATCTCGACCATGTCGGCTTCGGCTGCGTGATGGGCACCTATCTCTCCGGGCCGCAGAGCCGGCGCGGCTTCGATGATCTGCGCCCGGCGGTCCACGAGGTCTCCGGCGTGCAGATGCTCACCGGCAACGGCGAATGGATCTACCGACCGGTCAGCAACCCGGCCAATCTGCAGGTCTCGTCCTTCCAGGATTCCAATCCGCGCGGCTTCGGTCTGGTCCAGCGCGAGCGCGATCCCAATGCCTTCGTCGACGACGACCAGCGCTTCGAACTCAGGCCGAGCGTCTGGATGGAGCCGCTTGGCGACTGGGGACCGGGCTCGGTCCAGTTGATCGAAATCCCCAGCGAATCCGAGCTCAACGACAACATCATCAGCTACTGGCGCCCGCGCCAGCCGATCGCCGCCGGCAGCGAGACGACGATCGCCTATCGGCAGGCCTGGTGCTGGCAGCCGCCCGAGCGCCCGCCGCTCGCCACCGCGACGCGCATCCGGCAAGGCCGGGGCTCGCAGGCGCGCCGACGCCGCTTCCTCGTCGACTTCACCGGCGACAGGCTTGGCGATGCTGCCCTCGTCGCCGCCATCCGCGCCAATGTTACGGCAACGCCGGGCTCGATCCAGAACCTGCGGCTCTGGCCCTATCCGGAACGACGCACCATGCGCGTCGCCTTCGAGGTCGATCCCGGCAGCGAGACGCTCTCGGAACTGCGCCTCGTGCTCGACGCCGGCGGCCAGCCGGTTTCGGAAACCCTGCTCAATCGGTGGACCTGGTGACTGTGGACGTAGCTGCCCGCCCGGCCGAGATCGAGGTCGCGACCGGCTATCCCGCCCCGGTCGAGGCGACGCCGCCCGAGAACCGGCTGGAGATGCCGGTGCAGTCCTTCCGCAGCTGGAACGCCCCCGAGGGGCGCAAGCCGGCTGTACCGCAGGCCTGGCAGACGCCCTGGCTCGCCCGGATTTTCGTCTTCGGCGGCGCCTGGGCGCTGACCGCCTACGGCGCCTGGGAGATGTACCATGTCGTGTCGGTCAGCCGCACGACCTTCCTGCAGTACGTGCTGCTCGTCCTCTTCACCGTGAACTTCTCATGGATCGCTCTCGCCTTCACCAGCGCGATCCTCGGCTTCTGCGCCCTGCTCTTCAGGCTGGTGAAGAGCCCCCGCGCCGAGACGCTGACGCAAAAGACCGTCGTGGTCATGCCGATCTACAACGAATCGACGGCACGGACCTTTGCGGCCGTGGCGGCAATCCGCGAGTCGATCGAGGCGACGGGACTGGGCGCCCATTTCGACTATTTCATCGTCTCCGACACCACCAACCCCGACATCTGGGTGGCGGAGGAACGCGCCTTCCTGGCCCTGCGCCAGCGGCTTGGACCGGATGCGCGCATCTATTATCGCCACCGGCCGAAGAACCATCACCGCAAGGCCGGCAACATCGCCGACTTCGTCACGCGCTGGGGCGGACATTACCCCCATATGGTCGTGCTCGACGCCGACAGCCTGATGACCGGCACCTGCATCGTGCGCCTCGCCGCGGCGATGGAGGCCGACCCCGACGCTGGCATCATCCAGTCGCTGCCGTTGATCATCAACCGCAACACCTTCTTCGCGCGCCTGCAGCAGTTCGCGGCGCGGGTCTACGGCCCGGTCATCGCGACGGGCCTGGCGATCTGGTCCGGCCGCGACGGCAACTACTGGGGCCACAACGCGATCATCAGGACGAAGGCCTTCGCCGATCATTGCGGCCTGCCCGATCTCAAGGGCAAGCCGCCCTTCGGCGGCCACGTCCTCAGCCACGATTTTGTCGAGGCAGCGCTGATCCGGCGCGCCGGCTGGTCGGTCTACATGCTGCCCGACCTGACGGGCTCCTATGAGGAGAGCCCGCCTTCGCTGATCGACATCGCCACCCGCGACCGGCGCTGGTGCCAGGGCAATCTGCAACATTCGCGCATCATCGGCGCCAAGGGCCTGAAGCTCTCGACCCGCCAGCATTTCGCCACCGGCATGATGGCCTATCTCGCCTCGCCCTTCTGGCTGATGCAGCTGGTGGTCGGCATTTTGATCGTGCTGCAGGTCAATTACGCCAGGCCGGAATATTTCACCGAGGAGTTCCGGCTCTTCCCGGTCTGGCCGCGCTTCGACCCCGAACGCGCGCTCAACCTGTTCGGGCTGACCATGGCGATCCTCCTGGCGCCGAAGCTGTTCGGCCTCCTGCTGACGCTGTTCGACGGCAAGCTCAGGCGCGCCTGCGGCGGCGGTATCCGGCTCGTCCTTTCGGCCCTGCTGGAGATCCTGTTCTCGGCCTTCTTCGCGCCGATCATGATGGTGATCCAGTCCGGCTCGGTCTTCCAGATCCTGGTCGGCCGCGACACCGGCTGGAATCCGCAGCGCCGCGACGACGGCTCGATCCCGCTCAACGACATCATTCGCAGGCACCGCGCCCATACCCTGCTCGGACTCGTCGCCGGCCTGTCGGCCTTCATGATCGCGACCTCGCTCTTCGCCTGGATGTCGCCGACGATCGTCGGCTTGCTGCTGGCGATTCCGCTCTCCTGGGCCTCGGGCAACCTCGCGCTCGGCCTCTGGCTGAAGCGGCGCGGGCTCTTGCTGACGCCGGAGGAAGGCGATCCGCCGGCGATCGCCGTGCGGGCCAACGCGCTCCAGGCCGAGTTCTCGCAGGCCGGCTTCGACGATGCCGACGGGCTTGCGACCCTGCACGCCGATCCGATGCTGCGCGCGAACCATGAAGCCATGCTGCCGCAGGTCCAGTCGCGCCGGCGCGGCGAGATCGAGCCGGACCGCGCCGTGGCGCAGGCCAAGCTGATCGATGCCGAGACGATCGCCGACGCGATGATCTGGCTAAAGCCGAAGGAGCGCATGGTCGTCCTGCACGACCGGGCCTTGCTCGGCCTGCTGGCCAACCTGCCCGAAGGGCCGGCCCGTGCCGGCGCCGAACCCAGGGCGAACTGAGCGAAGGGTCAGCCGCGCTCGAAGATGATGGCGCAGCCGAAGGCCGCACTCCCCGGAACGACGAAGCGGGCGCCCTCCTGGCGGTGAGCGATGCCGCGCTCCAAGAGCCGCTGCCGCAGAGGTTCGAAATCCGGCACCGTGACCGCAAAGCCGGCGAAATGAGCCTCTTGCCGACGGCTCTCGCCATCAAGCACGGCCTCAGCGGCCCCGGGGGTCAGCACCTCCAGCCGTCCACGCGGCAGCGGCAGGCGCAAGCCTCCCTCCGGCGTCGCGAAGCTCTCGGCGCCGGAGAAGGCGCTGAGGAAAGCCGTTTGCGCGGCCGGCTCCTGCGCCACCAGGAACACGGCGGAAAGCCCGCTCGCGCCGTTCTCGTGCTGCTGGAAAGCCGGGTTCCAGAAGTTCTGCGGCTCGTGCTGCTGGCAGACGAAGAAGCCGCACTCAGGCGCCGTCCGATTCTCGGCAAAGGCGAGCGAAAAGGCGACGCGGACCTCGCTGCCATCCGGCCGGCGTGCCTGCCGTTCGAAGAAGAAGGGCTCGAAGTCGCCAATGCCGGCGCTGCGAAAGCCCTCGGCATCACCGGTCGAATCGCGGCTCTCCAGCACCAGCATCGACATCCCCTCGCCCTGCGCCAGCGCGTCGCGCACGAAGGCGCCGAAGGAGAACTGCCGCGGCGCATGCGGCGGAATCAGTGTCGCGTCGCCGACGGTGATCAGTTCCAGGAAAGCGCCGGGAAACTGGACGATCCGGTTCTCGGTTCCCCAGGGGTGGCGATTGCGCGCGCCGACGCGGAAGCCGAGAGCGGCGTAGAAGGCGCCGGCCACATCGAGATCGGCGACGCCGATGACGAGGTGATCGAGGCCGCGTGGTTCGGAGGTCGTGGTCATTATGATCTCATCCTGAGGGTCATCCCGGACAAACCGCGATAGCGGCGCCGATCCGGGATCCATGCCTGAACCGTTCCGGAATGGGTCCGGGTCTCCGCTTCGCTCCGCCCGGGACGACTGGGAGCTTTCCAGAGGGTCAAGGCTCGATGAAATGCGGCACGAAGCGCGAGGTGTTCTTGGTGATCGGAGTCGTATCCTCGCGGATGCCGAGCCCGCAAGGCTGCGAAGCCACCAGCCAGGAGCCGAGCACCGGATAGTTGCCGTCGAAGTTCGGCAGCATCGCGGTCGCCTGCAGGATGAAGCCCTCGGCGCCATAGGGCCCATCATCGCTGTCGCGCACCGTACCGCCCTCGATGAGCGTCACATTGGCGCCCTCGCGCGAATAGAGCGGTTTGCGGACGTGGTTCGCGCCCAGCTCCGCGCAGCGCGGATCGTCCTCGAAATAGGCAGGCAGGAGGTTGGGGTGGCCGGGCGCCATCTCCCAGAGATAGGGCAGCAGCCCCTTGCTGGAGACGAGCGCCTTCCAGGGCGGCTCGACGAACTGGCAGCGCGAGCCGGCAAGCGCCGAGGCGTACTGCTCGCGGAACAGCCACTCCCAGGGATAGAGCTTGAACAGCATCTCGATCGGCAGGCTGGCGCCATCGCAGAAGCGCCCGTCGGCGAGCAGGCCCATCTCCTCGATGAAGGTGAAACGGGCGTCGATTCCGGCCTGGCCGGCACAATCCATCAGATAGTCGACCGTACCCTTGTCCTCGACGCTGCCCTGCACGCAGGTGAAGTGCATGCGTTCCGGTTTCGGACTGCGCAGCTGGCCGAAGGCGGCGATCAGGCGCTCGTGCAGCGAGTTGAACTGGTCGCAGCCGCGCGAGATCAGGCCCTGCGCCATCGCCTGCTCGAGCCAGTCCCATTGCACCACGGCCGCCTCGAACAGCGAGGTCGGCGTGTCGGCGTTGTATTCAAGCAGCTTTGCGGGCCCCTTGCCGTCATAGGCGAGGTCGAGTCGGCCATAGAGATTGCGATCGCCGCGCTGCCAGCTGTCGCGGATCAGGCTCCATTGCGGCTCCGGGATCGCGAGCCGGCGCAGGATGGCCTCGTCCTTGAGGGCACGCTCGACGAAGGCGAAGCACAGGCCTTCGATCTCGCTGGTCGGAGCCTCGATGTCTTCCTCGATCTCCTTCAGCGAGAAGGCATAGGCGACGCTCTCGTCCCAATAGATCTCGCCGTCGAGCGTGTGATAAGCGAAGCCGAGACGCTCGGCCTCGCCCTGCCAGTTCTTGCGTGGTGATGGGCGAAGGCGCTGCATCGGTCAGGACGACGACGAGGAGGAGAAGGAGCGCGAGGTCGAGCCGAAGCCGCCGCGGGAGGCGACGCTCGGCGTGCTCGCCATGCCGGTCGAGGAGATGTTGCGCGCGACCATCGCCTGGCCGGAGGTGGTCGTATAGGCGCGCGAACGGCTGCTGCTGCCGCCATAATAGCCGCCACTCGACGAAGAGGATGACGAGCTCCGGGCGGGCTGCTCGCATTCGGGACGCCCGGAGCCGGGCTGGCGCGTACCTGGCGGACAGGCCGCGCTGGTCGGCGGCAGCAATGGCTGCGCCGCGCCGCCGCCCGACATGAACTGCCGCGCCAGCATGATCCCAGCCAAGGCCGGGATGAAGACCTGGGCATTGTTCCAGACCGCGCTCTGGCAACCGCTGGCGCCGTATTCCTGCTCGCAGGAAGCACTGCTGGTGAACTTCTTGGCATCGCGCAGATGATTGGCGGAGGCCTCGTTGAAGCGCTGCTCGCACTGGCTGGAGCCGAGCAGATTGGCTGCCCGGCACTCGGCGAGATTGCTGTAGACCAGCGAATCATCGGTCTCGCCGCCGGAGAGCGACCAGTAGGTCGCGACAAGCACCACGCCTGCCGCGGCGAGCCCGATCTGGGTCGAGCGCTTCATTGCGGCCTCCTACAAGCTCATGCTGGCAGCGGCGAGCGTGCCGCTGATCACGGCGATCACTGCCAGCATCGCTGCCGAGGGAATCCGGTCCTCCTCGATCTTGCGCGAGAGATCGGGGATGACGATGCGGGCAAAGCCATAGGCGCCAAACTGGACGACCATGGCGATCACCGCCCAGATCACCAGGTCGGGAATGCTCGCCGCCTGCTCGATCGCCGTCTCCAGCGGCACCGAGAAGCCGACCAGATTGCCGCCGAAGGCGATCGCGGCGGAGAGATTGCCGCCGCGGATCAGCGCGATCTCGTCATGGTTGGTGAGCCGCATGTAGACCGCGGCAAAACCGGCGATCAGCGCGAACCCGACGCAGAAATACAGAATGAACGCCGGCAACCCGGCCATCGAGATCGTCATGCTGCCGCCCCTTGCATGCCATGATGCTCAAGGAGATCACTATACGTCAGCGGCGCCGGCGCGCCAGACTGTCGCGGCCTGGGCTGTGAACACGCGGACGACGTCACGGAGACGCTCCATGAAGGACAGACATGCCCAATGCTCTTGCGGGGCTCTGAGCCTGATCTGCCGCGGCGAGCCGGCGCTCGTCTCGCTCTGCCATTGCCGGGAATGCCAGCGGCGCACCGGCAGCACCTATGGCATCGCCGCCTTCTTCCCGCGATCAGATGTCGAGATCAGCGGCGAAGCGAAATCTTATAGCCGCGAGGCCGACAGCGGCTTCGACGTTACGCAGCACTTCTGCCCACGCTGCGGCAGCACGGTCTATTGGGAGCCATTGCGCAAGCCGGAGATGATTGCGGTCGCCGTCGGCGCCTTCGCCGACCCGGATTTTCCGGCGCCGGGCAAGCAGGTCTACACCCAGCACCGCCACCCCTGGGTCGCGGTGCCGGTCGATTGATCGCCAAGGATCAGACCAGGCGGCTCTGCACCACTGCCGCCTCGATGAAGCTGGCGAAGAGCGGATGCGGCTCGAACGGCCGCGACTTCAGCTCGGGATGGTACTGCACGCCGATGAACCAGGGATGGTCGGGATATTCGACCGTCTCCGGCAGCAGTCCGTCGGGCGAGACGCCGCTGAAACGCAGGCCCTTGGCCTCGAGCAGCTCGCGATAGCCCATATTGACCTCGTAGCGGTGGCGATGCCGCTCGGAGATCTCGGTCGAGCCGTAGATCTGCGCGATCTTGGTGTCGTCCGACAGCTTCGACTGGTAGGCGCCGAGCCGCATCGTGCCGCCGAGATCCCCGCCGGAGAAGCGCTGCTCCAGCTCGTTGCCGCGCATCCACTCGGTCATGAGGCCGACGACGGGCTGCTCGGTCGGGCCGAACTCGGTCGAATTGGCGTCCTTGACGCCGGCGAGCGAGCGCGCCGCTTCGATCACTGCCATCTGCATGCCGAAGCAGATGCCGAAATAGGGCACCTTGCGCTGCCTGGCGAAGCTCGCCGCCTTGATCTTGCCCTCGGCGCCGCGATGGCCGAATCCCCCGGGCACGAGGATGCCGTGGACATGCTCGAGGAACGGCGCCGGATCCTCCTTCTCGAACACCTCGGACTCGATCCAGTCGAGATTGACCTTGACCCGGTTGGCGATGCCGCCATGGGTCAGCGCCTCGATCAGCGACTTATAGGCGTCCTTCATCCCGGTGTACTTGCCGACGATGGCGATGGTGACCTCGCCTTCCGGGTTCTTGATCCGCTCGGAGATACGCCGCCAGTTGCTGATGTCGGGGGCGGTCTTGTCGTCCAGACCGAAGGCGGCCAGGACCTCGGTATCGAGCCCCTCGGCGTGATAGGACAGCGGCACATCATAGATCGAGGCAACGTCGCGGGCCTCGATCACTGCGGTCTCGCGGACATTGCAGAACAGCGCGAGCTTGCGCCGCTCCTCGACCGGGATCTCGCGGTCGGTGCGGCAGAGCAGGATGTCGGGCTGGATGCCGATCGAGCGCAGCTCGGCGACAGAGTGCTGCGTCGGCTTGGTCTTCAGCTCGCCGGCGGTCGGAATATAGGGCAGCAGCGTCAGATGCAGGAAGATGCACTGGCCGCGCGGCAATTGCTGGTTGGTCTGGCGGATCGCCTCAAGGAAGGGAAGGCTCTCGATGTCGCCGACCGTGCCGCCGATCTCGACCAGCACGAAGTCGTAGCCGTCATTCCCGGAGAGGACGAATTCCTTGATGGCATTGGTGACGTGCGGGATCACCTGGATGGTGGCGCCGAGATAGTCGCCCCGGCGCTCGCGCGTCAGGATGTCCATGTAGATGCGGCCGGTGGTGATGTTGTCGCCCTTGTTGCAGGGCCGGCCGGTGAAGCGCTCGTAATGGCCGAGATCGAGATCGGTCTCGGCGCCGTCGTCGGTGACGAAGACCTCGCCATGCTGATACGGGCTCATCGTGCCCGGATCGACATTGAGATAGGGGTCGAGCTTGCGCAGGCGGACTTTATAGCCACGCGCCTGCAGGAGAGCAGCCAGAGCAGCCGCCGCCAGGCCTTTGCCAAGCGAGGACACCACGCCGCCGGTGATGAAAACATACCGCGTCATGGGAGATCACCTTTAACGCTAGGATTTCGATTCGCTAAGCGGGTCGGCGCAGACCGATCCTGCACTCTACGCTTGTCCACAAAAGAGAAGGGCCGGTTTCCCGGCCCCTGCCCTTGTCTCGTTCCGGTCACCGCGTCGGGGTTCCCGGCTGCGGCGGTTGCGACCCGCCTTGGTTCTGCATCTGCCGGAGCTGGTCGAGCACCCCGCCGGCATTCGGCGCGGAAGGCCCGCTCGGGGCGGCCGGGGCGGTCGTGCCGGCAGGCGCCGGGGCGCCGTCGATGATCGAGCGCTGCGTGCGGCCATGCGTCGCCATCACCGCCAGCGCGATCGAGGTGATGAAGAACAGACCGGCGAGAATGGCCGTGGCGCGGGTCAGCGCATTGGCCTGGCCGCGGCCGGTCATGAAGCCGCCGACGCCGCCTCCGCCGCCCGAGCCCATGCCGAGGCCGCCGCCTTCGGAGCGCTGCAGCAGCACGACGCCGACCAGCGCGATCACGATCAGCAGGTGAATGACGATGAGGACGTTCTGCATGGCTCTCGAAATGGGTATGGCGCGGGCGCCTGCCAAGATGGCGGCATCCCGCGGAACGGCGCTGGCCATAGCATGGGCTTTCCGCCCATGCCACCTGCGATTTCAATCTCCCTTCGGATCAGGCGCAGGCGCGCGCGATCGAGAGGAAGTCCTCGGCCTTGAGGCTGGCGCCACCGACGAGCGCGCCATCGACATTGGCGACGTTCATCAGCTCGGCGGCATTGCTCGGCTTGACCGAGCCGCCATAGAGCAGCCTGACGCCGGCGGCCACAGCCTTGCCGAGGATGCGCCCGAGCTCGGCCCTGATCGCCTCGTGCATCTGCGCGACATCGGCCGCTGTCGGGGTCAGGCCGGTGCCGATAGCCCAGACCGGCTCATAGGCGACGACCAGCGAAGCTGCGCTCGCGCCGTCCGGCACCGAGCCGCGCAGTTGCCTCTTCACGATCGCCAGCGCCTTGCCGGCCTCGCGCTCGTCCTTGGTCTCGCCGACGCAGACGATCGGCGTCAATCCCGCAGCCAGCGCCGCCTCGGCCTTGGCCTTCACCTGCGCATTGCTCTCGCCATGCAGGGTCCGGCGCTCGGAATGCCCGACGATCGCATAGGTCGCGCCGGCATCGACCAGCATCGGCGCCGAGACCTCGCCGGTATAGGCGCCGCTGGCATGGGCGCTGCAATCCTGCCCGCCGGTCGCGATGCGCGAGCCGATCAGCGAAGCCGTCAGCGTGAACAGCAGCGTCGCGGGCGGGCAGATCGCGAGGTCGACGGCCCGCCGCAGCGTGGCGTCGTGGCCCTTGGCGACCTCGGCTGCGATGGCGAGGTCGGCCTTCAGCCCGTTCATCTTCCAGTTGCCCGCCACCAGCGGCTTGATCGTTCGCGTCACGGCTGCTCTCCAAATCTTGTCCATCTGGCTCTAGCAATGCCGTACCCCGATCGCAATCAAGGCGATCCAGAGCGATTGCCGGAAGGCGTCGCTCTTCCTATAAGCGGCGCGCAGCGGCACGGCCGCGAGAGGATCGGGAAGATAAGACCATGATGATGCAGGGCATCCGCAAGGCGGGGCAGAGCTTGATCGGCAAGCTCATCATCGCCGTGATGTTCGGCTTCCTGATCATCTCCTTCGCGGTCTGGGGCATCGGCGACATCTTCCGCGGCTATGGCCGCAACGCCGTCGCCGTCGTCGGCAAGACCGAGATCGGCCTCGAGCAGGTGCGCACGGCCTATCAGAACGAGATCCAGCAGCTGCAGCGCCAGCAGCGCCGCCAGATCAGCCCCGATCTGGCCCGGGCGCTCGGCCTAGACCAGCGCGTGCTCTCGCGCCTCGTCACCGACGCAACGCTGGACCAGACGGCCGCGAAGCTGGGTCTCGCCGTCTCCGACGAGACCGTGCGCACGATCCTCTTCACCGATCCGAACCTGAAGAACGCTGCCGGCCAGTTCGATCCGGCCCGCTTCAACGAGCTGCTGCGCGCGATCGGCCTGACCGAGCAGCAGTTCGTGCGCGAGCAGCGCGCCGCGACGATGCGCCAGGAGATCGCCGAGATGGTCGTCGGCGCGGTCACGGCCCCGGTCGCACTGCAGGAGCTCGGCCATCGTCTGCGCCATGAGCAGCGCGAGATCGCCTATATCACCCTGCCCGAGAGCGCCGCCGGCGAGATCCCGGCGCCGAGCGCCGAGGTGCTGCGCAAGTATTTCGACGAACGCAAGGCCGCCTTCCGCGCGCCCGAGTACCGTACCGCCAACGTACTGGTCCTGACGGCGGCCAGCCTTGCCGACCCGAGCAAGGTCAGCGACGCCGACGCCCGCGCCCGCTACGAGCAGATCAAGACCCAGCGCTTCGGTTCGGCCGAGCGCCGCACCGTCCAGCAGATCGGCTTTCCCTCGATGGAGGAGGCCAAGGCTGCCAAGGCCAGGATCGACGCCGGCGAGACCTTCGAGGCGATCGGTGCCAGCCGCAATGTCGCCGAGGCCGATCTGACGCTCGGCACCTTCACCCGCGAGGGCCTGTTCGATCCGGCCGTGCGCGATGCCGCCTTCGCTTTGGCGCAGGGCGCGGTCAGCGAGCCCGTGCAGGGCGGCTTCGGCGTCGTGCTGCTGCGCGTCCCGGCGATCGAGCCGGCCCGTCTGAAGAGCTTCGAAGAGGTCGCCGACGAGGTCCGTCGCGATGTCGCGACGAGCCGCGCCGCCGAGCAGCTGACCGATCTGCACGACAAGGTCGAGGACCAGCGCGCCTCGGCCAGGCCGCTGCCGGAGATCGCCAAGGAGTTCAATCTCCCTCTGCGCAATTTCGGCCCGGCCGATGCCAGCCTCGGCAAGGCCGACGGCACGCAGGAGACCTCCCTCCCCGGCGGCGACACGACGCTGCAGGCGCTGTTCCGCACTGATATCGGCGTCGACAACGAAGCGGTGCGCCTGCCCAATAATGGCGGCTATGTCTGGTTCGACGTGACCAAGATCGATCCGCCGCGCGAGCGCGGCTTCGACGAGGTCAAGGCGGAGGTCGAGAAGCAATGGCGCTCCGACGAGGTCGCCTCGCGCCTCTCGGCCCAGGCCCGCGAGATCGTGCAGAAGCTCGACGCCGGCGAGAAGCTCGACGCGCTCGCCTTCGCCCAGGGACTTGCTTTGGAGGATGCGACGCTCGGCCGTCAGGACCAGAGCGACGCCCTGCCGCGCAATGTCGTCTCGCTGGTCTTCGGCACGCCGGCCGGCAAGGCGGGCTCGGCCGCGGTCGAAAACACCGGCCGCGTCGTCTTCCAGGTCAAGTCGGCGACGGTCAGCCCCTATGCCCGCACCACCGAGGATGCCGAGAATTTCGTCAGGCTGCTGACGTCGAGCATTAGCGAGGATCTCCTCGCCCAATATGTCGGCAAGCTGCAGAACGATCTCGGCGTGCAGCTCAACCAGGCGGCGTTGCGCAACGCCACCGGCGGCCAGAACTGAAGCAGGACGCATGGATCCGGCCGCCGATTTCGCCCGCTTCGCCGCCGCCTATCAGGCCGGCGAGCCGCAATTGCTGACGCTCTCGCTGGTCGGCGATTGCGAGACGCCGGTCGCCGCCTTCCTGAAACTGCGCCATACCTATGGGGGCCCGGCGTTCCTGCTCGAATCCGTCGAGGGCGGCGCCGTGCGCGGCCGCTACTCGATGATCGGGCTCGATCCCGACCTGATCTGGCGCTGCCATCGCGGGCAGGCCTCGCTTCGCCGCCTCGCTCAGGATGAGGATTTCGTCGCCGATCCGCGCCCGGCCTTCGAGTCGCTGCGCGCCCTGCTCGCTGAGAGTGCCATCCCCGATCGCGACGGCCTGCCGCCTATGGCCGCCGGTGTCTTCGGCTATCTCGGCTACGACATGGTGCGCTTGATGGAGCGCCTGCCGGAAGCGAAAGCCACCGGCCCCGGCGTGCCCGACGCGATCCTGACCCGCCCGACGCTGATGGTCGTGTTCGATTCGATCCGCGACGAGATCACGGTGGTGACGCCGGTGCGCCCGCTGGCGAACGTCCCGGCTCGCGCGGCGCATGAACGGGCGCAGGAGCGGCTGGACGCGGTGGTACGGGCGCTCGAAGGCCCCCTGCCCGATGAAGCCGGCATCGACATTGCGGCGATCCCGCATCCGGAATCCACATCGAACACCAGCGAGGCCGAGTTCCACGCGATGGTCGCGACCGCGCAGGAATATGTCCGTGCCGGCGACATCTTCCAGGTCGTGCTCTCCCAGCGCTTCGAAGCGCCGTTCGAATTGCCGCCCTTCGCGCTTTACAGGGCGCTGCGGCGGGTCAATCCGGCGCCCTTTCTCTGCTATCTTGATTTCGAGGCCTTCCAGATCGTCTGCTCGAGCCCCGAGATTCTGGTTCGCCTGCGCGACGGCAAGGTCACCATCCGGCCGATCGCCGGCACCCGCCCGCGCGGCGCAACGCCCGCTGCCGACGAGGCTCTCGCCGACGAGTTGCTGGCCGATCCCAAGGAGCGGGCCGAGCATCTGATGCTGCTCGACCTCGGCCGCAACGATGTCGGCCGCGTTGCGGAGATCGGCAGCGTCAATGTCACCGATTCCTTCTTCATCGAGCGCTACAGCCAGGTGATGCACATCGTCTCGAACGTCGAGGGACGCATCTCCGGCGAGCACGACGCGCTCTCGGCCCTCGCTGCCGGCTTCCCTGCCGGCACCGTCTCAGGCGCGCCGAAGGTGCGCGCCATGGAGATCATCGACGAGCTGGAGAAGGACGGACGCGGCGCCTATGGCGGCTGCATCGGCTATTTCGGCGCCAATGGCGAGATGGACACCTGCATCGTCCTGCGCACGGCGGTCGTCCAGGACGGCCGCATGCAGGTCCAGGCCGGCGCCGGCATCGTCTACGATTCGAACCCGGCCTCCGAACAGCTCGAATGCATCAACAAGGCGAAAGCCCTGTTCAAGGCGGCCGAAGAGGCCGTGCGCTTCGCCGCCCGTAGCCGGCGAGGCCAATGATCCTGTAGCAATAGCCTGCATACGCGCACCCCGAAGACGCATGTCCGCTCACTTGCGCGGCGTGTTTTGGCCCGCGCATATTGCCGGTAGTCGAGATCGCCGCTCACTAGCCTCAAGGTTGTCGTGGGTGGCCACTCAGCAATCAGAACCGGCCCTGCCCGTTCGCTCGGATGCCTGACGCGGACAGACAGGGCTCGGCGACAAATGGAGAGGAAACCATGCGTTTGCGCGCAACCATGATCGGCAGCGGTCTTGCCCTGGCGCTTCTGGCCGGCACGGCCGCCATCGCCCAGCAGACCCAGAAGGTGACGGTCGCCGTCACCGCCATCGTCGAGCACCCGGCGCTCGACGCCGCCCGCGACGGCGTCAAGAAGGCGCTGGAGGAGGCCGGCTACAAGGACGGCACCAACCTGACCTTCCGCTATGAATCGGCGCAGGGCTCGCCGGCGACGGCAGCCCAGATCGCCCAGAAATTCGCTGGCGAGAACCCGAACGTAATCGTCGCGATCGCGACCCCTTCGGCCCAGGCGATGGTCACGGCAACGCAGACGATTCCCGTCGTCTTCACCGCCGTGACCGATCCTGTCGCCGCCCAGATCGTCAAGGACAGGCAGGCGCCCGGCGGCAACGTAACCGGCATCTCCGACTTCTCGCCGCTGGAGGCCCAGTTCGACCTGATCAAGGAGCTGGTGCCGTCTGCCAAGAAGATTGGCGTCGTCTACAATCCCGGCGAGGCCAACAGTGTCGCGCTGCTCAACGCCGTGAAAGCGCTGGCGCCAGCCCGCAACCTCCAGATCGTCGAGGCCTCGGCCGGCCGCACCGCCGATGTCTCCGGCGCAGCGCAGAATCTCGTTGGCAAGGTCGACGCAATCTACCTGCCGACCGACAACACCATCATCTCGGCGCTCGGCACCGTGCTCGCCGTCGGCACCGACAACAAGCTGCCGGTCTTCACCGGTGACACCGAGTCGGTCCAGAAGGGCTCGGTCGCCTCGATCGGCTTCGACTATTTTCAGGTCGGCGTCGAGACCGGCGCTGTGGTCGTGCGCGTCCTCAAGGGCGAGAAGCCCGGCACGATCCCGGTCAAGAACGCCAGCGGCAGCAACCTCGTCATCAACGCCAAGGCGGCCGCCGCCATGGGCGTGACGATCCCGGCGGCCGTGCAGGCCCGCGCCAAGCAGGTGATCAACTGATCTGAGGCGCGGCGGCGTTCCCGCGCCGCCGCTCTCTTCGGCCGCCTAATCTTTCCGGAACAGAGCAAGCAGGGCGACCGATGAGTCTCATCGCCACCCTGGGCGCCATCGAGATCGGACTGGTGTTCGCTCTCGTGGCGCTCGGCGTCTACATCACCTTCCGCGTCCTCGACTTTCCCGACCTCACGGTCGACGGCACCTTGCCGCTCGGCGCCGCCGTCGCGGCGGCGATGATCGCAGGTGGCGTCAATCCGGTCTTTGCGACGCTGGCGGCGATCGTCGCCGGCTGCCTCGCCGGCACGGTCACCGCCTGGCTCAACATTCGCTTTTCGATCCTGCATCTGCTTGCCGGCATCCTGACGATGACGGCGCTGTTTTCGATCAATCTCAGGGTCATGGGCGTGCCCAACATCCCCCTGATGAACCGGCCGACGGTGATCGATTTCTTCACCTGGCTGAACCCGTTCATCGCTGCCATGGGGCTGCCAGCCCGCCCGACCCTGCGCGTGCTCGCGCTGGTGATCATCGTCACCGTGATCGCCGCCCTGCTCGCCCGCTTCCTCAAGACCGAGTTCGGGCTCGCCATGCGCGCGACCGGCGCCAATCCGCGCATGGCGCGGGCGCAGGGCATCCGCACCGACATGTACATCTATGTCGGCGTCGCCCTTTCCAATGGCCTCGTCGCCCTGGCTGGCGCTCTGTTCGCGCAGACGGCCGGCTTCGCCGACGTCAGCATCGGCACCGGCACGATCATCGCTGGCCTCGCCGCCGTCATCCTCGGCGAGACCATCTTCCGCACCAGATCGATCGTCGTTGCGGTGTTCTCCTGCCTGATCGGCGCCATCGCCTATCGCCTCGCCATCGCGCTTGCGCTGAACGCCGGCTGGCTCGGCCTGCGCGCCTCCGACCTCAACCTCGTCACCGCCGTGCTGGTCGGAATCGCCCTGATGCTGCCGGGCGTCGCCAATCCGCTGCGCAGCCTGTTCAAGCGGAGCGCGCCATGATCAGCGTCCGGGACGTCCATGTCACCTTCGGGCGCGGCACGCCGCTGGAGAACCGCGCTCTGCGCGGCCTTGATCTCACCGTGCCCGAGGGCGAGTTCATCACCGTGATCGGCTCGAACGGGGCCGGCAAGTCGACATTGCTCAACGTCCTCAGCGGCGATGCCCGGGCCGAGCGCGGCACGGTCGAAGTCGACGGCATCGACGTGACGCGCTGGCCGACACCAAAGCGCGCCGGGCTGATCGCGCGCGTCTTCCAGGACCCGATGGCAGGCACCTGCGAACGCCTGACGATCGAGGAGAACATGGCGCTGGCTCAGGCGCGCGGCCGCGCCCGTGGCCTCGGCGCGGCGCTCGACCGCTCGCGGCGCGCGTTGTTTCGCGACAAGCTGGCGGTCCTCGGCCTCGGCCTCGAGAACCGCCTCGGCGATTCGATGGGCCTGCTGTCGGGCGGTCAGCGCCAGGCGGTCAGCCTGCTGATGTCGACGCTGGCGGGAACCAAGACCCTGCTGCTCGACGAGCATACCGCCGCGCTCGATCCCCGCACCGCCGCCTTCGTGCTCGACCTGACCCGGCGCATCGTCGACGATCAGAAGCTGACCGCGCTGATGGTCACCCATTCGATGCGCGACGCGCTCGACCATGGCAGCCGGACCGTGATGCTGCACGAGGGGAAGGTCGTCTTCGACATCGCCGGGGAGCGCCGCAAGGCGATGGACGTTCCCGACCTCTTGCGCCTGTTCAAGCAGGTGCGCGGCGAGGAACTCTCCGACGACAGCCTGCTGCTGAGTTGAGGTTTCAGGCTGTCAGGCCCGGATATTCACATTCCGGGCCAGGAAATCGATGAAGGCCCGCATCCGCGCCGGCACGAATCCGCCCTGCCCGAGATAGACGGCGTGGATGACCTCGATGTCACCGGGATTGAAGTCCTCCAGCACCGTGACCAGCCGGCCCGCGGCGACTTCGGCCTGGGTATGAAAGCGTCCCAGCCGTGCCAGGCCAACTCCGGCAACCGCGAGCTGGCGCGCGATCTCGCCGTCGCCGACCTGGGTGTTGCCGACGGCCGCGATCGAGATCAGCGCGCCGTCGACTCGGAACGGCCAGCCCTCGACCGAGCGGGCGAAGTTGAAGCCGATCAGGTTGTGTTTCGCCAGATCGGCCGGCGTCCTCGGCTCGCCATGGCGCGCGAGATAGTCGGGGGAAGCGACCACGGCAACGCCGCTCTCGCCGATCTTGCGCGCCATCAGCTGGTTGCCGCGCAAGGGCCCGGGCGCAACGCGGATCGCGATATCGGCCCGCTCCTCGATCAGGTCGACGACCTGGTCGGTGAAGACGAGATCGACCGAGAGTTCGGGATGCTCGGCCAGGAAGGCCGGCACCAGCGGCAGCAGAACCTGGTTGCCGAAGGCGACATTGGCGTTGACCCGCACCCGTCCGCGCGGCGCCCGCCCGGCGGCGGCCTCGCATTCCGCTTCGGCAATATCGGAGAGGATGGTGACGCAGCGCTGGTGGAAGGCCTGTCCTTCCGCGGTCAGCTGCAGCTTGCGCGTCGAGCGGTTGACCAGCCTGGCGCCGAGCCTTGCCTCCAGCCTCGTGACCAGCTTGCTCACGGCCGACGGCGTCATGCCGAAGAGCTTGGCCGCGGCGGAGAAGCCACCGCGCTCGACCACGGCCGCGAACACCTCCATCTCGCCGGAGCGGTTGCTGAGCAGGGCTGCCATGGTGAACTCAAGTCACAAGTGATGTTACGGGCGGCATCCTAGTTCAATCCGCTGCATTGCACCATCTGGCTGGGCATCATCTCCTCTCCCCTGGCCCGGAGCCTGCCATGCCCATTGCCGTCTATGCCCTCACCGCCGGTGCCTTCGGCATCGGCACCACCGAATTCGTCATCATGGGCCTGCTGCTGCAGGTCGCCGCCGACCTGCAGGTCTCGGTCGCGATGACCGGCCTGCTGATCTCCGGCTATGCGCTCGGCGTCTTCGTCGGCGCGCCCGTCCTGACGCTGGCCACCCGCAAGCTCCCGCGCAAGCAGGTGCTGATCCTGCTGATGGCGATCTTCACTCTCGGCAATATCGCCTGTGCGCTCGCCCCGAGCTACGGGCTGCTGATGGCGGCGCGCATCGTCACCTCGCTGGCGCACGGCACCTTCTTCGGCGTCGGCTCGGTCGTCGCGACCAGCCTCGTGCCAGAGGACAAGAAGGCCTCGGCCATCGCCGTGATGTTCACCGGCCTCACCATCGCGACCCTGCTCGGCGTGCCCGCCGGCGCCTGGCTCGGCCTGAACTTCGGCTGGCGCGCCACCTTCTGGACCATCGCCGGCATCGGTGTCGTCGCCATGCTGGTGCTCGCCCGTCTCGTCCCGGCCGACAAGGGCAAGGTCGAGGTCGCGCCGCTGCGCCGGGAACTCGCGACGCTCGCCGACCCGCAGGTGCTGCTCGGCCTCGCCATGACCGTGCTCGGCTTCGGCGGGGTCTTCGCGGTCTTCACCTATATCCAGCCGATCCTGGTCGAGATCACGGGCTTCTCGCAGGAGGCCGTGTCGCCGATCCTGCTGCTCTTCGGCCTCGGCCTGATCGTCGGCAACATGCTCGGCGGCAAGTTCGCCGACCGCAACCTGCCGGTCGCCCTGCTTGCGACCACGGCGACCCTCGCCATCGTGCTCTTGGCGATGACGGCGGCGTTGCGCTCGCCCATCGCGGTGACGATCTTCGTCGGCCTGATCGGTGCCGCTGCCTTCGCCACCGTCGCACCCTTGCAGATGCGCGTACTCGACAAGGCCGGGCCTGCCGGGCGTAATCTCGCCTCCAGCCTCAACATCGCTGCCTTCAATCTCGGCAATGCCTTCGGCGCCTGGCTCGGCGGCGTCACCATCGAGCACGGGCCGGGACTGGGCGCCGTGACCTGGGTCGCCGCCCTGGTGCCGCTGGCGAGCCTGGTCCTGGCCGTGATCAGCCTGCGCCTCGACAGGCGCCCGCAGGCGGCGCTGCAGCCGGCCCCCGCCTCCTGCCCGCAGGCTTGAATATCAACGACTTCACAGAAGGACTTCGACCATGGACTACAGATATCTCGGCCGCTCCGGTCTGAAGGTCCCGGCACTCAGCTTCGGCGCCGGCACCTTCGGCGGCCAGGGCCCGCTCTTCAGCAACTGGGGCACCAGCGACGCCAAGGAGGCGACGCGCCTCGTCGACATCTGCCTGGAAGCCGGGGTCAACCTGTTCGACACCGCCGACGTCTATTCGAACGGCGCCTCCGAGGAGGTCCTGGGAGCCGCGATCAAGGGCCGGCGCGACAAGGTCCTGATCTCGACCAAGATGACCCTGCCGATGGGCGATGGCCCGAACGATGCCGGCTCCTCGCGCAGCCGGCTGATCGACGGCACCGAGGCCGCGCTGCGCCGGCTCGGCAGCGATCATATCGATCTGCTCCAGCTCCACGCCTTCGACGCCTTCACGCCGATCGAGGAGGTGCTGTCGACGCTCGATGCGCTGGTCCGCGCCGGCAAGATCCGCCAGGTCGGCGTCTCCAACTTCGCCGGCTGGCAGTTGATGAAGTCGCTCGCTATCGCCGAGAAGCACGGCTTCCCGCGCTATGTCGCCCATCAGGTCTATTATTCGCTGGTCGGCCGCGACTACGAGTTCGACCTGATGCCGCTCGGCCTCGACCAGGGCGTCGGCGCCCTCGTCTGGAGCCCGCTCGGCTGGGGACGCCTCACCGGCAAGATCCGCCGCGGCCAGCCTCTGCCTGAAGGCAGCCGCCTGCACCAGACAGCCGATTTCGGCCCGCCAGTCGACGATCAGAAGCTCTACGATATCGTCGACGTGCTCGACGAACTCGCCAAGGAGACCGGGAGAACTGTCCCGCAGATCGCGATCAACTGGCTGCTGCAGCGGCCGACCGTCGCCTCGGTGATCATCGGGGCCCGCAACGAGCAGCAATTGCGCGACAATCTCGGCGCTGTCGGCTGGGCCTTGACGCCGGAGCAGATCGAAGGGCTCGACAAGGCGAGCGTGACGGTGCCGCCCTACCCGGCCTTCCCCTATCATCGCCAGGAGGGCTTCGCCCGGCTCAACCCGCCGGTGGTGTGACGCAACGTTCCAACAAATCCGTCAGCCCTCATCCTGAGGAGCCGCGCAGCGGCGTCTCGAAGGATGCTCCAGGAAGCTCTCGACACTGCTGAAGCATCCTTCGAGACGCGATCTGCGATCGCTCCTCAGGATGAGGGCTGAGGGAGGGAAGATGGCTTGAATGCGCTGCGCTCGCAGCTTGATTTTTTTCGCGCGGCCTTGTCGGCTGCCGGCCCGGCCGAACGTCCTTGGCCTGAACCGGAGCGCTGCGCATGCACTACGCCATCCTTTGCTATCATTCCGAAGAGGTCGTCACGGCCTGGTCGAAGGAGCAGAACGAGGAGGTCATGGGCCGCCTCGAAAAGGTCCGCCAGCGCATCGCCAAGGAAGGCAAGCTCGGCCCGGTCGCGCGCCTGTTGCCAACCACGGCCGCGACGACCCTGCGCAAGGATCGCGATCCGCCGCTGATTCTAGACGGTCCCTTCGCCGAGACCAAGGAGCAGTTCCTCGGCTTCTACATCGTCGACGTCGCCGATCTCGACGAGGCGCTCGGCATCGCACGCGAGCTCGGCGAGGCCAATCCGGGCGGGGCCTTCGAGGTCCGTCCGCTCGCTGTCTACTATCCGGCCGGAGTCTGATCATGGCGGAGATCGCCTGGATCCATGCGGCGCTGACGTCGGCGCGCCCTCAGGCGATCAGCGCCCTGCTGCGCTATTTCCGCGATCTCGACATCGCCGAGGAGGCCTATCAGGAGGCCTGCCTCCGGGCGCTCAAGACCTGGCCGCAGAACGGCCCGCCGCGCGATCCCGCCGCCTGGCTGATCTTCGTCGGTCGTAATGTCGCGCTCGACCAGGTCAGGCGCCAGAAGAAGCAGGAAGCGCTGCCTGACGAGGATCGGCTCTCCGATCTCGGCGATGCCGAGAGCGAGGTCGCCGAGCGGCTCGACGGCGGCCATTACCGCGACGACATCCTGCGCCTCCTGTTCATCTGCTGCCACCCCGACCTGCCGTCGACGCAGCAGGTCGCGCTGGCCTTGCGCATCGTCTCCGGGCTCAGCGTCAGGCAGATCGCCCGCGCCTTCCTCGTCGGCGAGAGCGCGATGGAGCAGCGCATCACCCGTGCCAAGGCGCGGGTTGCCGCAGCCCACGTCCCCTTCGAGACTCCCGGCCCGATCGAGCGCGCCGAACGGCTCGCAGCGGTCGCGGCGATGCTCTATCTCGTCTTCAACGAGGGCTATTCGGCCAGCGGCGCCGAGGCCGACCGGCGGCGCCCCTTCAGCGAGGAGGCGATCCGGCTGATGCGGCTGCTGCTGCGACTGTTCCCGACCGAGCCGGAAATCATGGGGTTGCTGGCGCTGATGCTGCTTCAGCACGCCCGTGCGCCGGCCAGGCTCGACGCCGACGGCCAGATCGTCCTGCTCGACGATCAAGACCGGACGCTCTGGGACCGCGAGATGATCGCGGAGGGTCTGGCGCTGGTCGACAAGGCGATGCGCCATCGCCGGCCCGGCCCCTACCAGCTCCAGGCAGCGATCGCCGGCGTCCACAGTCGCGCAGCGCGGCCGGGCGAGACCGACTGGGCCCAGATCGACATCCTCTACGCCACGCTGGAGCACATCCAGCCTTCGCCGGTCATCACGCTCAACCGCGCCGTCGCTGTCGCCAAGCTGCGAGGGCCTGAAGCTGCGCTCGCCATGGTCGAGCCGCTGGAACAGCAACTCTCGGGCTATTTCTACTTCTTCGGCTTCAAGGGCTGGCTGCTGATGCAGCTCGGCCGCGACCGCGAGGCGCGTACCATTTTCGACCGCGCCATAGCGCTCGCAGGCTCGGCCAGTGAGGCCGCCCATATCCGCCAGCATATCGACCGGCTGATGCGCGAGAGCGGGCAGGCCGCGGCGGGCTGAAGCGGGCCACGCTAGCTCGCGCCAGCGCCATCGTCCTCCAGGCTGAGCGCGAGCTTGCGCAGCAGCGCCGCCAGATCCTCCTGCTCATGGGCGCTCAGGCCTGCGAGGAGACGCTTCTCCAGCGCCATGTCCTCGCGGAATGTGGCCTCGGCCTTGGCGCGGCCGGCCTCGGTCAATTCGACCAGGAGACTGCGCTTGTCCTCCTCCGCTTCGCGCCGCCGGATCAGGCCGGCCGCCTCCAGACGATTGAGGCGGGCCGTGAGCCCGCCCGAGGAGATCATCAGCGTGCGGTAGAGTTCGGTCGGCGTCAGCCGCCAGGGCGCTCCGGCCCGCCGCAAGGTCGAGATCACGTCGAACTCGCCGGTATCGAGACCATGGCGAGCGAAAACCGCCTCGATCCCCGGCCGCACCCGCAGCGTGATCCGCCGGGCCCGGCCGAGCACCGCCATGGGCGAGGTATCCAGCTCCGGTAACTCGCGCTGCCACTGTCCGCGCAACCGGTCGATATGGTCGCTGCCCTGCCCTGCATCATCGCTCATCGCGGCCTCCGCTGATCATGTGGCGGGCATCATGAATATATCTTGACATCGAGACAACGTCAGATTTATCTTGTCATCAAGATAAATACCAAACCGACGGCTCGAAAAAAATTCATCTCGCTCTGTCGGTACGTCCGGACCGCCAACGTCCTCGTGGCAGATACCGGATACGCCGGCCCCGAACCTCGGACGAAACCTGCCCGCACATCCGGGCCGGCGGAGCCCTATCAAATCGGAGCTTCCATGCAGTCCACCACCCTGCCCACCACGCCCGCCGGACAGCTCTGGACCGGGCGCATCATGAGCGGCATCATCGTCGCCTTTCTGATCTTCGACGGCGGCATCAAGCTGGCGCCACTCGCCATCGTCACCGAGACGATGCAGCAGCTTGGCTATTCCGGCTCGCAGGAGCTGGCGCGCGGGCTCGGCTTGATGACGCTCGTCATCGCGCTGCTGTATGCGCTGCCGCGCACGTCGGTGCTCGGGGCCATCCTGCTGACCGGCCTGCTCGGCGGCGCCATGGCGACGCATCTGCGCGTCGGCAGCCCGCTCTTCAGCCATCTCCTCTTCGGCCTCTATCTCGGCCTCTTGGCCTGGGGCGGCCTTTACCTGCGCGATCCGCGGCTGCGCCGCCTGATCCCCGTCCGTCTCGGCGCCTGACCCGCGAACCCACCCCACACAGGAGAGTGCCATGCTTACCTATCTCGCCATCGCCGTGCTCGCCCTTGTCGCCGGCCTCCTCATTGTCGCCGCACGCAAGCCCGATCTCTTCGAGGTCAGCCGTTCCGCGACGATCCGGGCGACGCCCGAGCGTATCTTCGCCCTGCTCTCGGACTTCCGGAAATGGGGCGCCTGGTCGCCCTACGAGAAGAAGGATCCAGCGATGAAGCGCAGCTTCAAGGGCGAGACCTCCGGCGTCGGCGCCGTCTACGCCTTCGACGGCAACAAGCAGGCCGGCACCGGCGAACTTGCGATCGTCGAGGTCCAGGCGCCGACCAAGCTCGCCATCACGCTCGACATGACCAAGCCCATGGCCTGCCACAACCTGATCACATTCAGCCTCACCCCGGCAGAGGGCGGCACGCTGGTGACCTGGCACATGCAGGGCGCCTGCCCGTTCATGGGCAAGGTCATGGGCACGATCTTCAACATGGACCGCATGGTCGGCGGCGATTTCGAGAAGGGCCTCGCCGCGCTCAAGCAGGCCACGGAGCGCCCGCAGCTGGTTGCTGCCGCCGCCTGACCACGGCGCATTCGACTGTCCACCCCAGAGAAGCAAAGCCAAGGAGGAAGAACCATGAGCAACGCAGCAGAACTCGACAAGCCGCAGGCCGGCGACCTTTCCGGCTGCATGCCATCCAAGCCCCAGGCGGAGCATGACTGGCTCCTCCAGCTCATCGGCGAATGGACCTATGAGAGCGAATGCATGATGGGTCCGGACCAGCCTCCGATGAAATCGACCGGCACGCAGTCCTACTCGTCGATCGGCGAGCTCTGGCTCGTCGGCGACGGCACCGGCTGCATGCCCGATGGCAGCCCGGCGAAGACCCGGATCACGCTCGGCTACGATCCGCTCAAGGAACGCTATGTCGGCTCCTTCATCGGCTCGATGATGAGCGGTCAATGGGTCTACTCCGGCACGCGCAGCGCCGATGGCACAGTGCTGACCCTCGACACCGAAGGCCCCGACTTCACCAAGCCCGGCCAGACGGCGGCCTATCAGGACATCGTCGAGGTCAAGAGCCCGGACCATCACATCCTGTCCTCGCGCGCCAAGGGCGAGGATGGCCAGTGGGTCCAGTTCATGACGGCGCATTATCGCCGAGTGAAATAACCTCGTTCGTCGATACCGACGACAATCGTTCGAGGGCGCGGAGCGAGCAGCTTCGCGCCCTCGCGCTTGACCGGCACGAGCGTTCGGGGGCATGTGCAAGCCTTAAGAAACTGGGTGGGGACGGCCCCAAGACGATGCGCATCCTGCTGATCGACAATTACGACAGCTTTACCTGGAACCTGGTCCACCTGATCGGTGGGCTTGGGGCGGAGGTCGACGTGCACCGCAACGACACGCTCTCGGTCAATGACGCCCTCGCCGGCGACCATGACGCGATCGTGCTCTCGCCCGGCCCCTGCACACCGAACGAGGCCGGCATCTGCCTCGATCTCGTACGCGAGGGCGCCGACAGGAAGCCGATCTTCGGCGTCTGCCTTGGCTTGCAGACGATCGGCCAGGTCTTCGGCGGCGAAGTGGTGCGCGCGCCTTTGCCGATGCACGGCAAGGTCTCGACCATCACCCACCGCGCGCGAGGCCTGTTCCACGGCATCAACGGGCCGCTAGAGGCGACGCGCTATCACTCGCTCGTCGTCCGCCGCGAGACCTGCCCGACCGAGCTCTCCATCGAGGCCGAATCCGGCGACGGCATGATCATGGCGCTGTCGCATCGCGACCTGCCCGTCCACGGCGTGCAGTTCCATCCCGAGAGCATCGCCTCGGAGCATGGCGCGACGATCCTGCGCAATTTCCTCGATCTCGCCGAGCGATGGTCGCGCCAGAACGCCAAAGCCGCCCTTTCCGCGACAGCCTGATCGATCGAGTTCCCATGGACGACTTCAAACCCTTCATCGCCAAAGTCGCGACCGGCGCCTCGCTGTCGCGCGAGGAAGCCCGCGACGCCTTCGAATCGATGCTCTCCGGCGAGGTGACAAACGCGCAGGCGGCCGCCTTCCTGATGGCGCTGCGCGTGCGCGGCGAGACCACCGAGGAGATCGCCGGCGCCGTCACCGCCATGCGCGCCCGCATGCTCACCGTCGAGGCGCCGGCCGACGCGATCGACATCGTCGGCACCGGCGGCGACGCATCCGGTTCCTACAATGTCTCGACGCTCGCCTCGATCATCGTCGCGGCCTGCGGCGTCCCGGTCGCCAAGCATGGCAACCGCGCGGCCTCCTCGCGCTCCGGCGCCGCCGACGTGCTGACCGCGCTGGGCGTCAAGGTCGGGCTGGAGGCGGCCGGCACCGAGCGCTGCATCGCGCAGGCCGGCGTGGGCTTCATGTTCGCACCGACCCACCACGCCTCGATGCGCCATGTCGCGCCGGTGCGCACCGAGCTCGGCACCCGCACCATCTTCAATCTGGTCGGCCCGCTCTCGAACCCGGCCGGCGTCAAGCAGCAGCTCATCGGCGCCTTCTCCGAGACCTGGCTCGAGCCGATGGTCAAGGTGCTGCAATCGCTGGGCTCGCATACCGTCTGGGCGGTCCACGGCTCCGACGGCCTCGACGAGATCACCACCACCGGCCCGACCCGCGTCGTCGCGCTGAAGGACGGCAAGATCGAGAGCTTCAATATCGCGCCCGAGGATGTCGGTATTCCGCGTGCAAAGCCCGAGGATCTGCGCGGCGGCGAGCCGGCGCAGAATGCGCAGGCGCTGCAGGAGGTGCTCGGCGGTGCGAAGAGCGCCTTCCGCGACATCGCCGCTTTCAATGCCGCCGCCGCGCTCGTCGTCGCCGGCAAGGCGGCTACGCTCGGCGAAGGGCTGGCGCAGGCCTATGCGGTGCTGGACAATGGCAAGGCCAAGGCCGCGCTCGCAGCCCTCGTCGCCAGTTCCAATGCGTGAGGCCATCCATGTCCGATATTCTCAGGCGGATCGAGGCCTATAAGCGCGAGGAGATCGCGGCTGCTCGGCTGGCGATTCCTCAGGCCGAAATCGAGAAGCGCGCAGCGGCTGAGCCCGTGCCGCGTGACTTCGTCGGTGCGCTCGAAGCCAAGCACCGCGCCGGCGGCCCGGCCCTGATCGCCGAGATCAAGAAGGCCTCGCCCTCCAAGGGGCTGATCCGCCCCGATTTCGACCCGCCCGCGCTGGCCAAGGCTTATGCCGCAGGCGGTGCCGCGTGCCTCTCGGTGCTGACCGACATGCCCTCGTTCCAGGGCCGGCCGGAATATCTTGGCGAAGCGCGCGCCGCCTCAGGCCTGCCTGGTCTGCGCAAGGACTTCATGTTCGAGCCCTACCAAGTCTTCGAGGCGCGCAGCTGGGGTGCCGACTGCATCCTGATCATCATGGCCTCGCTCGACGATGCCGCCGCGCGCGAGCTCGTCGCGACGGCGAAAGCGCTTGGCATGGCCGCGCTCGCCGAAGTTCATGACGAAACCGAGCTGGAGCGCGCCTTGAAGCTCGACACCCGGCTCGTCGGCATCAACAACCGCGATCTGCGCAGCTTCGAGCTCAACCTCGCCGTCACCGAGCGGCTGGCGCCGCGCGTGCCCAAGGATCGCCTGCTGGTCGGCGAGAGCGGTATCTTCACGCATGACGACATCGCCCGTCTGCAGGCCTGCGGCGTCAACACCTTCCTGGTCGGCGAAAGCCTGATGCGCCAGGCGGACGTGGCGGCCGCGACCCGCCAGCTTCTGACCGGCAAGACTGCCGAGGCGGCGGCGTGAGCCGCCTCACCCATCTCGACCAGAAGGGCGAGGCCCATATGGTCGATGTCGGCGACAAGGCCGAGACTGTCCGCACAGCGATCGCCGAAGGCCATGTGGTGATGCAAGCCGAGACCCTGGCGATCGTCCGCGACGGCGAGGCCAAGAAGGGCGATGTGCTCGGCACCGCCCGCCTCGCCGGCATCATGGCGGCCAAGCGCGCCCATGAACTGATCCCGCTTTGCCACCCGCTGCTGCTCAGCAAGATTTCCGTGGACCTGTCGATCGACGAAACCCTGCCGGGCGTGCGCGTCCGCGCCGAGGTCAAGCTGACCGGCAAGACCGGAGTCGAGATGGAGGCGCTGACCGCCGTCAGCGTCGCCTGCCTCACTGTCTACGACATGGTGAAGGCGGTCGATCGCGCCATGCATATCGAAGGCGTCCGACTCGTGCATAAATCCGGCGGGAAGTCCGGAACCTACGAGATCGCAGGACCATAGGCATGAGCCTCACCCCCGTCCCGGTCGCGCTCAAGGCGCTGCTCGACAGCGTGCCCGGCCCGACGCCGGCGCAGACGCTGGCGCTGGCGCACTGCGCCGGCCGGGTGCTGGCTGAGGACGTCGCGGCGCTCAGGACCCAGCCGCCCTTCGCCAATTCGGCCATGGATGGCTACGCCGCCCGCGCCACCGATCTCACCCTGGGCAAAGAGCTCAAGGTCGTCGGCGAATCCGCCGCCGGCCGCGGCTTTTCCGGCCAGGTCGGGCCCGGCGAGACGGTACGCATCTTCACCGGCGCGCCGATCCCCGACGGTGCCGATGCGATCCTGATCCAGGAGCATGCCGAGGGCGTCGGCGGCCAGGTCATCCGCGTCGTCAAGCCAGCGGGCAAGGGCCAGTTCATCCGCCCGGCCGGGCTGGATTTTCAGACTGGCGAGATTCTGCTCAAGGCCGGTCGTCGCCTCGATAGCGCTGCGCTCGGTCTGGCCGCCGCTGCCGGCCACCCGACGCTTTCGGTCCGCCGCAAGCCGCTGGTCGCGATCCTCGCCACCGGCGACGAACTCGTCCTGCCGGGCGAGCCGGTCGGCCCCGACCAGATCGTCGCCTCGAACAGCTTCGCTCTCGCCGCGCTGATCGAGGAGGCCCGCGGCACGGCGCTCGATCTCGGCATCGCCCGCGACAACCACCCCAATCTGGCCGCCAAGATCGAGGCGGCGCGCGCCGCCGGCGCCGATGTCCTGATCACCCTCGGCGGTGCTTCCGTCGGCGAGCACGATCTCGTCCAGGCGGCCCTGAAGGCGCAGGGCATGGCGCTCGGTTTCTGGAAGATCGCAATGCGCCCGGGCAAGCCGATGATGATGGGCCGCCTCGGCCCGATGGTCGCGCTTGGCCTGCCCGGCAACCCGGTCTCCTCGATCGTCTGCGGCCATCTCTTTGCCATGCCGCTGGTCGAGGCGCTGCTCGGCATCGCCGATCCCGAGCGCGACCGCAGCGAGCCCGCCACTCTGGCCGTCGACCTGCCGGCCAATGACGAGCGCCAGGACTATCTGCGTGCCACCACCGAGATCATTGAGGGCGAGCGACGGGTCAGGCCCTTCGCCAAGCAGGATTCCTCGATGCTGGCGAACCTGTCGCGGGCCGAGGCGCTGGTGATCCGCCCGGCTTTCGCCGAGCCTGCCAAGGCCGGCGATCCCTGCCGCGTCATCCGGCTGCGCTAGAGCATTTTCGAGCGAAGTGGACACCGGTTCGCGTGAAGAAAATGCGATAAAGCGAAGACCTAAAGCAATTCCGCGGTTCGGAGAATTGCGGAGTTGCTTTAGTCAACTCTCCCGCTCTCAGGTTGTCATCCCGGACAAGCCGCGCAGCGGCGCCGATCCGGGATCCATTCCGGAACCTCTTTCGGGATCCCGGTCTCCATGCAGTCGCCCGGGACGGCATGTCTCAAATAGGATCAGTTCTCATCACAGCGCTCCCCTTGCGGAACACAAGGCGAACGCGTATGGTGTTCGTGCTTTGTTTCGATTCTAGCCCGAGAGGCGAGCGGCGCGACCATGCTGACACGCAAACAGTTTGAACTGCTTCGCTTCATCCAGGAGCGCCTGCGGGAATCCGGCGTGCCGCCCTCCTTCGACGAGATGAAGGATGCGCTCGATCTGCGTTCCAAATCCGGCATCCACCGGCTGATCATGGCGCTGGAGGAGCGCGGCTTCATTCGCCGGCTTCCGAACCGGGCACGTGCGCTCGAAGTCATCAAGATGCCGGACGGCATCGGCGGGCCGCAGGCACAGCGCGGCCGCTTCAGCCCCTCCGTTGTCCAGGGCGGCCTCGGTCAGACCCCGCCTTCCCCGACGCCGGCAGCCAATCTGACGAAGCCGCGACCATCGGCTGCGGAAGACAGCGGGCGCTCAACCGTCTCGATCCCGGTCATGGGCCGCATCGCCGCCGGCACGCCGATCTCGGCGATCCAGGACCGCAGCCACAGCGTCACGATGCCGGCCGACATGCTCGGCGGCGGCGAGCATTATGCCCTGGAAGTCCGCGGCGATTCGATGATCGAGGCCGGCATCCTCGACGGCGACACCGTCGTCATCCGCAAGCAGGACACCGCCAATACCGGCGACATCATCGTCGCCCTGATCGACGACGAGGAAGCGACGCTGAAGCGGTTGCGCAAGCGCGGCTCCTCGATCGCGCTCGAAGCCGCCAACCCGGCCTATGAGACGCGCGTGCTCGGGCCCGACCGGGTCAAGATCCAGGGCCGGCTCGTCAACCTGATGCGGCGCTACTGAATCGCCTCGGCATCCTGTGCCGGCTCCGCAGTTGCGGCTGCAGTTGCCGGAGCAGGCGCTGGTTCTGACGCCGGCTTCGGTTCCGGTCGCGCCCGGGTCCAGGGGCGCAGGCGCGTGACCTCGTCGGCCGTATAGGCGCGCCAGCCGCCGCGGGCCGCATGATACGCCGTCGCGCCGTCGCGCATGAGCGCGCTGCGGTCGATCAGGCGGGCTGCGCAAGGTGCTGTCCAGTAGAGCGACGTCACCACGAGATCGGCGCGCAGGCAGTCCTCGACCAAGGCGATCCGGTCGCGCGTATAGGCTACCGAGCGGCCATCCGGGAGGCGGATGACGCAGCCACGCGGATCGCAAGCGGCGCCATTGCGCAGCGCCGCATCGTCGGGCGCACGCGAATCGCCGTCGGCATGCAGCCATTGCGTGAGCACGAAGCGGCTCGGCTTGCCGGCCAGCACCATCTTGCCCTCCGGCCCCCGCACCAGCACACCCGAGCCGTCTCGCTCGATCAGGATGTCGGGCCGCGACGGGGCCGAGGCCAGCGCCAGCCCGCCGACCAAGGGCAGCGCGGCAAGGAAGCGCAGCGCCGTCGTCCACAAGGTCAGCCAGAGCAACGACAGCGAGAACAGGATCAGCGCGGTCGAGCCGAAAGCGGGCAGCACCACGGTGGAGCGGTCGATGCCGGCGACCCAATGGGCGAGCTGGAGTACATATCCGGAGGCCCAGCCCATCAGCGCCCAGGCCGGCCAGTCGAGTCCGAACGGATAGGCAAGCACGCCGAAGACCGCGGCGGGCATCACGATCAGCGAGACGAAGGGCAGCGCCAGCGCGTTGCCGAGCAGGCCGAACGGGTTGAAGGTCTGGAAATGGTAGACGCCATAGGGCGCCGTCGCCGCGGTCGCGACCATGGTGGTGGTCAGGATTCCCACGGCCGAGAGCCAGAGCGGGCGCAGCGGCCAGGGCCATGCGGCGGCGGCGGCATCGGGCGCCCGCTCCTGCCAGCGCTCGGCGAAGGCGATCAGCGCCGCGACCGCTCCGAACGACATCTGGAAGCTCGGCCCGAGCAGCGCCTCCGGCTCCCGCAGCAGCACGATGATCGCGGACAGAGCGAGGTTGCGCATGGAAAGCGCCGGCCGGTCGACCAGGATCGCCCCGAGCATGACCAGCGTCATGATCAGCGAGCGCTCGGTTGCGACATCGGCACCGGAGAAGATGCAATAGGCGGTGGCACCGAGCATGGCGACGAGCGCCGCGAGCTTCTTCACCGGCCAGTGCAGCGCCACCGTCTGCGACAGCGTGAGCAAGGCCCGCACCAGCCAGAAGATCGTGCCGGCAGCCAGCACCATGTGCAGGCCGGAGATCGAGACGATGTGGTAGATGCCGGCGGCGCGCAGGTCGTTGTTGGTCTGCTCGCTGATCAGCCCGCGCTTGCCGGTGACGAGGGCCGCCGCCATCGCTCCCGCCTGCCCGCCGCCACTGGTCGCGATGCGCTCGGTCAGCGCGTTACGGGCCTGGTCGATCGCGACCGCCAGGGCGAGCCGGCGCGGCATCGGCACGGGAGGCGGCGCGAGCGCGATCTTGCCGGCGATGTTGCCGACGGCGCCGACGCCCTGGAAGAACGCATCGCGGGCGAAGTCGTAACCGCCTGGGCGCGCCGGGCCTGGCGGCGGCAACAGGCGGGCGGTCGCGCTGATATGGTCGCCGGGCTTCAGCGTGGTCACCGGCGTGGTGACGCGCACCCGCCGAGGCCGCTGCCCGGGATCGACGCCCGGCAGGTCCGTGACCTGGATGACGATGCGCACGCCCTTCTCGCGCTGCTCCAGCGCCTCGACGAAGCCGGTGAGCTTGCCGACATGATTGCGGGCGAGCGCCGGCGCCGCGATGTTCGCCGTCCGCCAGGTCGCGGCCGTAAAGCCGGCAAAGGCCGCCGCGGTCGCGATGCAGATCGCCATGATGGCCCGCCGTTGCCGCATCAGCAGCGCGGCGAGCGCACACAGCACCAGCCCGGCCAGGGGCGCGGCCAGCCCTGGCTCGCGATCGGCCAGGAAATAGAGCAGCACGCCGGCCCCCATGCAGACCGGAAGCCAGTTGAACAGGCGGCGGCGCTCGATCTCGGCTTCGAACGCCTGGCGGAGGCGGCCGCCCCAATCGGGCAGGAAAGCAGATAATGGCTGGGAAAAATGGGCGCCGCGCCGCAAGCGCGCAGGCAGAGCCAGCACGCCCACCCTGCTACGGCGCTGTTCTGGCCCGTAGGAGAGCATCCATCCCCCGTCGCGGCCGCGCGATGATCGCGCCCCCTCCCCGCAGGAGGCTCTTAACGGCAGCCGGCAAGCCATGTTACAGCGGCGGCGCCGGATGTCAGCCCCGGCCGAGGCCCGTATCACGATCGCCCTCGCCTCACGCTTACCCGTTCCGCCGGAGCCTTCCTTCATGAGTGACACGGTCGTCACGCGCTTCGCGCCGTCGCCTACCGGATTCCTGCACATTGGCGGCGCCCGCACCGCGCTGTTCAACTGGCTCTATGCCCGCCGCCATGGCGGCAAGATGCTGCTGCGCATCGAGGACACCGACCGCGAACGTTCGACCGAGGGCGCAATCGCCGCGATCCTCGACGGCCTCGCCTGGCTCGGCCTCGATTGGGACGGGCAGACCGTCTATCAGTTCCAGCGCGCCGCCCGCCATCGCGAGGTCGCCGAACAGATGCTCGCCGCCGGCAAGGCCTATTACTGCTATGCGACGCCGCAGGAGCTCGATGCGGAGCGCGAAGCGGCACGCGCCGAGGGCAAGCAGTGGCGTTATGACGGACGCTGGCGCGACCGCGACCCGTCGACCGCGCCCGAAGGCGTCAAGCCGGTGATCCGCCTCAAGGCGGAGCAGACCGGTGAGACCGTAGTCGAGGACGAGGTCCAGGGCCGCGTCACCTGGCAGAACGAGAATCTCGACGATCTCGTCTTGCTGCGCTCGGACGGCAACCCGACCTACATGCTCGCCGTCGTCGTCGATGATCACGACATGGGCGTCACCCACATCATTCGCGGCTCGGACCACCTGACCAATGCCGCCCGCCAGACGCAGATCTACCAGGCGCTCGGCTGGACCGTGCCGAGCATGTCGCATATCCCGCTGATCCACGGGGCCGACGGCGCCAAGCTGTCGAAGCGGCATGGCGCGCTTGGCATCGAGGCCTATCGCTCGATGGGTTATCTGCCGATCGCACTGCGCAACTACCTGCTGCGCCTCGGCTGGAGCCATGGCGACCAGGAGATCTTCTCTCCCGAAGAGATGATCTCGCTGTTCAACCTCTCCTCGATCGGCCGCTCGCCGGCCCGCTTCGACTACGCCAAGCTCGAGAACCTCAACGGCCTCTATATGCGCGAGTCCGCCGATCACGAATTGATGACGGCGCTGAAGGCGATCTGGTCGGAAATCGGGCCGCCGCGCGGCATCGGCACCGAGCCGTCTCCCGAGCTGGAGGCCAAGCTGATGGCGGCGATGCCCGGCCTGAAGGAGCGCGCCAAGACGCTGATCGAGCTGATCGACAGCGCCTCCTATCTCTACGCCCAGCGCCCGCTGGCGCTCGAGCCCAAGGCGGCCGCCCTGCTCGACGAGGCTGCGCGCCAGCGTATGCCGAAACTGGCGCAAAAGCTCGCGGCGGTGGCGGATTGGGCGCCGCCGCCATTGGAGAGCGCGATCCGCGATTTCGCCGAGGAGAGCGGCGTCAAGCTCGGCCAGGTGGCGCAGCCCCTGCGCGCGGCGCTGACCGGCAAGACCACCTCGCCCGGCCTGTTCGACGTGATGGCGGTGCTCGGCCGCGACGAGGTGCTGGCGCGCCTCGCCGACGCGGCCTGACGCGTCGGAAAGGCTAATGACCGCTCGGTTGAACCCCTCGCGGAATTGGTCTAGCAACGCGCTGCGGACTGGCAGCTCCCGCTGCCGGTCCGGCATAAAAAATGCTTCAAAATCAGTTTGATGAACCCTGCCCGCCCGGACGTCCCGACATTCCCGTCATGGGGCCGTCATCGTGGGCCGTTCGGATGACGCCGGAACGCGACACGCAGCCGGTGCCCCCGTTCGACCGGGCACATGACTGAAGAACGAGCCTGAAAGGATCGGACCCATGAGCGGAAATACCAGCCAGTTGGCTGTCGAAGGCAAGACCGTCGACATGCCGGTCAAAGCGGGTTCGATCGGACCGTCGGTCATCGACATCAGCAAGCTCTACGGCCAGACCGGGATGTTCACCTACGACCCCGGCTTCACCTCGACCGCCAGCTGCGAGTCGCAGATCACCTATATCGATGGCGACGAGGGCGTCCTGCTCCATCGCGGCTACCCGATCGAACAGCTCGCCGAGCACGGCGACTTCCTCGAGACCTGCTATCTCCTGCTTTACGGCGAGCTGCCGACGGCGGCGCAGAAGGCTGACTTCGACTATCGCGTCACGCGCCATACTATGGTGCACGAGCAGATGGCCCGCTTCTTCCAGGGCTTCCGCCGCGATGCGCACCCGATGGCCGTGATGGTCGCCTCGGTCGGCGCCATGTCGGCGTTCTATCACGACTCGACCGACATTTCCGATCCGCAGCAGCGCATGATCGCTTCGATGCGGATGATCGCGAAGATGCCGACGCTGGCGGCAATGGCCTACAAGTACACGATCGGCCAGCCCTTCGTGTACCCGCTCAACTCGCTGGACTACACCTCGAACTTCCTGCGCATGTGCTTCGCCGTGCCGGCCGAGGACTACAAGGTCAATCCGGTTCTCTCGCGCGCGATGGACCGCATCTTCACCTTGCACGCAGACCATGAGCAGAACGCGTCGACCTCGACGGTCCGGCTCGCCGGCTCTTCCGGCGCGAACCCCTTCGCCTGCATCGCCGCCGGCGTCGCTTGCCTGTGGGGCCCTGCGCATGGCGGCGCCAACGAGGCGGCGTTGAAGATGCTCGAGGAGATCGGCAGCGTCGACAACATCCCGAAATACATCGCCAAGGCCAAGGACAAGAACGATCCGTTCCGCCTGATGGGCTTCGGTCACCGGGTCTACAAGAACTACGACCCGCGCGCCAAGATCATGCAGAAGACCACGCATGAGGTCCTGGCCGAGCTCGGCGTCAAGGACGATCCGCTGCTCGATGTCGCCATGGAGCTCGAGCGTATCGCCCTGCACGACGAGTACTTCGTCGAGAAGAAGCTCTATCCCAACATCGACTTCTATTCGGGCATCACCCTCAAGGCGATGGGCTTCCCGACATCCATGTTCACCGTGCTGTTCGCGCTCGCGCGCACCGTCGGCTGGATCGCGCAGTGGAAGGAGATGATCGAGGATCCGTCCCAGCGCATCGGCCGCCCGCGTCAGCTCTACACCGGCTCGCCCAAGCGCGATTACACGCCGATCGGCCGTCGCTGATCAGCGACACGCGCAACGCTGGAATAATAAGGGCCGCGACGGAACCCCGTCGCGGCCTTTATTGTTTCCCGAGATTGATGCATCCAATGCAGATGACGGTTGCACGCAGAGCGCTACAGTCGCCGACCCACAATGGAGTGTCCTCGCCCATGTCGAAAACCGAAGGTCTCAGCCGCCGCGGCTTCCTGGCCGGTGCATCGGCCCTGCCTCTTGCCGGCACCGCCTTCGCCCAGGCCCCATTCCCGACGCGGCCGATCTCGCTGATCGTCCCCTTCGCCGCCGGCGGCTCGACCGACATCGTCGCGCGCCTTGTCGGCCAGAAGATGGGCGAACTGCTCGGCCAGTCGATCGTGATCGACAACCGCGCCGGCGCCGGCGGCAATATCGGCTCGACCGCGGTCGCCCGTGCCACGCCCGACGGCTACACCCTGCTTCTCGGCACGATCTCGACCCATGCGTTGAACCCGGCGATCCTGAAGACCGTCACCTTCGACGCGGTCAAGGATTTCACACCGATCTCGCTGCTCGCCGTGGTGCCCAACGTCATGGTCGTGCATCCGAGCTTCCCGGCCAAGACCGTGCCGGAGGTGCTGAAGCTACTGAAGGACAATCCGGGCAAATACTCGTATGCCTCGTCCGGCGTCGGCACGCCGCTGCATCTCTCCGGCGAGCTGTTCAAGTCGCTCGGCGGCGTCAGCATGAACCATGTGCCCTATCGCGGTGCCGGCCCGGCACTGAACGACGTCGTCTCCGGCGCCGTGCCGATCATGTTCGACAACCTGCCCTCCTCGGCCCAGTTCATCCGCAGCGGCCAGTTGCGCGCCATCGGCGTCACCACCAAGGAGCGCGTCTCGTCCTTCCCCGACCTGCCGACCATCGCCGAGGGCGGCCTCGCCGGCTACGAGACCTATACCTGGAACGCGCTGTTCGGCCCGGCCAACATGCCGCGCCCGGTCGTCGACAAGATCAACACAGCCGCCAACGACTCGCTCAAGGACGCCAATGTGAAGCAGCGCCTGGAAGACGTCAGCGCGGTGATCGTCGGCTCGACGCCGGAGGCGCTGGGCGAGCACGTGAAGGCCGAGCTGGCGAAATGGGCGCCGATCGCCAAGGCGTCTGGCGCCGTGGTCGAGTAGTCGGCTGTCAGCCGCCTGTCGGCTGACGAACAAGGGCGAGCGCCGCGCTGACGGCGTTCGCCGCCGGGCTCGGGCCGGCGCTGCGCATATTCTGCTCGACGTTCGCGAAGCCATCGAGCTGGCGCTGGCGTGCCGGGCCTTCAGCGATCGCGGCGAGAAGCGCCCCTGCCAGGGCCTGCGGCGAAGCCTCGTCCTGGATGAATTCCGGTACCACGCTCTCGCCGATAATCAGATTCGGCAGGATCACGCTCGGCAGCTTGATCAGGCGCCGCGCCAGCGCGGCCTCCCAGGCCGCGCCGCGATAGGCCGCGACCGTCGGCACCTGCGCCAATGCCAGTTCGAGCGTCACGGTCCCGGAGGCCGCCAAGGCCGCTCTCGCTTTGCGAAAGGCTGCGAGCTTGGCCGTCTCGCCCGTCACGATCTCCGGCTTGACCCGCCAATCGGCGGTGAGCTGCGTGATCGCTTCGACCAGACGCGGCACGGCGGGCAGTACGAAGCGAGCCTGCGGCAGCCGCTCTGCTACGAGTGCGACCGCCTCGCCGAAGGGCGGCAGCAGATGCCGGATCTCCGAACGCCGGCTGCCTGGCAGGATCAGGATTGTCGGAGCGTCCAGATCGTCGCGGCGTATGGCTTCGTCCGTCCCCGGGCGATACTCTTGCAACCGCTCGATCAAGGGATGGCCGACATAGACGGTTTCCGGCCCGCCAAGCCGCTCGAGCGCGGCGGGTTCGAACGGCAAGAGCGCCAGGATCCGGTCGACATGCGGCCTCATCCGCTTGGCCCGGCCCTGCCGCCAGGCCCAGACGCTCGGGCAGACCCAGTGCGCGATCGGCACGGCGGGAGCGACCCGCCTGACCTTTCTCGCGACGCGCAGGCTGAAATCGGGCGCATCGATGGTGAGCAGCAGATCGGGCTCGAAGGCGGCTGCGGCGCGCGCGGCGTCCGCCATCCGGCGCAACAGCAGCGGCAGGCGCGCCACCACCGGGCCAAAGCCCATTACGGCGATATCTTCCTGCGGAAAGGCGCTATGCAGCCCCTCCGCGATCAGGGCCTCGCCGCCGACGCCCGAAAGCTTGAGCGATCGCTCGCCCAGGACGTCGCGCAGCCGTGCCACGAAACGCGCGCCCAGCGCATCGCCAGAGGCTTCGCCGGCCACGACGAACAGCCTGAACGGGCGGGTCACGCCACGCCCTCGATGAACAGGCCCGAGGCATCCGCCAGCGTCGCCAGGCGCTCGCGATCGCCGATCAGCACGCTGCTGGCCTTGACCGCAATGCCGGCCAGGCCGGCGGCGGCGACGCGCGCCACCGTCTCCGGGCCGATCGCCGGCATGTCGACTCTGAGGTCTTGCCCGAGCTTGGGCGCCTTGATCAGCACCCCGTCGCCCTTGCCAGGCTTGAGGCGCCCCGCCTGAACCAGACCAGCGACGCGCTCGATCATCGCATCGGTTCCTTCCGCCGCCTCGACCGCGACGACGCGATGGTCGGCGATGATCGCCGCCTGCCCGATGTCGAAGGGCGAGAGCACCGCCAGCAGGTTGAAGCCGGTCGCAATCGCCTCGCGCGCGACGGCAGATGGCTTGTGGCGCCCGAGCGCTCCAACCGGCGCGACGAGATCGGGCGCGAGATCGGCCGGCCCGACGACACGCAGCCCCTGGCCTTCGAAGAACGAGACGACGCCGCGCAGCAGATGGTCGTCGCCGCCCTGAAAGGCGCGGGCAAAATGCGGCAGATATTTCAGCGTTGACAGTTCCGGCGCGAGCGAGCCGAAGCTCGGCCGCGGCAAGGCGCCGACCATGACGATCTCGTCGATCTGGCGGCGCTTGATCTCGTCGAGGAAGCGCCCGAGCTGACCCAGGCGGTACTCCCTGGCATCGTAGGCGGCATAGTCGGCCGGATCGCCCGCACCGGTGAGCACGGCGACATAGACGCTGGCGCCCTGCGCCACGGCCGCGCCCGCAACCCGTACCGGATAGTCACCACGACCGGCCAGGAGGGCGATACGCCGCCCCTGCGGCCGTCCTGCCGCATCGGCCGCCTTTGTGCTCACCGCTCGGGCGCGTTCACGTCGCGCGGCACGGAAATGCCCCGATCGCCGCCGGCGCGGATGAAGTCGAGGATCTCGTGGATCAGCGGATGCTCGGCGAACTCGGCAGCGACGTCTTCGACCCGCTCCGAGAGCGTGCCTTCATCGGCGAAGAGCAGGCGATACGCCCGGCGAAGCTCGTGGATCTGCTCGCGCGAGAAGCCACGGCGCTTGAGGCCGACGAGATTGAGCCCGGCGAGATGGGCCGGATTGTCGCGCACCATCCCGAACGGGATGACGTCGAGCAGGACACCCGAGCCGCCGCCGATGAAGGCGTGATCGCCGATCCGGACGAACTGCTGCAGCCCGGTGCCGCCACTGACGATGACGAAATCGCCGACCGTGACGTGCCCGGCGCACATGACGTTGTTCGAGAAGATGACGTTGTTGCCGATCACGCTGTCATGACCGACATGCGAATTGGCCAGGAACAGGCCGCGATCGCCGATGACGGTCTTCATGCCGCCGCCCTCGGTGCCCGGATTCATCGTCACGCCTTCGCGGATCACGCAATCGGCGCCGATCGTCAGCGTCGACAGCTCGCCCTTGTACTTCAGATCCTGCGGCGGATGGCCGATCGAGGCGAAGGGATAGATCTTGGTGCGCGGCCCGATGGTGGTGCGGCCGGCGACGACGACATGGCTGATCAGCTCGACGCCGTCGCCAAGGGCGACATCGGGACCGACCGTGCAGAACGGGCCGATCTTGACGCCGGCCCCGAGCTTGGCGGACGGGTCGACGATCGCCATCGGATGGATCGAGGTGCTCATGGCAAAATCCTGCGGCTGGTCGGAAGCGGGAGCGTGCATCGCGGTCCCCCCGCTCACACGACCATGGCCGACAGCTCGGCCTCGGCGACAAGCACGCCGTCGACCCTGGCCTCGCCGCGGTAGAACCAGATGTTGCGCTTGTGCGCCAGCTTGGTCAGGTGGAAGCGCAGCGTATCGCCCGGAATGACGGGCTTGCGGAACTTCGCCTTGTCGATCGTCGTGAACAGCACGGTCGTGACCGCGAGATCATCACTGCCGCGCGCGCTGACGACGAGCACGCCCGCCGTCTGCGCCATCGCCTCGATCATCAATACGCCGGGGAAGACTGGGCGGCCAGGGAAATGCCCGGTGAACTGGGGTTCGTTGAACGTGACGTTCTTGATGCCGACGCCGGACGCGTCCCCGTCGATCTCGACGACCTTGTCGACCAGCAGGAACGGATAGCGATGCGGGATGCAGGCCATGATCTTCTGGATATCGGCCACGCCGAGCGCTTTGGTCGCATCCGTCATCGTGTCGTTTCTCCTCGAACGCCCTGCGCCCCGCGCTAAAAGCACGTCACCTGTCATGCAAAGCTGCTTTTGCCGGAAGTCGGCGTGAGATCAAGCGTTTTCGCCGCCGCTCGGCCCTTTGCCGCGCTTGGCCACGAGTTGCTTGAGCAAGGCAGCCTCGCGCGCCCAGCTCAATGCCGGCTGCGCCGGATAGCCGCCATACCGCGCCCCGCGCGGGACGTCGCCGGCAACACCGCTCTGGGCCGCGATCTGCGCGCCCATGCCGATGGTCAGGTGGCCCGCCAGTCCGACCTGCCCGCCGAGCACGGCAAAATCCTCGAGCGTGCTGGACCCGGCCATGCCGACCTGGGCGCAGATCACGCAATGGCGCCCGACCACGCAGTTATGGCCGATCTGCACGAGGTTATCGATCTTGCTGCCCTCGCCGATCACCGTGTCACGGCTGGCGCCGCGGTCGATCGTCGTGTTGGCGCCGATCTCGACGTCGTCCTGGATGATGACGCGGCCGACCTGCGGCACCTTCATGTGCCCTTTCGGGCTCATGGCGAAGCCGAAGCCGTCCTGACCGATCCGTGCGCCGGGATGGATGATGACGCGGTTGCCGATCAAGGCCGCCTGCAGCGCCACGCCGGCGCCGACCGAGCATTGCCGCCCGATCCGGACCTGAGGGCCGATGACGGCGCCCGGGCCGATCACCGAGCCGGCGCCGATCTCCGCGCCCGGGCCGATCACCGCGCCGGGATCGACCGTGACATCGGCTTCGAGCCGTGCCGTCGCATGCACGAAGGCACCGGGAGCGACACCGGCCGAGCCGAACATCGAGCCCGGCCGCAGCGCCTGCGGATGGAAGGTCGACAGCAGCTTGGCGAAGACATGGTAGGGCGTCGGCGTGACCAGCGCGACGGTGCCGGCCGGCACCCGCTCGGCGAAACGCTGGGAGACGAAGCAGAGCCCGGCCGCTGTCGCGCTCAGCGCCGCGACATATTTCGGGTTGTCCATATAGGCAGCATCGCTGCCACCCGCCGTTTCGAGCGGCGCGATGCCCTCGATCCGGCGCTCGGGATCGACGCCTTCGGGCAAGGCGACACCCGACAAGGCAGCGACCTCGCTGAAGGACAGCGAGGTCGCAATCGGAAAGAAGTTGGGATCTGCCATAAATTGATCCGTTGCAGGGCGCGGAAGCGCCCCGCCGGTCAGAAGCGGGCGCCGCCCGAGAAGCGGAAAGCCTGGGTGCGGTCGCCGCCGTACTTGGCAGTGATGCCAGTGCGCGGATCGGTTCCGATCTGACCATCATCCTTCGACAGCGCGTAGGCGTAGTCGAAGCGGATCGGGCCAAGCGGCGACTGCCAGAGCAAGCTCACGCCAATCGACGAGCGGATGACGTTCTTGTCACGCACGCAAGCGATGTTGTTCTGGTAGACCGAGTTGGTCGACACGTTGAACTGACGCCCCTCCGAACCGGCCGGGCAGCCCAGGAAAGCTCCGTTGGTGATGCTCTTCGAGCCGCCGTCATAGTTGAACAGCGTGCCGGCATCGGCGAAGATCGCACCCTTCAGGCCGAGATCGCGCGGCAGACCGAAGATCGGGAACTGAACCTCGAGCGAGCCACCGAAATAGGTAGTGCCACCGAGTGCGTTCGCGGTCGGGTCGTTCGAGACGTCGCGGGGGCCAATACCGGACGGCGCGAAGCCACGCACCAGTGTCGGTCCGAGGAAGTAGTGGTCGATCATGCGCAGATCGCCGCTGGTCGCCTGGACGTGGCCGCCCTGGATGCGAGCGATACCGACGAAGTCCTCGAGGAACTCCCTGTAGTAGCGGGCATCGGCGCTGACGCGCAGGAACTTCGAGTCGCCACCGACACCCGCGAACTCCGGCTTGATCTCGGCAACGAAGCCATTGCGCGGGTTCTGGTAGTTGTCGAGCGAGTTGTAGTTGAAGTTCAGGCCGACCAGCGAGGTCAGGGTCGAGCCCTGAGCCTCCTTGACCGCGACTGTCGCTTCGCCGTTCGTCAAGCAGTTGAAACCGTTCACAGAAGCCGCTGAGGCGCCCGTCGTCCCGGGGGTAACCCCTTCGAGCGGGATGGAACAGTCGTTATACGGCTTCGCAGCGGTGTTCGGGATCTTGATCTCGGTCGTGTAGATCGAATAGCGCGGCGTGATCGAGAACTCCTCCGTGATCGGGAAGGAGAAGCGGACTTGGCCGCCGGTCACCCGGCTCTCGAAATAGCCGATATTGGTATTGTCGTTGAACTTCGAGAAGAGATCGAAGCCCGCCGCGATCCGATGGCCGAGGAAATACGGCTCGGTGAACGAGAAGTCGACACCCTGGGTGCGCTGGCCCAGCGTGCCGGCGATGCGGACGAACTGGCCGCGACCGAGGAAGTTCGACTCCGAGAGCGAGACTTCGCCGATGATGCCGTCCGAGGTCGAGTAGCCGCCGGCGATCGAGAACGAGCCGGTCGGCTTGTCCTCGACGTCGATGTTGACGATCACGCGATCGGGCGCGCTGCCCGGCTCGTTGGTGATGCGGACCTTGTTGAAGAAGCCGAGATTGTTCAGGCGACGCTCGGCGCGGTCGACGAAGACCTTGTTGTAGGCGTCGCCTTCGCCGAGATCGAGCTCGCGGCGAACGACATAGTCACGGGTCCGGGTGTTGCCGCGCACGTTGATGCGCTCGACATAGACCCGCGGACCTTCCTCGACGACATAGGTGATGCCGATCTGCTGACCGGCCGCGTCACGCTCGCCGCGCGGGCGGACCTGCGCGAAGGCATAGCCGCGCTTGGCCACCTCGGTGGTCAAGGTGACCAGCGAGCGCTCGACGGCTTCGGCGTTGTATGTGTCACCGGCAGAGGTGTTGACCAGAGACTGCAGCGCAGCCGGATCGACGTCGCGCAGACGGGAATCGACCGCGACATTGCCGACCTTGTACTGCGGGCCTTCATCGACGGTGACGTCGACGACCCAGCCGCCGGCCGCATCGTCGAAACGCGCATCGCTCGAGACGATGCGGAAGTCGGCATAGCCGTTCTTCAGGTAATAGCGGCGAATCAGCTCGAGATCGGAATTGATCCGATCGGGATCATAGACGTCGGAGGTCTTGATCCAGCTCAGGAAATTCGACTCGGTCGAGGTCATCAAGCCACGCAGGCGCGACGACGAATAGACGCCATTGCCGCTGAAATTGATCGACTTGATGCCGGTCTTGCCGCTTTCAGAGATGGTGAAGACCACGTCCGAGCGGCCATTCGGCAGCGGCTGGATGCGGCCGCTGATCGTGGCGAGGCCATAGCCGGCGCGGCGATAGACTTCCTTGAGGCGCTCGACGTCCGCATCGATGAGCTGCTGGCTCAGCGGACCACGCGCCTTGGACTGGACCTGACCCAGCAGCACCTCGCCCTTGAGGCGACGGTTGCCCTCGAAGGCGACGCGATTGATCGTGTCGTTCTCCTGGACGGAGACGACGGTCTGCGCCCCGCGGCGGCTGACCTGAACGTTGGAGAACAGGCCCGTCGCCATGAGACTCTGGCGAATCTCCTGCGGGCTGCCCGATCCCTGACCTGTCGCATAGGAGCGGATCGTCTCCGCATCGACACGACGGTTGCCTTGGACAATCACGGACTGCGCGAACACCACGCCGCCGCTGACGGCCACCATGACGGCCGCAAGTCCGACTGATCGAGAGAGCCGCATGCGCAAGGACCGGCTCTGAAGCGTCGACGTCATCGGGTCGCCTATTCCATTCTTTGGGTCACCTCCCCGCGAACGGGGAACCCCGCTACGGGCGAGGTTCGGTGACATTGAAGACCAAACGCTTCTACAAAGTTTCCCGCGGGGTGCAAACCGCCATTGTCGTTAACAAAAGATTTTTGCGGGGGTCGTTGCTGGTAGGTCACGCGCGCGGGCCGAAAAACCGCCCCAGCCTGCGAAAACAGGCCATAAAAAGCCACAATCCATCGCTTCAGGCGGCCTTGGCCGGCAATCGCGTCAGCCCCGTGCAAGCTGGTTTGCACGAGGCTGACGGGGCTCACAGCAATGAGCGGACGTGGACGAGGTCGTTCCAGGTCACGAACAGCATCAGCATCAGGACGAGCCCGAGTCCGAGCCGGAATCCGAGTTCCTGCGCGCGCTCGCTAAGCGGTTTTCCCCGCAGCGCCTCGATCGCATAGAACAGCAGGTGCCCGCCATCGAGCATCGGCACCGGGAACAGGTTCATCAGCCCGATCGAGACCGAAAGCAGCGCCGCCAGGTTGATCAGCGCCAGGAGCCCGCCGCTGGAAGCGACCATGCCCGAGACCTGGGCAATACGGATCGGCCCCGACAATTGATCGGTCGATTCCTTCCCCTTGATCAGCTTGGCGATGTAGTCATAGGTCCGCTCGACCACGAACCAGGTCTCGCTCATGCCGAGCAGCACGGATTGGCCGAGGCTGAAATGCTGCGTCGTCCAGTCCTCGGGTTTGGCCGAAGCCTGGACCCCGATGATCCCCAGCCGTTGCTTGCCCAGTGGCGACGAGGTCTCGACCAGATCGGGCGTCACCGAGAGGACGACCGCGGCGCCGCCCCGCTCGACCGTCACCGGAAAGGTCTCGCCCGGGCGGATCGAGATCGCCCGCTGCAGATCGGCGAAGCTCTTCACCTCGCGGCCATCGACCAGCTGGATCAGATCGCCCGACTGAAGGCCGGCGCGCGCCGCGGCTCCACCCACCGTGACCGCATCGACGCGCGGCGCCAGCACCGGTTTGCCGACGAAATAGGCTGTCCCGCCGAAGATCAGGATGGCGAGCAGGAAATTGGCGATCGGCCCCGCGGCGACGATCGCCGCCCGCTCCGCGATCGACTGCGCCGGGAAGGTACGCTCATGTTCCTCGCGGCTCATGGTCGCAAGCGAATCCGATGTGGTCGAGCTGGTGGCGTCGGCGTCACCCGAGAATTTGACGTAGCCGCCGAGCGGGATCATCGCGAAGCGCCAGCGCGTGCCGTGCCGGTCGTTGAAACCGAACAGTTCGCGGCCGAATCCGATCGAGAAGGTCTTCACATCGACGCCGCACCAGCGCCCGACCAGGAAATGGCCGAGCTCGTGCACGAACACGACGAGGGTGAGCACGAACAGGAACGGCAGCAGATAGCCCAGCAGAAAGCTCGCCGCGTGCCAGACCGATCCGACGATATCCATAAAACTCTCCGGGTTTCCGCCACTAAGTGACAGTGAAGCGGCCCCCGGACAAGAGCGAGCGGGTCCGGTTTCTCGCATCGTGGTCAACGGCGAGCGCCTCCGTGACATCGGAAGGCGGCGACAGGAAGGCACCCGCCATCTGCTCGCAGACGGCCTCGACCAGAGCCGGAATGGCAGGAAAAGCAATGCGTCGCTCGAGGAAGGCCTCGACGGCGATCTCGTTGGCGGCGTTCAGCACGGCCGGCATGGCGCCCCCTTCCGCAAGGGCCGCGATGGCGAGGCGTAATGCCGGGAAGCGGGCGAGATCGGCACGCTCGAAAGCCAGCGGGCCGGCCGCGACCAGATCGAGGAAACGGCTTGGCGGCGCATCGAGCCTGCCATCGACACCGAGGCAATGGGCCGCCGCGACGCGCATGTCCGGCACGGCCATGCCGGCGCTGACAGAGCCGTCTCGGAAGGTGACGAGCCCGTGCACGATCTGCTGCGGATGGACCAGCACGTCGAGCTGGTCAGCGCCCAACCCGAACAGGAAGGAGGCCTCGATCAGCTCCAGCCCCTTGTTCATCATGCTGGCCGAATCGATCGTGATCTTGGCGCCCATCGCGTAGTTCGGATGAGCCAGCGCCTGCTCGGGCGTGGCGGCTGCGATCTTCTCCGCCGGCCAGGTCCGGAACGGCCCGCCCGAGGCAGTCAGCGTCATCGTGCGGATGGCCGAGATCGGCTCGGCCCCCAGCACCTGGAACAGGGCATTGTGCTCGGAATCGAGCGGCAGGATGCGGGCGCCGACGGCGCTTGCCCGCGCCATCACCGCGGCACCGGCGCAGACCAGGCTCTCCTTGTTGGCGAGCGCGACGACCCGGCCCGGCGTCAGCGCCGCAAAGGTCGCCTCCAGCCCGGCCGCCCCCGAGATGGCGCTGACCACGATGTCGCTATCGAGCGAAACCGCCTCGAGCACCGCCTCACGGCCGGCGCCATGACGGATGCCGCTGCCGGCCAGCGCTGCGGCGAGCGCCGCGGCCTGCCCTTCATCCGCGATCGCGGCGAAGCTCGCACCGGTCTCGCGGGCGATCCGCGCCAGCCCGGCCGCATCCCGGCCGGCGACCAGCGCAGCGATCCGCAGCCGCCCCGGATTCTCGGCAATGACGGCGCGCGTCGAGCGGCCGATGGAGCCGGTCGCCCCCAATATCGTGACTGTGCGAGGCATCTGGTGCTCAGTGTCCCAGGCGCGCCAGAAAAAGCAGCAGGCCGGCGAAGACCAGCACGGCCCAGTAGCCGTCGAGCCGGTCGAGGAAGCCGCCATGGCCGGGAATGAGGTGGCTTGAATCCTTGGTGCCGAAGCGCCGCTTGATCGACGATTCGAACAGGTCGCCGGCCTGGCTCGCGACGGAGGCGGCGAGCGAGACCGCGAGCACCGGCCAGAGGCCCGATGGCAGCCCAGGGAAGAACCAGGCCCAGACCGCCGTGGCGCACAAGGTCCCCGCCAGGGCGCCGCCGAGCGCGCCCGACCACGTCTTCTTCGGGCTGACGCGCGGCAGCAGCTTCGGCCCGCCCAGCGCGCGCCCGGTGAAATAGGCGGCGATATCGGTGAGCCAGACCACCGCGAAGGTCCAGATGATCAAGGCGAGCCCGAGCCCGGGCGCCTCGCGCAGCGCCGGCGTCACCAGCGCGAAGCAGAGCGCATAGGCGACGCCGCAGGCTTCGAGCAGGCGCCGGTTGCCGGTCTGCGTCGTCACGATCGCGGCGATCAGACCGGCGAAGGCCGACACCCCCGCGAGCGCCGCGCCACTCACGGGCAGGAAGCCGAGCGCGAGCCCGGCCAGCCCGACGCCGATCCCAGCCGCGACAGCGTTCGTGCGGCCGACCATGGTCAGCCATTCATAGGCGACGACGCCGGCGACGGCGGTCCAGATCAGGCGAAAGGGCCAGCCACCGAGCACGGTGACGCCGAGAATGACCACGGCGAGCACCAGCGCCGAGATGACCCGCAGGCGAAGCTCGGATGCGCCCGCGCCGGCGCCGGCCGCATTCACGCGACCCCCACCTTCTTGGTTTCGGCCGGTTGGCCGACGCCGCCATAGCGGCGCTCGCGGCTATGGAACTCGGCCAGCGCATCCTCCAGCGCCTTGCGGTCGAAATCCGGCCAGAGCACCGGCGTGAAAATGAACTCGGCATAGGCCGCCTGCCAGAGCAGGAAGTTCGAGATGCGGGTCTCTCCCGAGGTCCGGATCACCAGATCAGGATCCGGCAGCGCGCCGGTGTCGAAATGCGAGGACAGCATCGCCTCGTCGATCGTCTCGGGAGCGAGCCGGCCAGCCGCCACCTCCTGCGCCAAACGCCGCGCCACGCGCACGATCTCGTCGCGCGAGCCATAGTTGAAGGCGACGACAAGGGTGAGGCCGGTATTGCCGTCGGTCATCGTCTCGGCCCGCTCGACCAGCGCACGCAGGTCGGGCGGGAGATTCTCACGGTTGCCGATGATCCGCACGCGTACGCCGGCTTCGTTCAGCTCGGCGAGGTCGTTCTCGACGAAGCGGCGCAGCAGCCCCATCAGGAAGGAGACCTCGGTGATCGGCCGGCGCCAGTTCTCGGTCGAGAACGAATAGAGCGTCAGGACGCCGATGCCGAGATCGGCTGCGTTGCGCACCGTCCGCCGCAGCGCTTCGAGCCCGCGCCGATGCCCTTCCTGTCGCGGCAGGCCACGCATCTGCGCCCAGCGGCCATTGCCGTCCATGATGATGGCGACATGGGCGGGAACTGCCGGGCGCGCGCCGTCTGACATCAAATGCCTCTTCTGGGCCGAACGTTCATGCGTCGATGATACAGGACAGCGCTTTGCCTCGCACTTTAGACGTGCAGGATTTCCTTTTCCTTGGCGGCAAGCGCCTGGTCGATATCGCCGATATGCTTGTCGGTCGCCTTCTGGACGAGGTCGGTCTGCTTGCTGACGTCGTCCTTGGGCATATGCCCGTCCTTCTCCAGCTTCTTGATCAGGTCCATGCCATCGCGGCGCACATGCCGGACGGCCACCTTGGCGTCTTCGGCATATTTGTGCGCGACCTTGACCATCTCCTTGCGACGCTGCTCGTTGAGCTCCGGGATGCGGATGCGCAGCACCTGCCCCTCGGTCTGCGGGTTGAGGCCGAGATCGGATTCGCGGATCGCCTTCTCGACCGCCTGGACCATGCTGCGGTCCCAGACCTGCACCGAGAGCAGGCGCGGCTCGGGTACGCTGACGGTGGCGAGCTGGCTCAGCGGCGTACGCGCGCCATACGCCTCGACCGTGATCGGATCGAGCACATTGGCCGAAGCGCGGCCGGTGCGCAGCGAAGCCAGGTCGCTTTTAAATTTCTGCACGCCGCCGTCCATGCGGCGATTGATGTCGGCGAGATCGAAAGTGGTCTGGGCCATCGTCTTCAAAACCTTGTCGAAACCCGGCAAACGCAACGCCGGAAATGCGCGCGACCATGGCGAGCAGCCGCCGCAGGGTCAAGGATTTATGCGTCAACAGCATTTTCCTCGACTGGTCCGCAAGCGGAATCGGAATTCCGCGGCTTTCGCATGGCCGGCAGGATCGCCTGAGTTCTGGCCGAGACCAGAAGCACATCCTAGCTCAAGCTCAGGGCCGCACGAACGGTCCCGGCCCCGCTAGGAGGATCCCATGCCCCGGCTGAACCGCATCGTCGAAACTGCGCTCTATGTCGACGATCTCGACCGCGCCGCCGCGTTCTACGAGGGAAAGCTCGGACTCTCGTCCATGCTCAGGACCAGGACGCTGTTCGCCTACGACATCGGCGGCCAGAACGTCCTGTTGCTGTTTCTGCGCGGAGCCTCGGTCGAGACGCAAGTGTCGGAGCGCGGCAGCATCCCGCCGCATGACGGCACTGGCCCGCTCCACATCTGCTTTGCCGTCGACGCCGACGATCTCGCCTCATGGGAGGAACGGCTCGGGCAGCACGGCGTCGCGATCGAGGGCCGCATGCGCTGGAATCGCGGCGGGACAAGCCTCTATTTCCGCGATCCCGACGGCCATCTGCTCGAGATCATGACGCCCGGCAACTGGCCGAACTATTGATCCGTCAAGGCGTGACGTAGGTCGCCCTGCCCTCGCCGCGCAGCACCGCGGCGAGCATGCCGGGCGCGGCGATCGAGAAGACGACGATGGTGAGCGCCGCGTCGCGCGCCAATGCGAAGGCGGCGGTGTCCATCACCTTGAGGTCGCGCTTGATCGCGTCCTCATGGGTCAGGGTGTCGTAGCGGGTCGCGCTCGGATCCTTCTTCGGATCGGCCGAATAGACGCCGTCTACCTGCGTCGCCTTGAGGAGATGGCTGCAATCGAGCTCGGCCGCGCGCAAGGCCGCGCCGGTATCGGTCGTGAAATAAGGATTGCCGGTGCCGCCGCCGAGGATGACGACCTTGCCGTTGCTGAGATGGTCGAGCGCCCGCTTGCGGGCATAGCTCTCGCAGAGCGAAGGCATCGGTACCGCCGACATGGCGCGCGCCGGAGCACCGGCGCTCTCGATCGCATGTTCGAGCGCGAGCGCGTTCATCACCGTGCCCAGCATGCCGATCGAGTCCGCGCTGGTGCGGTCCAGTCCCTTGGTGAGCCCCTGGACGCCGCGGAAGAAATTGCCGCCGCCGACCACGATGCCGATCTCGACACCCTCGCGCGAGGCATGGGAGATGTCGGCGGCAAGCGCGGTGAGCGTCGCGCCGTCGAGGCCGTTTCCTTGAGGTCCGGCAAGGGCTTCGCCGGAGAGCTTCACGAGAACGCGTTTAGGTCTCATCGGGGCTCTCCACTCCTTGCCACATCGTCCAGCCCAACCGAATCGGCGGGCCGACCTTCTCTACTTACAAAAAAGGCCGCGCGAGGCGCGGCCTTTCTGTGTCCTATCAACGGGCTTGTCAGCCCGTGGTGCCGCCGGCGGCCGCGACCTCGGCAGCGAAGTCAGTCTCTTCCTTCTCGATGCCCTCGCCAAGCGCGAAGCGAGCGAAGCCGGTGAGCTTGAGCGGACCGCCGACCTTGCCTTCGGCCTCCTTCAGCACCTGGGCGACCGACTTCGAGCCGTCATGGATATAGGCCTGCTCGAGCAGGCAGTACTCCTTGGCGTAGCTCTTCAGGCCGCTCTCGACGATCTTGGCGAGCACATGCTCGGGCTTGCCGGCGTTCTTCTCGGCCAGGATCGCCTTCTCGCGCTCCAGCACCGCCGGATCGACCGAAGCGAGATCGAGCGCGATGGGGTTGGTCGCGGCGATGTGCATGGCGATCTGCCGGCCGATCGCGGCGAGCTCGTCACCCTTGCCGCTGGTCTCCAGGCCGACGATGACGCCGATCTTGCCAAGCCCGTCGGCGACGGCGCCGTGGACATAGGAGCCGATCACGCCGGCAGAAACCGAGACCTGCGCGACGCGGCGCAGCGTCATGTTCTCGCCGATCGTGGCGATGGCGTTGGCGATCGCGTCGGCGACAGTGCCGCCGCCCGGATAGTGATGGGCAGCCAGCGCCTCGACATCGCCGCCGCGCTCGAGCGCGACATCGGCGATGGTGCGGGCCAGAGCCTGGAATTCGAGGTTGCGGGCGACGAAGTCGGTCTCGGAGTTGACCTCGACCACGACACCGCTATGGCCGCGCACGGTGACGGCGACGAGGCCCTCGGCGGCGACGCGGCCGGCCTTCTTGGCGGCCTTTGACAGGCCCTTGGCGCGCAGCCAGTCGATGGCGGCTTCCATGTTGCCGTCGGTGGCCGAGAGCGCGGTCTTGCAGTCCATCATGCCCGCGCCCGTCTTGTCGCGGAGTTCCTTCACCATGCCGGCGGTGATCGCAGCCATTTGCGTCGTCCTTGCTGTCTTGGATCACGATGATTGTGGATCGGATCGATCCAAAGCCATGAACGTGATCGATTCCAAAAATGAGAGCGGGATTGACGCGGAAAACCGGTTCCCACTTTCCCGCATCCCGCTCGTGCGGCCTTCACCCGTCGGCGCGCCGCATCGTCGAAAAAGCGAAGCCTCGATCGGCAAACGCCGACGCTCCGTTTCCGGCGTCGGCGCTGCTTGAGCTTCAATCAGATATCGAACTGCGACGCGCCGATGACGCGCCGCGGTCTCGACCAATCAGGCGTCGGCGAGATCGCGCGCCTGGGCAACCCAGCCCTGGCTCTCGATGCGGCCGGCGAGCTTCAGGTCGTGATCGACCTTGGTGACATCCGCCGGGCTCATGGCAGCGAGCTGCCAGAAGTGGAAGATGCCGCCATCGTTGAGCTTCTGCACGATCTCCGGGCCCATGCCCGAGAGCTTCATGAAGTCGTCCGGCGCGCCGCGCGGCCCGGTCAGCAGCTCGAAGGCCTGAGCCTGGCCTTCTACAGCCACCGGCTCGTCAATCGCCGTCTCGACGATCGGGGTCTCGGCGGCGCCGAGGTCGATGCCATGGTCGCCCGAAGCGCGCGAGATGCCGTCGATGGCCGAGCGGGCGACGAGGTCGCAGTAGAGCTGGATCGCGCGGCCGGCGTCGTCATTGGCCGGGACCGGGAAGGTGATGCCGTCCGGATCGCTGTTGGAGTCGATGATGGCAGCGACCGGGATACCGAGGCGCTGGGCCTCCTTGATCGCGAGCGCTTCCTTGTTGGTGTCGATCACGAAGATCATGTCGGGCGTGCCGCCCATGTCCTTGATGCCGCCGAGCGCCTTCTCGAGCTTGTCGCGCTCGCGCGCCAGCATCAGGCGCTCCTTCTTGGTCAGGCCGGAGCCACCGCCGGAGAGCAGCTCGTCGACCTTGCGCAGGCGCTGGATCGAAGCCGAGATGGTCTTCCAGTTGGTCAGCATGCCGCCGAGCCAGCGGGAGTTGACATAGTACTGGGCCGAGCGCTTGGCGGCATCGGCAATGGCGTCCTGCGCCTGGCGCTTGGTGCCGACGAAGAGGACGCGGCCGCCGCGCGCGACGGTGTCGCTGACAGCCTGCAGGGCGCGCGAGAGCATCGGCACCGACTGCGACAGGTCGAGGATGTGGATGTTGTTGCGGGTCCCGTAGATGAACGGCGACATCTTCGGGTTCCAGCGGTGCGACTGGTGGCCGAAATGGGCGCCGGCCTCGAGCAGCTGACGCATGGAGAAATCGGGCAGAGCCATGGTATTCTTGTCCTTCCGGTTGAGCCTCTGGGGAGCGAATGAGCCGGCCATAAGCTGGCCGGTCACCGGAACGCCTCGGTGTCGAGGTGATGCTCCCCATGTGGGATAAGGCGCGCCTTACACGCCATAGCGCCGGAATGCAAGGCTTGCAGTCGGCTCGTCAGAGCGACCCGACCTCGTAGGCGACGTCATAGGCTCCCGGCACGGCGCGTTCCAGCAGGGGGCGAACGCGTGCCAGATGGCTGGTGAAGCGCTCGTCGCGGGCAAAGCGCAGCGCCGCCTCCTCGGATTCGAACATCGTCACCAGGACGACATCGCGATCCTCGCGCGAGCGGAACAATCGCCCGCCGATCAAGCCCTCGACCTTGCCGCGGACGGCATGGTGCTGGGCGAGCTGCAGCTCCATGAACTCGGCGAAGCGCTCGGGCTTCGGGGTGATGACGCTGATGTTGACGACCGGTTGATCGGGCATGCCCGGCTCCTTCGATGCAGATGCAGGAGCCGGGTCTATGCAACCTCGAGTACGGTTGAGGTCAAGACCTGGGTCCGTCGGAGCGGTGACAGGTCGTGTCAGTTGCCTTGCCGGCCCATGCCCTCTGCATAGTCCGACTTACCACCCTGCCAGCGATAGACGACGAAGCCTGGTTGCAGGTTGTCGCCCTTTGCATTGAAGCGAACCTCGCCGACCGCCGTGGCGCGTGCCTGGGCGCAGGCCGCAGGCAGGGCCGATGCAACGCTGGGCGAGAGCTTGCGGCTCAGCGATTCTCACGCTCTGCGCCGCGTCGCCTGCGACGGACATGGCGTCGCGCTGTTCTTCGCCGCGCTGGTCGAAGACGATCTGGCGCAGGGCCGGCTGGCACAACCCTTTCCCGTGAAGGTCCATATCGGTGCGGATTACTTCCTGAACTACCCGGCCGGAGAGCTGCCTCGCAAGGCACGGCTGTTCCGCGGCTGGCTCATGGACATGCTGGCCGAAGCCCAGGCTGGTCGCACCGACGCAACCGGTCTGTGAACCCTCCGTTCACGCCGACCTGCTAGGCGTTCGAGCCAGTCGACTTGGATGGCCTGACGTGTTGCTCGATCTGAGGACAATCTATCTGGCAGGGGCTCTCACCTGCGTCATTCTCGGCCTCGTGCAGCTGTCCGCCTATGCCACCGGCCGATTCGAGCGCTGGCCGCTCTGGTGGGGTCTGAGCAACATCCTGATCGGCCTCGGCCTGATCGGCGTGGGCCTGCGCGGCATCATCCCCGACATCCTCTCGATCCCGCTCGCCAACACCGTCAGCTGGATCGGCTATCTGCTGATCCTGTTCGGGGTGAGGAGCTTCGCCGGGCGGCCGGCGCGCCTGCCGCTCTATCTTCTTGCGGTCGCCGCCGCCGCCCTCCCGCTGTTCCTGTGGAACGAGCCGGACGGCTTCGTCAAACGGGTCGTTCTCGTCGCCGTCCTGGTCATGGCTTGCGACATGTTGCTGGTCCGGGAAGGCTTGTTCCTATGGCGGCGCGAGCGTCTGGCCTCCGGCGCGATCCTGGCGGCGTTGTTCGCGCCGACCGTGGTGCTGTTCGCCATCCGCGGCTATCTCGCCGCCACAGGGCAGCTTGGAACCGAGCTATTCCCCGCCAACGATGCCAACCAGTGGGTTGCCGCCACAGGCACCGCCTTCCTGCTCCTGCGCGGCAGCGCACTCTTGCTGCTCGCCGCCGAGCGCAACCGCAACACGCTGGTCGCGATCGCCCAGCACGATCCGCTCACCGGCGCGATGAACCGCAGCGGCCTGGAGCGCGCCATGGCCCGGATCGCAACCGATGCAGGCAAGCGCCCGGGCCGGCTGACCCTGCTGCTGATCGACATCGACCACTTCAAGAGCCTGAACGACACGCATGGCCATGCCGCCGGCGACCGCATCCTTCAGCTCTTCGCCGAGGCGGCCCGAAGCGAATTGCGCGCCAGCGACGTCCTGGCGCGCCATGGCGGCGACGAGTTCGTCGCCCTCCTCCCGCATATGTCGACCAGGGACGCGGTGCGCGTCGCCAACCGGATCCGGTCCGCCTTCGGACGCGCCCTCGCCGGCAGGGACGGCGTCACCCTCCAGCCGACGCTCAGCATCGGCGTCGCCGAGGGAAATACCGCGAGCAACGAGCTCGAAGCGTTGTTGGAGCAGGCGGACGAAGCGCTCTACCGCTCGAAGCGCCTCGGCCGCGACCGGGTCCAAGTGCAGATTCGCGCCCTGGCGCGGTGAGGACGCTACCGCTCGAACGGGTGAAACACGCGCAGCCGGTGGCCATCCGGATCGCTCGCGACGAAGGTTCGGCCGAAGTCGAGATCTGTCGGCGCCTGCAGGATCGCAAGGCCGCGCCGCTGCCAGTCGGCATGTGTCGCATCGACAGCCTCGCCGCTGCCGACCACCATCGCGATCTCGCCACCACCTCCGGCGGCTTGCGCGCCCGGCTCGACGGTATGGCGCGACCACAGGCCGAGCTTCGCCCCTGACGGCAGCGCGAACATGGCAAAGGTCGGCGAGGTCTCGAGTGCCTCTGAGCCGATCAGGTCGGCATAGAAGCGGGCGCTGGCTTCGGGGCTGTCGACATAGAGGATGATGAAGTTGGCATCGAGCATGGGGGCGGTCTCCGGTTTTGAGGACCGGTGCATGATCGCTGCAGATGCTGCCAATTTCCGGCAGCGTATCTCAAGCCGGCGATGGTATTCCCTCGCGCTCGCGCCATTGCTTGAGCAGCGCCTGACGCCGGCGCGGATAGCGGATGTCGACCAGCTCGGCCTGCGCGATGCGGTCGGCGCGGAAATGTCGGAAGTCGTTGCGCAACTCGCACCAGGCGACGACGACGCGGACATGGTCGAAGAAGCCGAGGGCGAACGGCCAGATCAGGCGTTGCGAAGCCGCCGACTTGCCGTCCTGATAGGTCAGAGCCAGCTTGCGCTCGGAGCGGATCGCCTTGCGCACCAGCACGAGATCGACGCCGGATGTGTCGGCGATCCTGGCGCCGGGGCCGACGAGCAGGGCCGAGGCGTCTGCCTTCTCGCGCAGATCGGCCGGCAGCACCGCGACGATCTTGGCCATGGCGTTGCGCGCCGCGCCGGCGAGACGGTCATCCGCCCGCCCCGCGACCCAGCGCGAGCCAAGCACCAGCGCCTCGATCTCGTCCTCGTCGAACATCAGGGGCGGCAGCATGAAGCCGGGCTTCAGCACATAGCCGAGCCCGGGCTCGCCCTCGATCGGGGCGCCCTGCCCCTGCAAGGTCGCGATGTCGCGATAGAGCGTGCGGATGCTGACACCGGTCTCTTCAGCGAGCTTCCGACCGCTGACCGGCCGGCGATGCCGGCGCAGCACCTGAACGAGGTCGAGCAGGCGCTCGGAACGCGACATGGCTCAGCCGTTCAGCTCGGTGAGCCGCGCCCGCCTGACGCCGAGCGCCATCATCTCGGCCCATGCCCGATCCAGGGAGCCGTCGAGATCGATGGCGCGGCAGGCTTCCTCTACGACGACGGTCTCGAAGCCTTGCCGGACTGCGTCCTGTGCCGTCCAGCTGATGCAGAAATCGGTGGCGAGGCCCGCGAGCACGACACGGGCGATGCCGCGCTCCCTGAGATAGCCACCAAGGCCCGTCGGCGTGGTACGGTCGGCCTCGACCAGGCCCGAATAACTGTCGACCTTGCTGTGGCAACCCTTGCGGATGACCGCCTGCGCCATGGAAAGGTCGAGCCCCGGATGGAAGGCCGCGCCCGCGCTGCCCTGGACGCAATGATCCGGCCACAGCACCTGCGTTCCATAGGGCATGGCGATGCTTTCGAACGGCAACTTCCCGGGATGGCTCGATGCGAACGAGGAATGCCCGGCCGGGTGCCAGTCCTGCGTCAGCACGACCGTGGCGAAGCGCTTGCCGAGGTCGTTGACGAGCGGAACGATCTCGTCGCCGCCGGCGACCGCCAGGCTGCCGCCGGGGCAGAAATCATTCTGGACGTCGACGACGATCAGCGCGGTCCAGGCATCGATCACGAGCTTGCCCTCACCCTGACGCCGCTGCGGTCCGCGCCATCCGGGTGATGCCTTTGCGCGCGGCGAACATGCGGCCATAGACGTCGCCGGCGAGATCGGGGCGATAGCACCGTTGTTCGAGCAGCGGGTCCCAGATGTGCTCGACCGTGTCGATCAACTCGAAATCGGCCTCAAGACGCGCCTCCAATTGCAGGCGATTCTTGCGATTCTGGTATTCGAGCAGCACCAGCGAGGTCTTCGACAGGTCGAGATGGTCGAGCACGTCGCCTTCCCCGCCCTCGATGTCGATCTTGACGATATCCGCCGAGGGCAGGCTCGCCGGGTCGACGACCGCGACCTGATAGCGCTCGACCATGGCCCCGGCGACGAAGGTGTCGCCAGCATAGGAGGCGAGCCCGGACTCGCCGTCGCCGGCGAAGCGGCTGAGGAAGGTCGCGGTTGTCTGGCCGCCGGGGAACAGCGCCGCGTTGACCGTGACGATATCGCGGCGCCGGTCGGTGTTGCGCTTCAAGAGCTCGTAGGTGCCGGGATGCGGCTCATAGGAGGTCACGGTGCTGCCCGGCCAGCGCGCGCTCGCCCAGAGCGCGAACGAGCCGACATTCGCCCCGATGTCGAGAATGTCGAGGCCGACGCCATCGAAACCACATTCGTATTCGCCTTCGAGCACGTCCTTGATCGCCCAGTGCATTGCCTCGGGCACGGCAAGGCTCATCGGAATGCGCGCGACATATTGCTTCATCGTCCCCCCGGACATCATCGTTGTCTCGCGCGCACTGTGATGCCTTGGCCGCCGGCAGCGCAAGGCTCTGCGCTGACGAGGCCGGTCAGCGCAGTTCGACGTTCACCACCCCCGGCGCGGCGCGCACGGCATTGGCGAGCTGCTGGTTGACGGGATAGCGCCCCGGCAATTCGATCTCGATCTCCTGGGCGCCGTCGTCGAGGATCATCACCAGCGAAATCTTGCCATCGGAGCGGACGCCGTCGCGGGGCTTCACCCGCTCGGCTATCGAGGACAGCGCCTTGTCGTCGCGCAGGAAGATGCAGAGGTCCTGCTTCTGCCGGCCGGCGAGATCATCAAGCCGCTCCACGTCCTCGATGCGAGGCCTAACCTCTTCGCCGTCGAGCACAGCCGAGAGCCGGATCACCAGCGCTGCGCCCGGCTCGAGCAGCTCGCGATAGCGCTGCAGCCCTTCCGAGAACAGGATCGCCTCGAACTGGCCGGTCGGATCGGAGAGCTGGACGATGCCCATCTTGTTGCCGGACTTGGTCCGCCGCTCCGACCGGTCGATGACGGAGGCCGCGACCTTGGCGATCGAGGTGCCGCTGGCGCGCACATTGCGGGCGAAGTCGGCATAGCTCTGCACCCGCAGGCGCTTGAGCACATGCTCGTATTCGTCGAGCGGGTGGCCGGAGAGGAAGAAACCGACCGCTTCGTGCTCGCGCTTCAGTCGCTCGGCCGGGGCCCAGGGCTCGAAGGGCGGGATACGGAAGGCTTCCGAGTTCCCGCTGCTGCCGAGCATGTCGAGCTGCCCGGCTGCGGCCTCGTCGCGAACGCGGTTCGAGAGCGCCAGCATGCCGTCGACCGCCGCCATCGCCTTCGCCCGCTCCGGCTCGATCTCGTCGAGCGTACCGGCCGAGATCAGCGCCTCGATCGTGCGGCGGTTGACCAGGCGCGTATCGATCCGGCGAGCGAGATCGGCAAGGTCGCGGAACGGGCCATCCTTGGCGCGCGCCGCAACGATCGATTCCACCGCGGCGCGGCCGACGCCCTTGATCGCGCCGAGCGCATAGCGGATCGCCCCGTCGGCAACGTCGAAATCGACGCCGGAGCGGTTGATCGAGGGCCGTTCGACCTTGATGCCGAGACGCTCCGCGTCGCGCCGGAATTCCGAGAGCTTGTCGGTATTGCCGATGTCGAGCGTCATCGACGCAGCGAGGAACTCTACAGGGTAGTTGGCCTTCAGATAGGCAGTCTGGAAGGCGACGACGGCATAGGCCGCCGCGTGGCTCTTGTTGAAGCCGTAATCGGCGAACTTCGCCAGCAGGTCGAATATCTCGAACGCGACGTCCTGCTTCAGCCCACCTTCGATCGCGCCCTTCACGAAGCGGTCACGCTGGGCGTCCATCTCGGCCTTGATCTTCTTGCCCATGGCGCGGCGCAACAGGTCCGCTTCGCCGAGCGAATAGCCCGACAGCGCCTGCGCCACCTGCATCACCTGTTCCTGGTAGACGATGATGCCATGCGTCTCGGACAGGAACGGCTCCATGCCGGGATGGAGATAGGTCGGCTCCTCCAGCCCGAGCTTGCGGCGGCAATAGGTCGGGATGTTGTCCATCGGACCGGGGCGATAGAGCGCCACCAGCGCGATCAGGTCCTCGATCCGGTCGGCCTTCATCTCGACCAGGGCCTTGCGCATGCCGACCGATTCCACCTGGAACACGCCGACCGTCTCGCCGCGGGCCAGCATCTCGTAGGTCTTCGGGTCGTCGAAGGGCAATTGCGCCAGGTCGACCGAAATGCCGCGCTGGGCGATGAGCTGCACCGCGATGGTCAGCGTCGTCAGCGTCTTCAGGCCGAGGAAGTCGAACTTCACCAGCCCGGCCTGCTCGACCCATTTCATGTTGAACTGGGTGACGCGCATGCCGGTGCGCGGATCGACCGAGAGCGCGACGAGCTGCTCCAGCGGCCGGTCGCCGATGACGACGCCGGCGGCGTGGGTCGAGGCGTGGCGGTGCAGGCCTTCGAGCTTCTGGGCGATTTCGAGCAGACGACCGACGACCGGCTCCTCGGCCGCCGCCTCCTGCAGCTTCGGCTCGCCGGCAATGGCTTCCGGCAGCGTGATCGGCTTGGCCGGATTCTGCGGTACCAGCTTGGTCAGCTTGTCGACCTGGCCGTAGGGCATCTCCAGCACGCGGCCGACGTCGCGCAGCACGCCGCGCGCCTGCAAGGTGCCGAAGGTGATGATCTGGGCGACGCGCTCCTCGCCATAGCGATGCTTGACGTACTCGATCACCTCTTCACGCCGATACTGGCAGAAGTCGATGTCGAAGTCCGGCATCGAGACGCGGTCGGGATTGAGGAAACGCTCGAACAGCAGGCCGAAGCGCAGCGGGTCGACATCGGTGATGGTGAGGGCATAGGCGACGAGCGAACCTGCGCCCGAACCGCGGCCGGGGCCTACCGGGATATCATGATCCTTGGCCCATTTGATGAAGTCGGCAACGATGAGGAAATAGCCCGGAAATTTCATCCGGGTGATAATTGAAAGCTCGAAGGCGAGCCGCTTTTCGTAATCGTCGACCGTGAAACCCGCCGCTGGCCCATGCTTGGCGAGCCGCGCCTCGAGCCCCGCCTTCGCCTGGCTCTCGAGCTCATCGGCTTCATCGCGGCCCTCCTCGCCGAAGCGTGGCAGGATCGGCTTGCGCGTGCCGACCCGCCACGAGCAGCGCCGGGCGATCTCGACCGTCGAGGCCAGTGCCTCCGGCAGGTCGGCGAAGCGGCGCTTCATCTCGTCGCGGCTGGCGAAGAAGTGCGCCGGCGACACACGCCGGCGTTCGCCATCGGAGAGCAGCCGGCCCGCCGCCACCGCGAGCAGCGCGTCATGCGCCTCGAAATCGGCCGGCTTGCCGAAGAAGGGCTCGTTGGTCGCGACGATCGGCAGATCGTTGTCATAGGCGAGCCGGAGCAGACCGGCCTCGACCGCCGGCCCGTCCTCGCGTTCATGGCGCTGGATCTCGACATAGAGCCGGTCGCCGAAGATGGCCGCGAGGCGCCGCAGCCGTGCTTGCGCCTGAGCCGGCTGGCCGGCGCGCAAGGCGAGGTCGAGCGGCCCGCCCGCGCCGCCGGTCAGCGCGATGATATCGGCATGATAGGCATAAAGATGCTCGATGCTCGCGACCGGACTGCTGCCGGCCGCAGCGAGACAGGCTTCCGTCACCAGCTTCATCAGGTTGCCATAGCCGGCTTCGCTGGTCGCGAGCAGGACGACATGTGGCGTCAAGCTCTGCACAGGCTTGCGCCCGCCGGCATCCTCATCGGCAAAATCGACCGAGAGCTGCACGCCTGCGATCGGCTGGATGCCGGAGCTCGCCAGCTTTTCCGAGAATTCGAGCGCGCCGAACAGGTTGTTGGTGTCGGTCAGCGCCATGGCCGGCTGGCCGTCACCGGCGGCGAGCTTGGCGAGCGCGCCGACCTGGATCGCGCCTTCGAGCAGCGAATAGCTCGAATGGACATGGAGGTGGACGAAGCCGACCTCGTCCTGAACCTGTGTATCGTGTTTGCGGTCGGTCATCGCGCCCTCCGGCGCGCCGCCCGCTCAACCAATGGGCCGAGTGAGAGGACCTGCGCCGATTCTTGATCCCAAGAGCATGCTCAGAACCGGTTATTGCGCGCCACCCCTCCGCGGTCGAGCCGATCCATCCGCCAGGCTGTGGACACGTCCGCGCATGGCATTCGATTACGGCTTCCGAGCCCGCTCAGACGTGCGGAGCGGAGGCCAGCGCGGCCCAGACCCAGATCATTCCGACGAAGAGAGCGAGCGCCAGAAACTCCACGGCTCCGGCCATCAGCTTGCGGGCAATCAGCATGTCCGATCTCCTATGTTCTCTATATGTTCAGTTTAATTCCCTCTTTGTTCACGTCAATATCGCAAGGTCAGCTGATGCCGGAAGACGCGTCGGACAGTTAACCCGGATTTACCGAGACTGCCGAAACGTTAACGGCGACGCTGTTGCGATGCCAGAATCAGATAGCGTCGCGGCATGACTACGCCCCCCGATCAGGCGCATCGCGAACCGCGCAGCGAAACGCTCGGCGTCGTGCTCATGGCGATCGCGATGCTGATCATCCCGAGCTCCGACGCCATCGCCAAATATCTCAGCGGCGCACATTCACCGGCCTTCCTGAGCTGGGTGCGCTATGTCGCTGCGCTCGGCTTCATCCTGCCGGTCGCCTTGCTCCAGCGTGGGCGAGCGCGGGAACTGGAGCACGCCCCGGCATCTCGTGGCCGATACTGGCTCGCCCAGGTCGTGCGCACCGCTTTCCTGGTCGCGGCGATGACGCTCTATTTCGTCGCGATCGCGCGCATTCCACTTGCCGATGCGCTCGGCGCCTATTTCATCGCGCCGATTGCAGCGACGCTGCTCGCTACGATCGCACTGCGCGAGCGGCTCGATCGGCGCAGGCTGCTTGCGGTCGCGCTCGGCTTTGTCGGCGCCATTTTAGTCGTACGCCCCGGTGCCGAGACAAGTACCGATACATTGATCGCGCTCGCTTCCGGCGTCTGCATGGCCTGCTACCTCGTTCTGACGCGGGCGACGGCACAGGGGAGATCGCCAGTTTCGACACTGACGATCCAGCTCGTGCTCGGGATCCTGATGCTGATGCCTTTGGCGGTGCTGCAATGGACGACACCGACGCGCGAGGGCCTGCTGCTGATCCTGCTGATGGGCCTCGTCTCGACGCTGAGCAACCTGATGACGATCTGCGCCTTCCGCCTGGCGCCGGTCGCGACGCTCTCGCCCTTCGTCTATCTCGAACTGATCGGAGCGACAGCCCTCGGCTTTGTCCTGTTCGGCGACCTGCCATCGCCGATGACCTGGGCCGGGATCGCGGTGATCGTCGCGGCCGGGCTGATCGTCGCGACGGCGCCCTCGGCCGCACGGCACACCTCGACCTGAGACCGCAGAACGGTCAGTTCACCAGCGCATTCAACGCCGCGACGATGGCCCGGGGCTCGATCTCGCGCGGCATCTCGTCGAAGGCGACGCGATAATAGTCGAGCATGCTCAGCTGCTCGAAACTGTTCCAGGTGTCCTCGTCATTCATCGCCTGGCCGCGTTCCTCGAGATTGAGGATCATGCCGTAGTCCTCGGGGCCGGTGCCGTAGGTCAGAGGCGGCGGCAGCGGCTCGGTGCGCAATTCGTTCTCGGCGGCGGCGATCGCGGCGAGCGCGCCTGGCACCCAGGCACGATGATAGGCGTTGGAGACGTCGCGCTCAGGCTCGCCCGTGCCGGTCAGCACGGCACGGCAGGCGGCGGCGAAGGCCTCGACCATGCCGTTGCGCTCGGCCAGCCGGTCGGCCGCGTTATAGTTGGCGTGGATCGGATCGACATAGGCGAACTCGTTCTGCAGCAGCCGTGCCGGCTCGCCCTGCAGGAAGAGCCAGGGATAGGTGTTGTCGATCAGGATCTGCCCTGGCAGCAGATGCGCCGCCTGGTCCTCGCCCGACGCGCTGAAGAACTGCTGCTCCGCGCCCTTGCAGGTCACGTTCGGATTGGCCGTCAGCGGCAATCCCGGCCGGTCCGGCATCCGGATCGCCGCCATGTAGACGAGCACCTTGGCGACGCGGGTGTTGCGCGAGCGCCCATGCCAGAGCGCCTTCTCGGTGTCGGAGGAGAAGCGCTGGACCCGGAGCAGGCGGAAACGCTCCTGCGCTGCCACGGCACGGTCGGGAGAACGGCGACGCCCCATCTCAGCCGCCGATCAGCACGGTTGGCTCGCCCATAGCGATCTTGTTCGGCGGTCCGACCGCCTCGATGATCGTGTCGCCCATGCGGCAAAGCGGCAGGCCGTTGACCAGCACGGTCTGGGAGCCGTCGATGACGACGCCCGGCCCGTGCGGCGGAATCGGCAGCGGCGTGGCGCAGGTATGAATATCGGCCCCGCCGGCGGCGCCGGAGATCATCGAGCCCATGGTGCTGGCAGCAGCCGCTTTGGTCGCTTCTTCGGCTGCTTTCAAGCCGGGTGCCGCGGGCGTGCCCGCCCCGGCGAGCGTCGCGGCCTCCGCAACCTGGATCGTGGTGTCCGAAATGGTCTTGGCCGCCTGGATCGCCGCGGCGGCACCGGCCGGCACGCCGCGCCAGGCGAGCTTCTTGCCGATGATCACATTGGGGCTACCAGGGCCGATGCTCAGCATGCCGGGCAGCGGATGGATAACGGGGTCGAGAACGCGGGCGGCGGGCCGACCGGCTCCGCCTCCTCCGCCTCCCCCGCCCCCGCCGCCGCCTCCACCCGGCGCGGATGCGGAGGGTGGCGCTGGCGGCGTGAAGACTTTTGCACGCGCCTCGGCGGAGGGCCAAAGCGTGCTGAGCGCCACGTTCGGATTGGGCGGCAGCGACGCGATCGGGATGCCGTTGATCGTCGAACCCGGCAGCTTGCCGGCAGCGCAGGCAGCCTGAAGTGCCGGGAGCTCAACAGCCCAGAACACCTTCTGGACGGGGCGCCCCAGCAGCAGGACGACATGCCCGGACGCCCCCTCGGCGAATTCGCGCGAAGCCTCGCCCCAGAACGAGCTCTGCAGCGCCGCCGCGTCGCTCTCGACACCGAACATGGCGGCGTTACCGATGATCGCCGCGGCCTTGTCGGGATGCCCATCCGGCAGGCGGCCGCCTTGCATCAGATTGTCGACCGCGCGCTTCGGATTGGGCTCGGTGATTCCTGCCGCACGCGCGACCGCCAGCAGGAAATCGCCGTCCGACAGGAAGGTGGCGCGCTCGGTATCGTCGATCAGCGCATAGCCGGTGCCGGCCTGACAGGCTCGCTTGGCCGCATCGGAGACGGCGGAATAGAGGATGACATCGGGGCCTGCGGGCGCGGCCGAGACCTGACGCGCCAAGGCGCGCAGCTCGTCCAGGGTCGCTCCCGGCTTGATCTGCGCAATCGCATCCGCTGGGCTGAGCTTGGCCATGTCAGAAGATCTCGACCATCGGATCCTCGACGACGAAATCGACGCCGCTGATCCTCTCCCCGAACAGCGGCAGCGGATGGAGCATGGCGTAGATGCGCAAGCGTTCCTGGATCCGCGCAAGCATGGCCGGGCTGAAGTTCACCGGCGGCAGTGGCGACCCGCCGAGTTTGGCGCCGATATGCGAAGCGACGATGCGGTTGTCGGTCGGAGCCGGGCTGCTGTTCGCAAACCGCCAGCCGAAATGGAAGGCAGGAAGCCCCGGCGCATGGACCCGCAGCGCATGCGGGCCGCCCGGATAGAGCATCCGGTTGAGATCGACGACCTGCCAGCCATCCTCGTCGATCGGGAAACGGCCGCTGCGGTCGTAATCTGGCGCCTGGTTCTGGTTCATCCTGCTGCCTCGATAGGCGACGGTCGGTCGGCTGCGCCTCACGCTACATCCATCTGCGCGCACTTGCGATCGTTTCGCAGCGCCCCCGCGAAATCCGCCCTGAATCCAGCAATGGCCAAAGCAGAGATGACATTGCAATGGTGACGCTCGGGAACGAGCCGTATAGTGTCCGGGATAGGCCTTGAGATAGCGAGAACTGGATGTCGTGGTACAGTAAGGTCGTCTGGTCCGAAGGCTTGTTCCTGAGGCCGCATCATCTGCAGCAGAACGATCGTTATCTCGAAAATCTGCTGGAGAATCGCGTCCGGCACGTCACGCCCTATCCGTGGGGGTTCTCGGTGCTCGAGATCGACCGCGACCTGGCGCAGCAGAGCCGCATCGGGCTCAGGCGCGCCGTCGGCGTGATGCCGGACGGCACGCCCTTCGCCATGCCGGACAACTCGCCCTTGCCGCCCGCCATCGAGGTACCGGAGAACGCCGCCGGCCAGATCGCCTGGCTCTCGCTGCCGCTCGCCGCCTCCAACACCCGCGAGGTCGAGGACAGCCTCAACGGCTCCGCCAGCCGCTTCTATCCGGCGACCGAGATGCTGATCGATTCGACCGCCTCGCTGCGCGTCGACGAGGAGATCGACATCGCCCATCCGCGCTTCGGCCTGGAGCTGCGCAAGACGAGCAAGCCCGGCTATGTCGGCCTCGCGCTCGGGCGCATCCTCGAAGTCCGCGACCGCGCCATCTTGTTCGACGAGAAGTTCGCCCCACCGGTGCTGCTGTGCTCGGCGCATCCGGTGGTCGACGGCTGGATGGATCGCGTCATCGGCTGGATCGACAACAAGCTCGAGGAGCTCGCCCGCTACGCCGCCGACCCGACTGCCGGCGGCGGCCTGCAGAGCGCTGACTATTTCATCCTGCAATTGCTCAACCGGCACATCCCGGTGCTGAAGCACATGCGCGGCTCGCGCTTCGTCCATCCCGAGCGCCTGTTCATCACGCTGCTCGCCATCGCCGGCGAGCTTGCGACCTTCACCACCGCCGAACGCCGCGCCCGCGACTATCCGGCCTATGATCATGACGACCTGGAAGGTTGCTTCACCCCGGTGGTGCGCGACATCCAGGACTTCCTCTCGGCCCAGCTCGGCCGCCGCGCCATCCGCCTCGAGATCGTCGAGCGGGCGCAGAACGCCTTCATGTCGACGATCCGCGACCGCGCCTTGATGCGCAACGCGACGCTGGTCCTGGAAGTGGCCGCACGCCGGCCCCTCACCGAGATCCAGTCGCAATTCCCGCATCTCTTCAAGATCGGCCCCAACACCAAGATGAACGAGATCGTCCATGCCCACCTGCCGGGCATCAATCTCGTCCACCTGCCGACGCCGCCGCCCCAGATCCGGGCACTGACCGACCACGTCTATTTCTATCTCGACCGCACCTCGCCGCTCTGGCCGGAATTCAGCACGGCGAGTTCGATCGGTATGCATTTCTCCGGTGACTGGCCCGATCTCGAAATGGAGCTCTGGGCCGTGCTCGAGGGCAGGCGATGAGCAATGACGGCTCCGATCCGTTCGGCCGTTCGGACCGGACCTTCATCCGGCCGAACCCGGCCGGACGGCGCGTACCGCAGCCCTCACGCCCAGCGGAAGCAGCCCCGGGCTACCCGCAGCATGGGCAGCCCTACCCGCCCCCGAACGCGCCCTACCCGCCTCCGAACGCGCCCTACCCGCCTCCGCCTGCCGGCTATCCGCCGCAGGGCTCGCCCTATGCGCCCTCCGGCGCGCCGCAATATCCCCATGCGGCTCCTTCACCCGGCGTGCCCGGCGGCGAGGAATGGATGTCGCAGCCGCAACCGCGGCAAAGCGCACCGCCGCCCCCGCCGCAGGGCTATGTGCCGCAGGCGCTGCCCAAGCGCGAGCAGATGCTCACGCCGAACACCAACCCGCTGCTGAAGGCCGCCGGCCCGCTCCTGCTCCTGCTCGGGCGCCTGCGCGCCAATCTGTCGAGGGCGCCGGCGACGCAGATGATCGGCCAGGTCGGCGAGACGATCGAGGCCTTCGACCATGAGGTCAGGGCGGCCGGCTTCACCGCCGAGCAGACGCGCACCGCCAAATACATCATCTGCGCCTTCGCCGACGACATCGTCCAGAACATCCCGGGCGAGGACCGCCATGTCTGGACGCAGTACAGCATGCTCTCGCGCTTCTTCGGCGAGCGCACCGGCGGCGTGCGCTTCTTCGAGGAGCTGGAGCGCGCCAGGAAGGATCCATCGGTCAATTACGACCTGCTCGAGCTGATGCATCTCTGCCTGGCGCTCGGCTTCGAGGGCGTGCACCGCACCTCGGCCGGCGGCGCCGCCAATCTGCAGATGATCCAGCGGAACCTGTTCGAGACACTGCGGCGGGTGAAGCAGCCCGATCCGGAACTGTCGCCGCGCTGGCAGGGCCAGGCCCTGACCGCCCGGCTCGCCGGCTTCAAGATCCCGGTCTGGTCGGTCGCCGCCGTCGCAGCGGTCGCCGTGCTCGGCCTCTATTTCATCTTCCGCGCTTTGCTCGGCGGCAATGCCGAGGCTTCGGCCAGCGCCCTTCTCTCGGTGCACCCGAAGGGTGACATCGAGATCATCCGCAGGGTCGCGGCCCGGCCGCCGCCGCCTCTGCCACCACCCCCGCCGGCGCAGCAGCCAAAGGTCTGCGGCACGGTGCAGCCGCCGATCACCTGCCAGGTGACGCCGAACCTGATCATCGTGCGCCTGATGGGGATCACCCTTTTCGAACCCGGTCAGGCCGTGGTGCGCGACGAGTTCCGCCCGCTGATCGAGCGCATCTCCGCGGTGCTCAACGACGAAGGCGGCGCGATCAAGGTCGTCGGCCACTCCGATTCCGACCCGATCCGCACCGCCCGTTTCCCCAACAACCTCGAATTGTCGAAGGCGCGCGCCGTGGCGGTCGGCGACCTGCTGAAGACCAGACTGAAACAGCCGGATCGCATCAGCACCGAGGGCAAGGGCCCCGACGTGCCGATCGACACCAACGCGACCGCGGCCGGCAAGGCGAAGAACCGACGTGTCGAGATCCTGATCCAGCGCAACAGCTAGGACCGGGTGGCGATGCAGGAGACGGGTAGACGATGAATCTCGCGACGTGGCTCAGGATCGCAGCCATCTTCGTCGGCGCATTGGCGCTGACGCTGCTGATCTGGTTCGGCGGCCCCTTCGTCGCCTTCGGCGAAGTGCGCCCGTTCGAATCGTTCTGGGTCAGGCTACCGATCGCGCTCGTCCTGATGCTCGGTGCGCTCGGCTGGAGCGCCTGGATCGTGATCAAGCGGCGCAGGGCCGTCGCCGCGCTCTCCGACGCGATGGCCAAGGAGGAAGTCCAGACGGGTGACGGCGCCGCGCTCGCTGCCTCCATGCGCGATGCGCTCGCGACGCTGCGGCGCACGCGCGGCAAGGATGGCGGCGATTATCTCTACGACCTGCCCTGGTACGTCATCATCGGCCCGCCCGGTGCCGGCAAGACCACGGCGCTGGTCAATTCCGGGCTGAAGTTCCCGCTCGCCCGCGGCGGCCAGACACCGGCCGCCGTGGCCGGCACCGGCGGCACCCGCTATTGCGACTGGTGGTTCGCCGAGGATGCGGTGCTGATCGACACCGCCGGGCGCTACACCACGCAGGACACCGATACGAAAGCCGAGCGCACGAGCTGGCTCGCCTTCCTCGATCTGCTCAAGACCAACCGGCCGCGCCAGCCGATCAACGGCGTCATCGTCGCGATCAGCGTCGAGGACCTGCTGACCTCATCGCAGGAGGAGATCGTCGCCCATGGCGATGCGATCCGCGCCCGCCTGCTCGAACTCAACGAGCGGCTCAAGGTCGATTTCCCGGTCTATGCGGTCTTCACCAAGGCCGACCTGATCGCCGGCTTCAACGAGTTCTTCGCCGCGCTCTCCGAGCCGCAGCGGCGCATGGTCTGGGGCCATACCTTCCAGACGGTCGACAAGACCCGCAACATGATCGGCGACGTCCCGCCCGAATTCGACGCGCTGATCGAGCGGCTGAACGAGCGCCTCTCGGATCGTCTGCAGGACGAGCACAACCCGACCTCGCGCGCCAAGCTTTTCGGCCTGCCGAGCCAGATGGCGACGCTGAAGCCTTTGATCATCGACTTTCTCGGCCGCGTCTTCGAGCCGACGCGCTATCAGTCGAGCGCGACCTTGCGCGGCTTCTACTTCACCTCCGGCACCCAGGAAGGCACGCCGATCGACCAGCTGATCGGTGCACTCTCGCGCAATTTCGGCAGCGACCACGCCGATTCCGGTTCCTATTCCGGCCGTGGCAAGAGCTTCTTCCTCACCGACCTGATCCAGAAGGTGATCATCGGCGAATCCGGTTGGGTCTCGACCGACCTGCGCGCCGCGCGCCGCTCGACCCTGCTGCGCGTCGCCGGCTTCAGCGCGATCGCGCTGGTCTCGATCGCGCTCGGCGGCATGTGGTGGACGAGCTATGCCCGCAACAGCGACCTGATCAACCAGACCAATTACGGCCTCGCCGATTATCGGTCGAGCGCCGCACCCGTGCTGCAGGAGACCACTCTCTCCGACCGCAATTTCAGCCGCGTCCTGCCGCTGCTGCACAAGCTGCGTCATATGCCGGCCGGCTATGCCGACAAGGACGAGCCGACGCCGGTCGCTGCCACCTTCGGCCTCAGCCAGCGCGAGCGCCTGCAATCGGCGGCGCAGGAGAGCTATCACCAGGCGCTGGAGCGGCTGCTGCGCTCGCGCATCATCTTCCGGCTCGAGGAGCAGCTCGAGGCCAACGTCAACAATCCCGGCTTCATCTACGAGGCGCTCAAGGTCTATCTGATGGTCGGCGGCCGTGCCCCGCTCGACCGTGACCTCGTCCTCGCCTGGATGCGCCAGGACTGGGCCGAGAACCTCTTCCCAGGCGCCGCCAACGCCAAGGGCCGCGAGGCGCTGGAGGAGCACCTCGTCGCCCTGCTCGACCTCGACGACGGCGGCGAGCCGGTGGTCAAGCTCAACCAGCCATTGATCGAGAGCAGCCAGCGCACTTTGCGCCGGCTCAGCATCGCCGAGCGCGCCTACGAACTGCTGCGCACGCAAGGGCGCAACGCCAGCCGCGACTGGGTCGCGGCAATCCGCGGCGGCTCGGATGCGCGCCTTGTCTTCGAGGGCGTTTCCGGCGAGGACCTCGACTCGATCCGTGTGCCGTATTTCTACACCTATGACGGCTTCCAGGGCGCTTTCGTCGACCGTCTCGGCGACATCGGCGAGCGCATCGAGAAGGAGCGCTGGGTCCTCGGCGACAATGCCGACCAGGCAGCGATCACCTCGCAATATGCCAGCCTCTTCCAGGATCTGCTCAAGCTCTACACGCGCGACTTCACGGCCTCCTGGCAGAAGGCGCTGCGCCGGCTGAAGCTGCGGCCGCTCAACGCCGACAAGCCGAAATACATCGCGCTTTCGGCCATCTCCGCACCGACCTCGCCCTTCAAGCAGCTGCTCGAATCGATCCGCGACGAGACGCAGCTGACCAAGGAGCGGGCGGCAAAACGGCCTGCTGCGGCGCAGGCCGCCGAGAAGATGGCGGGCCAGGTCGCCGACAAGGCGGCCAAGACCCTGGAGGAGCGTGCCAACTATTCGCTGAACCGGCTCGGCACCAGCCTGCCGCTCAGCGCCCCCGGCGTCGATCGCGTCATTGCCGGCGGTGGCGGCGGTGAGGCGCTCGGCGCCAATATCGAGGCGCAGTTCAAGGCCTTCCACGTCCTGGTCGAGGGTGATGGCGGCAAGCGGCCGGTCGACCAGGCGCTGCAGATCTTCGCCGAGATCAACCAGAACCTCGCAATGGCTGCGACCACGCCGGCGCAGGCCGCCGCGGCCAATGCCGCGCTGGTGCCGCTGATCGCCTCGCTGCGCGGCAACTCCTCGCGCTATCCGGCGCCGTTCGACGCGATGATCGTCGCAGCGGTCAACGATTTCGAGGGCGACGCCACCGGCGCGACCGTCTCGCTGCTGCGCCAGGCGCTGGCCAGCGAGGTCACCGGCCGCTGTTCCAGCCTGCTGGCCAATCGCTATCCCTTCGCCAAGGGTAGCACGAGCGAGATCGGTCTTGCCGACTTCGCCCAGCTCTTCGCGCCCGGCACCGGTGCGATGGACAAGTTCATGAAGGAGCGGCTCGACCCCTATATCGACAAGTCCGGCCAGAACTGGAGCTGGCGCCAGGACAGCCGCGTCGCCCGCGCCCTCTCGCCGACGACCTTGCGCGAGTTCCAGCGCGCCAACGACATCCGCGAGGCCTTCTTCCCGACCGGCGGCAACCTGCCGAACTTCCAGATGGTGGTGGTGCCGACCACCCTCTCCTCCGACGCCTCCGGCGCCAAGCTCGAGATCAACGGTTTCACCGTGGCGAGCCAGCAGGGCGTCAACACGCCGACGCCGGTGATGTGGCCGGGCGGCGGCCTTGCCAAGACCTCGATCACGCTGACGATCGGCGGCGGCGCAGCGGCCAACAACAATGCCGGTGGCATCTTCGGTGGCGGCTTCTTCTCCAACAGCCCGACGCCGGCGGCGCCGACCGAGGTGAAGATGTTCGACCGCACCGGCGTCTGGTCCTTCTTCCGCCTGCTCGATGCCGGCTCGGTCCTGCGCCAGGGCGACAATGTCGTCTTCACGCTCGCGGCCGGCGGTCGTCAGATCGGCTACCAGTTCGGCGTCGGCTCGCTGAAGAACCCGCTGGTGCTGCCGGCGCTGCGTGAAATCCGTTGTCCGGCGGGGATTTGAGATGGCGTGTGGGTTGTTCGGGAAGCTTCCGGGCAAGCGGGATTTCATCGCGCTGAATGCGCCGACGGCCTTTCTGTCGGCCTATGAGCGCTGGCTCCAGGGCGGGCTCACCGCCAGCCGGGTCGAGCTAGGCGGCGGCTGGCAGGATGCTTTCCTCAACGCGCCGATCTGGCGCTTCTGGTTCGGCAGCGCCTTCTGCGGCACCACCGTCGCCGGCGCCTTCATGCCCTCGGTCGACGGCATCGGCCGCTATTTCCCGCTGACCGTCTTCGCCCTCGCCGGCCCCGGCGCCGCGATCCCGCCGCCCGAGCTCGATCCGCAGGATGCATGGTTCGCCCAGGCCGAGGACTTCCTCCTGCGCGCGCTCGAACCCGAGGCAAGCTTCGAGGCCGTCTCGCATGCGCTGGGCGGGCTCGCTTTGCCCAATGACGATCTCAAGGCCGCTCCACCCGCCGATATGGTGCGCCTTTCCGACGGCACCATCGTCAGCGCACTCGATTCGGCGACCTTCCCGTCCAGGCTCTCGGCGCTGCGCGTCGAGGACCATACCCGCGCCTATGCCCATGCCAGCTATCTCTGGACCATCGGCGGCGACGATTTCGAGCCGCTTGCCTTGGTCGGCCATGGCCTGCCCAGCCCCTATCTCTACACCGGTCTCTTGACCGGGCGCTTCGACGCCTTCCTCGGCGCAGGATCGACAGCATGAACGAGCACCGCACCGGCTCCAGTTTCGAGACGGGCGCGGTCAGCCACGCCGGGCGCGTGCGCAGCCATAACGAGGACAACCTGGTGGTCCGGCCCGAACACGGGCTCTGGGCCGTCGCCGACGGCATGGGCGGCCATCAGAACGGTGCCATGGCGAGCGCCACCGTGGCGGCGAGCCTGTCGGCCATCGGCGCGGCCAGCTCCGCCGCCGAGCTGCTCGACCGGCTCGAACGCGGCGTGGTCGAGGCCAATGCGGAACTGCGCCGCAAGATCCGCGAGCATGATGGCGCCACCATGGGCGCGACGCTCGCCGTGCTGCTCGCCCATGACCGCCATTTCGCCTGCGTCTGGTGTGGCGACAGCCGGGTCTATCTCGTCCGCAGCGGGCAGATCACGCAGGTCACCCGCGACCACACCGAAGCCCAGGACATGATCGAGCGCGGCCTGCTTACAATCGAAGAAGCGCGGACCTGGCCGCGGCGCCATGTCATCACCCGCGCCATCGGCGTGCATGACCGGCCCGAGCTCGATATCGACCATGGCGAACTCGAAGGCGGCGACGTCTTCGTGCTCTGCTCGGACGGGCTCACCGACCATGTCCGCGACGAGGAGATCCTGCGCGCGACGGCGGCGACCGGCGCCCAGGCCGCCTGCGACGCCCTGCTCGCGCTGACGCTGGAGCGCGGCGCCACCGACAATGTCACCGTGATCGTGGTGCGCTATCATCACGACGGCGGAAGCGAAAAGACGCGCTGGGTGCCGAACATGCGACAGCGCAGGAGCGATGCGCCATGAGCGATTCCGACCGCACCGTCTTCCTGCCGCGCACGGGGCTGGCGCCCGGCGTGCGGCTGAACGGCATCTACGAGATCGAGCGCCTGATCGCCACCGGCGGCATGGGCGAGGTCTATCAGGGCCGCGCCATCCAGACGGGCGATGCCGTCGCGATCAAGATCGTGCGCTCCGACATGGCGCAGGACGCCAACGTCATCGCTCTCTTTCGCAACGAGGCGTCGGCGCTGCACAACCTCTACAACGAGGCGATCGTCCGCTATTACGTCTTCACCGTCGACCCGGCGACGCAGGCGACCTATCTCGCCATGGAGTTTGTCGACGGCAAGTCGCTGTCCGACCTGTTGAAGCAGGGCCCGCTGCCCTTCGAGCAGGTCGACCTGCTGCGCCGGCGCATCGCGTCCGGCCTGCATGCCGCCCATATGCTGGGAATAACCCATCGCGACGTCTCGCCCGACAACATCATCCTGCCCGGCGGCCAGGTCACGCGCGCCAAGATCATCGATTTCGGCATCGCCAAGTCGAAGCTGGCCGAGAAGACGGTGATCGGCTCCGGATTTGCCGGCAAGTTCAACTATGTCTCACCCGAACAGCTCGGCCTTTACGGCGCCGAGGTCACCGGCAAGTCGGACATCTATAGCCTCGGCCTGGTGCTCGCCGAAGCGCTCGGCGGCCGCCCGCTCGACATGGGCGGCACCCAGATGCAGATCCTGGAGAAGCGCCGCCGCGTTCCCGATCTCTCCGCCATCGACAAGCGCATCCGCCCGCTGCTGGCGCGCATGCTGGCGCCCGATCCGAAGGACCGCCCCGCCGACATGGCCGAGGTGGCCTCCTGGCAGGCGAAAGGCGGCGCGAGCCCGGCTGGAAGCGGCGGACGCGCCTTTCCCTGGCCGCTGGTCGCGGGCGTTGCGGCAATCGCCCTCCTCGCGGGCGGTGGGTTCTTCGCCTGGAAAATGCTGGGCGGCGGCACTCCGGTCCAGCAGGCGCTGAACAGCCCGCCGCCAGCCTTGAGCGACGATCGCCCAGCGCCCTCGCCTAGCGCGGGATCGAGCGCCCCCGTGCCGGAGCTTACGCCCGTGGCACCGCCTCCGCCGGCCAACCCGGCACCGTCGCTACAGCCGGCGACCCAGACCGAGCCGCCCGCGCTGCAATCTCCGCCGCCTTCCACCCCGGCAGCGCCGACGCAGCCGGCCCCGTCTTCGCAATCCCCTGCGCCCGTGACACCGGAATTGAAGCCGGCGCCGACACCGCCGCCGGCCACCCCAACCTCGACGACCGGCCCGAAATCGACCCCGGTCGCTCCGCCGCCAGCCTCAACGGCACCTGAGCCCGAGCCGCGCACCGCCGCCGAGCGGACGGCACGCTATATCGCCGACTATGACGGCGGCGCCTGCTTCTTCCTGTGGCCGACGGCGATCGCCGACAAACGCACCACGGTCGAGGGCTTCGGCAGCACGGCCGAGCCCTTCGTCGGCTTCGATGCCGCCTTCAAGAAGGCGCAGGGCTACGAGGCGCAGATCAGCCTGCGCACCGTCACCACGGCGCAATGCCCGATGGTCGACTTCCTGCGCCAGCTCGGCCGCGGCATCGACCGCAGCCCGGTCATGCAGATCGGCGCCTTCACCATGCGGAGCGGCGACACGCTGTCCGGCACGGTCGAAAGCGACCCGAGCAAGAATCTCGATATCCTGCTGATCGGCGATGACGGACTGGTCTACAATCTCGCCAACTACACCCGCCGCGAAGGCGGCAAGGCGAGCTTCAACCTCAAGCTTGAATCGACGGCGGCTTCAGGCGCGCCCGTGCGGCCGCAGACCGTGCTGGCCTTGGTGAGCCCGGCACCGCTGCCGAGCCTTTCCGGCCCAAACCCGGCCCCGGCCGGCGATGTCTTCCCCGGGCTGCACCAGGACCTCGCCCGCGCCGGCGGCAAGGTCGGCATCGGCATCAAGTATTTCCGGATCGAGTGATTGTCGGACTCGTCACGCTCGGGCGCATCGAAGCGCAGAGCCGGGAACGACGAGAGCCATCAGTCCTCGCGGTAGAGCTCGCCCCAGTCGTCCTGCCAGAGGCCGTCTGTGTCCTCGACGACGATCGGTGCCTTGATCTCGTTGGCGAGGCGCACCGCCGAGCGAAAGCCCTCGACCGGTTCGAGCTCGTCGCTGACGAAATCATTGACGAGATGGCCTCCCGCCAGCTCCGCCGGGCAGGCGATGCGAGCGAAAGTCTTGCCGTCGCGCTGACCAAGGCTCAGCGTGATGGCGTCGGGCTGCGGCTCATCGACCTGCTCGAACCGGTTCTTCCCCATCGTCGTCTCCTCGCCCTCGGGATCACTGGATCATGGGCCATCGCTGCCATCGCGGCAAATGCGCTGCACCCGTGGTCGCTTTGGCCGGGCCTGGCCGGTATTCGCCTTGAGCACCTACTTCTGCGGCTGCCGCGCCGGAGCCGCAGCCGGCCCGCCGCGCACCACCTTGTAGCGGTCGAGCCTGACCTTGATCATCTCGTCGAACTTCTTGTGCACCTCGGAGACCGAGAGCGTCTTGGTCTCGCCGCCGGCCTGGGCGTAGAAGATCGGCCGGTTGGCTTCGGCCGGCTTCGGCAGCAGGGCTGCTGCGCTCGCGCCGGGCGTCTCCTCCATCGTCTCGATGAAGGTCTGCGCCGCATCCGGCCCGAGGAAATGGATCAGGTAGATCTCGCCGCCGGTGAGATGGCGCCCCATCGCCTTTTCCAGCCTGAGCGTATCGCGCTTCAGCATCTCGCCGGCCAGCAGGGCCGAGAGATAGGGCTCGCGCCGAAGATCGAGGATGCGCTGGCGTTCGTTGGCGTCGGCGATGACGAACTGTCGGCCGCTGCGGGAAATCAGCGCCGCCTCGGCGACGAGTCCATGCTTGCGGCCGAACTCGAAGATCACGCCGAACCAGGTTTGCTCGATGAACTGGTAAAGCCCGGTCGCGGAAGAGGTCTTCGCCTTCACCTCCGTCGCGAACGAGGACTCCTTGTCGGCAACCGCCATCAGCAGGGTCGGGTCGGCGCCGACGACGCGCCCTGCCCTGACGATCATCTCGACCAGATGCCGGCGGATCTTGATCGGCCCGAAGGTCAGGATCTGATTGGGGTCGCCGGTATAGTTGATCGGCGCCTGCGGCAGCTGGCTGCGCGGTGCCGCCGCCGGTGCGCCCGGCTTGCCCGGCAAGGTCGGCGGCACCAGGATGATGTTCGACGGCGGCATCACCGGGATCGGCAGCCCCGGCGGGTTCGGCATCTCCGCCGCGACCTGCTCCTTGATCGCCGCGAGCGAGGGATCGGCGTTCAGCGCGAACTGCGTCGCCTGCCTGGCAGCCTCGAGATCGCCCTCGACCGAGGACAGGATCAGCGATGGCCGGGTCGGCGCCTTCAGCGCTGGCGCCTCGACGCTCTCGATCGGCTCGAAGCCGCCGGTCACCTCGGTGGAACCGGGCTTCAGCGTCGCAACCGCGACACCGCCGGCGATCGCCAATACCAGCGCGCCGCCGCCGATCAGGGAGACGAGCCGCAGCCGCGAACCGTCATCGGCAACCGCGAAGGGCACTCCGGCGGCAACATTGGTCGCGCTGGCGCCACCGGCCACAGCCCTTTGCGCCAGCACCAGCCAGTCCGGCGGCTTGCCGTCCTTGCTGGCGGCCTCCTGCAATTCGGAGACCATCCGGCGCGCCTGCTGGGCCGGGACATCAGCATCGCGCTCCAGCGTCGTGGCCGCACTGCGCGCGCCCTGTTCGGTCAACGCCTTGAGCGCGAAAAACCAGAGCTGCAGCGAGATGCGCCTGCTCTCCAGCGGCGTGCCCTGGCAGGGCGAGACCAGGAAATTGCAATGCGGGCAGGCATAGGCGCGCAGCTTCACCCGCGGCGCGAAGGCCGAGGTCTTGCCGCAGGCCGAGCAGGCGAGCGTCGTGCCGCCCCGCCGCGCCCGCATCATGGTTTCGAGGCAAGCATCCTCCTGGAATGCGGCCTGAAACTGCTTGAAGCGCTGCCCCATCCTTCGCTACCGCTGCTGCCGTGCCCCGCCATACGCAGCCGGCGCGGCCTCGACAAGCCTTGCTCTCAACCTGCCAGCAGAGCCAGCCGTGCGACATCCCTCAAATGCATGTCGACTTCCGCCGCCGTCGCCTGCTTCGGCAGAGCCGGGCCGCCGTGCCCCGAAGCATGCGCTTCGGCCAGGAAGGCATTGAGCGCGTCGAGCAGCATTGCCGGCGTGCGAGTGCCGTCGAGCAGGCTGACGAATTTGCGAACCACCACGCCATCCAGCGCAACGGCCCGATGGCGCAGATCGGTGACCTCGTGGCTGGCGAGCGCCTGGCGCCGCGCCAGGAGGCTTGCGACCGGCCGCTCGCTGATCCCAGTCGCCAGCCGATGCGGCTCCAGGCTGACCTCGATGAGGCCGGCCCGGTAGATCGCGGTCAGCGCCTCGTTCAGGCGCTCGATCTCATGCTCGTGGTCGGGACCGGCCTCCTGCAGCGCCAGGGTGACCAGCTCGTCATGGTGGATATTGCCCGGCCACGTCCGCCCGAGGGCCCGCAGTGCCGCCTTGGCCGCCGGCAGGTCGACGGCGAGGCGAACGCCGTCGGCGAACAGGAAGCTCGCTGCGCCGGGGCGCTTCTCATCCACCCTGTCCACCTCTTCCTGGACATTGGCGGCGAGATGATAGGGCGCGAAGCTGAAGCCGGCGAGGCCGCGATGCAGCGCGATATCGGCGCGGCAGAGCAGGGTCTGGCGGAAGCAGCGGCCGATCAGCAGGTCGAGCGCCTGCTCCTGCCGCAGGGGCTCGGAGACCGGGATCGCATTCAACACCTGCTGGGCCGGCCCGCGCGCCCCGCCGAAATTGTTCGGGAAGGAGGTCTCGGACAGGAATTGCAGCCCATGCGGCTCGGCCGCCGCCAGCACCTCGTGCAGGGCGAAGGCGCGCGCCCCGGGGTTGAGGTCGTCATGGTAGAGGACATTGTCGGGGATATCCTCGATCTGCTTGGCCCGCTCGCGCAGCGCAACGCCGTAGAAGGTCTCCGCATCGGTCGCCTCGGCGAAGCGCCTGATCGCCGCCCGCGCCACCCTGACCTTCTCGATGGGATCGTCGATCTCGCGCGTCTCGAACAGCATGACGTCGCGGGCGAGGTCGCGCAGGCGGCAGCCCGGCAGGGCGTTGTAGCTGACATAGGCGATGCCCTGCGGCGCCAGCAGCTCGCCGAAGAGCGCCAGGATCCGCTCGCGCACCGGCTGCGGCACCCAGGAATAGACGCCATGGACGATGATGTAGTCGAACTCGCCGAGCCCCGTGGTCACCGCCATGATGTCGCGCTGCTCGAAGCTGACATTGCCCAGCCCCAGCTCCGCCGCCTCCGCCTTGGCGTGCGCGATCGCCCGGCCGCTCAGGTCGATGCCGACGAGCTGCGCTCCCGGGCATTGCAGCGCCATCGGGATCAGGTTGCCACCGCTGCCGCAGCCGAGCTCCAGCACCCGCATCGTCGCGGTCGGCGCGGGGGTCATGCCGTGGATATGCGCGATCGTCGCCAGATGCGCCGGATGCGTCTGCGAGAAGGCGTGACCAGGATAGGCGACCGCGTCATAGGGGTTCGTCGCCAAGTCTTTCATCGCCAAGTCTTTCATGGCCATGTCGTTCATCGAGGAATTCCGTCTATCCCGTTCGTATCGTTGTAGATTGTGAGACGCGCTCAGCAGCCGATCACCTTGAACTCGACCCGGCGGTCGAGCGCGTCGCTGGCATCGTCCTTGCCGGTTCCGACCAGGTTCTCGTTGTAGCCGCGCCCGCTCGCGATCATCCGGCCACGGCTGTCGGGCGCCCCCGCCTGGAGCAGGTCCATCACATATTGCGCCCTCAGCACAGAGAGCCGCTCGTTGACCTGCGGCAGGCCGGTGCGAGAGGTGTGGCCGACGATCTCGATGCAGGCGCCCTTCTGCTGGGCGCGGGTCGCGATCTGGCTCAACCACATCGGATAGGGCTCGGTGATCTCGGGGTTGGCGATGAACTGCGTCGAGCCCGGCTGGAACAGCAGCTTGACCATCAGCTGGTTGCCGGCAAGGCCGCTATCGACGAGATCGCCGAAGGCTTCGACAGCATCGTCCTTGCGCCCGAGCTTGCTGCTGGCGAGGTAGGCGCCGATGCGGACACGGTGCTGGTCGCCGCCGGGCAGCGCCCGCGCCGTCCGGTAGAAGGCGAGCGCCTCGCGATAGTGCCGCGCCTCGTATTCGAGGATGCCGTCATTGATCAGCGCCGCGACGTTGAGGCGCTCGGCATAGAGCGGATCGATCGCGTCGCCGAGCTTCGTGCCCTGGCAGGTCTTGATATAGACTTCGGTCGCCGGGTCCTTCGACCACATCGGCGAATCCCGGTAATAAGTCGTCGGCGTGGCGTCGATGCCGTCCGGCTTCGCCCGAGCGACGCCCTTCGACACCACTCGCTTCGATTTCATGTCCAGCAGCGTCAGGCAGATCCGGTAGGCGTCGCGCGCGCCCTTCGCGTCCCCGGCATTGTTGACCGCAGTGAAGGTCCCGACCAGCACCGCCGGATTGCGCGCCAGCGCCTCGGCCGAGAACGGCTGCACCTGGAAGCGCGGATAGGATTTGCCGACCAGCTCGATCAGGCTCTGCTGCATCGAGCGGGTCGAGGTCGATTGCGCGCCGGAGATGCCGTCGATCAACGGGTCGATCACCAGTGTGATGCGTTCTCCCTCGATCTGCGCCTTGGAGAAGAGATCGTTGGCAGCCCGCTCCAGCGCCTGCGGAAACGGGATCGGCGTCGGGGCTGCAGCCGGCGGCGGGCTCGGGGCCGGCTGCGTCTGGGCCAGGGCCGGAACGGCCAGCAGCCCCAGCAAGACCATGCAGGCGAGCGGAGAACGACGCATCGAAGCCCCCAATTGCATCATGTCCGAGGCGATGTCTGGCCTTCGCCGAAGGCGAAGGCCGCTTCGCACCTGTGTCAGCGGCAGTTCTTCGGGACGCTGCCGCCATCGCCGAGCTGGGCCCGCATCAGCGCGTCGGTGCAGTCCGTCGCTGCGCCACCAGCCGGACGGCGCTTGCTGTTGCGCGGTTCCGGAGCGGCTTCGACGCCGCCGGTCAGGATGCCGGTCGACTTGCGGTCGAGGACGACGCGCGGCTGCTGGACCTCGCGCGGCTCCTGCCGCTGCGGGCGCGTGCTGGGAACTGCCGGCAGCAGCGGCTTCTGCGGGGCCGGCAATTCGGTCACGCCACCGGAATTCATCCGCGTCGCCACCGCCTTCTCGCGCTCCTCGCGCTCCTGCGAGAGCTTGGCCTTCTCGGCTTCGAGCGCAGCGAGCTCCTGCTCCTTCTTGGCCAGCTCCTTGGCGAGCCGCTCGCGCTCGTTCGCATCAGTCTGCTTCGTCGGCGTCACCTCGCCCGGCTTCGGCACGGCGCGCTCGGTGTCGGCGGTCTTGCCGGCATCGCGACCGGCGAGATCCGTCGCCGCCTTGGAACGGTCCTTCTCGGCCTGCTGGACGCGATCCAGCAGCGCCTTCTCCCTCGCCGCGAACTCCTGCTCGAGCTTCTCGCGCTCGCCAGCCCCGAGGCCACGGCGCTCGATCAGGTCGAGCCTCGTCTTGGCGTCGACGGCGAAGAAGCTGGTCGGGAAGCGCTGGATGAAGGCCTTGATCTCGGCGGCGTTGTCGCTGCTGCGCAGGCGCTTCCAGATGTCGGCGTCGGTCTCCTCGCGGTTGAGGTAGAAGTCGCCGAGCAGCGAGAGCGAAAGCTCCGGCGTCTGCTTGCCACCCGTGGAATCGTAGACCGCCTTCTGGACGCGGCGGAACATGGTCGCGATCTCAAGGCCGGGCTGCTGGATCTCCTGCACCAGCGCCGCGGTGAACGGGCTGTTGCGGCCGGCGCCATCGGCGGCGACGTCGTTGGCCTGCGTCGCATAGGCGGTGACCATGCCCTGCGCCTTGGCGATCGGCGCGAGGCCCGTGCCGATCGACATGCTGCGGGTCGCGGACTTCTTCGACAATTGGGCGAGGAAGGGATTGTTGCGGCAGGCGTCGAGCACCATGATCTTGACGCCCTTGGCGAAGCCGAGCGCGGTCGTGACTTCGCTGAGCTTGACCGTCTCGTACTGGACCGAGACCTCGTCGTCGATCTTGGCTTCGACCGGAACCAGGAAGTTCTCGCCGTTGAACTGGAAGCCGTGGCCGGCATAGTAGAACATCACCGCGTCGGCATCCTGCGCCAGCCGCGCAAAGCGCGAGACGGCGGCATCCATGCCGCGCTTGTCGAGATCGATGCCGTCGACCACCTCGAAACCGACCTTGCGCAGCGCTTCGGCGGTGTCGCGGGCATCGTTCGGCGTATTGGGCAAGGGAGGCGCGTTCTTGTAGGCGGAATTGCCGATCACCAGGGCGACGCGGCGATCCTGCGTCTGCGCAACCGCCGGCATGCCGACAAGCTGCGCAAGAAGAGCGATCAGTGCACAAAATCTGACGGCTACGATCATGGCACCATTCCCTGCGTCACCCTAAAGAAAGTGACCGTGAAAATCCAGATTTATCCGCCTGTCATGACAGGCGGTTTGCTTGCTCCCCACCCAACCCGCTGCTAACTTTACGGCGGTCACGCGCCGCAAGGAAGAGCGTCGATGCGGGGACTTCGACTTAAGCTCATTGTCGGGGTTACGGCCGTTTTCGCCGCGACCATTTCCATGGGCGTCGCGCAGGAGCGCGCCCGGGCGCGCAGCCCTGCCCCCGCCGGCGCGAAACTCTCCTTCATCGATCTGCAGAACAATGCCCGCATTCCCGGCAAGGCGACGATCCGCTTCGCGATATCGGGCATGGAGATCGCGCCCGCCGGCACGGCGCGACGGAACACCGGACATCATCATCTGCTGATCGACACCGAATTGCCGCCGCTCGGGCAGCCGATCCCGAGCGATTTCAATCATCTCCATTTCGGCGGCGGCCAGAGCGAAGCCGAGATCCTGCTTTCGCCCGGCCGCCACACGCTGCAACTTCTCTTCGCCGATCACGATCATGTGCCCCACGATCCACCGGTGATCTCGGAGAAGATCACCGTCGAGGTCATGGCCGCGCCGGAGGAGAAGCCGCGAACGGTCGCCGCTCCAAATGCCCGGGTGTTCTTCGTCGGCCTGCAGGACGGCGCCGTCATCCCGCCACGCTCGGTCGTCCGCTTCGGCCAGGAGAACATCGGGCTCGTCCCCGCCGGCACCAGGCAGGACAATGCCGGCCATCACCATCTCCTCGTCGACACCGACCTGCCGCCGCTCGACCGCGAGATCCCCAGCGATTTCAACCATCTGCATTTCGGCCGCGGCCAGACGGAAACCGAGCTCACCTTGCCGCCCGGCGAGCACACGCTCCAGCTCCTCTTCGCCGACCATGAGCATGTCCCGCACGATCCGCCGGTCATGTCCCAAAAGATCAGGGTGCGCGTGCAGCAGGCCTCGGCCGCGAGCCCGCCGCCGGCTGCGCCCCCGCCTGCCCGCACAGCTTCCGGCCGGACGCCGGCGCCCAACGACGCGGCGGTCTATTTCATCTATCCGCGCGACGGCACGCGCATCTTCGCGACCTCGACGATCCGCTTCGGCCTGCGCAATATGGGCGTCGCCCCGGCCGGGGTCGTCAGGCCCAATACCGGCCACCACCATCTCCTGGTCGACGTGCCGACGCCGCCGCTCGACGCCGCGATCCCCGCCGATCTCAACCACATCCATCTCGGCAACGGCCAGACCGAACGCAAGATCACGCTGCCGCCGGGCGAGCATACGCTGCAGCTCATCCTCGGCGACGATCAGCATGTCCCGCATGATCCGCCGATCATGTCCGAGCGCATCACCGTCTATATCGGCGCTCCCGCCAAGCGGAGGGCACGCCGATGACTGCCGGTACGAAGCGACTGGCCGCTGTTCGGCCCGGGCTCGCACTGCTCGCCGCGCTTCTTCTCACGCCTTCGACGCTCTGGGCCCAGACCGCCAGCCCGCGCCAGCCGGCACCGCGCAACGCCCTTGTCTATTTCCACTACCCGCTAGACGGCCTGCGCGTGCCCGAGCGCTTCACCGTGCGGATCGGGCTGAAGGAGATGGGCGTCGCCCCGGCCGGCATCGACAGGCCAGGAACGGGGCACCATCATCTGCTGATCGACACCGATCCTGGGCCGCCGGACCAGCCGATCCCGTCGGACTACAACAATATCCATCTCGGCAACGGCCAGACCGAGGTGGTGGTCACACTCCCGAAGGGGACGCATACGCTGCAATTGCTGCTCGGCGATCACACCCACACGCCGCACCGGCCGCCGGTTATGTCTCAGAAGATCACAGTCTACGTCAGATGAGGGATCGATGCGGCTCGGCCGCATCGCCAAGCGAAAGGCCGCAGCGAAGGATGAACGCCATGTCCTGGTATCGGTGCCTCGCCGCGGCCGTGCTGGCCCTGCTCGCGCCGTTCGCTCCAGCCCTCGCCCAGGGCAGCAGCGGCCAGCCGCCACGCATCGCGCTGGTCGTCGGCAACGCCGCCTATCGCACGGCGCCTCTGGCCAACGCGGCTGTCGATGCACGCGCCGTCGCCGATGTGCTGCGCCAGGGCGAGTTCGATCTCGTCAGCATCGAGAACGCCGACCGGCCCGCCCTGGACAGCGCGATCGCGACCTTCCGCGGCAAGCTTACGCGCGGCGCCCAGATCATCGTCTTCTATGCCGGGCATGCGGTGCAATCGCGTGGCCGCAACTTCCTCGTTCCGGTCGATGCCACGCCGCGCGGCCCGGCCGAGGTCGCACGCGACGCCATCGATCTCGACCAGCTCCTCGATGCTCTGATCGTCAGCCGGCCCGCCAGCGCCGTGGTCGTGCTCGACGCTGCGCGCGACAATCCCTGGCAGGCCGGGCTCGGCGGCGGCAAGGGGCTCGCCCCGATCGAGCCGATCGAGACGATCGCGATCATGGCCCCGACGGCGCCGGGAAAGACAGTGGCCGAGACGCAAGGTCGCACCGATCCGGCGATCGACGAATGGCTGAAGGCGATCCGCACGCCAGGGCTCGACATGACAACGGCACTGACCCGCACGCGCGACGCCGTCAGCCGCGCGACAAGGCGCTCGCAGCAGCTCTGGTTGTCCTCGATGCCGCCGGCCGGGCTCGTCGTCACGCCGCCGGGCCGGCCAGTCGCGACTGCCCTCAACACCACTCGCGCCATCATCAGCGCGCCGCCCGCCCCGGGTCCGCAATCCGACCAGCTCGGCCCCTACGAGCTTTCCTTCTGGGAGACCATCAAGGACAGCCGGAATCCGGACGAGTACCGCGCCTATCTCGAGGCCTATCCGAACGGCCGCTTTGCCGGGCTCGCCCGCACCCGCGAGCAATCCCTCAGGGCCCAGCGGGCAGCAGCGACGCAGCCGCCCGCGCCGTCTCCAACGCCGGTCCCCGCGAGCGCCACGCAAGCCCGCAACGTGCGCGATTGCGACGATTGCCCTGAGCTCAGCCTGATTCCGGCCGGCAGCTTCGAGATGGGCTCGAACGAGATGTTCGAGTTCGAGAAGCCGGTTCACGCCGTCACCATCGGCCGGCCGTTCTATATCGGCACCGACGAGGTCACCTTTGCGCAATGGGACGCCTGCGTCGCCGAGGGCGGCTGCAGCCACCGGCCGAGTGACCGCAATCTCGGCCGCGGCAAGCGCCCGGTGACTGACATCCACTGGAACGACGCCAACGCCTATCTGGTCTGGCTGTCCTACAAGACCGGGCGCAAATACCGGCTGCCGACCGAGGCGGAATGGGAATATGCCGCCAGGGCCGGCACGACGACCAGCTATCCCTGGGGCAATGCGGCCGACAAGGAGATGGCCAACTGCCTCGGCTGCAACGCGCAGCCGCGCCGGCAGGCCAGCGAGGTCGGGCAGTTCCCGCCGAACCGCTTCGGCCTGCGCGACATGGCCGGGAATGCTGCCGAATGGGTCGCAGATTGCTGGAGCGAGAACTATCGCTCCGCCCCCCGCGACGGCAGCGCCTACGCGCCCGCCGGCTGCCGCGAACGCGTGCTGCGCGGCGGCTCCTTCAACAACGACCCGCGCTATCTGCGCTCGGCGGCGCGTTTCAAATACGAGAGCGATGTGCGCTTCTACACCAACGGCTTCCGCGTCGTGCGCGAGCCCTGACCCCGCGCGGCGAAGCGGGCCGAGCGCTGAGCCAGGTGGCAATTTGCACACAGATGCGGAACGAAGGCCGCCAGGCGGCAATTTGTTGTTCTCTTCATGGCTGCGCCGCCGCTAATCTCTGCCTTGCTAAGGGTAAGCGTAACAGACGAATCAGCAGCGGCCGAGCTTCGGGCCAGGCCGCCGAGGAGGCGCCATGCGGACCGGCCTGCGGCTACCTATCTGCATCCTGCTGGCGCTCGCCGCCTTCGCAAGCGCCCTCGCTCTCGCCATAACCCCTGCCATGGCCCAGCAACGGCGCTTCGCCTTCGTTATGGGCAATGGCGCTTACCAGAACATCGCCAAGCTGCCGAACGCCCTCAGCGACGCCAATGCGACGCGTGGGATGTTGCAGGAAGCCGGTTTCGACGTCACCGCCGCGACCGATCTCTCGCTCGCCGGCCTTCGCAGCGCGCTCGACGTGTTCGTCGAGAAGGTGAAGCAGAGCGGCACCGGTGCGACCGCCCTCGTCTACTATGCCGGCCACGCGGTGCAGCTCGACGGCGCCAATTACATCCTGCCGACGGATGTCCGCGTCGAAACCTCGGCCAACATCCCGAACCAGTCGCTCTCCCTGACCGAGATCCTGCGCAAGCTCGACGCAGCCGGCGCCAGATCGAAGATCGCGATCCTCGACGCCTGCCGCAACAACCCCTTTGCCGGGCGTGAACTGTCGCGCGGGCTGGCGCTGCAGATGGTCGACGGCGCCAACGAAGGCATTCGCAGCGAAGCGGGCCTCGCCCGCGTCGATTCCAGCAGCGGCACCTTCGTCGCCTTCGCGACCTCGCCCGGCTCGACCGCGGCCGACGGCACCGGCCCCAACAGCCCGTTCACCACCGCCTTCCTGCGCGAGGCGCGCGAGCCGGGGCTGCCGATCGAGCAGGTCTTCCGCCGCATCCGGCTTGCCGTCTACGACGCCACCAGCGGCATCCAGGTCCCCTGGGATACCTCTTCGCTGATCACCGATGTCAGCTTCTTCCAGCGCCCCGCCGGCGCAGCCCCTGCACAGCCCACAGGCACTCCCGCCGCCGCGGGCGCCGTCCCGCTCGCGGCTCGCCCGACCGCAGCGGCGTTGCGCGCCATGTCGCCAGCTGACGCCTATCGCACGGCCATCGCCTGGGATCGCCGCGACATCTACCGCAGCGCCCTCGCCAGCAACCCGGACGACCAGAGCGCCCTGAGGCTGCATCGCCTCCTGTCGCAGCGGACCGAGGAGACTGCCTGGGCCGAGACCGTTCTCGCCGGCGACGCGGAATCGCTCAAGCTCTTCGCCCGCCTCTATCCCGGCTCGCAGCATGAAAACGAGGCGCTGCGCCTGGCCACGAGCGCCCCGAGCCGCAATCGTGTCCAGGTCGCCCAGACCTGTCCGATCTGCCCGGCCAGCGAGCCGCGCGTCCGGCGGGCCTACTACACGCCGCGTTCGCCGGGCCAGCCGGGCGCACCGCGGCAGCCGCGCCCGGTCCAGTCCGCGCCGGCCGTTTATGCCCCACCGCTTCCGGTCATCCTGCCCAGCCAACCGCGCTGGACCGGCTTCTATGTCGGCGGCTCGCTCGGTGGCGGCCGCCAGAGCGGCAGCACGAGCGTACAGGGGCCCTATGGCACCCCGACGATCACGCCAAGCACCACCACGACCAACAGCACGACCACCACGACGACCGGTGTCGCGAACACCACGACCACGACGACGAACACGTTTACGACGACCGAGGATTCGATCCCGGTGACGACGACCGTGACGTCGACGACCAACACGACGACGACCACCACCAACACCTCGACGAACTCGTCGAGCACCACCGTCCCCGGCACGCCCACCGCCGCCTCCTGGGCGATCGACCCATCCGCCGTGCCGCGCAGCCTGACGCCGGAAGGAAACGGCGCGGTCGGCGGCGCTCAGTTCGGCTTCAACTACCAGATGGGCGCGATCGTGATCGGCGCCGAGGCGGACCTCTCCGCCACCCGCCTCGGCGGCAGCAAGAGCACTTCCATCAATCCCGGCACGCAGTTCACGACCCGCTCCAGCAATGAACTCTCGATGCTCGGCACGGTGCGGGTGCGCGCCGGCGTCGTGCTCGGCAACTTCCTGATCTACGGCTCGGGCGGCTATGCCTATGGCCTGGTCGAGCAGAAGGGCTCGATCACGCCCGACAACACCCAGACCACCTCGGCCGCCAGCGGCTCGCGCTCGGGCCTGATCGGCGGCTGGGCTGTAGGCGGCGGCGTCGAGTACGCGATCGCCCCCGGCATGACGGTACGGCTCGACTACACCCATTACGAGCTCGGCCAGAAGCGCCTGCTCCTGCAAGACTATACCGGGCTGGCGCCGGACCAGTATGCCGCGATGCGGCTCCGCACCGCTGGCGACATCGTCAAGGCCGGCTTCAACTTCGGCTTCTGACCGACGTCACGACAACGAAAAAGGCCGCTGCATCGCAGCGGCCTTTTCTATTCTGCAAGGAGGGTGAGGCTCCCGCGCTCACCACATGTCGAGCGCGACCCGGGCCTCGTCCGACATGCGCGACTGGTCCCAGGGCGGATCGAATGTCATGTTGACCGTCACGCCAGAGACGCCCGGCACGGCGCCGACCGCATTCTCGACCCAGCCCGGCATCTCGCCCGCCACCGGGCATCCTGGCGCGGTCAGCGTCATGTCGATCGCCACCTGCCGGTCGTCGGCGATGTCGACACGGTAGATCAGGCCGAGTTCATAGATGTCGGACGGGATCTCCGGGTCATAGACGGTCTTCAGCGCCGCGACGATGTCGTCGGTCAGCCTGTCGATCTCCTCCGGCGGCAGGCCGGAGCTTGCGCCCATGGTCGGTGCGTTCGGCTTGAACTCTTCGGCAACGGTCTCGGTCATCGCAAAACTTCCATTCGGCGCAAGGCTGGCTTGGCAGCCCGGCGGAGCATCATGAGAACAGCTCTTCCGCCTTGCGCAGGGCTTCCACCAATATATCGACTTCCTCCAGCGTATTGTAGAGGCCGAAGGACGCACGGCAGGTCGAGGTCACGCCATAGCGCGCGAGCAGCGGCATGGCGCAATGCGTGCCGGCCCGAACCGCGACGCCGGCCCGGTCGATCACCGTCGCCACGTCATGAGCATGGGCGCCGGCGAGCTCGAAGGCGATGATCGCGCCCTTCTCCTTCGCCTTGCCGAAGATGCGGATCGAGTTCATCTGCCCGAGCCGCTCCATCGCATAGGCGTTGAGCCTGGCCTCATGCGCGGCGATGTTCTCGCGTCCCAGCGCCATCATATAATCGAGCGCCGCACCCAGGCCGACCGCCTCGACGATCGCCGGCGTGCCCGCCTCGAAACGATGCGGCGGATCGTTATAGGTGATCGCATCCTCGCTCACGGTCGCGATCATCTCGCCGCCGCCTTCATAGGGCGGCAGCTTTTCCAGCCATTCGCGCTTGCCCCAGAGAATGCCGGAGCCGGTCGGTCCATAGGTCTTGTGGCCGGTGAAGGCGTAGAAGTCGCAGCCGAGCGCCTGCACGTCGACCGGCAGGTGAACCGCGCCCTGCGAGCCGTCGACGACCAGCGGGATGCGATAGGCCTGGCAGATCTTCGCGACCTCGGCGATGGGGACGATGGTGCCAATCGCGTTCGACATATGCGTCAGCGACACCACCTTGGTGCGCGGCGTGATCAGCTTCTCGAATTCCTCGATGAGGAAATTGCCGTCCTCGTCGACCGGCGCCCACTTGATCACGGCGCCGTGGCGCTCGCGCCAATAGTGCCAGGGCACGATGTTGGAATGGTGCTCCAGGATCGAGAGGATGATCTCGTCGCCATCCTGGATCTTGAGATATTGCCCGAGCGAGGAGGCGACCGTGTTCAGCGCCCCGGTCGAGGAGCGGGTGAACAGCACTTCCTCGATATGGGCGGCGTTGAGGAAGCGCCGGGCGCTCTCGCGCGCCGCCTCATAGGCCTCGGTCGAAGCGTTGGCGAGATAGTGCAGGCCGCGATGGACGTTGGAGTAATCCTCGCGCATCAGCCGCGTCATCGCCTCGATCACCGCTTCGGGCTTCTGCGCCGAGGCGGCATTGTCGAGATAGACCAGCTTCTTGCCATAGACCTCGCGCGAGAGGATCGCGAAGTCCTTGCGGATCGTCTCGACGTCGTAGGGCTTCGCGATCGCGTTCATCTCAGGCCTTTCCGGCGGGCTCTGTGGGCCGATCGGCAACAAGGATCCCGGCATGGCCCCAATCCTCGCGCTCGATCTCCTGGATCACGATATGGGTGGCCTGCGGGTTCTTGCCGAGCACGCGGACCAGCGTCTGCGTGAACTCCTTGACGATCTCGGCCTTTTGCGCGCGGGTCGCGCCCTTGGTCATCTGCAGGTTGACGTAAGGCATCAGGCGGCTCCGGGCTTGGGTGCACCTTCGCGCTGGCCGAGCCAGCAATCGATCTCGCGGCCGACGATCTCGCGAACGCCCTCGTCGCCGACCATGTCGGAGACCTCGCCGACGAAGGCGGCAAGCACCAGCGCCTCGGCCTGCGGCCGCGGCAGGCCGCGCGCCATCAGGTAGAAGAGCTGCTCCGCGTCGACCTGCGCCACGGTCGCGCCATGGCCGCAGACCACGTCATCTGCGAAGATCTCGAGCTCCGGCTTGTTGAACATGGTGGCGCCGTCGTTCAGCAGCAGCGCATGGCTCTTCATGCTGCCGTCGACCTTCTGCGAATGCTGGCGGACGATGACCTTGCCCTGGAAGACGCCGGTGCCTTCGCCCTCGGCGATGGTCTTGAACAGCTCGCGGCTCTCGCCATGGGCCGCCGCATGGTCCATCACCAGCGTGACGTCGGAGTGCTCCTGCTTGCGCAGCAGGTTGATGCCGCGCAGCGCCGCGCGGCTGTGCTCGCCGCCATAGCGCAGGAAGCTCTGCTGGCGCAGCACGCCACAGTTCACGGCGACCGCGACGGAATCGAAAGCGGCATGGCCGCCTAGCTCGACCAGCAACGACTGCACCTGCACGGTCTCGGCGCGCTGGCGCGAGACCATGCGCACATGCTCGACCTCTGCGCCCTCGCCGATGACGAAGGAGGTCGCATGGTTGACCTGGACCGGCGCCGGGCCGACGCTTTCCTGCAGCTCGACCACGGTGACCTTGGCGCCGGCGCCGATCCTGACCAGCGAGCGCGAGACGATCGAGGCTTCGCTCGCACCGGTACCGAGCGCCAGGAGAACGATCGGCTGATCGAGCTCGGTGCCATCGGCCACGTCGATCACGACGCCGTCCTGGGCGAAAGCGGCGTTCAGCATCAGGGCGCTGTCGTCGCGTGCCACCTCCGGCGCCGTGAAGGCCGCGGCGATCTCCTCCGGGCTCTCGGTCAGCGCCTCGGCAAGGCTGCGCGCCGTGATGCCGGCAGGCAGGCCCTGCAGATCGGAATCGGCAGCGCTGAACACGCCGTCGATTGTGACGAAGCGCCGGCCGGCGATGGTCTGCAGCGCCAGCCGGTCGGCGATCGCCTGCGGCCGGGTCGGGCGGCGCGCCAGCGGCTTCGCCTCGCGCCAGAGCGCGCGCAGATCGGTATAGCGCCAGGATTCGAGCCGGCGATGCGGCAGGCCCTTGGCCTCGAAGCCGGCGAAGGCATCCTCACGCACCTTGCGCATCGCGCCGGCGCCCGGCAGCTCGGCCTTGACGCTGGCGAACTGCTCGACGAGCTGCTGCTCGGCCGCGGTCTTGAGCGGGGTGATGATCGCCATCACGCCGCCTCGCCATAGGCGGCGTAGCCGCTCTTCTCGAGCTCGAGCGCCAGCTCCTTGCCGCCGGTCCTGACGATCCGGCCCTTCGACATCACGTGGACGGTGTCGGGCACGATATGGTCGAGCAGGCGCTGATAGTGGGTGATGACGAGGAAGCCGCGGTTCTGGGCGCGCAGCGCGTTCACCCCGTCGGCGACGATGCGCAGCGCGTCGATGTCGAGGCCGGAATCGGTCTCGTCGAGGATGCACATCGACGGCGCCAGCAGCGCCATCTGCAGGATCTCCATGCGCTTCTTCTCGCCACCCGAGAAGCCGACATTGAGCGGCCGGCGCAGCATGTCCCGGTTGATGCCGAGCTTGTCGGCGGCAGCGTTCACCTGCTTGATGAAGTCCGGCGTCAGCAGCTCGGCCTCGCCGCGCGCCTTGCGCTGCGCGTTCATCGCCGCCTTGAGGAAGGTCATGGTGGCGACGCCGGGAATCTCCAGCGGGTACTGGAAGGCCAGGAAGATGCCGGCGGCGGCGCGGGCATCGGCCTCCATCTCCAGCAGGTTCTCGCCATTGAGCAGGATCTCGCCGTCGAGGACCTCGTAGTCCTCCTTGCCGGCGATGACATAGCTCAGCGTCGACTTGCCGGAGCCGTTCGGCCCCATGATCGCGGCGACTTCGCCTGCGTTCACCGTGAGGTTGAGACCATTGAGGATCTGCTTGTCCTCGTCGGCGATCTTGACGGTGAGATTGCGAATTTCGAGCATCGTTCAGTTCCGATTTCCTGCCACGTCAGGCTCGGCCTTGTGCCGAGCGTCCGCGACGCGCGCATTGCAAACAAAAGGCGTGGATGGTCGGGACAAGCCCGACCATGACGGGCTCAGCCGACCGAGCCTTCCAGCGAGATCGTGATCAGCTTCTGCGCCTCGACGGCGAACTCCATCGGGAGCTGCTGCAGCACCTCCTTGACGAAGCCGTTGACGATCAGCGCCACCGCCTCCTCCTCGGAGAGGCCGCGCTGCTGGCAGTAGAACATCTGGTCCTCGCCGATCTTCGACGTGGTCGCCTCGTGCTCGAAGATCGCGGTCGCGGTCTTGGCCTCGATGTAGGGGATGGTGTGCGCGCCGCACTGGTCGCCGATCAGCAGCGAGTCGCAATTGGTGAAGTTGCGCGCGCCGGTCGCCTTGCGATGGGCCGAGACCATGCCGCGATAGGTCGAGTCCGACTTTCCGGCGGCGATGCCCTTGGCGATGATCTTCGAGGTCGTGTTCTTGCCGAGATGCAGCATCTTGGTGCCGCTATCGACCTGCTGAGCCCCGTTCGACACCGCGATCGAGTAGAACTCGCCGCGCGAGCCGTCGCCGCGCAGGATGCAGGACGGGTACTTCCAGGTGATCGCCGAGCCGGTCTCGACCTGCGTCCATGAGATTTTCGAGTTCCTGCCGCGGCAATCGCCGCGCTTGGTCACGAAGTTGTAGATGCCACCCTTGCCTTCGGCATCGCCGGGGTACCAGTTCTGGACGGTCGAGTACTTGATCTCGGCATCGTCGAGCGCGATCAGCTCGACCACCGCCGCATGCAGCTGGTTCTCGTCGCGCTTGGGCGCCGTGCAGCCTTCGAGATAGCTCACATAGGAGCCCTCGTCGGCGATGATCAACGTGCGCTCGAACTGGCCGGTGTTCTGCTCGTTGATGCGAAAGTAGGTCGACAGCTCCATCGGGCAGCGCACGCCCTTGGGGATGTAGACGAAGGAGCCGTCGGTGAAGACCGCGCAGTTCAGCGTTGCAAAGTAATTGTCGGTCACCGGCACGACGGTGGCGAGGTACTTCTTCACCAGCTCGGGATGCTCCTTGATCGCATCCGAGATCGAACAGAAGATCACGCCGGCCTCCGCCAGCTCCTTCTTGAAGGTCGTGACGACCGAAACCGAGTCGAACACGGCATCGACCGCGACGCGGTTCTCCGGCGCGACACCGGCCAGGATCTCCTGCTCGCGCAGCGGGATACCGAGCTTCTTGTAGGTCTCCAGGATCGCCGGATCGACCTCGTCGAGCGACTTCGGATCGGCACCCTTCTTCGGCGCGGCGTAATAATAGATGTCCTGGTAATTGATCGGCGGATAGTTGACGCGCGACCAGGTCGGCTCGGTCATGGTCTTCCAGCGGCGGAAAGCATCGAGCCGCCATTCCAGCATCCATTCCGGCTCGCCCTTGCGGGCCGAGATGTAGCGGACCGTGTCCTCGGTCAGGCCTTTGGCCGGCTTGTCGACCTCGATCTCGGTGACGAAGCCGTATTTGTACTCGGTCACGTCGATCGACTTGACCTGATCGATGGTCTCCTGGACCGCTGCCATGTCTACACTCCTGTCGCGGGTTCAAGGCCCGCCGGTTCGGTCTTGGTCTTGCGCAAGGCCTCAGGCGGCTGCCTGAACCTTCCGGTTCGGGTTCGCGGCCAGCGCCTTGGCATAGGCCGCGATGAATTGGTCGATGTCCGCCTCGCAGGTGGTCCATCCGAGCGAGGCGCGCAAGGCCCCTTCGCTCATGACAGGGTCGACGCCCATGGCCGTCAGCACGTGCGAGCGCCTGACCTTGCCGGAGGAACAGGCCGAGCCCGAGGACAGGGCGACGCCGGAAAGATCGAGCATGATCAGCGCCGTTTCGGCCTTGATGCCGGGCGTGGCGAAGGCGGACGTGTTGGGCAGGCGCGGAGCCTTAGCGCCGAAGATTGCCGTATCGGGCGCGAGCAGTATCAGCCGTGCCTCCAGCTGGTCACGCAGCGCCGTCAGACGTGCCGCTTCCCCGGCGAGCGCCTTGCTCGCCTCTTCCGCCGCGACGCCAAAGCCGACGATGCCCGGCATGTTCTCGGTGCCGGCGCGCCAGCCGCGCTCCTGGCCGCCGCCGCGCAGGGGCTTGTCGACGAGTTCGAGTGCGCCGGTGCGGAACACGATCGCGCCGACGCCCTTGGGGCCACCGATCTTGTGGGCGGACAGCGTCAGAGCATCGACGCCCAAAGCATTGATATCGATGGCGATCTTGCCGGCGGCCTGGACTGCGTCCGAGTGTACGAGCGCGCCATGGCGCCTGGCGATGGCGACGATCTCGGTGATCGGCTGCAGCACGCCCGTCTCGTTGTTGGCGAGATGGACGGAGACCAGCGCACGCTCGTCCGGCCGTTCCGCCGCGAAACGGGACAGCCGCTCATCCAGCCAGCCGAGATCGACGAGCCCATCGCCATCGACCGGGATCGTCTCGGCCTGGCCGATCGGGAAACGATGACCGTCCCGCACGCAAGGATGCTCGCTGGCGCTGGAGAGCAGCAGCGTCACCGGCGCCCGCACGCAATCGCGCGCGCCGCTGCAATCGCTGAGGCCGGGCGACAGGATCGTCGCGTTGGCCTCGGTGCCGCCGCTGGTGAAGACGACATTGCTCGCCTTGGCGCTGCAAAGCGCCGCAACCTGTTCGCGCGCCTTTTCGATCGCGCCGCGGGCCGCTCGGCCCTCATTGTGGACGGAAGACGGGTTGCCCGGCATCTGCAAGGCCCGCAGCATCGCCTCGGCCACGACGGGGCGAACCGGCGTCGTGGCGTTGTGGTCGAGATAGCTGCGGGTCGTCGCGAACACCTGCGCTCATGCTCCGCTCTGGCGGGTTTGCCCGAACACGCGGCACGAAATGCTTGAAATCGCACCCCCGCGCCGTGCTATAGCCGCCCGTCCGAGCCGCGATGAACCGGAACCGCAAGCAGACCTTGCTCGCACGTTCCGGTTCTGTTCACGGCTGTTAGAACCATTCTAAGCGCTTGATGTAGGGCGCGAGCGGCGGGGTCGTCAAGGGTAGGCAGGCTTTTCGGCGGCAGCAAAGCCGCTTTTCAGCCCGCTGCCTGCGTGCCTCGCCCGACAAAAGGCGAGATGTGATGCCAGAGGTGATTTTCAACGGACCGGCCGGCCGGATCGAGGGGCGGTACCAGCCCGCCAAGAAGCGCGGCGCGCCGCTGGCGATCATCCTGCATCCGCACCCGCAATTCGGCGGGACGATGAACAACCAGATCGTCTACAACCTGTTCTACACCTTCGTGAACCGCGGCTTCTCGGCGCTGCGCTTCAATTTCCGCGGCGTCGGCCGCAGCCAGGGCCAGTTCGACCACGGCGCCGGCGAGCTTTCGGATGCCGCAGCCGCGCTGGACTGGATGCAGGCCCTGAACCCCGAGGCCAAGAGCTGCTGGATCACCGGCGTCTCCTTCGGCGCCTGGATCGGCATGCAGCTCCTGATGCGCCGTCCTGAGATCGAGGGCTTCCTCTCGATCGCCGCGATGGCCAACCGCTACGACTTCTCCTTCCTCGCGCCCTGCCCGTCCTCCGGCCTGTTTGTGCATGGTTCGGAAGATCGCGTCGCCCCGGTGAAGGAGGTGATGGCGGTGATCGAGAAGGTGAAGACCCAGAAGGGCATCCAGATCGAGCATGCCGTGGTCGAGGGCGCCAACCACTTCTTCGACGGCCGCGTCGACCAGCTGATGGAACAGGTCGGCGTCTATCTCGACCGCAAGGTCGGCCCCGAGATCCTCAAGAGCGAGCAGGAAAAGGCCTGAGCGCCAACGCCGTCATGCTCGCCCTCGTGGCGAGCATCCATGTCTTGCACACTGCCTGCGACCAGAGAAGACGTGGATGGTCGGGACAAGCCCGACCATGACGCGAGAACCGCCAAACCATCGAGTCCCGTCATGAACGCCTTCAAGTCCGATTTCCTCCGCGTGCTCGACGAGCGCGGCCTGATCCACCAGATCTCCAATCCTGAGGAGCTGGACAAGCTCTGCCTGCAGGGGCCGCAGACGGCCTATGTCGGCTATGACGCGACCGCGACCAGCCTGCATATCGGCAACCTGATCTCGGTCACCATGCTCTACTGGTTCCAGGAGACCGGGCATCGGCCGATCACGCTGATGGGCGGCGGCACCTCGATGGTCGGCGACCCGTCCTTCCGCGACGACCAGCGCAAGCTGCTCTCGATCGAGGAGATCAACGCCAATATCGAAAGCATCAAGAAGGTCTACTCGCGCATCCTGCGCTATGGCGACGGCCCGACCGACGCGCTGATGGTCAACAACGCCGACTGGCTGCTCAAGCTCAACTATGTCGAGTTCCTGCGCGATGTCGGCCGGCACTTCTCGGTCAATCGCATGCTCTCCTTCGACTCGGTGAAGCTGCGGCTCGATCGCGAGCAGTCGCTGTCCTTCCTCGAATTCAACTACATGATCATGCAGGGCTACGACTTCGTCGAGCTCAGCCGCCGCTATGATTGCCGCCTGCAGATGGGCGGTTCCGATCAGTGGGGCAACATCATCAACGGCGTCGACCTCTCGCACCGCATGGAGGGCAAGCAGCTCTTCGCGCTGACGACGCCGCTGCTGACGACCTCGTCGGGCGCCAAGATGGGCAAGACCGCCAGCGGCGCCGTCTGGCTCAATGGCGACCTCTTCAGCCCCTATGAGTTCTGGCAGTATTTCCGCAACACCGAGGACGCCGATGTCGGCCGCTTCCTCAAGGTGTTCACACGCCTGCCGCTGTCCGAGATCGCCAGGCTTGCCGCGCTCGGCGGCTCGGAGATCAACGAGGCCAAGAAGGTGCTGGCGACCGAGGCCACCGCGCTGCTGCACGGCCGCGAGGCGGCCGAGGCGGCGGCCGAGACCGCCCGCAAGACCTTCGAGGAAGGCGGAGCCGCCCAGGACCTGCCGAGCGTCCAGGTACCGGCAGCCGAGCTGAACGCCGGCCTCGGCGTGCTCAGCGCTTTCGTCAGCGCCGGTCTCGTGCCCTCGACCGGCGAGGCCCGCCGCCAGATCAAGGCCGGCGGCCTGCGCGTCAACGATGCGCAGGTCTCGGACGAGCGCGCGACGCTGACGCCGGCCGATCTGGTCGACGGCGCGGTCAAGCTCTCTTTCGGCAAGAAAAAGCACGTCCTGTTGCGGCCGGTGTGACCGCTACACTTGGCAAATGCGAGCTGGAGCTCTCGGTTCACATCGCGAACCGAGCGCCTATTCTAGCGCTCCGGAGTTCCTGGCACGGTAGCGTTGCCGCCGGGTCGCCCTTGCCCCACCGGTCCGCCGCCGAGCGGGTCGACGAAGCGGCGTAGGATACCGGGCGCAATGGCCGAGAGCGGGTTCACCGTCATGGTCGGCTGGCTGGCAGAGCCCGAGACGCGGAAGTTGACTGCGAATAGCCCGCCATACTGCCCACCACCAAGGATCATGCCGACCACAGGCACCTGAGCGAAGGCGTTGTTGAAAGCATAGCCGGGCACGAAAGTGCCGCCGATATCGACGCGGTCGCGCCCATAATCGACATTTCCCTGGATCGTGAAGCCGACCTGCTGGCCCCAGAGCACCGCGTCGTTGATGTCGATCCGGCTGGCGCTGCGCACGAACTCGGCGCGCAGTTTGGTGAAGGCGACATCGCTCGCATCGATGCGCGGGGCTGGTGCGCCAGTGCTGTCGAGCGCGCCCGGCGCCTGAGAGCCCGGCGGGCCGACGACGCGGCGCAGGGCCGGCTCGTCCCGCACCGTGAAGTTGCGCAGGAGCAGCTCGCCCGGCTGGCGCCCCTCGGCGGCCCCGATCTGCAGCACGAGGTCGCCGCCATAGGCACGACGATAGAGGTCGAGGAAGCGCAAGGTGGCGCCGCCGTTCTCCGACTGCACCACGATCGAACCCGGCCCCTCACCCTGCCTGACCTGCTTGATCGAAAGGTCTGCCTTGCCGATCCGGCCCTGATAAGCGATCGAGCGGACGGCACCGTTCCGGCGCGAGAGTTTGAGCTGCGAATTGCCGAGCGCCTCGCTGTTGAAGCCGGTCAGGATTGGCACATCGAGATCGAGGTCGAAATCGGGGCCGGACGCGGCGTTCTGGCCGCCGCGTGCGCCGCTTCTGGAGGGGGCGGCAGGCGCATCGAACAGCTCGCGGATGAAGGGCCGGGCATCGAGCACCGCCCCGCGCACCGAGAGCTTGGTCAGGCCGCCATCGCGGCCGATCTCGACCTTGGTCAGGTTGTCGCCCGGCGACAGGCGCAATTGCAAGAAGCTCGCGCTCTCGAACGCGTTCTGCCTGGTCAGCGAGATTCGCCCCTTGGCCAGGAGCGGCGCGCTCTCGATCGTCAGATCCTCCAGATCCGGACCGTCATCGTCGACGACATAGGTGAAGACTGCCTTGCCTGCGCGGCCGGCCGGCTTGCTGATGCCGGGCACGCCGGTGTCGATCGCCGCCTTGGTCAGGTCGACCTCGATGCGCGGCGGCGCCTCGGGGCTCTTGCCGAGCGGTTTCACGACCTTGACCTGCATCGCCCCGCTGAGGCCAGTCTCGGGGCCGAGGCCACGCCGCTTCAGCGCGGCACTGTCGAGATTGAGCGAAACGGTCGCCTCGCCTTGGCCCTTTGCATTCTGCCTCAGCTCGATCGGCGCCCTGTCGCCGCCGACCCTGCCTTCGCCCTTGATCGCGAGCTGGCCGCGGTCGTAGTTCAGCGCCAGATTGGCGCCCTCGAGCTTTTCGCCACCGAGCAGATTGTCGGAGGCGACGTTCGAAAGCGTGCCAGTGCTGCGAATCAGCACGTCATTGAACGTCAGATCGTTGACCAGCGGCAGCGAGAGCTGGTTGGTGAGATCGATCGAGCCGCGCAGCGCACCCGGCTCGATCTTGAGCGGCGAGAATTCGCGCAGCGACGGGAAATTGAGGAGCGCGACCAGCGCATCGGCCGGGCCTGTCGACTTGAAGCCGATCCGCGCCTGCGGCCGGTCCGCCCAGGTGTCGGACATGGCGAAGGTGCCTTCGCCGAGCTGGAGCTTGCGGCCCTCGCCGACCTCAGCCGTGGCCTGCAAGATCGTGAGATCGACGGTGCGGCCGGTCGTCGAGCCGACGACACGGGCATCGGTGAGGAGCGGCAAGCCGGGATTGGGCAGGAAACTGACCTGCGAGGCCTTGAGGCTCACGGCGACGGCGTCGTCATCCATGCCTTTGCCGTCCGCCAGCCGGGCGTTCGCCTCCGGTGACATCGCCAGCCTGACGTCGATCTCCTCGACCCGCCCGCTCTTCACCATCTCGACCAGCGCCCCATGCAGCCCGGGCGAGGTCACGGCCGGCCAGACGGCGAGCGCCGCGCGCATGTCGGTATCGACGGCCCTGATCTGGAAGCGATGCGAATTCTTGTCGTCGCGCCGGCGCGCCATGCCCGAGCCTTCGGCGTTGATCAGCGGCCCCTTGAACGAGAGCTGGCCCATTCTGATCTCACCCGCGCCGGGGTCGACCTCCAGCTGCGTATGCAAGGTCGAAATGACGACAGCGGGATCCTTGTCGATGCCGGCGACCTGCCCGGCACCCTCAAGCGCCAAACGCCAGATGCCGCTCTCGTTGCGCGCCTCGCCGCGGCTGGCGAGCCTGGTCTCGCCAGCCTGGAGCTGGGCGGTCGCGATCTTGACCGTCTTGAGGCCGTCCTCGCTGGTGAAGTCGAGCTTGGCGCCCTGGATCTCGACCGGGGCGAACCCGGCATTGGGGACCTTGACCACCCCCGGCGCGACGGAGAGCCCTGCGGCGATCCTGCGTTCGCCGCCGCCGGTCTGGGTCATCGAGATCTTGCCACTGAGCGCCAGGCCATCGAGAGCGACCATGGCGTTGCCGAAGGCCAGCGCTACCGCCTCCGCCGGTTCGAAGCGCTGGATCTCGATGGTCGCGCTGCGCGTCCCGTCCGGCGCGCTCGCAAGGTCGATCGCCAGCTCCTTCCAGCGCGGACCGATCCGCCCCTTCATCGACAGCCGGGCCTGGCCGCCGCCGAACCGCTCGAGCTTGATGTCCACATCCTCCAGGCCGGAGCGTTGCCGTCCGGCCGGGTCGATCAGCGTCACCCGCGCCCCGCCGATGCCGGCGACCTCGAGCGAGCCGAGCAGCCCCTCATTAGAGACCAGCGCGCCGATCGCGTTCATCGCCCCGGCAAAAGCGTCCCAATCGACGGGGTCGCCTGCAACCGGCGCCTTCGGAGACTGCTCCGGCTGGGCGTCCTGCTCCAGCAGCAGCGAGCCGTCCTGCCTCACGCCGAGCCGGATGTTGACGCCGCGCAGGTCGAGCGAGACCAGGCGGATATCGCCGCGCAGGAGCGCCATCGGCTCATAGCCCAGCACCGCCTCGGGCGCCCGGAACGATGCGCCGCCGGCATGCCGGAACGAGACTTCGCGGACCCGCAGGCGCGAGCGGCCATCGACGCGGTCGAGCTCGGCATTCCCCGCTTCGACCTTCCAGTTCGGGCCGAGCCGCTCCTCTATCGCTGCCGAGATCCGCCCCTCCAGTCCCGGCAGAGGAACGACGCCGGTCACCAGCAAGGCGACGCCGCCGAGCCCTAGGGCCACCATGGCCATGCAGACCGCAGCCGCGACCACGACGATCCCACGCCAGGCGCGCCTGGTTACGGCAGCGACCTCCTGGCACTCCGCCTCGGAGGTCCTGGCGGGTGCTGGGGCCGCGTCGATCTTGCTGTCCTTGCTCAACGAATCGCTTCTTGTCTTGTTGGTCGAATCGTGCGGATCGATGCGATGGCTGGTGCGAGGGCCGCCGAGCCATTCGCATGATGCGCCTGATCCCGGGAGCGGTACAGCAACGGCAGGCTAGCTGATTCGTTCCCAGCGGGTCCGGTTTGTGATCTAAGCCGGCTTGCGGCGTACCGCTCTACCGGCCGTTACATGTGATCGCGACCAAAGGAAGGCGAAGATGGCATTGAGCGAAGGCATCCAGGCCCCCGACTTCACCTTGCCGACAGATGGTGGCGGCTCGCTGACGCTGTCCAGCCTGCGTGGTGGCAAGGTCGTGCTCTATGCTTATCCGGAGGACAACACGACGAGCTGCACCAACGAGGCGCTGTCCTTCAACGCGCTGCTGGACGATTTCGCCGCCGCCGGCACAACCGTCATCGGCATCTCGCCGGATTCGGTGAAGAGCCACGACAAGTTCAAGCAGAAATACGACCTGAAGCTGACGTTGGTCTCCGACGAGGAACGCCAGGCGATCGAAGCCTACGGCCTGTGGGTCGAGAAGCAGATGTATGGCCGCCACTATATGGGCGTGGAGCGCAGCACCTTCCTGATCGACGAGGCAGGCAAGATCGTCCGCGTCTGGGCCAAGGTCCGGGTCAAGGGCCATGCCGAGGCCGTGCTCGCGGCCGCCCGGGAGCTCTGAGGCCGGCTCGCGGAGATCCGCAAAACCCGCTGCGATTTGCGATTGGTTAACCCTAACGAGGTCTAATCATCCTATCGCAGCGTCACTCCCGGTTTTGCGTATGACCTCCTTGGATTCCCGTGCTCAGGCCGCCGGCCACGAGCTTGCAGTGACTGGCATTCTTGCCCGCCGCAGCTTCACCGTTCGCCGCTCGACCGCGGTGCTCGGTCTCAGCCTCCTGGCGCTGACCACTGCCTGGAGCGGCGCGACGAGCTGGTACATCCTGCGCAAGGACGACCTCGCCGCGCGGCTGATCAGCCGCGAGACCTCCCGCCAATACGCCTATGAGGATCGGATCGCCGCCCTGCGCGCCGATGTCGACCGGCTCGCCAGCCGCGCCTTGCTTGACCAGGACGGCGTCGAGGCCCGCGTCGGCGAGATCGCCGCGCGCCAGGCCGAGCTCGAATCGCGACAATCTCTGGTCAGCGCTGTCGCCGAAAGCCTGCAATCGGCAGGGATCGGTGTGTCGCAGGCGGCCAAGAACCCGCTGCGCCAGCGCATGATCAAGCCCGAGGAACCGGTCCGCGCCTCCGGCGTCACCAGCTTCGCGCCCTTCGCCCCGGGCAAGCCGACTCCGGCGCCGGAGACCCTGCCGCTGCGCGGCGCCGACGACCGCCCGGCGCCCTGGCAGTCGGGCGAGGCCGAAGCGCCGGTCGCGCCGGCCAAGCGCGTCGCCGAGGCCTTGACCCAGCTCGACCAGTCGATCGAGCGCAGCTCGGTCACGCAACTCGCAGCCTTGCGCGAACTCGACAGGAATCTCGGCGATACCCAGAAGACGCTGCGCAGCGCCCTTGCCGAAACCCGCCTGGACACCGACAAGCTCGCTGTCGCCGTCCAGGCCCCGAAGGGCGTCGGTGGCCCCTTGGTCCCGGTCAATCTCGATCCGTCAGCGGGGCCGTTTGAGGCAACCCTGAGTTCGCTGCAGCCGCGTATCGCGACCGTCTTCCGCCTCCGCGGCCTCGTCGAGCAGCTGCCGCTGCGCCGGCCGCTCGCGGGAGAACTCGAGCTGAGCTCCAATTACGGCTATCGCGCCGATCCCTTCACGCGTGGCGCGGCCCTGCACACCGGCATGGACCTGCGTGCCGAGCACGGCTCGCCGGTACGCGCGACCGGCCCGGGCAAGGTCGTGACGGCCGAGTATTCCGGCGGTTACGGCAATTTGGTCGAGATCGAGCATGCCGGCGGCCTCAGCACCCGCTATGCCCACATGTCGGCGATCCTGGTCAGCGAGGGGCAGATGGTGACGGCCGGCACGCTGGTCGGCCGCGTCGGCTCCACCGGCCGCTCGACGGGCCCTCATCTGCACTACGAGACACGCATCGATGGCGAGCCTGCCGATCCGAATCGTTTCCTGCGTGCCGGCGACAAGCTGGCCGGGCAGCTCTGACAGTCCGCGACCGACGAGCGCAACTCCTGACAACCGGCTGCAGCATTGACCTGCAACCGGTTGTTTTGATTCGATAAGCCAGTCGAAGCGAGCCCGCTCTCAGTCGATGTCTTCGACTTCGACGCTCGTGCCGTAGACACGCTGCGCCAGCGACGCTTCCATGAACGGGTCAAGATCGCCGTCGAGCACATCGGAGGGCGCCGTCGAGGTCACGCCCGTGCGCAGGTCCTTCACCAGCTGATAGGGCTGCAGCACATAGGAGCGGATCTGGTGGCCCCAGCCGATATCGGTCTTGGAAGCCTGCTCGGCGTTGGCCTTCTCCTCGCGCTTCTTCAGCTCCGCCTCGTAGAGGCGCGCGCGCAGCATGTCCCAGGCCTTGGCCCGGTTCTTGTGCTGCGAACGCTCCTGCTGGCAGGCCGCCACGATACCGGTCGGGATATGGGTGATGCGCACCGCCGAATCGGTGGTGTTGATGTGCTGGCCGCCGGCACCCTGGGCCCGGTAGGTGTCGATGCGGCAGTCGGATTCCTTGATGTCGATGACGATGCGGTCATCGACGACTGGGTAGACCCAGACCGACGCAAAGGACGTCTGTCGCCGCGCATTGGAGTCGAACGGCGAGATGCGCACCAGCCGATGCACGCCCGACTCCGTCTTCAGCCAGCCATAGGCGTTATGGCCCTTGAACTGCAGCGTGGCCGATTTGATGCCGGCCTGGTCGCCGTCCTGGTATTCCAGCATGTCGACCTTGAACTTTCGCCGCTCGCCCCAGCGCCGATACATGCGCAGCAGCATCTCGGCCCAGTCCTGGCTCTCGGTACCACCGGCGCCGGGGTGGATTTCGACATAGGTGTCGAGCATGTCGGCTTCGCCGGAGAGCAGCGATTCGACCTGCAGCCGGCCAGCCTCGACCTCGACCGTCCTGATCGCAGCTTCGCCCTCGGCGATCGTGGCCGCGTCGTCTTCCATCTCGCCGAGCTCGATCAGGGTCAGCGCATCCTCGACCTCACGCTCGAGCCGCGTGATGCCCTCGATCTGCGTCTCGAGCTGGGTACGCTCGCGCATCAGCTTCTGCGCGGCTTCCGCGTCGTTCCAGAAATCGGGGCCTTCGGAGAGCGCGTTCAGCTCCGCCAGGCGTCGTTGTGCGACATCCCAGTCAAAGATGCCTCCTCAGCAGTCCGATCGACTGCTTGGCGTTGTCGAGTTGCGTCTGGATTTCGGGTCGCATGATTGGTTCGCGTTGTCCGCTTTCGGTCGCTGTTGGCAGCTGGAGATAGGGGGGATGATGCCAGCTGTAAATGCTCAATCGTCGACGGTAACCGGCGGAGCAAGCTTCAGGCGAACGAAACTCCGATTGCGCCGAGTCGGCCGAAATCGGCGTGGAAGACATCGCCGGCCACCACGTCGACGGCGCGCGTGAAGGAGCCGCAGAGCACGATCTCGCCCCGTCGGAGCGTGACGCCGTGAGCTGCAAGCTTGTTGGCGAGCCAAGCGATGCCAGCTGCGGGATGTCCCATAATCGCCGCCGACACGCCCGATTCCTCGATCACGCCATTGCGCGACAGCGTAGCACCGATCCAGCGCAGGTCGGCCTCATATGGCCGCACGATCCTCCCGCCGGTTACGAGTGCACCGAATGCGGCATTGTCGGCGATCGTATCAGTCACGACGAGTGGCGCCTCCGTGCGAAAATCTATGATCTCGAGCGCCGGCATGACGAACTCGGTCGCACGCAGCACATCGTGAACCGCGCATCCCGGCCCGGTCAGATCCTCGCCCATGACGAAGGCGAGTTCGACCTCGATCTTGGGCGCCAGAAACATCGCCGCGGAGATCTGGCTGCCATCGCGGAACAGCCGGTCATCGAGGATGCAACCATAGTCCGGCTCGGCGATCCCGGCAGCGATCTGCATGGCCCGTGACGTCAGGCCGATCTTGTGTCCGACGATACGAGCGCCTCCATCGAGGCGTTGGCGCACATATGACGATTGGATACGGTAGGCTTCGTCGAGCGTTATCTCGGGATGGAGCATGCTGAGCTGGGGCATGCGCTGGCGCGTCCTCTCCGCTTCGACAAGCAGCTCGGCGGCCTGATGGGATTGCTCTTCGGTCAACATCGCTTGGCCCTCAGATGGTTTCAATGATGAGCATCGCGCTGGTATCTGGCTCGCGAGCTGCGAACAGATGCGGGACGTCGGCCGGGTAGCTGATGAAATCGCCCGCGGACAATTCGACGGCGCTTCCGATCGGGCCGGCCAGGGCACGCCCCTGACAGAGCAGAAGGTGCTCGACCGTGCCAGGCCGATGCGGCTGGGATTCATGCGGCTGACCAGGCTGCACGACGAGCCTGTAGATGTCTCGTCGCGCCGCGGGCGGGCACGTCGCGAGCAACGTCGCAGCATAATCCGATTGCTCTGCGCGTACCGTCGCTCCCTGCCCGGCGCGCACCACGGTCACACCCTGTCGCGGCGGTTCGATCAAGCGGCTGACCGGCACGCCGAGGACGCCAGCCAGTCCCCAGAGAGTCTCGATGCTCGGGTTACCGTTGCCGGCCTCGAGCTGCGACAGCGTCGATTTCGAAAGGCCAGCGCGCTTCGCCAAATCGCTTGCCGTTAGCCCCAGACGCTCACGCTCGCGACGTACGGCGAGTGCGACAAGCGCGCTCGGTCCGGTTGCGTCCTCTGCCGGGCCGTGATGCGGCCCCTTCTCGGCTCCGATCGACATGAGACACACCCTCTTGACCGGCGGCTCCGCCGATTCTCTTGACCGGCATCCCACCAATAGCATTATATTGTACTGTTGTTCGATATAATGCAACACAAGGCACCACTTTGACGGCGCCAGTCTGGAGATCGGAGAATGACGCTGCATATCGGTATTGTCGGCTGCTCGGCCGAGGGGGCGGCACTGTGCTACCGCACGATCTGCTCAGAAGGAGCAGCGTTGCTTGGCCCGCATGCCCACCCGGAAGTATCGCTGCACACCCCCTCCCTCGCGGAGTATGTCGCGTACCTCGATCATGGCGACTTAGTCGGCGTTGCCGACCTTATGCTCGCCTCGGCGCATAAGCTTGCGTCCGCCGGTGCGGATTTTCTGATCTGCCCCGACAACACGATCCATCAGGCATTTTCGCTGTTGGCCGGGCGCTCACCGCGTCCATGGCTGCATATTGCCGAAGTCGTGGCCGCAGAAGCGCAGCGGCGCGGCTGTCGTCGCCTCGGCCTCACCGGGACGGCGTGGCTGGTCGACAGCGAAGTCTACCCTGAGGCCCTCGACCGTATCGGCCTGGAGTGCCGCAGGCCGTCCGCCGCCGATCGCGACCTGACAAGCAGGATCATCATGGACGAGTTGGTCTACGGAAAATTCTGCCGGGATTCAGTCCTGACGTTCCAGCGCGTCATCGACGACTTCAAGAGTCAGGGATGCGATGCCGTCATTCTCGGCTGCACCGAAATCCCGCTCATCATCGATGACGATAATTCCGCGCTGCCGACACTCGATTCGACTCGATTGCTCGCTCGGGCGGCGTTGCGACATGCAATGGGAGAGGACCGGTGAGCGCGCGGCGCATCGTCAAAGTACCGGTACTCTCTGCGGCACTCCGGGATATGAACGTGCCGTTGTCGCCGGTGACGGCCGGAGGCGGTCTGGTTTTCGTCTCGGGAATGCCGCCGCTGGATCTCGACAGCGGCAAGCTTCGCGAGGGCGACATCGCCACCCAGACCAAGGCCTGTCTGGAGGCTTTGCTGCATTGCCTGACGGCGGCCGGATCGCGTGCCGAAAACGTCCTGATGATCCGGGTCTACGCCGCGAACGCCGGCCATTACGACACGATCAACCGGGTCTACGCTCAATTCTTCCCGGTCGATCCACCGGCCAGAACCTTCGTCCCGGTCGCGTCCTGGCCAAAGCCCTTCGATCTTGAGATCGACTGTACCGCGCTCGGCCCGGCGGCTCAGTAGAGACCGCCGGTACCCGAGCCGACCGAGCGCCCGCCCGCCGGCGCGACGCTCATCGCCCCGCCGGTGCCGTCCGAAGCGCCGATCACCGAATAGCTGTCCGGCGGCGCCGTGCCCGGCTTGAAGGCTTCGAGGATGCCGCCCTCGCCGCCGGCGCGCATGCCGGTGCGGGGATCGACGCGGATCAGCTTGATGCCGGGCGGCACGCGGAACGGCGTCGCCGGCTTGTCCTTCAACGCGACCTGCATGAAGTCGCGGAAGATCGGCGCGGCGTACTGGCCGGCCGTCGCCGAGTTGCCGAGCGACTTCGGCTTGTCGAAGCCCATATAGACGCCGACGGCGAGGTCCGGCGAGAAACCGACGAACCAGACGTCCTTGGCGTCGTTGGTCGTGCCGGTCTTGCCGGCGAGCGGCTTGCCGACCGACTTGACCACCGTCGCGGTGCCGGCATTGACGACGCCTTCGAGCATCGAGACCATCTGGTAGGCGGTCAACGGATCGAGGACCTGCTCGCGATTGTCGATCAGGCGCGGCTCACGCTGGTTGCTCCACTTTTCGGCCTCGCAACCTTCGCAGGTGCGCTGGTCGTGCTTGAAGATCGTCGCGCCCCAGCGGTCCTGGATGCGGTCGATCAGCGTCGGACGAATGCGCTTGCCGCCGTTCGCCAGCATCGAATAGGCCGCAGTCATCCGCATGACCGTGGTTTCGCCGGCACCGAGCGACATCGAGAGCACCGGCAGCATGTCGTCATAGATGCCGAAGCGGCGGGCATACTCCGCGATCAGCGGCATGCCGACATCCTTGGCGAGGCGCACCGTCATCAGGTTCTTCGAGAACTGGATGCCGTAGCGCAGCGTGCGTGGGCCGGTGAACTTGCCGTCGTAATTGCTCGGCGTCCACATGCCGAGACCACCGCCCTGGTCGACCTCGATCGGCGCGTCGAGCACGATGCTGGACGGGGTGTAGCCGTTGTCGAGCGCGGTCGCATAGACGAAGGGCTTGAAGGACGAGCCCGGCTGGCGCAGCGCCTGCGTCGCGCGGTTGAACTCGGACTGGTCATGCGAGAAGCCGCCGACCATGGCGAGCACGCGGCCCGAGAACGGGTCCATCACGGTGATCGCGCCATTGACCTCGGGCATCTGGCGCAGGCGAACCTGGCCCGGCTTGCCGTCGATCGGCTCGACATAGACGACGTCACCCGGCGAGACGGCCTGCGACACGCGTGTACGCCGCGTCCAGCGGATGCCGTCCGGCCCGAGCGTCACCGTCTCGCGCTCCGGACGGAGCTGGCCCGAGGCTTCGCGGACAGGCTGCAGGCCGAGGCGAGCGCTGTCGCCGCTGGCGTCGAGAACGACGGCCAGGCGCCAGGGCTTGACGTCGCCGAGCACCGGCAGCTCGGCGATGGCGAGGCCCCATTCGCGGCTCGCGGCGTCGATCTTCTGGATCGCGCCGCGCCAGCCGCGCGCCTCGTCGAAGCGCACGAGACCGTCGACCAGCGCCTTGCGCGCCATCAGCTGCATCTTGGGATCGACCGTGGCACGCACCGAGAGGCCGCCTTCGAGCAGCTTCTTCTCGCCATAGCGGTCCTGCAGCTCGCGCCGGATTTCCTCGGCGAAATAGCCGGCGGCGATCTGGTTCGGCGAGACCGTGCGCGGGTTGACGCCGAGCGGCTGCTTCTTCGCAGCATCGGCATCCGGCCGCTTGAGGAAACCGTTCTCGGCCATGCGGTCGAGCACGTAGTTGCGGCGCTCGATCGCGCGCTCGCGGTTGCGGAACGGGTGCAGGTCGGTCGGCGCCTTCGGCAGCGCGGCGAGATAGGCCGCCTCCTGCGCGTTGAGCTCATGCACCGACTTGCCGAAATAATTCAGCGCCGCAGCGGCGACGCCGTAGCTGCCCTGCCCCGGCGCCGGCGCGCCGAGATAGATCTCGTTGAGGTAGAGCTCGAGGATCTTGTCCTTCGAATAGGTCGACTCGATTCGCAGCGCGATCAGCGCCTCGCGGATCTTGCGCTCGATGCTCTGCTCGGAGCCGACCAGGAAGTTCTTCGCCACCTGCTGGGTGATGGTCGAGGCGCCCTGCGGCCGGCGGCCGGAGCCGCGATTGCGGAAGTTCGAGACCGCGGCGCGGGCCAGGCCCTCGGGGTCGACGCCGAAATGCTTGTAGAAATTCTTGTCCTCGGCCGAGAGGAAGGCGTCGATGATCAGCTTCGGCACCGCCTGGATCGGCAGATAGAGCCGCCGTTCGCGCGCGAACTCGGCGATCAGGCTGCCGTCGCCGGCATGGACGCGGCTCATCACCGGCGGCTCGTAATTCCGCAGCTGCGCCGAATCGGGCAGGTCCTTGGAGTAGTGCCAGATCACGCCGGCCGCGCCCGCGACGCCGATCACGAACAGGATCGTACCGACGGCGAACGCCCATCCGAAAAGGCGCAGTATGAACCGCATCGAGAATTTTGACCCTGGCTAGCGGCAGTATCGGCGCCCTCCCCCTTTGGCGTCGCGACCTGCCCGGCTGATTTTCAACTCATTCCTATATCACGGCAGAAATGGCGGAACCGTGGCTTTGCGACCACAAATCGCCATCTTCGACCGTCGAACAGTCAAGGCTTGCTTTGCGCGGCCTTGCCGGGGCTTTGCAGGCGCTCGAAATACTGGTCGATCGCCTGCTGGACGGCCGCGGAAGCCTGCGTGCGCCAGCCCTCGGAATTCAGGAGCTCGGCATCCTTCGGGCTCGACATGTAGCCGAGCTCGATCAGCACCGACGGCACGTCAGGCGCGGTCAATACGCGAAAACCTGCCGAACGCAACGGCACCTTGTGCATCTTCACCGAGCCACCGAGCCTTTCGACCAGGTTTCGCGCGAAGATCGTCGAGAAGCTGCGGGTCTCGCGCTTGGCGAGATCCATCAGGATGCCCGCGACATCATGCACGTCCTCGCTCGAGTCGAGGCCCGCGACGGCATCGGCCTGGTTTTCCTTGGCCGCCAGCCGCGCCGCCTCGGCATCGCTTGCGCGCTCCGAGCCGGTGTAGACGGTGGCGCCGCGCACGTCCTGGGCCTGCGCCAGCGAATCGGCGTGGATCGAGATGAAGAGGCTGGCCTCGACGCCGCGTGCGATACGGACACGGTCGTTCAGCGAAATGAAGGTGTCATCCGAGCGGGTCATGATCACCCGGTAGCGCCCCTGCGCCTCGAGCTGTTCCTTCAGCTTCAGCCCGAAGGCGAGGACGACCGCCTTCTCGGCGATCGCCGCGACCTGGGTGCCGGGGTCGATGCCGCCATGTCCGGGATCGATCACCACGATCCGGCGCGAATCGCCCTCGGCCTTGCGCTCGACAGGGATACTCGGCAGCTGCGTCTTCGCCGTCGCTTCGCGGGCGAGCGCGGCAAACTCCTCGCGACTCGTCCGCTTCAACTCGACGACCAGCTCGCCGAAGCCGCCGCGCACCGGCTTGACCGAGACGCTCGCTACCGCGGCTGGCTGGGCGAGATCGAGGATGATGCGGGATCGGTCGGCCATGAACAGGCCGTAGCGGAAGCCGGAGACGAAGCCTGCGGACTTGCGCCCCTGTTTCGGGTCGACCTGGAAGTTGATCGAGGGCAGCTCGACGATGACGCGATCGGGCCCTGCCATGACCGTGGCGCTCGCGCTCACCGGCCGCGACAGCGCCATGCTCAACCGGACATTCTCGCCATTGACCTCGAGCCGCGCGTCGGTGGCGACCGGAAGGTCGGTGGCGGCAAGACGCGCCGGCGAATTCGCAGCTGCGAGAGAGAGTGACGATAGAAGCAGTGCCGCACATGCGAGAAGCCGCAAGGCCGGCATGGCGATGCGGTGCGGGACGCCCTTTGCGGAGAGGCGAAGCCGGTGAAGCAGGAGGAAGCTCCTCGATTCGCTGGTTCGACGCTTAACAAGACTTAACCATAGCGTCGCCAATCGTTGACAACCCGTTACCACGGCCGACCGACAGCGGAAACCGCGCCTGCCCGATCACCCACCGTTAACGCGCTTGCAAAAATGCATCGCCTGTCTGTAATGGAGACGGTTGCATCGCGAAGGCTACCGCAGCGCGCAAACCGGGTCCCTGGCCCGCTGACGCCCTGCGAACTGGCCGAACGACCGGATCATCCCGATCCAGGCCGGCGCGAAGGCAGCCAGCAACGGAATCGTCCGCGGACGGGCTTGCGCCAGGCAGCAATCGGCGCCGGTCTTGTTGTCCGCGAGCGTGTCAACGCGGTGCGCCCCGTTCGAGGCGTGCTGCAGGTCAAAGGTAAGATGTCGGAGCAAACGACGCCGTTCTCCTTTTCGGTGTTTCGTCGAAACCTCTCAGGTGGCGACGGGCTGATTGCCCGCTCCGCCACTCGCTTCCGTCGTCCGTCCCAGACCGAACTCCTCTCCCTGCAACAGGCCGGCTTCAGCCGGCAAACGCGCGGTGCCCCTGCCCGCGGCCGTGGACGCATGTCCGCGGCCCGGCGGATTGCCGAGGCCGCCGCGCCAATGGAATTGTGCCATGGCCAACAAGATGCTCATCGACGCCACCCACCCGGAAGAGACCCGGGTCGTGGTGTCTCGCGGCTCGCGTATCGAAGAGTTTGATTTCGAATCAGCCAGCCGCAAGCCGCTCCGCGGCAATATCTATCTGGCGAAAGTGACGCGGGTGGAGCCTTCGCTCCAGGCCGCCTTCGTCGAGTATGGCGGCAACCGCCACGGCTTCCTCGCCTTCTCCGAGATTCATCCGGACTACTACCAGATCCCGGTCGCCGACCGGCAGGCCCTGCTCGCCGAGGAAGCGCGCGCCGAGCGCGAAGAGGAGCGCGACGAGGAGAAGCGCGAGCGCCGTGGCCGCCGCGGCCGCCGCGACCGCGACAACCGGCCCAAGCGTGCCGCCGAGAGCGGCGAGACCGTCAGCGCCGAGGTCGATGCCGGCGCCGCCCAGCCTGGGGACCTGGTCGAGACCAACGGCAAGGAAGCGGCCATGGTCAACGAAGGCGCCCCCGCCTTCGGCGAGAGCTTCGCGCCCGAGATCGCCGAATCCGCCAATGAGGACGCGGCCGAGAATTCCGCGCCGCTGACCTTCGAGACCACCGCCGAGGCGCCGGCCTCCGAGGATGGAGACGAAGCGGCTGAAGCGCGCCGCCCGTCGCAGGACGACGAGGACGGCGAGGAGAACAGCGGCGACGAAGCCCAGGAAGAGCCGGAGCAGCTCGGCGGCGGCGACGCTCTCGACGACATGCCCGAGCGCCCGCGCAATCTGCGTCGCCAGTACAAGATCCAAGAGGTGATCAAGCGCCGCCAGATCATCCTGGTCCAGGTCGTCAAGGAGGAGCGCGGCAACAAGGGCGCGGCCCTCACCACCTACCTCTCGCTCGCCGGCCGCTATTCGGTGCTGATGCCGAACACCGGCAAGGGCGGCGGCATCTCGCGCAAGATCACCAATGCCGAGGACCGCAAGCGCCTCAAGGAGATCGCCCAGGAGCTGGAGGTGCCGGAGGGGATGGGCATCATCCTGCGCACCGCCGGCGCCTCCCGCACCAAGCCGGAGATCAGGCGCGACTACGAATATCTGATGCGGATGTGGGAGAGCGTTCGCGAATTGACGCTCGGCTCGGTCGCTCCGGCGCTGGTCTATGAGGAGGGCAACCTCGTCAAGCGCTCGATCCGCGACCTCTACAACAAGGACATCGACGAGGTTCACGTCGCCGGCGAGAGCGCCTATCGCGAGGCCAAGGACTTCATGCGCATGCTCATGCCGAGCCATGCCAAGAGTGTGAAGCCCTATCGCGAGCAGACCCCGCTCTTCGCCGCCTTCGGCGTCGAGAGCCAGCTCGACGCGATGTTCTCGAACACGGTGACGCTGAAATCGGGCGGCTATATCGTCATCAACCAGACCGAGGCGCTGGTCGCGATCGACATCAACTCCGGGCGCTCGACCCGCGAGCACAATATCGAGGACACCGCCCTCAAGACCAATCTCGAAGCGGCCGAGGAAATCTCGCGCCAGCTGCGCCTGCGCGACCTTGCCGGCCTCATCGTGATCGATTTCATCGACATGGAGGAGAACCGCAACAACCGCGCGGTCGAGAAGAAGCTGAAGGAGTGCCTGAAGAACGACCGGGCCCGCATCCAGGTCGGCCGCATCTCCGCCTTCGGCCTGCTGGAGATGTCGCGCCAGCGCATCCGCACCGGCGTGCTCGAGAGCTCCTCGGTGCCCTGCCCGCATTGCGCCGGCGCCGGCCTCGTCCGCTCGACGCCCTCCATCGCGCTGCAGATCCTGCGCGCCCTCGAAGAGGCGCTGATCAAGAGCGCCTCGCATAATCTCGAGGTCCGCACCCGGCCCGAGGTCGCGCTCTATGTCCTCAACCAGAAGCGCGCCCATCTGCGCGACCTGGAGGAGCGCTTCAACATCACGATCACCGTCTCGGCCGACGCGGCCCTGCTCGGCACCCGCTATTTCGAGGTCGAGCGCGGCGAGTTCGTCGGCAACGAGAACCGCGTCGTGCCGGTCTCCAGCATGCGCGCCGAAGCGATCATCGACGAGCCCGAGGACGAGGACATCGTCGAAGTCGAGGTTGAGGCCGAGGCAGAGATTGAAAGCGGGGCCGAACGTGAGACCGCGGCTGAGCCGCGCGCCGCTGCCGAGGGCGAAAGCCAGGAGAGTCGCGACGGGCGCCGCCGGCGTCGGCGCCGGCGTCGCCGGCGTGGTGGCGAGCGTGACGGGCAGGACCAGCAAGGCGCTGCCGAGGGCGACGACCAGGCCGAAAGCGACGAAGACGACTCCGGCGAGGACGAGAACACTGCTTCGGCTCCTGTCGCGGCTACCCCCGAGGAGGAAGCTCCGGCCGTGACCGAAGCGCCTGCTGCGGAGCCGGAGGCCGATGCCAAGCCGAAGCGGGCGCGCCGCGGCCGTGCCAAGAAGGCGGAGGCAGAGACAGAGGCACAGTCTGAAACCGCCGAAGCCCCCAAGAAGGCTGTGAAGGAAGCTGCCAAGGCAGTGGAGAGCGCAGCGGAGAGCGTCGCCGAGCCGGCGGAAAAGCCCAAGCGGAGCCGCTCGCGCAAGAAGGTCGTGCCGATCAGCGAAGATGGCGTCGCCGCCGCCCCGGCTGAGGTCGCGCCTGCTCCCGAGCCGGCAACGCCTGAAGCCGTTGCCGCTCCGGCCCCCGAACCGGTCGTCGAAGCGGCGCCTGCTCCACGGGTCGTCGAGGAGCCCGTCGCGGTCGTGCTGACGCCACCGGATCCGGACCGGCCTAAGCGCGGTGGCTGGTGGAACAAGCTGGCCGGACGCAAGTGATATCAGGGCCGTCGCGAGCGATCGCGGCGGCCTTTTCCTTAGGCGGAGAGCATATGCGGCCACCGCGAAACGCCGAGCGAGTCGTGATCGCCGCCCTTGCCTGCGCCGGCTTGATCGGCGTGGCCGTCATCGCCCAGCAGGCGATCGGCTGGCTCGGCGTCGGCCTCATCGGCCTGTTCACCCTTTTCGTTGCGGTGCGCTACGAGCTTGAGGGGAATCTGCCGGTCGGCCCGCAGATGACGCCTGATCTCTATGCCAGCCAGTTCGGCAAGCACGGCCGCGAGCACGACGCCGAGCGCGCCGATCGGCGCCATGCATGGCAGCGCCAGCTCTCGGCCGCCCGCCTCGCCGCCGGCATGGGGACTCTGCTGGCTCTCGTCGGCTTCGGCTTCTTCCTCATCCTGGAATTCGGGCAGCAGACCGGCTGAGCGGGACTTGCTTCACTCCGCCGCCGGTGCGAGCGGCGTCGGCGGCGGGATGGTCGCGATCGCCGCGGCAGCGCTCTTGCCGCTGCCTTCCTTGACCGTCACCGCATTGGAAGCGAAGGGCACCTCGGCCTCGATCAGCCCGCGATAGACCCGCTTCAGCGCCTCGCGCTGCAGCATCGAGGCCTGGTTCGGCTTGGCGGTGAATTTCAGCCTGATCACGATCGCCGCTTCGGTGATGTCGGCGACGCCCTGCATCTTGAGCTGGGCGATGAAATGCGGCCCGTATTCCGGATCCTCCAGCAGCGCCGCCCCGATCTTCTTGATCGTCTTGCGCGCCTTCTCGATGTCGGCGGAATGGTCGAGGCGGACGTTGAACTTCACCGTCGCCCAGTCGCGGCTGGCATTGGTCAGCGACTGGACCTGGCCGAACGGCACGGTGTGGACCTGGCCGCTCTGATGGCGGAGCTGCATCGAACGCAACGAGATCTTCTCGACCGTGCCCTTGAGCCGGCCGGTATCGACATATTCGCCGACGCGGAAAGCGTCCTCGAGCATGAAGAAGAAGCCGGAGACGATGTCGCGCACCAGCGCCTGCGAACCGAACGAAATCGCGAGGCCGAGGATGCTGAAGGCCGCCAGCAGCGGACCGATATCGACACCCAGGCGCGACAGCAGGACGAGCCCGGTCAGACCGAACACGGCGGTGAGTACCACGCCGCGCAGGATCGGCATCACAGTCGCCAGCCGTGACGGCACATGGTCGTGCGAAACCGCATCCTCATCGGCCGGGCCAGCCGCAGCCCGGGGCGGCGCATAGGCGTCGAAGAAGCTGCGCAGGAAAACGATCGCGACCCAGCCCGCGAAGGCGAGCACGGCAACGCCCCCCGCCTGGCGCATCAGCACGGCGAACTGATCGGAACTGACGCCAAAAAGGAAGCCGGCCCAGAGCCGCGCCAGCAAATAGAAGCCGCCGGCCCAGATCGCGCCGCCGGCGGCAGCCCGCAGCGCATGTCCGACCGCGAGCGAAAGCGGCGCCTTCTCGCCCATCGCCGCCGCATGTGCCTGCCGGCAGGCCATCAGGCTGGTAACGCCGACCGCCAGGATCGGTGCCAGCACGATGATGAACTGCGTCAGTGCGGCAGCCTCCGCCCAGCGCGCGCCCCCCTCCATCATCGAGGAGGCATTGCCGACCATCCAGATCAGCACGGCGAGCGCTGCATAGAGCCAACCCGTCGTCCACGCGATCACGCGGCGCGCCGGCCCGGGCTCATGGGCCGAGGCAAGGATGAGCGCCGCAAGATCGTGCCGTGCATCGATGAACCACCAGACCTTGAACAAGGTCGAGACAATGCTGACCAGGGCGAACAGCCCGACGACGGTTGCAGGGCCGGTGGCATGCTGGATCGACACCGTCGCCGTCAGCAGTACGGGTGTGAGAATGCCGAAGAAGATCAGGAATTTGAAAGCCCGCTCGGCCCGCGGCAGCGGCATGATCCGACGTTCCGAGGCCCCGGGAGCGAGCAGGAAGCGTCCGAGGATCAGATATCCGGAGCCAATGGTGAGGCCGTTGGCGATCGTGCGCAGCACCATATGGGCAAGGTCGGGCTCCGGCAGCCAGAATTTGCGGACCGCATGCAGCACTGCAAGCCAGAGCCCGAGTGTCGCCAGGTCCTGCAGCAAGCCCCAGGACGACGCGATCAGGCGCGGCGTGAACTCCGGCCCTTGCGGCTGCAGCCGGCGCGTGAACCAATCTTTGGTCGCGAGCCGAAACAGCCAGGCTACGGCAAACGCGAGTACAACGGCCACCGAAAGCCACCAGCCGGCCGAACCATTGCGGTTCTGCGCCCAGGCAGCACGCCAGGCGTCCGGTATCTGGGCAAGGCGCGGCAAGGCTCCGAGGCCTTGCGACACCCCATCGACGAAATGATCCCAGAACGCCTCGGCTGGCGTTTCGCTTTCGGCGGGAGCACTGGCTGGCGGTGTAGCACCAGAACTCGCTGCCGCGGCGGCCGGCGCGGCTGGGGCCTTGACCTCGTCCTTGCCTGCGATCCTGATCTCGACCTTGCGTCCGCCGGTCGACAGGGCATCGACCAGGTTCCGCACCGTCTCGGGCGTCTCGTCGCCGCGCAGCGTCAGGACCGGCGCAGCATCCGTCTTGGCCTGCTGCGCAGCGCCCGGGCCCGCGGCGACGCCAGCCAGCAGCGCCGCCGCGCACAACGCCATGGCTTTGAGCCAGTTCCGCATCGCGACCATGTCCTGCCCCCAAGCCGGATCAGATTGAGTCCACCGCTTCGCCTTGGCAAGCGCCCGCTTCAGCGCGCCTTCAACCAGCGCCCCAGGCGCGCCACCGCTTCCTCGCATTCGGCCAGCGACCCGGCGAAGGAAAGCCGCACCGTCCTCGCCCCGCGCTCCTCGTCGAAATCCAGCCCTGGCGTGATCGCAACGCCGGCATTCTCGAGAGCATCGCGGCAGAAGCTCATGGAATCGTTCGAATATCGCCCGATGTCGAGATAGATGTAGAAGGCGCCGTCGACGGGCAGGAAATCGCCCAGCCCGATCTCCGGCAACGCCTTCAGCAGGTAAGCGCGGTTTTCCGCGTAGCCAGCCTTGATCGCTTCGCATTCATCGGGCGCGTCGAAGGCGGCCTCGCCTGCGACCTGGCTCAGCATCGGCACCGAGATCGAAAAATTCTGCTGCAGCCGCTCGATCACCCGCACCAGCCGCTCCGGCACCACCAGCCAGCCGACGCGCCAGCCGGTCATGCAGTAGTACTTGGAGAAGGAGTTGACGATGATCGCGTCAGGGTCGGCGGCAAGCGCCGTCGTCGCCGGCCGCTCATAGGTCAGGCCGTGATAGATCTCGTCTGAGATGTACCAGAGGCCGAGCCGCCGGCATTCGGCCGCCACCGCAGCGATCGCCTCTGGCGTCATCACCACGCCGGTCGGGTTGGCCGGGCTCATCGTCAGCACGCCGGCGAGCGGCCTTTCGGCATGGGCCTTGGCGATCAGCTCCGGTGTCAGCGCATAGCGTGTTTCCGGTCCAACGGGGATCGCGACCGGCTCGAGCCCGAGCGCGATCAGGATGTTGCGATAGGCCGGATAGCCCGGCGCGGTGATCGCGATGCGCGCGCCCGGCTCGAAGCAGGCGAGGAAGGAAAGGATGAAGCCACCGGAGGACCCGGTCGTCACCACGACGCGCTCGGGCGGCACCTCGACGCCGTAGGTGTCGCGATAGTGCCGCGCGATCCGGGCCCGGAGCGAGCCGATGCCGAGCGCCTGGGTATAGCCGATGCGGCCATGCTCCAGCGCCCGCGCCGCGGCGGCCCGGATGCTGGCCGGCGTCGCCGCTGAAGGCTGACCAACCTCCATGTGCACGACCGAGCCGCCGCGCCGCTCGATCGCCTCGGCCGCGTTCATCACGTCCATGACGATGAAGGGCGAAACGCCCTGCGCGCGTTGCGCGGGCTTCGGCGCCGGCGGCAGGCCGGTAGCGGCGATGGTCATGGCGTCCTCGATAGCAGTCACGTTGCCCGAGCCATGCCCTGCGGGCGCGCCGACCGCAAGCGGCTCAGAGGTCGAGCGAGCCTTGCCGCGAAGACAGGGCTCGTGCGCTCTCGCCGGATTTCAGCTCGCTATGGCGCACGATCGCGGCGCTCATGCTGACCCGGTAGCGCTCGCTGAGCGCGGTCGCGTCGAGCCGGCGCACCGCCGGGGTGTCCGGAATCAGGAAGGCGGCCGCATAGCGCCGCGCCTGATATTCCATCGACCGGAGCTTCGCCGAAACCCGCTCGGCCCGTCCGCCGGCCGGCCCCCGGTTCAGACTGCCCTCATGGCCGAGCAGCGCATGGCCGACCTCGTGCGCAACCGTCATCAGCGCCCTGCCCTCGCCGCGTTCGGCTGCCTGGAACACCGCTTCCGGAAGCAGCAGCCGCCTGGCTTGCGAATCCCACTGTGCCTCGGCCTCGCCGAGCGCGCCGTCCAGCACCCGCTCATAGGAGAATTCGGGGTAGCGCGCCTTGAGCCTCACCAGCAGCACAGCGACCTCTACGGCCTCGTCGTCGCGAAAGCCGAGCCCGCGCCGATGCGCCAGGGCGCGAGCGTCGATCTGCGCATCGGTGAGGAAGGCATGGCGCATCGGCGGGCCTCCTGAGCCCGCCGATCATAGTGCCCTTGCCATGCCATCTCAACGAAGGCGGTCAGCTCTCCAGGATCGCCTCGACGATCTCCTGGACATTCAGTGCTTCTTCCAGCGTCGCCAGCTGGTGCGCCTCGCCGCGCGCCAGCTTGGCGACGCCTTCGAGCTGCCGCTTCAGCGCGACCGGCCGCGCTTCGAGCTGCGTCAGCGCATCCGGAGCCCGCTGCCAGGAGCCGTCCGGCTGGCGCTGCTCGGCCAGCGACCAGTCGCAGAGTCTGATCGCGCTGCCCTCGCCCTCCAGCATCCAGATGTTGTGATCGTCCTTTGGCGTCGTGCCGACGCTGCCGGTCAGCGTCACCGGGATGTCGCCCGCCATCAGGCGCGCCTCGATCCGGCGTTCAGACTTGCCCTCCTCCGGGAAGGAGACACTGGCCTGCAGGCCGTGGAGCACCCCGCCGAGCCGCCGGCTCAGGAAGAGGAAATGCGAGACGACCTCGCGGGTGAAGCCGCCCTGTTCGCGCCGGTCGAGCCAGCCTGCCGCATCGGCCTGCCAGGAGCGTGGCCAGGTTGCGAAGGCGACCTCGATTGAGATCCGCCGGTTGCCACCGACGCCGCCGGCCCAGTCCTGCAATTGCGCGACCGCCGGCGAGGAGGCGAAGGGGAAATTGACTGCTCCGCGCACACCCGCCTCGGCGACGAAGGCACGGGAATCGGCGACGTCGATCGCGAGCGGCTTCTCGCATAAGACGGTTCTGCCGGCCGCGAGCGCGGCGCGGGCATGGCCGAGATGCGAGGCCGGCGGCGAGGCGATGTAGACGCAGTCGCTCGCCGCGATCACGGCGGCCGCGTCGGGCTTCTGCGCGACATCCGGCAGCTCGCTGGCGATCCGCGCCAGAGCCTCGCCGGACGGGTCCCAGATGCCGGCAGCGCGCACCAGCTCCGGCGATTGCGCCAGGATCGCGCGCAGCATGCGCTCGCCCATGATGCCGGCGCCGATCAGGCCGATGGAAACGGGTGCGGACATGGCAAATCTCTCATCGCGTCAGGACGCAGGCCGCATAGCAGCTCGGCAATGCAGCAGGCTACCCCGCCCGGCGTTCGCCGCCCTTGATCAGCTCGACCCGGTTCCGGCCCGAAGCCTTGCCGGCATAGAGCGCCGCGTCGGCGCGCCGGTAGAGATCGACCGCCGTCTCCTGCCCGTCGAACCCGACCGCCCCCATGCTGACGGTGATGTATGACGCCGTCGGCGACGCTGCGTGCTCGATCCTGAGCTCGGCGATCGCCTGCGCGACCCGTTCCAGCCGCTCCTGAGCCCTCTGCGGCGTGGTGTCGTAGAGCAGCAGGCCGAATTCCTCGCCGCCGAGTCGCCCGACCATGTCCATCGGCGGACGCAGCTTGCTGTCGATCGCGCGGGCGATCAGGGCCAGCGCGATGTCACCGGCCTGGTGGCCATAGCGGTCGTTGTAGCGCTTGAAATGGTCGACATCGAGCACCGCGAAGACGACCGGCACCCGCTCCCGCCGCGCCTGCAGCAATGCCATCGCAACATGTTCCTCGAAGCCGCGCCGGTTGGCGATGCCAGTGAGCGCATCCGACATTGCCCGGCTGTGCAGCATGCGGCGCAGCAGGAACTGGTCGCGCTCGGCTCTCTCGCGCAGCCAGGCACCGACGGCACTGACGAAGACTGCGAAGAACAGCAGGATCGACAGCCGCCCATGCTCGGCCAGTTGCGCCGGTTCGAGCATCAGCACGCCGAGCACAGTGGTGAACACCGCGATCAGCAAAGCGATGCCCAGGCTCTGCAGGAAGGTCAGCCCGACCGGCAGGAAGACAGCAGCAATGATCACGAGCTGGGCGATGTCGGCCTGCGGCAGGCCGCGCAGCTTGTACATGTTGGCGATGAAGGCGCAGGTCACCCCGATCAGCGCCAGCGCAAGCATGGTGAGGTGGTGATAGGCATGGGCCTGGCGGTTGCGGCGCACGATCCAGAGCAGGCGCAGGATCACGGCGAGCGTCCCCAGCCTCAGCACGATCGCGAGTTCGACGAAGCTGTCCTGGCTCCCGATCGCGATGAGATTGTCGAGGCGCGTCAGGTCGAGCCCGATGAAGGTCAGCCAGATGCCGAGCGCCGTGATCAGGCAGACCAGCGTGCTGCGGCGCTGGTCGGCGCGCATGTGCTGCCGATACTCGCGTTCCAGCACCGGCTCGAAGCCGAGGCCGTCGAGGCGACGCGCCACCGCCCCAGCGCTCGGCGGTTCGCCCGCCGGCTCGGCATGCCTGGAGATCGGATCGTGGCGTGGGGCGTGCACGCGCAGGACAATGGCGGGAACTGGCTAACGCCGCTTTGACGGCGGGTGCTGGGCACACAGCTTTCGCCCGGCAGGGTTTCGCCCGGCTTGCCGCGATGGCTTGCATTCGATCGATTTCGGTGGCGCTTGACCTTCCATCAGGCGGAGGTGCTCCCGGGTTGCCATGTCCATGACCGACCAGCGCGACACCGTCGCCGAGGTCTCGGCCTGGTCAGACGAAGCCGATCCAGCGCCCGGCGATCAACACGCAGAGCCAGAGCAAGGCGGAAACCATGGCCAGCACCCGAACGCGCAGGCCGATCACACCGCCCGCCAGTGCCGGCTTCAAGCCATGATGCTGTAGCGCGATGTTGCCGAGCGCCAGGACCAGCAGGCCGAGCTTGCTCAGGAAGGCGGTGTTCCCGAGATATTCGCCCGGCTTTACTGTGAACAGCCAGAGCCCGGTCGTAAGCGCCAGCGCCAGCCCGAATGCGGCCGTGCGGATCAGGATCGGGCCGATCAGCGGCAGCGCCGAGGCGCGCAAGACGCCGGCCAGCCGGAGATCGAGCGGCAGGATCGCGCCGAGCAGCAGGCCGATGCCGAGGATATGCGCGGCGTTGACCAAGAGATATGCGGTGCCGGAGCGTTGCAGCAGCAACGCTCCCGGCCAGTTACCGAGCCAGTCGATCACTGTCGCCACAGGCGCTCAGTTCGTTTTGATCCGCTCCGGATACATGTCGTAGTTCTTGCCAGCGATGGTGATGCGTACCGCCTTCATCTGCCTTTTGCTGGCGTCCTGATGCCGGTTGCCGAGCACGGTGATGGCGTCGCCGACCTTCGCTGTGTCGCCGGTAAAATTGGCCCGTGCGGTCTGGCTGGGATTGCCGAGATCGATCTGCCAGAGGACGCCATCGGTCGCCGCGACCTGCAGCGTCGGATGCGGCGGCGCCATCGAGATCGAGCGGATCGTGCCCTTGAGCTCGCTCTGTTCGTCGACCGCCCAGCCCCAGCCATGATGCGCCAGGGCCGGCAAGGCAAGAATGGAAACGGCCGCTGCGCAGAGAAGCGCCCGCCGGCCGATCGCGAAACTGGTCATGGTCGCACCCTCCTGATTGTCCAGACACGGTGGAAGGCTAACGCGGCATCTGCACCCTGTCGCCGCCGGCGCGGATCAAACCTGCGTCATCCGCGGCACGCCGCGCAGCGGCGGTTTGCGCTATGACTGCCGCGCGAATCCGATCCGGAAGGAGTCTCAGGCCGTGGACATCTTCGACAGGTTGAAAGCCACCGCAGCCGCCGATTGGGCGTCCTATGTCGAACATGATTTCGTCCGGCAAATGGGCGACGGCTCGCTGCCGCAGGCCGCCTTCCGGGCCTATCTCGTGCAGGACTATCTCTTCCTGATCCAGTTCGCCCGCGCCTATGCGCTGGCGGCGTATAAGAGCCGAACCCTCGCCGACATGCGCGCCGCCAAGGCCGGCCTGTCGGCGATCCTCGACCTCGAAATGGACCTGCATGTCCGGCTCTGCGGCCGCTGGGGTCTCTCGCCCGAGCAGCTTGAAGCCGCGCCCGAGCATCAGGCAACGGTCGCCTATACCCGCTTCGTGCTCGATTGCGGCGTCTCGGGCGACCTGCTCGACCTGCATGTCGCGCTCAGCCCCTGCATCATCGGCTATGCCGAGATCGGCGCTAGGCTCGCCGGAGAGCTCGGACCTGCGCTCGACGACCATCCCTATCGCAACTGGATCGGCGAATATGCCGGGCAAGCCTATCAGCAGGTCGCCCGCGACGCCCGCCGCCATCTCGACGCGCTCGCGGCGCGGGCGATGACCGAAGCGCGCTTTTCCGAGCTCGCCGCCCTGTTCGGCCAGGCTTCGAAGCTGGAGGCCGATTTCTGGCAGATGGGGCTCGACACGCCGCGTGCCTGAACCGTCAGGTCAGGAACGTCTGTGAGTTCCGGGCTATTGGCCCTGATGCCCGCTCGCCCGGATCATCGCGTCATCGATATCCACCTGAGTGATCCTGCCGATCTCCGCGATGAAGACGATTCTGGTGCCTCGCGCCGGCTCGTCCCGATCGAGAGGCGCCAGCGTGGCTCTCCCACCCGCGAGCTGAAAGAGATATCGGCCATCGGGCTTCTCGATCGTGTCGAGAAATCCCTTCGCACGGACGAGCCGCGGCGCAAGCCGGCCGACGACCTGCTGAAACCCGGCGAGCGAGATCGGCGTGCCGGATGTCCAGTTGAAGGTCTCGAACCGATCGATGCTCGGCCTTTTCGGGCGTGTCGTCCGCTCGCGAGCCGTCCCGACTTCAGGAAAGACAAGATCGAGCGAAATATCGCCGCCGGTCGCCTCGACGAGGGTGGCCCTGCGGTTGATCTGCGACAGGGAGCGGCAACGCTCGTCGAGCGAGGCCTTGTCGACGAGATCGCCCTTGCTGACGGCGAGAAGATCGGCGGCTCGCAGCTGGCTCAGGAACAGCGGGTCGTCGAGCAGCGCCTCCGGTGACGACACATCGACGACGCACAGCACCGTCTCCAACGGCGCTTCGCGCCAGATCACCGGGTCCATCAGGTTGCGGATGATGTCTTCGGGATCGGCGACGCCGCTGGTCTCGATCACGATGGCTTCAGGGCGCGGGGTTCGCCGCAGCAGGTTGGAGAGCGTCCGCAGCAGGTCACCTTCCAGCGAGCAGCAGATGCAGCCATTGGCGAGGCTGACGACCCCGTCCTCCGCGCCGGCGATCAGCTCCGCATCGATGTTGATCGCGCCGAAATCATTGACGACGGCGGCGATGCGGCGCCCGTCGGCCTGTTGCAGGATGCGGTTGACCAGCGTCGTCTTGCCGGCTCCGAGAAAGCCCGTCACCAGCAGGATCGGAACCGGCATGGCGTCAGGCCGCCGCACTGAGCGGTCGGCGCACAGGCCGGCCCGGCCGTGCCGCGACGTCCATGACTCCGTCGGCGATGACCGGCTCCCCGCTGACGATGAGATGCCGGACGCCTTCCGCCGGGCGGTTCATTGCCGAAAACTCCGCCCGATCGGTCAGCGTGTCGAGGTCGAACACCACGACATCGGCATCGGCTCCGGCCTTCAGCCGGCCCTTGTCACGCATGGCGGGCGTGCTCGATGCCAGGATCTCGGCCGGGATCAGGGTGCATTTCGCGATCCCCTCCTGCAGGCTGACCGCCTGCCGCTCGCGCACCCAGTGCCGCAGGAAGCGCGTGAAGGTGCCGGACGAGCGCGGATGCGAGGTCGCTTCATCCGGCAGCGGCCAGGCATCGCCGGTATAGGTCGATCCGTCCGGCATCGACCACGGCATGGCGTCGGAGGCGATCGCGCCGCCGGGATACAGCACCGAGAGGTCGAGCATGTCGCGATGGCGGGCATTGTTCTCGGTGTCGAGCACATGCCAGAGAACGAGCTGCGACGGGTCCTCCGACTGCGCGGACAGCAGGTCCTCGCGGTCCTGGATCCGGCGGCCGCTGGTGACGAGCTGGATCTGTTCATACCGGGTGTCGTTGCGGCGCTCGAATTCGGGATCGCTGAAGAATGCGGCCGCGATCACCGTGGAGCCGGTGCCATAGGGATAGGCCTCCACCGTGATCGGCAGCCCCTGCGCCTGTGCCTTCCGGATCAATCGCTCGCACCGCTCGACATCGGTCTTGCTTGAGCTGTTGAAGTGGCAGATGTGCATATGCGCGCCGGTGGCGCCGGCATAGCCGATCAGGCGGATATAGGCCTCCGCCGCGCTCTTCGGGTCGGTGTTCGCCATATAGGCGATATGGGTGAAGGTCGGCACGCCGCGCTCGGCGGCGAGCTGGCAGAGCGCGGTCAGCTCCTGCACGCCGGCGCCGGGCGCATAGGCGTTCAGGATGCCGATGCCGATGCCACCCTCGTCGAGCCCCGCCGCGATGCGCTCGAGGATGTTCTGCTGCTCGGATGGCGAGGAGATCTCATCCATCCAGCGCGGATCGCGCATCGCGCGTCCGAACGCTTCCAGCGACGATTCCTCGTTGATCCCGATCATCGCGCCGATCCGGGCGAAGGCCCAGTTCGTGGCGGCGCCGTAGTTCAGGATGCGGCCCTGCTCCGCCTGGCGGCGATACCAGGAGGCGACCGGCAGCACGCCGGCCTCGAGGTCCAGCGTCGTGGTGACGCCGTCGAAGGCCTGCATGCGGTCGGCCGGAATCGACTGGCCATGGGCATGAAGGTCGATGAAGCCGGGAGCCACGATCAGCCCCTTCGCGTCGATCACACGCTCGGCGCTGCCGAGATTGGAGCCGATCGCGACGATCTTTCCGTCCGCGATCGCGACATCGGCGATGCCGTCATGGCCGCTTTCCGGATCGACGACACGGCCACCCGAAATCAACAGTCCGCTCATCTGCGCTTGCCCCTCATGCCGCGGTTGGCCCGCGACCAGTGACCGCGAAGCACCCGATGTTGGCCGATCGGGAATTGCCGAGACAAGCGCGTTGCCGGTGAAGCGCCTTGGCGGATGACGCATGTCGGATTGGGGCTGAGCGCAGCCTTGATCTCGCCTGAGCAAGCGTGTCGCGTGACAGCACCTGCCTGATGTGCATAATCCATGCGCATGAACCGTGCTGCCAAGAGACCGATCAATCTTTCGCTGGATGCCGACCTGATCGAGGCGGCGCGAGCGCACGGGCTCAACCTCTCGGCCATCACCGAGGACGCTCTGCGGAAGCGGATCGCGGAAGAAGATGCTCGGCGCTGGCTCGCGGAGAATGGCGAAGCGATAACTGCCCAGAATGCCTGGACGGCCGAGCGCGGCCTGTTCTCCGACGAATTCCGCGGCTGGTGAGCGCGTGGCGCAATACGACGTCTACGAGCACCCCGGCGAGCGTCTGCGAGCAGAATATCCGTTCGTCATCGACCTTCAGGCCGATTTGCTTTCTTCGCTCGACACTCGCGTAATTGCGCCGCTGCGCCGAGCCGAATTGTTGCCGGCGATCAAGCGCCTGAACCCCGGTTTCACGATCAACGGCGCGAAGGTCGTTCTGGTGCCGACCGAGATCGTCGCAATCCGTCGCAGCCTGCTGGGGCCGCCCGTCGCATCACTGGCAAAGGAGCATTTCGCCATCACGGCGGCGCTCGATCTGATGCTGACCGGAATCTAAGCCGCAGGTTCACGCAAAAACGGCCGGAGCAAGCTCCGGCCGTCATCGCATCCATCTATCGACTGAGATCGAGCCTCACGAGCACCCGGTCGTCGAACCGCAGGTGTTGCACTTCAAACACGTGCCATTCCGCACCAGCGTGAAGTTGCCGCATTCGCCGCACGAGTCGCCGACATAGCCCTTCATGATCGCCTCGGCCCGGCGCTCGGAAGCGGTCGGCTGGGCGGCCGGCGCGGCGAAGCCGAGCTTGCTCATCTGCTCTTCGCCATAAGCCTCCGGCTCTTCCTTCAGCGCGGTGGCGCCGAGCGTCGAGATGCCGGTCACGCTGGCGCCACCGCGAGCGACCGCGTCGTTGGCCGCAGCGCCGCCCTGGATGGCGAGCAGGTTGATCGGCTTGCCGCGGCGGAAGCCCGAGGAGGCCAGCGGGGTCGAGGTGATCGGCCCGGCCGCATCCGGCGCCTTGCCCTGCTCGACGCCGCTGCCCATCACGTCATGGCCGATCTCGGAGGGATCGACATGGGCGAGGTCGTGCCGGCCGAGATAGGAGATCGCCAGCTCGCGGAAGACGTAGTCGAGGATCGAGGTCGCGTTCTTGATCGACTGGTTGCCCTGCACGAAGCCCGAGGGCTCGAAGCGGGTGAAGGTGAAGGCCTCGACATACTCCTCCAGCGGCACGCCGTATTGCAGGCCGAGAGAGACCGCGATGGCGAAGTTGTTCATCATCGCCCGGAAGGCAGCGCCTTCCTTGTGCATGTCGATGAAGATCTCGCCGAGGCGGCCATCGGCATATTCGCCGGTGTGGACATAGACCTTGTGGCCGCCGACCACCGCCTTCTGGATGTAGCCGGTGCGCCGCGCCGGCATCTTCTCACGCTCGCGGACACGTTCCACGCGTTCGACGACGCGCTCGACGATCTTTTCCGCGATCTGGGTAGCGCGCGCCGCCAGCGGCTGCTGGTAGAGCGCCTCGGTCGCCTCATCCGCGTCGTCGTCCTCGTCGGCGATCAGGGCCGAGTTCAGCGGCTGCGACAGCTTCGAGCCGTCGCGGTAGAGCGCGTTCGCCTTCAGCGCCAGCTTCCAGGAGAGCAGATAGGCGCTCTTGCAATCCTCGACGGTGGCGTCGTTCGGCATGTTGATGGTCTTGGAGATCGCGCCCGAGATGAAGGGCTGCGCCGCCGCCATCATGCGGATATGGCTCTCGACCGAGAGATAGCGCTTGCCGATGCGCCCGCAGGGGTTGGCGCAGTCGAAGACGTTGTAATGCTCCTTCTTCAGGTGCGGCGCGCCTTCCAGTGTCATCGCCCCGCAGACATGGACGTTGGCGGCCTCGATCTCGGCCTTGCTGAAGCCGAGGAAGGGCAAGAGCTCGAACGACATGTCGTTCAGCTTCTCGGCCGGAACCTTGAGAGTGCCGGTGAGGAAATCCTCGCCCAGGGTCCACTTGTTGAAGACGAACTTGATGTCGAAAGCGCTCTTCAGCCCCTTCTCGACCGCCTCGATCTTCTCGTCGCTGAAACCCTTGGCCCGGAGCGAGCCGGGGTTGATGCCGGGCGCCTGCTTCATCGAGCCATGGCCGACGGCATAGGCCTCGATCTCGGCGATATCCGCCTCGCGATAGCCCAGCGCACGCAGCGCATCGGGAACCGCGCCGTTGATGATCTTGAAGTAGCCGCCGCCGGCGAGCTTCTTGAACTTCACCAGCGCGAAGTCGGGCTCGATGCCGGTGGTGTCGCAATCCATGACGAGGCCGATCGTGCCCGTCGGCGCGATCACGGTCGACTGGGCGTTGCGGTAGCCGTGCTTCTCGCCCAGCGCCAGCGCCTCGTCCCAGCTCGCCTTGGCCCGCTCCGACACCGTCGCCGAGGAGCCGCCGAGGCGCTCCAGCGTGGCATGGTCGAGCGGCACCGGCGTGACCTGCAGGCCCTCATAGCCGGAGGCCTGGCCATGCGCCGCGACGCGGTGGTTGCGGATGACGCGCAGCATGTGCTGGGCGTTCTTCTTGTAGCCCGGGAACGGGCCGAGCTCGCCCGCCATCTCGGCCGAGGTCGCATAGGCGACGCCGGTCATGATCGCGGTCAGGCCGCCGGCGAGCGCCCTGCCCTCGTCGCTGTCGTAGCCGAGGCCCATGGTCATCAGCAGGCCGCCGATATTGGCGTAGCCGAGGCCGAGCGTGCGGTACTCATAGGAGAGCTCGGCGATCTCGCGGCTCGGGAACTGCGCCATCGTCACCGAGATCTCGAGCACGATGGTCCAGAGCCGGCAGAGATGCTCGTAGCCGGCGACGTCGAAAGCCTTGGTCTGCCGGTCGTAGAACTGCAGCAGGTTGGCCGAGGCCAGGTTGCAGGCGGTATCGTCGAGGAACATGTACTCCGAGCACGGGTTCGAGGCGCGGATGCGTCCCGAGGCCGGGCTGGTGTGCCAGTCGTTCATCGTGGTGTTGAAGTGCAGGCCGGGATCGGCCGAAGCCCAGGCGGCGTAGCCGATCTTCTCCCAGAGGTCGCGCGCCTTCAGGGTCTTGGTGACCTTGCCCGTGGTGCGACCGATCAGGTTCCAGTCGCCGTCATTCTCGACCGCGCGCAGGAAGTCGTCGGTCAGCGAGACGGAGTTGTTCGAGTTCTGGCCGGAAACGGTGAGATAGGCCTCCGAATCCCAGTCGGTGTCGTAGGTGTCGAACTGGATCTCGGTGTAGCCCTGCCTGGCGAACTGGATGACGCGCTTGATGTAGTTGTCAGGCACCATCGCCTTGCGGGCGAGCTTGATCTCTCGCTTCAGCGCCGGGTTCTTCTCGGGATCGAAGCAGGCATCGTCGGCGGCCTCGCAGTTGACGCAGGCCTTCATCACCGCCTTCATCGCCTTCTGGACGATCTTGGAGCCGGCGACGAGCGCCGCGACCTTCTGCTCCTCCTTCACCTTCCAGTCGATATAGGTCTCGATGTCCGGGTGATCGACGTCGACGACGACCATCTTGGCGGCGCGGCGGGTGGTGCCGCCCGACTTGATCGCGCCGGCGGCACGATCGCCGATCTTGAGGAAGGACATCAGGCCGGAGGAACGGCCGCCGCCGGCGAGCTTCTCGCCCTCGCCGCGCAGCATCGAGAAGTTCGAGCCGGTGCCCGAGCCATACTTGAACAGGCGGGCCTCACGGACCCAGAGGTCCATGATGCCGCCCTCGTTGACGAGGTCGTCCTGCACGCCCTGGATGAAGCAGGCATGCGGCTGCGGGTGCTCGTAGCTCGACTTCGACTTCACCAGCTTGCCGGTCTTGAAGTCGACGTAGAAATGGCCCTGGCTCGGCCCGTCGATGCCATAGGCCCAGTGCAGGCCGGTGTTGAACCATTGCGGCGAGTTCGGCGCGACCATCTGCGAGGCCAGCATGAAACGCAGCTCGTCATGGAAAGCGTGGGCATCCTCCTCCGAGGAGAAATAGCCACCCTTCCAGCCCCAATAGGTCCAGCAGCCGGCGAGCCGGTCGAAGACTTGCTTGGACGAGATCTCGGAGCCGAAACGCTTGTCTTCCGGCAGCTTGGCGAGCGCAGCCTCGTCGGGAATCGAACGCCAGAGGAAGGACGGGACGTCGTTCTCCTCGACCTTCTTGGACGCGGCCGGAACGCCGGCCTTGCGGAAGTACTTCTGCGCGAGCACGTCGCTCGCCACCTGCGACCAGGCCTCCGGCACCTCGATGCCTTCGAGCCGGAAGACGATCGAACCATCGGGATTGCGGATCTCGCTTACCGCCGAGCGGAACGGGATCGCCGCATAGGGCGACTGGCCGGCGGTGGTATGGCGGCGCTCGATGCGCATAAGCTTCGTCCCCAATGCTTGCCGCGGACGCATCATGGCGCCCCGCGCGGCCGGTTGCTCACCGGCTCCTGATGTCAGACCAACTCGGTTTGATGCTCCCGGATCCCGCGACGGTGTGCCCCCGTCATCGGTTTCCTGATGCGGCCAGCCGGAGCACGCACGTCGCCGTTCGCCGTCGCCATCTCTGGCGCGCCGCGGTGATCGCCTTGACCCGTCTGGGAACTCGTTTCGCGGGTCGAAAAAGGCGTCTCCGCCAACCGTCACGCGACCGTCAAAATTTAGTCCCGATTGGGTCGCGCCGTCAAGGATTAGTGCGAGGCGATAGGTGTGGATACGACATCTTGTAGGGAGATGTGGATCATGGGGATAAGTTTCAAGGCACCTGCTAAGCTCAAGGAATCACATGTGGAATCGCGGCGCCGTTGCGAGCTTGCAACGATCCTTGCCGGTGTGAAATCACTAAAATCCGCCGGACCATGGTTAACAGGGCATCAACAGGACCTCGCGAACCCTACTAGTGGAAGTCCTCTCTGCAGCGGCAGCCACAAGTGCTTGAATCCGCGCGAAGCTTGGGCGGCTGGCGCGTCAACGAGGCTCATCGAAGGCGCTCCGAATCATGACCGAATCGTGGCGGGGACGCCGCGACGTGGCAGGCGAGATCGGTCGCACCGGCGTTCCGCCATGCTGGACAGCGACAGCTCCTGACCGGGCTTAGATGCAAGGGGCCGCGAGCGGCTGCCGCCAGGCACAGGCGATATCGAGAATGGCCATCATTACCTCGTGGCCATTCATCAACTCGAACCCGACGACGCTGCTGCGCCGGGCCGCACTGGACATCCCTCGCCTCGCTCTTCATAAGTCGGGCGACGGCTCCAAGGCCTGCGCGGACGCAAAGCGATGACCAAGACCCTGCTCCAGCTCTTCACCTGGTGGAACGGCCAGACGATCGGCACGCGGTTCCACACCTGGCGCTTCGGCGAGAAGGTCGGCGAGGACGAGTTCGGCAACGTCTACTACCGCACCAAAGGCGGCGTGAAGGACAAGGCGCTCGGCATCCAGCGCCGTTGGGTGGTCTACAACGGCCCGATCGAAGCCTCGATCATCCCGCCCGGCTGGAACGGCTGGCTCCATCACACCGTCGATGTCGCTCCCTCCGAGGAAAAGTATACCCCGCGCGAATGGCAGAAACCGCACCAGCCGAACTACACCGGCACTGCCATGGCCTATCACCCGCCTGGCTCGACCCTCGGCGAGAACAAGACCCCGGCCGCGACCGGCGACTATCAGGCCTGGACGCCCGGCCGCTGACAGGCGGACGAAGATGCGAGCTCACGCCGGCGGTGCCACGCACCGCCGGTTCTTTGTGCCTGGACGCACGGGAACCAGGCTCGTCCTCGCCCGTTGATCGGCGCGCCGTTCTAGCCGCGAGATCGATATGGCCCCTGATCGCACCTCATCGGCTCGCGGGCCGCTCGACGCGCTGAACTTCTTCCTCGCCGATGTCCGCGACGGCCTCGGCCCCTATCTCGCGATCTACCTGCTGACGGTTCAGCACTGGGACGAGGCCTCGATCGGCTTCACGCTCTCGGCGGCGGGGATCGCCGGAATCGTCGCGCAGACGCCGGCGGGTGCGCTGATCGATGTCGTACGGGCGAAACGCGCCATTCTCGTCGCCGCTGCGCTCGCGATCACGGCCGCCTCGCTCGCCATTCCGCTCTTTCCCGGCCTGGTGCCGGTCACGATCCTGCAGGCGATCTCGGGGGTCGCCGGCGCCGTGTTCCCTCCGGCGATCGCCGCGATCACGCTCGGCATCGTCGGGCCGAAGGCGTTCGCAGCCCGGATCGGCCGCAATGAGGCGTTCAATCATGCCGGCAACGCCGTCGCCGCTTTGCTCGCCGGGGCGCTGGCCTATTGGCTCGGCCCCGGCGCGGTCTTCTGGCTGATGGCGGCGATGGCGGTGGCCAGCATCGCCGCCACGCTGAGCGTGCCCGCGGCGGCAATCGATCACGACGTCGCCCGCGGCCTCGACAGCGCGTCCACGGGCTCCGGCGAGGCACGCCCGTCGGGCTTCAGCGTGCTTCTCGCCAACCCGCCTCTGCTGGTCTTCGCTGCGTCGACCACGCTCTTTCATTTCGCCAATGCGGCGATGCTGCCGCTCGTCGGCCAGAAGCTGGCGTTGGCCAATCCGGAGCTGGCCACCACCTTGATGTCGGCCTGCATCGTCGCAGCCCAATTGGTGATGGTCCCGGTCGCCCTCGTCGTGGGCGCCAAGGCCGATCGCTGGGGCCGCAAGCGGATCTTCGCGGTGGCGCTGGCGGTCCTGTGCCTGCGCGGCCTGCTCTACCCGCTCTCGGATGCGACGCCCTGGCTGATCAGCGTCCAGTTGCTGGACGGCGTCGGCGCGGGCATCTTCGGCGCTCTCTTTCCGCTTATCGTCGCCGATCTCACGGCCGGCACCGGCCATTTCAACGTCGCCCAGGGCGCCATCGCGACTGCGCAAGGCATCGGCGGCGCCCTGAGCACCTCTGTCGCCGGGGCGATCGTCGTCGGCTACGGCTATGGCGCGGCCTTCATCACGCTCGGCATCGCCGCTGGCATCGCGCTGGCGCTGCTGCTTCTGCTCATGCCGGAGCCCAGCACACGGACTACCGCGCAGGCAACCGCGCCATGAACGTCCGGATGCGTTCGGCGATCTCGCCAGCATGCGTCTCCAGCGCGAAATGGCCGGCGTCGAACAGATGCACCTCGGCGCCCGGCACCTGCTGCTTCAGATAGTCGACCCCCTGGAGCGTGAAGAACGGGTCGTTCTTGCCCCAGACGATCAGCATCGGCGGCTGGCGTTCGGTGAGGTAGCGCTGCCAGGCCGGATAGGCTGCGAAATTGCTCTGATAATCGTGCAGCAATCTTAGCTGGATCTCGCGATTGCCCGGTCGGTCCAGCCCGGCCTGATCCATCGTCCACGCATCGGGCGAGAGCCGTTCGGCCCGCGTGGCGCCATGGACGTACTGGAAGCGCGTCGTTTCCGGCTTCAGCAGGTCGGCGAAGGGCTTCTCGGTCTCGGCGTTGCGCTCGCGCCAGAACGGCCCCATCGACGCGGTGATCTCGGGGTTCCAGCCCTCGGCATTGGCGACGGCGTTCTGAACGATCAGCCCGCGCACCCGCTCCGGCCGGCGTAGCGCCAGGCGGAAGCCCACCGGGCCGCCATAGTCTTGCAGATAGAGCACATAGCTCTTCAGCCCGAGCCGATCGACCAGCGCTTCCACCACATCGGCGAGGCGGTCGAAGCGATAATCGAACGCGGCGGGCGACGGCGCGCCGCTATGGCCGAAGCCGGGATAGTCCGGCGCGATCACCCGGTACTGCCCCGAAAGGCGCGGAATCAGGTCGCGGAACATGTGCGACGAGGACGGAAAACCGTGCAGCAGCAAGAGCGCCGGCGCGTCCTGCGGCCCGGCCTCGCGATAGAAGATCTCGGTGCCGGCGATCTCGGTCGTGCGGAACTGAGTTGGGCCGGGCTCGGCGACGGCAACGGACGTCATGGCAAGAACTCCTGCGGCGAGGGTGATGGCGGCAAAGCGGCTGAGGGAACGGGGCATCGCAAGTGATGTAACCTCTGTTTATCTTCTTCAACGGTGTCACTTGATTTGACACCTGTCAATCGATAAATAAGCGGTTACATATCGACATATCCCTCCGAGATCCGAGATGACGTCTGCGACAGAGGCTTCCAGCGAATTCCGCGACGGTTTTCCCTTCGTCGGCGGCTCGACCTGGCTGGATCTGCTCAACACCACGCCCGCCGGCGAAACCGGTCCCCAGGAGCTGATCGATGGTCCCGAGCGGGCATTGGCCTGGCTGAGAGCAGCCGGGCTCGGCGATGCTGCCGGAGATGGAAGCGAGGCAATGACCGATCTGCGCACTCTGCGCGCGGAGCTGCGGCCGGTCTTTGAGACGCTTGAGGCAGGCCAGCCGCTGCCCGATGCAGTCTTGGCGTCGGTCAATCGGCGGTTGGCCGGCCTCAACGGCCACCATGTCTTGCAGCGCGGGGACAATGGACCCGCGCTCGGATTCGCGTTCGATCCCGCCGGGCCCGCCGCCCAGATATCGCTCGATCTCGCCCGTTTCGTCTGCGAGGCCGAGCCGGCGCGGCTGAAGCGCTGCGCCGCCGATCATTGCACGCTCGTCTTCTACGATCGCGGCCGCAACAACACCCGGCGCTGGTGCACGATGAGCCTCTGTGGCAACCGCGACAAGGTCGCCCGCTTTCGCGCCAGGCGCGCTGCGCGCTGACTCAACCTGCCACGCCGATAAAGTCGACCAGCAGCTTGACGTTGAGCGCCGCGATCACCACCGCGATCAGATAGGCGAAGGCGATGAGCCAGCGCGGCGCGACGAGCTCGCCCATCTTGGCCTTGTCGGCAGTGAACATCACCAGCGGGAAGACCGCGAAGGAGAGCTGCAGCGAGAGGACGACCTGGGTCAGGATCAGGAGGCGCGCCGTGCCGGAATCGCCGTACCAGATCGTCACCGCTGCCGCCGGTATGATGGCGATGCCTCGGGTGATCAGCCGGCGCAGCCAAGGCGCCAGCCTGATCTTGAGAAACCCCTCCATTACGATCTGGCCGGCGAGCGTCGCCGTCACCGTCGAGTTGATGCCGCAGCAGAGCAGCGCGATGCCGAACAGGGTCGGCGCGATCGCCACCCCCAGCAGCGGGCCGAGCAGCTTGTGCGCGTCGCCGAGCTCGGCGACCTCGGTCTGGCCGGTCTTGTAGAAGGTCGCCGCCGCCAGGATGAGGATCGAGGCGTTGATCAGCAGCGCGAACATCAGCGCGACCGTCGAATCGATCGTGGCGAATTTCAGCGCCTGACGCTTCTCCGGCAGGGTTTCGCCATAGGCGCGCGTCTGCACGATGCCCGAATGCAGATAGAGATTGTGCGGCATCACCGTCGCACCGAGGATGCCGAGCGCGAGGTACAGCATCTCCGGATTGGTGACGATCTCGGTGGTCGGCGCAAAGCCGCGGATCACCTGCCCCCAGTTCGGATCGGCGAGCGCGATCTGGATGGCGAAGCATACCGCGATCACGCCGAGCAGAGTGATGATCAGCGCCTCGACCCAGCGGAACCCGAGCCGCTGCAGATAGAGGATCAGGAAGACGTCGAGCGCGGTGATGATGACGCCGAGCTCGAGCGGAATGCCGAAGATCAGGTTGAGGCCGATCGCGGTGCCGATCACCTCGGCGATGTCGGTGGCGATGATCGCGGTTTCGGCGAGGAACCACAGCACATAGGCGACGGGCCGGGGGAAGGCGTCGCGGCAGGCCTGGGCGAGGTCGCGCCCCGACGCGATGGCGAGCCGCGCGCAGAGCGACTGCAGCACGATCGCCATGATGTTGGAGACCAGCGCGACAACCAGCAGCGTGTAGCCGAATTTGGAGCCACCTGCGATCGAGGTCGCCCAGTTGCCGGGATCCATATAGCCGACGGCAACGAGATAGCCCGGCCCGGCGAAGGCCGCGGCACGGCGCCAGCCCGGTCCCGAGTTGCGCACCGCGATCGAGCGATGGACATCGGCCAGCGAAGCCTCGCCCCGCTCGCTGCGCCAGCCTGCGGGCACCTTCTCGACCCGAGCGTCCATGCCTGATCCCAATTCTGCTCTTGCAGTGCATTCGCAAGATAAAGACATGCAAACGGTTCGCAAGAGCGAAAGCGCTGGTCGGCATGCGTCTCGATGCCGGCTCTATCCGAGGAAACGCATGACCGGCGACGGAGCGTCGTCGCGCTTTCGGTGCGAGCCCGGCCATTCACCGGCCTCTCGCCCTTTTTCCGCTGCGATTGCCGTGCTACTGCGCCCCATCGCGGCTCGGGCCCGCTTGAAGAGAATCGCATACCGGCATGCCTTCGCTCCGCAGGATCCTCGCCCTCGCCGCCGTCTCCGGCGCAGCGCTCGCACTGGCCGTCCCCGCCAAGGCCGACCGTATCCGCAATCCGACGGCGGTCTTCGCCGGGCTCGACAAGATCACCGGCCGGATCATCTCCTTCGAGGTGGCGATCGACGAGACCGTGCAGTTTGGCGCGCTGCAGATCACGCCGCGCATCTGCTGGACCCGTCCACCGACGGAGGCGCCGCAGACGACCTCCTTCACCGAGGTCGACGAGGTCACCTTCAACAACGAGTACCGGCGCATCTTCACCGGCTGGATGTATGCGTCCAGCCCGGGCCTGCATGGCGTCGAGCACGCGATCTATGATGTCTGGCTGACCGACTGCAAAGGCGGCACCGAGCTGGTGGTCGATCCGAAGGAGCCGGAGACCGCGCCTCCGCCTCTCACTCCCGAGCAGCGTCGCCCGGCCCGTCCGGCCCAGCAAACGCCGCCACCGGGCAATCAGCGCATCGATGTCGCCCCGCCGCAGGGCGTACCGGTGCAGCCGCGCCAGACGCCCTCGCAGCGCTTCTTCCCGACCAATCCGGTGCAGGGCCGCGACCCGGCCGGCAACAACTGACCATGGCGCGGGTCACCGGCATTGGTGGCCTGTTCTTCCGCGGCCGCGATCCACAGGCTCTATCGGCCTGGTACGAGCTTCACCTCGGCATCGCCGACATGAACAAGGCGGTCTGGAGCCAGGAGGCCGGGCCGACCATCTTCGGCCCCTTCGCTGCAACGACGGACTATTTCGGCAGGCCGGACCAGCAATGGATGGTCAATTTCCGCGTCGACGATCTCGATGCGATGATGGCTTCGCTCCGCGCTGCCGGCATCGCGGTCGAGACCCGACCGGAATGGGATTCGGAAGTCGGCCGCTTCTGCCGCATCCACGATCCCGAGGGCAATCCGATCGAGCTCTGGGAGCCCTCGCCGATGGCAAGCGGCGGACAGGCGACCTGACCGGCTCTCAGCCGGACAGCTCGGCAAGCGCCTCGCCCCCGGTGACCGCCTGCCCGGCAGGCCAGGCCCACCAGTCGCCATCGGCCGCGACCGCCGCGTCGAGCAGTTCGCGATAGGCCTCGCGCGGGACCTCGCGCGTGCCGAACTGTGAGAGATGCGCGGTCTGGAACTGGGTATCGAGCAAGCGGTAGCCGCCGCGCCGGAGCCGGGCGATGAGATGGACAAGCGCCACCTTCGAGGCGTCGGTCTCACGGTGGAACATGCTCTCGCCGAAAAAGGCGCCGCCCAGCGACAGGCCATAGAGCCCGCCGACCAGCCTGTCCTCGCGCCAGCATTCGACGGTGTGAACATAGCCGAGATGGAAGAGCTCGCCATAGAGCGCCCGGATGCGGCCGTTGATCCAGGTCTCGGTCCGGTCAGGCCGGCTTTCGGCGCAGGCCGCGATCACGCGGGCGAAGTCGTGATCGATCCGGATCTCGAAACGATCGGACCGGACAGTGCGCGCCAACCGGCCCGGCAGATGGAAGGCGTCGAGCGGGATGATGCCGCGAATTTCCGGCTCGACCCAGAACAGGCCGGGATCGTCGGCGCTCTCCGCCATCGGGAAGACACCGGCCGCATAGGCGCGCAGCAGGATCTCCGGCGTGATCGCCGGCGTGCGCGCGGGTGTGGAACGGGCCTTCATGCGGCGATGGGAGCGCGGGTCGGCGGTTGAGTCAAACCCGAAGCGTCGTTCTCGGGCGGCGCGAAGCGCCGACCCGGGAATCTCGTGACGAGAAGGCGTTACCGAGCCCTTCCCGCCTGAGAGGCTCGGGTCAGGCCCGAGCTTGACGGCATGCCCCGGATCTCACACCTCGCCCGGCTGATCCATGCCGCCATTGGCGAGGAATTTCTCCAGCCAGTGGATGTTGTAGTCGCCGTTCAGGATGTCCGGATTGCGCACCAGCGTCCGGAACAGCGGCAGCGTGGTATCGACGCCGTCGACGACGAACTCGTCGAGCGAACGGCGCAGGCGCATCAGGCATTCAGCCCGGTTGCGGCCGTGCACGATCAGCTTGCCGACCAGCGAGTCGTAATGCGGCGGGATGACATAGCCCTGATAGGCCGCCGAATCGACGCGCACGCCGAGCCCGCCAGGCGTATGGAACGAGGCGATCTTGCCTGGCGAGGGCCGGAAGGTCGCGGGGTGCTCGGCATTGACGCGGCATTCGATGGCATGGCCCTCGATGACGACGTCCTTCTGGCTGATCGAGAGCGGCGCCCCGGCAGCGATCCGGATCTGCTCGTTGACGAGGTCGATCCCGGTGATCATCTCGGTGACCGGATGCTCGACCTGGATGCGGGTGTTCATCTCGATGAAGTAAAACTCGCCGTCCTCGTAGAGGAACTCGATCGTGCCGGCGCCGAGATAGCCCATATCGGCCATCGCCTTGGCGCAGATGTTGCCGATCCGGTCGCGTTCGCCGGCATTGAGGGCCGGCGACGGCCCCTCCTCCCAGACCTTCTGGTGGCGGCGCTGCAGCGAGCAGTCGCGCTCGCCGAGATGGATCGCCCGGCCCTTGCCGTCGCCGAGCACCTGGATCTCGATATGGCGCGGCTTCTCGAGGTATTTCTCGATATAGACGGCGTCGTCGCCGAAATTGGCCTTGGCCTCGCTGCGGGCCGTGGCAAGCGCGACGGACACTTCGTCCTCGCTGCGCACGACTTTCATGCCCTTGCCGCCGCCGCCGGACGCCGCCTTGATGATGACGGGCAGCCCGATCTCTCTGATGATGCGCAGCGCCTCATCGTCATCGGCGACCCCGCCCTCGGAGCCCGGCACGCAGGGGATGCCGAGACGCTTGGCCGTGCGCTTGGCCTCGATCTTGTCGCCCATGCTGCGGATATGCTCGGCCTTGGGGCCGATGAAGGCGATGTTGTGCCGTTCGAGGATCTCGGCGAAGCGGGCGTTCTCCGAGAGGAAGCCGTAGCCGGGGTGGACCGCGTCGGCACCGGTGATCTCGCAGGCGGCGATCAGGGCCGGGATGTTGAGATAGCTCTCGCGCGCCGGCGGCGGGCCGATGCAGACGCTCTCGTCGGCGAGGCGCACATGCATGGCGTTGGCGTCTGCGGTCGAATGCACCGCAACCGTCGCGATGCCGAGTTCCTTGGCAGCTCGCAGCACCCGCAGCGCGATCTCGCCGCGATTGGCGATCAGGATCTTGTCGAACATCTTGAGCCCGCTCCCGCCCGGATGAATCCTCACTCGATCACCAGCAGGGGCTCGCCGTATTCGACCGGCTGGCCGTCCTCGACGAGAATCGCGACGACCTTGCCGGCACGCGGGGCGACGATGTCATTGAAGGTCTTCATGGCTTCGACGAGCAGCACGCGCTCGCCGGCCTTCACCTCCTGGCCGATCTCGATGAACGGCTTGGCATCCGGCGAGGGCCGGCGATAGGCGGTGCCGACCATCGGCGAGTTGACCGTGCCGGGATGGGCAGCTGCGGCCTTGGCTTCGGCCGGAGCGGCAGCGGCGGCCGCCACAGGTGCAGGCGCGAAGGCCGGCGCAGGCGCAACCGGAGCCATCACCGTCGCAGTGATCGTACGGGCGACGCGGATGCGCAGGTCGCCCTTCTGCACCTCGATCTCGGTCAGATCGGTCTCGTTGATCAGTTGCGCCATCTCGCGCACGAGTTCGGGATCGATGGGGCTCTTGGTCGCCATGGCGGATTTCACCGTCTTCGTGAGCTCGGTTGGGCGGGACGGCAGGTCCCGAAGAGGATGCGCATATGCGAATGAATGGCGCCGGATCAAGCCGGCAGCCTCGCGATGTCGCGCGTCTTTACCCGGAACGGCGGGTCAGGAAAAGGGCGAAGGCGCCCTGTGGGCACCTTGCCTATGCAAATCGCCGCCATCCCGCGCGTTGGTCCACAGCAAACGACGCCGCGAGCCAGCTTGAAGGCCGTATCGGTTCAGCCGCTGCAGGTCGCCTTGCCGCATTTGCGGACGGCTTCGATCTTCTGCTTCAGCGCCGCCTGGCCGACCGCGCCGAACACCACCTCGTCGCCGATGATGAAGGCCGGCGTGCCGGTGAGGCCGAGCCGGTCGCCGAGCGCGACCGTCTGCTCGATCACGGCGCGCGTCGCCGGAGCATCGATCTCCTTCTTGACGCGTTCGATATCGGCGCCGGCTTCCTTGGCGATCTCCAGCGCCTTGGCGCCATTGATCCGGCCCTTGGTCGCCATCAGCTTGAGATGGAAATCCCAGTATTTCTGGCCCTGGAGCTGGTTCTTCACGGCGATGGCGACGCGGCTGGCCTCGACCGAGTCGGGGCCGAGGATCGGGAAGTCCTTGATCACGACCTTGAGCTTGGCATCGTCCTTGGCGAGGGCGCGAACGTCTTCCATCGCCCTTTTGCAGAAGCCGCAATTGTAATCCATGAACTCGACGAGGGTGACGTCACCCTGCGGGTTGCCGGCGATCACCGAGGTCGCGGGGTCGGTCAGGCTCGCCTTCTCGGCCGAGAGCGCATTGCGCTGCGCCTCGACCTGCGCGACCTGGTTGCGCTTCTCGAGCTCGACCAGCGCCTCCTGGATCAGCTCCGGATTCTTCAGCAGCGTCTCCTTGATCAGCTCGACCACGGCGCTGCGTTGCTCGGCCGAGAGCGACTGGGCCTGGGCCGGCGCGACGGCGACGCCAAGCGCACAGGCGGCGAAGCCGGCGAGCGCCAGACGGTGCAGCGAAGAGAAGATCATGACGACGGTCCTTTCCAGGGCGCGATTCGCGCGCACTATCATTGTCTGTCGGGAGGAACATACCTGATGACGGCACCTGCGCGCAGTGCCGCCGGCGATCCCTGCGGCTATTTTTTTGGCCGGAACCCGGCTCGCCTCGATCTGGGAGGCGAAAGGCTGAAAAATCCCTCAATTCTTGTCCTCCGCAGGCAAGGCTGCGTCAATTCACAGCTTTGCCAGCGGGGCGATCGCGCCCTCGTGCAACAAGATCGTGATCCTGCCATGGCAGCGAGCGAAAAGACTTGTCGCGTCCGCAAAGGGCGACAACATAACGTTCGCACCGCACGAGGTCGTCATGTCGAAGCTGCTCACCCCCGTCCTCGCTCTCGGCGTCGCCCTGCCGCTCTTCGGGACTGTGACGCCCGCGGCCGCCCAGAGCTGCGAGGACCTGTGGTACCAGCGCAACGAGATCTACAAGGCGCAGGGCTATTGCTTCCGCACCCAGCGCGGCATCAGCGCCTTCGGCAATGCCGGCTGCCAGTACGACAATGTCGAGGACGTGCCGCTCTCGCCGACGCAGCGCCGCATCATCGCCGACATCCAGCGCGCCGAACGCACGAGCCGCTGCCCTCGCTGAACGACGATTGTCATTTGGCATCATTCCGGCCGCAGCGCCGGGATGACGGACTATTTCAAAGCCGCTACCCCGCCGCCTGAAACCGGACTTCGCCCTCGTTCAGGAAGCAGGTCTTGCTGAACAGCGAGAGGTCGAGCGGGTTCGGCAGGCGAACATCCCCAAGATCGGGACAGGGTTTCGCCGCCGGATCGTAGGACCGGTCGATCTGCGAGATGAAGGCGAGGATTACGCCCCTCGCCAGCGCGAACGCCTTGAGATCGCGGATCTGGTCCGCCAGCTCCGCATTGCCGCGCTTCTGGTCGAGCAGTTGCAGATAGTCGACGATCGCCAGCGTGCCGCGCGGCGCCTCCGCCAGCGCCCGCATGATGTGATCGGCGCTGATCGCCTCCGAATCGTCGAAGGAAAACAGCGCCTCGAATTGGGCGGGATCGACACCAAGTGCGCGAAAGCGGCCAACCACATCCCGGGCCGTGTATTCCAGCGTGAAGAACACCGCGCGGCGGCCGGCCTTCATCGCCTCGACCGCGAGCTGGAGGCTGAGCAGCGTCTTGCCATGCCCGGGCCGCGCGCCGATCAGCAGCAGGTCGCCTGGCTCCAGCCAGGCCAGCAGCCCCTCGGCAGACAGGCTCTCGGCGGATCTGGCCGCGAGCAGGCTCCAGGCGCCGAAGCCTTCGCCAATGGCGACGCGGTCTAGCGCGAGATGGAGCGGGATGTCGTCCTTGCGCGCCAGCTCCTTGGCCTTGCGCTTCAGGCGATAGATGGGGGCGGAAAGCTTCATCGATGGACCTCCTGATGCGAGCCAGATCCGCAACCCCTCCTTATGCGCAGCGCTCGAACAGTCGGTTCGATGACGGAAATACCCTGCACGGCAACGTGCTTCCCTGATGGAGGGCGGAGGCGCGGGCCGCGCCTGGAATCAGAGCATAGCCGATCCCGTTCAGGCCGTCGCCCTGTGCCTGTCCCACTCGAAACCGCGCAGATGGTCGACCAGGGCACGCAGCTTCGGCGCCATGGCGCGGCGGCTGGGATAATAGAGATAGAAGCCCGCGAAATACGGGCTGTATTCCTCCAGCAACGGCACCAGCTCGCCACGCGCGATCGCCGGGCGGAAGCTCTCTTCCATGCCGAAGGTGATGCCGGCACCCGAAACCGCGAGCTTGATCATGAGCGCCATGTCGCTGGTCGTGATCTCCGGCGCGACAGCGACGCTGAATTCCCTGCCATCCTCGGCGAACTCCCAGCGATAGGGCGGCAGCTTCGGGCCCGGCCGCCAGCCGATGCAGCGATGCGTCGCCAGCTCGCGCGGATGTGAAGGGATGCCGAAGCGCTGGCGATAGGCCGGCGCACAGACGGCGAGCTGGCGCTCCTCGCCGCCGATCGAGACCGCGATCATGTCCTGCTCGATGACCTCGCCGAGCCTGACGCCGGCATCGTAACCGGCGGCGACGATGTCAAACTCCTCGTCTGTCACGGTGATGTCGAGCTCGACCTCGGGATGGCCCGCGACGAAGCTCGACAGGAATGGCCCCGACAGGAAGCGCTCGGCGATCGACGAGACAGCTAGACGCAGGCGCCCGCGCGCGCCGGCGCGCAGATCCCGCGTCGCCTCGACGGCGGCCCGCAGATCAGCCAGGGCTGGATCGAGATCGGCGAGGAGACGCTCGCCCGCTTCGGTCAGGCTGACGCTGCGCGTGGTCCGCTGCACCAGCGCGATCCCAAGCCGCTCCTCCAGCTTCCGGATCGATTGGCTCACCGCCGAACGCGTCACGCCGATGCGGTCGGCTGCGCCGCGAAAGCTCCTCTCCTCGGCGACGAGCGCGAACACGGCAAGCGCATTGAGGTCCATCTCCATTGGTTAGATTAGCTCTCCAATCTGGGAAGGAATGAACGACTTATCGCGACAATGACCTGCTCCTAGCTTTCGGGCAACCGCAGTAGCGCGGTGCCCCGAAACAACCAGACGGAGCAGACATGGCCAACAAGGTCGTCCTCATCACCGGTGCCTCCAGCGGGATCGGAGCCGGCATCGCCCGCGAACTCTCGGCCGCCGGAGCAAAGCTCATGCTCGGCGCGCGTCGCACCGACCGCCTCGATTCGCTCGCCGACGAGCTCAACGCGAAAGGTGGCGATGTCCGCACCCGCCGGCTCGACGTCACCGATCGCGCCGACGTCGCCGCCTGTGCCGAAGCGGCGCGCGAGGCCTTCGGCCGCGTCGACGTCATCGTCAACAATGCCGGTGTCATGCCCCTCTCGCTGATGGCCTCGCTCAAGGTCGACGAGTGGGACCGGATGGTCGACGTCAACATCAAGGGCGTGCTCTACGGCATTGCCGCCGTGCTGCCGCAGATGCTGGCGCGCGGCTCCGGCCAGATCGTCAACATCGCCTCGATCGGCGCGCTCGCCGTCTCGCCGACGGCGGCCGTCTACTGCGCGACGAAATACGCGGTGCGCGCGATCTCGGACGGTCTGCGCCAGGAGCACGCCAACCTGCGCGTCACCTGCATCCATCCCGGCGTGGTCGAGAGCGAGCTCGCCAGCACGATCACCGACCCGGCCGCTGCCGAGCTGATGAAGAGCTATCGCGCCATCGCGCTCCAGCCCGACGCGATCGGCCGCGCCGTGCGCTTCGCGATCGAGCAGCCTGACGATGTCGACGTCAACGAGATCGTCGTCCGCCCCACCGCAACCCGCTGAGGATGAAGCCATGAGCAAATCAATCCCATCTCCCCTGCGCGCCGCCGCAGCCGCCTTCGCCATCGCGGCGATGCCCGCACCCGTCATCGCCGAGTCGAGCGACGAACGGCGCAAGCGCGGTGAAGCTGTCATCCGCAGCCTGAACAAGGGCGAAGCCCAGCCGGCGCTGGAGCGCATGCGGCAGGAGTTTCCCTTCCTCGCCGAGGCGACCGAGGCCTATGCGCTCGGCGATGTCTGGTCGCGGACCGGCCTCGACAATCGGACGCGCCAGCTCGCAGCGGTGGCGGCCTTCGCCGCGACCGGCCAGACCGCCTTCATGAAGGTTCATGCCGGCTACGCGCTGAACATCGGCGTGCCCGAGGAAGAGCTGAAGGAGATCGTCTACCTGATCACCGTCCCTGCCGGGATCTCGCGGGCGATCGCGGCGTCGCAGGCATTGTCGGAGGTCTTCGCCGAACGCCGCAGGCAGTGAGGGCAACGATCATGAACAGCTTGCTCGTAAACACCTCGCTTTTGCTGGCCGCCGGCATCGGCCTCGCCACCACGACCATTCAAAAGGGACCGGAAGGATCCACCCGCATGACCATCACCAAGGCAGCCGCTGCCGAGAGCCACCCCTATGTCGGCATGTGGGTCACCGCCGACAATCATGTCCGGCACAATCTTCTACCGAATGATCGCTATGACGAAGCCCGCGGCAGTCGCGAAAGCGCCTATCGCGGCCGCTACAAAGTGACAGGCAACTATATCGAGTACTGGGACGACACCGGCTTCACCGCCGACGGCACCTTCGTCGACGCGGACACACTCCACCATGGCGGCATGATCCTGCGCCGCCGCCCCTGACAGGGGCCGTCACCTCCATCGCGCAAAGCTGTGGAATGCGGGCCGGGCCTTGCCTCACTTGCCGGCGGGCGTGCTAGAAGCGCCGCCTTGCGTTTCCCGCCATGGCAAGGAGCGGCCTGGATTCCGGCATGAAGACTGGCATCGACATGGGGTCGACGCGCGGCGGCGAGCCCGCCGAGCTCGACCTTGCCGAATTGCTGGCAACGCGCCTGCTGGTCCAGGGCAATTCCGGCTCGGGCAAGTCGCATCTGCTGCGCCGCCTGCTCGAACAGAGCGCGCCCCTCGTGCAGCAGGCCATCGTCGATCCCGAGGGCGACTTCGTCTCGCTGGCCGACCAGTTCGGCCATGTCGTGGTCGACGGCACGGCGAGCCCGGTCGAATTGCAGAAGATCGCGCTGCGCGTGCGCCAGCACCGGGTCTCGGTGGTGCTCAACCTCGAGGAACTCGACGCCGACGAGCAATTGCGCGCCACCGCCGCCTTCCTCGGCGGGCTCTTCGACATCGACCGCGCTCATTGGTACCCAATGCTGGTCGTGGTCGACGAGGCCCAGCTTTTCGCCCCGGTGATGGCGGGCGAGGCCTCCGACGAGGCGCGACGCCTGTCCCTCGGCGCAATGACCAACCTGATGTGCCGCGGCCGCAAGCGCGGCCTTGCCGGCGTGATCGCGACGCAGCGCCTCGCCAAGCTCGCCAAGAACGTCGCGGCCGAGGCCTCCAACTTCCTGATGGGCCGCACCTTTCTCGACATCGACATGCAGCGCGCCGCCGATCTGCTCGGCATGGACCGGCGCCAGGCCGAGATGTTCCGCGATCTCGAACGCGGCCAGTTCGTCGCGCTCGGGCCGGCCCTCTCGAAGAAGCCGCTGCCGGTGCGGATCGGTCCGGTCGCTTCGATCGATCGCGGCGGCGCGCCTGGCCTGCTGCCTTTGCCCGACCAGGCGCCGGAAGACGCCAGCAAGCTGATCTTCACCGCGGGAGAGGACGAGGTCGCGCCGGCGCCCTGGCCGAAGCAGCCGCGCCCGCGGCCGATGGTGGCGCCCGAGATCATCCGCCGGATTGAGACGCACCAGCCGGTGCCGCCGCCAGAGCCCGAGATCGAGATGGATCCGGCCGAGCGCGCCGCGGCGCTGGTCGAGATCCTCAACGAATTGCTCGACGATCCCGAGGCGCGCGACCGCCCGGTCGCGGTGCTCTACCAGGATTTCACCGTGCGCTGCCGGATGCGCCGCGTCAGCGGGCCGGAGACCAGCCTGGATGCCTTCCGCAAGCGCCTCGCCGTCGCCCGTGCCGGGGCGAGCGAAGCAGTCTTGTCGTCGGAGGCCTGGGAAAAGGCGCTGACCGCCGCAGAGACCCTGCCGGAAGACCTGCACGGGCTCTTCCTGTTCATCGCCCGCAGCGCGATCGAGGGTGCGCCCTGCCCGTCCGACGCCGAGCTGGCCGAAGCCTATGGCAGCCATTCGCCGAGCCGGGCGCGCCGCCTCATCGGCTATATCGAGGAGCGCGGCCTGCTCGTCTGCCATGTCGACTTCCGCGGCCAGCGTACGCTCGCCCTGCCCGCGCTCGGCGTCGAGACCGCGCCGGGCCTGGCTTCGCCGTTGGTCAAGGGCCTGCCGCCGAGGCGGGCACGGGGGTAAACTCTCGTCTTTCAGGGACAGGCCTGAGCCCGGAATCCGGAATCGACGCCCTTCCCCGTCATGGGCGGGCTTGTCCCGACCATCCACGCCTTCGCCTTGCTGATCGAGCGCGGTGCTTAAGACGTGGATGCTCGCCACAAGGGCGAGCATGACGAACCGTCGCGACTCTAGCCAGGCTCGCCGCTTACGTGGCGCCCACGGCTACCTTCAATGCCCCTTGCCGGTGCCGCCGAGCGTCATCCGATCGACCCAGGCGATGCCGATCGCCGAGAAGATGAAGATGGTGTGGATCAGCGTCTGCAGCAGCACGCCGGTCGCGGTGTAGTTCGTTGCCGTCGGCCCGCCAATGTTGCCGGCCTCGATGAAGGTCCGCAGCAGGTGGATCGAGGAGATGCCGATGATCGCCATGGCGAGCTTGATCTTCAGGATCGAGGCGTTGACATGGCTCAGCCACTCCGGCTGGTCGGGATGCCCCTGCAGGCGCAGACGCGAGACGAAGGTCTCGTAGCCGCCGACGATCACCATGATCAGCAGGTTCGAGATCATCACCACGTCGATCAGGCCGAGCACGACCAGCATGATCTGCTGCTCGCTGAAATCGAAGGCGTGGCTGACGAGGTGCCAGAGCTCCTTGAGGAATAGGAAGACGTAGACGCACTGCGCCACGATCAGGCCGAGATAGAGCGGCACCTGCAGCCAGCGCGAGGCGAAGATCACCATCGGCAGCGGCTTCAGGCCTTGGGCAGGCTGGTCTGCGGGATCGGCTGGCTGCGACATGGGGCTCCCAGATGGATTGTGCGCTGCGGAAACGTCCGCCAGATGGGGCCTCACGCGGCCGTGCGCAAGCCGAAAAATACAGATGGAAGCCGGAAGTCGTTGAAATTTAGCCGCGTTTTGCGTCTACTTCCTAAGGTAAGGTGACAGAGTTCGGGCAATGCCGGTAGGTTCGCCCGTGAATCCTCCCGTTCGGAGGGACAAGGAGTTCGAGATGATCAGGACGACGATGATCGCCGCCGCCCTCGCTGGCGGTTTCGCCCTCGCGACACCGGCGACGGCCGCGCCGCTCGCGCCGGCCTCCGCCGCCATAGCGACCGCCGGCTCGACCAATCTCGTCGAGCAGGTACAGTACCGCCGCTACTATGGCCCGCGCTATGGCTATTACGGGCGCGGCTATCGCTATAACCGCGGCGCAGCCGTCGGCGCCGGCATTGCAGCGGGCGCGCTCGGCGCTCTTGCCGCAGGCGCCCTGCTCGCGCCCGGGCCGGTCTATGCCGAGCCGGTCCCGCCGCCGGTCTATGCTGCGCCCCGACCTGTCTACGTGGAACCGGATGCCGACGCGATCGCCTATTGCTCGCGCCGCTTCCGCAGCTACGACCCGCAGACCGGTACCTATATCGCCTCCGGCGGCGTGGTTCGCGCCTGCCCGTAAGGCACGGCCGATACGCCGAATGATCAGAACCTCCCGGCCCAGGTCGGGAGGTTTTTTATGACCGCTGCTGACTTGCATTGACGGCTTGGCCGGCTCTTAGTCTCCGCTCGTCTGAATCGGAGCCGGCCCGTGCGCATCGCCACCTGGAACGTCAACTCGATCCGTCAGCGGCTGACCCATGTCCTCGCTTTCCTGAAGGAGGCCGAGCCCGATGCGCTCTGCCTGCAGGAGCTGAAATGCGTCGACGCCGACTTTCCGCGCGCCGAGATCGAGGACGCCGGCTGGCAGGTCACGACCCACGGCCAGAAAGGCTTCAACGGCGTCGCCATCATCTCGCGCCATGCGCTCGAGGATGTCAGGCGCGGCCTGCCGGGGGATGAGAGCGACGAGCAGGCGCGCTATCTCGAAGGCGTGCTGCCGCTTGGCGACGGCGTGGTGCGCCTCGCCTCGATCTACCTACCCAACGGCAATCCGCCGAACACCGAGAAGTATCCCTACAAGCTTGCCTGGATGGAGCGGCTTGCGGTGCATGCCAAGGGCTTGCTGGCCCATGAGGAGCCACTGGTGCTGGCCGGCGACTACAATGTTATTCCCGAACCGCGCGACGCACGCGACCCCGCCGCCTGGACCGGCGACGCGCTCTTCCTGCCGCCGACCCGCACCGCCTTCCGCAAGCTGCAGAGCCTTGGCTTCACCGAGGCGCTGCGCGCCACCACCGATGCACCTGGCCTCTACACCTTCTGGGATTATCAGGCCGGCGCCTGGCAGCGGAACAACGGCATCCGCATCGACCATCTCCTGCTCTCGCCGCAAGCCGCCGACAGGCTCGGCGCGGTCTCCATCGCCAAGCATGTCCGCGGCTGGGAGAAGGCCTCGGATCATGTCCCGGTGCTGATCGAGCTGAACTGAGTCGCGATCGGCGATCTCACCCATCTATCAGGCTGTCATCCAGGGTCTCCGCGGGGCTCGCAGCTCGCCCGGAATGAATGCCGGCGCTATTGTGGCGAGCCGCGCTTGACACCGTCCTTGATGAACACCCGAAAAGGCGTCGTGCCGCTGGCAGTGCCGTCAGCGGAGCGCCATTGGCCGTTGCTGCAGAGCACGCCACCCTGCGTCTCGGCCGCCTCGAACTCGATCAGGTTGTGATAGGTCGTCCCGTTCGGCTCGACGGCGCGGAACTTCGTCGTGCACCGGCCGCCGGCGACGACCGGATCGTAGTCATGGATCATGATGCCGCCGCCACCCGTGCTGGGGAAAGGATTCGTCAGCACCGGCCAGTCTTCGAAGCGCTCCTGCGCCCCAGCCCCGTGAAAGGCGAGTGCGGCGCAGACCCCGAGGAAGCTGAAGAATGCCGCGTCGCGCATGGCGAAGACTCCGAGATGCGATATCTCGGCTACGTCGCCCGGCACGGAATGGATGCAGAGATCGTCAGCGCCGCTCAGCGCGACCGTGCTGGCGCTCGGCCAGGGCAAGCGCAGCCGTCCGGTCGCCTGCGCTCGCATTGGCGAAGGCCGCATCGTAGCGCTCGACGATCCAGCCCTCGCGGGCAGTGTCGGCGCCCTCCCGGGCCAGCGCCAGCCACATCAGGCCCATGATCGGATGGCGCGGCACGCCGTCGCCACCGCGCAGCAGCATGTCGCCGAAGACGGCGCGCGCCGGGGCATGGCCCTTCTCGGCCGCGAGCTTCATCCAGCGCGCCGCCTGGCGCGGATCGCGCGCCACGCCGGTGCCGTTGAGATAGAGCCGAGCAAGATTGTACTGGCCGTCCGGGTCGCCGAAATAGGAGGCGGCGTAGTGGAACATGTCGAAGGCGCGGTCAGGATTGGGCTTCACATAGGTGCCCTTGACCCCGTCGAGGAAATAGCCGCCGAGCGCGACGAAGGCGGCCGCGACGATGCGCCCGTCCGAGGTGCCGGGAATTTCGTCGGCGTTCTCGTCCGCGATCTTCGAGAAATACTCGAACGCCTTGAGATCATTGGTCGGAACGCCATCGCCGCTGGCATAGACCCGGCCGAGCTTGAACTGCGCGGCGAGATGGCCCTGAGCAGCCGCATATTCGAGCGCCTTGACGGCACCGGCCTGATCGCCGGCGGTCGAATCGCGCATCCACGCCTTCAGCGCGTCGCGGGCGCTGCTGAACGGGGCGATCGGCAAGGCGGTGTGGGCGGCCGGCCCGCTCGGCGCCGGCGCGATCACGCCGCGGCTGAGCGGCACGGGGGCAGCGCGGCTCTCCACCTCCGGCTCCGGCAGGGCGGCGCCTGGAATCGGGAGCGGCGGCAGCGGCACGCGCTCCACGGACGCATTCTGCGCCCAGGCTGCCGACTGGCAGCCCAGAGCAAGCAATGCTCCTGCAATGATGGCCTCAGATATCCGCATAGCACTGTATCTCGGCTGCGCCTCCCGGATGGGTGACGGCGCCGCCCTTGGCGGATCCGACCGTCTGCGCGTATTTCCAAAGCGCACCCGACCGATAATCCGTCTGGCGCGGCGTCCAGTCCTTACGACGCGCTTCAAGTTCGGCATCAGAAAGGCGGACTGCGAGCTTTCCTGTGATGGCGTCGAGTTCGATGATGTCGCCGTCGCGGATCAGGCCGATCGGCCCGCCGACGGCGGCTTCCGGACCGACATGACCGACGCAGAAACCGCGGGTCGCACCCGAGAAGCGCCCGTCTGTGATCAGCGCGACCTTGTCGCCCATGCCCTGGCCGTAGAGCGCCGCGGTGGTCGACAGCATCTCGCGCATGCCCGGGCCGCCCTTGGGGCCCTCATAGCGGATCACCAGCACGTCGCCGACCTGGTAGTCGCGGTTGGTGACGGCCTTGAAGGCATCCTCCTCGCAGTCGAAGCAGCGCGCCGGGCCGGCGAAGACGAGGCTCTCGGTCGGCATGCCGGCGATCTTCACGATCGCGCCCTCCGGGGCGAGATTGCCCTTGAGGCCGACGACGCCGCCGGTCTGCGTGATCGGCTTGTTCGCGGGATGGACGACGTCCTGCTTGTCGTTCCACTTCACCGAAGCGAGGTTCTCGGCGATCGTGCGGCCGGTCACGGTCATGCAGTCGCCGTGCAGATAGCCGTTGTCGAGCAGCGTCTTCATCAGGAGCGGAATGCCGCCGACCTCGAACATGTCCTTGGCGACGTATTTGCCGCCCGGCTTCAGATCGGCGACGTAGGGCGTCTTCTTGAAGATCTCGGCGACGGCGAACAGGTCGAAATCGATGCCGCATTCATGCGCGATCGCCGGCAGGTGCAGCGCCGCATTGGTCGAGCCGCCCGAGGCAGCGACGACCATCGCGGCATTCTCCAGCGCCTTGCGGGTGACGATGTCGCGCGGACGGATGTTCCGGGCGATCAGGTCCATCACCATCTCGCCGGCGGTGTAGCAGAAGGTGTCGCGGACATCGTAGGGCGCCGGCGCGCCGCAGCTATAGGGCAGCGCCAGGCCGATCGCCTCGGCCACGGTCGCCATGGTGTTGGCGGTGAACTGGGCGCCGCAGGAGCCGGAGGACGGGCAGGCGACCTCCTCGAGTTCCTTCAGGTCCTCGTCAGACATAGCACCGACCGAGTGCTTGCCGACGGCTTCGAACACGTCCTGGATGGTGACCGGCTGGCCTTTGAAATTGCCCGGCAGGATCGAGCCGCCATAGATGAAGATCGAGGGCACGTTGAGGCGCACCATCGCCATCATCATGCCGGGCAGCGACTTGTCGCAGCCGGCGAGGCCGACCAGCGCGTCGTAGCAATGGCCACGCATGGTGAGCTCGACCGAGTCGGCGATGACCTCGCGCGAGGCCAGCGACGACTTCATGCCCTGGTGGCCCATGGCGATGCCGTCGGTCACGGTGATCGTGCAGAACTCGCGCGGCGTGCCGGCGGCCGCGGCAACGCCCTTCTTCACGGCCTGGGCCTGGCGCATCAGGGCGATGTTGCAGGGAGCAGCCTCGTTCCAGCAGGAGGCGACGCCGACGAAGGGCTGCGCGATCTGCTTCGCGGTCATGCCCATCGCGTAATAATAGGAGCGATGCGGCGCACGGGCCGGCCCGACACTGACGTGCCGGCTGGGCAGCTTCGACTTATCGAATACGCGCGCGTCCATTCAAACTCTGTCCCGCCACCCCACCTGGCGGGCGCCAGATGTGCCACGCCGCCGCCCGCTGGTGCAATCATCCGCCCCCGAGCCGGCCGCGAGCATTTTTCTGCTCCACATCCTGCCTGAGGGGGCTTAATTCTTCCGTATCTCAGATAGTTACTGAAGTTTGCAGCTGGGGCCGCTTTGTGGCGGCTTCGCGGCAATCGTGGCAGCCCGCCGCCGCAACGCTGCAATAGCTGCCGATGTTGTAGAAAAGTCACGTCCCCAGGGCTCGCCACGGCATCGAAAGCGCCGTCACCCGCAACCCAAACGTGCAGCCGCCCGTCGCTCGGTGCTCACGATCCCGCCACCACGCCGGATGTTGCACGGACCAAGCGAATATCGCGAGCTCGGCAGGCGCCGACCCGAACTGCCTCAGGAACAGCGCCCCTTCCCGCCAAATCATTGAAGTGCTGTGACTTTTGAACCGTCGGGCCGATACCAAGTGCAGCGCTGCCGTGCTTTTGAGGCTCCATAGATTAGAATTCATCAAATAAGAAACCAGTTTAGAACCTATATAACACATTGAAATGAAAGGGATATTCCCTTGACCGCCTGGATTTGCCGCACTACCGCTCCCTCCCGAATGGCCGATTTGCACAGCCCCCGCCCGAAGGAGCGAACCATGACCATCCGCACAGCGCTCGCCGCGACAGCCCTGGCGTCCTGCCTGCTGGCCGCCCCTGCCCTTGCGCAGAGCGTCAACCTCTACACGACGCGTGAGCCGGCTCTGCTCAACCCGGTGATCGAGGCCTTCACCAAGGACACCGGCATCAAGGTCAACGCGGTCTTTCTCAAGGACGGCCTGCAGCAGCGCATCCAGGCCGAGGGCGCCAACAGCCCGGCCGACGTGATGCTCGTCGTCGATGTCGGCGAGATCCAGGCGGCGGCCGATGCCGGCGTCACCCAGCCGGTCAAGTCGGCGCTGGTCGACAAGATCGTGCCGGCCCAGCTGCGCGGCGCCGGCGACAACTGGATCACGCTGACCAAGCGCGCCCGCATCGTCATCGTCTCCAAGGACCGGGTCAAGCAGGACGCGATCACCTATGAGGACCTCGCCGATCCCAAGTGGAAGGGCAAGTTCTGCATCCGCTCGGGCCAGCACCCCTACAACACGGCGCTGTTCTCGGCCTATCTCGGCCATCACGGCGCGGAGAAGACGGAAGCCTATCTCAAGGCGCTCAAGGCCAACACCGCCCGCAAGCCCGGCGGCGGCGACCGCGACGTCGCCCGCGACATCCTCTCGGGCCAGTGCGACATCGCCATCATCAACACCTACTATATCGGGCTGATGAGCAAGGCGACGAACGAGCAGAAGGGCTGGTACGAGGCGATCAAGCCGCTCAAGACCACCTTCGCCAATGGCGGCACCCATGTGAACGTCTCGGCCGCCGCGATCGCCAAGCACGCGCCGAACAAGGAGAACGCCGTCAAGCTGATCGAGTACATGCTCGGCGAGAAGGCGCAGCACATCTATGCCGACGGCAATTTCGAGTTCCCGGTCAATGCCGACGTCAAGGAAGCCGCGGCCGTGAAGCTGCTCGGCGCCGTCACCCCGGACAAGCTGCCGCTCGCCGACATCGCCAAGAACCGCAAGGCCGCCTCCGAGCTGGTCGACAAGGCCGGCTTCGACAATTGAGCCTGAGCGCATCCGCAGCACATCCAGAACGGCCGCCAGCTCGCTGGCGGCCGTCGACGCGTCTGGTCTATCTGACGGCCGCCGCCGCCTGCCTGGTCGCGCTGCCGGTGCTGGCGCTCGCCTTCACCGCATTGTCGCGCGAGGCGCTGACGGTCTGGCCGCACCTGGCTGCCAACGTCCTGCCCGTCGCGCTCTGGAACACTGCGCTGCTCCTCGCCGGCGTCGCACTCTTCTGCGGAGCCGTAGGCACCGGCGCGGCTTGGCTGGTGACGCAATATGAATTTCCCGGCCGCCGCAGCCTCGAATGGCTGCTCGTGATGCCGCTGGCGCTGCCGACCTACATCACCGCTTACGTCTACGTCGAAATCCTCGGCTTCCAGGGACCGTTCCAGAGCGCGCTGAGGGCGCTGACCGGCTGGCGCTCTCTGCGCGACTACTGGTTTCCCGATCCGCGCAACCTGCCGGGTGCGGTCTTCATCCTCGGGATCGTGCTCTACCCTTATGTCTATCTCAGCGTGCGCGCGCTCTTTTCGATGCAGAGCGCCGCGCTGATCGAATCCGCCCGCACGCTCGGCACAAGGCGCTGGCCGCTGTTTTGGCGCATCGGCCTTCCGATGGCTCGCCCCGCCCTTGCCGCCGGGCTGACGCTCGCTCTGCTCGAGACGCTGAACGACATCGGCGCCAGCGAATATCTTGGCGTCCGCTCGCTGACGATCTCGGTCTATACCACCTGGATCAATCGCGGCTCGCTGGCGGGCGCCACCCAGATCGCCTGTGTCATGCTGCTTGTCGTGGTCGGACTGATGGCCGCCGAGGCGCGCACGCGCGGAGCACGACGCTTCGCACTCCCCGTGAAGCGGCCGCGGCCGGTCGGCCGTATCCGGCTCTCCGGCGCTCGCGGCTGGATCGCGTCGCTCGCCTGCTTCCTGCCAGCGCTGCTCGGGGCGGTGCTGCCGCTCTATTACCTGCTCGGCGAGTTGTGGCGCCGCGACCTCGTCGCCCAGGCCGATCCGACGCTCTGGCGCGCACTCGCCAACACCGTCGCGATCTCGGCGCTCGCCGCTGCGCTGATCGTCGCGATCGGCATCGGCATCGCCGCCGCGCTGCGGCTCGGGCGCGAGCGCGCCCTGCCGCTGCTCGCCCGCATCGCCTCGCTCGGCTATGCGCTACCCGGCACGGTTCTGGCGCTAGGCTTGCTGGTGCCACTCGCCGCCTTCGACAATCTCGTCGCCGATGCGAGCCGCGCGCTCTTCGGCGCGAGCCCTGGCCTGCTGCTGCTCGGCTCGGGTGCTGCGTTGGTCATCGCCTATCTCGTGCGCTTCCTGACCATTGCCGTGAACGGGGTCGAGAGCGGCTATGCCCGCATCTCGCCGCGCATCGACGATGCCGCGCGCTCGCTCGGCGCCGACAGGCGCGAATTGCTGCGCCGGCTGCATTGGCCGCTGATGCGCCCGGCCGTCGCCGCCGCCGCCCTGCTCGTCTTCGTCGACTGCATGAAGGAACTGCCGGCGACGCTGCTGCTGCGCCCGCTCAACTTCGACACACTCGCCACGGTGGTCTACGGCCACGCCGCCCGCGGCGTCTTCGAGGACGGCGCGCTGGCGGCACTGCTGATCGTGGTGATCGGCATCTATCCGGCGCTGAGACTCGCCCGCGCAGGCGAGCAAACGTCGGTTTCACGCGAAAACTGAGATGTTTCCCCGCCTTTTCGACCTCCTGAGGGGGCGCGAACTCGACATTCCCCGGCCGGAGGACTAAACCCTTGCCGCGACGATATGCCGGCCGCCGGTCGAATCGCTCGCGTTATCGGATTGCCTGACGACGGGGCCCCGCCGTTATGCAGATGAAGGCCACACACCAGGCCATGTCACGACGCGCACTCCTGATCGGCCTCGCCGCGGCCGCTGCGCTGCTGCTCACCCTCGGGCTGCGGTCGTGGAATGTTGCGGTGTCGCAGGTCGAGCGCTCCGTCGTCGCCGGCATCGAGACCCGTACCGGCCTCAAGGTGACGGGGCTGCGCCGGGCAGAGATCGCGATCCTCCCGCTGCCTCGGATCAGCCTGTCCGACGTGACCTTCGCCGATCCGCAGGGCGTGCTCGCCGGCAAGGCGGCGCGCCTGCGCGCCCGCGCCCGCCTTCTCCCTTTGCTCACAGGCCAGCTCGACTTTGACCGCATCGATCTTGTCGCCCCCGAGATCGACGTCGCATCCGACGAATCCGGCGGCGGATATGCCGGCTGGCTCGATCGCGTCCTCGGCTATCTCGCGCGGCTCGATGGCCAGACCAGGCTCATCCTGAGCTCCGGCAGCGTCATGATGCGCGCCGACCGCACGGTCCTGACGACGCTGCGCGACGTCAACCTGGTGATCGAGGAACGAACGGCGCAGGCTCCGGTCGCGCTCGCCGGCTCCTTCACCTGGCGCGGCGAAGCCACCAAGGTCGACATCCTCTGGCCGGTAGCCGGCGAGCGGGCCCGCACCGCCTTTTCGCTCGGATCGCGCCTGCTGAACCTGCGTCTCAACGGCACGCGCTCGGCCGCCCAGAATGCGACCAGCGGCCAGATCGAGTTCAGCACGAAATCGCTGTCCGATGCCCTGGCCTGGATCGGCCCGCGTCCGCGCATCGCTTCGCTCGTCCGGCAGGTCGAGCTGACCGCGCAGGCCCAGATCAACCAGAGCAGCGTCGCGCTGGACTCGGTCGTCGCCATGGTCGACGGCGACCAGCTCGAGGGCGCTCTCAAGCTCGACGGCGCCATGCCGAACTGGGCGCTCTCCGGCACGCTCGCCGGCGCCGAGTTCGATCTCGGGCGCCTGCTGCGCCAGGCCGAACCGCAGGCCCCGACCGGCAACGGTGACAACGCCGGCACACCGCTCGAGTTCGACGGCTGGACCACCAATGATGTCGACTTGCGACTGTCCCTCGATTCCGCCCGGATCGGCACGGCTCGGGTCGGGGATCTCGCGGCCCAGCTCCTGATCCGCAAGGGCCGCTTCGAGGCGTCGCTCCTGCGCGCCTCGGCCTATGGCGGCTCGGCTCGCGCCCGCGTCCTCGCCACACCGGCCGCCGCCGGCGCCGACGTCAAGCTGCAGCTCGGCCTCGAAAAGGTGAATCTCGCTCTGGTCGCCGATGACCTGCCGACGCTCGCCCGCCTCAGCGGCACCGCGACCGGGCAACTCGCCTTCGATGGCGTCGGCAACAGCCTGGAACAGGTGGTGAGTTCGCTGACGGGCCGCGCCGGACTGACGATCCGGCAGGGCGAGTTCCGCGGCATCGCCTTCCCAGACCTGCTGCGCAAGGCGGAAAAGCCGCCGACCTCCGCGCGCGACTGGCGCCAGGGAAAGAGCACCTTCGAGACCCTGCAGCTCTCGGCGCTCGCCAATCTCGGCGTGCTCTACATCACCGACACGCAGATCGCCGGCTCCGGCTACACTGTGGTCCTCAACGGCACTGCCGATCTCACCCGGCGCTGGCTCGACCTCAACGGCGCGTTGAATTCGACGACGACCTCGACGCGCGTGCCCTTCGACCTGCGCGGCCCGTTCTTCGGCGCCGCCTTCACGCCCGAGATCGATGCGGCCTTGCGGCCGATTGGCCAGGCGATCCCGCTGCTGCGCTGAGCGCCTATCACTCTCCACATCCGAGTCATCCCGGACCAGCGGCGAAGCCGCGCCGATCCGGGCTCCATTCCGTAGCCCGTCCGAAGAGGTTCCGGAATGGTCCCGGCTCTTCGCTCCGCTTCGCCCGGGACGACCCGCACTTTCAAGAACGGGAGAATGTTAGGAGAAGCCGATAGGGAGGCTCACGCCTCCCCGGCCGGCTCCTCACCCGCGCCATTTTCGGTCTCGCCGCCCTCGCCCTCTTCCTCGGACTCTTCGCCGATACGCTCGACCGACACGACCTTCTCGCCTTCGGCGGTGTCGAAAATGGTGACGCCCTGGGTCGAGCGCCCGGCGATGCGGATCGGCTTGGGCCCTTCGACCGGGATCCGGATGACCTGGCCACCATCGGTGACCAGCATGATCTGGTCGGTGTCGGTCACCGGGAACGAGGCGATCAGCTTGCCGTTGCGCTCATTGACGACCATTGCGGTGATGCCCTTGCCGCCGCGCCCTGTGACCCGGTACTCGAACGACGAGGTGCGCTTGCCGTAGCCCTTTTCCGACACCGTCAGAATGAACTGTTCGGACGCGCCCATCTCGGCGTATTTGTCCTGGCCGAGTTCAATGTCGCCGGCAGCCTCTTCCGCATCGGCGACCGGCGCGGCCGCCTCGTCACCGTCGCCGGTCACGGCGCGGCGCGCCGCCGAAGCGAGCTTCAGGTAAGCGGCCCGCTCGTCCGGCGTCGCATCGAGATGGTGCAGGATCGCGAGCGAAATCACCTCGTCGCCCTTGGCGAGGTTGATGCCGCGTACACCGGTCGAGTCGCGGCCCTTGAAGACGCGCACCTCCGGCACCGCGAAGCGGATGCTCTGGCCCTCGGCCGTGGTCAGCAGGACGTCGTCATGCTCGGAGCAGATCTGCACGTCGACGATGGAATCGCCCTCGTCGAGCTTCATCGCGATCTTGCCGTTGCGGTTGACCTGGACGAAGTCGGAGAGCTTGTTGCGCCGGACATTGCCGGTCTTGGTGGCGAACATCACGTCGAGCCGGCCCCAGCTCTCCTCGTCCTCCGGCAGCGGCATCACGGTGGTGATGCGTTCGTCCTTGTCCAGCGGCAGCATGTTGTTGAGGAATTTTCCGCGCGCATTGGGCGCCGAAAGCGGCAGCCGCCAGACCTTCTCCTTGTAGGCCTGGCCCAGCGAGGAGAAGAAGATGATCGGCGTATGCGTGTCGGCGACGAAGAGGCGGGTGACGAAATCCTCCTCGCGGGTCGACATGCCGGAGCGGCCCTTGCCGCCGCGCTTCTGCGCCCGATAGGTCGAGAGCGGCACGCGCTTGATGTAGCCGGCATGGGAGACGGTGACGACCATGTCCTCGCGGGCGATCAGGTCCTCGTCGTCGAGATCCGAGCCCCAATCGTGGATCTCGGTGCGGCGCGGCGTCGCGAAGGCGGTCTTCACCTCCAGGAGCTCGGTCTTGATGATCTCCTGGATGCGCACCCGCGAGCGCAGGATGTCGAGATAGTTGGCGATCTCCTTGGCGAGCTTCTCCAACTCGTCGCCGATCTCGTCGCGGCCGAGAGCGGTCAGGCGGGCAAGGCGCAGCTCGAGGATGGCCTTGGCCTGCGCATCCGAGAGGCGGTAGGTGCCGTCCGCATTCATCGGATGGCGCGGATCGTCGACCAGCGCGATCAGCGGCGCGATGTCGTCGGCCGGCCAGTCGCGCGCCATCAGGGCCTCATGCGCGGCCGACGGCGTCGGCGCAGTGCGGATCAGCCGGATGACCTCGTCGATATTGGCGACGGCAGTGGCGAGGCCGCACAGGACATGGGCGCGCTCGCGCGCCTTGTTGAGCAGGTAGCGGGTACGCCGCGAGACCACTTCCTCGCGGAACTCGACGAAGGCCGAGATGAAGTCCTTGAGGTTCAGGACTTCCGGCCGCCCGCCGGTCAGCGCCACCATATTGGCGCCGAACGAGGTCTGCAGCGGCGTGAAGCGGTAGAGCTGGTTCAGCACCACATCGGCGACGGCGTCGCGCTTGATCTCGATGACGACGCGCACGCCCTCGCGGTTCGATTCGTCGCGCAGGTCGGAGATGCCCTCGATCCGCTTCTCGCGGACGAGATCGGCGATCTTCTCGACCATCGTCGCCTTGTTCACCTGATAGGGAACCTCGGTGACGATGATCGCCTCGCGCTCCTTGCGCAGCTCCTCGATATGCGTCTTGGCCCGCATCACGATCGAGCCGCGGCCGGTGTGATAGGCCGAATGGATGCCGCTGCGGCCCATGATCTGGGCGCCGGTCGGGAAGTCCGGGCCGGGCACGATCGCGATCAGGTCGTCGATCGAAAGCTCGGGCTCGTCGATCAGCGCGATGCAGGCATCGATGACCTCGCCGAGATTGTGCGGCGGAATGTTGGTCGCCATGCCGACGGCGATGCCGCCGGCGCCGTTGACGAGCAGGTTCGGATAGCGCGCCGGCAGGACCGTCGGCTCGTGCTCCTTGCCGTCATAGTTCGGCTGGAAGTTGACGGTGTCGAGGTCGAGATCTTCCAGCAGCGGCATCGCCGCCTTGTCGAGGCGCGCCTCGGTGTAGCGATCGGCCGCCGGGCTGTCGCCGTCCATCGAGCCGAAATTGCCCTGACCGTCGATCAGCGGCAGGCGCAGCGAGAAGTCCTGCGCCATGCGCACCAGCGCGTCATAGACCGCGAGATTGCCGTGCGGATGGTATTTACCCATCGTGTCGCCGACGATGCGCGCGCATTTCGTATAGGGCCGGTCGGGCAGGTTCTTGTTCTCGTGCATCGAGAACAGGATGCGCCGGTGCACGGGCTTGAGGCCGTCGCGGACGTCCGGGAGAGCGCGGCTCACGATCACGCTCATGGCGTAATCGAGATAGCTCTTCTTCATCTCGTCGGTGATCGCGATCGGCTTGATGTCGCCACCCGGCTGCGGGCCGTCGTCGCGCTTGTCGTCGTTGTCTTCGCTCAAGGGAAAAAGTCCCGTTTACCGCTGGTTTTTCAACGCTCTGGCTACCCGATTCCAGCGAGCGAAGCCAGCGAAACGCGATTCTATTCAGAGAAAATAAAACCGTTTTATCGCAGCAGGTTACAGGCGATTTTTGATTCGCTTTCGCGTCGGCTCCCCAATCTCGCCATGTTTCCTGCGTGACGGGTGCTGCGGGCCGAGCCTAGAGTGCTCCGGCAAGCGCGGAATCGCGCCATCGTTCCGGACAAGCCGCCTCGCGGCGCAGCACCGGAGTGGCGAGAGGACAACAAGAGCAGTGCAATAAGCTCGGGGTGAGACATGTTCGCCGAATATCTCTCCTCCGCCCTCGTCACCTTGCTGGTGACGCTCGACCCGCCGGGGCTGGCGCCGATCTTCCTGTCGCTGACGCGCGGCATGTCGGCGAGCGAGCGGCGGCAGGTCGCGGTGCGCGCCTGCATCATCGCCTTCTGCATCATGGCCTTCTTCGGCCTCGCCGGCGATGTCGTGCTGAAGGCGCTCGGCGTTTCGCTGCCGGCCTTCCGCATCGCCGGCGGCTTCCTGCTGTTCTGGATCTCGTTCGAGATGGTGTTCGAGCGCCGCAACGAGCGCAAGCAGCAGACGGCCGACACCGCGATCACCCAAGACCATATCCGCAACGTCGCCGCCTTCCCGTTGGCGATCCCGCTGATGGCCGGCCCCGGCGCCCTGACCGCGATGATGCTGCTCGCCGGCCGCGCCAACGGCGACATCGTAATGCTGTCCTCGCTCGCCGCGATCTGCGGGCTGGTGATCCTCTCCTGCCTCGTCGTCTTCCTGATGGCGGTACCGATCGCGCGCCTGCTCGGCGTCACCGGCAATGTCGTGCTGACTCGCCTGCTCGGCGTCATCCTCGCCGCGCTGGCGGTACAGTTCGTCATCGACGGCATCAGGGCGGTGATCCGGAGCGGCTGAGCCGCCCCGGATCGAGCTTGTGCTCAGGCCGTTCGCGCCCGCCGCCAGCGGGCGATGTCGACGAGCAGGAAGGCCACAAGACTCACGCCCACCAGCGGCAGCGCCCAGCCCAATCCCGCGGCAACGACGGCCGCAATCGCCCTGCCCGCCCAGCCGAGCCGCAGCCAGGCCTGGACCAGCGTGCGCGGCAGCGAGCCCGGCGCCGGCCGCTGGCGCCACCAGATCCGGTAGCCGAGCAATGTCGTCACGACGAGCGCGAGGCCGAGGCCCGCAATCAGCAATTGGTTCGGCCAGCCGAACAGGATGCCCATATGGGCGTCGATGCCCCAGCGGATCAGCTTGGCGATCAGCGGAAAGGTCTCGAAGTCGGCCCGGCTGATGACGGAGAGATCGCGCGGATCAAGCGCGACCGTGTCGACCTGCGTCGGCCAGCTCCGATCGTATTCGCGCACGAGCCAGGCCTGGCCCTCGGCCCGGGGCGGGCGCATCTCGACATGCGGAGAATCGATGCCGGCCGCCCTTGCGGCGGAAAAGGCCGCATCGAGCTGTTGAAAGCTCCCAGGCGCGGCCGAACCCACGGCCGAGCCATGATCGCCGTGATGGGCATGCTCGCTCACGGCAGGCGCCGCGCCGAGCTTCAGCGAGACCGAAGGGGTCACCCAGCCGAGATTGGCCCGGAGCGTATCGATCCGGTCGCCTGCGTATTTCGACCAGGTCAGCCCGGTGATCGACAGGAAGACGAGGCCGAGCGACAGCGTCAGCCCGATCAGCCCGTGCCAGCGCCGGTCGCGGAGCGCAGGGTTCGTCCGCGCCCGCTCGGCGGCTCGCGGATGGCGCCGCCAGAACCACATCAGGACGCCGCCCAGAACCACCGCCCAGAGCCAGGATGCGGCGAGCTCGCTGTAGTTGCGGCCGAACTCGCCGAGCAGCAGGTTGCGATGCAGATAGTCGAGTTGCGTCCGGAACGGCAGGATGCCGCTGGTGCCGTAGACGATGAGGTCGCCTTTCATCGCCAGCGAGACCGGGTCGACGAAGATCGCCCGGCTTTCGGAATCGCCGAGACCGGCTTGAGCGAACATCACGCGCGTAGTCTGGCCCGCGGCTGGCGCGGGACGGATGGCGAAGAAGCGCGGCCCCTCGCCGATATGCGTTCGTGCGGCGGCAACCTGCGCAGCGAGCGAGGCCGGCTCGCCCGTAGCCGTCGCCGTCAGTTGCTCGCGGTAGATGAAACTCTCGATCTGCGGCGTCAGCACATAGAGCGTGCCGGTCAGCGCCGCGACCAGGATGAACGGGCCGACGAACAGCCCGGCATAGAAGTGCAGCCTCGCGATGAAGGCTTTGAATTCGGACGATAATGCGAAGGCGCGGCCGGCATCGGCGCGCGTGCGGATATCCGCGTGAGCGGTCATGGCTGGATTTCCCAAGGTGGACCTGCCGAATGCCGCTGGCGCGCTGGCGCAGCAGGACATTCGGCCATTGCGACGGAAAGCGGCCCTTAAAGGCCGCTGCGGCGTCAGGCCAGGACAGGCGGTCCTCTCGGGCGGGCGGCAAGCCGCTCTTGCCCCGGCAATGGCTGCTCGGCAAGGTCGTCGAATCCGACGATAGTCGCGTGCGGTGCGACGCTTTGAAGGAGTCCCGGCCGTTCAGGCGGCGCATAGGCCGCGCCGGCCCAGGCGCAGCCGAGCAGGCAGCAGGCCGGCAGATGCGGCGCGGGCTCCTCGCCCGGCAGCGATACGCCCTCGCCACCCGGCGCGCACAGCGTCAGATGCGCGGCGCGATCGAGCAGCGCCGGCGCGAGACTCTGCCCGGAGACAAGCGCGCCGAAAAGCCCCTGCAGCACGAGCACATAGGCCGCGACGATCGCGATCCAGGATCTTGCGCTGATGGACTTGGCTGCGCTCAAGGACCGGCTCCCCGGCACCGTCGATAGCGACCTGCCTGGCCGCTGTCCATCAGCCGAACCGCCGCAGCCGGGCACGTGCCGTGCCATCCTAATCATCGATGAATTCGCTCGCTCGACTTGCGCGCCGCAAGCGGACCGATTGCTTACACGTCGCTGCTATGCAGCTTGCAAGCAGAGAGGAGCATCATGCAGCGCATCACCAGCCTGGCCGCCATCGCCTTCGCAACAACAATAGCACAAGCCTCGGCCGCGGGGCTCGACGGCTCGCTCTGGAACCATAATGGTTCGACCGTCCTCGTCGACGAGGCTCGTGGCAGGATCGTCTATGACGAGCCCAAGGCCGCGATTGCCGGCACGGTCCGCTCCGGAACCTTGCTGTTCGAGGGACGCTTCAACGGCAAGCGGATCAGTGGGACCGCCTATGTCTTCAAGAAGGGCTGCGAGCCGGCCGCCTACCCGGTCTCGGGGATGATGGAGGACAATCCAAACGGCTTCGGCTCGCGGATCGTCCTGACCGGGCCGGCGCCGAAGCGCGACAAGGCCTCCTGCGCGATCATCGGCAGCACCGGCGCCCATTCGCGGCTGGTCTTCGAAGAGGCGGGCGACATCTGACCATGCCGAGGTTGATCGAGAGCTGTACCCGCCGGCTCCACTGCGGTTACCGGAACGAAGACACGGGCAGCAAGGGCGATGCCGTTTGGGGCCACATCGCCCCCGACCGGTCGACGCTGGACGAGCAGTTGTCGGGGCTGATCGCCGAGCTGACCGAGGGCGGCTGGGAGATCAAGTCCGTAACGCCGCTCACCGCCAGCTATTACTATGCAGCCAGCCAGTACTCGGTTTCGCTCGATCGCACCAACTGGGGCGGCTACGGCGTCGGCTACGGCGCGCCCTATACCGAAGGCCTCGTGGTGATGGCCCAGCGCTGGGTCGAGATCACCGAGGCGCAGCAGGCCGAGCGTGACCGGGAGAGGGCGCAGCGCCAGGCGGTGGAAGCTGCGGCCGCGCTGGAAGCAAAGCGAGAGCAGCGGCAAGGCGAGCTGGCCCGGCTCACCGCCGAACCGGTCGCTAAAGCCGGGTTGCTGCGCGACAAATGGCGCTTCCGCAGCCAGGACTACCCGACGGAAGCGCTCGCGCAGGGCGCCAAGGACGCTGCGCTCAAGGCACTGCGGGAGCGCCCGCTCTAAGGCCCGCGGACGAATGCGTGGCGTTCACGCCTTGACGTAGACCCACGCCTCCTTGCCCGAGGCCAGCCGGACGCTGATCCGCTTGTAGTCAGCGACCTCGTAGCGGTCGGCGGCAGCGAGCTCTTCGGCCGTGATGCTGAAGACCTTGCCGGGCACGCTGTCGCTGGGATCGTCGCTTGGCGCGACCACCGGATGGAAGCGCTTGCCGCTGGTGCGGATGACCTCGGGATCAGTGATCTCCAGCATCGTCTGGGCAAAGCCCGGCATGGCATCGTCATGGCCGTCGAGCAGGCGCCCAAACGAAGCGAGCTGAACGTCCTCCTGCTGCAGCGTGCCGTAGGAGAACAGGAGAATGCTGCGGTCCTCGGCCATGCTCGCCCCGCTTCAACCGCGGCCTACAACGCCGCCAGCAGCTTCTCGCGCGCCGCGCGCGAGCCGGCAAGGCGCTGCCTTGCCGCAGCCAGGATCGCCTCCGGCGCCTCCTGCGGCGTGCCGGCCCGGAACGGCGGCTCAGGCGCATATTCGAGCGAGAGCTGGATCAGTTGCGCCTCCTCCTCGCCGAGCAGTTCGGCGATCACGGTGAGCCCGAAATCGATACCGGAGGTGACACCGCCCGCCGTGATCAGATTGCCGTCGCGCACCACGCGCCCCTCGGTCGGGATCGCGCCGAAGCGCGCCAGCAGGTCATGGGCGTTCCAGTGGCTGGTCGCGCGCTTCCCTTTCAGCAGCCCGGCCATCCCCAGCACCAGCGATCCCGTGCAGACCGAGGTGAGATAGCGCACCTGCCCGGCCCGCTCGCGCAGGAAGGCGAGGACGGTCTCGTCATTCAGCAGCGGATTGACCCCGGCCCCGCCCGGCACGCAGAGCACATCGAGCGGCGGGCACTCGGCGAAGGTCGTGGTCGGCGTCAGTGTCAGCCCGGTCGCGGCTTTCAGCGGCGCCTTATCCTTCCAGATCAGATGCACCTGCGCATCCCTTGCCGACGCGAAGACCTCATAGGGGCCGGTCAGATCGAGCTGCTGGACCTGCGGAAAGACGAGGATGCCGAAGCTGAGGGACATGGGCGGAACTCCTGATTGACGGGAGCAGCCTAGCAGGCAAAGCTCTGGCCGAACTGCCAAGCACCCCTCGCTTCATGCCAAACCATGCGTCGCATCGAGATCCTGACCTTTCCCGGCGGGCAACTGCTCGACGTCGCCGGGCCCTTGCAGGTCTTCGCCACCGCCAACGACCTCGCTCATCTCGCCGCTCGACCCCTGCCCTATGAGACGGCGGTCGTCGCTGGCGAAGGTCGCGTGATCACGAGCGCGCGGCTCGAGCTTGGCGCGGCCCCACTTCCCGAGCCGGCCGCGCCGCTGCACACGCTGGTCGTCGCGGGCGGCTACGGCGTCAACGTCGCCTGTCGCGATGCGGCGCTGGTCGCTTGGGTTCGGCAACGTGCAGCGGCGGCGCAGCGTGTCGCCTCGGTCTGCAGCGGCGCCTTCCTGCTGGCGTCGGCAGGCCTGCTCGATGGCAGGCGCGCCGTGACGCATTGGGGCCGCTGCGCCGAATTCCGGGCGATGTTCCCGGCGGTGAAGCTGGAGCCCGATCCGATCTATATTCGCGACGGCGAGGTCTGGACCTCGGCCGGCGTCACCGCCGGCATCGACCTCGCGCTCGCTCTGGTCGAGGCCGATCTCGGCCGCGAGCCGGCGCTCGCCATCGCCCGCCAGCTCGTCGTCTTCCTCAAGCGCCCCGGCGGCCAGGCCCAGTTCAGCGCAGCGCTGACCTTGCAGGAGAAGGACGAGCGCTTCGACCGGCTGCATGGCTGGATCGTCGAGAACCTGCGCGGCGATCTCTCGCTGGAGCGGCTGGCCGGACAGGCCAATATGAGCCTGCGCAGCTTCGCGAGGCACTACCGCGAGGCGACCGGCCGCACGCCGGCCCGCGCCGTCGAGGAAATCAGGATCGAAACGGCGCGCCGCCTGCTCGAACAGGGCCTGTCCGTCGCCCAGGCCGGCCGGCGCTGCGGCTTCGGTTCTGAAGAGACCTTGCGCCGCGCCTTCCTGCGCCGGCTCGGCGCGAGCCCGCAAGCCTATCGCGAGCGCTTTGCCGGATAGCGTCGGTCGGCGGCTACTTCTCCAGGAACGCCTTCACTGCCCCTTCCGCCTGCTTCATCGAGATTACGCCGTCGAGATGGCCGCGCGTGCCCTGGATGGTCACATGGGTCACGTCACGCCCGGCCTTCTTCGCTTCGGCGACGGTGCGCTCGATCATCTCGTCGGGGAAGACCAGGTCTTTGGGCTGGTTGACGATCAGCAGCGGCGCCTTGATCCGGCTCATCGCGTCCGCGAGCGACTTGCCGCCGGCGGCATAGAGCTGGTTCGCCTTGACCAGATAGAGGAAATGGTTGGCGTCCGAGACCTTGGCGCGCGCCTCGCCGGCATTGTCGAGGATGCTCTGGACCTGAAACTTGTTGCCGAGCGCTTTCCCCGGGTCCTCGCCCTCTTTGGCTGGGCGGCGGCCAAAGGTGCCGTTGGTCCAGTCGCCATGATTGGCCTGCAGCGTCACCACCGTCAGCGCCTTGGCGAGGCCGGCATTGGGCGGCGTCTTGCCGTAATAGTCGCCCTTGTTCCAGTTCGGATCGACCAGGATCGGCGCCGCCCAGACATCGAGCCAGGCGATCAGCTGGGCGTCGGCCTCAGCCGCTCCGATCACCGCCATCGCCTTGCCGACCATGTCGGGATAGCTTGCCGCCCATTCATAGGTCTGTAGCGCCCCCATCGAGGGGCCGGCGACCATGACCAGCTTCTTGATGCCAAGACTCTCGACCAGGGCCTTCTGGACGTTGACGAAATCGCCGATGGTCACGACCGGGAAATCGAGCGCGTAGGGCTTGCTGGTATCCGGGTCGATCGAGGCCGGGCCGGTGGTCGTCACCTTCGGGTCGCCGGTGTTGAGATTCACCAGCGTGTCGGAGGACAGGACGAAATACTTGTTGGTGTCGATCGCCTTACCCGGCCCGATGATCGCGTCCCAGTAGCCGGGCGCCGCGTCGGCGGCCGCATATTTGCCGGCGGCGTGCGAATTGGCTGAGAAGAAATGGCAGATCAGGATCGCATTGGACTTGTCGGCGTTGAGCGTGCCGTAACTCTCCCACCCGACCTTGACGTTCTTCAGCGTCCTGCCGCCCTGCGTGGTGTAGCTCGGCAGCTCGAAGACCTTCTTCTCGACGATCAGATCCTGCGCCTCAGCCATTCCCGCCACCATCACGCCTGCCACGCCGAGCACACCTGCGATCCAGCCCTTCATGCCGCACTCCTCCGCTCCGGCCGGGTTCTCGGCCTTGAACGGGATCAGAGCGGATTTGTCCGGCTAACGGAAGGGGGCTCGCTTCCGTCTCCCCTCGGGGGAGAAGGTCCCGGCAGGGGGATGAGAGCGCCTTGACCGGATGAGCCACCCTTCCCTCATCCGTCAGCGCTTCGCGCTGCCACCTTCTCCCCGAAGGGAGAAGGAAGCCTACAGCGTCTCCAGCAGCCCTTTGATCAGCGCCCGGCGCGGCGCGATCGAGGAGATCAGCGCGTATTCCTGCAAGGTGTGGGCACCATCGCCGTCGATGCCGAGCCCGTCCAGCGTCGGGATGCCCAGCGCCGCGGTGAAGTTGCCGTCCGAGCCGCCGCCGGTCATCGGGCAGTCCTGCAGGTCGAAGCCGTCCTCGGCGGCAACCGCCCGCGCCTGCACGAAAAGCGCTGCGACTTCCGGAGATTTCTCGTAGGGCGGCCGGTTCATGCCGCCGGTGATCGAGAGCTTCACATCGGGATCATGAGCCTTCAGGCCGAGGATGCGTTGCTCCATCGCGACACCATCAGCAACGGTGGTGACGCGGCAATCGACGCTGAACCAGGCATGCTGCGGAATGACGTTGGCCGCGGTGCCGCCGCCGACCAGCGCGACCGTCGTGGTGATGCCGCGCGAATAGTCGGTCATGCCCTCGATCGCGAGGATCTGGTGCGCCGCCTCGCGGATGGCGTTGCGGCCATCGGCATGGCGCGAACCGGAATGCGCCGGCCGCCCTTCCAGCTTGACCTCGAAGCGGCCGACGCCCTTGCGCGCCGTGACGATCTTGCCGCCTTCGCGCGCCGGCTCGGTCACCAGCACAGCCTTCGCCTCGCGGCCGATATCCTCGATCAGCTCGCGCGAGGTCGGGGAGCCGATCTCCTCGTCCGGCGTGAACAGGAATACCATCGGCCGCCGCGCCGTGCCGGCCTTGGCGGCGTCCTTGAAGGCCTGCAGCGCGAGCCAGGCGCCGCCCTTCATGTCGTAGACGCCGGGGCCGTAGAGCCGGTCGCCCTCGACGCGGACGGCCAGGTTCTTGGCGCTGGTCCCGACCGGATGGACCGTGTCGAGATGCGACATCAATGCGATCGCCTTCTCGCCGTTCCGGACACCGGCACGCAGGATCAGGGTGTCGCCAAGCCCGTCACGGCCGGGAACGCGCTCGACCGCGATCGGCAGGCCTTCGACCTCCCTGGCGACAAGGTCCATCATGCCGTTGACGCCGGGCACGTGATGGGTGGGGCTCTCCAGCGCAACCCAGACGGTCAGCGCGGGGACGGCGGGATCGTGAATGGTCATGATGGGGAGGTTTTCGCAGGAAAGCGTGGCGATAACAGGACATTGGCCGATTTGCCGGCGTTGTCCATGTCGAAACGCGCCTGGCAGCCTTGCGGGGCGGCGTTTCAGAATTTTTTCGACGTGGTGTCGGCAGCGCCGATCCTCGTCCGTCCTCGACGCAGACCCGCCGAGGACCAGACGATGCGCCCGCCCGCCGCTCCCACCATTGCCATAGTGCCGGCCTTGTATTGGCTGCGCAGCGTCATGGCAGCGCTGGCCGGCTTCGTCGCGGTCCTCGTGCTCGCGCTCCTGGCCGATCAGCTCCTGCGCTCGCTCGGTCTGCCGCCGCCGGCGGCCCAGCTCACACCGGAACTCGGCCGCCAGGCACTTGCAGCCTGGCTGCGGGCAGGCTGCCTGTTGCTCGGCGGCCTCCTCGCCAGGGCCGCGCTCGCTAGGCGCGCTTGACGTTCCAGAAGGTCGGGAAGCTCGGCAGCACACCAGTGAGCTTGCGACTGAAGGCCGTCGGCTGGAAATACTGGCCCAGCGGCGCGTAAGGCACGTCCTCGAAGGCCTGCTTCTGAAGTTCGGCCGCGATTTTCTGCTTCCCAGCAAGGTCGGAGGCCTCCATCCAGGCCTCGCGCAGCGCCTCGATCTTCGGCGCCACCGGCCAACCCGGCCAGGCGGCCATGCCATTGCCGCGCAACGAGATGTGGCCGACCGGATCGAGAATATCGATGCCGTTCCAGCCGGTGAAGAAGCAGTTCCAGCCGCCATTGCCCGGCGGCTCCTTGTTGGCGCGGCGCGTCACCACGGCGCCCCAGTCCATCACCTGGTAGTCGACATCCATGCCGATGCGCTTCAGCATCTCGGCGCCGACCTCGCATTCGGCCTTGAGATTGGCGAGGTCGGTGACGCCAAGCAGCACCACCTTCTCGCCCTTGTAGCCGGCCGCCGCCAGCGCCTGCTTGACCTTGCCGATGTCGCGCGGCCCGTTCAGCACCGCCATGCCGGCATCGTTCGCCATCGGCGTGCCCGGCGGGAACAGCCCGACGCCGGTGCGCCACAGCGTCTTGTCGGGGCCACCGACCGCCTCCATGAACTCGGCCTGGTCGATCGCCATCAGCACGGCGCGGCGGATCGCCGGATTGTCGAAGGGCGGATGCAGATGGTTCATCCGCATGATCGCGATCGAGCCGGTCGTCTCCTTGATCGCGACCTCGAGCTTCGGATCCTTGGCCAGCAGCGGCAGGATGTCCGGCAGGGGCTGCTCGACCCAGTCGATCTCGCCGCTCTGCAGCGCCGCCGCCGCGGTCGCCGGGTCCGGCAGCGTGTGCCATTCGATCCGCTCGACATGGACGATCTTCGGCCCGGCGGTGCGGCCGGGCTTGCCGTCGCCGCGCGGCACGTAACCGGTGAACTTCTCGTAGACCGACCGGTTGCCGGGCTGGCGCTCACTCGCGATGAAACGGAACGGTCCGCTGCCGATCACCTCGGTGATCTGCGTCGTGGCCTCGGTCTTCGCCAAGCGCTCCGGCATGATCACCGGCACCGAGGCCGTCATCTTGGCGAGCGCGTCGGGCAGCAGCGGGAACGGCTTCTTCAATCTGAAACGCAAGGTCTTGTCGTCGACAGCGACCAGTTCGTCGGTCTGCGCCATCAGCGTCTGGCCGAAGGAATCGCGCTTGGCCCAGCGATTCAGGCTGGCGACGCAATCCCTGGCCAGCACCGGCGTATCGTCGTGGAACTTGAGGCCCTCGCGCAGCTTGATCGTCCAGCTCTTGCCATCGGCCTCGGCGAGCGCGCCTTCGGCCATTTGCGGCTGCGCCTTGTAGCTCTCGTCCTGGCCGAACAGCGTATCATAGGCGAGGAAGGCGTGATTGCGCGTGACGGTCGCCGTCGTCCAGATCGGATCGACAACGGCAAGGTCGCCCTGCGGCACGAACTTGATGACGTTCTTGTCGGCGCCACGGCCGATATTGGGTTTGCTGACCGCCATTGCGGCAGCCGTGCCTGCGATGAAAGCGCGACGTGTCGGCATTTCAAGCTCCCTGGCAACAGGGCGTCGATCCGGGATGGTGAAGCCCTGGCGATACGGCGGCCGTCAGGCAACCAGCATGCCAGCAGCCGGTCAAGCCGGCGGCGGAATCACCCGGATCGTTCAGGCCGCGTCGCGCAGGTCGCCGAGATCGAGCTCGATGAGGAAGTTCGGATCGGCTTCGACCAGCAATGCCAGGGCCGCATCGTCGGCGAGCGAATCCGCCAGTGCCCGTGCTTCGTCGCGGGCCGCCTCCGCATCGAGCCTGCGCAACAGCGCCATCAGCGCATTGGCCCCAGGACCTTCCAGGCTCTCGCAGGCGATCAGGACCTCCGCCAGAAGGTTACGGTCAATGCCGCCCCTGCCGTGGAAGCCGGGGCCCGCTTGCTTCAGCGCTTCCACGGCGGCGGCGAAGGCCGGCAGCAGGGCCTCCGGCATTGCTGCCTTGCGATAGAGCGCCCTGAGGCCGGCCCCGCGCCGATCCCAGAGCAGTGCCTGCACGCGCTTCAGCGGCAGGTCGGAGAGCGCCGCGAAGGCGGATTCGGCGAGGGCCGGCTCGCCGCTCAGCAGCGAGCGCAGGATCACGCCCGGCGTCAGGCGGCCATTCTCGCGCAGGCAATCGACGATCGCCGGTGCATCGCTCGCCTCGCCGCCGGCCGCGAGCGCGACCGCGACCCGCTCGGTCGATTCGCGGGCGAGCCGGGCGCTGCGCTCCTCGGTCAGCCAGCCGCAACCCGAGACGAAGGCGGCGAGCGCATCGGAAACCTTGGCGGCGATCGCCTGGCGCAAGCCCGGCGGCAGGTCGTCGCGCGCCAGCATGGCCTCGCGCACCGCTCCTGCCTCGCCCTCGCGCTCGAAGATGCGCTCCAGCGAGAAATCGGGAATCTCGGCGGTCGGATTGGCGAGCAGGACGACCAGCGCCTCCTCGCAGCCGACCTCGGCCAAGGCAGCGCAGATGCCGGGCGACAGCCAGGACCGCTGCGCGATCGCCCGCTGCGCGAGGCCGTCTCCAACGGCTGCGGCATCGACGAGATCGGCCTCGGTCAGCACCGGCGACTGCGCCAGCAACAGGGCAGCGATGTCGCTCTGCTCGGCGATCAGCCCCAGCACCAGATTGCGCGGCGCCTGTGGCGCGGCGGCGAGTTCCTCGGCCAACGCTCGGCGGACCAATGGCGAGGGGTCGTCGACCAGTGATATGAGGGCCGTCTGCGCCTCGCGCTTATCCTCGGGCGACATCGCCGAGCGCAGATAGGCGCCCGCCAATGCGGCAGCCCCTTTCGCCCGTGCCTCAGCCGGCGCAGTACGGGCCCAGAGCAGGAAGCGACGGACGATCATCCGCGCCTCCCATGGAGCATGAACTGGCTGAGATCGAGCGGCCCGCGCCGCTGGCGCCGGGTGGCGACGGTCTCGCTGGACGCCGTCTGCGTATCCGCCACGGCGAGATCACGCGGCCGCGACGGCGGCAACGGCGCGCTGACGGTGGCCGAAGCGGTCGCTGCGCTCGCGCTGTCCGTCTTGGCGGTCTTGCCGGCGGATGAGGCTTCGCCTTCGCTCGTCGTGGTGCTTACACGCGGGAAATAGCGGGTCGCCGGATCGTCGCCGGTCGTACGGGACGTGCTGTTGCTGCGCGGCGTGGTCCAGAGATTGGCGACGGCCTTCGAAACCGGCGCACGCGATCCTTCGGTCGAGAACAGGCCGATCAGCCCCCTCGCCCGATCTGGCGCCAGCGCCGCGGCGATCGGTGCGACCGGCGGCTCGGACGCGTAAGCGGTCGCGGTCATAGCAGTACCCGTAGGCTTGGCTTGCGCCAGCATGGCGCCGGTGGTCGCTGCAACCTGGGTGTTGGCATGGCTGGCGGCGAGCAATCCGTAGACCTCCTGGGCGCTGCGGGCCCGGCCGGCCTTATCGTAGAAGATCGAGCGATTCGCCGCGGCCGCCTCCGGGAAATCGCGAGCTGCGGCACGCGTCGGGTCATTCCCGGCCGTGCGGATCAGGTCGGTGGCGCCACGCGCACCCAGAACATGCGCCATGTAGAGCTCGCCGGCCTGCGGTTGGCGCCCGAGCGCCTGGCCGAGCTGCTCGGCATTCTTCTGCGTCAGCGCTCCGGCCATCACGGTTGCGACCTGCGGATCGGTTCGCAACTGCAGGATCTTCTCGCGCAGCGCCGGATCCGACACGGTCAAGCGGCCGCTGCCGTCCTCGCTGATCGCGCCGGCATAATTCGCCATGCCCTGCTTCGGCCCTTCCTGACGCATGATCGACAGCCAGGTCTGCTCTATGAACTGGAACAGGCCGGTCGCGCTCGAGGTGCGCGCTTTCGCATCCGGCTCCAGCGAGGATTCGCGTTGCGCGGTCTTGAGGAGATAGTCGAAGCCGACGCCGGTCTTGTCTGCGCCCTGCTTGATCGCGCTGACCACAGGATTGGCGGGCGTTGTCTCGCGGGCGCTCGGCGTGCTGAAAAGGAACATTGGGTCACTCGGGCCGCTGCCGTTCCAGGCGGACCGGAGCACCCGCAGAGACTGGACCGATTATGGTAAGCGAACCGTTAAAACGGCCGTTTGCCGACCCCGGCCCGAAACCGAAAAAGAGCCACAGGAGCAAGACGATGGCGGAAGCGGCGCGGCATAAGCGGGGTGGGCTCTATTTCGAGGATTTCGAGATCGGCGTCTCGATCGAGCATCGGCTGACCCGCACGGTCACCCAGATGGACAACATGCTGTTCTCCAATATGACGCTGAATCCGCAGCCCCTGCACATCGACGCGCATTTCTGCGCGACCGAAACCGAATGGGGCAAGCCTCTGATGAACTCGCTGTTCACGCTCGGCCTGATGATCGGCATCTCGGTCAACGACACGACGGTCGGCACCACCATCGGCAATCTCGGCATGACCGACGTCACCTTCCCGGCCCCGCTCTTCGAGGGCGACACGGTGAACTGCGTCACGCAGATCGTCGCCAAGCGCGAATCGAAGTCGCGGCCGGACGCCGGGATCGTCGACTTCCACCACCGCGCCTACAAGCAGGACGGCACATTGGTGGCGCAGTGCCGCCGGCAGGCCTTCATGAAGAAGCGCCCCGTCGGAGGACAGGCCTGATGCGCTCGCTCCTCTTCGTCCCCGCCGACAACCAGAAGAAACTGCAGAAGGGCCTGGACAGCGGCGCCGACGCGCTGATCCTCGACCTCGAGGATTCCGTCGCGCTCGATGCCAAGCCGGCTGCGCGCGAACTCGCCCGCGATGTCCTCAAGGAGGTGAATGGCCGGGCCAAGCGCCCCCGCCTGATCGTGCGCGTCAACGCACTCACGACGGGCATGACCGAGGCCGATCTCGATGTCGTCATGCAGGGCAGCCCGGACGCGATCATGCTGCCGAAGGCGGAGGGTGGGCCCGATCTCAGCCATCTCGCAGCCCATGTCGCGGTACGCGAGGCGGAGTATGACCTGCCCGACGGCGGGACCAAGATCATCGCGATCGCCACCGAGACCGGCAAGGGCATCTTCGGTCTCGGCAGCTATGCCGGCGCCAGCCACCGCCTCTCCGGCCTGACCTGGGGCGCCGAGGATCTTTCGGCCGATCTCGGCGCCGAGACCAACCGGCTGGAAAGCGGCACCTATGCCGATCCCTACCGGCTGGCACGCTCGCTCCTGCTCTTTGCGGCTTCGGCGGCGCAGGTCGACGCGATCGACACCGTCTTCACCGCCTTCCGGGACGAGGCGGCCTTGCGCACCGAATGCATCGCCGCACGCCGCGACGGCTTCACCGGCAAGATGGCCATCCATCCGGCCCAGGTGCCTGTCATCAACGAGGTCTTCTCGCCCTCGCCCGAAGCGCTCGCCCGGGCCGAGGCGATCATCAAGCTCTTCGACGAGAACCCCGGCCTCGGCGTGGTCGGGCTCGACGGCGAGATGCTCGACCGGCCGCATCTGATGCGCGCCCGCCGCTTGAAGGCGCGGGCTGACAGATTGCGTCAATGATCCGGCGCAAGCGCTTCCGCTGATTCGAGTTTCGGGACGCGGTCACCGGGTCCCGATCTGCCGGCATTGATGCCGCGCCGCGCTTGCCAGGCATTCCTGCGCCTTCTTGGCGGCGTTCAGTTCGCGCAGCAGCCAGAACCCCGCCCCGATCATCACCAGCACGGCAATGATCGCGAGCAGGTTCACGGTCATGCGCCATTGCTCGTCCGGCTCCTCGTCATGGCGCCGGACCATGGCGCTCAGCCTCCGGCCGGCCGAACGATCGAGAACAATTCGCTGACCTCGGCATAGTCGCTGTAGCCGCAGCGCGCGATCGGATTGGCCTTGGCCGTGTCGAAGCGGCCGTCATGGACGAAGGCCTCGCCGACATAGGTCGCGACGACCTGGCCGAGGACCATCCAGCGCGGCACGTCGTTGCCGTCGATGTCCTTGAGCTGCTGGATCGAGAGCAGCTTGCATTCGAGCGCAGCGGGGCTGGCGGCGACCCGCGGTGGCTTGACGATGCGCGACGGCGCCATCTCCAGCCCGGCATGGACATATTCATTCTCGCCGCGCGGCAGCGGCGCCGAGGTCAGGTTCATCTGCTGGTCGAGCGCCTTGCTCACCAGGCTGCAGGTGAACTCGCCGGTCTCCTCGATGAAGGCCACCGCATCCTTCTTGTTCTCGGAGGAGAACATCACGATGTTCGGGCGTGACGAGATGGCGTTGAAGAAGCTGTAGGGCGAGAGATTGACCTCGCCCTTGGCGTTTACCGCGCTGATCCAGCCGATCGGCCGCGGCGTCACGATCGCCTTGAACGGATCGTGCCGGAAATCGAGATCGCGCCCTTGATCCGTGTAGTACATCGCGCTCATGCTCCGAACCGGCTGACGATCGCGGCAAGGTCCGGCCGCTCGCGGTCGGCCGGGCGGCCATCCGCCTTGCCGAGATGGACGAAGCCGGCGACGCGCTCGTCCGGCGCGAGCCCGAAGGCATCGAGCACCTTGCGGTCGAAGGCGAACCAGTTGGTCAGCCAGGAGCCGTTGAAGCCGAGCGCCTCGGCCGCGATCAGCATGTTCATGCAGACGGCGCCGGCCGAGAGCTCCTGCTCCCATTCCGGGATCTTCTCGTGCTTGCGGGCCCGCGAGACCACGGCGATCACGACGGGGGCATGGAGCAGGCGCTTGCGCTCGAAGGCGACCTTGTCCTCGTCGGCCTGCGGATTGCGTTCCTTGAAGACGGCTCCGACGATCTCGGCTGCCTTCTCCTTGGCAGCCCCGGAGAAGACGATGAAGCGCCAGGGCGCGAGCTTGCCATGGTCGGGCACGCGCGCCGCCACGGTCAGGATCTCGCGCAGTTGCGCATCGTCCGGCCCCGGAGCGGTGAGAAATTGCGGTGGCACCGAGCGACGGAGCTTGAGCAGTGAGAGCGTGTCGGTCATGAACGATCCGGAAGATGGCGCAGCGACGGGGATGACGGTTCCCAGTTAAGGTTTCGCCATGATGAGGACAAGCGAACCTGCTCCTTCCCCGGTGCAAGGATGATGACGGCGCAGCGCATGTTTCAACGCAAAGAATTGAAGACGGTGGCAGCACTCCCCGCGAAAGCGACGCGTGCGGCGATGGCTGCGCTGATGATATCTGCGCTCACCGTCTCTTCGACGCTCGCCCAGACGCCCGGCGCGACGCCCTCGGCCACGACGCCCGGCTCGCCGCCGCCGGATATCGCCCCCGCCGCCCGCCCTGGCCAGGCGATGCTCACCCTCAGCGCCCAGTTCTCCGGCAATCGCAAGCCGGTCCGCTCCGGGCTGGTCTGGCGCGTGCTGAGCGAATCCGCCGACGGCTCGCCGCCCAAGATCATCGCCCGCTCGAACAATGCCGAGCCCAGCTTCCCGCTCGATCCGGGCATCTATCTGCTTCACGCCGCTTATGGCTTCGCCAGCGCGACGAAGCGCGTCACGCTCGGCCCGCAGGGACTGACCGACCGGCTCAGCATCAGCGCCGGCGGCCTTTCGCTCGCCGGCTCGATCGGCGAGACGCCGATCGCGCCCAATCTGCTGAACTTCTCGGTGTTCGTGCCGCTGCAGGGCAATTCGGAAGGCCGCCTGGTCGCGTCCAGCGTCAAGTCAGGCGAGCTGATCCGCCTGCCCGAGGGCACCTATCACATCGTCTCGACCTATGGCGATTCGAACGCGATCCAGCGCTCCGACGTCCGGGTCGAATCCGGCCAGGTCACCCAGGCGACCCTGCATCACCGCGCTGCGCAGGTGACCTTGAAGCTCGTCGCCGGCCCCGGCGGCGAGGCCTTCGCCGGCACCGCCTTCAGCGTGCTCACCCCGGGCGGCGACGTCATCCGCGAGGCGATCGGCGCCTTCCCGCAGGTGATCCTGGCCGAGGGCGACTACGTGCTTATCGCCCGGCAGGAAGGCCAGGTCTTCTCGCGCGATTTCAAGGTCGAGGCCGGCCGCGACCGCGATATCGAGGTGATCGCTCGCTGAGGCTGCCTCAATTCGTCGGCTTGCCCGACTCACGCCCCTCGCCGAGGTCGGCGACAATGCCGTCGGCGAGGCGGATGGCGAGGCAGCGATAGCCGGCCTCGACCACCTGCAGCCCGTCCATGCCGACGATCTCCTCCTCGCTGAACAGCTTCGTGCCCGACCAGGCCTTCATCATCGCGTAGCGCGGGAAGACCGGCACGCCGCTCTCACTCGCCGTCTTCGCCAGCACGGCGCGGTAGTCGTCGTATTTCGGATAGCGACCCTCGCGCGGCAGCCAGGGCATATCCATCAGCACGAGATCGATCCCGGCCTCCTGCAGCTTGTGAGCACCCTTGCGCAGGATCTTGGCGAGCTTCTCCTCGCCGATGTCGCGGATGGCGTCGTTCACCGCCGTCTGCCAGATCACCAGCGCCGGCTTCTCCGGAATCACCTCGGCCTCCAGCCGCAGATACATCTCATAGGCCGACTGGCCACCGACGCCGAGATTGAGCACCTTGACCTCGCGCCCAGGCAGGCGCCGGCGCAATTCGGCTTCGAGTACGGCAGGATAGCTGCGGTCGGCATCGCTGGCGCCGGTACCGGCGGTCGTCGACGAACCGAGAGCGACGATGGTGAGCCGGTTCGTCTCGGTAAGGATGCGCTTGGCGGCCGTCAGCGTCGGCTTGAACGGGTGCTGGGCCGCCCCGGCGCGGCAGCGTCCGTCCACCATCTGCGCGAGCGGCTTGGGCCCGGCAATGGCCGGCAGAGCCGACGCCAGGAGCAGAAGGAGCGCACTCAGGCCGTAGCGGCCTGCTCGCGAGGGGCGCTTGCGGCGCGTGCCGTGAGCGTCTTGTACCACGACAGAAAGGTTCCTAGCCCGAGCAGGATGGTAATCCCGCTGAGGTTCACGATCAATTGGATCGAAAGAGCGAAGGATGTCTCCGCAAGGATGATCTGCCCGATGATCGCAAGGACTATGCCGGCGCAGAACACTTCGAGCGAATGCCGCCCGAGCGAGGCCAGCCGCCGGCCCGCCAAGCTGGTAAGAATGCCTGCGTCAGGGCGGAGAAAACGCAATACGAGCCAAGCCAGCGCCGCCAGGTGCACGACGCGCGGCCAGGCGAGATTGGTCTTGTCGATGCCGATCTGCAGGCTGTCGATCCACTCGTTCAACAGCGCGACGCCGAACGGATTACCCGAGGACAGCTTCACCATTGCGGCGAACAGGACGATCACGACGGCCGCGGCGTCGACGAGGCGCAGTTTCGGCACGCCGGCGCCGACAAGGCCGAGCCGGCCGATCACGACGCCGAACGTGAACAGCATCTGCCAGGCGAAGGGATTGAAGAACCAGCCGCCATCGCCCGGATGGTTCGGCAGGTTGAGTCCGGCAAGCGTCGCGCCCTGCCAGATCGCGACGGAAACCGCGAGCGCCGCCAGAGGGCTGGTCCGCGCGGTAAGGTAGATCAGCGGGAACGCCGCCAGCAGCACGATGTAGAGCGGCAGGATGTCGAGATAATAGGGCTGGTAGACCAGGCCCAACGCGTTCACGATCGCCGCCGCTGTATCGCTGAAGAAAGGCTGGATGTTGATCGCCTCGACATAGAGTGCATTCTGGGTCCGCACGACCGCCGTCGCCACGATGCCGCAGACCAGCACGAACAGTGCCAGGTGGGCGATGTAAAGCGTCCAGATCCGGGCGCCGACCTTGAGCGAGCCGACGAGGAGCCCCCGCTGGTCGATCAGCCGGCCATAGGCAAACGTAGCCGAGACGCCGGCGAGCAGCACGAAGGTGTCGGCAGCATCCGAGAAGCCGTAATTATGCGGCATCAAGGAGGAGACGATATTGCCCGGCATGTGATTGACGAAGATCACCAGCAAGATCAGGCCGCGGATCACGTCGATGCGCAGGTCACGGCCCGGCGAGGCCGCATCGCGGGGCCCTTTTCCGAACAGCACCAGGCGCCAGAATCCGCTCACGTCACCACCGCATCCACCTGCGCGGCTGTGAGGTGGCCGCGCATCCGTTCATCCGCTGTTCACATTAACATTGTGTTGCGAGCAAGGCTCCGCAGCCGACGATCACAACCCTGTGCATCAACGTGAATGGGAGGCTTCTGTTCGGCGGCGGCCTGAGCGCACAGCACCAGGATCCGCCAGCAGCGCCAAGGATCTGCGGCGGATATCATCACTTTTGAACGAGTGATCACATGAATTTGGTGAGTAACCGAGCTGCGCTAGGCGTCTGCGTCCTCGGCCACCTTCGTCGCATCGCGCTTCCTCTCGACCCGGCGCACCGAGAACACCGAGAGCTCGTAGAGCAGCAGCATCGGCACGGCGAGCATCAGCTGCGAGATCACGTCGGGCGGGGTCAGCACGGCCGCGATCACGAAGACGAAGACGATGGCGTAGCGGCGCTTGTCCTTCAGGAACTGCGAATCGATGATGCCCGCTTGGCCGAGCAGGGTCAGGATCACGGGCAGCTGGAACGAGATGCCGAAGGCGAAGATCAGCGTCATGATCAGCGAGAGATACTCGCTGACCTTGGGCAGGAGCGCGATGCCGGCCTGCCCTTCGCTCGCCGCCTGTTGCATGCCGATCGAGAACTTCATCAGCACCGGCATGGCAAAGAAGAACACCAGCGCCGCGCCGAGCACGAAGAAGATCGGCGTCGCCGCCAGATAGGGTGCGAAAGCCTGCCGCTCGTTCTTGTAGAGGCCGGGTGCGACGAACTTGTAGATCTGCGTCGCGATCACCGGGAACGCAAAGAAGCCGGCGCCGAAGGCCGCGACCTTGATATGGGTGAAGAGCAGCTCGAGCGGGCCGGTATAAATCAGCTGCGCATTGGCGCTCGACCCCGCCGCCCAGACATAGGGCAGGACGAGCATGTTGTAGATCTGCGTCGAGAAGGCGAAGCAGATGAAGAACATGACCAGGAAGGCGATGAGCGACTTGATCAGCCGCGAGCGCAGTTCGATCAGATGGTCGATCAGCGGCGCGCGCGACGCTTCGATCTCATCCTCGCCTTCGCGCCTCGCCTGGGCGTTCGTCTCGACGACGCTCATGCCGTCTCTCCGCCCTCGGCCTCGGCGGCCTTGGCTTTGCGCTTGCGGGCCGGCTTGGCCGGCGGCTCTTCAGCCGCGATCTCGGTCGGCACGGCCGGCTCCTCGGTCGCGACCGTCTTGCGGCGGCGCTTGGGTTTCTCTTCCGGCGCGGGCTCGGCGACGGGTGCTGGCTCGATGCTGACGGGTGCCGGCAACTCGGGAGCGGGCAGCGCCGCAAGCGTCGCCTCGGCATCCTTCATCGCCTTGTCGTCGGCCGCAGCCGGCTTCGAGGCGTCGGTGGCGCCGAAATCCTTCATCGGCTCGATCGGATCGAAATTGGTCGAGGCCTGGATCGAATTGCCGATGTCGTCGACCTGCTTCTTCAGGTCGGTCAGCTCGGCTTCGCGCATCGCGTCGTTGAACTGGCCCTGGAACTCGGCAGCCATGCGCCGGATCTTGCCGATCGCCTGCCCGGCCGTGCGCAGTGCGCCCGGCAATTCCTTGGGGCCGATCACGACGAGCGCGACGCCCCCGATCAGCAGCATTTCGCTCCAGGCGATGTCGAACATCGACGGCCGGTCCTTTGGAAATCTTGTAGGGCGCCAGGAAGGCGCCGGAATCGAAACCGATCAGGATTCACCTGATCGGCAGGTCCGCTCCTACGAGATCAGGCCTTGGTCTCGGCCTTGGCCGGCTGCGGGCTCGCGGTCTGGGCGCTCTGGGCGCTCTGGTCGATCACCTTGGGATCGACAGGCTGCTGCGCGGCCGGCGGCGGCGTGTCGTCCTCGGCCATGCCCTTCTTGAACGACTTGATGCCCTTTGCGACATCGCCCATCAGTTCGGACACCTTGCCGCGGCCGAAGAGCAGCATGACGATGACGCCGACGACGATCCAGTGCCAGATGCTGACGCCACCCATGGCGGTACTCCTCCGAATTTGAACGCGCGGCCCCGGTTGTGCCGAGGGGCCAGATGCTTGTGCCGGAACCTAGGTGTCCCCTACAGGGAACACAAGGACTTCGTCCATCGCAATGTCGATGCCGACATCCTCGCCCTCGGCGACCGAACCGCGCAGCGGCAGCCGCGCCACCAGAGGCTTGTCGAGACCATCGACCGCAAGCTCGACATGGTCGACCTCGCCGAGGAAGCGCCGGGTCATCACCCGCGCCTGCAGGCAGAAGCCCTTCGGCACCAGCCGGATTGCTTGCGGCCGGATGCCGAGGATCGCCGGCGCGCCCTCGGGCAGACCTGCCGCCGGGAACCGTCCGAGCGGGGTATCCACCGCGCCGTCCCGCGCAACAGTCTCGATTTCGGTAAGATCGCAGAAAAATCGGGCGGCAAAGAGGCTGGTAGGCCGTCGATAGAGCTCTTCGGCGGTGCCGCTCTGGACGATCCGTCCCTGCTGCATCAGCACGATCCGGTCGGCGACGCGCATCGCATCCTCCGGGTCGTGGGTGACGATAATCGAGGTTGCGCCGATCTCCTGCAGCAGCGCCATCGTCTCGTCGCGCACCACGTCGCGCAGGCGGCGGTCGAGATTGGAGAAGGGCTCGTCCATCAGGAGCACGCCTGGACGCGGTGCAACCGCGCGCGCAAGGGCCACACGCTGCTGCTCGCCGCCCGAAAGCATATGCGGATAGGCCTCGGCGAGATCGGCGAGGCCGACGCGGGCGATCGCGCGCAGCGCCGTCGCATCGGCTTCGGCATTGCCATAGCCGCGCAGGCCGAAACGGACGTTCTCGCGCACCGAAAGATGCGGGAAGAGCGCGTAATCCTGGAAGACGAGGCCGACCCCCCTCGCCTCCGGCTCGACGAAGTGAGCCGGCGAGGAGACGTCGCGCCCTTCGAGCAGAACACGCCCCGAACTCGGCCGCTCGACGCCAGCGGCGAGCCGCAGCAGCGTCGTCTTGCCGCAGCCCGAATGGCCGAGCAAAGCGACGATCTCACCCGGTGCGACGCTGAGCGAGACCTGGTCCAGTGCCGTCACCGCGCCGAATCGCTGGGTGACGCCATCGAAACCGAGCGCCATCGGGATCGCGGCGCCAGCGGTGCCGCGCCGTCCCCACCCCAGCCAGCGCATCCTGCTTTCGCTTCGAGCCAACTCGTTCTCCTGCCGGCCCGCCGGGCTCGATCGCCTGCGCTGTGCTAGCTGGCGTCGCCGTCGTCAAGCGGCGTGAACAGATCGCCGAGCGGATCCTCGTCGTCGCGCAAGCCCGGATCGTCATCCGGCACCGGCACGGTGAGGTCCTTGGCGAGGCGCCCCTCGATGAAGCCGGCCCCCTTCAGTTCCTCCAGCCCCGGCAGGTCGTCGATGCGGTCGAGCCCGAAATGGTCGAGGAAGGCGGGCGTCGTGCCGAAGGTCACCGGCCGCCCCGGCGAACGGCGCCGGCCGCGCAGGCGCACCCAGCCCGCTTCGAGCAGGATGTCGAGCGTACCCTTGGCGGTGGCAACGCCGCGGATCTCCTCGATCTCGGCCCGCGTCACCGGCTGGTGGTAGGCGATGATGGCGAGCGTCTCCAGCGCGGCGCGCGAGAGCTTGCGCGGCGCCTCGGCTTCCGGCGCGAGCAGATAGGCGAGATCTGGCGCGGTGCGGAAGGCATATCCGCCGGCGACGCGATGCAGCGTCACCCCGCGCAGGGCGTAGGTCTGCTGCAATTCGGCGATCACCCGCTCGATCGGCACATTCGCGGGCACCGATTTCGCGAGGTCCTCTGCCGAAAGCGGCTGCACCGAGGCGAACAGCAAGGCCTCCACGATGCGGCAGGCGCGCGCCAGCGCCTCGTCGGCGTCCCAGTCCTCCTCGTCCTCGCGCTCGGCTTCAGCGACGGCCATCAACGCCTCACAGGCCGAGCGTCGGCGGCCGCGCCGAGCGGCGGCGGACATAGAGCGGCGAGAAGGCACCGTCCTGGCGCAGGTCGAGCAGGCCCTCGCGCACCATCTCCAGCATGGCCGAGAGCGAGGAGGCCCGGACCGTCGCGGTCATCGTCTCGACGGGCAGGCCATGGCTGCTCATGTAGCGGGTGAGATAGCCGTCGATCGCGGTCCACTCGCCGGCCTCGCCGACCAGCCGCGCCAGCGCCTCACGCGCCTCGACCAACGACAGCACCTGCCGCTGGCCGACGCTCATCGGCTGGCGGATGCGCTTCTGGCGCTGCTGCGCATAGGCCGCCAGCAGGTCGTAGAGCTCCGCCTGCCAGACTGGTCGATCCTCGACAGCGATCACCTCCGGCGCGCCGCGGGCGAAGACGTCGCGGCCGAGCCGTTCACGGGTGGCGAGCCGCTGCGCCGCCGCGCGGATCGTCTCCAGCCGCTTCAGGCGCAGCGCCAGTGCGGTGGCGAGATCGGCCGCGCTCGGCTCCTCGCCCTTGGGCGGCTCCGGCAGCAGCATGCGCGACTTGAGATAAGCGAGCCACGCCGCCATCACCAGATAATCGGCGGCGAGTTCGAGCCGCAGCGCCCGCGCCGTTTCGATGAAGGACAGGTACTGCTCGGCCAGCGCCAGGATCGAGATGCGGGCGAGATCGACCTTCTGGCGGCGGGCAAGATCGAGCAGCAGGTCGAGCGGCCCTTCATAGCCGTCGACGTCGATCACGAACGAGGGCTCGCCGGACGCGCGTTCCGGCGTGCCGTCCTCCTGGAATGGCAGCTCAGCGGCCATCGATGGCCAAATCCCCATGACCTGCTCCGCCCGGTCGGCGGAGCCACAGCCCCGGGGAGAGAATCAGCCTAACTGCCGCCCAAAGCAAGGGCGCTGGCAAGCTGGGCGCGGGTGCTGTCCACATCGAGCGGCTCGGGCTCGTGCCTGATCCGTGCCAGTGCCATCGCGGCGCGGCGCGCTCGCGGTCCGGTCATCTCCGGAACGGCGCCGGCGACCGCGACCATCTCATCCATGATGCCATGGCAGTGCAGCACCACGTCGACCCCGGCTCTGATCGCCGCTTTCGCCTTGTCCTCGAACGAGCCCGACAGCGCCTTCATCGAGATGTCGTCGGTCATGATCAAACCGTCATAGCCGAGTTCGCCACGCATGATCTCTCTGATGATCTTGCGCGAGATCGTCGCCGGCCGGCGCTTGTCGAGTGCGGTGAAGACGACATGCGCCGTCATCGCCAGCGGCATGTCGGCGAGATGCCGGAACGGGCGGAAATCATGGGCGCGCAGCTCGTCCAGGCTCGCCTCGACCACCGGCAGGTCGTGATGGCTGTCGGCCTTGGCCCGGCCATGGCCGGGCATATGCTTGATCACAGGCAGCACGCCGCCGGCTATCAGCCCTTCAGCCGCGGCGCGGCCGAGCGTCGCCACCATGGTGGGGTCGCGGGCATAGGCGCGGTTGCCGATCACGTCATGGCTGCCGGCGACGGGAACGTCGAGCACCGGCAGGCAGTCGACATCGATGCCGACGCTTTTGAGATCATGCGCCATCAATCGCGCCGAGAGCCGGACGATCTCGCGCTGCTGCACGGGATCGTTGATGGCGAGAAAGGCCAGCGCCGGCGGATAGGGCGGCCAGTGCGGCGGCCCCATGCGCTGCACTCGCCCGCCCTCCTGGTCGATCAGGATCGGCGCGTGCCAGCCGACGCAATCGCGCATCTGCGCCGTCAGCGCAGCCACCTGCGCCGGATCCTGCGTATTGCGCTTGAACAGGATGAAGCCCCACGGCCGGGCGTCGCGGAAGAAGGCCCGCTCGTCGGCGGTGAGGCTCGTGCCGAGGCAGCCGGCAATGAAGGCGCGCGAGGTCATGGCGCCGTTATCGCCGATTCGGGGGCGATGAGCATCGCGTCATTGCGGGCTCACGTTTCCCGTCATGGTCGGGCTTGTCCCAACCATCCACGTCTTCCTTCGGGCAAAGCGACATTCAAGACGTGAATGCTCGCCACAAGGGCGAGCATAACGAGCTGGATCAACCGAATGCGCTAGCCTCAGCGCAGCGACTGCGACGCCTGCGCGTTGAAGGCGTCGAACGGCAACTCGGCAACGCGGAACCAGAGCTGCTCCTTCTTCCAGTAAGGCAGGAAGGAATCCCACAGCGTCTTGAAGTTCGGGTTCTTCGCCGCCTGGTCCGCATAGAGCGCGAAGGCTTCCTTGAAGGCTGCCTGCATCACGTCCTGGGGGAAGGGTCGCAGTTCGGCGCCGGCGGCGATCAGGCGCAGCAGCGCGTCCGGGTTGCCGTGGTCGTACTTCGCCATGCAGAGCGCGTTCGCCTCGGCGCAGGCCGCCTCGACGATGGCGCGGTAATGCGCCGGCAGCCCGTTCCACTTCTCCTGGTTGGCGATGAAGCTGACATTGGCGCAGCCTTCCCAGAAGCCGGGATAGTAGTAGTACTTCGCCACCTTCACGAAGCCGAGCTTCTCGTCGTCATAGGGGCCTGAGAACTCGGCCGCGTCGATCGTGCCGCGCTCCAGCGCCGGATAGATGTCGCCGCCGCCGAGCGTCTGCGGGACGACGCCGAGCTTGGCCATGATCTGGCCGCCCAGGCCGGCGATGCGGAACTTGAGGCCCTGGAGATCGGCGAGGCTCTTGATCTCCTTGCGGAACCACCCGCCCATCTGCGCGCCGGTGTTGCCGGAAGGGATTGTGTGGACGCCGAACTTCTTCATCAGGTCGCGGCAGAGCTCGATCCCGCCGCCCTGGTAGAGCCAGGCGTTCTGCTGGCGCGTGTTGAGGCCGAAGGGCAAGGAGGTCTCGAAGGCGAAGGCCGTGTCCTTGCCGATATAGAAGCTCGCCAGCGTGTGGCTGCATTCGACCGTGCCGTTCTGGACCGCATCGAGCGCCTGCAGCGCCGGCACGATCTCGCCGGCGGCGAAGGTCTGGATCTGGAAATTGCCGTCGGTCGCCTCGGCGACGCGCTTCGCGACCTGGGTCGAGATGCCGAACAGCGTGTCGAGGCTCTTCGGATAGCTCGAGGTCAGGCGCCAGTTGATCTTCGGATTGGTCTGCGCGATCGCCGGCGCGGCGATCGTCGCGGCGGCGGCTCCGGCGGCGGTCGTCTTGATCAGCTTGCGGCGGTCCATGGTGCTTCCTCTCACGTGCAGGCCTTCCGCATTTTCAGAGCGGATTAGGCCACGGATTCGGGGCGAAGCTAGAGCACGCGCTGACCGTGCTCCAGCCACGACGCTGCAACGGGTGCATGTCCGGATCGCGGGAGCAATCCGGGATTCCCGCACATCGGCATGGGCATGCGGTTCAGCGCGCGGCGCTGCGGGCCAGCAGGCCGGCTCCCAGCATGGCCAGCCGGCAGACCGTGCGGCTGCCGAGGCCGTCGATATCGGCCTCCGGCACGAATTCGACGATGTTGAAGCCGATGACCGGCGCCCGCTCCGCCACGCCGTTCAGCAGCGTGACGACATCGCCATAGGCAAGCCCTCCGGGCGTGCGGCCGAGCACGCCTGGCACGACGCTGGGATCGAAACCGTCGACATCGAAGCAGACCACCACCGGCCGGCCCGGCGGAACGGCCGCGATCGCGGGTGCCATCCCCTTGGCCCGCAGGATGCTCATGTCGATCAATTGCGCCCCGGCAGCCCTCGCCTCCGCCACATCCGAGGGTCGGGCGCTGCCGGTGCCGCGGGCGCCGACCTGCACGATCGTCCGGACGCCGTCGAGCTCGCAGGCACGCCGCATCGTGCTCGACAGACCGAAGCGCTCGCCCTCGACCTCCTCGCGCCAGTCGATATGGGCATCGACCTGCAGGATCGTGATCTCGCCGCGTGCCGCGAAGGCGCCGAGCGCCGGGATCTGGACGCTGTCGTCACCGCCGAGGAGGAGCGGCGCCGCACCGCGGGCCAGCAGCGTCGCATAGGTCGCCGCGATTCGCGCACGGTTGCCGGGCAGGTCGTCCGGATCGAAGGCGAGATCGCCGCAATCGACCAGGCGCCCACCAGCGGGCAGCAGCGGCCCGCCGAGATCGAAATCGTAATGCGCGAGCTTGGCGACCTGGGCCGCACTGGCGCGGCGGATCGCGGCCGGCGCCGATGCGCTATGGGCGCGGCCCGACCGATAGGGCGTCGCGGCCGGAATGCCGATGACCGCGACGGCGCGATGCGGCACGGCCTCCGGCGCCGAACTCTCGCAATCGAGGAAACGCGGGTCGGCGGCGCGACCGGGAATTGGATCGGGAGACATCGCCTAAGCCTGCATCGCGGGAGATCCCGACCAGCCTGCCCCGCCGGCGAAGCCCCACGCAAGCAAAAGCCGGCCGCGACGATCGCGGCCGGCTTTGGTTCTATCGGCGGCGGAACCCTGGGCTCCGCCTGCGTCCGCTCAGTTCTTGGCGATGAAGCACTGCCCGCCGGCAGCCTGCAGCGCCGAGCACATCGAGCTCGCATCCTCGCGGGAGTACGGGCCGACGCGCAGGCGGTAGACCGTCTTGCCACCGGCGAGCTCGGTCTTGCGCACGATCGGGCTCTGGCCGTTGAGCTGGCCGGGATATTTGCGCTGCAGCGCCGCGAAGGTGGCGCGCGCTTCGGCCTCGCTGCCCGGCGCGCCGAGCTGCACGGCGAAGCCGCCATTGGGATCGGCCCGCGGCGCGGTGGCCGCCGGCTCGGCCTGCTGCGGTGCCAGCGCGGCGGTACGGGTGTTGGCCGGGGGCGTCTGGGCAGCCGGCGGCGTCGCCGGAGCGGCAGCCCGCTCCTGTGTCTTCGGGGCAGCGGCGGGCGTCGCGCTCGGCTGTTGCGGACGCTGAGCGGCCTGGGCGGTCTGGGCCGGGGTCGCCGAGGCCGGACGATTCGACGGAGCCGAGCCGGTCACGATGCCCTGTCCCGGGGCACTCGACGCAGTGGCATTGCTCGGCGCCGGCGTGCCGTCGGGACGGATCGCCACCGTGCGGACCTTGCGTGGTTCGCCGAGCCCCGGCACGGCCGGGATCGGCACCAGACCGGGCTCGGTCGGAGCGAGGCCGGCGGCGGCGGTGTCGGTCGGCGTGATTGCGCCGTTCGAGCCCTGCGTCGGGCGCGGCGCCATGGCGCGCGCCGCCTGCTGCAGGTCGACCGGCTGCTCCTCGCGGCTGACCACCTTGGTCTTGTCGGCGCTGGCGTCGCCGCTGCGCTCGTAGATCTGCTTGTTCTGGTTCGGGATTTCGGCGCCGCCCGGATTGACGGGGGCGACCTTGGACGGGCCGGTATCGGCCGCGATCACCGGCGGCTGGCCGTTGACACCGGCCGGCTTGCCATTGCGGAAGACCATGGCGGCACCGACGCCGCCGACCGCGACGATGACCAGCGCCGCTGCCGTCAGCATGCCCTTGCGCGACCGCGAGCGCCGGAAATCGCGATGCTCGTCCTCGGCATCCTGATGCTGCGCGTCATAGTCCGGCGCTGCCTGATGATAGTCGGGTGCGGGCTCGGGAGCATAGGCCTGCGCCTGCACATGGCCGTGCCCGGCAGCCTCGTCGAGATCGCGGGGCTGCTCGGGAACATAGGCGTGCGGCCCGTCCTGCATCGCATAGGGCTGCGCGCGCACCGGGAGCGGCTCCGGCTCGTCATAATGATGCGCCGGCGCTGCGGCTGCCTGCGCAACAGGCTGCGGCGTGGTCCGCACCGGCTCGGTCCGGCGCAGCAGCGCCTCGAACTCGTCGAGCGCACCGCGGACATCGGCCGGCGGCGAGACCGGCTGCACCGGCGGCGCGGTGACCAGCGTCGGCTGGAAGCCGGGCTCGGCCCGAGTCCAGGAGGCGGGCTGCGGCGCGGCCGAAGCCGCGGGGCGCGTCGGCTCGGCGGGGCGACCGGCGAAGAGCTCCTTCAACGGATCGTCCTGACCGACGAGACGGGTCAGCTCCATCAGCGGATCCGAAGCCGCGCCCGGCTTCTGCGGCTGGGCCGCCCCGCGCAGCTGGCGCTCGAGATCGTCGAGATCGAGGGCGAATCGGTTTCTAGCTGGCTCGCTCATGACTTGATCCATTCCAGCGCATGCCGCCATCCATCAAAGGACGCCGCCACAGCGCGGTCAATCTGACGAAAGCCCAGCCGACCCGCCTTTCGGCATATCGGCCAACACCGCCTTCGTATCGGACCCGGCGGGCGCTGGCCGGATCATCCTGATCCGCAAAGCACCCGATGCGCCGGGATGGACCCGTCAGCGCATCTCCTCCGGCGCCGTCACCCCAACGACCGCCAGACCGGAAGCAAGGACGCTGCGTACCGCATGCACGAACGCCAATCTTGCCGATGTCGACTTTCGATCAGTTTGATTAACGAACCGTAATTGCGGCGAGTCTTTGCCCTTGTTCCACAGCGAGTGGAAGGCGCTGGCCAGGTCGTGCACGAAGAAGGCGACACGATGGGGCTCGTGTGACGAAGCCGCGGCTTCGATCATCCTCGGATACGCCGCGATCATCTTGACGATACCGATCTCCGACTCGTCGGTCAGCAAACCAAGATCCGACTGCGCCAGCGCCTGCGGCGACAGGTCGAGATCCGGGAAAGCCTCGGCTGCCTGCCGGAAGATCGAGGCGCAGCGCGCATGCGCGTACTGGACGTAGAAGACCGGATTGTCCTTCGACTGCTCGACCACCTTGGCGAGGTCGAAGTCGAGCGTCGCGTCGTTCTTGCGGAAGATCATCATGAAGCGCACCGCATCGCGACCGACCTCGTCGATGACCTCGCGCAGCGTGACGAAGTCGCCCGAGCGCTTCGACATCCTGACCTGCTCGCCATTGCGCAGCAGGCGCACGAGCTGGCAGAGCTTGACGTCGAGCGCGCCCTCGCCGTTCGTCACCGCCTTCACCGCGGCCTGCATGCGCTTGACGTAGCCGCCATGGTCGGCGCCCCAGACATCGATCATCTCGGCAAAGCCGCGGGTGAACTTCGAACGGTGATAGGCGATGTCGTTGGCGAAGTAGGTGTAGCTGCCATCCGACTTCAGCAGCGGCCGGTCGACGTCGTCGCCGAATTTTGTGGCGCGGAACAGGGTCTGCTCGCGATCCTCCCAATCCTCGTCCTTCTGCCCCTTGGGCGGCGGCAGCCGGCCCTCATAGATCAGGTCGCGGGCGCGCAGATCCTCGATCGTCTGGTGCACGGCGTTTGAATTGCCGTCCCGGCCCTGCAGCGAGCGCTCCGAGAAAAACAGGTCGTGGACGACGCCGAGCGCCGCGAGATCGTCGCGGATCATCGCCATCATCCCGTCGATCGCCGCCTGGCGCACCAGCGGCAGCCAGTCCCGTTCGGGCTGGTCGCGCAGCGCCGGGCCGTAGTCCTTCGCCAGCGTCTGCCCGACCGAGACCAGGTAGTCGCCGGGATAGAGCCCTTCCGGGATCGCGCCGATATCCTCGCCCAGCGCTTCGCGATAGCGCAGGAAGGCGGAGCGGGCGAGCACATCGACCTGCGCGCCGGCATCGTTGATGTAGTATTCGCGGGTGACGTCGCGCCCGGCGAAGGCGAGCAGGCTCGCCAGCGCATCGCCGAACACCGCGCCGCGGCCATGGCCGACATGCATCGGCCCGGTCGGATTGGCCGAGACGTACTCGACATTAATCCGGGGCTCGCCCTTGGCGGCGCCGCGGCCATGCTCGGCGCCGGCCAGCACAGCAGCCTTGAGAACCTCAGTGAAAACAGCAGGTTGCAGCGTCAGGTTGATGAAGCCGGGCCCGGCGATCTCGGCCTTGAGGACATCGCCGTCCTTGGCGAGCTCGACGACGATCAGCTCGGCCAGCGCGCGCGGCGCCATGCCGGCCTCCTTGGCCAGCACCATGGCGGCATTGATGGCGAGATCGCCATGGGCCGGATCCTTGGTCGGCTCGACCACGACGCGCGCCAGCGACAGGCCGGCCGGGATGCGGCCGGTTTCAGCCAGTCCGGCAAGGACGGTGGCGAGGCGTGCGGAGAAAGTCTCGAAAATGTTCATGGCGACCAGGAATGCGTAGGGAAGCGCCCGGCCCTATCGCAGCGACGGGGTGGCGTCAAACAGGCGCCGGTGTTCGTCGAGCGCGTAGGAATCGGTCATCCCCGCGATATAGTCGGAAATCCGGCGTGCCAGCCGCGCCTCGTCGAGTCCGTCGCATCCGGCCGCCCATTCGGCCGGCATGGCCTGTGGCTGCGCCTGGAAGCGCACGAACAGGTCGCGGACGATGTCGGCCGCCTCCTTGCGGATCACGCCGATGCGCGGATGGCGATACATGTTGGGATAGAGGAAATCCTTGATCGCCTTGTCGGCGGCGGCCAGAGCCGGCGAGAAGGCGACGACCGGCGCATCGGCCCGCCTGATCGCGTCGGCATCGGCGGGCGCCAGCGCCACGATCCGCGCCTCGGATTCTGCGATCACGTCCTCGACGAAGCGGGTGATCACGCGGCGAACCATTTCGTTGATCGCGCGCGGGCGCTCCAGCCCGGGATGCAGGGCATCGATCTCGTCGAGCAAACCAGCGAGGAAAGGCACCGCGCGCAATTCGGAGAGATCGAACAGCCCGGCGCGCAGGCCGTCGTCGATGTCATGGGCGTTGTAGGCGATGTCATCGGCGAGCGCCGCGACCTGCGCCTCGGCCGAGGCATGACTATCCAGCCAGAGATCCTGCTTCTCCTGGTATTCGAGAATCGCGACCGGAATGCCGGTCCTGGCATAGCGCTCGGTGGGCTTGCCGTCGGCATCGAGCAAGGGGCCGTTGTGCTTGCCCAGCCCCTCCAGCGTTTCCCAGGTCAGGTTGAGCCCGTCGAAGCCGGCATAGCGCCGCTCCAGCCGGGTGACGATCCGGAGTGTCTGGGCGTTGTGGTCGAACCCACCAAAGCCGGCCATGCATTCGCCGAGCGCATCCTCGCCGGTATGGCCGAAGGGCGTGTGGCCGAGATCGTGCGCCAGCGCCAGCGCCTCGGCCAGGTCCTCGTCGAGCCCGAGCGCGCGGGCCAGAGCGCGGGCGATCTGCGCCACCTCGATCGTATGGGTCAGGCGGGTGCGGAAATGGTCGCCCTCATGCGAGACGAAGACCTGGGTCTTGTGCTTCAGCCGGCGGAAGGCGGTGGAATGGATGATGCGATCGCGGTCGCGCTGGAACGGATTGCGTGTCGCCGAGCCGGGTTCATCGACCAGTCGGCCGCGACTCGTTGCGGTCCGGCAGGCGTAAGGCGCGCGCCAACGGTCGCCCGGCTCGCGCGTCGGGGCTGTGGCGGTCTCGTGTGCTTGCGGCATGGCAGCCCCTTGGGCAGGCGCGGCTTGAAGCGATGCGCCAGCGCCATTACCTTTGCTGACGAGGCAGGAGCAAGGATGTTCTGCGCATGACCATGGCGATCGAAGCCAAACCGCACGCGATCTCGCTGACCGACAAGGCCGCGAGCCGTATCCTCGCGGTGATGGCGAGCGAGGCACCGGGCTCGATGCTGCGCGTGAGCGTCGCCGGCGGCGGCTGCTCGGGATTCCAGTACGTCTTCGACATCGACCGCGAGAAGGCCGATGGAGACCTCGTGCTGGAGCGCGACGGCGCGACCGTGCTGATCGACGAAACGTCGCTCGAGCTGCTCGACGGCTCGACCATCGATTTCGTCGACGACCTCGTCGGCCAGTCGTTCAGGATCATCAACCCGAACGCGACCAGCTCCTGCGGCTGTGGCACGTCCTTCGCGCTCTGAGCCTCAGCCGGGCAGCACCACGGCCCGGAATGCCCGCAGCAGGTCGCCATCGAGCTTGGCGCCCATTCCGACAAGCGTGGCATAGGCCTCCTGCGGAGCCATCGGCGCCTTGTAGGGACGTCGTTCGATCAGTGCCGCGTAGATATCACAGATCGTGACCATCCGGACGACGTCCGAGATCTCGTGTGCCTTCAGCCCCCGCGGATAGCCGGTGCCGTCGAGATATTCATGATGGCTGCGCGCGGCCTCGGCGACTTCGCCGGCAAAGGCTCCCTGCCGCTGCAGCATCTCATAGCCGATCTGCGGGTGCTCGCGCATGATCGCGAGCTCCTCCGTCGTCAGCTTGCCGGCTTTGTGCAGGATCGCGAGCGGAATGCGGGCCTTGCCGATGTCGTGCAGAACTGCGGCACTGGTGACCTGCTTGCGCGCTTCTTCGGGAAAACCGAGCGCCCGCGCAAAAGCTGCGACGAGACCTGCCACCAGCAGACAGTGCTGATAGGTCGCATCGTCATGGTTCCAGACCAGCTCGAGCCAGGCGCCGAGATCGCGGTCGTCGGCAGCGCGGTTGATCGCCTCGACGCTGCCTTCGATAGCAGCCACCGGCAGCGCCCGACCTTCCGCGGCAGCCGAAAGCAGGTCGGCCATGCCGGCGGATGCCGCGATGAAGTTCTGCTGGATCGCGCCGCATCCTTCAGGATTGAGAATGCGGCCGATCTCGTCGAGCAGGGTCCTTGCCGGGAGGCCTGCCGGCAGGACGGCGCTCGCGCCGATCGCATTGGCCTGGATCGTCAGGCGCGGAGATTGGTCCCGCAGCAGGCAGAGAAAGGGCATGCCCTTGCGCCGGTGCGCCGCGACCCGATCCCGGATGGCCTCGACCGCGACGCGGTTCGACAGATCGACGTCGCTGACGAGCAGCCGCGCCGGCACCGGCCCGCCTCGTGCCGGACGATACAGGTCGACGACATCGCACGGTCCCCACAGCGACAGGAGTCGCTCGAGTTTCTGGCTCTCTTCCGGACGGTCGGTGATCAGCAGCACGGCAATCGACATGTCCCCATAACGAAGACACTCTAGCCGCAGGTTCCTTGAGGTCAGGTGAAGCCGATTCACTCAAATTCGCCGTTTCTGTTCAGAAGCGGCTGAGGTCACGAACTCCGGGCCTGCCGCCTCCTCGCGCTCGCCTCGGCATATTGCAGCGACCAGTCGAGATCTTCGCGGGGGAGGTCGAAGGATTCGCCCATCTGCACCGGCGCCTCGTCGATATCCGGCGCTGCATGCTAGTCGTGAATCGCCATCCGAACCGCAACAAAAAAGGCGCCTCAGGGCGCCTTCTCCGAAAGGATCCTTCTCAGTGCGAACTGGGCGGCCCGCCCTGCTCGAACCGGATCTCGGCCGCCATCAGCCCCTTCGGTCCAGGCCCGTAGCGCACCAGCACGGTCTGCCCCGGAATCAGCTCGACGATGCCGTAGCGGCGCAGTGTTTCCATATGGACGAAGATGTCGGGCGCGCCCTCGCCCGCCGAGACGAAGCCGAACCCCCGCAGGCGGTTGAACCACTTCACCACCATGCGCTCCAGCCCGCTGGTCGGCGTCACCGTCGCATTGGTGCGCGGCATCGGCATCTCGGCCGGATGGCGCGCCGCGGAGGTGTCGATCGAGAGCACGCGCGTGGCCTGGCGACCACGCGCCTTGGCGACCGCCTCGAGCACGATGCGCGCACCTTCGGCGATGGCATGGAAGCCGTCGCGCTTCAGGGTGGTGACATGGACCAGGACATCGCTCCCGCCATCCTGTGGCACCACGAAGCCGTAGCCTTTGCTCACATCGAACCATTTGACGTGGCCGATGATCTCGACCACCTGCTCGGCGATCGTCTCAGGCCCGTCCAGACGCACGATCCGGTTGAGCGATTGCAGCGGGCCGACCGGTGGCCTGCCTCCGTCGCCGTATTCGTCGGACATGTTCCGCTCATCTCCGCCGCGAACGTGATTCGTGACGTGACGATAGCACCCGGACGAAGCCGGGAAACAGCCGCTTACCGCTCATCCACATCATCAGCATGCGCAAAGCGCGCGTAGGGTCGCCGAAAGCCGCGCCTTGTCGCTTCCGCGCATCAGGTCGATGATCGGCCAAAGAGTCGCGAGGCAAGAGTCGCGAGGCAAGAGCCGGAGCACCGTCATGCGCATCGCCCGTATCGAGCCCTTCATCCTTCATATCCCGGTGACCGGCGGCTCGATCGCCGACTCGACCCACCGGATCAGCCATTGGGGCGTGGTCGGCACGAAGATCGTCAGCGAGGACGGGCTCACCGGCTACGGCTTCACCGGCACCCATGCCGATCTCGCCTCCGACCGGCTGATCACGTCGTGCATCCGCGATTGCTACGCGCCGCTGCTGGCGGGCGAGGACGCCTCCGAGCATTCGCGGCTCTGGCTGAAGCTCGCCCGCCATCCGGCGCTGCAATGGGTCGGCCGCGCCGGCATCACTCAGCTGGCTCTGGCCGCCGTCGACATCGCGCTCTGGGATCTCAAGGCGAAGAAGGCGGGCGTGCCGCTCTGGCACCTGCTCGGCGGCGCCAGCAAATCGAAGCTCGAGGCCTACAACACCGATATCGGCTGGCTCTCGATCCCCAAGGACGAGCTGGTCGAGGGCGCACGCATGGCGGTCGAGCGCGACGGCTTCCATCGCATCAAGATCAAGGTCGGCCATGCCGATCCGATGACCGATATCGGGCGGCTGGAAGCGGTGCGCCGCGCCATCGGCGACCATGTCACCATGGCGATCGACGGCAACGGCAAATGGGACCTGCCGACCTGCAAGCGCTTCTGCGCCCGCGCCGAGGCACTCGACCTGTTCTGGTTCGAGGAGCCGCTCTGGTACGACGACATCGGCTCGCATGCCGAGCTCGCCCGCTCGACGTCAATTCCCGTCGCGCTCGGCGAGCAGCTCTATACGCTCGATGCCTTCCGCGCCTTCGTCCAGGCCGGCGCGATCCACTATGTCCAGCCCGACGTCACGCGCCTCGGCGGCGTCACCGAATACATCCAGGTCGCCGAGCTGGCGCTGGCCCATCGCCTGCCGGTCGCGCCCCACGCCGGCGAGATGAGCCAAGTCCACGTCCATCTCGCCTACTGGCATCCGGCGACGCCGGTGCTCGAATACATTCCCTGGATCAAGGACGCCTTCGCCGACCCCGCCACTGTCGCCGATGGCTGCTTCCTGCGCCCGCAGCAGCCCGGTGCCGGCACCACGCCGACGAAGGATGCCTTCCAACGCTTCGCCAAGCCGCTGGCCTGAAGGACCCCGCCATGCTCGATGTCGCCACGCTCGCTCTGTTTACTGCCGCCTGCGCCGTGCTGACGGCGACGCCCGGCCCCGACATGCTGCTGATCGCCTCACGCAGCATGAGCCAGGGCCGCGCCGCCGGCTTCATGACCTATGTCGGCATCGCCACCGGCAGCTATCTCCAGGCGCTTGCTGCCGCCTACGGCTTGTCGCAGCTCTTCCTGCTCGTGCCGGCCGCCTATGACGCCCTGCGCTGGGCCGGCGCGGCCTATCTCGCCTGGCTCGCCTGGAAGACGTTGCGCTCTCCCGCGACCTTGTTCGCGCCGACGGCCGATGCCGCGCATTTCCAGCTGCGCCAGATCTTCCTGCAGGGCCTGCTGACCAATCTGCTCAACCCGAAGATGGCGCTGTTCATGCTGGCCCTGCTGCCGCAGTTCCTGAAGCCCGAGGCCGGCTCGTTGCTGCTGCAGGTCGTGGTCCTGGCCACGATCCTCAACCTCATGGGCCTCATCGCCAACGGCATCGTCATCCTGACGGCGAGCCGGCTCGGCCGCGCCATTGCGAGCCGGGCGCATCTGGCGCTCTGGCCACAGCGCATCCTCGGCGCCGTCTTTGGCGGGCTGGCAGTGCGCTTGGCGTTCGCTTCGCGCGACTGATCAATTCGCCAGTCGCGCTAAGGCCGGCCCGATCTCGCTGCGCACGACGAGATCGGCGATCGGGTCGAGATCGGTCGGCTCGCGATTGAGAATGACGAGCTTGGCGCCGTTGCGCTTGGCGATCACCGGAAAGGTCGCAGCCGGAAAGACGACGAGCGAGGAACCTGCAACCAGGTAGAGATCGGCCGACATCGTCAGTTCATGCGCCCGCAGCATCGGCTGCTGCGGCATCTGCTGGCCGAAGGAGATCGTCGCGGTCTTCACGATCCCGGCGCACATCATGCAGGAAGGCGGCTCGCCGCTCGCCTCGAAGGCCTCGCGGATCGCCGAAAGCTCGTGCCGCCAGCCGCAGGTCAGGCAGGTGGCATAGGTGCCGTTGCCGTGCAGCTCGATCACCCCATCCTCGGCGATGCCCGAAGCCTGGTGCAGGCCGTCGATGTTCTGGGTGATCACGCCGGGCGAGCGCCCCTCCGCCACCAATGTCGCCAGCGCCCGGTGGCCGCGATTGGGCTTGGCGTCACGATAATGGTCGTCCATCGCGAATTTGCGCCGCCAGGCCTCGATCCGCGCCTCGCGGCTGGCGAGGAAGATATCGAACGGAATCGGCTTGTTGCTCATCCAGGGTGAGCCCGGCGTACGGAAATCCGGCACGCCCGATTCAGTCGAGATCCCCGCCCCGGTGAACGGCACGATCACCCGGGCGCGGTCGAGCATGGCGTGCAGTTCCTCGATCGCGTCCTCTGGGTTTATGTCCACTTATGTATCTCGCTCCAGGCAATCCACGAGTGATTTGTTGGATTCGAATTCGTCGTTCACTTTATGGAGGTCCAGCGAAATTTATAGTCCAAGACGGAAAAGATGATCGTAGATATCACTCCCAGAACAGCAAAATTTAATATCGTGAAAACTCCGATTATTTCGAGCAAAAACCACAAAGCTCCTAATATTAATAAATTAATGATCCTTGAGAGTGAACTCTCAACATAATTCCGCAGCCATTCATTGCTGCCGCTGTCGCCACCCACCATCCGCTCCCGAGTTGACCCTGTTCAAGACATAGGGATGGTTTCGCTTGAAGGCGAGGAGTGCAAGCGCATTGACGCAGCTCTTGCTCCAGCCAATGTTCCAGCTATGCCTGCGTCCTCTCCCGCCCCGCTCAATCCCGATCTCATCGACACCGCGACGCCGCCGATCCCCGAGGCCAAGGCCTGGGCCCGCGGCTATGCCGACGGAGCCGGCCCGCTGATCGACCTGTCGCAGGCGGTACCCGGCTCGCCGCCGCCCGCCATCCTGCTCGAGCGCCTCGCCGAGGCCGCCGCGACCGCCGAGAGCACGCGCTACGGACCGATCGTAGGCGACGATGTCCTGCGCGAGGCCTATGCCGCCGAGAGCAGCGCCTTCTATGGCGGGGCGATCCGGCCGCAGGAGATCGCGATCACCGCCGGTTGCAACCAGGCCTATGTCACCGTGATGATGGCGCTGGCTCGCGCCGGCGACAATGTTCTCTTGCCGACGCCCTGGTACTTCAACCACGAGATGACGCTGAACATGCTCGGCGTCGAGCCGCGCCCGCTGCCCTGCGACCCGCAAGCCGGCTTCGTGCCGGATGCCGAAACCGCCGAGGCGCTGATCGACGAGCGCACTCGCGCCATCGTCCTGGTGACGCCGAACAATCCGACCGGGGCCGTCTATCCGCCTGCCACCATCGCCGCCTTCGCCGCGCTATGCCGCAGGCGGAAGATCTGGCTGGTGCTCGACGAGACCTATCGCGACTTCCTGCCGGAGGGCGCCGACCGCCCGCATGAGCTCTTCGCTGCAAGCGACTGGCAGGATTCGCTGATCGGCCTCTACAGCTTCTCCAAGGCCTATGCGGTGCCCGGCTGGCGGCTCGGAGCGATCACCGCCGGCGAGGCGGCGCTCGCCCAGATCGGCAAGGTGCTCGACTGCGTCCAGATCAGCCCGGTCCGCGCCGGCCAGAGCGCGGTCGCCTGGGGCATCGACGGCATCCGCGCCTGGCGTGAGGCCAATCGCGCCGAGATGAACTCCCGCGCCGCACTGTTCCGCCAGGCGATCGCGCCGCTGAACGGCTGGACCGTGCTCGCCGCCGGCGCCTATTTCGCCTATGTCGCCCACCCCTTCGAGGGCGTGCCGGCTGCGGAGGTCGTCCGCCGGCTGGTGCAGGAGCGCGGCGTGCTGGCCCTGCCCGGCCCCTATTTCGGGCCCGGGCAGGAGCAGCATTTGCGCATCGCGATCGCCAACGTCGCGGCCGAGAGCATCGCCGCACTCGGCGAGCGGCTGAAGGGCTTCGCGCTCTGATCGTGGCAGGCCGCTAGTCCTCGGCATCCCCACGCTGTCATCCCGGACAAGCCGCGTAGCGGCGCCGATCCGGGATCCATTCCGGAGCCTATCCGATTAAGGTTCCGGAATGGGTCCCGGGTCTTCGCTTCGCCGCGCCCGGGACGACACACATATGTTGTTGCGAAGGAAGCTTACCCCTTCGCCGCCGGACACTTGCTCTCCGACAGCGGCCAGACCGTCTCCTCCGGCGCGATCTTGCGCACGATCTCGAAATAGTCCCACGGCCCCTTCGAATCCGCCGGCTTCTTGACGCGGGCGAGATACATCTCGCGCAGCACCCGGCCGTCGGCACGGATCCTGGCGTCCTTGGTGAAGGCGTCGTTGATCGGCATCGCGCGCATCGCGGCAGCGACCTTGTCGGGATCGTCGGTGCCGGCTTCCTTGATCGCCTTGAGATAGTGCAGCACCGAGCCGTAGACGCCGGCATGCAGCATGGACGGCATCATCCCAGCCTTCTCCAGGAACTGCTTCGACCAGGCGCGCGAAGGCTCGTCGAGATCCCAATAGGAGGCAGTGGTCAGGTAGGTGCCCTGCGTCGCCTTCAGGCCGAGGCTGTGCACGTCCTGCAGGAAGAAGATCAGCGCCGCGAGGTTCTGACCCTGCTCGACCAGCCCGAACTCGCCGGCCTGCTTGATCGCGTTGATGGTGTCGCCGCCGGCATTTGCGATACCGATCACCTTGGCGCCGGAGGATTGCGCCCTGAGCAGGAAGGACGAGAAATCGGCATTGTTGAGGGGGTGGCGCACCGCGCCGACGACCTTGCCGCCATTGGCCTCGACCACGTCGGTAGCGTCCTTCTGGAGCTGGTGGCCGAAGGCGTAGTCGGAGGCCAGCATGAACCACGAGGTGCCGCCGGCCTTGACCACGGCCGAGGCGGTGCCGCGCGCGACGCCATAGGTATCGTAAGTCCAGTGGAAGCCATAGGGGGAGCACTGCTCATTGGTCAGCGCCGTGGTGCCGGCGCCGGAATACATCACGATCCGCTTCTTCTCGCGGGCGAGCGATTGTAGCGCCAGCGCCACCGCGGAATTCGGCACGTCGACGACAGCGTCGACCTTGTCGATGTCGAACCATTGCCGGGCGATCGAGGTGCCGAGATCGGCCTTGTGTTGATGGTCGGCGGCAACGATCTGGATCGGCTTGCCGAGCACCGTGGCGCCAAACTCCTTCACCGCCAGCTCGGCTGCGATCACCGAGCCCTTGCCGCCGATATCGGCGGTGACACCGCCCATGTCGGTCAGCACGCCGATCTTGACGACGTCATCGCTGACCTGGGCCAGCGCCGGCATGGTGGCGAGCGCCATCAGGGCGCCGCCTGCGAGAAGCGACCGCATCACTATCCTCCCGAGCTTGTCGTCCGGCGGGCTGAACGCCGCCGGTTCGAGCGTCAAAGACCCCTTGCCTCCAGCCAGGCGACGATCAGGGCCGCGATCTCGTCGCTGTTGTCCTCGCACATCGGCATATGGCCGTTGCCGGCGATGCCGCGCTCCGGCAGGTAGACGAACTCGGCACCAAGAAAGCGTGCCGTCGCCTCGTCCACCGCGCGCGGATGGCGCGGATCGCTGTCGCCGGTGACGATCAGGATAGGCATCTTGGCCAGATTGGCCGGATCGGCGATGCGCAAGCCCTTGCCGCCGATATTGAAGCGCTCGTTCATCAGGCGCGCGCTCTCGGGCACGATCGAGCGGCGATAGGCCTCGAAGCCCTGCTGCGGAAAGCGCGCGGAATTGGCCCAATAGGCCCGCATGAACTCGGGCGGGATGAAGAGCGGCTTGTCTTCCTCGACCCGAACGGGACAGCCCAGGCTCTCATCGTCCTTCAGCTTCGCCACCGCCTCGGCATCGTCGGGCAGAACCGGCAGAAGATTGGCCGGCCCGCCCGGCGCGATGCCGACGATCGCCGCGACCGCCTTGGGGCTCCGCTCGGCGATCCACCAGGCCATCGGTCCACTCGCGGAATGCACCAGCAACACCGCCGGTCCGATTTCCTCCAGCAGCCGCTGCAGGCTCTGCGCGATCTCGACGCTCGACAGCGTCGCGAAATCCGGCCGCATTGGCGAGCGGCCATGGCCCGGCCAGTCCGGCACGAAGACCACGCGGCTGCAGGCGAAGACAGGCGCCCAGCCCGGCCGACCGTCCGGTGTCGTCAGATAGCAGGCGCCGGTATGGCCGCCGCCATGGACGAGGACGATCGGCAAGCGCCCCGCTTGAGCGCCCCCGAGCCGGTCGACATAGATCGGATGGGCGTCCGTCCCCGAATAGAAGCACTGCTGCTCCGGCGCGTACGAAAGCGCCTGCCGCCTTGTGGCACCAGCCTGGTCCATCGCCTCCTCCCGGCACGGCAAAACCGTGCCATTGCTTAGCGAGAATGCTAGGACCGGCTCATGGCGCGCGCAACAAAAAAGTCTAATATGAGACTAATTCCGCAGGACGAGGCCCGCGAGCTCGACGCCGGGCAGCGACGCGCCATCCTCGACGGCACCGCGATCCCGACCGCCTACAAGATCGGCTATATCCTCAACTTCTATCGCGAGCCCTCCTTCCGGGCGATCGAGATGGAGTTCGGGCTGACCCGGCCGGAGATCGTCATCCTGATCTTTCTGACCGTGCGTGACGGCGCCACTGCCAGCGAGTTCTGCGAGTTCTCCGGCCATCTCAAGGCGAGCGTCAGCCGCGCCGTGATCCTGCTCGAGAAGAAGAAGCTGATCCGGCGCGAGCCCGACAAGGCCGACAGCCGCCGCCAGCTCCTCTTCCTGACGGCGGACGGCCGCGCCCTCTACGAGCGCTACATTCCGGCGCTCAAGGCAAGGGAGGCAGCGATGCTCGATTGCCTTTCCGGCGATGAGCGAGGCCAGCTCGGGCGGCTGCTCGACAAGCTCGCCGCCCATGTCCCGCACTGGGGCTTCGCTTCGGAGCTCTGAAACGCGAGGTCTCAGCGCAGCAGCGCCGCGTAGCGCCCGCGATAGGCGTAGACCAGTAGCCCGCCCGCCACGATCAGGATGATCGCGACCGGAATGCCGGCCGGGTTGATGGCGAAGTGGAACAGCACGATCACCGCCATCACCGGCGCGATCAGCGCGAGCCCGAAGGCCGGCACGACATTGAACAGCAGGCTCAGGCCGCCGGCGAGGTTCACCGCCTTGAGGAAGGGCCAGAAGAAGCCGGAGTTCTGCAGCGCGGCTTCGAAGATTAGTCCGCGTTCGGACGTCGGCGGGTGGATCAGGTGAGTGCCGGTGGCGAGCCACCAGAAGCCGTCGACCGCGCTGACGAGGAACAGCAGGCCGAGGACGAGACGGGGCAAGGTGACCATCAGAAAATTGCGCATGGAACAGGGCTCGATGAGACTGGATAGGGTTTGGCGGATAGCCGCGCCTGCTTGGCCCGAGCAGAGGCGCTTTTGCAGAGCAGTCTGCCGTCACGTGCATAAGCACGGCCGAGAGCGACTGACTTCTCGCCAACGTCAAGTCAACCTTGACAAGACTCCGCAGACCGGAGTAGTCCTTTCGTCAAGCTTACCTTGACAGGAGACGGACATGGTGGTCTCGGATCAGGCTCCGGCCGAAACCGGTTCCAGCGGACGCCGGAAGCAACCGGGCAAGGCGTTGAAGCCGCTCCTGCACTGTTCCTTCTGCGGAAAGAGCCAGCACGACGTCGAGAAGCTCGTCGCCGGGCCGGCCGTCTTCATCTGCAATGAGTGCGTTGCCAAGTGCAACGCGTTCATGGCGCTGCCGGTCGATGCGCCGCGGCCGGATACGGAGGTCCGGAGTATTCAGCAACTGGAGACGCTCCCGAGCGAGCGGCTGCTGCATTGGCTCAAGGTCGAGGCTGCACTTTACGAGCACGCCGCCACCGGGCTCGGCCGGACCGTCGATGTCCTGCGCAAGCGCAAGGTCTCATGGGCTGCGATCGGCGAGGCGCTCGGCATTTCCCGACAGGCCGCCTGGGACCGTTTTTCCTGACGCGCCGCCAGGCCGCTTCAGATCCCTACGCCACCCGACACGCTGATCACCTCGCCGGTGATATAGCCCGCATGCGGACCTGCCAGGAAGCCGACGGTGCCGGCCACCTCCTCGAGCGTGGCGAGGCGGCGGATCGGGTGCAGGTCTAGGAATGCTTCGGGAGCGTCCGTGCTGCCGAGAGCATCGACCATCATGTCCGTCGGCATCGCGCCGGGCTGCACCACGTTGGCGGTGATGCCGCGTGCGCCGAGATCGCGGGCGACCCCTCGCGCATATCCGATCAGCGCGGCCTTGCTTCCGGCATAATCGGCCACCCCGGGCATCAGGGCGTACGTGCCGAGACGCGAGCCGATGAAGACGATCCGGCCGCCATCCGACAGCACGGGAGCCGCCGCGCGGGTCAGGGCCACGGGTCCCATGACGTTGATCTGCCATTGCCGATCGAGATTGAACGTATCGAGATCGGGGCTATCGACCGTCTTGCCCTGTACGGCGATGGCTGCGTTGTTGACCAGGATGTCCAGTCTGCCGAAATGCGACTTCACCGTATCGACCAGCGGCTTGGCCGCGGCCATGTCGGCCTGGTCGCTCTGGACCGCGAGCGCGCGGACGCCCTTCGCCGTCAGCTTCTCGACCACGGCCTGCGCCTTCTGGACCGAAGCGACATAGCTGATCGCGATGTCCGCGCCCTGGTCGGCCAGCGCTTCGGCCACGGCGGCGCCAAGCCCGCGCGAGCCGCCGGTCACGAGGGCGACCTTGCCCTCCAGTATCTTCGACATGGGAAACTCTCCGGATGAATATGCCGTATGGGCCATCGGCGGGCGGCTGCCCGATTATCGTAACGATTGTTACTATAATGATTGGTATGAAATATGGACAAGGCCTGTCAAGCGGTTTAATAATGGCCGTTATGAAAAGAGCTGGACCGCACTGATGGGACGCCATCGCGAGTTCGACGTCGAGGAAGCACTCGACGCGGCGCTCTGCGTCTTCTGGCGCAAGGGCTATGAGGGCGCGTCCTATGCCGACCTGACGCAGGCGACGGGCGTCGAGCGGCCGGGCCTCTATTCGGCTTTCGGCAACAAGGAATCGCTCTTCGGCCTGGCCTTGAACCGCTATTACGAGCGCTATCTCGATCACTTTCCGAAGGCACTTCTACTGCCGACGGCACGCGAGGTCGCGGCAGGCGTCATCTATGGCGCGATCGACGTCAACACGCGTTATCCCGACCATACCGGATGCCTCGGTATCAACGGCATCGTGGCGGGATCGGACGAGGCGGAGCCGGTGCGGCAGATGCTGATCGAGGCGCGCGCCGCCGGCGAGGCGCTGCTTCGCGAGCGCTTCGAGCGGGCCAAGGCCGAGGGCGACCTGCCAGAGACGGCCAAGCCCGATGTGCTCGCAGCGTTCGTGCTAACGGTGATTCACGGCATGGCGGTGCAGGCGAAGGCCGGCTTCAGTCGCGACGTGCTGCGGGCCATCGCCGCGCAGGCGCTGTCGACCTGGCCAACCGGCCGGCCCGGAACGTCAGGCTAGAGCGAGGCTGTAACAGCACCTCGCTCGCGCCCTCACCTCACATCGTCGCGCCGATCTGCCAGGGCACGAACTCGGCGTCGCCATAGCCCATCTCCTCGGACTTCGATTTCTCGCCCGAGGCGATCTTCAACAGGTAGTCGAAGATCTCCTTGCCCTTCTCCTCCAGCGTCACGCCGTCGAGGACATCGCCGCAATTGAGGTCCATGTCGTCGGTCTGCTTCAGATACATCGGCGTGTTGGTCGCGAGCTTGACCGAGGGCGTCGGCTTGCAGCCATAGGCCGAGCCGCGGCCGGTGGTGAAGGCGAGGATGTTGGCGCCGCCGGCGACCTGCCCCGTCGCCGAGACCGGATCGTAGCCGGGCGTGTCCATGTAGACGAAGCCCTTGCTTCGGACCGGCTCGGCATAGTGGTAGACGGCGGCCAGCGTCTTGGTGCCGCCCTTGGCGGCAGCGCCGAGCGACTTCTCCAGGATGGTGGTCAACCCCCCCGCCTTGTTGCCGGGCGACGGGTTGTTGTTCATGTCCATCCGGGCGCGGGCCGTATAGTCCTCCCACCACTTGATGATGCCGACGAGCTTCTCGCCGACTTCGCGGGTGGCGGCGCGGCGGGTGAGCAGGTGCTCGGCGCCGTAGATCTCCGGCGTCTCGGAGAGGATCGCGGTGCCGCCATGCTCGACGAGGAGGTCTACCGCCTTGCCGAGCGCCGGGTTGGCGGTGATGCCGGAATAGCCGTCCGAGCCACCGCACTGCAGAGCGAGCATCAGCTCGGAGGCCGGCACGGTCTCGCGCCTGGCCTGGTTGGCGATCGGCAGCATCACCTTCAGCGCCTCGATCCCGGCCGCGACGGCCTTCCTGGTGCCGCCGGTCTCCTGGATCGTCAGCGTCCGGAAGACATCGCTCTCCTCGACGCCGTAGGCTTCCTTCATCCGCTTGATCTGGAAGCCTTCGCAGCCGAGGCCGACCACCAGCACCGCCGCCATGTTCGGGTTGCAGGCATAGCCCCAGGTCGTGCGCTTCAGTACCTCGAAGCTCTCGCCATTGTAGTCGATGCCGCAGCCGGTGCCGTGCGTCAGCGCGATGACGCCGTCGACATTGGGATAGTCGGCGAGCAGGCCCGAGCGCTTGACCTCCTCGGCCATGAAGCGCGCAGCCGAGGCCGAGCAGTTCACCGAGGTCAGGATGCCGACATAGTTGCGCGTGCCGGCATTGCCGGCCTTGCGGCGAAAGCCCTCGAAGGTCGCCTGCTGCTCGACCGGCAGCACGAACTCCGTCTTCGCCTCGGCGGCATAGGCATAGTCGCGCTCGAAGGCGTGGAAGCCGGTATTGTGCTCGTGCACCCATTCGCCGGGCGGGATGTCCAGCGTGGCGAAGCCGATGATCTGGCCAAACTTGCGGATCGGCTCGTCCTTGGCGATCCGGCTCAGCGCGATCTTGTGGCCGCGCGGGACGCGTTGCAGCGCGGTGACCCCGGCAGCACTGACGCCGACATCGATCGGATCGACGGCGACCGCGACATTGTCGGCGGCGTTGAGCTTCAGCGTGCGCGGCGGAACGGCTTTGTCGAGCATGTTGATACCTTGGGACCGGCGGCTCCCCCGCCTCCCCTAACCATTGCGCCGATTGCGGCCTTTTTTCAATCGGTTGAAACTAGGAGCCGAATTGCAGTCCGCGCCCGTCGGAGTTCCAGCGGGTGGACAACGACGCCCATACCGTCATGGTCGGGCTTGTCCCGACAATCCACGCCTTCCTTCCCACAACGCGGTGTTCAAGACGTGGATGCTCGCCACAAGGGCGAGCATGACGATCGTGCGCTTCACCCCAGCCGCAGCTCCCGAACCACCTGCTCGACGATCGCCTCTCTGCTCGCCTCGACCTGGACGACGAGCGGCTTCTCGTCGGCACCCGGTTCCTCCAGCGTCGCGAACTGGCTGTCGAGCAGCGCCGGCGGCATGAAATGGTGCTGGCGGGCGGCCATGCGCTGACCGATCAATTCGCGCGAGCCCTTGAGATAGACCAGCGCGACGTCGGGCCGGTTTCCCACGATCACGTCACGATAGGCCTTCTTCAGCGCCGAGCAGGTGACGATGCCCTTGCCGCCGGTCGTCCGCAATTCATCGATCCAGGCCGCGATCGCCGCCAGCCAGGGCTTGCGGTCCTCGTCGGTCAGCGGGATGCCTGAAGACATCTTCGCGACGTTGGCCGGGGGATGAAACGAGTCCGCGTCGCGGAACGGCCAGCCAAGCCTCTCGGCCAGCCGCTCGCCGAGCGAGGTCTTGCCCGAGCTCGCCACGCCCATCACGACGATAACCGCCGGTGTCCCGGCGCCATTGGCAAAGGTCATGCTCGCTCAGCCCTGCTTCTTCGGCTCGACATGGCCGCCGAAGCCGGCGCGCATGGCGGAGAGGATCTTTTCGGCGAAGGTATGGTCCTTGCGCGAGCGGAAGCGGGTGTAGAGCGAGGAGGTCAACACCTCGGCCGGCGTCGCCGTCTCGATCGCCGCCTGCACCGTCCAGCGCCCCTCGCCCGAATCCGAGACATGGCCGGAATAGGCGCCGAGCTCCTCGTCGGCCGCGAGCGCCTCGGCGGTCAGGTCGAGCAGCCAGGAGGTCACGACCGAGCCGCGCCGCCAGACCTCGGCGATCTCGGCGACGTCGAAGTCGAAGCCGTATTCCTCCGGCAGGCCGTCCTTGGCCGAGGCGTTGCGCAGGAGGTCGAAGCCCTCGGCGAAGGCCTGCATCATCCCGTATTCGATGCCGTTATGGATCATCTTGACGAAATGGCCGGCGCCCGCCGGGCCGCAATGCAGATAGCCCTGCTCGGCCGTCGGATTGCGGACCTCGCGATGCTTTGTCGGCTCGATCCCGCCCTTGCCCGGCGCCAGCGCCTGGAAGATCGGCTCGAGCCGGTCGAAGGTCGCCTTGTCGCCGCCGATCATCAGGCAATAGCCGCGATCGAGCCCGTGCACGCCGCCGGAGGTGCCGATATCGAGATAGTGCAGGCCCTTGGCCTCGAGCTCGCGTCCGCGCCGGACATCGTCCTTCCAGAAGGCGTTGCCGCCATCGATCAGCGTGTCGCCGGGGCTCATCATCGCCGCGAGATCGGCGAGCGTCTTCTCAGTGATCTCCCCAGCCGGCAGCATGATCCAGATCGCTCGCGGCGCCTCGAGCTTGGCCACCATCTCCTTGAGATCGCCGACATTGACGGCACCGTCTCTCGACAGCGCCTCGCCCGGCTTCGGATCGCGGTCATAGACCACGCAATTGTGCCCGGCGCGGTGCAGCCGCCGGACGATATTGGCCCCCATGCGGCCGAGGCCGACCACTCCAAGCTGCATAGCGAACGCTCCTGCTGCCGGCAGAGAGCCGGCTTTGGCGATGCTAAATGCCCCGATGGAAGCCGGCCGGCAAGCGCTGGCCGGCCGGCACGCTAGCCGCATCGTGTTGTCGGGGCGCTCTGGCGGCCGGACGAAAGCTTGCCTAAACCGCCTGGGCGCCTTCTGTTTCGAAGGCACGGATATCCACAGCGAAGGCAGGCAAAGGGAGCGTTATGGCGGCTGAAGGCTTCTCTCAGGATCTGGTTCAGGCTGTCGGGCTTCTGGGAGCAGGCGTCATCGCGGTGCCGATCTTCCGCAAGCTCAAGCTCGGCTCGGTGCTCGGCTATTTCGCCGGAGGCCTCGTCATCGGCCCCTCCGGCATCGGCCTGTTCTCCAACCCTGAGAGCGTGCTCCACGTCGCCGAGTTCGGCGTCGTCATGTTCCTGTTCATCATCGGGCTGGAGATGCAGCCCTCGCGGCTCTGGAACCTGCGCGGCGAGATCTTCGGCCTCGGCGTCGCCCAGGTCGGGCTCTGCGGCGCGCTGCTGACCGGCGTCGGCATCCTCGCCGGGCTGCCTCCGGCCGCGGCCTTTATCGCCGGCATGGGCTTCGTGCTCTCTTCGACGGCAGTCGTGATGCAGATGCTGAACGAGCGCGGCGAAGCCTCGACACCGCAGGGCCAGCAGGCGGTCTCGATCCTGCTGCTCGAAGACCTCGCCATTGTGCCGCTGCTCGCCGTCGTCGCGGTGCTTGCGCCCGCGAAGGCCGCCGAAAGCAGCGGGATCATGCCGCTGGTGATCGGCGCCGGTTCGCTCGTCGGCCTCGTCATCGCCGGCAAATGGCTGCTCAATCCGATGTTCCGGCTGCTCGCCAATGCCCAGGCCCGCGAGGTCATGACCGGCGCGGCGCTGCTCGTCGTGCTCGGCTCGGCGCTGGCGATGCAGCTCGGCGGCCTGTCGATGGCGATGGGCGCTTTCCTCGCCGGCGTGCTCCTGTCGGAATCGACCTTCCGCCACCAGCTCGAGGCCGATATCGAGCCGTTCCGCGGCCTCCTGCTCGGCATGTTCTTCCTCGCGGTCGGCATGTCGCTCGATCTCAAGCTGATCGCCCGGGAATGGCAGGTCGTGGCGCTGGGCGTCGCCGCCTTCATGCTGGTCAAGGCGGCCGGCATCTTCATCGTCGCCAAGCTGTTCCGCACCCGCACGCGCAATGCGATCACCCGCGTGGCGCTGTTCTCGCAGGGCGGCGAATTCGCCTTCGTGCTCTATAGCGCCGCCGCGGCTGCGGGCATTTTCGACGCACGCATCAACGCCATCGCCAGCGCGATCGTGATCCTGTCGATGGCGCTGACACCGCTGGTCGTGCTCGCCATCGACCGCTTCATGCCGCCCGAGCAGGAATCGCTGGATGGCGTCGAGCACGCCGAGGGCCTCAAGGGGCGCATCCTCGTCGTCGGCTTCGGCCGTTTCGGTCAGGTCGCGAGCCAGACCCTGCTCGCCCGCGGCTGCAGCATTTCGCTGATCGAGACCGACGTGGAGATGATCCAGGCCGCCGCGACCTTCGGCTTCAAGGTCTACTATGGCGACGGCACCCGCGCCGACATCCTCCACGCCTCGGGCGCCCATCAGGCCGAGGCGATCCTGGTCTGCGTCGAGAAGCGCGAGACGGCCAATGCGATCGTACAGGTGGCGCAGGCCGAGTTCCCGCATGCGAAGCTGTTCGTGCGCGCCTTCGACCGCGGCCATGCGATGGACCTGATCCGCGCCGGCGTCGACTACCAGATCCGCGAGACCTTCGAATCCGCAATGGTCTTCGGCGGCGAGGTCCTGCGGGCGCTCGGCGTGCCGGAGGAGGAAGCCGCCGAGATCGTCGAGGATGTCCGCCGCCGCGACGCCGAGCGCCTCGACCTCCAGGTCGCCAGCGACATCCATGCCGGCCAGGACCTGATCCATTACGGCAACCAGCCGACACCCGCGCCGCTGACCAAGCCGAAGGCGGCGGGCACGGTCATTGGCAACCTGCCGGACGCAGCCGGCGCCAGACCGTAGCGGCACGAAACACACACCGGAGAACCCCTCCCCCTTGTGGGGAGGGGAAGGGGTGGGGGTCGCAAAGCCGGAGTGATCGGCCGAACCAGACAGCACTCCCGCTGCTGCCAGTCCTGCCAACGCTCGCCAAGCGGCACCACCCCCATCCCTATCCCTTCCCCACAAGGGGGAAGGGAAGAGTTCAGCCGACCGGCGCTGGCGACGCAGCCATATCAGGGGAACATCAGCGGCAGCGGGTCGGCCTGCCAGGTGGGCTCGACCGCGAGCAGCCTCACCTCGGCCGGAGCAAGCCCGTCGCAAACGGCCTCGGCAGCGAAGCGTTCGGCGCTGGCCGCGTCTGGGAAGCCGACCGCGACGAGCGTGTTGCCAGGCGCGTTCCGGTCGCGGGCGACGAAGCTGAGCTTCGCCCGCCCGTTGAGGCCGAGTCGGCCGACCCGCGCGAGCAGGGCGTCGCGCAGATCGTCGCGCCCAGCCGCGATCTCACAGAGGACGAGCGCCTCCATGACGCTCAACCGTTGCGGAAGGTGTAGCTGTAGCCGTTGATCGCCGGCACGCCGCCGAGATGGGCGTAGAGCACCTTCGATCCCGCCGGGAAGAAGCCCTTCTTCACCAGGTCGATCATGCCCTGCATCGATTTCCCCTCATAGACGGGGTCGGTCATCATGCCTTCGAGCCGGGCCGACAGGCGGATCGCCTCGATCGTCTCCTTCGAGGGCACGCCATAGACCGGATAGGCGTAGTCCTCGTTCAGCACGATATCGTCCGCCGTGATCTGCTTGCCGCCGACGAGCTCGGAGGTCTTCTGCGCGATGTCGAGCACCTGCGCCCTGGTCTGCGCCGGCGTGAACGAGGCGTCGATGCCGATGACGTTGCGCTGGCGTCCGTCCTTGGCGAAGCCGACGACCATGCCGGCATGGGTCGAGCCGGTGACCGTGCAGACGACGATATAGTCGAACTTGAAGCCGAGTTCCTCCTCCTGCGCCCTCACCTCCTCGGCGAAGCCGACATAGCCGAGCCCGCCGAACTTGTGCACGGACGCGCCGGCCGGGATCGCATAGGGCTTGCCGCCCTTGGCCTTCACGTCCTCCAGCGCCTTTTCCCAGCTCGCCCTGATGCCGATGTCGAAGCCCTCGTCGACCAGCTCGACATGGGCGCCCATCACCCGCGACAGCAGGATGTTGCCGACCCGGTCGTAGACCGCGTCCTCATGCGGCACCCAGCTCTCCTGCACCAGGCGGCACTTCATGCCGATCTTGGCGGCGGTCGCGGCGACCATGCGGGTGTGGTTCGACTGCACGCCGCCGATCGAAACCAGCGTGTCGGCACCGGACGCGATCGCATCCGGGACGATGTATTCGAGCTTGCGCAATTTGTTGCCGCCGAAGGCGAGGCCGGAATTGCAGTCCTCGCGCTTGGCATAGAGCGCGACGCCTCCGCCGAGATGGGCCGAGAGGCGCGGCAGCTTCTCGATCGGCGAAGGCCCGAAGGTCAGCGGGTAGCGTTCGAACTTGGCGAGCATGGCGGGTTCCCCTCGTGGAATGACCCGCAAACGCTAGCAAAACGCTCCTGAAAGGTGCTCCCGAACTTGGCTTTTGATTTTCTCTCTGCTTTCGCAAAATTCTCAATCTGATACTTCTGGCGACAAGAAGAGCGGCTAAAACGGAAGAATCGTTCATGGAAGCTGAACTCGATAAAATCGACCTCAGAATCCTGCGTCTGCTGCAGGCCGACGGGCGCATGGGCAATGCCGAGATCGCCAAACGGGTGAACACCAGCGCCGCCACCTGCCATCGCCGCATCCAGCGCCTGTTCGCCGAGGGCTACGTCACCGGCGTGCGCGCACAGATCGATCCGCACAAGGTCGAGAAGGGCACGCTCGCCATCGTCGGCGTGGTGCTCGACCGCTCGACCCCGGAAAGCTTCGGCCTGTTCGAGGAGGCGGTGAAGGCACTGCCCGTCGTGCTCGACTGCCACATCGTCGCCGGCGATTTCGACTATTTCCTCAAGATCCGCGTGCGGGACCTCGCCGACTTCAACAAGCTGCACGCGAAGACGCTGCTGGCGCTGCCCGGCGTGCGCCAGACCCGCACCTTCTTCGTGATGAAGGAGGTCATCGACAACGCGCCGCTGGAGTTCTGAGACGGGCGCACGGCGCCCGGAAAAAACTTTCGCCGAGCGCATTGACTTGGAGTGCGCTCGAACTCGTAGCTTCCCCAGCGTCGTGATGAGAAGGCGGCCATGAAGATCGGTGAACTCGCCAGGCGCTCGGGACTGTCGGCCCATACGATCCGCTATTACGAGCGGATCGGGCTGTTGCCCTATGCCGACAGGGACCGGTCACGCCAGCGCGACTACGACGCCTCGATCCTGACCTGGATCGACTTCCTCGGCCGGCTCAAGACCACCGGCATGCCGATCCGCGAAATGTTGCGCTATGCGGCGCTGCGCGAAGCTGGTTCCGGTACGGAAGCCGATCGTCGTAGTCTGCTGGAACGGCACCGCGAGCAGGTTCGCGCTCGCGTCGCCGAACTCGAAGCCTGCCTTCTCGTCCTCGACACCAAGATCGCCGGCTATGCCGACATCGAGAAGAGGATCGAAGACCATGACGCACATCAACGCACACGCCGAAACCAGCAGGCTGGAGCGCGGCAGGCGGGCTCTCGCTGAGATCGATGGCGAGGCTGGCCACAGGGTGATCGCGGCGCTCGCCGACATCGCCCCCGATTTCGCAAACTACGTGTTCGAGTTCTCGTTCGGAGACATCTATTCGCGGCCGGGGCTCGACCTGCGTTCCCGCGAGATCGCGACGATCGCGGCGCTGACCGCGATGGGCAACGCCCAGCCGCAGCTCAAGGTCCATATCGAGGCCGGGCTGAACGTCGGACTGTCGCGCCAGGAGATCACCGAGGTCATGATCCAGATGGCAGTCTATGCCGGCTTCCCGGCGGCGCTGAACGGGCTGTTCGCGGCGAAGGAGGTCTTCGCCGCGCGCGACCTCTCCGCTTGAGCTGAGGCTGCACCGGCCCCGCTGACATCTGATCAGCGGGGTCCGAGCGTCACACCTGAATCAACCGCTGCACCTGGTTGCCATCCAGCTCCGCCATCGGCCCGGCCAGAACGACCTCGCCGCGGTCCATCACGAACATCGTATCGGCGAGATCGCGGGCGAAGTCGAAATACTGCTCGACCAGCACGATCGCCATGCCGCCCTTGCTCCGCAGATAGTCGATGGCGCGGCCGATGTCCTTGATGATCGAGGGCTGGATGCCCTCGGTCGGCTCGTCGAGAACCAGCAATTTGGGTCGGGTGACCAGCGCCCGCGCAATCGCGAGCTGCTGCTGCTGGCCACCCGAGAGGTCTCCGCCGCGCCGGCCCAGCATGGACTTCAGCACGGGGAATAGGTCGAACAGTTCGTTCGGGATGAAGCGCTCCTTGCGCGGCAAGGGCGCAAAGCCGGTTTCCAGGTTTTCCTTCACCGTCAGCAGCGGGAAGACCTCGCGGCCCTGCGGCACGAAGCCGATGCCGGCGCGCGCCCGGTCCTCGGTGCGCAAGGTCGAGATATCCTCACCGCCGAAACTGATCCTGCCGCCGCTGATAGGCTGCTGGCCGACGATCGCGCGCATCAGCGAGGTCTTGCCGACGCCGTTGCGGCCCATGACGCAGGTGACCTTGCCGATCTCGGCGGTGACCGAGACGCGTCGCAAGGCCTGGGCGGCGCCGTAATGGAGGTCGATGGCATCCACAGTCAGCATGAGCAGTTGTCCCGCCGCATGACCTGATCGGAAAACCGGCTTCTACGTTTCCGCAGCATGCTTAGCGCCCCAGATAGACTTCGACGACTCGTTCATTGGCACTAACCTGATCGAGGGGTCCCTCCGCCAATACAGAGCCCTCATGGAGTACCGTGACCTTCACGCCGAGCTCGCGGATGAAGCCCATGTCGTGCTCGACCACGATGACCGAGTGATCCCGCGCGATCTCCTTGAGCAGCACCGCGGTCTGCGCCGTCTCGCCATCGGTCATGCCGGCGGCCGGCTCGTCGACGAGCAGGAGCTTGGGATCCTGCGCCAGCAGCATGCCGATCTCGAGCCACTGTTTCTGGCCATGCGAGAGCGAGCCGGCGAGCTTGTCCCGTTTGTCGGCGAGCTTGATGATGCCGAGGATCTCGTCGATGCGCTTCTGCTGCGGCCCTTCCGTCTGCCAGAACAGCGTCTTCAACACCGTGCGCTTCGACTTCAGCGCCAGCAGGATGTTGTCCTCGATCGTGTGGAAGTCGAACACGGTCGGCTTCTGGAATTTGCGGCCGATGCCGAGATTGGCGATCGCCGCCTCATCGAGCCGAGTCAGGTCGACCGAGCCGCCGAACATCACCGTGCCCTCGTCGGGTCGGGTCTTGCCGGTGATGATGTCCATCATGGTGGTCTTGCCGGCACCGTTCGGGCCGATGATGGCGCGCATCTCGCCGGGTTCGATCGTCAGCGACAGGCCGCGGATCGCCTTGAAGCCGTCGAAGGCGACACTGACGCCGTCGAGATAGAGCAGCGAGGAGGTCAGGGCGCCGGGGGTGGGAGCGTTCATGTCGGTTACTCCGCCGGCGCCGGTTCGGCCGCTGGCACGGGCGCGGGCCGTTTGCGGCTCTCCCACCAGCCCTGCGCGGTCCCCAGAATGCCCTTCGGCATGAACAGCGTGACGAAGACGAAGAGCGCACCGAGCGCGAACAGCCAGTACGGCGCCATGAAGCCCGAGGTGAACATCGTCTTGGCCCAGTTGACCACGACGGCGCCGAGCGCGGCGCCGACCAGCGAGCCGCGCCCGCCGACCGCGACCCAGATCACGGTCTCGATCGAGTTGGCCGGGGCGAATTCACTGGGGTTGATGATGCCGACCTGCGGCACGTAGAGCGCGCCGGCGACGCCGGCCATGCAGGCGGAGACGGTGAAGACGAAGAGCTTGAAGCGATCGACCCGGTAGCCGAGGAAGCGCGTGCGAGATTCGGCGTCGCGGATCGCGATCACCACCTTGCCGAGCTTGGAGGTGACGATGCCCCGCGCGAGCAGGAATCCGGCGATCAGCATCGTGCAGGTCATCGCGAACAGCGCCGCGCGCGTGCCCTGCGCCTGCACGTTGAAGCCGACAATGTCCTTGAAATCGGTCAGGCCGTTGTTGCCGCCGAAGCCCATGTCGTTGCGGAAGAAGGCGAGCAGCAGCGCATAGGTCAGCGCCTGGGTGATGATCGAGAGATAGACGCCGGTGACGCGGCTGCGGAAGGCGAACCAGCCGAAAACGAAGGCGAGCAGGCCGGGGACCAGCAGCACCATCAGCATCGCGAACGGGAAGGAGGAGAAGCCGTACCAGTACCAGGGGAGTTCCTGCCAGTTCAGGAAGACCATGAAGTCGGGCAGGACAGGGTTGCCGTAGACCCCGCGCGAGCCGATCTGGCGCATCAGGTACATGCCCATCGCGTAGCCGCCGAGCGCGAAGAAGGCGCCATGGCCGAGCGAGAGGATGCCGCAATAGCCCCAGACCAGGTCGAGCGAGATCGCCAGCAGCGCGTAGCAGAGGTACTTGCCCCACAGCGACATGGTCGCGGTCGAGACATGGAAGGGCGAGCCGGCCGGGATCAGCAGGTTCGCCAGCGGCACCAGAAGACCGATCGCAGCGACGATGGCGAGAAAGGCATAGCCCCGCTTGTCCATGTTCGAGAGGAGGAAGCGAGTGATCATGCTTCCACCGCCCTGCCCTTGAGCGCGAACAGGCCGCGCGGGCGCTTCTGGATGAACAGGATGATGAAGACGAGCAGCGCGATCTTGCCGAGCACGGCGCCGGCGTAGGGCTCCAGGAGCTTGTTGGCGACGCCGAGGCTCATGGCGCTGATCAGCGTGCCCCAGAGATTGCCGACACCGCCGAAGACCACGACCATGAAGCTGTCGATGATGTAGCTCTGGCCGAGATTGGGGCTGACATTGTCGATCTGCGAGAGCGCGACACCGGCCAATCCCGCAACGCCCGAGCCGAGCCCGAAGGTCAGCGCGTCGATCCGGCCGGTGCGGATGCCCATCGCCGAGGCCATGCGCCGGTTCTGGGTGACGGCGCGCATCTGCAGGCCCATCGGGGTCAGCTTCAGGATCGCCAATAGGGCCGCAAAGACGAGAGCGGCGAAGACGATGATCCAGAGCCGGTTCCAGGTGATGGCTAGACCGCCGAGCTCGAAGGCGCCGGACATGAAAGCTGGTGCCCCGACCTCGCGGTTGGTTGGCCCGAAGGCGGTGCGCACCGCCTGCTGCAGGATGAGGCTGATGCCCCAGGTCGCGAGCAAGGTCTCCAACGGCCGTCCGTAGAGGAAGCGGATGACGCCGCGCTCGATCGCGATGCCGACGGCGCCGGCGACGATGAAGGCGGCGGGGATCGCGATCGCCAGCGACCAGTCGAACAGCCCCGGAAAGCGCGCCCGGATCACCTCCTGCACGATGAAGGTGGTGTAGGCGCCGAGCATGACCATTTCGCCATGCGCCATGTTGATGACGCCCATCACGCCGAAGGTGATGGCGAGCCCGATCGCGGCGAGCAGCAGCACCGAACCGAGCGAGAGCCCGTACCAGAGGTTCTGGCCGGCCCGCCATAGAGCGAGCCTGCCCTCGATCTCGGAAATGGCGCGCGCCTGAGCCTCTCTCAAACCCGGCGAGGCGTCGCCCGGCAGGGCGCGCAGCGTCGCCAGCGCATCCTGGTCGCCGCGCTCGCGCAGCACATCGACGGCTGCGATGCGGTCGAAGGGCGGCGCGTCAGTCTTGACGATCAGGATCGCGGCCTGCGCCTCGCGGAGCGCCCGGCGCGCCCGATCGTTGGTCTCCTTGGCGATGGCGGCTTCGAGGACTGGCAGCACCGAGACGTCACGCGCCCGGAACACCGCCTCGGCCGCCGCGACGCGCTTGGCCGGATCGGGATTGATCAGCCCGAGCCCGCCGAGCGCGCCCTGGATCACCCGGCGGACGTTGTTGTTGAGCCTGACGGGGTTCAGCCCTGCCGGTGCGGCTGCGAGCGCCTGCCCGGTTCTGGCATCGAGTAAACCGCCTTCCCTGGTCTTCACCACGACGACGCCGCCGCCGGCGAGCAGCCGTCCATCGGCCAGCGCCTCGATGATCACAGCCGCATTCGGATGGGCGCCCTGGACGAGAATGTCGATGGCGCGCGCCGTGTCCGAGAAGCTGTCGGCGTTGAGCCGCGCGAAGGCGTCGTCGGCGCTCTGTGCGAGCGCTATGGCCGGCGCGAAGGCGAGTGTCATCGCGAGCGCAAGCAGGCGCAGGAGGCTGGGAAGGATCCGCATGTCTCGCTTCGATTGGCTGGTCGGCTGTATGCACGCCGCCGGCCTATCCGGCGGCGTGCTCAGGCAATTCGAAGGGCGGCCGGCCGTTGATCGTCCGTGCCGCCCTTCCCCCTCTTAACTCAGGCGCCGCCGCACTTGCCGGTCTTGACGTTGAAGTTGCCGCACTTCTTCTCGACCCAGTCGCCGACCAGGTCCTTGGAGCCGTCGAGCTCCTTCGACCAGGCATCGCCCGCGACGAGACCGGTCTTCGAGACCACGTCGAACTGGCCGTCGGCCTTGATCTCGCCGATCAGCACCGGCTTGGTGATGTGGTGGTTCGGCAGCATCTTCGAGACACCGCCGGTCAGGTTCGGCGCCTCGATGCCCGGCAGCGCGTCGATGACCTTGTCGGGATCGGTGGACTTGGCCTTCTCGACCGCCTTCACCCACATGTTGAAGCCGATGACATGGGCTTCCATCGGGTCGTTGGTCACGGCCTTGTCGTTCTTCTTGAAGGCCTTCCACTGCTTGATGAAGGCCTCGTTCTCCGGCGTCTTGACCGACTGGAAGTAGTTCCAGGCGGCGAGATGGCCGACCAGTGGCTTGGTGTCGATGCCCGCGAGCTCTTCCTCGCCGACCGAGAAGGCGACGACCGGGATGTCGGTCGCCTTGATGCCCTGGTTGCCGAGTTCCTTGTAGAACGGCACGTTGGCATCGCCGTTGATGGTCGAGACCACGGCGGTCTTCTTGCCGGCCGTGCCGAACTTCTTGATGTCGGAGACGATGGTCTGCCAGTCGGAATGGCCGAACGGCGTGTAGTTGATCAGGATGTCCTCGGACTTGACCCCCTTCGACTTGAGGTAGGCCTCGAGGATCTTGTTGGTCGTGCGGGGGTAGACGTAGTCGGTGCCGGCGAGGACCCAGCGCTCGACCTTCTCTTCCTTGGCGAGGTAGTCGACGGCCGGGATCGCCTGCTGGTTCGGCGCGGCGCCCGTGTAGAAGACGTTGCGCTCGCTCTCCTCGCCCTCGTACTGGACGGGGTAGAACAGGATCGAGTTCAGCTCCTTGAATACCGGGAGCACCGATTTGCGCGACACGGACGTCCAGCAGCCGAACACGGCCGCGACCTTGTCCTTGACGATCAGCTCGCGCGCCTTCTCGGCGAAGAGCGGCCAGTTCGAGGCCGGATCGACCACCACCGCCTCGAGCTTCTTGCCGAGCACGCCGCCCTTCTTGTTCTGCTCATCGATGAGCATGAGCATCACGTCCTTCAGCGTCGTCTCCGAGATCGCCATCGTGCCGGAGAGCGAATGCAGGATGCCGACCTTGATGGTCTCTTGCGCCTGCGCCGGTAGCAGAGAGGAGAGAACCGTGGCGCCTGCGAAGGCGGCGCCCATGACCACGCGACGAGTGAGTTTCACTGCGATGTCCCCCGAGGGTCCCTGTTGACCGCGCCCCTCCCGGGCGCAGTTGCCTTGTCGGCTGGCGGGAATGATCGCAAGCCACGTGCCAACCCGAATTCCGGTTCGGTGGGCGTCGCAACAAACGTGTTGCGAGCGCTTTCCCAAGCGATTTCCTGCGGGCGATACGCTTCGCAACGCAAAGATCATGCGCGAGGCCGGAACCTGATCACCAAACAGGCAAAAGACCTGCCCACAAAATAAGCAGAAATATCCGAAGTCGGCGCAATGACCGATTTTATTGCAGTCGCAGGCTCTGTGAGCCGCTGAATCTTTACCGTTTACGGCGCGCTTGGAATCACCCTAGCCTCTCCTTGTCGGTAACAACTGAAAGGAGGTGATCCAGTGTCTCATTGTCATCAACCGCTGTCGCGGGGGGCGCATGGCCTGGACTCGTCCCATGAGGGGTTCGGTTGCGCGTGAGTTTCCGTGACGCTTAGCCCTGTTACCGGGGCTGCGGTTCGGCAATGGAAGGGCTGCCCGCAAGGGCAGCCCTTCTCCTTTTCGGGCAGCAGTTCTGCACAGGCCGTTCTGGCGCGCCCGGTTACGGCGTGGCAGAAACCAGCCATGATCATCGCGCCCAGCCGCAGCTGACGAGGCCCGCGCCCTTGCCCCGTCCCGACACCGATCTCTCCCGCGACGCCATCCTCGCCTTCATCGCGGAGGAGCGCGCCGCCGGCCGCGAGCCCGGCCGCCGCGACATCGCCAAGGCCTTCCAGCTCGATGGCGGCGGCAAGATCTGGCTGAAGCGCCTGCTGCGTGAGCTCGAGCTGGAGGAAAATGGCAGCTCCGGCCCGGTCAAGCCGCATGCCGCCTTGCCCGCGGTCCTGCTCTGCGAGATCAAGACGCGCGACCGCGAAGGCGACCTGATCGCCGCTCCGCTCGAATGGAACGAGGCCGACCAGGGCGAGGCGCCGAAGATTCTGCTCGAGCGCCAGCGCGAATTCCGCCGCCAGCCGAAGACCCCGGCAGCGGCCGCCCCCGGCGTCGGCGACCACGTTCTGCTCAAGCTGACGAAGCTACGCGGCGTCGAGGGCTATCAATGGTCCGGCCGCACCCTCAAGGTCATGGGTAAGGCCAAGGCGCAGGTTCTCGGCATCTTCCGTGCCCTCCCCGACGGCTCCGGCCGGCTCGTTCCAGTCGACAAGAAGGCCCAGGGGCGCGAGGCTCTGATCCCGAAGGGGCAGACCGGCAACGCCGAGGATGGCGATCTCGTCTCGGTCTCTCTTGCCCGCGAAAGCCGGTTCGGCCCGCCCCAGGCCAGGGTGCGCGAGCGCCTCGGCTCGCTGAAGTCGGAGCGCGCGGTCTCGCTGATCGCGATCCACGCCCATGGCATTCCGAACGAATTCCAGCCGGCGACGATCGCCGAGGCGCAAGCGGCGAAACCTGCCACGCTCGCCGGTCGCGAGGATTGGCGCAGCCTCCCGCTGATCACCATCGACCCTGCCGACGCCAAGGATCATGACGATGCGGTCCATGCGGCGCCCGACGACGATCCCGACAACCCCGGCGGCCATATCGTCACCGTCGCCATCGCCGACGTCGCTTCTTATGTCCGCCATGGCTCGGCGCTCGATCGCGAGGCGCTGGAGCGGGGCAACTCGGTCTATTTCCCCGACCGCGTCGTGCCGATGCTGCCGGAGCGGATCTCGAACGATCTCTGCTCGCTGCGCGGCGGCGAGGATCGGCCGGCGCTCGCCGTCCGCCTGATCCTCAAGGCCGACGGCACCAAGAAGAGCCATTCCTTCCACCGCATCATGATGCGCTCGGCCGCGAAGCTCTCATATCAACAAGCCCAGGCCGCGATCGACGGCAAGCCGGACGATCTCACCGGCCCGATTCGCGACAGCATCCTGATGCCGCTCTGGGCCGCCTATGGCTCGGCCGCGCGCGCCCGCGACGCCCGCCAGCCGCTCGATCTCGATCTGCCCGAACGCAAGCTCGTCCTCGACGCCAATGGCAAGGTCACCCGCGTGATCGTGCCCGAGCGGCTCGCCGCGCACCGGCTGATCGAGGAATTCATGATCCTCGCCAACGTCGCCGCGGCCGAAACGTTGGAGAAGGCGAAGATCCCGCTGATCTATCGCTGCCATGACGAGCCCTCGCTCGAGAAGATGCGGGCGCTCGGCGAGGTCCTGGCCTCGATCGGCATCAAGCTGCCCAAGGACGCGGCGCTGCGGCCGGTGCTGTTCAACCGCATCCTCGCCATGATCAAGGGCTCGGAGAACGAGCTCTTGATGAACGAGGTCGTGCTGCGCACCCAGGCGCAGGCCGAATACGTCGCCGAGAACTACGGGCATTTCGGCCTCAACCTGCGCCGCTACGCCCATTTCACCTCGCCGATCCGGCGCTATGCCGACCTGATCGTGCACCGCGCCTTGGTTTCCGCGCTCAGGCTGGGCGATGACGGCCTGCCGAAATCGACCTCGCTCGCCGAATTGCGCGAGGTCGCGACCCGGATCTCGGCGGCCGAGCGGCGCGCCATGGCGGCCGAGCGCGAGACCACCGACCGGCTGATCGCCCATTTCCTCGCCGACCAGATCGGTTCGAGCTTCGACGGGCGCATCGCCGGCCTCAACCGCGCCGGCCTCTTCGTCAAGCTCGACGGCACCGGCGCCGACGGCTTCATCCCGGCCTCAACCCTGGGCGCCGACTATTATCGCCATGACGAGCGCGCCCATGCGCTGGTCGGCGATCGCACCGGCGAAAGCTGGCGCCTAGGCGACCGCGTCCATGTCAAACTGGTCGAGGCGGCGCCGGTCGCGGGTGCGCTTCGCTTCGAGTTGCTCACAGAGGGCAGGCCCGCGACATCCGACCGCTCTGGCAAAAGGTCACGGCCTGCTTTACCTATGGGGCGAAAGCAGGGCCGCCCCCCGCCCAAACGATCGGGCCGCAAGCGCTGACGCCCCGCATTAACGAAGACATCCCATGTCCATACATTGTCACCAACCCAAGCCGGTCCAGGCTCGCGACTGGCGTCAAGCTATGCGTCGCGGCCTCTTCGGTCGCTGCCCGCATTGCGGCGAAGGCAAGCTGTTTCGCACCTTCCTCAAGCCCGTCGATTCCTGCGCGGCCTGCGGCGAGACCCTGCACCATCAGCGTGCCGACGACCTGCCGCCCTATATCGTCATCACCATCGTCGGCCACATCGTCGTCGGCGGCATCCTGCTGGCCGAGAAGTACAGCAACTGGTCGATCGCGCTGCACCTCTGGGTCTGGCTGCCGCTGACCGTCTTCCTCAGCCTGGCGCTGATGCAGCCGGCCAAGGGCGCGGTCATCGGCCTGCAATGGGCGCTGCGCATGCACGGCTTCGGCGGCGCCATGCCCAGGCCCGAGCGCCAGCCCGCCATGAAGGCCGTGGGCGGTCGATGAGTGACCACACCGTCACCCTGACCCAGGCCGAGCGGGCACGCACCAGCGTCAACCTGCGCCCGCGTGACGCCGCGACCATGCTGATCCTCGATCATTCCGGGAAGAAGCCCAGGGTGCTGATGGGCAAGCGCCATGCCGGCCACAAGTTCATGCCGGGCAAATACGTCTTCCCGGGCGGTCGCATCGAAGCCGGCGATCGGCGCATGGCCGCGACCGGCGCCCTCGCCGGCCCCTGCGAGCAGCGCCTGCTCGCCCGTTGTGCGCGGCCGAGCGAGGAGCGCGGGCGTGCGCTGGCACTCGCCGCCATCCGCGAGACCTTCGAGGAGACCGGCCTGCTCTTCGGCAGCGCCGAGTATGGCGCGCCCGAACGCCCACCGGCGGGCGCTTGGGCCGAATTCGCGGCCAAGGGCGTCTTCCCCGATCTCGGCGCCGTCACCTTCGTCGCCCGCGCCATCACCCCTCCGCGCCGGCCCAAGCGCTTCGACACCCGCTTCTTCGCGGTCGATGCCCGTGCCGTCGCCGGCAAGGTCGAGGGCGTGATCGGCCCCGATTCGGAGCTTACCGACCTCGTCTCTGTCACCTTCGACGAAGCACGCGAGCTCGACCTGCCGACCATCACCAAGGTGATCATCGCCGAGGTCGAGGAGCGGCTGAAGGCCGGATTTGCCCCATATCTGCCGGTTCCGTTCTATTGGGAGAAGCGCGGCAACTTCGTGCGCGAGCTGCTCTGACGCCGTGGGGCAGCGGAAAATCCGTATGCCCGCCCGATATTCCTTGACTTACCCACGCCGATACGGCATTCCCCGCCCATCGGATTGCCGGGCTCGCCCGGCCATTTTGTTTTCTGCGCGGGCCGACGGCGGCCCCACCTATTCGAGGGCTCCGCCATGGCCAAGGCCGTGACCATCAAGATCAAGCTCATCTCGACCGCGGACACCGGGTACTTCTACGTGACCAAGAAGAACTCGCGGACCATGACCGAGAAGATGTCCAAGAAGAAGTACGACCCTGTCGCGCGCAAGCACGTCGAGTTCAAGGAAACCAAGATCAAGTAAGGCGTTTCGCCTAACTGCTTGACTGGTTTAGAAAAACCGCCCTTCGCAGGGCGGTTTTTTCGTTTTGGGCAGGGCATACCCCTAACCTGTTTGGGGGATTGTGTCGGTTTTGCCCGCCTGCTTTCCTGAGCCGAGACGCCTTCAGCTACGAGTGGGGAGTATCCGCATGAAAACGCTGCGTTCGGCCATCGCCTTGAGCCTGTTCTGCACACCCCTCCTGATAGCCGATGCAATGGCAGCCAAGCGAACGGCGGATGACCCGCGCCGTAAGTGCCGCGAGGCCATCCAGAAGAGCCAGGGGCTCGGCAAGGATGCTAAGGTGTCGCGCAAGGCCATCGACCGGTGCGTCGCCAATGGCGGGCAGAACTGAGCCTGACCGTTCGCTGTAGCGCGGCGCGCCCAGCGACTGCTTGCGACGTCATCTTTCCCCGGCCGAGCGCTCTTTCAGCAGCTCGTTGAGGCGATCCTGCTTCTCGTTGAGCAGATCCGACAATCTCTCTTCGCTCCCGGAGCCGGATGCGGCGGCAGCCTGTTCCGTCAGGTCGGAAATTTGTCGGCGCAGGAGCGCAATCAGATCGTCCAGCGCTTCGTGATTGCCGTTTTCCGCCATGGCTGCTGTCTCCATTCTTCTTAACGACGGGCCATGATGACCTGCAGGCGACGATCGCGAGGTCGGACCGTGGCTGCCATCCGATAACTCGGCAGCTCACAGATTTGCTCCATAGCGACGCAAATTCAATCGGCGCATTCGCGCCGGCGGCTCCCTCTTCAGAACCGCATCTCGACGCGTCCCTTGAGGGTAGACGGACAGCGAGCCCGCTTCGACCGATGTCTGGCCGGTGAGGCTGCTCGAACCCGTGAAGGTGACGACGCCGCTACCGCGCTTGGTGACGAAGCCATGCCGGACACCGGCGCAAGTTCCGTATTGCTCTGGTCGAACACCAGGGCCGCATCGATTGGATTGCGCCCTGCAGGCGCGTCGTGGTCCCGGCCAGCGTGCCGCCGGAGACGGTCGCCCCCCCCAACATCGCCCGGCCGCTCCTCGTCAGAAGGCCGGCTTCGGCACGAACAGGCAGATCGGCCGCTGCGACGGCGCGATCACCGAGCCGGTCAACATCCCGCCGCTTCGGCAGATGTGGAAGCGACCGTCCTTGGAGACGCGCGTGCTCTGCTCGGCGACGAAGTGCCCGTCATGGGTCAGGTATCCGCCCGGAACGATGCGCGGCTCGGGCTCGCGCGCATCGGCGTCGAGCCCCATCGGCCAGCAATCGCGGTCGCTACAACAATCGTAGGGGTACCAGCTATGCGCGTGAACAGGCCCTCCGCCCCACGGCAGCAATGCGAGGCAGAGCGCCAATGCGATGAGACGCATGGATCGCTCCTTGGAGTCCGCTTGCCGATGAGGCCATGCCGGCCGGATCGGCGTCGGCTTTTGCAAAGATGTCAGGCCAGCAGCTTCGCAGCCGAATAGCAGGGCGTGCGAATCGTTATTAGATTAGCATGAGACGACGATCGTTAATGCAGTCTTGCAGGCCGCCCGGCGCCTAGTTCTTGACCAGTATTCGCCGATGCATTTGCCAGGCGCCTTCGACGCGGGCAGTTCGCTCCGGTCCCGCGCGAACTCGCTGGCGCCGGCCGTAGCGATCTTCTAACTTGCCCGGGCGGCGCAGCCCGCCCATCCGCAGGAGCATCGCTTGAGCAACGGCCCCGCTTCAGTCGAACCGCCGCCGCGCCCGGGCGGACTGGTACGGGGCTTCCTGCGCCTGATTGTCGAGGTCGACGAGTCGCGCCGCTGGACACATCGCGTGCGGGCCGCGCTGCTCCTGGTCCTGCTGCTCGTCGGCTTCGGCGCACTCGGCTACTGGATACCGGAGATCATCGAGCGCTATCTGCGCTGAGGCGACGACCCCGAAAACGAGGTGGCCGGCCGACGACGGGGCTGAGGAGGCCAGGATCCCGTCATCGACCGGCCGAGCCCAGCGGTGACCCAGGAGATGCGGCGGAACCTGGGCTTCCGAAGGGCGTTCCGGACGGCTGCTCGGCAACCGTTCTCTTGGAAATCACCCTACGCGGAAGCCCCTCCGAATCAATCGGAGACGATTGATTCACCATTATTCATCGAAACTTAACCCTACTTGGAAACCTTACCTCGCCCGCCGTGGCCATTCAGGCGGCGCTGGCGACGATGACGCGGTTGCGGCCGGCAGCCTTGGCCCGGTAGACCGCCTCGTCGGCCCGCTTCATCATCTCGACCGGCCCGGCATCGCCCGCCCGCCGGCTGGCGACCCCGATCGACACCGTCACCGTGATCGCGCGCTGCCCGCGCTGGATCTGAAAGGCTTCGCCCTCGACCCGTTCCCGGATGCGTTCGGCAACGGCCCGCGCAGCCTCGAGCGCGGTGTCTGGCAGCACGACGACGATCTCCTCGCCGCCCATGCGGGCCACCAGGTCGATGCCGCGCGTGCAGGCGCGGATCCGGTCAGCGAATTCGCGCAGGACCTCGTCGCCGGCATCGTGGCCCCAGCTGTCGTTGACGACCTTGAAGCGATCGACGTCGAGCACCAGGAGCGACAGTGCCCGCGCCCTGAGGGCCGACTCGTCGAAGAGGGCCGAAAGCCGGCTGTCGAGATAGCGGCGGTTATGGAGGCCCGTGAGCTGGTCCATCACCGCCATTTCCATCGAGGACTGCACGCTGTCGCGCAGCCGCTCGGCGAAGCGCTTGCGGCGGACCAGTGTCCGGGCGCGCGCGAGCAACTCGTTGCGGTCGATCGGCCGGACCAGGAAGTCGTGCGCGCCGATCTCCAGGCCGCGAAGCACGCGGGACTTGTCTTCGGCCTCGCCGAGCAGCAGCACGGAGAGATTGCGCGTGCGCTCCAGCGAGCGCAGCTGGCTGCACAGCCTCAAGCCGTCATAGTTCTGCAGATCGAGGCTCACCAGGACGATCTCGAAATCGCCCTCGGCGGCGCGCGCGAGCGCGGCCTGCGCATCGGTTTCCGTCTCGATCGAGTGAAAGGCAGACAGCGCCTGTGTCAGGCGCTCGGCGATCAGCGGCCGGTCCTCGATCAGGAGGACGCGGCCGTTGAGCCCGGTTTCTGCCGCGGCCGCGGCCAGCGGATCGGCGATGCCGAGCTGGCGCGAGGCGAGCGCGCGCTGGCGCAACTCGTCAGTGACCGATTTCAGCCGGACCAGGCTGCGCACCCGTGCAAACAGAGCCGTGTCGTCGATCGGCTTGGTCAGGAAGTCGTCGGCGCCGGCATCGAGCCCCTTCAGCCGGTCGCTCGGCTGGTCGAGCGCTGTCACGATCACCACCGGGATATGGGCGGTGGTCGCACTGTGCTTCAGCCGACGGCAGACCTCGAAGCCGTTCATGCCGGGCATCATCACGTCGAGCAGGACGATGTCCGCCTCGCCGCGCTCGCAGATCGCCAGCGCATCGATGCCGTTCGTCGCGGTGATGACGTCAAAATACTCGGCGCCTAGCTTGGCTTCGAGCAGCTTCACATTCGCGGGAATGTCGTCGACGACCAGGACCCGGGCTGACATGGCTCAGCGGTTCCCTTCAGGCCGTGCCGACATAGGCGCGCACCGTCTCGAGGAACTTGCCTACCGAGATCGGCTTCGAGATATAGGCCTCGCAGCCGCCCTCCCGGATGCGTTCCTCGTCACCCTTCATCGCGAAGGCGGTCACCGCGATCACGGGGATCGACTTCAGCGCGTCGTCCTCCTTGATCCACTTCGTCACCTCCAGCCCGGAGACTTCCGGCAGCTGGATGTCCATCAGGATCAGATCGGGATGATGCGTGCGCGCCAGCTCGATCGCCTCGATGCCATCGGCCGTCTTGAGCGTCGCATAGCCATGGGCCTCCAACAGGTCGTTGAAGAGCTTCATGTTGAGCTCGTTGTCCTCGACGATCAGAACCGTCTTCTTCATCTGTCCCCCAGTCCGCACAGTCCCGATCATCCGATGTCGGATTCCCCAGGCTGTCGGCCGCGTTCAGTGTTAGGTTTAACATGCGAGCAGTTGACGAAACGCAAACCCGAAACCCGACTCGTCGATCATAGATAGATGGCCATGCCGCACCCGATCACCAGCGAGGAAGCCCAGACCCTCGCGCTCAAGGCCCTCGCCTTCCTGGCTTCCGAGCCGGAACGCCTGGAACCGTTCCTGGCCGTCACCGGCCTCGGCCCTGCAACCCTGCGCAGCGCCGCTCAGGAACCAGGCTTCCTCCTCGGCGTCCTCGACCATCTCTGCGCCAGCGATTCGCTGCTGCTCGAGTTTGCCGGAAATCTGCACCTGAAGCCCGAAATGGTGGCGCAGGCGCGCGAAACTCTCGCCGGCCCGCCCGAAGCCTACGAGCCGTGAGCGACGAGGTCGGCATCGCCGTCTCAGCCCGGGCGCTCTGCCGCGACTGCCTGCGCGATCATGACGAGACGCGCGCGCCGGTGCGCCGCTGCCCATCCTGCGGCTCGCCGCGCCTGCTGCGCCATGCCGAACGCGACAGCCTGCATCTCGCCCATATCGATTGCGACGCCTTCTATGCCGCCATCGAGAAGCGCGACGATCCCTCCCTGCTCGACAAGCCGGTGATCATCGGCGGCGGCAAGCGCGGCGTGGTCTCGACCTGTTGCTACATCGCCCGCATGTCCGGCGTGCGCTCGGCCATGCCGATGTTCAAAGCTTTGAAAGCTTGCCCGGAAGCAGTCGTGATCAAGCCGAACATGGCGAAATACGTCGCAGTCGGCCGCCAGGTCCGCAGGCTGATGCAGGAATTGACACCGCTGGTCGAGCCGCTCTCGATCGACGAGGCCTTCCTCGATCTCGGTGGCACGCAGCGCCTCCATCATGCCAGCCCGGCGCTCACCCTCGCCCGCTTCCAGCGCCGGATCGAGGACGAGATCGGCATCACCATTTCGGTCGGGCTCTCCTACGCCAAGTTCCTCGCCAAGGTCGCCTCCGATCTCGACAAGCCGCGCGGCTTCTCGATCATCGGCCAGGCCGAGGCTGTCGCCTTCCTCGCCAACAAGCCCGTCGGAATGATCCCCGGCATCGGCAAGGCCGGCGCGGCGAAGCTGGCGCAATCGGGCTTCCGCGTCATCGGCGACCTCGCCAAGGCCGAGATCGCGACGCTCTACCGCCTGGTCGGCAAGGACGGGCCGCGCCTGCGCAACCTCGCGCTGGGCATCGACCCGCGCAAGGTCACGGTCGAGCACGAGGCCAAGACCGTCTCATCCGAGACGACGCTCGATGTCGACCTCGCCGGCTTCGAGGAGCTGGAGCCGATCCTCTGGCGGCTCTGCGAGCGGACCTCGCAGCGATTGAAGGCGCAGGAACTCGCTGGGCGCACCGTCACCCTCAAGCTCAAGACCCACGACTTCCAGATCATCACCCGCGCCGCGCGCCTGCCCGAGCCGAGCCAGCTCGCGGCGCGCCTCTTTTCCGCCGGGCGCGATTTGCTCAGGCGCGAATGCACCGGGCCGCGCTACCGGCTTATCGGCATCGGCATGAGCGATTTTTTCAACCCGGCCGAGGCCGATCGCGGCGATCTCGCCGATCAGGAGACACCGAAGCTGAAAGCGATGGAAAGCGCCCTCGACAAGGTCCGCGCCAAGTTCGGCGACGCCGCGATCGGGAAGGGCCTGTCGCTGCGCGATACGCGCCGCCGTACTACTTCGAGCACTCGCTCGTCGGAAGCAGATCCAGACGCGTGAGCGTGCCGCGCAGCGCGAACGAGCCGTAATCGAGCCTGATCGCGCCGGTGACGCCGTTCTCATAGAGCTCGAAGGACACGGTGTAAGCCGGTGTGCTCTCGCCGGAACCGACCTTGAAATACGAGACCGTCACCGGCCAGCGCGCGAGCTTCTCGAACTCCGGCTTGCGCAGCGGCGCCTCGGCGGCCGGCGTCGTGATCTTGCGGCCGATCACCGAGAGCGTGTCGTAGACGTCCTTGCCGCTGTTGGCGCCGTCATAGAGGCGCACATTGAGGGTGTTCTTGCCCTCGCGCGCCGCTTGGATCACCGCCTTCATCTGCTCGTTCGGGAACATCGCGGCGCTCGGCTCGCGATGCGTCTCGGCCTTGGGCGCACGCAACTGCACCTCGTAGCCGGCATCGCCCTTCTTGGCCGTGCCATCGACGATGTCGGCCGGTGCGCCGGCGGCCGAGCTCTCGGTCTTGAAGCGATAGCTCTTGGCATCGCCTTCCTCGAAGCTCGTCGTGCGCGCATCGATCACCCGCGGCCCGCCCTCGCTGGTCAGTTCGGTGACCTGCCGGAAGGAGAGCGCATAGCCGTCGCAGGCATCGCCGGAGAAGTCGAAGGCGATGCGGCCGCGCGCCGTTGTGATGTCGCGCGAGGGCTTGCCGTCGTCGAGCACGAGATCATAGACCGCCCGGTGCGGCACCAGCACGACGCGCTCCGCCGAAGTCGGAGCCGGCGCTTGCGCCCAGGCGCCCGTCGCCGCGATCACTGCCAGGCCTGCGATCCCGCCGCGATACGTCTTCATGCCGATCCTCGATTCGCGCTCTTAGCCGGGGCGAACTGCAGCCCGTCAAATCTAGGTGCATTGCGGCAATGGCGCAAACAAGGCGGGCAACAGAGGTTGCGACCGTCAGCTCTGCGGAGATCGAAGCCCTGCCCTGGCCGCTGCCAGAATCTCATCCGACAGCGCTGCATCGTCGACCATGCGGGCAAGGACGAGCGCACCGACCAATGTGGCGTAGCCCGCAATGGCGCTGCTTCTGCGCTCGTCCGCGGTCGCCCCGGGCGTGATGGCGCAGAGGCCCTCGATCGCCGCCCGCACCCCCTCCGTTGCGGCAAGGCGCGACGCCTCGCTTTGGCGTGCAGTGTCGCTGCCGAGCGCTGCGACCGGGCAGCCATGACCGGGATCGTCGCGATGCGACGGTGACAGATAGCGATCGACGATCGCCTGCAGTGGCTCCTGTGGTTTCGCGGCTTTCGCCTCCGCAGCCCATTGGCCGGAGTGGACGAAGGCGCGCCCGAGCGCCTGAGCGGCGAGATCGTCCTTCGACGAAAAATGCCCGTAGAAGCCGCCATGGGTCAGGCCGACCGCCTTCATCACATCGGCGACGCCAACCCCGTCGAAGCCGCGTTCGCGGAACAGCGTCGCCGCCGTATCGAGAATGCGCTCGCGATTCTCCGCCATCTGCTCGCGGCTCACGCGCATCGATCCGCTCCTTCCAAAAATCGGTGATCCAGCCTCTTGACTCTTTATATGACACTGATCATGTAAATTCAATCATGATGAACATCATGAAAAATGGCACTAACATCGAACGGAAATTCGACATGGCAACGCAGCAGCTCGGCACGGCCCTCATCACCGGCGCCTCGACCGGGATCGGCGCCGTCTACGCCGACAGATTGGCCCGCCGCGGCTATGATCTCGTCCTCGTCGCCCGCGACGAGGCGCGTCTCTCGGCGCTGGCCGAGCGCCTTCATTCAGAGACCGGCCGCAAGGTCGAATGGCTCAAGGCCGATCTGACGGTGAAGGCGAATCTCGCTCAGGTCGAGCAGCGCCTGCGCGACGACAAAAGCCTGACCCTGCTGGTCAACAATGCCGGCATGTCCGTCTCCGGCACGCTGGTCGAAGGCGACATCGACCGCTTCCAGACCATGCTGGAGCTCAACGTCATCGCCCCGACCCGCCTCGCCGCGGCTGCAGCTCGCAACTTCGTGACCCGCAAGACCGGAGCGATCGTCAACATCGCCTCGGTGCTGGCCCTGGCGCCGGAGCTGTTCAACGGCAGCTACAGCGGCACCAAGGCCTATGTGCTGAACCTCAGCATCTCCCTGCAGAAGGAGCTCGAAGCCGCCAGCGTCCGCGTCCAGGCCGTGTTGCCCGGCGCGACTCGTACCGAGATCTGGGCGCGGGCCGGCGTCGATGTCGGCGGTTTCCCGCCGGAAATGGTGATGGAGGTCGACGACATGGTCGACGCCGCGCTGGCCGGCTTCGACCAGGGCGAGCTCGTCACCATTCCGTCGCTGCCTAACCAGGCCGATTTCGAGCGTTATACCGCCGCACGGCTGGCGCTCGGCCCCAATCTTTCGCGCAATGCGCCCGCCGAGCGCTACCTGGCGAAGCGTTCCGCCGCCTGACCCACCCTGCCCGGCAGGCGGATCGACCACGCCGAGCCGCGCTTGCGGGCCGGCCTGCCATCGGCGATGAAAGGCTCCTGTCAAGCGCAGGCCGGGAGCCTCTCATCATGAACGCCATCGACACCAAGCTCGCCGCCCTCGGCATCACCCTGCCCGCCCCAGCCGCGCCGGTTGCGAACTATGTTCCCTATGTCATCACCGGCAACCTCCTGATCATCTCCGGCCAGATCTGCTTCGGCCTCGATGGCAAGCTCTCCGACGCGCACAAGGGCAAGCTCGGCGGCGAGATCTTCAACGAGGCCGGGCTCGAAGCGGCCAGGCTTTGCGCCATCAACGTGCTCGCCCAGGCCAAGGCGGCGCTCGGCGGCGATCTCGGCCGGATCAAGCGCTGCGTACGTCTCGGCGGCTTCATCAACGCCGCCCCGCATTTCGCCGCTTTGCCGGCGATCATGAACGGCGCCTCCGACTTCATGGTCGAAGTGCTCGGCGATGCCGGCCGCCATGCCCGCTCGACCGTCGGCGTCGCCAACCTCCCGGCCGACGCCGCCGTCGAGGTCGAAGCCATGTTCGAGATCGCCTGATGGCAGCCGAAGCCTGGCTGACCGCCCGCCCGATCGCGCATCGTGGCCTGCATGATGCCGCCGGCGGCGTGATCGAGAACTCGCTCTCGGCTGCTGCCGCCGCGATTGCCGGCAATTTCGCCATCGAATGCGACGTCCAGCTCAGCGCCGACGAGGACGCGGTCGTCTTCCACGACTTCGTCCTCGACCGCCTGACCGCCGAAACCGGCCGCGTCGATACTCGAAAGGCGGCCGAGCTGGCGCAGATCGGCCTGAAGGGCGCCAGCGACGACATCCCGACGCTGACCGGCTTCCTCGATGCCATCGGCGGCCGGACGCCGCTGGTGATCGAGATCAAGAGCCGCTTCGACGGCGACCTGCGGCTGGCGAAGCGCACGGCGCAGATCCTCGAAGCCTATAAGGGCCAGCCGATCGTGCTGAAATCCTTCGATCCGGTGATCGTCGCGGCCCTGCGCGACCTCGCGCCAGGCTTCGCCCGCGGCATCGTCGCCATGAACGAATACAATTATGGCGACTACGACCGCCTCTCGGCCAGTGAGAAGCATGCCCTCGCCAATCTTCTGCATTTCGAGGAGAGCCGACCCGACTTCGTCTCCTGGAAGGTCGCGGACCTGCCCAGCGCCGCGCCCTTCCTCTGCCGCAAGGCGCTGGGCCTGCCGCTGATGAGCTGGACGGTGCGCACGCCGGAGGATCGCGCCCGCGCCGCCGCGCATGCCGACCAGATGGTCTTCGAGGGCTTCCTGCCTTGAGCGAAACCGGTCTGCGCGAGGGCCTCAGAGTCCGCGTAGCGACCTCGCTGAAAAGCGTCCCGGCCGCGGACTGGGACGCCTGTGCCAATCCCCGTTCGCTTCAGGTTGTCTCCAGCGCGACCCTGAAGAGCTCCTCCCTTCCCCCTTGTGGGGAAGGGTTGGGGATGGGGGTGGTGCCGCTTGGTGAGCGGCCAATGAGTGAGCGATCGCCAGGCGGCACGACCCCCACCTCTCTCTCCTCCCCACAGGGGGGAGGAGAAGCGCCTTCATCGTCATCAGAGCAAGCGGATTCAATCTCTCAAGCAGACCCGGACAACCCCTTCGTTTCGCACGCTTTTCTGCGCGCGCTGGAAGAGAGTGGCTGCGTCGGTGGCCGCACCGGCTGGTCGCCGGCCTATCTGCTGGTCGAAGATGCGGACGATCGCCTGATCGCCGCCGCACCCTCCTTCGTGAAGGGCCACAGCCAGGGCGAATACGTCTTCGACCATAGCTGGGCCGAGGCCTATATGCGCGCCGGCGGCCGCTACTATCCGAAGATCCAGGTCGCAGCTCCCTTCACCCCCGCGACCGGCCCGCGCCTGCTCGTCGCCGAAGGGCCGCATGCCGCTGAGGCGCGCGAAGCCCTGATCGCCGGGCTCGACGCACTGCGCGAGCAGGTGCGCGGCTCCTCGATCCACGTCACCTTCGCGCAGGAGCCGGACATGACGGCGCTGCTGGAGGCAGGTTTCCTCGAACGCCACGACATCCAGTTCCATTGGCGCAACGAAGGCTTCGCCAGCTACGACGACTTCCTCGCCACGCTGGCCTCGCGCAAGCGCAAGGCTCTGAAGCGCGAGCGGCGCGAGGCGCTCTCGGCCGGCATCGAGGTCGCCGTTCTCTCCGGCTCGGATCTCACCGAAAGCGTCTGGGATGATTTCCACGCGTTCTACGAGGACACTGGCTCGCGCAAATGGGGCCGGCCCTATCTCAACCGCCGCTTCTTCTCCGAGATCGGCCAGCGCATGGGCGAGCGCATCGTGCTGGTGCTGGCCCGCCGCGCCGGCCGCAACATCGCCGGCGCCATCAATTTCCGCGGCGGCAATACGCTCTACGGACGCAACTGGGGCTGCATCGAGGACCACCCCTTTCTGCATTTCGAGCTCTGCTATCATCAGGCCATCGACTACGCGATCGCGCACAGGCTCGTCCGCGTCGAGGCCGGCGCCCAGGGCGAGCACAAGCTGGCCCGCGGCTATCGCCCGGTGATCACCCGCTCGGCCCATCTCCTCGCCGATCCCGGCCTCGCCCGCGCCGTCGCCGCCTATCTGCCCGGCGAACGGCGGGAGATCGGCTCTGCAGTGGCTGCGCTTGCGGAGGAGAGCCCCTTCCGCAAGGGTGACCCCCTCTGACCTCCTTCGAACCATCAGGATTCAGCTGATGACCGCCTATGATCCGAACAACATCTTCGCCAAGATCCTGCGCGGCGAACTGCCGGCCCATCGCGTCTACGAGGACGACCGGGCGCTCGCCTTTCTCGACATCATGCCGCGCGCGCCCGGCCACACGCTGGTGATCCCGAAGAACCCCGCCCGCAACATCCTTGACATCGACGCCGACGACCTCGGTTATGTCGCGACCATCGCCCAGCGCATCGCCCGCGCGCAGATGCAGGCCTTCGGGGCCGACGGCATCACCGTGCAGCAGTTCAACGAGAGCGCCGGCGGCCAGGTCGTCTTTCATCTGCACGTCCACGTCATTCCCCGACATGACGGCGTTGCGATGAAGCCGCCGGCCAGCGAGATGGCGAAGCCCGAGGATCTGGCGGCGGCCGCGGAAAAAATTCGGGCTGCGCTGAAAAATCTTTGAGGAGCATGTCACGCGGGCGCTGGCTGCCTCGTCCTGTCTTCATCACCACCCGATGGAGACTACGATGACCCAGCGCCTCAACGGCTTCCAGACCGCCCCCGACGCCTACAAGGCCATGCTCGGCCTGCAGGACTACGTCAACCAGTCGAAACTGGAGCACAGCCTGCTCGAGCTGGTGAAGATCCGGGCGTCGCAGATCAACCGCTGCGCCTACTGCCTGCACATGCACATCGCCGATGCGCGCAAGGCCGGCGAGAGCGAGATCCGCATCGCCCTGCTCAGCGCCTGGGAGGAGTCCGAGCTCTTCACGCCGCGCGAGCGTGCCGTCCTGCGCTGGACGGAAGAGCTGACGCGGCTCGTCGACCGCAGCCCGAGCGACGAGGCCTTCGCCGAATTGCGCGAGCATTTCGACGAGAAGGATTGCGTCGACCTGTCGGTCGCCATCGGCATGATCAATCTCTGGAACCGGATCAATTGCGGCTTCCGCACGCTGCATCCGAACGATCGTCGCCGCGAGAAGGCCGCGGCCTGACGCTGCACCGATGTAACCTGCTGGCCCGGTCGTCGCCGGGCCGGAATCGCCTCGATCCGAAAGCCCCGTCATGAGCAAGCGCCTCAACCCCTACACCACCGCTCCCGACACCATGAAGCCGATGATCGCGCTCGAAGCCTCGATCAAGGAGAGCGGCCTCGAGCACAGCCTGATCCACCTCGTGAAGATGCGGGCGTCGCAGATCAATGGCTGCGCCTATTGCCTGCACATGCATTCCTCAGACGCGATCAAGGAGGGCGAGAACCCGGCCCGCCTCTTCCTGCTCGACGCCTGGCACGAGTCGGCGCTCTATACCCCGCGCGAGCGCGCCGCCCTCGCCTGGACCGACGCGCTGACCCTGATCGCGCAGACCCATGCGCCGGACGAGGCTTACGAGGACGTGCTCCGCCATTTCAGTCCGGAGGAAACCGTGAAGCTCACCCTGCTGATCGGCACCATCAACACCTGGAACCGCATCGCCATCGGCTTCCGCACGAGCCACCCAAACGACCGCCCGGCCAAGGCCGCCGCCTGAGACGCTGCCATGACCGCCCCGGACGATCTCTTCGAGACCCATCGCCGTTTCCTGATCCGCCTCGCCTATCGCATGCTCGGCTCGGTCAGCGATGCCGAGGACATCGTTCAGGAGGCCTGGCTGCGCTGGCGCGACGTAACCCAGGGCGAGGTCGAGGCGCCGCGCGCCTATCTCGCCCGCACGGTCACGCGGCTCTGTCTCGACCAGATGAAATCGGCCCGCAGCAAGCGCGAGTTCTATGTCGGCGCCTGGCTGCCCGAGCCGCTGGTCGAGGAGATCGGCGCCGCCGAAGCCGATGTCGACACCCAGCTCGACGCCCCGATCGCACTGATGCTGGCGCTCGAACGGCTTTCGCCGCTCGAGCGCGCCGCTTTCCTGCTGCACGACGTCTTCGAGCTGGATTTCGCCGAGATCGCCCGCACCATCGATCGCAGCGAGAGCGCCTGCCGCCAGCTCGCCAAGCGCGCCCGCGAGCATGTCCGCATCGACATGCCGCCGCGCAACAAGATCGATCCGGCCGAAGCGAAGCGCTTCGTCGAGGCCTTCTTCAAGGCCGCGCACAAGGCCGACACCAGCGACCTTCAGACGCTGCTGGCACAGGATGTGGCCTTCCACAGCGACGGCGGCGGCAAGGTGCTGGCGATCCTCAATCCGCTCCACGGCATCGAGCGCGTCCTGCGCTTCTTCGCCGGCATCGCCAAAAAGGTGATCAGCCAGCAGAAATCGACCACGCTGTACAAGCCGGTGCTGATCAACGGCATGCCCGGCTATCTCAGCCTCGAACGCGGCGAGACCCTGCAGGCGACCGCGCTCGACATCCGCGACGGGCGCGTCCATGCGATCTATGTCGTGCGCAATCCCGACAAGCTCCGGCACATCTCGCTGGCGGCAGCCTGAGCGATCATACCAGCCAGACAGCGCCGCCGATCAGCACCGCCTCGCCCGCAAGCACCGCCAGCATCACCCGGCGGCGAAAGGCGACCACCACCGTGACGGCGACGGCGAGCGCTGCCAGTCTTACCGCGAGCGGCACGCCGGCGAGCGCACCCGGCGCCGCCAGGACCAGCTTGGCCACGACGCCGGCCAGCAGCGAGGTCGCGACCAGCCTGACCCATTCGAGCCAGGGCGATCGCTCGTCGAGCTTCCGCGCGAAGGCGACGGCGAGCCAGCGCCAGATCTCGGTCGGCAGCACCGCGAACAGGATGAGCGCGAGATAGGGCCACCATGGCCCGTCGAGGAAGGCGATCGGCTGGGTCATGCGCCCGCCTTCCGCGCCTTGCGCCAGCGCTGGATCAGGAAGGCGACGCTCCCGCCGACGATGCCGCTGGCGATCAGGTCGAAACCGCCGCCGATCGCCCAGCCGGCTGCGGGCGCAAGCGCCAGACCGAGCCCGATCGCGACCATGTCGCCGAGGCCGCGAACCCCGGCGACCATCGAGGACAGGAAGAAGATCGGCGTCAGGCAGAGCAATCCGGCCGCGACCGGCGCCGGCACCACGCCGGCGAGATGAAAGCCCGCATAGGTACAGAACGCGCTGACGACGATCAGCGCATTGGCGAAGCCGAGGAAATAGGCGACACGCTGCTCGGGCGGGATGTTCGGCAGCCGCCTGAGCGCCTCGACCCAGGCGGTGACGGCGACGAAATGCGCGATCAGCATCTGCTGCGCCACGCTCTGCCCCGGCCGGCGCAGCAGCGGCAGCAGCGCCACTGTCATCGGCAGGAAGCGCAGCGAGGCGAAGCCGATGGCGAGCGCGATGGCGCTCCAGGCGGCGCCAGCGGCGATCGAAGCGAAGAACAGCACCTGCGACGGGCCGGCCCAGACCAGGATCGTCGAGAGCACCGCGGCCTCGACGGGATAGCCGACATCGCGCGCCAATGTGCCCACGCCCATCAGCGAGAGCCCGACCACCCAGGCAGGCAGCATCGCAGCATCGCGAAAGCCGCGCGCCCATGGTCTGAGCCATTGATCGGGAGCAGCCTCGGTCATCTCGCCATCGCTCTGCATGCGGTCCCTGGCGGGAGCGCTCTGCTGCGATCGAAAGGCCATGAGCTCGGGGATCGGATCATCGGACCGAAAGATACGCAAAAGGGCCCGCAGCAGCTGCGAGCCCTTTTGCTTAAAGCGCATGACGCTGGTCGCATGACAGCCACCAGACCGCGCGCCGGCCTTGCGCCCAGTGCAAGTCGGCTCAGAAGCTCTTCATCGCGAGGCCGATGATCTCCTGGAAGAAATCCATACCTTCCTTCGGGATGCCGCCGACGGCGCGATAGCCGAGATAGAGCAGATAGAGGAAGGCCGGGACCATGATCCAGCCCAGCACTTCCTCGAAGATGATCCGCCGGCGGCGCCGGCGGGCCCGCTTCTCGAACCAGCCGAGCTTTTCCTTGGGCGCGTGAGCGGCCGCCTGCGCGGCGACCTCTCCCTCCTGAGCCCACACACTGTCCGATTTGCGCTTGAAGAACACCGATCAGGCCTTGGTCAAAGGAACCTTCGGGACGGTACGGACGCTGCGCGCCTTCGGCGGCTCGACCGGAGCATCCGGCTTCGGACCGCGCTTGGCGCTGCCGGAGCCGGCCGCCTTGGCCTTGCCCGGCGTCTTCGCCCGCGGCTTGCGCGTGCGCTTCTCGGCTGCGGCGGCGACGTCCTTCTCCGGTTTGGGCTTGACCGGCCCGTCGGGGAATTCGAGGCCGAGCACCTTGATGCCGGTCTCGGACTGGATCACTACGACCTTGACCGCGCCGCCATTCTTCAGGCGGCCGAACAGCACCTCGTCAGCAAGCGGCGTCTTGATCGTCTGCTGGATCAGGCGGGCCATCGGCCGGGCGCCCATCGCCTCGTCATAGCCGTTCTCGACCAGCCATTCGCGCGCCTCGTCAGAGAGCTCGATGGTAACGTTGCGGTCGGCGAGCTGCGCCTCGAGCTGCAGCACGAACTTGTCGACGACGCGGGCCACGACGTTCTTCGGCAGATGGCCGAAGGAGACCGTCGCGTCGAGCCGGTTGCGGAATTCCGGCGCGAACAGCTTGTTGATCGCCTCGGTATCGTCGCCCTCGCGCTTCTGGCGGGTGAAGCCATAGGCGTTCCTGGCCATGTCCGCGGCACCGGCATTGGTGGTCATGATCAGGATGACGTTCCTGAAATCGACCTGCTTGCCGTTGTTGTCGGTCAGCTTGCCGTGGTCCATCACCTGCAGGAGGATGTTGAACAGGTCGGGATGCGCCTTCTCGATCTCGTCGAGCAGCAGCACGCAATGCGGATGCTGGTCGATCTGGTCGGTCAGCAGGCCGCCCTGATCGAAGCCGACATAGCCCGGAGGCGCGCCGATCAGCCGCGAGACGGTGTGGCGCTCCATGTATTCCGACATGTCGAAGCGCACGAGCTCGACGCCGAGCGACAGCGAGAGCTGGCGCGCCACCTCGGTCTTGCCGACGCCGGTCGGGCCGGCGAAGAGATAGCAGCCGATCGGCTTCTCGCCGTCGCGCAGGCCGGCGCGGGCGAGCTTGATCGACGAGGAAAGCGCCTCGATCGCCTTCTCCTGACCGTAGACTGTGCGCTTCAGCGTGGTCTCGAGGTTGCGCAGCACCTCGGCATCGTCCTTGGAGACGGTCTTGGCCGGGATGCGCGCCATCGTCGCGATCGCCGCCTCGATCTCCTTGACGCCGATCGTCTTCTTGCGCTTGGTCTCGGCCACCAGCATCTGCGAGGCGCCGGTCTCGTCGATCACGTCGATCGCCTTGTCCGGCAGCTTGCGGTCATGGATGTAGCGCGCCGACAATTCCACCGCCGCCTTGATGGCGTCGTTGGTGTAGCGCAGCTTGTGGAACTCCTCGAAATAGGGCTTCAGCCCCTTGAGGATCTCGATCGTGTCCGGCACCGACGGCTCGTTGACGTCGATCTTCTGGAAGCGCCGAACCAGCGCCCGGTCCTTCTCGAAATACTGGCGGTATTCCTTGTAGGTGGTCGAGCCAATGCAGCGCAGCCCGCCCGAAGCCAGCGCCGGCTTCAGCAGGTTCGAGGCGTCCATCGCGCCGCCCGAGGTCGCACCGGCGCCGATCACCGTATGGATCTCGTCGATGAACATGACCGCCTTCGGGTGCTGCTCGATCTCCTTCATCACCTGTTTGAGGCGTTCCTCGAAGTCGCCGCGATAGCGCGTGCCGGCGAGCAGCGTGCCCATGTCGAGCGAGAAGACGGTCGCATCCTCCAGCACCTCCGGCACCTCGCCGCGCACGATCTTGAGCGCCAGGCCCTCGGCGATCGCGGTCTTGCCGACGCCGGGATCGCCGACCAGCAGCGGATTGTTCTTCTGCCGGCGGCAGAGGATCTGGATGGTGCGCTGCACCTCGGCCTCGCGGCCGATCAGCGGGTCGATGCGCCCGTCGCGCGCCTTGCGGTTGAGGTTGACGCAGTAAGCCTCGAGGGCGCTTTCCTTTTTCTTCTTGTCCTTGTCGCCGTCCTGGGCCTGCTCGCTGCGCTGCTCGCGCTGCTCCGGCTCCTCTTCGGCGCCGCGCACGGGCCGGCTCTCGCTGGCGCCGGGGCGCTTGGCGATGCCGTGGCTGATGTAGTTGACCGCGTCGTAACGGGTCATGTCCTGCTCCTGCAGGAAGTAGGCGGCGTGGCTCTCACGCTCGGCGAACATCGCCACGAGCACGTTCGCCCCGGTCACCTCCTCCCGGCCGGACGACTGGACATGGATCACCGCGCGCTGGATCACGCGCTGGAAGCCGGCGGTCGGCTTGGAATCGTCGCGCCCGTCGGTGACGAGGTTGGTCAATTCCGCATCGATGTAGTCGACGAGGTTGCGGCGCAGCGTGTCGAGATCGACGCTGCAGGCGCGCATCACCGCGGCTGCGTCCTGGTCGTCGACCAGCGCGAGCAGCAGGTGTTCCAGCGTCGCATATTCATGGTGGCGCTCATTGGCGAGCGCGAGGGCCCGGTGAAGCGCCTGTTCGAGGCTGCGCGAGAAGCTCGGCAAGGTCAGCGCTCCCAGTCCAGTTTCGAAAGGATGATGTTCAAAGCTACTTCTTCTCCATCACGCATTGCAGCGGATGCATGTGCTTGCGGGCGAGGTCCATCACCAGGGTGACCTTGGTCTCCGCGACCTCGTAGGTGAAGACGCCGCATTCGCCGACGCCATTCTGGTGGACGTGCATCATGATGCGCGTCGCCTCGGCCCGGTCCTTGTTGAAGAACCGCTCCAGCACATGCACCACGAATTCCATCGGCGTGTAGTCGTCGTTGAGGATCAGCACGCGGTAGAGATTGGGCTTGCGCGTCCTCGTGCGGGTCAGGACCGCAGTGCCGGTTCCGCTGCGGTCATTGTCGGTCGGGCCGGATGGCGCCCGCGGCTTCGATGCCAGACGCGGCGCAAAAAAGGACGCGTCCCCGCACGGCGTGTTGCCGGCTGGCAGGTCCTCATCGATGGGCGTCGTGGCTGCTTGGCTCAAGGTGTCCGTCCCGAAGGCTGACATCAAGATAGTGCTTCGCTCACGAATTTACAGTCGTCTCCCCCGCTTCGCCAGCCCGTTCCGAGCGCATGCCACAGCAAAGCGCCCTTTTTGCAGCGGACAACACTGGAGCGCGACCGGAATAGCCAAATTTCTCAGGGGCTTGGCAGCTGCACCTGACCGTCAGGTTCGCCAGCGCAGGCGCTCCGGAGCAAGCCGATTGGAGAAAACCGTGCCCTCCCGGCGAGCTGCGGCATAGTCGCGCTTCAGGCAGAAATACCATTGCGCCAGCCGGTCGGCCTGCCCCAGCAGCAGCATGGTCGGCTTGCGCTCCAGCCCCTGCTGGGCGAGTTCGAGAATCCGCTGGTCCTGGCGCAGGAAGGCGTGCCCCGCCCATCTGATCACCGGCGCGAGCGGCATGAGCTGCGGCAGGTCCGACAGCAGCACATTGGTCAGCAGCGTCCGGCGCGCATCGATCGGCGTGGCGAAGGTCGCGTTGATGATCGCGCGCTCGCCGAGCCGGATCCGTTCGATCCGCTGGCCCGGCAGCAGGAAGTCGACCTCCGTCTGCGGGCGCCCAAGCAGGCGATAGCCGCGCGAGTTCGCCGCCGCCTTGTGCGCCTTCATCCGGAAGCCGAAGGGCAGCGGCTCGAAGTCCTTGACCTTCTCCTGTGCCGTCGCGGTCGGCCGCCACCACCAGGAGTTATGGACATAGCCGACATGGCCGGGGTCGATCAGACTGAGCACGCTGAGATCATAGGAGGCCTCGACCAGAACCGAGACGGCGACGCGGCAGCGCATCTTGCCCGCAAGGGCCAAGACAGGCACCGGCGGCGCAAGCTCCGGCCGCTGACCGAGATAGAGCCAGATGATGCCGTCGCTCTCGCGAATCGGGAATTCGCCGACCTTGACCTGGCCGGGATCGGTGACGTCGCCATCGACCAGCGTCGGCATCGCCCGGCAGCGGCCATCGGTCCCGAAGCGCCAGCCATGGAAGGGCCAGGTGATCGCGACCCCGTCGAACCGCCCCTCGGACAAGGGCGCGCCGCGATGCGGGCAGCGATCGCGCAGGGCGAACAGCTCGCCGAGCTTGGTGCGGCCGATCACGACCTGCTCGCCGAGAACGGTCACGCTCGCCATCGCGCCGGTCGCCAGGCTGCCGGCACTCTTGACGCAGTACCAGGCCTCCCGGGGCGGCTCACGGAACTCGTTCGCCGGTGGCGCCTCGGTGGCGGTCGATGCGTCCATGGCAATCGTCGAACGGCTCATTGCGGCTCCTGGCTCGGGTCGCTGCCGTCAGGCTGAACGCGACGCAGGCAGAGAGCCGCCCGCCAGTTGCCAGAGCATTGCCGCGAAGGGGCATCCGGACGGAGCCCAAACGCAAAGAAGCCCGGCCGAGGCCGGGCTTCTTGAAATCAAGTCGTGATCAGCTGCAGCCGGGCGAAGCCGGCCGCGCCAGAATCACTCGACTGCGATCACTTGGCGGGGGTCGGGACGGCCTTGGCGACGATGCCCTCGAACGGCTTGTAGGCGTCCTTGGCGATCGCGGCATAGAGCTCGCCGACCTTGGTGACCTGGGCGACATAGCCCTCGAAAGCGGTCTTGACGTAATCCGACTGGATCTCGATGGCCTTGTCGAGCGTCTTCACGCCGGCAAGCTTCTCGATCGTGGCCGTGCCGGCCTCGAACGACTTCTTGGCGTAGTCGGTAGCCTCGACGGCCAGAGCCTGCACGCCCTTCGAGGTGGCGCCGAAAGCCTTCAGGGCAGCGTCGACGTTCTCTTTGGAAGCCTTCTGGATGGTCTCGAACTGCTGGATCATGGTGTCCCTTTCAGCGCTGATGCGCCGCCTCTGCTGACGAGCCGGAGTGGCCCGGGTTCCGTGCCCCCTAGGTCAGATGAAAAGGTCCATCACCGGGGCGCTTATTGATATTGTGCACCGCAACATAAAAGTCAAGCTTGCGCTGCAATGCATCAAACGCAGAGCCCCCCAGCGTGCACCGGCGACGGTTTGCAACCTGACCGTTCCATGTGACGGCCGTGCGAAATGGTCATGCGAAAGCCGTCCGGTGCTTAACCGCTCCGTAACCGCATCCGCCTAACCTCCTTATCTGTGTCCTTCGCGCCACGCTGCAAAGCCTGCGACGGACGGGTGGGTTTAGTTGAGGCGAGTTGCATGGCTTCTGGTTGCGTTGGGTCCCGACGCGGGCGCTGGCTTGCGTTCATCGGGGTGGTGAGTGCTGCTGCCGTCGTGCTGACAGCGACGGTCTCCCCCGCCGAGGCGGCGCGCAAGAAGCGCCGCCATGTCTCGGGCGGCTATGCCCCGCCCTATGCGGCGATGGTCGTCGACGTGAAGAGCGGGCGCACCCTGCACGCCGTCAACGAGGATGCGCCGCGCATCCCGGCCTCCCTCACCAAGGTGATGACGCTCTACATGCTCTTCGAGCAGATGGAGCGCGGACGCTTCACCATGAACTCCGAGCTCAAGGTCTCGTCCTACGCCGCCTCGCAGCCGCCGACCAAGCTCGGCCTGCGCGCCGGCTCCACCATCGAGGTCGAGGACGCGATCAAGAGCATGATCACCCTCTCGGCCAACGATTCCTCGGTCGTGGTCGCCGAGGCCATCGCCGGCTCCGAAGAGGCCTTCGCCGAGCAGATGACGCGCAAGGCGCGCTCGCTCGGCATGGACTCGACCCGCTTCTACAACCCGCACGGCCTGCCGAACTCGCCGCCGAACATCACCACGGCGCGCGACCTGACCATCCTGGCCCGGGCGATCCAGGAGCGTTTCCCGCGCTATTTCCCGCTCTTCCAGATGCGCTCCTTCCAGTACGGCTCGCGCACGATTCGCGGGCATAACCGCCTGCTCGGCAAGATCGAGGGCGTCGACGGCATCAAGACCGGCTACACCCGCGCCTCCGGCTTCAACCTGATGACCTCGGCCAAGTCGGAAGGCCGCCAGATCGTCTCGATCGTGCTCGGCGGGCGCTCCGGCGCCTCGCGCGACAAGATCATGTCCGACCTCGTCCTCGCCAGCCTGCCGCGCGCCAGCGCCGGCGGCCGCAGCGCCCCGATGATCGCCGAGGCCTCCGAGCCGCAGCAGGAGCGTTATCGTGCGCCGGCCCCCGCCCCCGCCCCGGCTCCCGAGCCGCCGGCTCGCCCGGCGCTCGTCGCCCAGGCGCCCGAGCCCGCCCCGGCCCCTGCGCCGATCCCGGTGCCGCGTCCGCGCGCCGAGCCTGAAGTGCCCGCCGCCGCCCGCGCCTATGCCGCGACGACGACGACCGCTCAGATGCCGCCGCCGCGCGCCCTGAGCGGCAGCGCCCAGGCGCTCGCTCTCTCCAACATGCGCCCGGTCGCCGCGACGACGACGCCGTCGGCGATGCGCTGGTCGATCGGCGCCGCCCCGGCTGAAGGCAAGGTCCTGCGCCCGCCGGCGAATGTCGACACCACGTCCTCGATCGCCAAGGTCGCTGAAGTCGCGCTCAAGGACGAGGTCCAGCCCATGCCGAAGAAGGTCGAGGCTCGCCTCCCCGAACCGGCCCCGGCTCCGGTCAAGGTGGCGCATGTCGCCAGGGCGCCCGAGGCCAAGGCCGAGCCCAAGCCCGCCGAGAAGACCGCGATCGCCTCGAAATGGGTGATCCAGCTCGGCGCCACCGACGACGAGGCCAAGGCCAAGGACATCCTCAGCCGCGCCCGCGCCAAGGCCTCCGGTTCGCTCGCCGACGCTTCGGCCTTCACCGAAAAGGTCGAGAAGGGTGGTGCCACCCTGTTCCGCGCCCGCTTCGCCGGCTTCGAGGAGTCCAAGGACGCCGAGAAGGCCTGCGCCCAGCTCAAGCGCGGCGGCTTCTCCTGCTTCGCCACCCGCGGCTGACCGGTCCGGAAAGGAGATCAGCCATGCTTTTTCAGCAAGGTATCCTTGGCCTGGTTGACGCGAGCGGCAAGCCCGCTGGTACCACCGGCATCCGGATGGATCCGCTTCATCAGGCTCCGATGGGCATCGCGGATCGCCTCCGGGCCCGCCCCCGGGTGAAGCCCCAGGATCTCGTAGGCCTCCTCGTCCGACATCGCGCCCGTGCGCGCCGGGCTGCGCTGCCCCGCGTCGCGGTGACGATCAGCGTCTTCACGCCATCCGGGCGCCCGGCGGTCGAGATATGCCTCTAGGAGGCGTGCCCCGTCGGGATCTCCCGCGAGGCATTCGCGCAGCAGCGCACTGAGTTCGGTGGGGTTGAGATCGTCGAGATCGCGCCCCGCATAAGCGCCGGCCAGGACCTTGCCCCTGATGCCGCCGCTGTCATGGTCGAGCTCCATCTCGAGCAGGCTCGATGCGACCTTCGAGCGCCCGGCCGAGCCGGTCCCGCCCCAGTCCTTCGCCCATTCCGGCATCTTGAGGCCGCCCGGGCCATAGGCGCTCCAGCCGAGCAGCCAGGCGCCGAGCCCGGCGAGGAAGATCGCCATATCCGGGCGGCCGCGCAGCATCAGCAACGCCGCGACACCGAGCGAAAGCGTACCGCCGACCACCTTGCCGAGCCGCACCAGCTTCTTCGGATCGGAGCCGGCGAAGAGCTTGGCCAACCACCAGATCAGGATCAGCGTGGCGATACCGTAGAGCAGGCTCACGATGTCCGGCCCTCCATCGCCGTCAGCAGTCTCTGCGCCGCAGCATTCTGCCCCGCGAGCTTCAGCAGCGCCTCGCGTCCACCGCTGGCATAGGCGGCTGCGCCGCGCAGCAGGTCGAGCAGGGAATTGGGCGCGTTGACGTCGAAGCGGGCATGGGCGCCGCCAGTCAGGCGCGCGATCTCGGCGAACGCCGCGCTCGCATCCGGATCGGCCCCCTCCTGAAACAGGAAGCCTTTGACGCCGCGCAGGCCGAGCTCGCCGGCGAGCGCGCAGAGCCGGTCGACATCTTCCTCCATTGCATCGCCAACATAGACGAAGGCGCGAATCGGCACCTGCCGCTCCTCGTCGCGGATATGCTTGAGCACACGCCCGATCTGCGTCTGCCCGCCGCGGCAGTCGATCTTGTTCATCAGCCCGGTCAGCCGCTGCGGCTCGCCGAGCCAGCCCGAGGCGCGGCACTCGTCGAAGCCGCGGAAATAGACGAGCTGGACCGCGAGCCCGCCGGTCCTGGCCGCGACCTCGAACATCTGGCCCTGCAGCGAGCAGGCCAGATCCCAGCTCGGCTGTCGGCTCATCGTCGCGTCGAGCGCGAAGACGAGCCGCCCCGCCTGCCCGGTCGCGAGCGGCGCGAGCTGCTTCGCCGCCGCGACGAAACGGTCGATCTCGCCAGGCTTGGAGCGCGCAGCATTCTCGGCCGGGCGCGTTTCGCCCGCCTTGCCCACTGCCTTGCCGTTGTCGCGCGTCATGCTGTTCGCCGGGATTCGCTCATGCCGAAGATATTGGCCGCGTCGCCGGCATTTGCTACCCGTCCCCCAAGCCGCGCGCTTTCCGTTCGACCGGTATCGGTCGAACGATCAGAATTCGCGCAACTTAATAGTTGGGCATGTCCCGCAAAAATGGTCCCCACTTTTGCGGGACATGCCTCGGAGAAGCGCTATGTCGCAGGTGGCGGTGTTCGAGACGGTCAAGGCGATGCGCGAGGCCGTCGCGGCCTGGCATGCCGCCGGCGAGAAGGTCGCGCTGGTGCCGACCATGGGCGCGCTGCACGAAGGCCATATCGCGCTGGTGACCGAGGCGCAGAAGCACGCCCGCCGCGTCATCGTCTCGATCTTCGTCAACCCGACGCAGTTCGCGCCGCATGAGGACTTCAAGAAGTATCCGCGCACCTTCGACAGCGACCGCGCCCAGCTCGAAGCCGCCAACGCCGATGCGATCTATTTCCCCGCGGTCGAGGAGATGTACCCGCCGGGCTTCGCCAGCCGCGTGCTGCTGCTCGGCCCGGCCGCCGTTGGCCTGGAGGACCGCTTTCGCCCGACGCATTTTGAAGGCGTCGCAACGGTTTGCTGCAAGCTGTTCACACAGAGCAAGGCCGATTTCGCCGTCTTCGGCGAGAAGGACTACCAGCAGCTCAAGGTGGTGACGCGCATGGCCCGCGACCTCGATCTCGGCATCGAGATCGTGCCGCTGGCAACCTTCCGCGAGACCGACGGCCTCGCAATGTCCTCGCGCAACCGCTACCTCTCGGCCGAGGAGCGCGCTCTGGCGCCGACTCTGCACCGGGTGATGCAGGCCCTCGCCGCCCGCATCCGCAATGACGACCCACTGTTCCAGGCGGTCGCCGACGCGCAGAACGAGATCATCACCGCCGACTTCGAGCTCGACTATCTCGAAGCCCGCCACGCCGACACGCTGGCCCCGGTGACCTCGCGCGCCGACGGCCCGATCCGGCTACTGATCGCGGCGCGGCTGGGAGCGACGCGCCTGATCGACAATATCGGGGTGTGAGGCGAACCGCCGCCCACAAGACCATTTTCAGGCTTAGTGGGCGGCGATAGCAGCCGGGCGCGGGGGCAGCGCCTTGAGAGGTTTGGCGTTGACAGGCCGTGCGCCTGCGAGAGGCTTCAGCCCGGCCAGCCGCCGGCCACGCATCTCGACGCCGCGCGTCAGGTGCGCATCGAGATGTTTGGCGAAAGCGGCAATGCGAGCAAAAATCCTGAGCATGGTGGTTCGCATCATATGCGCCTGACCGCGATGGGCGGCGCTTCCACCATGATGTAGGCGGCCTCGCATAAGGCTTCGAAGCGTATCGCAGCCGCCGGCCTAAGCGCTGCGTAAAGCCTACAGCAACCCCAGCTCTGCCAATTCCCGCCGCATCTGCTCGGGCATGACGCCGAGATCGCCGCTGCGGCCGTCGATGTCGCGCGGCGCGTCCTTGTCCTGCAGATAGCGCCAGCCCTGGAACGGCCGGAATGGGCGCGGCTCGACCGGCACCACCACCGGCTCCATCACCAGGTGGCAGCGGCCGATGCCCTCGCCATCGGTGAAGGGGCGGATATCGATCAGGCGTTGGCGCGCCGAGACCTGGCCCTTGATCACCCAGTAGAGCGAGCCGCCATTGACGATCTCCTCGATCCGCTTCGGCACCATGCGGGTGGTGTGCAGTTGCTCCGCCGGCTCGCCCCGGGCGCGGCGCTGCGCCTGCCGCTCGGCGATCCACTCTTCGAGATCGCTGATCGAGTCGGCGCCGACGCAGAGCTTGAGGATATGGAGCGGCATGGCGGGCAACCTAATCCTCGCCGAGGCCCCTCGCCAGAGCCCACGGCCTTTCTCCACAAGCCGGCGTCCCCTTTCCCGTCATGATCGGGCTTGTCCCGACCATCCACGTCTTCGTTTCTCGAGAGCGGTGTTCAAGACGTGGATGCTCGCCACAAGGGCGAGCCTGACGGCAGAGGTGCAGGACTGGCCGGCGTGGATGCAGCCATGACGGCGCCGCGCTCGCAGGCTACTAAGGCCACCGACCCGAACGGAGACACGACATGCGCGGACTGCAAGGCAAGGCCATTCTCGTCACCGGCTCCTCGACCGGTATCGGCTACGCCATGGCCGAACGCCTGATCGCCGAGGGCGCCAAGGTGCTGATCCATGGCCGCGAGCAGAACGAGGTCGACACCGCCTGCCGCAAGCTCGGCCCCGCGACCTCGGGCGCGATCGGCGATCTCGCCGAGCCGGCGACGGCCCAGGCGCTGGTCGACGCGACCCGCAAGGCCTTCGGCCGCATCGACGGCCTGGTCAACAATGCCGGCATCTATCCGCGCGGCGTGCTGGCTGAGACCACCGCTGCCTTCTTCGACCATATCGTCGCGATCAACACCCGTGCGCCCCTGCTCTGCGCCGAGGCGGCGATCCGCGCCTTCCGCCTGCAGAAGTCCGGCGGCTCGATCCTCACCGTCGGCTCGATCAACGCATATTGCGGCAATTCCAACCTCACCGTCTATTCGATGTCGAAGGGCGCGCTGATGACGATGACGCGCAACCTGGCCAACACGCTCGGGCGCGAGCACATCCGGGTCAACCAGCTCAATGTCGGCTGGACCTTCACCGCCAACGAGGATGCGACGCAGCAGCGCGAGGGCAAGAAGCCGGGCTGGGAGAAGGAAGTGCCGCTCGAATTCGCGCCCTTCGGCCAGATCATGCAGCCGGCCGAGATCGCCGCCCACACCGCCTTCTGGCTGTCGGAGGAGAGCGGCCACGTCTCCGGCCAGATCTACGAGGTCGAGCAGTTTCCGCTGATCGGTCGCGGCCGGGCGGCGGACTAGCCTCCAGCGCCATTGCGAGGAGCGCAGCGACGAAGCAATCCAGAGCGGCTCGCGCAATCCCCCTGGATTGCTTCGCTCGCCCTCGCAATGACGGAATAGACGACCGACGATGCCGACCAATGCCTTTTCGCCCTGGCTGATCCGCTGGAACCTCGACCCCGCCGGCGAGCCGATCAGGACGCATGCCAGCCAGCTTTTGCCCGTCCTGCACCAGAGTCAGCCGGCCATGCTGAAGCTGCCCGAAGTCGAGGACGAACGGCGCGGCTACCTGCCGCTCGACTACTGGGCGGGCGACGGCGCCGCCCGCCTCTTTGCCCGCAGCGACAATGGCGAGGCCATGCTGATCGAGCGCGCCACCGGTAAGCACTCGCTCGCCGCCTTGGCCCGCAGCGGTGCAACTGGCGATGACGAGGCGACGGCCATCCTCTGCGACGCCATCGCCGCTTTGCAGAAGCCGCGCGGCCCGGCGCCCTCAGGCCTGATCCCGCTGGAAACCTGGTTCAAGGACCTCTTCCCGATGGCTCGGCAGCACGGTGGCATCCTCGCCCGCGCGGCCACAGTCGCCAACGAATTGCTTCCGGCGCAGCGCGAGATCGTGCCGCTCCACGCCGACCTCCACCATGACAACGTCCTCGATTTCGAGGCCAGGGGCTGGCTCGCCATCGATCCGAAATCGGTGATCGGTGATCGCGCCTTCGAATACACGATCCTGTTCTGCGATCCCGATCTCGCCGACCCCGAACCGCCGGTCGCGGTCTTGCCCGGCCGCTTCGAGCGCCGGCTGGAGATCGTGCTGGCGAAATCCGGGCTGGAGCGCCGCCGACTCCTGATGTGGATCCTGGCCTGGTGCGGACTCTCGACCGCCTGGTTCGACGAAGACGAGGACCCTCTGGCGCAGATCAATCTCGCCGTAGCCGAGCGGGCGATCGTCGCGCTGGACGCGCTCTAATCCCGCATCCAGGCGCTGAACCGCTCCGGCAGGACATTCGACCCGCAGATAACCGTGGCGACGCGCTTGCCGCGATAGCGCTCCGGGTCTTCCAGCATTGCGGCGATGCCGAGCGCCGCCGAGGGCTCGGTGACGAGCGCGGCATGCCGGTAGAGCAGCCGCATGCCCTCGACGATGCTGGCTTCCTCGACCAGCGGAACATGGTCGGCGAGGGCGATGAGGTCGTCGAGCACCTCCGGTATCGGAAACCGCCCGGCGACGCCGTCGGCGATCGTGTCGGTGCTCTCGGTCGTCACGACCGAGCGGGCGCGCCACGACAGCGCCAGGGCCGGCGCGCCTTTCGGCTGGATGCAGACGATCTCGGTCGCTGGCGACAGGGTTTTCATGACATGGCCGACGCCGGTGGCCAGCGCACCGCCGCCGAGCGCGAGCAGCACGGTATCGATACGCCCTGCCCCCTCGACGAGCTCGAGCCCGATCGTCGCCGCGCCCTCGCAGGTGTCGAGGTTCTCGCTGTCCTCGATCAGGAACGCTGCGCCAACAGCCGCGATCTCCCGCGCCCGCTCGCGGGCAGTCTCGATATCGCCTTCGACCAGCTCGACCGCTCCGCCCAGCCGGCGGATGCGCTCGATCTTGCCGGGATTGGCGCCCCTCCCCGCGATCACTATGACGTCGATGCCGCGCGACCGGCCGCTATAGGCCAGCGCCTGGCCAAGATTGCCGGCGCTGGCGCAAACCGCAGTTTTTGGGCCTGAACTCCTGGCGAGCCGCGCCATCGCGACTTCGGTTCCGCGTCCCTTGAAGCAGCCGATAGGATTGGCAGTCTCGAGTTTGATGACGAGCTCGCAGCCGAGCAATTCGCCGAGTGTCTGAGATTGGAACTGCGGCGTATCGCGAAACAGCGGCGAAATTTCTCGCTGCGCCTGCCGGATGCGGTCGAGGTCGAGCCTGGTGTTCGGCTGCATGGGACAAGCCTTCGGCCAGATGGTAGGAACGACGCGTGCGCTTTAACGCACAAACTTTCCGTGCGCAATAACGCACAGACTGGAGAGCTCCTGCTATGAAGCCCGTTGGCCCGGTCGATACCCCGAAGCTGCTCAAGTCGATCCGAAGCGACCGCGGCTGGAGCCTCGACCAGACGGCGGCGCGCACCGGCGTCAGCAAGGCGATGCTGGGCCAGATCGAACGGGGCGAATCCGCACCGACGATCGCGACGCTCTGGAAGCTCGCCACGGGCCTGGGGGTTCCCATGACCGCGCTGCTGGAGGCCGATGGCGGGAGCGGCGACGTGCTGCTTCTGCGCGACGCCGCCGACTTGCGCGTGCGCCCGTCGCAGGAAGGCATGCAGCGGGCTCTTGTTTTTCCCTACGAGGCGAGGTTCGGCTTCGAGCTCTACGAACTCACCTTCGCACCCGGCTTCGAGAGCATCTCGGAGCCGCACGACGTCGGCGTCGTCGAGCACATCACCGTCCAGCACGGCGAGGTCGAGTTGCTGGTCGAAGAGGAGTGGCGGCCGCTCAGGCAGGGCCAGTCGCTGCGCTTCCCAGCCGACCGCCGGCACGGCTATCGCAATCGGACGCGCGAAGAGGCCGTGGTCATGGACATCATCCATTACCGCTTCGCACCAAGCCCGAAGGCTTGAAGCCGTCACAGGGAAGGAAGGGGCTCTAGGTTCACTCCCCGAGCACGACCACCTTCGCGCCCTCGGCCACCTGCGCGCCCGGCTCGGCGCCGAGCTCGGTGACGGTGCCGTCGCGCGGGGCGGTCAGCACATGCTCCATCTTCATGGCTTCGACGATGGCGAGCCGCTGGCCCTTCACCACCGCCTCCCCGGCCGTGACGAAAAGCGCGATCAGCTTGCCGTGCATCGGCGCCTTGATCACGCCGCCAGCACCGGCGACGGCATCGAGATCGACGCTGAACGGATCGAACAGCGCGACGGAGGTCTGGCGGCCGCGATGCAGCGCGAGATAGGTGCCTGCCTCGGCGCGGGCCAGCGTCACCTCGTGCTCGCCCTCATCAAGCGGATGGCCAGGCAACGAGACGCGCGCTGCGTCGCCGTTCCACTCGATCCTGGCCTCGATCCGCTCGCCATCGACCAAAAGCGGCAGGCCAAGCGCCGGGCGTGGCATGATCGAGAAGGCATCGGCGTCGAGCCAGGGGGACTTGGCCTCATCGCCGGTCCGCTCGATAGCGAGGTCGAGCAGCGCCACCTGCCGCTCCTCTTCCAGTTGCAGCGCCGCCGCCGCGACCGCGGCCGCATCGAGCGGCTGCGGCTCGGCCCCGAGCGCCTCGATATTGCGCTCGATGAAACCGGTATCGAACGGACCCTTCCGGAACCCCTCGGCCTCGGCCAGCTTCTTCAGGAAGGCGAGATTGGTGCGGGGCCCGGCGACGATGGTCTCGCCGAGCGCGAAGGCGAGATGGTCGAGCGCCTCGTCGCGGGTGCGGCCATGGGCGATCACCTTGGCGATCATCGGATCGTAGAACGGCGTCACCGAATCGCCGGCCTCGACGCCGGTATCGATGCGGATGTCCTCGCTCTGCGGGAATTGCAGCGCCCAGAGCTTGCCGGTCGACGGCAGGAAGCCCTTCTCCGGATCCTCGGCATAGAGCCGCGCCTCGACGGCGTGCCCTTCGGCGCGAACGTCATCCTGGGTGAAGCCGAGCGGCTCGCCGGCCGCGACCTTGAGCTGCAGCTCGACCAGATCGAGCCCGGTGATCGCCTCGGTCACGGGATGCTCGACCTGGAGGCGGGTATTCATCTCCATGAAGTAGAAGCGGTCGGCCCTGAGGCCGTCGCGCCCGTCGGCGATGAACTCGACCGTGCCGGCGCCGACATAGCCGACCGCCTTGGCCGCCTCCGTCGCCGCCTTGCCCATGGCGGCGCGCACCTCGGGCGTCATGCCCGGCGCCGGCGCCTCCTCGATAACCTTCTGGTGGCGGCGCTGCAGCGAGCAGTCGCGCTCGTAGAGATGGACGACATTGCCATGGCTGTCGCCGAACACCTGGATTTCGACATGGCGCGGCGAGAGCACGTATTTCTCGACCAGCACCCGCGCATCGCCGAAGGCGTTCTTGCCCTCGCGCTGGGCGCTGGAAAGCGCATCGGCGAAGTCCTCGGGCCGATCAACCTTCTTCATGCCCTTGCCGCCGCCGCCGGCGACCGCCTTGATCAGCACGGGATAGCCGATGCGCTCGGCCTCCTGGCTTAGGAAATCGACGCCCTGCTCGGCGCCGTGATAGCCCGGCACGACCGGGACACCCGCCTTCTCGACCAGTGCCTTGGCCGCATCCTTCAGGCCCATGGCGCTGATGGCGGAGGCGGGCGGGCCGACGAAGACGATGCCGGCCGCGGCGCAGGCCTCGGCGAATTCGACATTCTCGGACAGGAAGCCATAGCCCGGATGGATGCAGGCCGCGCCGGCTTGCTTGGCGACCGCGAGGATCTTCTGCGCATCGAGATAGCTCTCGCGTGCTGGCGCCGGGCCGATCCGATAAGCCTCGTCCGCCATCTCGACGAACAGCGCGTGCGCATCGGCGTCGGAATAGACCGCGATCGTGCGCAGGCCGAGCCGCCTGGCGGTGCGGATCACCCGGCAGGCGATCTCGCCGCGATTGGCGATCAGGATGGAGGGCAGTTTGGCGGCAATCGACATACAAGCTTCCTCGGGGACATCCTCGAACCGATGCCACCGTTATAGCCCAGCCTGCCCCCATGTCTGCGCCTTGTTGCGCAAGTGGCAGATGGGTACCGCGCCTCAATCCAACAGCCGCATCCGCCGCCCCGCCTTCAGTGTCACCGTCGTCCCGACGACCAGCCCGAGCGCGAACACCCAGCCCGAGACCGCTCCGGCCGAGATGCCCGAGAGGAGCGTCCCGACCGTGCAGCCAAGCCCGAACACCGTGCCCCAGCCGAGCAGCACGCCGCCGACCAGACCGCGCAGCACATGCCCGCCGGTCGGCCACCTTGGCTTGAACTCGCCCGCCGCCAGCGCCGCGGCGAAGGCGGCCGCGACCAGCCCGGCGACGAAGAGCCCGTTCGGAGTCAGCAGCGCGTCGCGGATCAGGGTGGCGCAGCCGCGGAAGCTGTCGAGCCCTTCCAGCCGCGCCGGCAACCAGTCGAACCCGGTCGCCAATTGCCGCGAGCGCGAGCCGAGCTCGGCGGTGACGCCGAGCGGCGACAGGCGAAGATAAGCTGCGACGCCAATCAGCCCGACGAAGAGCCCGCCGAGCCAGGCCGGCCAGCGTCGCAGGACAATCGCGGCGATTGGGTCGGCTGGCGCGTTCTCCGATGCACCCTGCTCGCTCGGCCTGCCGGCCCGCAGCAGCCACCAGGCCGCGGCCCCGAACACGGCAAGCCCGGCCAGCAGCGCCCCGCCATAGCCGAGCTGGCGCGGCAGCCAGAGCACCGGCGACTCCGAGATCGTCAGGAGATAGAGCTCATTCCAGCTCAGGAATCCGAGGATGAAGCCGAGGCCTGCGCCGATCAGCGCGAAGGGCGAAGTCGGCGAGCCCTCGCCCAGCCGGTAGAGATGGGCGCTGATGCAGGAGCCGGAGATCGCCATGCCGGCGCCAAAGGCGAGCCCCGCCAGCAGCAGCGCCGGGCCGACCGGGCCGATATGCGCCGTCGGCGGCAGGCGCGTGCCTGTGGGATCGGGCAGCCAGGCGCCATAGATCAGCGTGTAGCCGGCAAGCCCGACCGCCAGCGCTGTGAAAATACCGAGCAGCCCGCGCGGATCGCGCCGGTCGAGCCAGTCTTTCCAGATGCAGAAGAAGCAGAAGCGCGCCCTCTGCAGGACGAACCCGAAGGCAGCGCCCAAAATCAGCGAGAGCTGGAGCTGCGGCGCCGGATCGCCATGGCGCCCGACCAGATAGATGGAAATTGCGATCGCTACGGCGACGACCGCTGCAGCGATGTAGCGCAGGGGCGGCAGCCTGATCGGCTCCCCCCCCGCCTGCCGGCGCGCCAGCTCATAGTCCAGCGCGCCGCTATCGTCGGAGATACTCATCAGGGAGCTTACTTGCCGCCCCAGACTGTGCCGGCCGGATTGCTGATCGGCAGCCCGACGACGTTGCCGTATTCGGTCCAGGAGCCGTCATAATTGGCGGCCTGGTAGCCGAGCACGCGCGTCAGGATGAACCAGGTGTGGCTCGAGCGCTCGCCGATGCGGCAGGAGGTGATCACCGGCTTGGAGCCGTCGATGCCGACCTCGGCATAGAGCTTCTTCAGCTCTTCCGGCGACTTCAGCGTGCCGTCGGCCTGGTTGACCGCCCGCGCCCACGGCACGTTGACCGAGCCGGGGATATGGCCGGCGCGCAGCGCCAGTTCCTGGAAGCCGGCCGGGGCGATGATCTTGCCGGAGAATTCGTCGGGCGAGCGGATATCGAGAATGCGGGCGTCCGACTTCTTCTCGACGCTGGCGACGACGTCGGTGAGGCGGGCGCGCAGCGCCTTGTTCGGCTCGCCGACAGCAAAGGTAGAGGCCTTGACCGGCACCGGATTGGTCGCGACCGGGCGCTTCTCCAGCTCCCATTTCTTGCGGCCGCCATCGAGCAGCTTCACGTTGTCGCGCAGGCCGTAGATGTCGAACACCCAGGCGCCCCAGGCAGCAAACCAGTTGTTGTTGTCGCCGTAGAGGACGACGGTGATGTCCTTGTCGACGCCGAGCTTGCGGGCCAGCGTCTGGAACTTCTCCGGACCGGCGATGTCGCGCGAAACGGTCTCGACCAGATCGGTATGCCAGGCGATGTTCTGCGCGCCGGGGATATGGCCACGCTCGTAGATGCCGGGCTCGACGCTGACCTCGATGATCCTGACCTTGGGATCGCTGAGGTTCTTCTCCAGCCACTCGGTCGAGACCAGCGGGCCGGACTGTGCCAGCGCCGCGCCGCCGAGCACGAGGCTCGCGGCCAGTGCAGCCACGCCGTGGCGGATGAGAGACAGGACGGACATTCTGGCGCTCCTTGGCGCCGAAAGAGCCGGGCTATCGGCGCGTTTCGGCATGAATTGCAGGGGCTGCCATGATTTCGCCACGCGGCTCGCCGGAGAAGCCGGACAGGATTTTTTTGTTTGCCATCAAGGCGGAAGAACTGGGTCGTACGACCTTGGTCGGAGGAGAAGTTTCTTCTCATGCCTCCCTACTTGGGTCATCCCGGGCGGAGCGCAGCGGAGACCCGGGATCCATTCCGGAGCCTTCCCGAAGGAGGTTCAGGCATGGGTCCCGGGTCTCCCTTCGGTCGCCCGGGACGACAGACCCCTGTCTTATGATGAGGTTTTCTTCCGATCCTGCGTCTGTTTCGTCGCCCGCCAGATCGCCCAGCTCGCCTGGAAGCAGAGGAAGGCGACGAAGAGGTCGAACAGATATTCCGGCCAGCGCACCGGGAGCAGCCGAGCGGCAAGGCCGAGCAGCGCAAAGCCCGTGGTCGAGATCGCATCGTTGCGCGAGGACAGCCAGGTCGCCTTGATCACCGGGTTGGTCTCGGCCCGGAAGCGCCAGAGCACGCCGATGATCAGATAGGCGATCAGGATCGCGCTCGCCGCCGAGAAGCCAAGCGTGAAGAGCTCGATCGGCCGCGGCCGCAGGATCTTGTCCCAGAGGTCGTAGAGGGTGTGCAGGCCCGCGACCGCCATCACCGCGCCGATGGCGAGCGCCGCCAGCTTCTCGGCCCGCTCGTCGCGGCCGAAGACCAGCGCCGCGATGCCGTAGAGCGCGACGTCGTAGACCCAGTCGACTCCGTCCTTGAACAGCTGGTTGTTGCCCACGGCAATCGCCCAGAGCACGACATTGCCGGCGAAGATCAGGATGCCGAGCGCGATGCCCCAGATCGTCAGGCGATAGGCGCGCCCGACTTTCGGATCGACCGGCGCGGCGTGGCCGGGTTCGCTCTCGATGCGAACGCCGTGCCCGTCATGGTCGGCCTTGCGCCCACCATCCGCGCTTTCGCGCTGTTCCGAGGCATCGAAGGCTGACAAGCGCGGCACTCCCGAGTCGCCCCGGACAGTGTCGCGCAAAAACCGCTCGTCGCAAGCCGTGGACGGCCGGGACTGGCCCGACCAGGACGACAGCGGATCGCCGCTCACGGCGCCGGCGCTTGTGGGGGCGTGCCCCTCAGCCGCGCCCGACGAGCGGGGCCTTGGTCGCCATCACCGTGACGAAGAGGATGTTGGCCTCGAGCGGCAGGCCGGCCATATGCAGGACAGTGGTCGCGACATGGTCGACATCCATCACCGGCTCGACCTTGATCGAGCCGTCCGGCTGCGGCACGCCAGTGGTCATCTTCTTGGCCATCTCGGTCAGCGCATTGCCGATATCGACCTGGCCGACGGCGATGTCGTATTTGCGCCCGTCGAGCGAGGCGGTCTTGGTCAGGCCGGAGATGGCGTGCTTGGTCGCGGTGTAGGCGGCCGAGTTGGGCCGCGGCACCTGCGCCGAGATCGAGCCGTTGTTGATGATGCGCCCGCCGCGCGGCTCCTGCGACTTCATCGCCTTGAAGGCCTCCTGCGTGCACAGGAACGGGCCCGTCAGGTTGGTGTCGACCACCCTCTGCCAGTCCTCCAGCGAGAGGTCCTCCAGCAGCACGCCGCCCGGCGCATTGACGCCGGCATTGTTGAACAGCACGTCGACGCGGCCGAACTTCGCCTTGGTGGCAGCGAACAGCGCCTCGACCGACGTCTTGTCGGTCACGTCGGTCGAGACCGCGAGCGCCTGCGCCGCCGGCGCGCCCGAGAGCGTGATCGTCTCTTCGAGGGCATCGGTGCGGCGCCCGGCCAGCACGGTGCGATAGCCGTCCTTCAGGAAGGCGATGGCGACGGCCCGACCGACGCCCGAGCCGGCACCGGTGATGATCGCGACCTTGTTATGCCCAGACATGCGCTTCCTCGTCTTTTTACAATTTCAACCGTTTCAAGTGCCGCACGATAACAGCGCATGCAGTATGCTGAAGCGGACCCGCCGCGCAACCGCGATGCCCGCGCTGCGTGCCGGCTCAGTTGCCCAGCTTCGCCGCAGCGCGCACCCTTGCGGAAAGGTCGACCACTGCGCGCCGGTCCGGTTCGAACGTCAGCGTCGCCACGGCACGTGCCGCCGCGAGCTCGGCGTGGCGCAGCGCAGCTGGCGTCAGCCGGCCCGAACCGGTGGCTGCCAGGATGGCGAGCGCCTTCTGCACCCTGATGCCGACTTCGACCAGGGCGGCTCCGTCGCGCGCCAACGGCGTGAACACGTCGTCGAGCAGGTCGTGCTCGTCGAGGCCGGGGACCGTGACATGCCGGTAGACCGGCTCCTCCTGCGCGCCCTCCCCGGCCCAAATCGACAGGATCCGCACCGCGCGCCCGATCACGTCGATCGCGGTACCCGGATCGTTGACCGCCGGCGACAGCGCCCGCGAGGCGATCTCGGCGAGGACCGACAGGCCGAAGCGCGGGTCCTGGTCGAACGAGCGCATGTCGCCGATGCTGAAGGCTTTTTGCACGGCCCCGAGTTGCTCATCTGCCAGCCGGCGACTCGAACGGGCGAGGATGCTCTCACGCGCCACGAATGCGCCGGGCAGTACCAGCACGTCGATGCGCCCGCCGGCCGCCTGCGCCAGCTTGTCGAGCGCTGCGACGTCGAGATGCTGGAGATAGCCGGTCTCGCTCGCAAGGATCGGCACGCCCTCCGCCATGCCCCCGGCTGGTGGCGGCAAGGCACCGAGATGCGGCTTCCGCCGGCGCTCGCGTAACGCCTCGGCTGCGGCTTCCTCCACCCGCCGGGTCGTTTCCCCCAGCCGCCCGAGGCGCGAAAGGTATTCGATCCAGCGCAGCAGGGTGACCACCACGAGGGCGATCACCGCGATGGTCGCGATGAAGAGGACGGCGCGCCCCTCGCCGCCATAGACGCCGGTGCTGAGCGCCACGATGCCGACGATGCTGAACAGGAAGGCGCCGATGAACGTCGAGAGCGCGTTCTGGGCCTTGGTGTCCTGCAGCAGCAGCATCGTCGCCCGTGGCGTGACGCCGGTCGCCGCAGCGGCGTAGGCCGAGACCATGGCGCCGAGCGAGAAGGTCGTCACCGCCAACATGCTCGATGCCATGATGCCGAGCACATTATCGACGGCGTCGGCGCCGATCCGGACCGAGACGGCCGGCGGAATGAACGGCTTCAGCCAGATCGCCACGAGCGCCGTCAGCGCACCGAGCAGCGAGAACAGGGCCGAGCGCACCCAGAGCCGTCGCGTGAACTGCGCCAGAAGCCATTGCCAGCGCGTCATGCGGCTCGCCTTTCACCAGGTCGTGATTCCGTCGCCAGCTTGCACGCCGACGGCGCCCATTGCCAACGCCCCTGCCAGCCGTAGGTTCATCATGGGAGGACGTATCATGACCAGCCTGAGCCGCCGCAGTTTCATCGCCGCCGGGGCCGCCGGTCTCGCCGCCCCCACCCTCGCCCAGCAGCCCGGGCACGAGCAGCATGGCGGGCATTACGAGCGGCTGAACCAGCCCGGCCGGATCGGCAAGCCCGAGCTCGCCGCCTCCCAGAACGTCTTCGATTCACCAGCACCCAAGGCCGCCAATCCCGGCCGCTGGAGCATGAAGGCGCTGCTGCCGCTGCCGCGCTCCGAAATGGCCTGGGCGGCGGCGCATGAAGACCGCATGCATATCGTCGGCGGCTACGGCGAGCAGCGCACCGACCGGGCCTACCATCATGCTTACGATCCCAAGGCCGACAAGTGGGCTGACGGCGCGCCGCTGCCGCAGGGAGCCAACCATGTCGGCGTCGCCTTCCTCGATGGAAAACTCTACGCCATTGGCGGCTTCCTCGAGCAGAACCGCAAGCCGCATCCGCGCTGCTTCGTCTACGATCCCAAGGCGGACAAATGGGCCGAGATCGCGCCCCTACCCCGCCCCGTCGGCTCGGCCGCGATCGTCGGCCTGAACGGCCTGCTGCATTCGATCGGCGGCGCGATCGGCGACACCACCGAGAGCAAGACCTCGGTCAACTGGCACCGCGTCTACGATCCCAAGGCCGATGCCTGGAGCGAGCGCACGCCGCTGCCGACGGCGCGCGACCACACAGGGACGCTGGCGATCGGACAGCTGATCCACGTCATCGGCGGGCGCGTCGACAGCTTCCACACCAATTCGAACCTGCACCACGCCTATGACCCGGCGACCGACAAATGGGCGCCGCGCAACCCGCTGCCGACCGCCCGCTCAGGCCATGGCGCCGTGCTCTATCGCGGCAAGGTCTTCATCATGGGCGGCGAAGGCACCAATCGCGTCTTCGGCCAGATGGAGGCCTATGACCCCGCCAGCGACGGCTGGGAGCAATACGCCGCGATGCTGACGCCGCGCCATGGACTGGGGGCGGCGCTGGTCGGCGACGCCATCCACGTCGCCGGCGGCGGCCCGATCATGGGCGGCGGCGTCCAGAGCGCGATCCATGAGGCGTTCAGTCTGAGCTAAGAGCGGCTCGCGGAGTCACTCGCCGCGACCGGCGCGTCCGAAAACCTGTCGAGGACAAAAGCGATCGCCGCGGTCGCTGCAATCGCGAAGATCAGCCGCCCGGCCAGAATGCTGGCGATATCGGCCCCCAGCGCCACCATGATCAGCGTGTCCTCGATCAGGCTGTGGGCGAAGCCCATGAAGACGCTGGCGATGAAGATTTGCCGAGGCTCGATCGGCTGCCGGCGCACCTCCGCCAGCATCAGCCCGCTGCCATAGGAGATGCCGAGCAACAGGCCGACAGTGGTGAACGGCAGCGCCTCGGGCTTAAGGCCGACCAGACGGAACAGCGGAGCGAGTGCCCTGTAGAGCACATCGAGGATGCCTGCCGCTCTGAGTAGTTCCATCACCCAGGTCAGAACGAGCAGAACTGCGAGCATCACGACCAGTGTCTTGGCCAGCCCGTAGGAGAAGCCGAGCCAGCCGCCCTCGCCCGCCGCGGGCGTCCAGACCGGGGCCATCGGCTGCGACAGCCAGCCGGTCGCGGCAAAGAGCTGGTGCAGCAGCGCGGCGAAGGCCATCGCCCCGGCGATGCGGATGATCGACGTCGCCCAAAAATTCGGCCCAGCCCTGGCGACGATGCGCTGCTCGACCGGGATGGCATGCGCCAGCAGCAGCAGGGCCGAGAACACCGTCATGTCGGCGCTGCTGAGCGCCAGCGTCGGCACCAAAGTGAACAGGACCACCACCCCGCCCCACATCCCGACCAGCAAACCAGTCAGCCAAGCTAGAGCCAGCTCCGACGGCAGGCCGAAAAGCTGCATCGCCGGCGCCAGCCAGGGCGAGACGGCCTTGATAACCCCGAACTCGGCCAGAGCCTGAGTCGCGATCGCGATCGGCACCATGACCACGACGAGCTCGCGGTAGACGGCAAAGGTCCCGATCGTCTTGCGCTGGAATTGGGTCTGGAGCGGCATCGGCGGCAATCCTCGATTGGTGCCGGGACGCTAGCGCCGATGCATGCTTGGTGGTGGTCAAAATCGCCGGCTATATGCAATTTTATTGCACGAGGCTCGCCGGAGATGCCCGCGATGGATCGGATCGACAGGACGCTGCTGAACCTGCTCCAGGCCGACGCCTCGCGCACCAATGCGCAGCTGGCCGATGAGGTCGGGCTCGCCCCATCGAGCTGCCTGCGCCGGATCAGGCGGCTGGAAGCGGCCGGACTGATCCTGCGAACCGTCGCGATCCTCGATCCAACCAGGAGCGGCAAGGGCCTCAAGGTGATCATCGCCATCGAGCTCGCCCGGCATGACGAGCCGAACCGGCGTCGCTTCCTCGAACTGGCGGCGCGCCAACCGGCCGTCGTCCAGGCCTATGGCGTCACCGGCCAGACCGATGTGATCCTGATGCTTCGCGTGGCCGACATGGGCGAGGTGACGGCGCTCTGCGAGCTGCTGTTCGGCGAAGGCAGCAACGTCACGCGCTACTACACCATGGTGGTGAACAAGACTGCCAAGGAGACGACCACGATCCCGCTGTGAGCGGCCGCCTCACCCGCCGAGCAGCTTCTTCATCGACGGCGCCGGATGGAAGGCGTAGCGCTCGCGCTCGTAGAACGGGATCGCCTCGCGCCTGGCATCGAGGAAGACCGCGTTGAGGCCGCGCGCCCTTGCATCCGCCTCGGCGAAGGCGAGCAGCGCCCGGCCGATGCCGCCGCTGCGGACCCGCTCGTCCACCACGAGGTCGTCGACATGCAGATGCGCCCCGCGCGACAACGTATGGACCGGTCGCATGCCGAGCACGCCGACCAGTGCGCCGTCACGGAAGGCGCCGACCAGCTCGTAGCCCGAGAAGGATTGCCGCCGCACGCGGTGCAGGAACTCCGCCTCGTCGAGCGCTGCCCGCAATTGCACGACGATCGGAAAGGCCTCGCGCCACTCCGCCGGAACGAGCCGTCTCACCGAAACCATCGTCCTCGCCCATCTCGCAATCGTCCAGCCGCGGCAGATGAGGTCGCCATGCGTCTCGAATAGCAAGTGCCTTGCCGAGGGGCCGGCCTTGCGCAGGCCTTCTGACCGGCTCGTGTGGCACTCGGCGCAAGTATACCCGCTAGTGAATATCGCCATCGCTTTCGGTGCTGCAGGTTGGCCAGATCCGGGCACAGAGCCCGGCGAGGAGCCGGCCACGTGCAAGCCATCGCCTACGCCTGCCTTGTCGTGCTCCTGTTCTCGGGCTTCGTCCTCGTGTCGAGAGCCGGGCTTTCGACCGCCTTGACCCTGCCGGATATGGCGGCGCTGCGCTTCGGCATCGGCGGGCTGCTGTTGCTGCCGATCGCGCTGAAGCATGGCTTCAGCGGCTTGCGGCCGGCGCAAGCCCTGGCGTTGTCGATCTTGGGCGGGCTCGGCTTCGCGTTGTTCGCCTATGCCGGCTTTGCGCTCACGCCCGCGTCGCACGGTGCCGTCCTGTTGCACGGCACATTGTCGTTGACCACCGCCATATTGCTGTGGGTCGTTACGAACAGACTGCCGCAAGGCCGACAGACCATCGGGCTGGTGGTCATCGGCCTCGGCATCGTCGCAATGGCCTGGGATGGCTTCGGGCACGCGTCCTGGCGGCTGCTTCTGGGAGATGCCTGCCTGCTGACAGCCTCGCTGTGCTGGTCGGGCTACGGGCTCTACGTGAACCAGCTCGATCTCCCGGCGACGCGTGCCGCAGCGATCGTCGCAGTCGTCTCGGCGCTCGCCTTTTTGCCGATCTACGCCGTCTTGCCCGGCAAGATGCTGTTTCGCGCCTCGCTGCAGGATCTCCTGGTCCAAGGTCTGTTTCAGGGTGTCCTGATCGGGGCGGTCTCGATCTTCGTCTACACGCGGGCCGTCTCACTGCTGGGCGCCGCCAGGGTTGCGCTCTTCACCGCCGCCGTACCCGGTCTGACTGCGATTGCGGGCTATGTCTTCCTTGGCGAGGCGCCCAGCCTCTTCGTTGCGCTGGGCGTGACGCTGGTCACAGCGGGCCTTCTGGTCTCCCTGCGTCGAGTACCTTGAAGACCCAAGCGTTTCCGTAGCCGTTGTCCGCTGACGGCAGCGGGCCTCCATGTCCTGCATACAAAATTCCGCATACACCCTTGCCGCTGAAACAAGAGCGCTCTACTCCTTGCATGCAAGAAGCCGGGACAAGCTCGGCAATGACAAAGCATGGGAGGAGTACGATGAAGGGTTTCCGCAGGTTCGCTCTGGCTGTAGCCACGCTCGCGATCGGCGCGGCGCCGGCCTTCGCCTTCCCGGATCGGCCGGTGCAGTTGATCGTGCCCTGGGCGGCCGGTGGCGGCATGGACGCGGTGATGCGCATCTTCGCCAACGGGCTCGAGGCCGAGCTGAAGCAGCCGGTCAACGTCATCAACCGCACCGGCGGCGGCGGCGTCACGGGCCATACCGCGATCGCGACCGGCGCGGCGGACGGCTACACCATCGGCGGCGTCAGCCCGGAGCTCTCGTTCTTCAAGACGCTCGGCCTCGGTGACCTGACGGTCGACAGCGTCGACATGTTCTCGCGCGTCTCGCTGATTCCCGCGGGCGTCACGGTCAAGGCGGACGCGCCCTACAAGACCGTGGCCGACTTCCTCAAGGCGGTGAAGGAGAGCCCGAAGGGCACCTTCACCTCGTCCGGCACCGGCACCGGCGGCTCTTGGCACATCGCCTCGGGCGGGCTGATGAAGGCGGCCGGCCTGCCGGCCGACCAGATCCGCTGGGTGCCGAGCAATGGCGGCGCTCCGGCGCTGCAGGATCTCGCCGCCGGCGGCATCACCGCCTTCACCGGCTCGCCGATCGAAGCCAAGGCGATGCTCGACGGCGGGCGCGTGCGCACCATCCTGATGATGACCGAGGAGCGTCACCCGAACTTCCCCGACGTGCCCAGCGCCAAGGAAGCCGGCCTCGACTGGACCTATCAGAACTGGTTCGCCATCGCCGCCCCCAAGGGCGTGCCGGCCGATCGCCGCAAGATCCTCTACGAGGCGGCAGAACGCACGATGAAGCGCGAGGATGTCCGCAAGGGCATGGCCGATCGCGGCATCACCCCGGTCTGGGACACGCCGGCGCAGTTGCAGGACTATGTGAAGACCTTCAGCGAGCGCGGCAACGGCGTGCTGAAGGATCTGGGCCTGGCGAAGAACTGACGGCCGACACCGAACGGGCTCGCTGCACAGCAGCGGGCCCTGCTTTACCGCAGCCGCGCCTGCAGCGGCAGATCGCCGAACAGTGACGGCTCGGCGCTGGTGCGCGCCTTCTCGATCGTCAGGATCCTGAGCTTGGTCTCGACGCCACCATCGGCCGAAAAGCCGCCGGTCTTGCCTCCCGCGGCGAGCACGCGATGGCAGGGCACGATGATCGGGATCGGGTTCTGGCCGAGCGCGACACCGACGGCCCGCGCCGCCCCGGGCTCGCCGATCCGCGCCGCCACCTCGCCATAAGTCAGGGTCTCGCCGGGCGGGATTGCCAATGCCACGGCGTAGACGCGCCGGTTGAATTCGGGCGTGGCCGAGAGATCGATCGGCAGATGCGAGAGGTCGCGCTGCTCGCCGGCCAACAGGGCCACGACCTCGGCGATCGCCTGCCGCACGAAGGTAGGCGGCTCGGCCTCGACGCTGTCTGGAAAGCGCCGCCCCAGCCGCCGCCGGGCGGCATCTTCGTCGCGCTCGGGCAATTGCGCCGCGACGATGCGCTCGCCCTGCCAGACCAGGGCGCAGGTGCCGATCGCGGTGGTGAAGAGACAGAAGTTCTGCATGAACGGACGATAGCGCGGCAGCGGGCTCCAGGGCACCCGATTCCTGCCGTCTCCATCATTTGTCGTCCCGGGCGGAGCGAAGCGTAGACCCGGGATCCATTCCGGAACCTTTTTCGGAAAGGCTCCGGAATGGATCCCGGATCGGCGCGGCTATCGCCGCTTGTCCAGGATAACTTGGTTGGGAAGGGAGAAAGCCCGGCTCACGCCCAGAGCCGTTCCTTCTCCAGTCCCTTGTAGAGATCGGCCACCTGCTCGGCATAGCCGTTGAACAGCAGCGTCGGCTTGCGATCGCGCGTGCCCAGCACCTGCTCGCTGGCCTGGCTCCAGCGCGGATGCGAGACCTCCGGGTTCACATTGGCCCAGAAGCCGTATTCCGAGGCCTGAAGACCCTCCCAGAAGGTCTTCGGCCGCTCGGCGACGAAGCTGATCTTGCTGATCGATTTGACCGACTTGAAGCCGTATTTCCACGGCGTGATCAGCCGCAGCGGCGCACCGTGCTGGGTCGGGATCGGCTTGCCGTAGATGCCGGTCACCATCAGCGTCATGTCATGCGTCGCCTCGGCCATGGTCAGCCCCTCGGTGTAGGGCCAGGGATACCAGCGCTGCGACTGGCCGGGAGCCATCTTGGGATTCATGAACGTCTGCATCTGGACGTATTTTGCGCCCGAGAGCGGCTTTGCCAGCGCGACCAGCTCCTTCAGCGGGAAGCCGGTCCACGGCACCGCCATCGACCAGGCCTCGACGCAGCGGAAGCGATAGAGCCGCTCCTCCAGCGTGACCTTCCTGATCAGGTCGTCGAAGCCGATCTCGAACGGCTTCTCGACCAGCCCGTCGATCGTGATCGTCCAGGGCCGCGTGACCAGCCGCTTCGACGCGGCGGCCACCTCTTTGGAGGTGCCGAACTCGTAGAAGTTGTTGTAGTTCGCCGCCAGTTCCTCGTCGGTCACCGGCCGGTCGAGCGTGTAGGCCGCGTTGCGCTTGGCAGGGTAGAGGTCGAGCGTCGGATCGGCACCCTGCGCACCGGCGGCCTGCGGCAAGGCGGCACCGGCGATGGCGCCGGCACTGCCGGCGAGCCATTGCCGGCGATTGAGGAAGACGGCTTCCGGTGTCGCCTGGCTTTCGGGCATCTCCCAGCCGGCGCGACGCTTGATCAACATGACGGACATACTCCGTTGCAACGGAGCAAGTTTAGCCGATCCGACACCCTAGGACCAAGTCACGAGCGGGAGAGCAGCTCACCCGCTCGGTCAAAACCAGCGCAAATCGACCGTTGTCAGTCCGGCTGATCGGCGTACCGCTCGGCGTAGTCCGCCTCGAGCCCTTCGATCTTCGACCAGAAGCCGCGTGGCGGATCGCCGGCGAGCCTGTCTTCCAGGATGCCGAGATGGGCGTGCCAGCCGCCGGAGACGTCGATCATCTCGGCCTTGCCGGCGAGCTTGCGATGCGTCAGCACCAGCCTGACCTTGTCGCCCTCGGGGATGAGCTCGAAGGTCGCCTCCGAGGTTGCGTCGCCCTCGCCCGGCCAGGTCATCGCCAGCACCGTCATCGGCTCGTAGCGCGTGACGGTTCCCTTCGACGGCCAGCCCTTGTCGTTCATCTCGCGATAGCGCTCGGGCGGTGGCTCGCTGGTGATTTGCGAGTGCTTGAACAGAAGATCGGCCTTGCCGCCGACGCGTGGCTCGATCTCGCCCGAGGCCAGCCAGGTGCCGCGCTTGTCGGACTCGGTGAGATAGGACCAGACCCGTTCGAGCGGGCCGGGCAGGAGCCGCTCGAAGCGGACCGCGCCGCTCTCCAGGACCACGCCATGTTCGTTCATCACGCCTCTCCTCAGTCGTCGTCGGGCTTTGCGAGTTCTCGTTCCAGGCGGTCCAGCCCGGCATTCCAGAAGCCGCGCACCTGCCGGACCCAGGCATCGAAGGCATCGAGCCCGTCGGGATCGAGCCGGTAGATCCGGCGCTGGCCGCTGACTTCGACGCTGACCAGCCCCGCCTCCTTCAGCACCTTGAGATGCTGCGAGATCGCCGGCGCGCTCATGGCGAACTGCGCGGTGATCTCGCCGGCCGCCATGGCGCGCCGGCCGAGCATCTCGACGATGCGGCGGCGGGTCGGGTCAGCCAGGGCCGTGAAGCGATCCATGGCTTTTATTTAATGTATCACTTAATTAAGTCAATGCAAAAATATGGGACACACCGATGGCGCGCCCTCCCCTTGCATGCACGTCGCTTGTGGTTGCGGCGGTTGCAGGTCATGAAGGGCGCCCCGTACGCCGCCTCCCACGAGACCATGCCCAGCCGAAACGCCACGCTCGCCGGCATCCTGATGATGCTGCTCGGCATCCTCCTGTTCTCGATCAACGACGTGATGGGGAAATGGCTGGTCGCGACCTATACAGTCGGCCAGGTGCTGCTGCTGCGCTCGGCTGCGGCGCTGCTGGTGATCGTGCCTTTCGTCCTGAAGCAGGGTGTGCAGCGCACGCTGCGGCCGGAGCGGCCCGGTTTGCAGCTGCTGCGCGTCATGCTCGGCTCCTGCGAGGTCGCGCTGTTCTACTGGGCAGTGTCCTATCTGCCGCTCGCCGACACAATGACGCTCTGGCTGGCGGCGCCGGTCTGGGCGGTGGTTCTGGCGGCGCTGCTGCTAGGCGAGCGCGTCGATGCCGGGCGCTGGCTTGCGGTCGTCGCCGGTTTCGTCGGCGTCGCGATCGCGCTCAACCCGTCCGGCCAGAGCTTTTCCCTGCCGGCGATCATCGCGCTGGTCGGCAGCTTCTCCTTCGCGGCGATGATGATCACGGGCCGGCAATTACGCGGCACGCCCGACGTCACGCTGGTGTTCTGGCAGACGCTCGGCGCGCTGGTGATGGGTCTTCTGCTCCTGCCCTTCGGCTGGGTGACGCCGAGTCTCGCCGATCTCGGCCTGCTCGGCCTGCTCGGCATCGTCGCCATGGTCGCGCATATCTGCGTGACGCGCTCGCTCAAGCTGGCCGAGGCTTCGGTTGTCGTACCCTATCAGTACACGCTGATCGTCTGGGCGCTGGTCTTCGGCTGGTTCGTCTTCGGCGACTGGCCGACACCGGCCATGCTGTTCGGCGCCGCGCTGATCATCGCCGCCGGCCTTGCCCTGCTCGTGCTCGAGCGGCGGGCGAGCAGCACGGCCTCTGACACCGCCAAGGAGCGTGTTACGATCGAGCAGAACTGATCCGGAGACGCGATGGCAGAGGCTGCGAAACCGCCGGATTTCTGGAACTGGCTCGGCGCCGCGATCTCCCTCGTCCTCGGCCTCTGGCTGCTCGTTGCCGGCTGGCGCACCCTGCCGCTGGCGCGCGGCGACCTCTTCGTCGCCGACCATGTCGGCCCGATGAGCTACAGCACGCCGCTGATCCGCGTCAGCTCGGGGCGCCGCGGGACGACGACCTATCGCACGCAGGACCTCTGGCTCGCCGCTATCCGCGACGACGGGCGATACAACTACCGGCGGCTCTACCGGCCCGCCCGCGGCCTCTGGGTCGACGACATCGACCGGCTCGACCGAGACCAGCAGGTCCGCTTCCTGGTCGATCCCGATCGCCAGCTGGTTTACGAGGCGACCTCGCGCGGCAAGACCTTCCTCGCCTATGACGACACCGCCGAGACGCTGACCGGCGGCGCACGGCGCTCGTTCCTATTCGGCTTCGGCCTGCTTGCCGGCGCAATCTGGCACCTGTGGCCGCTGGCCTCGCGCTACTGGCGCGAACGGCAAGGCGCCGGCGAAGCCAATGGCGGCTGAGAAGGCGGAAACAGGGCCATTCTGGTGGGCGGGGGTCGCAACCCTTGGCCTCGTCTTCCTCGCCTATGGCTACGGCATCCTGCCCGTCACACGCGACCGGCTCGTCGCGATCGAGCTGGAAGCGCCCCTGCCGGTCCGGCAGGTGTTGATCGAGCTCAGCGGGCGCAACCCCGACAGTTACTATACCCAGTATGTCGACGCCTCCCTGCCCGATCGCGGCAAGGTCGTGATCAGGCCGGTCGCCAAGGTCCTCATCCCCGAGATCGAGAGCCTGAAGCGCGGCCAGGTCCGCTTCCTCGTCGACCCGGCCAGTCTGCGAATCTACGAAGCCGCCATCGATGGCCGCATCGTCCAATCCTATGCGGGCTCGGCCGGCCGGCAGCGCAGCCATGCCTTTATCGCGCTGGGTGCCGGGGTGTTCTGCGTCTGCGTCGGGGCTCTGGGGCTGGCGCCGCTGCCCCAGGCGCGCGACAAAAAGCAGGCCCGCCCGAAAAGCTGAGCGGGCGGGAGGACTTTATGGCGACGATCACCTATCTGACCACCGTCCAGTTCGGCTTCGGCGAGCTCAAGACCATCGCCCCCGGCCTGACCGACTTGAAGATCGCGCGCCCGCTGATCGTCGCCGATCGCGGCCTGGCAGCGACCGACCTGATCCAGCGCCTGCGCTCCGCCTCGCCGCTGCTCGGCAATGCCCCGCTCTTCGTCGACACTCCCACCAACCCGACCGAGGAAGCGGTCGAAGCCGCGCTGGCGCTTTATCGCGAGCACGACTGCGACGGCCTCGTCGCCATCGGCGGCGGCTCGCCGATCGACCTCGCCAAGGGCGTCGCCTTGCTCGCCGGCCATGACGGCCCGCTCGAAACCTATGCCGCGATCCTCGGCGGCATCCCGAAGGTGACGGGCAAGGTCGCGCCGGTGATCGCGGTGCCGACCACCGCCGGCACTGGCAGCGAGGTCGGCCGCGCCGCGCTGATCACGCTGAAGGACGGCCGCAAGCTCGGCTTCATCTCGCCGCACCTGATCCCGAAGCTCGCCATCTGCGATCCCGAGCTGACTCTCGGTCTGCCGGCCATGCTGACCGCCGCCACCGGCATGGATGCGCTGACCCATTGCATCGAGACCTATCTGAGCCCGCGAGAGAACCCGCCAGCCGAGGCGATCGCGCTCGACGGGCTGAAGCGCGCCGCGCTCAATATCGAGCGGGCGACCAAAGACGGCTCCGACCGCGAGGCCCGCAAGGAGATGCTGATGGCGGCCCTGCAGGGCGGCCTCACCTTCCAGAAGGGGCTCGGCGCCGTCCATGCCCTCTCCCACCCGCTCGGTGGCCTGAAGCAGGTCTCGCTGCATCACGGCACGCTCAACGCCGTGCTGCTGCCGGCGGTCCTGAGCTTCAACGAGCAGGCCTCCGGCGCGAAATATGCCGAGATGCGCCGCGTGCTCGGCCTCTCCGCCGACGCCGACCTCGCCGCCTGGGTCGCCGGGCTGACGCAGCGCCTTGGCCTGCCGGGCTCCCTGTCGCAGATGGGCGTGCCGCGCGATGTGCTGCCGGCCATCGCCGAGGCAGCGACGCAAGACCATTCGAGCGCGACCAATCCACGGCAGGCCAGCGCGGCGGATTATCTGGCGATGCTGGAAGCGTCGTTCGGGTAACGCTACCCCGGCGTCATTCTCGGCCGAAGCGAAGCGCAGAGCCGAGAATCTCAGGACGATCAGGTACTCGTTGGAGTCTCACCTTGCCTGAGATGCCCGGGTCCAGCCCGGGCATGACGCCCGATGATCACATCCGGAACACGCCGAAGCGCGTCTCCGGCACCTCGGCGTTGAGGCAGGCGGAGAAGGCGAGCGCCAGCACGCGGCGCGTCTCGGAAGGCAGGATGATGCCGTCGTCCCAGAGCCGGGCGGTGGCGTAATAAGGCGAGCCTTCCGATTCGATCTTGTCGCGGATCGGCGCCTTGAAGGCTTCTGCGTCCTCGGCGCTCCAGGGCTTGCCCTCGGCTTCGAGATTGTCGCCGCGTACGGTCGCGAGCACGCTCGCCGCCTGCTCGGCACCCATCACCGAGACCTTCGAGTTCGGCCAGGCGAACAGGAAGCGTGGCGAGTAGGCGCGCCCGCACATGCCGTAATTGCCGGCACCGAACGAGCCGCCGACCAGCACGGTGATTTTCGGCACGCGGGCCGAGGCGACCGCCGTCACCAGCTTGGCGCCGTCCTTGGCGATGCCGCGCGTCTCGGCCTCGCGCCCGACCATGAAGCCGGTGATGTTCTGCAGGAACAGCAGCGGGATACGGCGCTGGCAGCAGAGCTCGATGAAATGCGCGCCCTTGAGCGCGCTCTCCGAGAACAGGATGCCGTTATTGGCGATGATGCCGACCGGAATGCCGTGGATGCGGGCAAAGCCCGTGACCAACGTCGAGCCGTAGAGCGGCTTGAACTCGTCGAGCTGCGAGCCGTCGACCAGCCGGGCGATGATCTCGCGGGCATCGTACTGCTTCTTCAGATCGGTCGGCACGACGGCGTCGAGCTCGTCCGCGCCATAGAGCGGTTCGACCGTCTCGGCGAGGTCGATGTCCGGCCGCTTGACGCTGTTGAAATTGCTGGCGATGCGGCGCGCGATCGCGAGCGCATGGGTGTCGTCGCCGGCATAATGATCGGCGACGCCCGAGAGCCGGGCATGGACATCGGCGCCGCCGAGGTCCTCGGCCGAGACGACCTCGCCGGTCGCGGCCTTCACCAGCGGCGGGCCTCCCAGGAAGATCGTGCCCTGATTCCTGACGATGACGGTCTCGTCCGACATTGCCGGCACATAGGCGCCGCCGGCGGTGCAGGAGCCCATCACCACGGCGATTTGCGGGATGCCGAGCCCCGACAGCGTCGCCTGATTGTAGAAGATCCGGCCGAAATGTTCGCGATCCGGGAAGACCTCGGTCTGGTGCGGCAGGTTCGCACCGCCCGAATCGACCAGATAGATGCAGGGCAGCCTGTTCTCGCGCGCGATCTCCTGGGCGCGCAGGTGCTTCTTCACCGTCATCGGGTAATAGGTGCCGCCCTTGATGGTGGCGTCGTTGCAGACGACCATCACCTCGCGCCCGGCGACCCGGCCGATGCCGGCTATCATTCCGGCACCATGCACGTCCTTGTCGTACATGTCGTAAGCGGCGAGCGAGCCGATCTCGAGGAAGGCCGAGCCGGGATCGAGCAGGCGCAGCACGCGTTCCCTGGGCAGCAATTTCCCGCGCGAGGTATGGCGCTCGCGCGAGCGGGCATTGCCGCCGAGCGCGGCGGTCGCGCGCCGTTCCAGCAATTGGTCGCGCAGCGCGCTCCAGGCCGCGACATTGGTGCGCGCCTCGGCCGAATTGAGATCGACCTTGCTCTCGATGACCGCCACGGCGCGCTCCCTCACGATAATTCTTCAGTGCGGGTTATGGCGCGCCGCAGCCAAAAGGCAAACAGGCGACGGCGCGCAGATGCGCCGTGCGCGATTTGACCGGAACGCTATTCCCGCATCCGCTTGACCGAGCCGGTCACGGTCGGAGCGGCGAAGGCGCCGACCGCCCCGCCCGCGACGGCGCCGATCGGTCCGCCGATGATCGCGCCGGTTCCGGCGCCGGCAGCAGCGCCGGCGATGCGTTCCTCGGTGGTGGTGCAGGCTGAAAGCAGGGCCGCCAGGCAGCCCGCGAAGATGATCCTCATCGTCATCGTCCCCATGGTTTCGTCACGGGGCAAGCATCCCGGCGGATGGTCAACGCGAGGTAAACGTCAGGGAACGGCCACCGTAGGCCCGAAAATCCGCTCGAACTCGGCCCTGAGCGCGCTGTCGACCTCGGGCATCGTCACCGGCAGGCCCAGATCGACCAGCGAGGTCACGCCCTGATCGGAGACGCCGCAGGGCACGATGCCGTCGAAATGCGCCAGCTCCGGCTCGACATTGAGCGAGATGCCATGGAACGAGACCCAGCGCCGGACGCGGATGCCGAGCGCTGCGATCTTGTCCTCGGCGCCCTGCCCCTTTTCCGGCCGGCGCACCCAGACGCCAACGCGCTCCTCGCGCCGCTCGCCGCGGATGTTGAAGGCTCCGAGCGTCCCGATCAGCCAGGCTTCCAGCGCCGAGACGAAGCGGCGCAGGTCGGGCTCGCGCCGCTTCAAGTCGAGCATCACGTAAGCCACGCGCTGGCCGGGGCCATGATAGGTGAATTGCCCACCGCGGCCGGTCCTATGCACGGGAAAGCGCTCCGGCGTCAGCAGGTCCTCGTCCCTGGCCGAGGTGCCGGCAGTGTACAGCGCGGGATGCTCGACCAGCCAGACGCGCTCGCGCGCAGCGCCATCCGCGATCAAAGCGGCACGGGCCTCCATCTCGGTGACGGCTGCCTCATAGCCGACCGGCTCGTCGGCGATCACCCATTCCACCGGCTCGGAACCCGCCTCAGGCAGGAACGAAACCGACAATGCCTCGCGGGTCTTCACTTTGGCTTAACCTAGTTTGTTCAACTCTTGGAAACCGGTCAGGCGCCCATGTCGCTTCGCCGCTGCTCATGCGCCGGTTTCCGCGTCGCTGGCAAGTTCGTGGAATTGTTTTCAGCTAAGTCTGCGGAGGCAGCTTTTGAAGGCCGATCTCGACAACGTCGCGGTAGAGCTCACTGTCGTGCTCGGCTCGGCCCAGATGCCGATCTACAAGCTGCTGCGCATGGGCCGCGGCGCGATCATCGAGCTCAACGCGACCGAGAACGACGAGGTCCAGATCCTCGCCAACAACCATCCCTTCGCCAAGGGCCATGTCGTCGTCGCCGGCAGCCGCATCTCGGTCGAGATCACCGAGATGCTGATGCGCCCGACCGTTTATACGCTCGAAACCGTCGCCGACGGGGCCTGAGCGATACTCACTCGAACTGGACGCTGACCTTCGGCGTCCCCGCGAATCCTTCATAACGGACGGTGACCTGCTGGCCCGGCTTCGGCGGCGTCAGCGGCGAGAACGAGCCGACGCTGATCAGGTCGCCTGCCGCCAGCTTGCGGCCGCTCTTCGCCAGGTCCTGCACGAGCCAGATCACCGAATTCAGCGGGTTGCCGAGCGTCGCGGCGCCGGTCCCTTCGGCCAGCGTTGTCCCGCTCGCGTCGGTCGCGACGATCCTGGTCTCGGCGAGCAGCGCCACGGTCGCCGCATCGGCGTTCAGCGGCACCTCGGGGCCGGCGACACCAAAGCGGGCAGCGACATTGATCGCCAGCAACTGCGTGCCGTCGAGCGTCTCGCTCGGCGCCAGCGCCAAATCCGGCAATTCGATGAAGGGGCGCATGCCGGAGATATGGCGCAGCGCTTCCTCGGGCGTCCTGGCGGTGTTGATGCCCTCGTCCTTGACGACGAGCAGCATGTCGGCCTCCCAGACCGGGCGGGCGCCATAGGCTGCCGGCAGCTTCGCCCCGTCGTTCAGAATCATCTTCTCGAACAGCACGCCGCTGACCGGCCCATCGGCCTTGAAGCGCTCCTGCACCGCCTTGGCTGTGAGCCCGGCCTTGTAGCCGACGACCTTGCCGAGCTTGCCCTGAAGCTCGGCGACGAGCTTGCCGCGCGCACAGGCCGCATCCTCGGGATTCGTCACGGGCAAGGCCTTGGCCGGGCGCTTTCCCTCCCAATCGGCGAAGAAGCCGCTGATCGCGGCCGCGTCGGGACAGGCGGCCTGCGCTGCGCTCGCCATGAGGCAGGTGTGCAGGGCCAGAGCAATGGAACATGCGCGCATCGACGTCCTCCCGTATCCGCTCATGGCCGGCGCGGGAGCGCAGACTGGCGGGGATTATCGCTGAGCTGGCTGCGCATGGAGCGCGCTTGCGGCAGCGTTGTGCCTTGACGATCTCCGGCCGGGCGAACTTCGTCAACAAGACTGTCCGAACAGGGCTTGTCCCGGCTCACGGCTTTTGCTAGACCCGCGCCGCTCCGGAGTTCACGGCCACCACGCGGTGACCTCCGAGCCGCTGCGGTCATGGCGGAATTGGTAGACGCACTACCTTGAGGTGGTAGCGGGGAGACCCGTGGAGGTTCGAGTCCTCTTGACCGCACCAGTTTAGGACGAAGGTCCGCGAAACGGCGATCCGCAAGGGTCGCCGTTTTTCGTTGCGGATGCATCGAATCCCGCCGTGACGCGTTGCCATCAGGCGGAGGCGCTGACACAAGGGCGCTGACGCGCTCAGGCGCGAATCCCCTGCCCCTGAATTCTCCAGCCCTCGAATCGCGGAGCGACCCATGGTGGAAGCCGAGCCCGCTCCTGGCGAGACGCCGGAGCGCAAGGTCCGCGACGAGGATGGCGCGATCGACGCCCGCTTCCTCGAGCAGGTCTCGCAGGCCGTGCTGCTATCCGACGTCACCGCCTTGCGGAAGCTCGTCGCCGAACTCCATGAAGCCGATCTCGGCGACCTGATCGAGGCGCTCGACCAGGATGAGCGGCCCAAGCTGATCTCGCTGCTCGGCAACGATTTCGACTTCGCCGCCTTGACCGAGGTCGACGACGCCGTCCGCGAGGAGATTCTCGACGAGCTCTCGCCCGAGACCGTCGCCGAGGGCGTGCGCGATCTCGACACCGACGATGCCGTCTACATCCTCGAGGACCTCGACGAGGCCGACAAGCGCGAGATCCTCGACAAGCTGACGCCGGCCGAGCGTACGGTGCTGCAGCAGGGCCTCGACTATCCTGAAGGCTCGGCCGGCCGGCGCATGCAGCCCGAGGTGATCGCAGTGCCGCCGTTCTGGACGGTCGGCCACACCATCGATTTCCTGCGCGAGACCGAAGACCTGCCCGAGCGCTTCTTCGAAATCTTCGTGACCGACCCCAGCCACCATTTCGTCGGTACCGTCCCGCTCGACCGCCTGCTGCGCAGCAAGCGCCCGGTCAGCGTCATCGATCTCGTCGAGGACGACCGCCGCGTTGTCCAAGCCACCGACGATGTCGAGGACGTGGCGCGGATGTTCCAGCGCTACAATCTGGTCGCGGCGCCTGTCATCGACGCAGCCGGCCGGCTCGTCGGCGTCATGACCATCGACGACATCGTCGACGTGATCGAGGAAGCCGGCGACGACGACGTCAAGCAGCTCGCCGGCGTCGACGCGGAAGAAGAGATTTCCGATTCGGTGCGCCAGGTTGCGCTCGGCCGCTTTCGCTGGCGCTTCATCAGCCTGGTCGCAGCCTTTATCAGCGCCTCCGTCATGGCGCTGTTCGAGGAGCAGCTCGGCAAGCTGGTCGCGCTCGCCGTGCTCGCACCGATCGTCGCCAGCCAGGGCGGCAATGCCGCGACCCAGACGATGACGGTCGCGGTCCGCGCGCTGGGCACCGGCGAGCTCGGCAGCTGGAACATGGCCCGGTTCTTCCGGCGCGAGATGATCGTCGGCGTGCTCAACGGCGTCGCCTTCGCGCTGATCACCGCGCTGGTCGCCGGCTTCTGGTTCGGCAATCCCACGCTCGGCGTCGTCATCGGTCTTGCGATGGTCGCGACCTTGATCATCGCCGCCCTCGCCGGTGTCGCCGTGCCGCTGGTTCTCGACAAGGCCGGCATCGATCCCGCGATTTCGTCCGGCACCTTCGTCACCACCATCACCGACGTGGTCGGCTTCTTCTCGTTCCTCGGCATCGCGACAGTGCTGCTGCGCCTGTCCTGATCGGACCTGACAGGCTCGAAAAAACCGGTAACGTAAACCGGGCGTCAAGTTTTCTCCGCAATTGTCCGGGAAATGATCGCCCGCCGCATGAAATCCTCGTCTCTGGCCCCCTTCGCGCTGCTCGCCGCCCTGACGGCTCTGGGTGGCTGCGTCGCTTTGGACAATTATCCGTCCAAGGGCGATGCCCGCCCCCATCCCGGCGTCGATGCCGCCAGGCAATATCCGATCCAGGGCATCGATATCTCGCGCTGGCAGGGCGAGATCGACTGGGCCTCGGTCAAGGCCGCCGGCACCCGCTTCGTCTACATCAAGGCGACCGAGGGCGGCGACCATGTCGACCCGGCCTTCCAGCGGAACTGGGAAGGCGCCCGCCGCGCCGGCGTGCCGCGTGGTGCCTATCATTTCGTCTACTGGTGCCGCCCGGCGCATGAGCAGGCGGTCTGGTTCAAGCAGCAGATTCCGAACGATCCCGACGCGCTGCCGCCGGTGCTCGACCTCGAATGGAACGGCCACTCCAAGACCTGCCCGAAGAAGGTCGAGCGCTCGCTGGCGCTGGAGAAGATCCGGTTGATGCTGACCGAGCTCGAGCAGCTCACCGGCAAGAAGCCGGTGATCTACACCGACATCACCTTCCACAAGGACATCCTGGAAGGCGAGTTCAACGACTATCCCTACTGGATCCGCTCCACCGCGGCCAAGCCCGAGGTCCGCTACAACAATCGGCCCTGGGCCTTCTGGCAGTTCACCACCACCGGCCGCGTCCCCGGCATCAAGGGCGATGTCGACCGCAACGCCTTCTATGGCAACGAGGGCGAATTCGCCGGCTGGCGCGAGGGCCGCTTCGACATCGGCACCAGGACTTGGACGCGCGAGCGCAAGGTGCCGCCGCAGCCGACCCCGGGGCCGGAGCATACTCCAGTAGCGATGATGCCGGGCGCGAGCAGGCCGGTCGCGGCCGCCTCCTTCCAGCCGGCGCCGCTCGGCGAGGTCGTAGAGAGCGAAGGACCCGGACCGGATTCCGAATAAGGGCTATCCGCGCGGCATCCTGGCCCGCGCCAGGCCGAGCCCGACGAAGTAGCAGGCCGCCAGCGCAAGCCCGGCCTTGCTCCAGATATCCGGCACCATCCCCTGCCACAGCGTCGCGACCGCGGCGATGCCCCACAGCGCCAGCACGGCCAGCGTCAGCCCGCGCCAGCGCCGCACGCGCACCGGGTGAACGAACACGACCGGCAGGAACATCAAAGCCGTGGCAATCAGGATCACCGCCAGCGCCAGCCAGGCCGGCGGCGCGAAGGCGACGATGTAGAATACGACGATGTTCCAGACCGCCGGGAAGCCGCGGAACCACCAGTCGTCGGTCTTCATGCCGGTGTCGGCGAAATAGAGCGCGCTCGCCAGCGTCACGGCAAGGCCCGCGATCACCCCATAGGGCGCCGCCATCACCTCCGGCCGCAACAGCATCGCCGCCGGCACGAAGACATAGGTGACGAAATCGACGACGAGGTCGAGCAACGCCCCGTCATAACGCTTCGCTCTTTCCTTGACCGCGAAGCGTCGCGCCAGCGGCCCATCAACCGCATCCACCACCAGCGCCACGCCGAGCCAGACGAAAGCCTGGGTCAGGTCGCCGGTGAACACGGCCTGGAGTGCCAGGAAGCCGAGCGCGGCACCGAACGCCGTCAGGACATGAACGCCATAGGCCAGGGCCCGACTGCCCTTGCCGGGATCCTCGCCGCCGGAATCGTCCATCGCCAGCCTCCCGCCGGTTAACCAAGCCTGAAGCCGGCCGCTCGAATGCTAACCACCTCTTAACCCGCCCATCGCCTATCCTTTTCTGCGAAGAGGAGACAAGCATGGCGCCCCGCGCTGAGAACAGACCAGAAGCGCGGCGCAGGGCGAAATCTGCCGGCCAGCTGGCGATCTGCGCCCTGCTCGGCCTGTTCGGTGCCGAGCCAGCTTTGGCGCTTTATCCCAAGAAGGGCGATTCCGATCCCCATGGCGGGGTGCGCGATGCGCGCCGCCGCGTGATCCAAGGCATCGATGTCTCGCGCTGGCAGGACGATATCGATTGGCAGAAGGTCAAGGATGCCGGCACCCGCTTCGCCTTCATCAAGGCGACCGAGGGCGGCGACCATCTCGACCCGATGTTCAGGAAGAACTGGGCCGGGGCGAAGGCGGCCGGCGTGCCGCGCGGCGCCTATCATTTCGTCTACTGGTGCCGGCCGGCCAAGGACCAGGTTCGCTGGTTCAAGCGCCATATCCCGCGCGATCCCGACGCGCTGCCGCCGGTGCTCGATGTCGAGTGGAACGGCGAATCCGCCAAATGCGGCAAAAAGATCCCGCGCGAGAAGGCGCTCGCCAAGATCCGCGAGATGCTGAGAGGGCTGCAGGAGCACACCGGCAAGAAGCCGATCATCTATACCGACATCACCTTCCACGAGGATGTGCTGGAAGGCGAGTTCAACGACCATCCCTACTGGCTGCGCTCGACCGCCGCCCCGCTGCACCATCGCTATGAGCGCAAGCAGTGGGAGTTCTGGCAATTCACCACGACCGGCCGCGTGCCGGGCATCACCGGCGACGTCGACCGCAACGCCTTCTTCGGCTCCGAGCACGAATTCGCCGCCTGGCGCGATGGGCGCTACGACATCGGTGCCCGCAAATGGCGCGGCGGCGAGCCCAAGGTCGCGACCACACCCAAGCCACCGGCCACGCCGGCCGGCCTGAGGACGCCGAAAGCGGCCGGCGGCACGCCGCTGAAATTCCTGCCGCCCGGCAAGATTCCGAAATCGGCGCAGGCGCGCGAGATCGCCGCGACGGGGTCGATCGCCCGCGACTGACGGCGAGCGTCGTGAAACCGTCATCTGGCGGTGCTGATGCGAGCGCATCGTCATCGCATTGGTCGACACTCCGATGTTGCCTGACCTCCACTCGCAGACCGGCATCGTCTGGGCCTATCGCTTCACTGCGGATGGCACGCCGAGACTCATCCCCCGCGACGAAGCGCCGACGCTGGCGCCGGAAGACGGCTTCGTCTGGCTGCATCTCGACCTCGTCCACACCAGGGCCCAGGCCTGGATCGACGAGCGCAAGGAATTGCCGCCGGCGGCGCGCGAGCTCCTGCTCTCGCGCGAGACGCATCAGCGGCTCGACCATTCCGCCAGCCTGGTCTGGGGCATTGCCCACGACCTGACCCGCGACATCGTCGACCGTACCGACACTGTCGGCACCCTCGCCTGGGCTGTCGGCGAACGCTTCCTGCTGACCGGGCGGCGTGAGGCGCTGCAATCGGTCCGCAAGGCGGTCGAGGCGCTCAATGCCGGCGAACAGATCGGCTCTCCGGCCGAGCTGTTCGAGCATCTCATCGAATATCTGATCGACGACGTCACCGACGCAGTCGTGCGCCTCTCCGACGAGACCGACAGCATCGAGGACCAGATCCTGCTCGACAGGCTGGAGGACGGTCCGCAGCGCGTCGGCTCCGTGCGCCGCTCGGCCGTGCAGCTGCACCGCCAGCTCGCCGGCCTGCACTTGCTGTTCCGGCGCTTCGCCGAGACCCCGTCAGGACGCTCGGCCCCGGAAACGGTGCGGGCGGCAGCACTCCGGCTCCTGCTGCGGGTCGATACCTTGCGCCAGGACATCCAGTCGGTGCAGGACCGCGCCCGGCTGCTCCAGGACGAGATCGCCGTGCGCTCGGCCAACCAGACCAACCGGCAGCTCTACACGCTCTCGATCCTGACCGCGCTCTTCCTGCCGGCAACCTTCATCACCGGCCTGTTCGGCATCAATGTGAAGGGCCTGCCCTGGGTGGAATGGGACCTTGGCGCCGGCTTGGTCACCCTCGCCTGCCTCGGCGCGTCGCTGCTGACCCTGTTCCTGCTCCGCCGCCGCGGCGTGATCGGGCGCTAGCAGCGATCACAGGCCGTCAAACCTGCGTCAGCAGAACCTCGACCAGGGCCTCCGGGTTCAGCCGTGCGACGTTGTGCCCGCAATCGAAGGCGAAGGTCGACCACTCCGGATCGCGACTCAGGCGTTCATGGAGATCCCGGAACGGGCTTCCCTCCCAGCCGAAGGCGCCGATGAAGGTCTTGCGCGGCACCTCGCGCCAGCGCCCGTTGAGAGTGATCGCCTGGAGAAAGGTCCCGATCGGATGCGGCCGGCAGCGCGGGTCGAGATGGGCGGGCGGCGCGCAAGTGAGGCCATCGGCCGTCGCTCCCGCGATGAAGACATCCCGGAAACGCGGTGTCGTCAGCGACCAGAGCGAGTCGCCGTCATCAGGCACATAGGCATCGACATAGACCAGCGCCCGGATCTGGGACGACACGGCATCGGCCGCTCCGCTCACGACCATGCCGCCATAGGATTGTCCGACGAGGATCACGTCGCCGCGCTGCGCCCTCACCACATCGACGAGCTCGTCGATGTGACTATCGAGATTGGCCGTCGGGGCAGGCGCGTCACCGAGGCCGGACAGCGTGACCGGCAGGGCCTTGTGCCCGTGCGCAGCGAGCAGCTCAGCCACTTTTTCGTAGACCCAGCCGCCCTGCCAGCCTCCGGGTATCAGGACAAAGCTCGCCATCGCGATCACCTCTGAGTTCGACGCCCGCGATGCTTCGGCAGCTTTTGGTCGACATTGAGACGATAGCTCCGGCCGACTGTTCCGAATGTCCGCAAGGGCGGAATTCAGTTTTTTGACGTCCTGCCTCAGAACCGCATCTCGACCCTGCCCTTGAGGGCGTGGTCTCTGGAGCGCTCCCCGATGGCGGCGGAGTAGGTCAGGCCGAGCGCGGTGGCCTGCGATATCCGCCAGTCGAGCCCGGCCTCGGCGACGAGGGCCTCGCGGTCGATCGGGGCGGCGAAGACGGTGGCCGGGGTGGTGCCGGCGACGAAGGCGGTGCGGGCCTGCGGGGTGAGATCGCCAAAGCCATGGCGCCAGCCGAGCATGACCCGCGCGAACAGCGGCATCGCCCCGATCTGCGCCTCGGCGCGGACGCCGAGCGTGGTGAAGCCGAGCGTCTGGTCACTGGAGAGCACCCGCAAGGCCGCCGCGCCGCCACGCTCCGTGCCGGCATCGGTCGAGACCCGGATCAGCGCCAGCTGTGCGAAGGGCTCCAGCGCGATGCCCTGGAAGGCGAAGCCGTAGCCGAGCTCGGCAAAGCCCTGCGCGACCTGCCCCGGACGCTGCAGGCGCAGCAGGTCGCCAAAGCCGCGGATCTGGACCTGGCGGCGGATGTCGCTCTCCGACCAGGTGTAGGCCGCGCCGGCATCGAGGCGAAGGTTGCCGAAGCGGGCGCCGGCATAGAGTGCGGCATGGCCACTTTCGAGCTTGCCGCTGGAAAGCCTAGCATCGAGATCGAAGCGCGACTGGCTGTAGCCGCCGGCGACGCCGAGCTTCAGCGACGAGCCCGGTGCGTCGTAGACCATCAGGTCGGCCCCGAGCAGGGCCCCGCCGCTGCGGCGGCTCAGGCTGGCGGCGTTGCCGTCGCCGTCGCTGTTGCCGGTGCCGCCGAAGGCCGTGCCCCAGAGGGCGTAGCGCGGCTGCGGCAGCGGGGCCGGCATCACGACACCGCTTTTGCGGCCGGGCAGATCGGCGCTGAAGGCGCCTGCGACCTGCTGCCCCGGCGCGGTCAGCAGCGGGCCGCGCAGATGGCCGAGGATCGTATCGCGCACCAGCCGGCTCTC